>CAMNSZ010000026.1 GCA_946557105.1 uncultured Lachnospiraceae bacterium | reverse complement strand
AAAACGAAGAGCGCGAAGCGCGGATTTCGCGAAGCGAAATGTTTTTTGAGCATGTCAAGGAAGGAAATCAAGCGACCGCAAGGCGGTCATTTATATAGTTTTTTACCTGTATAATATATAAAATGCTGACCTTGAGGCAGCGGAATGGAGGAATACATGAAAAGAATCGGTATGTTGACCAGCGGCGGAGATTGTCAGGCGCTGAACGCGGCAATGCGGGGTGTGGTAAAAACCCTCGCCAACAGCAAAGAGAACGTGGAAATCTATGGTTTTCTGGACGGCTACAGAGGTCTGATATACAGTAACTTCCGTATGCTGACAGGAAAGGATTTTTCGGGCATTCTGACAAAGGGCGGCACTATTCTGGGTACCTCCCGCACCCCTTTTAAAACCATAAAGGATCCGGATGAGAACGGACTTGATAAGGTGGAGGCTATGAAGCAGAACTACTATAAGCTTCAGCTTGACTGTCTGGTGATTTTGGGAGGCAACGGAACTCATAAGACCGCTAATCTTCTGAGGGAGGAGGGCTTGAATGTTGTAACTCTGCCAAAGACGATTGACAATGATTTGTGGGGAACCGACATGACCTTCGGCTTCCAGAGTGCGGTGGACATAGCGACGGACGCTATCGATTGTATTCACACTACGGCGGCGTCTCATGGGCGTGTATTTATTGTGGAAGTTATGGGGCATAAGGTAGGCTGGCTCACTTTGAACGCCGGCATGGCAGGCGGAGCCGATATTATACTTATACCCGAGATTCCTTACGATATTGACAAGGTTGTAGATAAGATTGAGGAACGCGATAAGGATGGCTGCCGCTTTACAATTATCGCAGTGGCGGAGGGAGCTATTTCCAAGGCGGATGCGAAGCTTTCCAAAAAAGAATACAAGGAAAAAATGAAAAAGTATCCCTATCCGTCCGTTTCCTACGAGGTGGCGGCAGCTATTCAGGAAAAGACCGGCAGAGAAGTGCGTGTAACAGTTCCGGGCCATACCCAGCGCGGAGGCAGTCCCTGCCCTTATGACCGTGTGTTTGCGAGCCGTCTGGGTTCGGAGGCGGGCAAGCTGATTTTAGAGGGGCAGTATGGCTTTATGGTGGGCTATAAGAACAGGGAAATTGTCCGTGTTCCGTTGGAGGATGTTGCAGGAAAGCTTAAAACAATAGCGCCTGACGCCTCAATCGTACAGGAGGCTAAGCTTTTGGGAATCAGCTTCGGCGATTAAATTAATTGTTTTGAAATGGAGACATGTTATGTCATATATGGCGCTATACCGAAAGTTCCGTCCGGATACTTTTGCAGATGTAAAGGGGCAGGATCATATTGTAACGACACTTAAGAATCAGATAAAGGCGAACCGAATCGGGCATGCGTATCTTTTTACCGGAACCAGAGGAACCGGGAAGACTACTGTGGCTAAAATACTTGCCAAGACAGTGAATTGTGAGAACCCCACAGAGGACGGCCCCTGTGGGGCCTGTCGTATTTGCAGGGCGATTGCGGCAGGGGCAAGCATGAATGTGATAGAGATTGATGCAGCGTCCAATAACGGTGTAGATAATATAAGGGAGATTGTGGATGAGGTCTCCTACTCTCCGGCCGAGGGGAAATATAAGGTTTATATTATTGACGAGGTGCATATGCTGTCCATAGGCGCATTTAATGCCTTGTTGAAGACCTTAGAGGAGCCGCCGGGGTATGTGATTTTTATTCTTGCTACTACCGAGGTACACAAGCTGCCCATTACCATTTTATCCAGATGCCAGAGATATGATTTCAAGCGCATTTCCATAGACACTATTACAACACGTATGAAGACCTTGATTGAAGCGGAAAATGTTAAAGTGGAAGACAAGGCTTTGCGCTATATAGCGAAGCTTGCCGACGGTTCCATGCGAGATGCATTAAGTCTTCTGGATCAGTGTATTGCCTTTCATCTGGGAAAGGAGCTGACTTATGACAAAGTGCTGGACGTGCTGGGAGCAGTGGATACGGGTGTGTTCAGCAGTCTTCTACGTTATGTTCTGGAACGCAACGTACTGGGATGCATAGAGCTTTTGGAGGAGATTGTCATGCAGGGAAGAGAGCTGACCCAGTTCGTGACGGATTTCACATGGTATCTGAGAAATCTTTTACTGGTTAAGTCTTCGGACAATTTAGAAGATGTAATCGATATGTCTACGGATAATTTGAACCGTTTGAAGGAAGAGGCAGGCATGGTGGAAACAGACCGTATTATCCGTTATATTCGTATTTTTTCGGAATTGTCAGGTCAGATTCGCTATGCTTCCCAAAAGCGTATTTTGGTTGAGATAGCGTTGATAAAATTATGCAAACCGAATATGGAGACAAGCAAGGAGGCGCTTTTAGACAGAATACGTCAGATGGAGGATAAGGTAGAAAACGGCGTAGCACTGGCAGCGGAGAGAGGGAGTCAAGGCGTAGAAGGGGCACAGGCAGTGTCGGCAGGCAGGACAAAACCGGAGCTTCCCAAGGCCATACCCGAGGATGTGAAGAAGATTGTTGCAAATTGGACTTCTATCGCAGGAAGTACCGAAAACCCAATGAAGATGTATTTAAAGAGCGCAAAGTTAAGCCTCGGCGGAGATAACAAATTAATGCTGGTATTAGAGGATGGACTTGCGTCGGATTATTTTCTGCAGCATGCTGCAAATAAAGAGCAGCTGGAGCTTTTATTATCTGATTTTTCCGGTAAGGAAATAGAGGTAAATATTCAAGCTGTGAATAACAGAAATGAATTTGAAAACAATTATGTGGACCTGTCTCAGGTGATTCATATGGAGATTGAAGAAGAGGAATAGTCAGGTATTTTTTTCTTGCGGTGATACGGTGCAAGGTGTTAGAATCAATTAGGGCGGGTTCGGCAAAATGCCGGCCGCATTTTTATGACTATATTAATCGGAGGATTTGAAAATGGCAAAACGAGGAGGCTTTCCCGGCGGCGCAATGCCCGGAAACATGAGTAATTTGATGAAGCAGGCGCAGAGGATGCAGCGTCAGATGGAGGAAGGGCAGAAAGAATTAGAAACAAAGGAGTTTACGGCGGCTGCCGGCGGCGGCGCTGTGTCTGTAACCGTTAACGGTAAGAAGGAAGTAGTATGTGTAAAGCTTTCGGAGGAGGTTGTGGATCCTGAGGATGTTGAAATGCTGCAGGATCTCATTGTTGCGGCAACTAATGAGGCGCTTCGTAAGGCTGAGGAGGCAAGCGCAGAGTTGATGGGTAAAATGACCGGCGGGTTTGGAGGAGGATTTCCCTTCTAATGGATCTGTATAGCGGACATATCAATAAGTTAATAGAGGAGCTTTCCGCTCTGCCGGGGATTGGCAGTAAATCGGCGCAGCGTCTGGCGTTTCATTTGATTAATATGTCTCAGGAAAAGGTGAATCGTCTGGCAAACGTTATGATAGAAGCCAAAGCAAACGTGCGCTATTGCAAAGAGTGCTATACTCTGACCGATAAGGAGATATGTCCGGTGTGTGCAAATGCCAAACGTAATCATAAATTGATTATGGTAGTGGAGAATACCAGAGATTTGGCAGCATATGAGAAGACGGGAAGATATGAGGGAATTTATCATGTACTCCACGGTGCAATATCCCCTATGTTGGGCATAGGTCCCGGTGATATTAAGCTGAAGGAGCTGATGGAGCGTCTGCAGGAGGATGTAGAAGAGGTCATCATTGCTACAAATTCCAGCCTTGAGGGTGAAACCACCGCAATGTACATAAGCAAGCTGATTAAGCCTACGGGCATCCGTGTAACAAGAATTGCCAGCGGCGTGCCTGTAGGCGGGGACTTGGAATATATTGATGAAGTGACGTTGTTGCGTGCTTTGGAGGGCAGGGTTGAATTATAGGAAATGCACATAAATGTGCTAAATTTAATAAAAAGGAGAAGGAAAATGGCAGTTGAAAAAAGTGTGTTTGGAAAGAGTCCGGACGGGCAGGAGGTTATGCTATATACCTTAAAAAACAGTAGAGGAATGCAGGCGGTTCTTACTAATTTGGGAGCGATTATCGTGAAGCTTTTAGTACCGGACAAGGCGGGAAACGTTGCTGATGTGGTTTTGGGCTTTGACAAGGCGGAGGATTACTATAAGAATCCAAGCTTTTTCGGGGCGGTTATCGGTCCCAGCGCAAATCGTGTGGGCGGCGCGGAATTTGAGGCGGAGGGTGAGAGTTACCGGCTGGACGTAAATGACGGACCAAATAATCTTCACAGTCATTTTGAGAAGGGATATCATAAACAGCTGTGGACGGCCAAAACAACTGACAATAGCGTTACTTTTTTGTTGGAGGACAGTGACGGTAATATGGGCTTCCCCGGCAATAAGAGCGTACAGGTAACTTATTCTATTAGTGAAGACAATGCATTGACACTGCATTATCACGGCAGCAGCGATAAAAAAACTATTTTGAATTTTACCAATCATACTTATTTTAATTTGGATGGACATGACAGCGGCAGCATTGAAGCTCATGAGCTGCAGTTAAAAGCATCCTGTTATACGCCTGTTGTGGCAGGGGCAATTCCTACCGGGGAAATAGCTCCTGTTAAGGGAACTCCGATGGATTTTACTGATTCAAAGGTAATCGGCAGGGAAATAAACGAAGATTTTCAGCAGTTAAAATTTACTGGCGGCTATGACCATAACTGGGTAATCGATGGCTGGAACGGTGAGGTAAAAGAATTTGCTGTAGTGAAATCGCCTAAAAGCGGCAGAGTAATGAGGGCATATACCAATTTACCGGGAGTACAGTTCTATGCGGGGAACAATATTGCGCCTCAGACGGGTAAGGGTGGCGTATGCTATGGAAAGCGACATGGGTTGTGTCTGGAGACTCAGTATTATCCTGATTCAGTACATCAGTCCGCCTTCCCTTCTTGTATATTTGGTAAAAGTACGGAATATGACTCTGTGACAGTATATCGTTTTGAATAATTATTTATTGTAGATATTGCAAACATTGTCGAGCATTTTTATGATTACCGCGACAAAGATTGATAAAATACCTCTCAAGCCAATGCTATTATTGATAGAAACGGCATGGGAGGTGTTTTTATATGGAATTACCAAGAAATATTACACAAATCGGAGAATCGGACAGCGGTTGTAAAATTTATGTGGAGGATTATGTTGTTTCCTATATTAAGCAACTGAATCATTTGGCACAGAATAAGGAGATGGCAGTTGCGCTTTATGGTGTGCGTAAGGAAGAGGCCGGAGTATCTTACTTATTTTTCTATGGAGCGGCAAAGCTGGATTTTTTGCAGAGAGAAACCAAGCACTTATCTCAGGCGCAGCAGCAAGAGATAGAGCGGTTGAGGAAGCATTATTTTTCGGAATATGAATTTCTTGGTTATCGTTTGCTGAACGGTGAGATGGTGGAAGGCTTTCATGTCTGTGAGCAGGAAATTTGCAGGTACATAACAGGATATGCGCAATTCTATGAAAAAAATGACAGTATGCTTGCATATATGTTGGAAATTCGGAAGGAAGAAATACAACCGGAGGTTGTCAATCAGGAAAAGTATGAAGCGGTTCAAAGAAGGCGGGAGGAGAGAAAAGCGGCGGAATTTTCTGCAGCAAGGCAGTCTAGGGGAGAGATCTCCGAAACGAGGAAGCCTGCCGGCATAAGAAACGCTTCGGAACGGAGCCGTCTTAGAGAAAATCGTGCAAGGCAGCAGAGGAGGGGAGCAGAGCAGACGGCAACTCCGAGTGTTCAGCGATTGAAGGTGTCTATTGTGGCGACTTTTGCCCTGCTTTGCGTGTTGGGTCTGGCTCTGTTGAGTACGGATGGAAGCGTAAAAAATATACAGGTGGCAGCCAGGCAACTTATAGATCAGATGACGGAACAAAAATTACCCGATTCGATGGAAGTAGTGAATCAGAATATGCAGACGGATATTCTGGCAACGGAGGACAAGCTTACAAATGCCTTAGAAAAGGAAAATCAGACGGCAACTTTACCGGCACAGCAGCCTTCCTCGGAAATTCCGCAGCCGAATATTACCGACCAAACGCCTATACAGCAAAATCCTTCTGTAACTACGGCGCCGGAAAATACGCCTGCCTCTACTCCCGAACCGTCTCCGACGATAGAACCAACGCCCGAGCCAACACCAGACGTCACTGAGCCGCCTGAGACGACCCCAGAACCGGAACCACAGCCGGTATCCTATACCATACAGCGAGGAGATACCTTGATAGGAATCAGCCTCAAAAATTATGGCAGTGAAGACAAGGTAAAAGAAATCTGTAACCTAAACCAAATCATCAATCCCGATGACATTAAAATAGGTCAGAAAATTTTATTACCCTAACCCCCAATAATATGGTATAATGTCCACGAAAGCATTGAGCAGTGCGTTAGGCAGCAGATGTATAGGGGCGTCATGCTTGCATGTAAGCCCCTATACATCTGCTGCCTAACATAGGGCGAAAGCCCGTGAGCGAGGGTCCTCTCCGAGCGTCGCTGCGAGAGGCAGACCTAACATAGGGCGAAAGCCCGTGAGCGAGGGTCCTCTCCGAGCGTCGCTGCGAG
>CAMNSZ010000025.1 GCA_946557105.1 uncultured Lachnospiraceae bacterium | reverse complement strand
TTAGTGACAGGCCGTGTCCGCTGGACACGGCAAGGACGAGAAGAAATCGAAGGTCAGATAAATTTCAGATAACGATAACGCACAATTACCCGGGAGGGAATTGCAGGAGGAATGCATTTTGCATTCTTCCCCGGCGTCTGCCTGCAAAATATTGTTGTAGCAGATGCGTTGGTTGACGAGGCGGATGGATATATTGTCTTAAGAGGTATTTGACATGTGCATTGTCAACACAGTTGAAAGGAGGACATTATCTATGGCTAAAGGACATAGATCCCAAATTAAGAGAGAAAGAAACGCGCAGAAGGATACAAGACCTTCGGCTAAATTGTCTTATGCCAGAGTGTCTGTTCAAAAAGCTTGTTTCGTATTAGATGCTATCAGGGGCAAGGATGTGCAGACTGCTTTGGCTATTCTGGATTACAATCCCAGATATGCTTCAGGCATTATCAAGAAGCTGCTTGAGTCGGCTATTGCAAATGCCGAGAATAATAGCGGAATGAATACCGAGAACCTTTATGTTGCAGAGTGCTATGCAAACAAAGGACCTACAATGAAGCGTGTTAAACCGAGAGCGCAGGGAAGGGCTTACAGAATCGAGAAGAGAATGAGCCATATTACCGTTGTGCTTGATGAGAAGAAGTAGGGAAAGGAGCTAATTAAATCATATGGGACAGAAAGTTAATCCTCACGGCTTAAGAGTCGGTGTAATTAAAGATTGGGATTCCAAATGGTATGCTGATGGCGAGTTCGCAGAATATCTTATTGAAGACTTTAACATCAGAAAATACCTGAAAAAGAAATTATACAGCGCAGGCGTTGCAAAAATTGAAATTGAGAGAGCATCCGACAGGGTAAAGGTTATTATATATACCGCGAAGCCCGGTGTTGTCATCGGTAAGGGAGGCGCTGAAATAGAAGTAACCAAGAAGGAGCTTTCTAAGCTGACCGACAAGAAGATTCTTGTGGATATTAAAGAGATTAAGAAGCCTGACAAAGATGCACAGCTTGTAGCGGAGAACATTGCTCTTCAGCTGGAGAACCGTGTATCCTTCAGACGTGCCATGAAATCCTGCATGGGAAGAACCATGAAGGCAGGCGCGCTTGGTATTAAGGCCGCATGTTCCGGGCGTCTGGGCGGCGCCGATATGGCTCGTACAGAGTTCTACAGCGAGGGAACCATTCCCCTGCAGACCTTGAGAGCGGATATTGATTATGGTTTTGCGGAAGCAAATACCACATACGGTAAGGTTGGAGTTAAAGTTTGGATTTATAAAGGCGAAATACTTCCTACAAAAGGAGACCAAATGGAAGGGAGCGATAAATAATGTTAATGCCTAAAAGAGTAAAGCGTCGTAAACAGTTCCGTGGTTCCATGGCGGGTAAAGCAACAAGAGGAAATACCCTTACCTATGGTGAATTCGGTCTGGTTGCTACCGAGCCCTGCTGGATTAAGTCAAATCAGATTGAGGCGGCTCGTATTGCACTTACCCGTTATACAAAACGTACCGGTAAAGTTTGGATTAAAATTTTCCCGGATAAACCTGTAACAGCAAAGCCTGCTGAGACCCGTATGGGTTCCGGTAAGGGTACCTTGGAGTATTGGGTAGCAGTTGTTAAGCCCGGACGTGTAATGTTTGAGATTGCAGGAGTTTCCGAAGAGGCAGCTCGTGAAGCATTACGTCTTGCTATGCATAAGCTTCCTTGTAAATGCAAAATCGTTTCTAAGGCAGATTTGGAAGGCGGTGTATCATAATGAAATCAAGTAAGTTTGTAGAAGAATTAAAGACCAAATCCGATGCAGAGCTGGCGCAGGAGTTGGTTGCTGCAAAAAAAGAACTTTTCAATTTGAGATTCCAGAACGCAACCAATCAGTTGGATAATACTGCAAGAATCAAGGAAGTAAGAAGAAATATTGCACGTATTCAGACAGTTATCACTGAGAAGGCAAGAGCGTAATCGCCCGGTGCGGAGAAAGGAGAATCAACCGTGGAAAGAAATTTAAGAAAAGTGCGTACTGGCAAGGTTGTCAGCAATAAGATGGATAAAACAATAGTTGTTGCAATTGAAGAACATGTTAAGCATCCTCTTTATAAGAAGGTTGTTAAGAGTACTTATAAGTTGAAGGCTCATGATGAGAACAACGAGTGCAACATCGGCGATACCGTTAAGGTTATGGAGACAAGACCTCTCTCTAAGGACAAGAGATGGAGACTTGTGGAAATCGTAGAAAAGGTTAAATAAATAGGAGGAAAATCATGGTTCAGCAGGAAAGCAGACTGAAGGTCGCTGATAATACCGGAGCTAAGGAATTGCTTTGCATTCGGGTTATGGGCGGCTCTACAAGAAGATATGCACAGATTGGCGATGTGATTGTTGCTTCCGTTAAAGATGCAACACCAGGCGGCGTTGTAAAGAAGGGCGATGTTGTTAAGGCAGTAGTTGTCCGTTCCGTAAAGGGTGCGCGCCGCAAGGATGGTTCTTATATTAAATTTGACGAGAATGCTGCCGTTATTATCAAGGATGACAAAACCCCCAGAGGAACTCGTATCTTTGGACCGGTAGCAAGAGAGCTTCGTGAAAAACAGTTTATGAAAATTGTTTCCTTGGCTCCTGAAGTATTGTAAGGAGGTGCCATATGTCAACAATGAAAATTAAGAAGGGCGATACCGTGAAGGTGATTGCCGGTAAAGATGCCAACACAGAGGGCAAGGTTATTTCTGTGGATAGTAAGAAGGGCAGGATTCTTGTTGAGGGCGTCAACATGATTACCAAGCACACAAAGCCTTCCCAGACAAACCCCAACGGCGGGATTGTACAGAAGGAAGCTCCTATTGATATTTCAAACGTTATGCTTGTCTTTAAGGGTAAGGCAACAAGAGTCGGCTTTAGAATGGAAGGCGACAAGAAGGTACGTTTTGCAAAGTCAACAGGTGAAGTAATTGACTAATCAATAGGAAGGAGGAAAATAACGTGAGCAGATTGAAAGATTTGTACAATAATGAAATTGTAGCAGCAATGACAAAAAAGTTTGGATATAAAAATGCCATGGAAGTTCCCAAGCTTAACAAAATCGTTATCAATATGGGCGTTGGTGAAGCAAAGGACAACGCTAAGGCGCTTGAGAATGCTGTACACGATATGGAGATTATTGCCGGACAGAAGGCAGTCCTCACTAAGGCAAAGAACTCCGTAGCTAATTTTAAGATTCGTGAAGGAATGGCTATCGGCTGTAAGACAACCCTGCGCGGCGAGAAGATGTATGAGTTTCTTGACCGTTTGGTGAATCTGGCGTTACCCCGTGTACGTGACTTTAGAGGTGTGAATGCCAATGCATTCGACGGAAGAGGCAATTATGCGCTGGGTATAAAGGAGCAGTTTATCTTCCCTGAGATTGAGTATGATAAGATTGATAAGACCAGAGGTATGGACATCATTTTCGTAACCACAGCAAAAACCGACGAGGAAGCACGTGAATTATTGACATTATTCAACATGCCGTTCGCTAAATAAGAAGGAGGTAAATTCTGATGGCTAAGACATCAATGAAAAATAAACAGCAGCGCAAACCTAAGTTTTCTACTCAGGCTTACACACGCTGCAAAATTTGTGGTCGTCCACATGCTTATTTAAGAAAATACGGAATTTGCAGAGTTTGCTTCCGTGAGTTAGCATACAAGGGTCAGATTCCCGGAGTAAAGAAGGCAAGCTGGTAAAATAAGCTTTAAGAGCTTTTAAGGCGTCATGGTACGCCGCCTGAGAAGTTCTATGTAAAGCCGAGAAGAATCTTATGTCAGCTTTATCGCATAGTGATTCTTCCGGTACGGTTTTTTGTGTTTATGAAACTACTAGGCTCGTGAGAGCTTAATAAGTCAAGGATTATAAGGAGGAAGTCACAACATGACAATGAGCGATCCTATCGCAGATATGCTTACGAGAATCCGTAATGCAAATACTGCAAAGCATGATACAGTTGATGTTCCTGCTTCCAAAATGAAATTATCAATCGCTGAGATCCTTTTGGAAGAGGGCTATATTAAGAAATATGATATTATTGAAGACGGCAGCTTTAAGACTATCCACATCACTTTAAAATACGGTGCGGATAAGAACGAAAAGATTATTTCCGGTATTAAGAGAATTTCAAAGCCGGGTCTTCGCGTGTATGCCGGCAAGGAAGAGCTGCCCAAGGTATTAGGCGGTCTTGGCATTGCCATTATTTCCACCAATCAGGGTGTTATAACCGATAAGAAGGCCAGAGAGCTGCAGGTAGGCGGCGAGGTTCTTGCATTTGTTTGGTAGGCAATAAAATCAAGCGAAAGCGAAGCTTTTGATTTTATGCGGCAGGCAGCGAGGGAGATGGAAGCGGCATGGCTGCATATGATTTTCAAATATGTTATGTATAGGTAACAATTAGTGTTAACAAAATATAGGAGGTACGGGCATGTCACGTATAGGAAGAATGCCAATCGCGATTCCTGCAGGCGTTACTGTAGAAGTTGCAGAAAATAACAAAGTGACCGTTAAGGGTCCTAAGGGAACTCTGGAGAGAGTATTACCGGCGGAAATGGAAATCAAGGTTGAGGGTGCGGAAGCAGTAGTAAGCAGACCTAACGACTTAAAGAAGATGAAATCTCTTCACGGCTTAACAAGAACCTTAATTAACAATATGGTTGTAGGCGTTACCGAAGGCTATCAGAAGAAGCTTGAGGTAAACGGTGTGGGCTACAGAGCAGCGAAGGCGGGCAAAAAGCTGACGTTGAGTCTGGGTTACTCCCATCCGGTTGAAATGGAAGACCCTGAGGGTATCGAGACTGTTGTTGAAGGACAGAACGTAATCATTGTAAAGGGTATTGACAAAGAAAAGGTTGGCCAATTCGCAGCTGAAATCAGAGACAAGAGAAGACCTGAGCCTTACAAGGGTAAGGGTATCAAGTATGCTGATGAAACAATCAGACGTAAAGTTGGTAAGACTGGTAAGAAATAATAGATAAGGAGAGTATGAAGATGGTTAGCAAGGAATCAAGACAAAAAGTTCGTGTTAAGAAGCACATGAAAATTCGTAACCGTTTCAGCGGCACTGCCGAAAGACCTCGTCTTGCAGTGTTCAGAAGCAATAATCATATGTATGCTCAAATTATCGACGATACAGTTGGGAATACTTTAGTGGCTGCTTCCACTCTTGAAAAAGAGATTAAAGCAGAGCTTGATAAGACCAATAACGTTGATGCAGCAGCATATTTAGGCACAGTCATTGCTAAGAGAGCAGTGGAAAAGGGTATCAAGGAAGTTGTTTTTGACAGAGGCGGCTTTATATACCAGGGCAAGATAGCAGCGTTAGCTGACGCAGCCAGAGAAGCTGGCTTGGAATTCTAGGAAAGGAAGAGGAATACACCATGAAACATACAATCATAGATGCAAGCCAGTTAGAATTAACGGATAAGGTTGTTACCATCAAGCGTGTAACCAAAACCGTTAAGGGTGGTCGTAATATGCGCTTTACCGCTTTGGTAGTAGTCGGCGACGGCAATGGTCATGTGGGCGCAGGACTTGGCAAGGCGGTTGAAATTCCCGAAGCTATCCGTAAGGGTAAGGAAGACGCCGTAAAGCATATTATAAAGATTGCTTTAGATGAGAACAGCTCCATTACTCATGACTTTATCGGCAAATATGGTTCTGCAAACGTTCTTTTAAAGAGAGCTCCCGAAGGTACGGGTATCATCGCCGGAGGTCCTGCCCGCGTGGTATGCGAGCTTGCAGGTATTAAGAATATTCGTACAAAGTCTTTGGGTTCTAATAATAAGCAGAACGTTGTTCTTGCAACTATAACCGGCTTAAGCCAGCTTAAGGCTCCCGAAGAAGTGGCAAAGAACCGCGGCAAGTCTGTAGAAGAGGTTTTGGCTTAAGGTTAGTTGGCAGGAAAGGAGAACGACAATGGCAGAGAAAAAGTTAAAGATAACTTTGGTTAAGTCCACCATAGGTGCTGTACCGAAGAACAGAGCAACTGTTGAATCAATGGGCCTTCGTAAAATCGGCAAGTCCATAATACTTCCTGATAATGAAGCTACAAGAGGACAGATTCGTCAGATTGGCCACTTAATTAAAGTAGAAGAAGTATAAATAGATAAGGAGGTGTTAGAAATGGAATTATCCAATTTAAGACCCGCAGAAGGTTCTAAGCATAGCAGTAATTTTAGAAGAGGGCGCGGACACGGTTCAGGTAACGGCAAGACCGCAGGTAAGGGTCACAAGGGTCAGAAGGCTCGTTCAGGAGCTCCCAGGCCCGGCTTTGAGGGCGGACAGATGCCTTTGTACAGACGTATTCCCAAGAGAGGCTTTACGAACAGAAATACAAAGGAAATCGTTGCGATCAATATCAGTACTCTGGAGCGTTTTGAGAACGGCACAACCGTAGACGTAAATACATTAATAGAAGCAGGTATCATAAAGAATCCCAGAGATGGCGTGAAGATACTCGGAAACGGAGAATTTACCAAGAAGCTTAATGTGAAGGCGGATGCGTTCAGTGCGTCTGCAAAGGAAAAAATTGAGGCGCTTGGTGGAACAGCAGAGGTGATGTAATGCTTACAACACTGAAAAACGCATTCAAAATAAAGGAAATAAGAAGTAAACTTCTTTTTACACTGGCAATGCTGGTTGTGATCCGTATAGGGTCGCAGCTGCCTACGCCGGGCGTAAACCGTGAATTGTTTGCTCAGTGGTTTCAGGATCATACAAGCGGTGCGTTCAGTTTCTTTGATGCTATTACCGGCGGCTCCTTTACGAGTATGGCGATTTTAGCATTGGGTATTAATCCTTATATTACGTCTTCCATTATTATGCAGCTTCTCACTATAGCAATTCCCAAGCTGGAAGAGATGCAAAGGGATGGTGAAGACGGCAGAAAAAAGATTGTTGCAATCACAAGATATGTGACAGTCATACTTGCTCTGGTTCAGGCTACAGCTATGGCTGTGGGCTTTGGCAGACAGGGATATTTGGTGGAGTTTAATGCGCTTAGCGTTATTACCGCAGTGGCAGCGCTTACAGCGGGTAGTGCATTCCTAATGTGGGTGGGCGAAAGAATTACGGAGAAGGGTATCGGAAACGGTATTTCTATAGTGCTTGTAATTAACATTATTTCGAGGCTGCCGGAGGATTTATCAAATCTTTTCGATATGTTTGTCTTTGGTAAGCCTTATGCTACGGCAATATTGGCGGCGTTAATTATTTTTGCCATTATTTTGGCAATGGTAGTGATGGTGGTTATTTTGGACAGCGCTATCCGCAAAATTCCGGTGCAGTATGCCAAGAAGGTGCAAGGCAGAAAGATGGTTGGCGGACAGACCTCCAACATTCCTCTTAAGGTCAATACCTCCGGTGTTATCCCTGTGATTTTTGCACAGTCCATTATGCAGCTGCCGATTTTGGTTTGCTCGTTTTTGAATTATCAGGGAACAGGCGTATGGGGAGAAATATTAAAAGGACTTAGCTCCGATAACTGGTGTAGAGTCAGTCAGCCTATTTATTCTATCGGGTTATTGGTATATATTGTATTGATTGTATTTTTTGCTTATTTCTATACCTCTATTACCTTTAATCCGCTTATGATAGCAGACAATATGAAGAAGCAGGGCGGCTTTATTCCGGGCATCAGACCCGGTAAGCCTACCAGTGATTATCTAAATAAGGCTTTAAATTATATTATATTCATCGGGGCAATTGGTTTGACAATAGTTTCGGTTATTCCATTCATCTTTAACGGTGTATTTGGGGCGAACGTGTCCTTTGGCGGCACGAGCCTTATCATTATCGTTGGTGTTGTACTGGAGTCAGTGAAGCAGATTGAGTCTCAGATGTTAGTTCGTAATTATAAGGGCTTCTTAGAAGACTAATCATATGAATCAATTATATCCGGATGATGAAAGTCATTCGGATATAATTGTTTTTAATATTGCAAAATATTTTCAAAAACGTTAAAATGTAACTATTCAGAGCCATGCGGATTGATACAAAATTTTTATAAATCTATATGGTTATAAGCCCTTCATGAGCAAAAGGACAGTCTCACAGAGGCAGTTTTGCGAATGGGCTCCGAATAGTTGCGTTAAAATATAAATATTAGCAGTATTCATTAGTTAGTAACAGGTTATTCTTATGGCGATTGAAAGAAAGGTAAGGACGGAGATTATGAAAATAATAATGTTAGGTGCACCGGGTGCGGGAAAAGGAACGCAGGCGAAGATGATTGCAGAAAAGTATGCTATCCCTCACATTTCTACAGGAGATATTTTCCGTGCAAACATTAAAAACGGCACCGAGCTGGGAATGGAAGCAAAGAAATACATGGATAAAGGTCAGTTGGTTCCTGATGAGCTGACGGTTAAAATACTTTTGGACAGAGTGGCTAAGGAAGATTGTGCAAACGGATATGTTTTGGATGGTTTTCCAAGAACCATTCCGCAGGCAGAGGTTTTGGATAAGGCCCTTTCCGAGCTGGGGGATGCCATTGATTATGCAATAAACGTGGATGTTCCCGATGCCAATATTATAAAAAGAATGTCCGGCAGACGCGCATGCCTTTCCTGCGGCGCAACCTACCATATTGAGCATATCCCCCCTAAGAAGGAAGGTGTTTGCGATAATTGCGGTCAGGAGCTTGTGCTTCGTGACGACGATAAGCCGGAGACGGTAGAGAACCGTCTTAAGGTATATCATGAGCAGACCCAGCCCCTGATTGATTTTTATACGAAAAAGGGCGTGCTTAGGACCGTGGACGGAACCGTCGACATGAAGGACGTGTTTGCCGCAATCGTGTCTATATTGGAGTAAATATGCGTAAGTCTTTTAGTATGAGGCTTACGGAACGGACCGTGCGGCGTCGCGGTATGAAAGGAAGTAAACAAAGATGGCAGTAACAATCAAATCCCAGCGGGAAATTGAGCTGATGCGTGAATCCTGCAGGCTTCTTGCCGATGTGTTTCAAAATCTGGAAAGGGCAGTGAAGCCGGGGATGTCCACATGGGATATCAATGTACTTGGCGATAAGCTGATACGCGGTCATGGCGGAGTTCCCAATTTCCTCAATTATAACGGGTACCCGGCGTCCGTCTGCGTGTCGGTAAATGACGAGGTGGTTCATGGTATTCCGCGGAAAGACCATATTCTGCGGGAGGGCGATATAGTCAGCTTAGACGCAGGATTGATTTATAAGGGATATCATTCCGATATGGCAAGAACCTTTGGCGTGGGTGAAATAAATGAGGAGGCAAGACTGCTGATTGAGCGGACAAAGCAGAGTTTTTTTGACGGTATAACCATGGCGAGAGCGGGGAATCATTTGTATGATATTTCCAATGCCATAGATGCTTCAATAAAGCCTTACGGCTACGGTATTGTAAGGGAACTGGTAGGACACGGTATCGGAACAAGACTGCATGAGGATCCTCAGATACCAAATTTTGCCCAGCGAAGGCGTGGGCTTAAGCTACAGGCGGGAATGACTCTTGCCGTTGAGCCTATGATCAATATGGGAAGGGCAGATGTGGAGTGGCTGGACGACGATTGGACCGTTGTGTCGGAGGATGGCTCATGGTCGGCTCATTACGAGAATACGATTCTGGTGACTGATGGCGAACCGGAAATATTGACCTTATATTAGATGTAAGTTTTGAAAGATTCATATGGGAGATTGAATGAATGAACGAGGATTCTTTGGTAGGAAGCTTTGCTTTCTCCAAGGCAGGTCATGACAAATCCCGTCTCTATGTTATTGTGGCGGATGAGGGGGAGTATGTCCGGCTATGCGACGGCAGGCTTAAGACCCTTGACAAGCCGAAGAAAAAGCGCAGAAAGCATGTGCAGCTTGTAAAGCGCAGGGTAAGCAGCGGGCTATATTCGAGGCTTTGCGGCATGGAAAGCGCGCTCGATGAAGAAATTAAGTATGAAATTAAACATTATTATGAAAAAGACAAGATTTAAGTATGGAGGAAATGTATGTCTAAAAGTGATGTAATCGAAATCGAAGGAACAGTAGTAGAAAAGCTCCCCAACACTATGTTTCAGGTAGAGCTGGAAAACGGACATCGTGTGCTCGCACATATCAGCGGCAAGCTGCGCCAGAATTTTATCCGTATTCTTCCCGGCGATAAAGTAACATTGGAGCTGTCACCTTACGATTTGAGCAAAGGACGTATTATTTGGAGAGATAAGTAAACATGAGGGTATGTACGAAAGATAACCTTTTAAGAATGACGCTTATTTTATTGGGCAGCGCGGCTTTGGGCACGCTGCTTTTGGTGTTAGCGTTTTGTATTCCTACCGATGCGATGAGGTCAAACGTGGCGGAGTCTCTTGACAGCATGATAAAGAGTGAGGAAGAAATTCCGGACGGGGAACTTTCCCATTATATCTGGAAGAATAAAGAAACGTATACGGATGCTATAATGGTACAAAATGCCGTTGAGAAAATAAGCGGCAGGAATGTCTATGAGCATGCCATGTGGATATATCACAATGATTTGGAGCCGGAATTTTGGACTCCAGAGGCGTCTCTGAGAGCATTTTGCGAAGGAGAAACTACGGATAATATGTATCTTCATGAATATTCGCGCTATTGGCACGGATATCTTATCTATCTTAAGCCACTTTTATTGGTATTTTCATGGTCACAGATTGTGGTTATAGGTGCGGTGATTCAACTTTTTCTATTATTGGCGGTGATTATCATTTCCGTTAAAAAAAAGCAGGCGGGAGTGGGGATTGCAACAGTAATAGGCTTTTTCTTCATGAAGCCCTTATTGATATTGGCGTCCCTGACAATGTCCGTATGTTGGTGTATCACTCTGTCGGCTCTTCTAGTAATGCTTTCTTGTCATGAGCGGCTGGAGAAGAAGAGGTTATATCCCGAAGCATTTCTATTGATAGGTATTTTTACTTCTTATTTTGATTTTTTGACTTATCCTATTGTGACATTAGGCTTTCCGCTGTGCGCTTATTTTCTAATAGAAAGAAAATGCACCTTAAAGCAAAGCTTTCTTAAAATTATAGGCTATTGTACCTGCTGGGGAACGGGATATGCGGGAATGTGGGCGTGCAAGTGGCTCATAGCCGACGTCACATTACATACCGGAACGATTAAGGATGCTCTCTGGTCTGTGTTGGGCAGAACGGAATCCATTGGGGGCAGACCCCGTATGAACGGCGGCTTCTATGTTATTTCTTTGAATTTGCAGGAATACAAATCGGAGCTATATGCAGTAGCGGCGGTTTTGGTGTTATTGGCGTTTGCCGCCGTATTGTTAGCTGCCTTCAGAACCTCGGCAAAAGAAACGATTTTGCGGATGGCGCCGTTTGCAGTTATATTTTGCATTCCGTTTATATGGATTATCGTGGTGCAGCATCACTCTGCGCTTCACGCCAGATTTACCTTTAGGATTTTAGGAGTAGCGGCGCTTGCCCTATGTTGTATTGTGACTGCCGGACTTCAAACGTTAAAAAAACCCGTAAAAGAAAAACAATACAGCTATAATATGATTGTTACAAAATAGCGGCAAATAAATAGAAAAATGGCTTGCAAATCATTATCCGCTATGCTATAATGTAAAACGGTCTTTTTTGAAAGGAGGGTTTAACGTGAAGGTTAGATCATCAGTAAAACCAATTTGCGAAAAGTGCAAAATTATTAAAAGAAAAGGACGTATCAGAGTAATCTGTGAAAATCCGAAGCATAAGCAGAGACAGGGATAATCACCGCCTGCAAAAGCTCTGGGCTGCAAGCCTTAGAGGCAGGTATGTGAGTTCTTGTCCGGTTATTATGTGCGGCTGAACCGGCGTATATACGTCGATTATCATATAAACGGGATAGAGCTTACGGGAGATTACTTGTTGATACTGTGGTTTGTATTGTGCATGTTCGGCTTAATATAGGAAGTCGGGGCAGAATACGGATACTGCGGAAAAATCGGATTGGCGTCCGGTTGGGTGAGAACCCCAATCAATTAGTAACTTAATATGCGTACGATTAACAGACCGAAAGTATGCATGCGTGTAATGCGCAAAGTGAGTTCCCATATAATGTGGGAGCACAACGCATAGCTGCATGAGCAGCTGCGTAAGAAAATGGAGGAAACGTAAATGGCTCGTATCGCAGGTGTTGACTTACCTAGAGAAAAACGAATTGAAATCGGTTTAACCTATATCTATGGAATCGGCAGACCAACTTCCAACAAGTTGTTGGCAGAGGCTGGCGTAAATCCCGATACCAGAGTAAGAGATATCACCGATGAAGAGGTTAAGAAGATTAGCGAAGCTATTGACAAGCTTGGCGTGATGGTAGAAGGTGACTTGAGAAGAGAGGTTGCCCTTAATATCAAGAGACTTCAGGAGATTGGATGCTATCGTGGTATTCGTCATCGTAAGGGTCTTCCCGTTCGTGGTCAGAAGACAAAGACCAATGCTAGAACACGCAAGGGACCAAAGCGAACTGTAGCAAACAAGAAGAAGTAATAAGCAAGTGACGTTCGCTCCGCGAAC
>CAMNSZ010000024.1 GCA_946557105.1 uncultured Lachnospiraceae bacterium | reverse complement strand
AGTGACTTGTCGTCAGTTTCCTAACTTGACATTCGCTCCACGGAAAACCTGCCCTTGATTGCTCAAAAGCAGCAACCTCACGCTTCACAGCTATCATGCCACAGCACCTAGTAGTATACACAACTGCAAATCAAATTGCAAGTGTTTTTTTCTATTTTTTTACTTTTTTTGAGACCAGCACGCAGGATGTAAGAATCATCGCCATTCCCGCTACTCCCTCGGGCTCCATTCCTTCATTATATATGACGGCTCCCACTGCCGAAGCCATAACGGGCTCTATGGAGGCTATGATAGAGGCTCTTCCGTTCTCCAGCCCCGACAGCCCCTTTGTATATAGAAGATACGCAAGCACCGTAGTCACAAACACCATAAACACCCCGAAAGGAATATCCGAGGCTGCCGTACGCAGGCACACAGCCACATGCCCCGGCTTCATAAAAGGAAGCGAGCCTACCGCCGCAAAAAGAAAGGTGTATGCGGTTATGGTATAGGTTGAATATCCCCTCTCTAACGCATATCTGCCAAAAATACTATACAAGGCATACCCAAAGCCGGCTCCCAGCCCCGTAAGCAGCCCTAAAATCCCGATTGTTCCTTCGCCAAAACCTCCCGAAACCAAAATACAGCCCATAAAAGCAAGTAAAAGCGCCGCCAGCTTATTTGCCGTAAAGCTCTCTTTAAATAGGAAAAAGGACATTATAATAACAAAGGAAGGCGCCGTATACAGAAGTATCGCCGCCGTGGACAGAGTTGTATAATTCATACAGGAAAAATAGCATACATTAAAGAAAACCACGCTTAATATCCCCGTACCTATAAAGCACCAAATATCCTTTAACCTGATTTTTAAGTATCTTCTGTCGAACAAAAGTATTCCCGTCAGCATGACCGCAGCCGTCACAAAGGAGCGGAATGCGGTCACCTCCAGAGAATTAAAACCACCCTTGTTCATTGTTCTCACAAGTATGCCCATGCAGCCCCACATTATCCCCGCTGCAAGCACACATATAACAGATAATTTATTGCTTATACTCTTCATGTTATTGTTCAGTCTTTTCCTTCGCGGCTTCAAACACCTGCAAGACCTCCTCCGAAGGAGTCTTGTCGATAAGCGAGACTGCCACTGCCGCTATCATGCTTGCAATAAAGCCCGGAATAATTTCATAAAGATTGGTTGATTTGGATAAAAGCATATACCAAAGGGCATCTACCGCAAAGCCTGTGACAATACCTGCCACGGCGCCTTTATAGGTGAATCTCTTCCAATAAAGAGAGAGAATAATCGTAGGACCAAAGGCGGCTCCGAACGCAGCCCAAGCACATTCTACCAACGCCATAATACCCGCGCAGTTTGGGTTCACCGCAATCAAAAGCGCCACTACCGATATAACCGCCACTACAATACGTCCTGCCCAGAGCATTTCCTTATCGGAGGCATTCTTACGGATGACAGGCTTATACACATCCGACGCAAATGCGGAGGAAGACGCCAAAAGCTGAGAGTCCGCAGTACTCATGGATGCCGCCAAAATCGCCGAAAGCAGCACGCCTGCAAGCAGCGCAGGGAATACATTGCGCACCAGCGTTACGAATACAAGGCTTCTGGAGGTCTCAGGCAGATATGTTCCTAAGTACTGATGTCCTACCAGCCCCACAACGGAAGCCATAATCAGTATAAGCGTTGTCCAACCGATGCCTATCACACGTGATTTACTCATTTCCCTCTCAGATTTGATGGACATATACCTTATCAGGATATGAGGCATTCCGAAATATCCAAGCCCCCAGCCCAGACCGCTCAATATATCCGAAACACTGTTCCAGTCAAAGGCTCCGCTGGATAAAGGATTATAATAATTCGCTCCCGTGACCACCTCTGCCATCGGCACAAAATCTGCTGCCTCCATAGCGAATACCGCCACGATAGGCGCCGCCATCAATGCCGCCAACATCAGCATCCCCTGAAAAAAGTCTGTCCAGCACACCGCATTAAAGCCGCCTAAAAACGTATAGAGAAGAATAATCACGGTTGCTCCGACCATGGCAATCATACTGTCAATGCCAAACACCGTATTAAATAAATCTCCGCACGCAACAATACTGGAGGCCGCATAAATACAGTAAACAACAATAAAGATAACGGCACAGATAACCTGAAGCACGGGGCTCGAAGACTGAAATCTCTTTGTTAAATACTGGGGAATGGTAATGGCGTCACCCGCCTTTATCGAATACCTGCGCAGCTTGGGCGCAACGAACACCCACGCGCATATCGTGCCGATTAAAAGCCCCACCGAAATCCAGACCTGACCCATACCCCAAAGATAAATAGAGCCGGGTAAACCCATTAAAACCCATGCGCTCATGTCGGACGCTCCCGCACTGAGCGCCGCAACCCAGCCGTTCATATTTCTACCGCCAAGGAAATATTCCTTGTCTCCTCCTTGGGATTTTCTTGATTTTGCAAAAAAGAAAATTCCTACCGCCAGAACAAGTGCCAAATAAAAAATAAATGCTATCGCTTCTTCAATTCTGTTTTCCATTTACCGCACCACTTTCTTTCATTTCTCCAATGTATAGTATAAGACACCGCCCCTAATTTTACAGAGAAATACGATAAATTGCAAGTCTTTTCTTGCAAAAAAACAAATTTATGGTACTATTACATTGTTACGGCTATCAGGTTTACTATTAGGACGCGGAGGAACGGATTATGTGGATTGCAGATAAATGGAAGGATTACGAGGTTTTGGACACCTCAGACGGCGAGAAGCTGGAACGCTGGGGGAATTATATTCTGATTCGCCCCGACCCTCAGGTCATTTGGAGCACCCCGCACAATCACGCCGGCTGGAAGCGCAAAAATGCTCATTACCACCGAAACGCCAAAGGCGGCGGCGAGTGGCAGTTTTTTGATCTGCCCGACGAATGGACCGTTTCCTACAAAGAACTGTCCTTTCATTTAAAGCCCTTCAGCTTTAAACACACCGGACTATTTCCCGAGCAGGCGACAAACTGGGATTGGTTCTCCGAAAAGATAAAACAATCGAAAAGGCCCGTTAAGATACTCAACCTGTTCGCCTATACGGGCGGAGCCACCCTCTCCGCCGCGGCAGCCGGCGCGCATGTCACTCATGTGGACGCCTCCAAGGGCATGGTAAACTGGGCAAAAGAAAACGCCTTTTCCTCCGGTCTGAGCAATGCGCCCATACGCTGGCTGGTTGACGACTGCGTAAAATTTGTGGAGCGTGAAATCCGCCGGGGCAGCCGCTATGACGGCATAATCATGGATCCCCCTTCCTACGGCAGGGGCCCCAAGGGGGAAATCTGGAAAATAGAAGAGAGCGTTTGGTCCTTTATCCAACTGACAACACAGCTCTTGAGTGACGACGCCCTCTTCTTCTTAATTAATTCCTATACCACGGGACTACAGCCCGCGGTGCTGTCTTATATGATAAATACCGCTATCTGCAAACGATTCGGCGGATATGCGGAGGCTTCCGAAATAGGGCTGCCCGTACAATCAACCGGGCTTATCCTGCCCTGCGGAGCGTCCTGCCGCTGGGAAAAGTAATCTTTTCCGGCGGCCATGCCCGTTGGCGGCGGCAAAACAATTCCCAGCGCCTGCCTCTTCACACAGGTAGAAATTTATTCTAGGGCTCCACAGAGCTAAACATTTCCCATATTTCCCGCGGGGTACCGTCTCCGTTAAATCTCACAAGAATCCCTTCCTCATAAAGCACGGAAAAATCTCCTCTGGGAGTATCACTATCCCCTACATCCTGAATTGTCTTCATACGCGCTTCAATCAATTCAAGACTTAAATCTCCTGCCCGAAACACCGGATTATAAAATGCGTCGTAATATTCCTGAGGCAGTGTTTGGGAATATGGAATATCATACAAATGCACATTATAGGTTTCCGGCTTATCCAAATCCGTAAGCGCCACATCTAAAGGGTCAACCTTCTCGATAAAAAGGAAAACGCTATCCATTCCCTTTGACCATACTATACTGATGCTGTCATATTCACCGTTATCCGGATTTTCCTCTCTCTGAGCGCTCTCAAACCCGTAGCCTGAAGGCAGGATCGCAGGAATATAACTACCCAATCCCTTCGTGGCGCGAGCCTCCTCTTCACTCACCTTTTCTCTTGAATCAAGCGGCATTCCACAGGCACTTTCTAATTTCAGCTCGTCCGCGCTGTCTTTTTCCTCATGCGCTTTTTCCCACGAACCGCCGTTGTTCATCCCTTCATCTAAGAAAATCTTTTCTGTGACCTCCTTCTGTATCGGAGCATTCACGGATTGTTCAACCTGTTTGACATCCAATCCTCCGTTTCCGTCTTCGTTTGCAATGACGGCTGCCTCTTTAGCGCCGTCCTGTAAGTCATAAGGCGCTCCTTCCGTATTGTCAGCCATTCTTTGCACAGACTCGTTCAATGCCTGAGGCGCCACCTGTTCTGCCGCCTTGTCCTGCAATGGCGTCAGCTTATAAACGCCCCAGACAAGCCCTCCCACCGCTATCAGGCAAAAGCACGCCGCTATTGTTCTGGTATATCTCCACACGCCCGATATTATTGCTTCATTCCTTTCCTCGCTGCGTGCCAGCAGCTCCTCATCTACACCGGAAAGCGCCTCGAAAATTCTCATTGCCTTATCCGTCTGCCTGCTCTTTATATAACCGCTCTCCATATGACTCCTCACACTACCACTCCTTCCCTTTCCAAATATTCCCGCAGCTTTGCCCGTGTCCTGAAAAGTGAGGTCTTCACGGTATTCAGCTTCATGTGGTAACGTTTTGCAATTTCACTGTATTCCTCCACATACCAATACCTGCGCAAAAATACATTACAGTCCTTCTGCGGCAGAGTATACAAAAATTCATTTATTAACCGCTCCAGCTCCGCGGCCTCCACAGCCTCCTCCGTGCTGTGTACTGCCGGAACACACTCCAAAAGCTCATCCAATGCCAGCTCCATATCACCATTCCCCCTTTTCGCCGCATTCTTATGCTTCCATTTGTCAAAGGACAAATTACGCGTGATAGTTCCCAAAAATAAAGCGAAGCGCCCGGGTCTGTCCGGAGGAATTGCATTCCATGCACGAAACCAGGTATCATTTACGCATTCGTCCGAGTCCTCTCTGTCATGTAAAATATTATAGGCTATGCTATAACAGTATTTCCCGTAGCTTCTCTGGGTTTCCACGATTGCCCGCTCGTCTCTGTTCCAATACAAATCTAAAATTTCACAATCCTGCATGCGCCTCTCCTCCCTTCCTTACATAAATAAACGACCTTTCAGCCAAAAAGTTTCTCCTGCCTCCTGATTTTTCCATAAAACAATATTAATAATATTAATATTATTACAGATTATAAAAGGACCAAATCCTGTCTCATACAGGACTCGGTCCCCTCTATTATTCTCAGCCCATTCATAGATTACACTTTCATAGTTCCTCTTTATGCTGCTCTCTTTTCATCAGATACATGGACTCATCCGCCCTTTTCAGGCAATCGGCAAGGCTCATCGGTTCATCCGGCCTTACCAACGCGTAGCCCACGCCCATCTTCAATGTGTATGGGAGCTTCATTCCCTCAGATTCCTCCTTGAGTTTTTCCAAAAGCTCGTCACATAAACAGTTTATTTGTTCCTCGTCACAGCATTCCCCCACCGTCAAAAACTCATCACCTCCATAGCGCAGTGAAATCCAGCCCTTAGGAAGAATATCGCCCAGAACCTTGGCAACCGTGCGAAGCGCCACATCCCCCTGTATATGCCCGTATTTATCGTTGATTATCTTCATCTTGTTCACATCCGCAAACATCAGCACTCCGGTCTTTCCTTCCCTGTGGCAGCGCTCCAAATAGGGAATGGCAAGCTTTTCACAGCCCAGACGGTTATATATTCCGGTAAGTGCATCTGTAATGGAGAGCTCGGAAAGCTTATTGTTCATCCCGGCCATTTTGATATTTTGCCTTACGCGCTCCAGATTTTGCTCCAGATGCCTAATCCACACGTCCAGCGAATAATCATACATCATGGGCATCTCATTGCCAAATACTACATAACCATAAGATTCGCTTTTACTGTAAACAGGAACAAAGATATATACATGGGAATATCCGCTGTTTTCATCATAATCAGGTACCAGTCGGGCAGTCTCTATGCGCTTTCTGTCCACAGTCTCCCCGCCCTTGAGTCCGCAAATCACATCCATATAACTGCTGTAGCCGCTCTGAGCCATAGTCTCATCCTTCTGCAGAGAAGTAAAGAAGTCATCATTCAGACACAAATACAATTCATCGCTCTCATAATTGTGTTCGTCCGTCCAGAATCGTCCCAAATCAGAATGAAACGCTTTCTCCGTCTGCACTCTTGACAGCACCTCCGCCATATTGCACAAATGCCCTCCAAAAAAAACATTATCCAGCATATGATGATAACTCATGCGTTTATCCCTGCGTTTCAGACGGCTTTCCCCCAAACATGCCTCGCAGCCGCAGCTTTCTGCCACTGCCGCTCGCGAGTTAACCACTTGATGCTTCGGCACATCTTTCCCTTCCATCTTATACAAAAGATGCTTCACCGCCTGATAACCCATATCCTCCCAGCTGCGGTCCACGGAGGCAATCATAGGAGAAAAGGTTATTCCCGCCATCAAATGATCATAGCCCGTAACCTTCACCTGCTCGGGAACCATAACCCCCTTTTCCTCCAACAGCGCACATACCGCCATAGCCATCACATCATTGGCGCAAATAATCGCATCCGGCATCCCCGCGTGTGAATCCAAATATTGCCGTACCGCTTCCTGCGCGGGAAAATAATTCCAATTGCCATAAACAATTTCCTCCTCCCCCAAAACAAGACCGGATTTTTTCATGGCGTCGGCAGTTGCCTGCCTTCTGCAGTCACTTTCGGAATTTCCCCTTGGACCGCTTACAAAAAGTATTTTTTTCACATTATGCTTTTCCAGAAGATGCCTTGCCAGCTCATACATTCCGCAGTAATTATCCGTTCCCAGAAAATCGGTGCCTTCCAGCTCGTATTCAAGGCTGATAGACGGAGTATTATTGAAGGCTATCTTCTTCTCTAAATAGTCAAATTCATTTTGCAGATGAAAGGTATTTGCCAAAAGAATCACCCCGTCAAACCCCCCTAAATCAGGCAGATTGAAAATATTGGACTCGCCCATCTCCATATCCTTTGAGATGTTGCCGTCCGAATAATTCATAAAAAGAAAAGTATCAACGTTATTCTCAATGGAACACTTGCGAATACCGCCCATAACAATCCTTAAAAACTCATTGCTCCACCCGTTGCCAAAAACTGCTATCCTTCTCTTCATATACACCCTCTCGCTTCAATATTTATCCGTATCGTTACAGCTTTTTCCACCATGAAACTGCGCCCTGCAATACATGTCATATTATCTCATTGTTCGCCATTTTTATATATGACTAGATTATAATACTAACACGAGACAATTTCAATGCATTTTCCAGAATAAATAGGTCTAAAGTACCATTTTCTTTTTTCCCATTGCTTGAAAATAACAACACTTTACTTTCAATTTCCATATGAATGCTTAATTTAACTATATCTTTTACTATTTTTTTCACTTTTCCTTACAATATCATGGAACTTATTCCCACGGAAAAGCAATTATTGCGCCATTTATATTTATATGATAGAATATATTGGGATTAATATTGGAAGATAACAGCAGGAGTATCTTATGTATTTCAAAAAATATCGGACGCATATCAGCTTATTTTTCATTATATCGCTGTTGCTTTGCGGAATGTGTTTTGAAAATATTCAGACAGATTCTTCTTTTTTGTGCAGTACTTTCTGTGAAGACTTGGACGAGGATGATTTTTCCCTGCATTTTTTTGAACCTGATTTACCGCTTGAACAGGTCTATTCCCCCGAGCTTCCCGGACAAAGGCAGATAACTGCGGCGATGCTGCGGTCCGCGCCCAAAAGCAGTGTTACTCCGGACAGAAAAGGCTGCCATGCCCTTTCCTCCTCAGTTACCTGTCCACATATTCTTTATTCTATTTTTATGTATCATTCCAACACGGCTATTTACGCCGTCAACAGCAATATCGTAATTCTTGGCTACATACATCATCAAGACGGTAAAAAATCCAATACCCTCTTCTAAACTCTATTGTATGCACACAATGCTTTATGTCCATTTGTATGGGCCTTATTGTGTTGCAGATTTTGTCATCCAATAAGAACGAGCGAAAGGATTTTATACTATGAACATAGGAATGATTATTTTAATTATTATCGGGGGAGCCTGCGGAATTTTTTCTACTTTATATATTGTAGTGTCACTCTTTGGTGTGATAGGATATAAGATATACCGCAGAATAAAGCATGGTATTTCTCTTTTTAATTAGCCGCGCTAATCCTGCGTTATCTGCATAGACGCCGAGCGAAAAATTTCGGTTTTCGCGTCGTCTATATAATTGCCGCTTACTTTTTATGGAAAGGATAAAGGAGCCTATGAATATTATTATTTTGCTGGTTGCCGCAGTAATTCTTTTGTGTGTACTCGCCGAAAAATTTTCCGGGAAATTTGGTATGCCGGCGCTTATCTTATTCATGTTTATTGGAATATTGTTCGGAAGCGACGGCTTGTTCAAAATCCCCTTTGACGACTTTGCTCTCGCGGAAAATATCTGTTCCATAGCTCTTATCTTTATCATGTTCTACGGTGGTTTTAACTTAAAATGGAAGCTTGCAAAGAATATTGCCGTAAAATCCGTTTTACTGTCCACGTTGGGCGTTATTGTCACGGCAGTGGTCACGGCTGCTCTTTGCAGGCTGTTTCTTCACTATACTTTGGCTGAAAGCTTTCTTATGGGAGCCGTGCTCTCCTCTACGGACGCCGCCAGCGTCTTTGCCATTCTCCGCCAGAAAAAGCTGAATCTCAAGGACGGTACGGCTTCCCTTCTGGAAATGGAGAGCGGCAGCAACGACCCCATGGCCTATATGCTTACCTTTATCGGTATCGGCCTGATGGGTTCCGAAAACATAGGCAACATTCCCCTGCAGATTTGTCTGCAGCTTGTTATGGGCATCATTGTGGGCGCCGCCTTTGCCCTTCTTTGTGTTTGGCTGCTCAAAAATTCCCGTCTGATTTCAGACGGCCTTGACACCATATTTATGATTGCCATGGTGCTTCTATGTTATGGAATCACTCAGCTCGCAGGCGGTAACGCTTACTTGAGTGTGTACATAATGGGAATTTTCATAGGCAACAGCCCCATCAAAAATAAATCTACCTTGATTCCTTTTTTTGACGGCGTCACCGGGCTTGCCCAAATCTTGATTTTTTTCCTGCTGGGCCTTTTGTCCTTTCCTCACAAAATGCCGGAAATTTTCCTCACGGCGCTTGCCATAACTGCCTTTCTCACTTTGATTGCAAGACCCCTTGCCGTATTTTTGCTGTTAAAGCCCTTCCGCTGCAGCACAAGCCAATGCGTGCTTGTCTCATGGGCGGGGCTGCGCGGGGCGGCTTCCTCCGTGTTTGCCATTATGGCAGTCTCAAGGGGTGCGGTTGTAACTCACGACCTGTTCCATATCGTATTTATGGTATCCCTGTTCTCCGTTGCCGTTCAGGGAACTCTGCTGCCCCAAATTGCCCGCAGACTCAATATGATAGACGACGCTGCCGATGTGCGCAAGACCTTCAACGATTATCAAGAAGAATCAGCAATTACATTGATGCATATGCTTATTCCCGAAGGACATAACTGGGTGAACAAGCTGGTAAAGGACGTGAACGTTCCCACCGGCTCCCTTGCCCTGATGATCAAAAGAAACAAGGAGACGATTATCACCAGAGGCGATACCCGTATCCTTGCCGGCGACGACGTTATCTTAAGCGTTCCCGCCTATGAGCCAAGCGAGCAGGAAAAGCTGGAGGAAATCACCATCACCAAAAAGCATCAATGGTGCAACCATACCATTGCGGAGCTTAAGCTGCCCTCCGACGCGCTGATTGCCATGATTATACGGGGCAACGAAAATCTGATTCCCAGCGGAAAAACCTTAATCTGTGAGAACGATATTATTGTAATGTATCATTAGCGGCGAAAGACTTCATTTCCGCCACTCTGGTAGCTATCCGCTCCCTAAACCTCATGTCATGCTCCACGATAAGCATAGTTGGCTGATAGTCCAAAATCAGCTTTTCAATCTGCATCCGCGAAAACACGTCTATATAGTTAAGCGGTTCATCCCAGATATATAGATGCGCCGGCTTTAGCAGGCTTGCCGCAAGCAACACCTTCTTTTTCTGCCCTTCCGAATACTCCTCCATATTCTTGGAAAACTGCACCCGTTCAAAATCCAGCTGGCGCAGGACGGCAAGAAAAAGGCTTTCTTCCAATTCCCTTGCAGACGCAAAATCCTTTAAGCTTCCACGAAGAAAGGATGTATCCTGATTGCAGTACGAGATAATCAGACCAGATGCGGTGACAAGCTCTCCCGTCTCCGTTATAAGGCTTTCCGACCGTCCTGCCTTCCATGTGTCTGCTTCCGTCCGCCCCCCTTCTTGGAGTCTTACATGACATTCCCCGCTCCCGCCGGCCTTCTCCCCGCAACGGGTAAGAACCGCTTTTATAAAGCTTGACTTCCCACAGCCGTTTTTTCCGTGCAGAAACACTCTTTCCCCCTGCCGAAGCTCAAAGTCAAAATTGTGAAAGACTTCCTGTACGCCGACTGCAAAATCTCCTTCAATCAAAGAAGCTCTTCCTCCTTTTTCCTTAGCGTAAGACAGCCCATACCCTTTTGCCCATATAAGCAGCTCCTTGTGGTGCGTCACCGGCATAATCTTTAAATCCACGGGCTTTTCTATATCCTCCAACAGCCCTTCCTTCTCCGCTATCTCGGCTCCAATCCGCTTCTCCAACTGCTTTACCCTGCTTTGCATCTTTTTGGTTTTAGCGCCGATATATGCTCGGGTACTGATGCTTCTGTCGTTCTCCTTTACGGGGTCAAATCCTATTTTGGTTCTTTCGTTTTTGTCCGCCCACTCTCCTGCCCTGTCGGCAGCCCGTTTCAACTTGGCAATTTCTTTTTTGTGCTTTTCATTTTCCGCCTGATGAAAATTATCGGCCCGACATTTGTTTTCCCACCATGACGAAAAATTACCGCCTTGTACCTCAATGGACTTCCTGTTAAGCACCAGTACATGATCGATACAGGCATCCAACAGGTCTCTGTCATGCGACACCAGAATAAAGCCTTTCTTCTGCGCCAAATATTCCTTTACCAGCTCCCTAGCCTCCTGCTCCAAATGATTTGTAGGTTCGTCAATCAACAAAAAATCATTTTCCCCCGAAAACAAAACTGCGAGCATCACCTTCGTCCGTTCTCCATGACTTAAGGTTCCAAAAGGGCGGTAAAGCGCCTCCGCGTCCAGCCGCATTTTCTCCATCTCACAGATAACTCTCCATAACTCGCAGCCCGGCTTCAGCCGCTCCAGAAAATTGCAACAGCATTCTTCCGTTAACTCTTCTTCGATATGATAGGGAAAATAATCAAATGCCGCAGATGTGCCGATTGTTCCCTGATAAGCGTATTTGCCACGCAGCAGATTCAAAAAGGTGGTCTTCCCTTTTCCGTTTCTGCCGATTAATCCCAGCTTCCAATCGGTATCTATGGAAAAAGATACATTTTCAAAAATATTGTCAAAGCTTCCGTCATAACAAAAAGTAAGGTTTGCTATATTAATTTGTGCCATAATTATCCTCCGTTCTGCCGACAGCCCCGAGAATTTAGGCATCGGCACAATATTTGCCAAACGAACCCGTTCGTTTTTTTCTGCGATAACATGCCGGAGCGTTACACGGCGGGGTATGCAATAAGCCATATTTATGACGCTCCCGCACAAATATGGCTCCAACCTCACTATCCTTATATTTGAAAATTTTCCAACAAAAAAAGAGAGGTTATGAGAGCATAATCCACCTTTTGTCACATGATAAAGCAGCTGCCAGACCGTGCAAAGCACATTGTCAGCACCGATATGCCGCCTGAGCGCAGCATATACCTTTTCATGTTTCAAAAGCAGCTTATCTCCGCATCTTCTCTCCCTCCTGCCCACACTTGGGGGCGCATCCATTGATAAATTTTATTAACGGTTACTAACGCTTAATGTATTATAAAGCACATTTCCCCGCTTGTCAAATAATATGATTACAGGAACCTTTTTTAAGATCATTCATATTTTAATTAGGAATATAATGCGAGGCGCAGACACATGGACTTAGACAGCGAATACGGTTGCACTACAGAGTGCGAAAATATTCCCTTTTCTTTTCCACCCCAGCATCAGGACAGACAGCCGGGCTTTGAATACCCCATGACCCCGCTTCCTGTTTCCGAGCGCGTAGAAGACAGAAAAAGGCTAAAGGATAAGGTAGCCATTATTACCGGAGGCGACAGCGGTATAGGAAGGGCGGTGGCCTATGACTTTGTAAAGGAAGGCGCATCTGTGGTTATTATCTATTATGATGAAATACGCGATGCGAGGCAGACGGAAGAACGAATCAGAGAATTAGGCGGACAGTGTCTTTTTCTTCAGGGCGATTTAAAAAACAGAGACTTTGCCATACAGTGCGTGGCGCGGGCGCTCGACCGCTTTGGAAGACTTGATATTTTAGTAAACAATCATGCAGTACAGTTTATACAGCGCAGCATTCTGGAAATTACGCCAAAGCAGCTTAACTTGGTATTCCAGAATAATATTATATCCTTTTTCTACATGATACAAGCCGCGCTTCCCCACATGCATTGCGGGGGCAGTATTATTAATACCGCCTCCGTTACCGCCTTTCAGGGAAATAAGGACTTAATTGACTACAGCTCCACAAAGGGAGCCATCGTGGCGCTTACCAGATCCTTAGCCCTATCCTTGGTAGAACAGGGAATCCGCGTCAATGCAGTGGCTCCCGGACCCATATGGACTCCCTTGATTCCGGCTTCTTTTTCCGCAAAGGAGGTCGCTACCTTTGGCAGAAAGACTTCAAGGGTGCCTATGATGAGAGCCGGACAGCCCTGCGAGGTATCGCCCTGCTATGTCTTTTTGGCGTCGGAGGATTCCTCCTATATGACCGGACAGGTGCTTCACCCCAACGGCGGAACCATAGTATAAAAAGAAGCCATAATCAATGCTTCTTCGTTTGGATTTCCCCTGTTTCCTCCGCTCCCTGTCCGTCTTTGTTCCGCTGTCCACAATAAGACCTTTCACCCAGCCATCTGCTGCCGTAATATCTTGTCTATTGCAAAACGGGCTCTTCAATATCCCGAAAAGCCCGTTTTATTTCCCTATTTCTTATATCCGGTTAAGTATACAGCATGGTCCTTGCCCTTCTCATAACAATTCTCACAGGGTGGTACAATATAAGCATCAGGACAAAATTACCGCCGCAGTGTGACAGGTCAAAAGGAATTCCTGCAACCCACCATGTGAAGCCGGCGTACAGCCCGTTTTTTATCCCTCCGTCAGCCGCGCCGATCACTACATATGGGATTGCGCAGAAAAATCCGAAAAACAGACCGAACAACGCGGATAAAACGCTCCAAAACCATACGGATTCCTGCCTGCGGCAGCTCCACGCAAGCAAGGCAAGACAGGGCCACACATATAAGTACATGACCCACCATAGACCGAACCCAAACATGCACCCCTCCAGCAAAATGAATACCGGTATCACAAACATAATTTTGCTTCCGAAAAACATGGTAAACATAATAATCCAAAAGGTAGTAAGCTCAATATTAGGCAATCCCAGCAACGCTATTTTGCTCGCCTCTATAACCGCTACCATAAGCCCTATTAAGGTAATATCCAACGTAGATTTTATCACTCTGCTTCTGTTTTTCATGCGGTAACTCCACTCGCCGTATCGGTTTATTCCTCGGAATTAACCGTATATACAATCTTAAATGCGTCTCCATCCGTTACAGGCTGGGTGTCGATGCCGTAATTACAATAATCACCATTTACAAAAAATGCCCAGTAAGCGCCATCCACGTTGTAATCAGCCGTAATACCGTTCACAGTCTCCACCATAAGCCCATACTCGCTTTCTGTTCCGGAGAATTCCAAGCCTTCCGCTTCCTCCATCGCCTCACGCAAATACTCCACATCGGTCTTCAGGTCATAAACTGAAGACTTTTGTTCCTTGTCAACCACCTCAATGGTAATAGACTTGCTTCCCTCTACGGGCTTTGCTCTAAATACGCTGAAAATAATGGCAAATGCCGCCACAAGCACCACCAATACCGCCATTCCCACAATGATTTTTTTACTACTGTTCTTTTTTTCCGTCATGATCTTTTCCTTTCCGTATTAAAAAATTTATGCATAAAAAAACCTCTTACCCAACAGGCAAAAGGTCCGTACAATATCAAGACGGCTGCCTACATGCACAATCCGCCTCCTCAAATGTACCAACCAATTACTCGTGGTTCTACAGTACCACTATAGGCAGGTCTTCTGACTTGGCTATCTTCGCTCCGCTTCGCCTTCTCAAAGCATAATCCGTTTCCGAATTGCTTCAATGACATACATGAAACAGAACTCCTTCCTTACAGCGACGAGTTCGTGCAGGACTTGCACCTGCTTCCCTTTTCACCGAATAAAGAAAAAGCTTCCTTATCCGACACCTATAATGTTTCTTATATCCCTCCGGCCCCGCTCTATTGGATAAGCAAGGCCGGACGGCATTTTTATTCTTGTTCTCTTTATGCAGTGGAAGTATATCACATTCACAATAAAAAGGCAAGAAAATTTTTACCCGCTTAAACGAATTTCACGGCAGTGCCATACGCCATAACCTCTGCCGCGCCCTGCATAACGGATGCGGAGCTGTAGCGAAGATTTACCACGGCGTCGGCTCCCAGTCTCTCCGCTTCCTCCACCATACGCTTTGTCGCCAGCGCTCTGGCCTCATTCATCATCTCCGTATAAGCCTTTAGCTCTCCGCCCACCAAGGTTTTAAAGCTTTGAGTAATATCACGACCTACGTTTTTGCTCTGAATCGTGCTTCCCTTTACCAGCCCCAGCATCTCCAGATTTTTACCGGAAATATAATCAGTATTCACTAAGATCATCTTCTTCTCCGCTCCTTATTTCCTGAATTCTTTCAATAAGGACAAAAATACAGACCCCTGCAAGCAAAAGAGGCACCAGTCCAAGCAGCAGCTTCGGTATCACAGGCATGGGCATCCAAGCGCATAACATAAAGAAGCCTACATAATACAGGACAAATATTACCGTAATAATAATGGGTGCAATCATCTTGACGCCATGCTTTCGCTCCATATTGCGTCCTCCTGAAATAGTAATTTGTTTACGGAATAAATTATATCACAGCCGCGATACGGCGTAAACCTGTTTTACGTTTTTATATCCCAGCCGAAGCGGTTTTTCCACCGGCTGCTCTATCGCCGGCGTCATCTTGTTGCAGCCCATGCAGCTCCCAAGCATCGAAGCCGGTGCCCGTATAGATATTAAGCACTACCTGAAGCTGTCTGTCCGTTCCGTTCCAGTAACATTCTATATTAACCCCTCTGGGGGACGCATAGGTCTAATCAAGCTGCATAAATCTGTACATAGGGCTGGGCGCATAGTTTTGAGGAATCCATATTCCTCCCCTGCCGTATGATTGTATCATAGTAATCCGTACGGATTCATTATCCTTTAAAAAGGTAATTTCCAGATCTACGCTGTTATTCTCCTCCCATGCCTTATCTTCCTGCGCGCCGCCCGACAGCTCCATAAACGGATCCTTTAAGCTTTCCTTCCAAATACGTTCTACCTTTACCTCTTCTTCGTCCTTTGAGATATTAAGCAATGCGAGCGCTGCGCTTTCCGGCTCGAACAGGTCGAGGTAAAGCGTCGTCGAGCTTAACAGCGCATTGTCATTCAGCGCCTTACCTGCTCCGCTATACCGATAATCCAGCCTTGTGCCGTCAATTGCGGTTCCGCCCAGCAATGCGGCAGAAAATTCTTCTCCCGACGAAATATTATCCAAATACCTGATTTCTTCTTTGGTGACCACATACCCCTTCTCACGCATTTCATAGGTCAGACTCTCCCTCCAAACCGTCACATGGGGCTCGGACGTCCAAGCATAATAGTAAATTTCCGCATGCTTGTCATCAAAGCTATATAATAGAACGTCCTCATTTTCTTCCACGGGCCATGGAGAGGATTCCCCAAAGCTTCGCTGCCCCTGTGTTCCCGTAAGCAGCTCTCTCGACTGTAAATCCTCAAGCGTCTCCTTTGTGACAAGCGCTGCAATCGTATTCCCGTTCCTGCTTACAAAAGCCCCTGTCCATTCTTTTAAGAACATTTCAACGTCCGTAATCTTCTTGGCTTCTATACTTTCTCCCTCGTCCGTTTTCGTTGTTCCGGCAGCCGGCCGATGTACATCACTTGCTTCCATATCCTCCGCGCCTGCGGTCGTTCCATGCCCCTCCCCGCTTTCAACCGGATCCGTCAAAAAACATACCGCCGCAGCCGCGCAGACAATACCCGCCGACAGGATTATCCAAAACGTAGGCTTTTTATAATGTAAAACTGATTTTATCCTGTTCCTGACCCCCACCTCGCCAAAGGAAAGCGGACATGCCGACATAGAACGCCGGTTTACACTGCATGCAAGCAGCGCCTCCGAATAAGCCTTTTTCTGGCGGGAATCAAAGTCCTTTATTACCTTTTCATCACAGGCAAGCTCAATATCCCTGCAAAAATAAGAGTAAGCAAGCCAGCAAAGAGGGTGAAACCAATACACAGCCAATAACGCAAAGCCCAAAGGCTTCCAAAGATAATCCCGGCGTTTCAAATGCGCCCTCTCATGTGAAATTACAGGCTCAAGCATTGCCTCGTCCATGCCCAAGGGCAGATAAATATGCGGTTTGACCAAACCCAAAATAAAGGGTGTGTCTATATATTCGCTTATGTATATATTATCACGAAGCCGTACAGCCGTGCGAACCCTGCAGCGCAGGCGCAGATAGCTGACCACCGCATACGCAAGCATGACACATACACCCACACTCCAGATCATACCCGCTATAAAAAGCCATACCTGCAACGGAGAGACGCTGGCGCCCGGAGCCGGAGTAAAGGATTTACGGAGAACAGGATTCACCACTTCATCCACCAGCTTCACACCGCTGTCAATCGCCGGTTTATCCGAGACCACTACATCACGGCGTATAGTTTCTTTGCTGGGAATCATGCTGAATATACTTTCCAAGGAAACGGGACATACCAATCTGACCGCCACCAGCGCCCAGAGCAGACAAAGTATCCATTTCGGCGCCTTTCTCAAAATATATCTTAGTATGATAACCGCTAAAATCAGCCAGCCCGCCGTAATACTCATATTTAACAGCTTTAAGAATACATTTCCCATACTCATGTCTCCTCATACGCATCCAGCATTTGCCTTATTTGTGCCACATCCTTTTTCGATAAGGCTTTTCGCTTGGTAAACGCCGCTATAAACGCGGGCATAGAGCCTTCAAAGGTCTTTTCTACCAGCTCGTCTATCTCCGCCGCCTGCGCTTCATCCTTGGAAATCAGTGAAGTCACAATGGAATTCTCATTCTTAACCACACCCCTCTCGGACAATCGCTTTATAACCGTGTAGGTGGTGGTACGGCTCCAGCCAAGCCTTTCGCTACACAGCTTGGCAAGCTTGGCGCTGTTAATGGGTTCGTTCTCCCACAGTATCAAGCAAAACCGGTACTCACTTTCAAATATTTTAGGTGTTTCCATTCTCTTCCTCCCAACTGTCTAATGCGTTAGACTATAATTAGTCTAACGCATTAGACAGTCCTTGTCAAGCGTTTACCTCTATCTGTTTATTCTAATACCGTTTCTGCCCCCGGATGATATTCTATTTCCAAAGCCTTTCCCGTTGTGTCCAGCGCCTCTAACCGGCTTCTCGTATCCTCATCATCTCGTGAAATTACCACATGGACTCTGTCCGGATTTTCATAAATAGCGGAGCTGATTACATAAGGCAGCTCCCCCTTTCGCATGGCGTCCGTAATTTTATCTTGTAATTCGGCTGCTTCTTCCTGTGTTATATGCCCGCTTGCTTCCTCATAACCGCTTTCCTCCGCCGGCACGTCTTGTATTGCGCCAGACGGATTATCGGCTGCTCCCTCCGCCGTAAATTCCATGCGCAATATTTCTTCAATCCTCTCTTTCTCTTCACTGCCAAGGGCGCTATACGCGACTCCCCCATATTCATAAAACCTTCCCGAAACCGCCGTATATTTTAAGGAAGCAATTCTGTCTCCCTTGGATGTTATCAATGTCAAATACCTGCCTCCGCGGACCTTATTACGCATGGCTAAGGGCGTGTCGCCACCCAGACCAATCATATCCCATCTGTTGCCTCCATAACATGTCAGGCCTGAAAGGATACGGTAAAATTCGGCGATATCATCCGCGTCCGTAACCGACAGCGTTCCTATTTCCTTTTGTATTGCCTTTCCTTCGTCCGAATTGTCCATATTCGCAGGTTCGGAAATAATTTCCTTGATATCTCCGGCGGATTCAATATGATAGATCATCCGCAGCACATCCCCAAGGGGATAGTTTTCGCTTTGGAATGCTTCAAACTCCCACAGTGAGTAATTCTGGTTTTCATCAGAAAAAATTAAATATTGCATATCCTCGTGACCCAAAATCCTGTACCAGCTTTCCTCCCCTTCAACCCGATTGCCCACGCTTTCCTGCAAGACGGCGCTTTCCACGGAATCTGCCTTAGAATAAAGCGCAATGTATTTATCTATTTCCAGCTGCGAAACGGAAAGCGCCTGTTCTCTGATATCCGTGCCTGTGTCAGAGGCGAGCAGCGTTGCCGTATCTATATATATTTCCGGTTGGGAGTCGATTATATCCTTCTGTTGCTCACTGCCCGCCTGACTTTCCTCACGGGCAAGCTTGTCTTTCGGCACACTGTCTGGTCCTTTATCACAGTCACCCCAGACGACGGCTGCAGCCGCCAGACAAGCGGCAAGACCGCCCCACTTCAAAGCCAAATCCACAAGAAAGCCTTTATTCCTCTCACTACGCCGTAACAGCCTTTCATCCAGCATTCCGACGCCCTCAAACAAATCCTCCTTATTCATAAAATATACCCCTCCTTTTCCAGATAAAGCCTTAGTTTCTTTCGACATCGATTCAAAATTACGCTCACATTATTTTCGGAAATATGATAACGCCGGGAAATTTCCTTTACGGATTCTACATAAAAGTACCGCCTTACAAACACATTACAATCCCTCTCGGACAGTGTGTTTGCAAATTTATTAATATAACCGCCCAATTCTTTTGCCATATACTCCTGCTCCACTCCCGACGAAGCGGCAATGCACTCCTCTAATTCATCCAAAACCATTGTAAAGGCTCCCTGCCCCCTTTTTTCCGTGCGCTTAAATTTGTATCTGTTAAAGGAAAGATTGCGTACGATTTTTGCCAGATATAAATTTAAGTAAACAGGTTTATTGGGCGGTATGGACTCCCACGCTTCAAGCCATGTGTCATTCAAGCATTCCTCAGAGTCCTCTCTGTCGCCTAATATATTGTAGGCAATTTTATAGCAGTATGCCCCATATTTTTGAATCAGCTTATCAATTGCCTCTTCTCTTCTCCGAAAAAGCATCCTAATAATATTCTCATCCGTCATCATGAATTCTCCCAAACTATAGGTAATTTTGTCCTTCTCTATAATAGACAATATATTTGTAAAAATGTTACAGGCTCTCACATTATTTTTGCTTTAATGTTCAATGTCCGGCGAACGGCCGTTTTGGTAAATTACAGACCGTACGCCACACCATTCATAAGCTGGCGGATATACCAACAAAAGCCTGAATGAATGTCTCAAGGAATGTCTTATAACAGTTGTTAAATTGGAAATTATATGGTAAACTGAAATTTAAACAAATGCTTTAATTTACGATTTTTTGTACAACAGCTTAAAGCAAAAAAGGAGGCACACTATATTGAATGAAGTGAAATGGAACGATCGGCTGAATATCGGTGTGGAGTGCATCGACAAGGCCCATCAGAGGCTTTTTTCCATTGTGGCTAAGCTGCTCAGCCTCAACGAGGATACGGACAAACAGCAGCATGCCTGCAAGGAAGGCATCAAATATTTCAAAAGTTATACCCTAAAGCATTTTGCAGAGGAAGAGGCATACATGCAGTCAATTAATTACAGCGAATATGACATACATAAAAGTCTGCATGACAATATGCGGGACAAAACGCTTCCCGCCCTTGAAAAAGAATTAATCGAACAAGATTATTCCACAAAATCAGTACAGCACTTTCTGGGGATATGTGTGGGTTGGCTGAACGGGCATATCATGATAGAAGACCGCGCAATGACAGGACGTAACGCCAATAAGTGGGTGCACAAAGCGTCGGAAAACGAAATAGATTCCCTGCAAAAGGCAATTATTCAGGCGCTGGAAACCTTATTTCATGTAAAGGCGCACATTGTGAGCATACATTACAGCGCAGAGGATTTTTCAGGCGGAAACGCGCTTTGCTATCGCTTAAGTTATCTTAACTCGGAGGGCAAGCGCCTACAGGCATACTTAATTTATGAAGAGCAGATGATTTTACGCATGCTCAATGAAATTCTCGGCAAACAAATCAAGAAGGTTGATAAAACGGTTTCCGACGCCGTAAAAATACTTTCCCAAAAGCTCATGGATTGTATTGCAAAGCACTTTGTCCTTACAGACGGCTTCAGGCTTGAAAAGGTTGACCTGCTGACCTTTGAACAGGTGGTCCGTGCCTTTGAAAAGCAATGTCCTCCCTTCAGCCTGCTGTTCAGCACGGATAAGAACAATTATTTTGCTTTTTGTGTCAAACAATAAACAATATTCTTACAGGAAAAGCCCGGAACACTATGGCGCTCCGGGCCTTTTCATATCTCAAGCTGCCGGCGGATGGGAAATTATCGGGAGTATCCCAAGGTTTGTGTAAACCTCCAAACTGATGTAAGATAGAATTAC
>CAMNSZ010000023.1 GCA_946557105.1 uncultured Lachnospiraceae bacterium | reverse complement strand
ACGACCACGACGAGGAGTGCTGCGGTCACGGCCATCATCACGACCACGACGAGGAATGCTGCGGTCACGGCCACCATCATGACCACGACGAGGAGTGCTGCGGTCACGACCACCACCATGACCATCATCATGCGGATGAGATTTTTACAAGCTGGGGTATGGAGACGCCTAATATATATAGCAGTGAGGAAATCGAGAAGATACTTACCGCACTGGACAGCGGCGAGTATGGCGACATTCTGCGTGCTAAGGGAATGGTTCCTGCCGAGGACGGCACTTGGATTTATTATGACTATGTGCCGAACGAGCATGACGTGAGAAGCGGCAGGCCGGAGGTAACCGGCAAAATTTGCGTTATTGGGGCTAAGCTGGCGGAGGATAAGCTGGCGGAGCTGTTTAGAAGGTAAGATGAGTCATAGGAGTGAGGAAAAGAATGAAGCCCGTATATGTGATTAATGGTTTTCTGGAAAGCGGTAAGACCGAATTTATCACCTTTACTTTGGAGCAGCCCTATTTCAGGATAAAAGGTAAGACGATGATTGTTCTCTGTGAGGAGGGTGAGGAGGAATATGACGGCGCCCTTTTGGAAAAGGTGAATGCGGTGATTGAGCAGGTGGAGTCGGAGGAGGATTTTACTCCCTCTAATTTAATTGAGCTGGAGAAAAAGCATAAGCCGGACAGAATTATTATAGAGTTTAACGGCATGTGGAACGCCAAGAATATGAAGCTGCCATGGTACTGGAAGGTGGAGCAGCAGATAACTACCATAGACGCCACGACCTTTCCCATGTATTATACCAATATGCGTTCTCTTTTGGCGGAGATGATACGTAAGTCCGAGATGATTATTTTTAATCGCTGCGACGGTATCGAGGAGTTGAATGTCTACAAGAGGAACATCAAGGCGGTCAATCCTAATGCAGATGTGATTTTTGAGGGCTCAAGCGGTGAGATTGACGAGATTTTTGAAGAGGATTTGCCTTATGATTTAAATAGAGACGTTATTGTGCTTGACAATGAGGGCTATGGAATCTGGTATTTGGATTCTATGGAGCACTTAGAGCGTTATATCGGCAAAAAAATAAAGTTTATAGCAATGGTTTTAAAGCCGGAGAACTTTCCGGAGGGATATTTTGTACCGGGGCGCATGGCTATGACCTGTTGTGCCGACGATATGGCTTTTTTGGGTTATGCCTGTGAATATGCAAAAGCCGGGGAGCTGAAGCAGAAGGATTGGGTGAAGGTGACGGCTGCGGTGACGAAGGAGTACTGGGAAGATTATAAGGGCGAGGGGCCTATTCTCCATGCAATTAGCGTGGAGAAGGTAAAAGCGCCAAAGGAGCCTGTTATCAGCTTTACTTAAGATGTATGACATTCTCAGAGGTGGTGGGCTTGAAAAATTAATATTTTTATAAAAAAGACTGTTGTACTCAGCATGGAAGTTATTGTATGTGGTAAGACTTAAACCTAAGCAGAATACCATATATTTTGTGTCCGATGCTTAATGCGACAGTTTTTTGCGTACTGATATGAAAAGATACGGAGGATTTTCGCTCTTTTGTTTTAGGCAGGAATATGATAATATTGGTGAAGATATTCTTGACATAAACAGGACAATTCTGATGTGGAGCTTTTATTATAAAATGGGGTGGTACGGTAATGTATATCGGAATCGGGCTTTTGATTCCCCTGTTGGGAACGACGGCGGGCGCCGCCTGTGTATTTTTTTTGAGAAAGCAGGTAAGTCTTAATCTGCAGAGGGGACTTACCGGTTTTGCGGCGGGCGTCATGGTTGCGGCTTCCATATGGTCGCTTTTGATTCCGGCAATGAATATGTGCGGGGAGTTTGGAAGGCTTGCTTTTGTGCCGGCGTTGGCGGGATTTTTGGCAGGTATTTTTTCGCTGTTATTTGCGGATAGTCTGATTCCGCATTTGCATATGGGAAGCAGGGAGCCGGAGGGGAAAAGGAGTACTCTGGGGAGAAGCGCCATGCTTATGCTTGCCGTAACAATTCATAATCTGCCGGAGGGTGCGGCGTGCGGCGCTGTTTTTGCAGGAGCAATGACAGGGGAGGGAGCGGTTACCATGACGGGAGCCATTGTACTGTCCGTCGGGATTGCCATCCAGAATTTTCCGGAGGGAGCAATTATCTCCCTGCCCCTTCGCAGTGAGGGGAACAGTCGCCGCCGGGCGTTTGCTTTGGGGGCCTTATCCGGAGCAGCCGAGCCTGTGGGAGCGTTGTTTGCCATTGCTCTTGCAGAGCTTGTGACGCCTATCCTGCCCTATATGTTGGCTTACGCTGCCGGCGCCATGATTTATGTGGTGGTGGAGGAGCTGATACCGGAGGCAAACGAGGGCAGGCATTCTAACTTGGGCACGATTGCTTTTGCGGCAGGCTTTGCTTTAATGATGGCGTTGGATGTGGCGCTTGGATAATTAGGTCTATGTCGGGTTTAGAATTTGGTTATTAAGGAAGTAAAGATATGTCACAGGAAAATGAAAAAGAAATACAACAATTGAAAAATCGTTTTAGGGATTTGGCGGATAAGGCCTTCGGGCAGAATATGTTTACTTTTACTGGCTTTCTTGGCTTGAACGAGCAGGATATATTCCGGCGTATGGAGGGAGAGCTTTGTTATGCCGGCGTTGCCTTATGGGGAGGAACGGAGAATACGGACAGGAAAATGGTGCGCTTCGGAAGCGTGGAGGAGCTGGGTTACGAGGTGCCCTTTCCGATAGTATGCATACATATTTGTCCTCTTATGGTAAAATTTGCCGACAGGCTGTCGCACAGAGATTTTTTGGGCGCGCTGATGAATCTGGGTATCGAGAGAAGTACCATAGGAGATATTAAGACGGGGGATAAGGAGGCATATCTTTTTTGCACCCGGCAGGTGGCGGAATTTATCTGCGCGAATTTGGTGCAGATAAAGCATACCCATGTAAAATGCATGGTTACGGAGAATTATAAGGAGCTGATGAAAGAGGAGCCTGAGAAGGTGATTTTACAGGCTGCCTCGCTGCGCGCCGACGCGGTAGCGGCAAAGGTGTACCACCGCTCCAGAGGGGAGAGCATTGAGCTCTTCCGGGCAGGCAAAGTCTTTGTGGACGGAAGATTATGTGAAAATAATGCCATGCTTTTAAAGGACGGGCAGACCGTTAATGTAAGAGGCTTCGGAAAGTTTCAATTTCTGGGGGAACGCGGGGAGACAAGAAAAGGCAAATTAAGCATAGAGGTTGCCGTTTACAGATAAATGCCCGAAAAAGCCAACGGGGTGCATCTTTGGATTTTCAATATAGGATAATCGGGTGGAAAGGATATATATATGTATTCGTATACAATATTGCAGTGGATATTTTTCTTTTATTTTTATTGCTTTTTCGGGTGGTGTTTTGAGTCTGCTTATGTCTCGTTAAAATGTAGAAAGCCGGTAAACAGGGGATTTTTGCGAGGGCCGTTTTTGCCGTTGTACGGAAGCGGGGCTATTATGATGCTGGTAGTCTCCATGCCCTTTAGGGATAATCTGTTTCTGGTTTATATAGCGGGCTGTATTGGAGCTACCGTTTTGGAGTATGTGACAGGAGTGACTATGGAGGCACTGTTCAAGGTGCGCTACTGGGATTACTCTAAGAACAGCTTTAATTTTCAGGGGCATATCTGCCTGTGGTCCTCTCTGGCATGGGGAGCTTTGACTATATTGATGACGGAGGTATTGCATAAGCCGGTAGAGCAGCTTGTCCTTAAAATACCTTCTCAGGTGTTGACGGTTGTAACATTGGCGCTCACCGCAGTTATTTTCGCGGACTTTGCCCTTTCCTTCAAGGCGGCGTTGGATTTGCGGGATGTGCTGGTGAAGATGGAAAAGGCGAAGACAGAGCTTTTACATATTCAAAAACGTCTGGATGTTATGATTGCCTTGACAAGTGAAGAGCTTGTAAATAAGAAGGAAGAATTGACCGAAAGCATCATTCAAAGAAAGGATGCGTTGTCGGAGGGGATTGAAACCCGTATGGAGGATTTGAAAAGGGGTATTGAAGAAAAACTGGAGAGCGTTAAAAAGATGTTGAAGTTCTCCGAAGGCTCGGGGCAGCGCCGGGAGAAGCTTGAGGGCGAGCTTGGCGAGCTAAGCACGAAATACAATAAGAGCGTGGAGGATAGAAGGAGACTGAGCGCAATTAAGGACTTTTTCCAGAGAGATATGCTTCGGTCAAATCCTACAATGAGTTCCAAGCGCTTTAGAGAGGCTCTGGAAGAGCTTAAGAAACGTGCAGGAGAGAAGAAAGGGAAGGAATAAGACGTTAAGCAAAAGCGAGGGAGGCTTTCAATTTTGGCTTTCTCGCTTTTCTTATTCAATTCTTACTTTTACGCAGCATTTTGCGTCTTAAACAATTCTTAATCATTTGCCCTGTTTTTTGTTAAAAAATATTTTGTTAAAATAATTACAACATAGAGGAGACGGATTATGTATAATATATTAATTTGCGATGATGAAAAGGATATTGTCAATGCTCTGAAAATTTATCTGTACGACGCCAGCTATACTATATTTGAAGCTTACGACGGAAGGGAGGCGCTGCAGATAATCGGTCAGGAGGATATTCATCTGGTTCTGCTTGATATTATGATGCCTCAGCTGGACGGAATTTCCGCCATGGTAAAAATAAGGGAGACCAGTAACGTACCGATTATACTGTTGACGGCAAAAAGTGAGGATTCCGATAAAATATTGGGCTTAAATGTGGGGGCGGACGACTATATTACTAAGCCGTTCAACCCCATAGAGGTGGCGGCAAGAGTAAAATCTCAGCTGCGCAGGTATATGCAGCTGGGCGGAGGAAAGGTGAGGCCGGAAATTTTAAAGGTGGGCGGTGTTGAGCTGGACGATAAGGAAAAAGAGGTAACGCTGGATGGCGAGCCTGTGGCGCTCACACCCACGGAGTATGACATTCTGAGGCTGCTTATGCAGAATCCGGGGCAGGTATTTTCCCCGAGGGAGATCTATCAGAAAATATGGAATGATTTACCCTATGGCAGTGAAAATACAGTGGCGGTACATATTAGGCATATTCGTGAAAAATTGGAGATTAATCCTGCAGAGCCCAGATATTTAAAGGTGGTCTGGGGTCAGGGCTACAAGATGGAGAAGGGAAGAAGAGAATGAAAAAGAGAGCGGAAAAAGAAGTGGTACAGAAAAGAAAGCTGAGCGGCAGTCTTGCTTTCAAGATATTTGTCTATTTTATTCTTGCGTTTAGTTTTGTAGGCTCAGTGGCAGCCGGGGTAGGGAGCGTAGGGCTGTGGAACGTGGGGGCATATCAGAGAGACGGACAGGAAAGACTTAACAAAGAACTTATGAGGGGAGAATTTTGGAGTGATTATTATCATATTTGGAGTATCTACTGTAATGAGGGAGCAGACAAGAATAGTTTCACAGTCTATGACGACGGAAATTTGAGTTTTGAAATTTATCGGAAGGATAAGCTGGTCTTTTCCAATTATGACGGAAAAGACACGCCGTACACCTTCAAATATACCGAACAATCCTTTGAAAAAGGGAATGAGCTGGTGTCTATTCATCTATATGTGGACCCTGATTTTACGGCGCAGGATAAATATCAGTCGCTTCATTCTCTGGGAGTAAATTTGTATGAACTCAGAATAGCCCTGCCGATAGATTTGATAATTGGCGTGCTGTTATGTATAGTATGCTTTATTTTTCTGATGTGCGGAGCAGGTCATAAAAACGGTTGCGAGGGTATAACCCCCAGCGTTCTCACTCCTGTTCATCTAGATGTTTTGACAGTCTGCTTTGGAATGGTGGCTCTTTTTATAGGAGGGCTGGCTGTAACGGTAGCGGACGATTTTGACACTTTGCCGGGGGTGCTGTTATTTATTGTGATTTCTTCTTTGGAGCTGGTGTGGGCAACCATATTCTGCGCGGAGCTTGCTCTTCGGCTAAAGAAGGGGGGCTGGTGGAGACATACCTTGGTGTTTGTTATTCTGAGATTTGTCGGGAGAAGCGTTTTGGCGGTGGGACGATTTATTGTAATGCTTATCAGGGGGCTGCCGTTAGTGCTGGGAGCGGCAATTATCTTTTTGGGAATTTGTATTTTAGAATTCATGGGAATTTTGATATTTTGTGAATTTGAGGTTTTTGTTCTGTGGTTTTTGGAAAAATGTATTCTTTTCCCAGTTGTGCTGTATGTGGCGTTGCTTTGCAGAAAACTGCAGGAGGGAAGCGAGGCTCTTGCAGAGGGAAACCTTGCCTATAAGATAGATACATCCAAAATGTTTCTTTCCTTTAAGGAGCACGGTGAAAACTTAAACTGTATAGGTCAGGGCATGACAAGGGCGGTGGAAGAGCGCATGAAGAGCGAGCATTTAAAGACGGAGCTTATTACCAACGTGTCCCACGACCTGAAAACGCCTCTTACCTCCATAATCAATTATGCGGATTTGCTGGGAAACGAGAATTTGGAAAAAGAAAAGGTGAGCGAATATGCGGAGGTATTGCTTCGTCAGTCGAGACGGCTTAAGAAGCTTTTGGACGACCTGATGGAGGCGTCCAAGGCAACCACCGGGAATCTGGAGGTGAATCTGGAAAAATGCGAGGTGGGCGTTCTGCTTACGCAGGCGGCGGGGGAGTATGAAAAGCGATTTGAGGAAAAGGGGCTGGAGCTTCGGACAGACCAGCCAAAGGAGCCCGTATACATCCGGGCGGACGGCAGACATTTGTGGAGGGTGTTTGATAATCTGCTCAATAATATCTGCAAATATGCTCAGGAAAATTCCCGCGTATACTTAAATCTGGAGCAAAGGGAGGGGCATGCTTATGTGATTTTCAGAAACATGTCAAAGTATGCCTTGAATATCCCGGCACAGGAGCTGGAGGAACGCTTTGTCAGGGGGGATAAATCGCGTCATATGGAGGGCAACGGTTTGGGGCTTTCCATTGCAAAGAGTCTGGTGGAGCTGCAAAACGGTAGAATGGAGATAGTTACGGACGGCGATTTGTTTAAGGTGATTTTGACATTTAATATCGATACTATGGAGTAGGAGCTGCGGACGTATTGTTGACTTAGATGACCTTTCAGTGATAAACTCATGTGGGAGGTCATTGTCATGCAGTTAAGAGGTTTACGGATAAAGGCGTTTCGCGCGGCGTTTCCCTATACCATTCCTATTTTTGCGGGGTTCTGGTTTTTGGGGCTTGCCTATGGAATTTATATGAATGTATCGGGCTTTTCTTTCTTGTACCCCATGCTGATGAGTCTGACAATTTTTGGGGGCTCTTTGGAATTTGTGGCGATTACCATGCTGCTGTCTCCTTTTGCCCCGCTTCAGACCTTTATTATGACGCTTATGATTCAGGTAAGGCATTTGTTTTACGGAATTGCCATGCTGGAGCGTTATAAGGGGCTGGGCTGGAAGAGAGCTTATCTGATTTTTGGAATGTGTGACGAGACTTTTTCCATCAACTATACTGCGAAGATACCGGAGGGAGTTGACAGGGGCTGGTTTTTGTTTTTTGTCACACTGTTGAATCATTTTTACTGGGTGTTCGGCGCAACGCTGGGCGGAATTGCAGGCTCTTTCCTCCGTTTTAACACGGAGGGGGTGGATTTTGTGATGACGGCTATGTTTGTGGTGATTTTTCTGGAGCAGTGGCTTAAGGAGAAAAAGCACTATACGGCGTTCATCGGTATCGGGGCGGCGGTGCTCTGCCTATTTTGTTTTGGAGAGGATTCCTTTATGGTTCCCACCATGCTTTGCATTTTGTTTGGGCTTACGGTATTGCGCGCTCCCATTGAAAAGGCAGGAGGTTTTTCATGATGAGTGTGTCGGAGCAGATGATAACTATAGCAATCTGTGTTTTGGGAACCATGGCAACTCGTTTTTTGCCGTTTTTTGTTTTTTCTTCCAAAAGACCAACGCCGAAATACATACAATATCTTGGTAAGGCGCTTCCGGCGGCAATTTTTGGCATGCTTGTGGTCTACTGTCTGAAGCATGTAAATATTTGGTCGGGAAGCCATGGGATTGCGGAGCTGCTTTCCATTGGGGTGACGGCGGCGCTTCATCTGTGGCGCAGGAAGATGCTGCTTTCCATAGGAGGAGGCACGGTCTGTTATATGCTATTGGTTCAGCTGGTGTTTTAGGTTTCCTGTGCAAGGGAACTTGCAGTAATATGTATTTTATCCTTACGGACAATTTGGTCAAGGGAATGTTTTGTGAAATGTACTTAATTGAGGCACGTACAACGAAATCATTATATTATTCAAAAAGCATGAAAGGATTAATTTATTATGGCAATATCCAAAAACCAGATCCCCATCTTAGAATTTGATACGGAACAAACGGCAGTTATAATGCCGGGGCATCACTCTGATTATCTCTTTCCGCACAAAGCGGTAATGTTGTTTATGGAGCCGGAGATAGACGATTTTGTCGCTGAAAATGAATGCGAGGTTGTGGGGAAATTTATAAGTGTTACGAAGGAATTTCATGTTTATAAAACAAGAATCGACAATGTAGATATTGCGTTTGTACAGGCTCCTCTTGGAGGAGCGGGCGCTGTCCAGATTATGGAGCAGTTAATAGCAGGAGGTGTGAAAGAAATAATAGCGGCGGGATGCTGCGGGGCTTTAGTTGAAGATACCGAAGGCTCGTTCTTTATTCCTGCCGTCGCGCTTAGGCAGGAAGGAACATCTTATCATTATCTGCCGCCGTCACGAGAGATAGAATTAGATCCTGAGCCGATTAAAGCAATATGCAAGGTATTGGAAAACGCCGGTTTAAGCTATAAAATTTGCAAAACATGGACAACGGACGGCTTTTACCGGGAAACAAAGGAAATGGTCCGATATCGAAAATCAGAAGGATATTCCGTTGTAGAAATGGAATGTGCCTCTATGGCCGCATGTGCCAAAATGAGGGGGGTACTATTCGGACAAGTACTATTTACGGCAGATTCTTTGGCAAACGTTGACGCGCATGATATAAGAAATTGGGGCAATGATTTTTTTGCGGCGGCAATGAAAATTGCAATGGAAGCAATAACGCAGGTGTAATTATAAGGGCAGAAAACATTTCGTTTATCAGATAAACAGGCGGAGGTCGCTATAATGGAAAATATTGAATTGTACGGATTATTGGAAATTCCTAAAGAAGTAGAAAAGAAATTGAGAGATTATGGAAATGGCAGAACGAATCCGATTTCAGAAGCTATAATAAATAAAATCGTAGAGCGCAGCCAATGGGATGAGGGTATAAAACAATTACAGGAATTGTTGGGGGAAGATTCCGATGGAATGAAAATACTTTGGGAATTATTAAATATAATCCGTAAATATTCTTACGGAGAATATATAAAACGTAATATTCCGGAGGATATTTTTGTAAGCACCATGAAATTTTGCACCAGATTTTTACGGGAATACTATCAGACATTTCAAACCTACAAATTTGTCTGGGCATGGTGGTTGCCGCGTCAGATTTCATTAAACGAGTACAGGATAGGTGCGTTGGAGTATGAATTTGTCGATGCAGAGGATAAAGAGATTGCAATACATATTCCATCGGACGCTGATTTACGCAAGGAGTCGGTTGCCCGCTCTCTTAAGAGCTTTTATGCATTTAGAAAAGAGTACTATCCTGATTGGGAAGGCGTTAAGCTGACATGTGACACTTGGATGCTAATGCCCGAAATGAAAGAGCTGTTGGGAGGGAAATCCAATATTATTGCATTTCAAAATCTATTTGAAATTGACACAGTCGATTATGATGCAACATGGTATATGGGCTGGATTTTTCCCGGCAGCGAATGTGTTGACGAAGAATTGCCGGAAAAGACCTTGCTTCAGCGAAATATGAAAAAATACTTATTGGCCGGAAAGAAATTCGGAATTGCAAAGGGGCATTTAACAGCCAAGCTAACGGAATAATGCAAAATAATTCCCGAAAGATATTTTGGTTGTAAAATTTAAAAAATGTTATTGACAATTTACTTAAAGTGTTTTATTGTTGTATCAGAAACAAAGCTTTGTTCATTATATTTTAAAACCTGTGAGAAAGAGAAGTAGGCTTAAGGGAATATTACAGAGAGCCGTCCAATGGTGGAAGGACGGTATAGGAGCTTTTGCCGAATGGGCTTTTGAGGCCGGACTGAAATGCAAAGAGTAGGAGCCGGCGGGATTCGGACCCGTTATCAAGCCGACGGATATGATAGTATTCGGAGATAAGTGGACTTAAGTCAGCAAGCGTATATTGTCTATGGAGGACAAATACCGCAGGCGGACAATGTCAATTTGAGTGGTACCGCGATAATAAGCTTTACGATTATTACCGTCTCAAGTGCGTGAAATAAGCGCATTTGGGACGTTTTTTATTGCGCAGGAATGTTTGCGGGAAATTACCGGTTAAGAACGAGCCTGCAATGCAAAAATCGTAAGAGGTTTATTTTGGTATGAAAAGAGGAATATTGAGAATAGGAGAGTAAGATTATGAAAAAGAAATTTTTGGCATTTGCTTTATCGGCAGTTGTAACGGTTGGTTTGCTTGGAGGATGCGGTTCTGACAGTTCATCCAAGACAGATTACAAGGTGGGGATTTCCCAATTTGCAGTGCACGGCTCTTTAGATAACTGTAGGGAGGGCTTTCTTGCAGGACTTGCGGAGGAAGGCATTGTAGAAGGTGAAAATTTAAAAATAGAATATGTAAACGCACAGACGGATCAGGGAACGGCGGGGCTTGCGGCAGATAATTTTGTGAGTAAGAAGGTTGACATGATTTGCGCGATTGCAACGCCCTGTGCCATGACGGCATATAATGCCGCTATGGATAAAAATATTCCTGTTATATACACTGCCGTGTCAGATCCGGTGGAGGCGGGGCTTGCAGGCGAGGACGGTCTGCCTGTGGGAAATATAACAGGCACCTCCGACGCCTTGGCGGTGGATGAGCAGCTTAAAATGATTCGTGAGATTTTACCGGATGCTAAGACTATCGGCATTATTTATACAACCAGCGAGGCAAATTCCATCAGCACTATAGCACAGTATAAGGAGAGAGCTGGAGAATATGGATTTGAGATTGTTGACACGGGCGTGACTGCCATATCCGAGGTTGCTTTGGCGGCAGCGGATATTGTGGGAAAGGTGGATTGTATAACGAACCTTACCGACAATACGGTGGTAAGCGCTTTACAGACTGTGCTTGAGGAGGCAAACAAAAAGAATATTCCTGTTTTTGGTTCGGAGGTGGAGCAGGTTAAGGCGGGCTGCGTGGCTTCTATGGGGCTGGAATATTTTGAGCTGGGAAAGCAGACCGGTAGAATGGCGGCTAAGGTGCTCAAGGGGGAGGCGAAGGCTTCCGAGATGAAATTCGAGGTAATTTCCGAGCCCAGTCTCTATGTGAACTTTGCGGCGGCGGAGAAGATTGGCCTTACACTACCTGAAAATTATAAAACAGACGCTTATCAGAGCTTTGACCAAATTGTGGTAGAATAACAGGAGTATAGCAATGGCATTATTTCTTAGTGTGTTGGAACAGGGGATGATTTACGGCATCCTTGCCCTTGGCGTATATATCACCTATAAAATATTGGATTTTCCGGATTTGACAGTGGACGGAAGCTTTCCCTTTGGGGCAGCAATTACCGTGCGCATGATTGGAGGGCTGGGGCTGCCCGCTGTCTGGACTCTTCCGGCAGCCTTCGTAGGGGGCGCATTGGTGGGAATGTGCACCGGACTTATCCATGTGAAGCTTAAGGTGAGGGATTTGCTTTCAGGCATTATTATGATGACAGGTCTTTACACGATAAATTTGTGGATTGCCGGTACCGGTTATGTGGCGATTTTTGATAAGGAAAATGTATTTAACAATTCTTTTGTGAAAAGTATTTTGCCCTCATTTTTGCTGGATTTTAAAAATGTGATAATAATATTTCTGATTACCTTGGCGGCAAAATATCTGTTGGACTGGTATATGAGGACCAAGTCGGGATTCTTGCTGCGCGCCGTGGGAGACAATGATACAATCGTAACCAGTCTGGGCGTGGATAAAGGTCTTGTGAAAATCGTGGGTCTTTCCATCGCTAACGGGCTGGTGGCTCTCAGCGGCTGTATTTATGCACAGCAGCAGCGATGCTTTGAAATTTCCATTGGTACGGGGGCGGTGGTCATCGGTCTTGCCAGCGTAATTATCGGTACCAGTATATTTAAAAAGGCGACGTTTATCAGAGTGACGAGCAGCGTAGTCATAGGCTCCGTTCTCTATAAGGCATGTGTGGCGCTTGCCATGTACGCGGGTATAAACGCCAATGCCATTAAGCTGGTTACGGCAGCGCTGTTTCTGCTTATTTTGGTTATCAGTACGGACAGAAGGAGGGTGAAGGGATGCTAGAGCTTATAAATATCACAAAGAACTACAATCCGGGTTCCGTCAACGAGATTTGTCTTTTTAAGGACTTTAACCTTAAGGTTTCGGACAAAGAATTTGTGTCGGTTGTGGGAAGCAACGGCTCCGGCAAAACCTCTATGTTAAATATTATCTGCGGCAGTATCGGTGTGGACAGCGGACAGATTTTGATAAACGGACAGAATATTGTGAAACAGAAAGATTTTGTGCGTCAGCGCAGGATTGGCAGAGTGTATCAGGACCCCTCAAAGGGTACCTGCCCCGGTATGACGATTTTGGAAAATATGTCCGTTGCGGAAAATAAAGGGAAGCCTTATAATCTGAGGCGCGGCGTCAATAAGGCGAGGATTGAGGCTTATCGGGATATGCTGCGACCGTTAAATTTAGGTCTTGAGGATAAAATGGGAATTAAGGTCGGCACTCTCTCCGGAGGGCAGCGTCAAGCGTTGGCGCTCCTTATGGCGACTATGACGCCCATAGACTTTTTGATTCTTGACGAACATACCGCAGCGTTAGACCCTAAAACGGCGGAGATTATTATGGAGCTGACAGACAGGGTAGTACGGGAAAAGCTTGTCACGACTATTATGGTGACGCATAATCTAAGATATGCAGTGGAATACGGAAGCCGTTTGATTATGATGCATGCTGGTAATGTGATTCTTGACAAGTCGGAGGAGGAAAAGAGGCGGTTAAATACCGATGAAATTATGGGAATTTTTAACAGAATCAGCGTGGAATGCGGGAATTAGCGCCGGATTTTAAGTATAACAGCTCTTATGAATATTACTGTGATATAAAAAAGGATTCCTTGACTTAAAAGTGACAGGAATCCTTTTTTATTTAAGCGCGACAAGGGGGCGGACAAGAATTATCCTACAGCGCCTTGGCTGATTCGGAGTATTTCTCTTCACAATACTGGCAGCGGTAAATCTCTTTATCCTCGTCGGCAAGCACAAAGATATGGGGGAGCTCCTGCTCGATGGAGGTAATGCAGCGGGGATTGCGGCATTTAATGACATTTCTAATTTTTGGGGGAAGAACAAGGTCCTTTTTTGCCACGATTTCACCGTTTTTGATAACGTTTACGGTGATATTGTGGTCGATAAAGGCAAGCACGTCCAAGTCCAACATGTCTATGTCGCATTCTACCTTGAGAATGTCCTTTTTGCCCATTTTATTACTGCGGGCATTTTTGATAATTGCCACCGTACAGTCCAATTTGTCCAGCTGCAGATGTTCATAGAGGGAAAGACTTTTGCCCGCCTTTATATGGTCGAGTACGAAGCCTTCTTCGATTTTTCCTACATTTAACATGATTTGCCTCCTAAACGGTAATTTCTAATAGAGTCAAGATAAGCGCCATTCTTACATATACGCCGTATTTTGCCTGCCTGAAGTAGGCTGCTCTGGGGTCGTCGTCCAACTCCACGGAAATTTCGTTGACACGGGGGAGAGGGTGAAGTACAAGCATGTCTTTGCCGGCAAGCTCCATTTTCGCTTTGTCCAATATATAGAAATCCTTCAGTCGGATGTAATCCTCCTCATTGAAAAAGCGTTCCTTCTGTACCCGCGTCATATATAGCAGATCCAGCTGCGGCATTACCTGCTCAAGCCGGATAACCTCCTCATAAGCGATATTCTTGCTTTTCAGCATATCTGTAATATAATCCGGTATTTTTAACTCCTCGGGGGAGATAAAGATAAAGCGTATATCCGGATAGCGGACCAGCGCCTTTATTAAGGAGTGGACGGTACGGCCGAATTTTAAGTCGCCGCAAAGACCTATGGTAAAACCGCCCAGTTTTCCCTTAAGACTTCTTATAGTCAAAAGGTCGGTAAGGGTCTGAGTGGGATGCTGGTGTCCGCCGTCTCCTGCATTGATAACGGGAATAAGGGATTTTTCTGCGGCCACCATGGGAGCGCCCTCCTTGGGGTGGCGCATGGCGCAGATATCCGCATAGCAGGATATAACCCTTATGGTATCGGAAACGCTTTCACCCTTTGAAGCGGAGGAGGAGCCGGCGTCGGAGAAGCCGATAACCTGACCTCCAAGCTTCGTCATAGCGGACTCAAAGCTTAATCGCGTACGTGTGCTTGGCTCGTAAAAGCAGGTGGCAAGTATTCTGCCTTCACAGGCATGGGCGTATTTGGCGGGATTTTGTTCGATGGAGGCTGCAAGGTCAAAAAGCCGTTCCAGCTCCTCCACGCTAAAGTCCATAGGACTCATTAAATGTCTCATGTTTTCCTCGTTTCTGTGCGGTGATTTTAGATTTCAATCGGCAGTGAGCCGGACGAAAGTACCGACGCAAACATCTGGCCAACAGGCATATCTGTGAAACCGCACGTTCACAGGCTGCATGAAAAAGTCGAAGAGAGAAATCCCTTCGACTTGCAATCATTTATAGGATAATAATTCTTCTACGGTCTTACGTTTGGGAGCAACGGGGGTCTCGTTAGGATAACCGATGGGAATCAGGGTGACTAAATCCATGTTGTCTGGAATGCCCAATAGTTCGGAAGCCTCCTTCTGGTCGAAAATACCCATAATAACGGTACCAAGACCCTGTTCGTGTGCTGCGAGACAAAATGCTTCGCTGGCAGCGCCTGCATCAAACATCTGCCATGAATCTCCTCGAACGGTAGAATAAGAGCCGTCTCTCTCAAAGCCGCAACGCCCCTTGACAACGGCAACGGCCACAACCATGGGCGCATTTTCCATAATGCTGCCATTCTTTTCATATGCGCTGGTACACTTGGCAAGCCGTGCCTTCATTTCCCCTTCGACCGCGATATAGCGGGTAATCTGTGTATTCTTCCAACTGGGGGCATAGGACGCCGTGGTGACAATATCAGCAAGTAATTCATGGGAGACGGGCTTGTCCGTAAATAGGCGGATGCTTCTGCGTCCGGTGATACATTCTTTTGCCGTCATAGCTTTGACCTCCTGAAAACATTTTTATTATGATACCATTTCTTTGTGTCGGTTGCAATTGGTTATTTAAAAAATATGGCAAAACTTTTCATAAATTTTCAGAAAGGTTTTGCATTACTTAAGGTTATCTAATATAATGAAAAATAGGATTATTGACAGAGAGAAATCTGCCTATACCCTTAAGGCGCCAATAGAGGAATTAGGAAAGGACGAAGAGATATGGTAAGTTTTGTAGAGAGAAAGCGTTGGTTGTTTTTGGGTCTGCCGTTTACCTTCACTAAGTATATGATCAAGGAGGATATGATCACAATGCAGGAAGGGCTCCTAAAAACGGTGGAGAACGATTGCTATATGTATAAGGTTCAGGATGTCCAGCACACCGCGAGCCTTATGGAGAAAATGTTCAGGCTGGGAACCGTTATTTGTTTTACGGGAGACACCACTCATTCTCAGCTTATCTTGAAGCATATACGCAATTCTAAAGAAATAAAAGATTTTATCTTAAGGGAATCCGAGGAAGCAAGGCTTAAGAGACGTACCGTGAATATGCTTGACATCGGTTCCGGAGAAATAGACGCTTTGGACGATGTGTAGAGTGGCAGCGGATTAATTGTATCCTTGGGGAGGAAGCTTTTCGGCGGAGTCTTTTTTGGTAAGCAGAACACGCTCAAAAAGCAGACCGGCGCCAAACCAAAAGGGGGCGTAATCCAAGCGTATCAGGCGGTTTATATGGTAACGACACCGTCCGTAATCCCAAGGGCACAGGTTTCTTTTGGATAAAAAGCGGCCCGTAAAATATTCAGTGGAGAAGATAAGCGACATATAAGCGAGACCGCGCAGCCAGAAAGGACGGCGGTGAAGGAGTCTGCCTATAGGCGCGAGAAAAGCGGCGCAGCCGTAAATAGGAAACATCCAGATAGAGGTGTTTCCTTTTAATTTGAGATCTCTGCGGCGCAGGGAGTCCACGGACGTAAATATAATTTCCATACACCAGCCTATAATGCCGCAGCGTAGAAAATTCATTGTAAATTTTGATATGATGTTTTTCATATGACCTCCATGCAGGAGCATTTTTATGAGGGCGTCAGCTCCGAAACGCGTGATTTCATAAGGGCTTTGAGCCTCTGACGTCCGGGAGCCGGCTCCGTTAACAGCGTCGGATTGTCTGACGGATTCTTCTTTAGTATGGACAAAGTCGGGAAAAATATAAGTTAAATGTATAAATTGGGTAAGGCGGCGTTATTTGGCTGGAGAAATAATCTATTGTATGGTTTGAGTATACGGGAAAGGAATAGGCTGGGAAGATGAATTATAAGGAAGCGCTTTCATTTGTGGAGGAAATAAGCAGTCTGGGGATTGTACCCGGGCTTGACAGCATCACTGCCCTATGTGAAGAGCTGGGAAATCCTCAGGAGGAGCTTAAATTTATACATATTGCAGGTACTAATGGAAAAGGCTCGGTTCTGGCGTATATTTCCACCATTTTAAAATGTGCGGGCTATAGGGTGGGAAGGTATATTTCCCCCACTATTTTCGACTACCGTGAGAGAATTCAGGTAAACGGCAGGATGATAACCAAAAAAGCGTTAGAGGAGGGGATGGAGCTTGTGAAGGCGGCGTGTGGGAGCATGGTGGAGAAGGGGCTGCAGCATCCCACGCCGTTTGAGGTGGAAACCGCGTTGGCATTTTGGTATTTTCAGAGAATGCAGTGCGATATTGTGGTGTTAGAGGCGGGAATGGGAGGTCGTATGGACGCTACCAACGTGATTACCACCACTCTTGCGGCGGTCATTGTATCTATCGGGAAAGACCATATGAAATTTCTGGGGAATACAGTGGAAGAGATAGCCGGACAGAAGGCCGGAATTATAAAAAACGGGTGTAATGTAATTTGTATGAAACAGCAGGACTCCGTGATGCAGGTTTTGGAGGAGGAAGTACGGCGCAAAAACGGGCTCCTGCAGATTGCTGATACAGGGCAGGCAAGTCATATCCGTTATGGAATCGAGAAGCAGCATTTTGATTATGCCGGTATGAAGAAGCTGGAGATAAGGTTGTCAGGACAATTTCAGATTTCCAATGCGGTGGTTGCAATAGAGACTGTCAGGGTAATTTCCAAGAGAGGTTTTCCCGTGTCTGAGCAAGCCATCCGAAAGGGGTTAGAGGAAACAAGATGGGCGGGGCGTTTCACCGTTGCGGCAAGAAAGCCTCTTTTTATAGTGGACGGCGCCCATAATGAGGACGCGGCGGAGAAACTTGCGAAATCTATCGAATTTTATTTTACAAACAAGAGAATTATTTATATAATGGGAATGTTGAAGGACAAGGAATATGATAAGGTGATAGAGCTGACATACAAGTATGCAGACCAGATTATCACTGTGACCCCGCCGGAGAATCCACGTGCCATGCCCGCCTATGAGCTTGCCAGAGAAATTGCAAAGATACATACTAAGGTGACTGCCGTAGACAGCCTTGAGGAGGCCGTGGAGATGAGCCGGCTGCTTGCGGGTAAGGATGACGTGATTGTAGCGTTCGGTTCCTTATCCTATCTTGGCAGGCTTATGAAGCTGTTGGAGCGTTAATAGTCAAATGTTAATCCGGCTTTGAGGTTTGTAATGCCGTTGGAAAGAAGGAAAAGCGTAATGGTGAATCATGAAAAGGTAAAGGAAGCGGTAAGACTGCTTTTGGAGGGTATCGGAGAGGATGCGGACAGAGAGGGGCTTAAGGAGACGCCGGACAGGATTGCCAGAATGTATGAGGAGATATTCGGCGGCAGTGAGGAAAATGCCGCCAAGCACTTGTCTAAGGTTTTCAGTGTGGACAATAATGAAATGGTGCTGGAGAAGGATATCGTTTTTTACTCCACCTGTGAGCATCATTTGATGCCCTTTTACGGAAAGGCGCATGTGGCTTATATACCGGACGGGAAGGTAGTTGGTTTGAGTAAGCTGGCAAGGACAGTGGAGGTTTATGCAAAGCGCTTGCAGATACAGGAGCAGATGACGGGGCAGATTGCGGATGCCGTCATGGAATATCTGGCGCCTCAGGGAGTGATGGTAATGCTGGAGGCAGAGCATATGTGTATGACCATGCGGGGAGTTAAAAAGCCGGGAAGCAAGACGGTAAGCGTTGCTTCCAGAGGTGTTTTTAAGGAGGATGCCGCCTTACAAAATCAATTTTTTCGGATGTTGGGGCAATGATTTACGGCTTGGCTGGAAAACAAAGCGGCAAGTAGCAGTGCAGAAAGAGGCGCTATATGAAAAGAATAGACAAAATATTAAGCCATAACGCATTTTTAACGCACTTACATGAAAATAACGCGGCAGAAGCAAAAAGACGCTTCTGCCGTCATAATATGGAGCATTTTTTAGATGTGGCACGAATCGGTTGTATTATAAATCTGGAGGAAGGGCTGGGTATTGACAGGGAGCTTATTTATGCCGCGGCATTGCTGCATGATTTGGGGAAGCATGTTCAGTATGAAAGCGGAAAGCCCCATGAGCTTGCCAGTGGTGAGATAGCTCCTGAAATTTTATCCGACTGTGACTTTGACGAAAAAGAAGCAAGCGTTATTTTATCTGCAATCTTAAGCCATAGGAATGTCGACGTAGCAAAAAGAAGGGATTTAAGCGGCGTTCTCTACCGGGCGGACAAGGCGAGCAGGGCGTGCTTTGCCTGTAAGGCGGAGAATGACTGTAGCTGGAAGGGTGATAAAAAGAATTTGACAATAAGGTATTAAATGAGACATATTTGATATGAAGGGATTTATGCCAATAAAATTTTTCGATTGACGAAAGGGAAGGGAATAGTAGAGTATGAGAATCGGAAGCAGGAATTTTGATACAGTCGGACACACCTATATTATGGGAATTTTAAATATAACGCCTGATTCTTTTTCTGACGGCGGAAGATGGAATGATAAAGACAGAGCCTTAAAGCATGTGGAAGCTATGCTGGCAGAGGGCATGGATATTGTGGATGTGGGGGGTGAGTCCACCAGACCGGGTTATACGGTTTTACCTGAGGAGGAGGAGATTGAGAGGGTGGCGCCCGTGATTGAGGCGATTAAGACCAATTTTGATGTTCCTGTTTCGCTGGACACCTATAAAAGCAGGGTGGCGCTGGCGGGAATTGAGGCAGGTGCCGATATGATTAATGATATATGGGGGCTGAAATATGATAAGGACATGGCGGGAGTGATTGCGGCAAGCGGGCTGCCCTGCTGTCTTATGCATAATAGGAAGGAGCCGGATTACCGAAATTTTATGGAGGATGTGGCGGCCGATTTGGCGGAGAGCATACGGCTGGCGGAGACGGCGGGTATTGCAGACGATAGGATTATTCTGGATCCTGGAGTGGGCTTCGGAAAAACCTATGAGCATAATCTTGAAGTAATCAATTGTCTGGAGGCGCTTAATATGTTCGGGTATCCTGTTCTTTTGGGGTGCAGCCGGAAATCCGTAATCGGGCTTACCCTAAAGCTTCCTCCGGAGGAGAGGGAAGAGGGAACTCTTGTGACTACGGTTCTGGGGGTGATGAAGGGCTGCAGCTTTGTGCGCGTTCATGATGTGGAAAAAAACGCGAGAGCTATCCGCATGACGGAGGCAATTCTAGGATGCGGCAGATAAGGGCAATATGTCACGACCTGTTTGAACATTATAACATTATGACCGAATATGCAAAGACAAAAGGCAGTAAGCGCCGGAATGAATTAAGAAATGTGTCGGAAAGCGTAGGATAATAATATAGATGGATGAAATCAGAATCGAGAATTTAGAGGTATATGCCTGTCATGGGGTATACCTAGAGGAAAACAGAAGCGGGCAGCCTTTTTTTGTAAATCTGATTCTTTACACAGATATAAAGGAAGCGGCGTCTAAGGATGAACTTTCTCTTTCCACTAATTATGGCGAGGTATGTCACTTTATTACGGAGTGGATGCAGGAGCATACCTATAAGCTGATAGAAACCGTTGCGGAAAGGCTTGCCGCCGCAATCTTATTAAAATACGAGTTGGTAAAAGAGGTTGATCTGGAGGTGCGTAAGCCAAAAGCGCCGATTGGTCTGCCCTTTGGCTGTGTTTCCGTGCACATTAAAAGGGGCTGGCATCAGGTGTATCTCTCCGTGGGCTCTAATATGGGGAACAGGCAGGGATATATTGAGGATGCCGTGGCGGCGCTAGAGAAGGATACACGGATTAAGGGATTGACAGTGTCCGAGCTGCTTGTGACAAAGCCTTACGGCGGCGTGGAGCAGGAGGATTTCCTAAACGGAGCAATTTCTTTGCGGACGCTGCTTTCACCAAAAGAGCTGCTTGAGGAGCTGCACCGCATAGAGGCTGCGGCAGACAGGCGGCGTGAAATACATTGGGGGCCAAGAACGCTGGATCTGGATATTATCTTTTATGACAAACTGGTGTATGAGGATGAACGCCTTATTATTCCTCATGTTGATATGGAGAACCGGTATTTTGTGTTAAAGCCGTTGTGTGAGCTTGCTCCTAATTATCGTCACCCGATTTTGAAAAAAACAGTGAACCGGCTGTTGCAGGAATTAGGAAACGCTGAATAAAGTAAGCGCAAAGCCCGGTAAAGAGTCCGGTCAGAACACCGCTTAACATAAGAAAGGGAAGATAAGAAATAACGCCTGTTGTTCTTACCACAAGGTAAGCGACGGAAAGCTGCCCCAGATTGTGGAACATAGCGCCTACAATACTGGTGAGGAAGATAAAATGTCCTTGCAGCAGTCGGTTGATTAAATACATCACAAGCAGGCAGCATAAGCCTCCGGCAAGGCTGTAGAGCAGGCTTAACGCCTGTCCGAAAAAGAAGGAAGCCAGTAATATTCTTGTCAGGAGAACCCAGAGAGCGTCCGACAAGGAAGAATTCATTAGAAGAACAAGTGTTATTATATTTGCAAGCCCCAGCTTAATACCCGGAATGGGAACTAAGGGAGGTATAGCGCTTTCAATGGTGAAAATGATGAGCGCCAATGTGGTGAACATGGCAAGGAAGGTCAGTTTTTTGGTGTTCATGTGTAACTCCTGTTTTAATAAGTAATTATGTCGGGAACGGATTCTTTTTCCGTTTCATTGCCTGTCTGTGAATGTCTGATTTGGATGACTAAATGATTGGGAAGACAGGTGATAGGGAGCAGGGAATTGTCTATAAAGCCCTGATGGACACAGAGCTTGTCGGGGCAGTCGGCAGAGATAACGGCAATGCAGCCCTTAGAAACCTGAATAGTGTTGCTTCCTCCGCTTCTGCCTGTGACGGAGAAGGTATAGCTTTCTGATATGTCGCTTAGACTGATACTCCGAATCAGCTTACCATCCTGATAAATATCTGCAATAAGGCCGTTTTTATCCGATTGATAAGAACAAATCCAGATTGTGCAGCCTGCAAAAACCAAGACAAGCAGGATAATGATAACCAATGCAGTTTTTCGGTAGGAGGGCAAATGCGTCATGATACGGTCCTTTCAAAATGTGTTTGCAGCAAGTATTACCGCACATGCCATGCATAAACAGAAGGTGAGTACTGCGCATACCGCATAGCTCATGCACACTGCGTATACCGCACGAAATGAAGCAATACAAAACTATTCATGCGGTTGTCAATCAGACTATCGATAATGCTATTATATATTATATATATTTAGTATAGCAAAGGGAAAGGCGAAAATGAAGCAATTTTTGAAAAAGGCAGAAACCGTTTATATAAGGCATGTAGGAATATTGACTGTGCTTTCACTCTGTTTATCTCTGGCGGTATTTGCCGGATGCGCGGCGAGACAGCCTGAGCCTTTGAAGAGTGTTGACACCGGGATGGGAACCATTATCAGCCAGACAATTTATATGACAAGGCAGGGTGAAAAGGCTTTGAGGACACAGGAGGAAGAGGATGCAGGCAAATCCTATGTAACCGAGGGAGATGTGCCGCCTGCGGAGGAAATCTTGAGTCTGATTGGTGATATGGAACAGAATCTGTTATCCTGGCGTATTTCCGGTTCGGAAATTTGTTATGTGAATTCCCAAGCGGCAGACGGTCAGGACAGGATAACCTTATCGAGGGAGCTTTCTGATATTATGGAGACCTGTCTTCTTATTTCCGCCGCCTCAGATGGCGCTTTTGACATTACCTTGGGGCAGGTGACAAGACTTTGGAATATTGATGAGTGGAGCGGGTCAGACAAAACGGGATACGAGCCGCCCATAGAGGAGGAGCTTTTGACAGCGCTTTCCCAAAGCGGCAGCCGATTTGTCTCGCTGCAGGGAAATACTTTATGTCTGTCGAAGCGGGTGCAGCTTGACTTAGGGGCGGTGGGAAAGGGCGCTGCCCTGCAGGTAATCCTTAAATATTTGCAGGAGAAGGAGGCTCAGGGTAAGCTGGAGGGAGCCGTTATTTCCGTGGGAGGAAGCATCCTTACCTATGGCAGAAAGCCCGACGGCGGAAGCTGGAAGGTGGGAATTATTAATCCCGGGGATACATCAAGAAATCTGGGGTACTTAGATTTGTCAGGGCAGTGGTGTATATCCACATCGGGAGATTATGAGCGATTCGTGGAGGTGGACGGGGTGCGTTATCACCATATTATGAACCCGGCTACCGGATATCCCGCATGCAGCGATGTAAGCAGCGTAACTATCCTTTCTAAGGACGGCTTGTTAAGCGACGCTCTGTCCACGGCATGTTTTGTCCTTGGTGTGGATAAGGGTGAGAAGCTGGCGGAGGAATTCGGAGCCGAAGCGCTATTTGTTGACAAGAACGGGCAGCTTCATATGACTGAGGGAATGGAAGAATATTTTCGTTTGTCTAATTAAGAAAAGGCGTGATATAATAAATATACCAAAGCAGCGCGAAATTGCAGTGCAAAGAAGAAGCTGAAATAGGAACGTGTGCCTGTGTGGGAAGCGCTTCGGCATGGAGGATTCATATGGAAGAAAATACTTATATTTATTTGGATGAAGAGACAATAAAAAAGGTGGACGAGAAAATGCCGCCGGAGGAGGAAATGCAGGATTTGGCGGACTTTTTCAAGGTGTTTGGAGATCCTACCAGACTGAAAATCATGTATGTGCTGTTGT
>CAMNSZ010000022.1 GCA_946557105.1 uncultured Lachnospiraceae bacterium | reverse complement strand
ATTATCATAGAAGTTCTAAAATGGATTACCTTATTTACAGACTTTTTTTCATAGTTCCCATCTGAGCGAAAGAGTGAATCAAAATCAAGCCAAACAATTCAGTTTGACAAAGAAACTGCAAAATACATAATAGAAAATCTTGACACTATCAAATTCTCCGTTTCTTCCACTACGGCAAGGAGAAATCCCAACATTATCCCGTTCCTTCCTGTATAAACAGTTGCTGTTAAGAAATGGGAGAGCAGTATCACTCTTTTGGTTTATACCCAGTCACGGGCAAGTTTTCCTTCTTGGTTTGGAGCACCTGTTACAAGCCTTCCGACTCAAAATCGTTTATGCTCTCTGAACACTTCCATATCCGGATAACCGGACTTAGGGTTTCCGCTGCTGATTGGTGGTTTAGTCTCTTTTCCACAGGACCTGTCACTTAGCGTTTCCGCATATGACCTGCCGCATGTTTTCCTGCCGTTGCCGGCATCCTTTCGGAATGCATATCACGCCCGCCGTTTCCGGCCACGTTGTAGCCATGCGGCACTATATATTCACTATAATAAAGCTTCCCAGCACAGGGGAACAGCATTCCCCCATTACGATTTGTTTTATAGAACGCCATGGGGTGACTAGACCCATACATTCCTGCCTTTGAAGTTCATGGTCTGCGCATGGAAAACTTAGGCAGGAAGGGCATATTCAAAACAAAAAACAGTTATGAAATCCGTACACTCATACGGCGTTTACCAGCGTTCTTTATACCGGCGAAAAGCCCTGCGCCAACGCCGAGGGTTGCGAGGGGGCCCAGCGCACCGGTGATGTTGTTTATTACGGAAAGCAGTCCGTTTAAGGCGTCAATGGCGGTAACGGCTGTCTGAGGGTCCACAATATTTCCGATAGTATCGGTCCATGTGTTGGCCAGACGGTTTAGGGAGCCTTCCCAAGAGGCTGTCGTCTGCTGTGCCGCTGCTGCAAGGGAGCCTGCGGAGGAGGCGTAATCCTGAAGCATTTTCTCATATAGCCCGTAATTGGAAAGGAGTGCGTCCAGAGCTGCAGCGTTTTCCCCGCCGCCCACTGCGTCCAGAAGGCTGCTTTTCCGTAGATCTCCAAGGGAAAGCCCGGAGTATTGGGCTGCCAGCTCCTCTATGACCTCCATGGGTTCCCGTAGGGAGTCGATGCCGTTTCTGGTTTCCTTTAAGGATACGTTGAGGGAAAGACAGGCGTCTTCATATGCGGCGATGCCATCCGGGCTGACGCCTGCCTCCCCGTCCGCCACCTGTCTGATGTTGAGGAGGATGGTATGGAAGGCTCTGGCGAGGGAGTCGCCGTCCAGCCGTGTGCCTGCGAGCATGGCGCCCAGCGCTGCGGCGGTCTGGTCCGCCCCCACGCCCAGAGCCTGTGCCCCGGAAGCGGCGGAGGACATGCCCCTTGCAAGCTCCTCCATGGAGACTGCGTTGCTGTCGGCGATGTGTGCGCTGCCGTCCAGTATGCGGGTGAGCTTTAGGACGGAGCCGTTCAGCCCGTATGCCTCGTCCGCCGCCAGAATATACCGTTCCGCAAGCTCCCCGGTCATATTCCCTGTGCTCTGGAGGGAGAGAGAGAGCTCTGCGATGGCCGCCGCGTCCTTATAGCCGGTACGGGAAGCCTTCTGGACGGCGGCAAGGTAATCGGAGGCTTTTTTGCCGTATTTGGAGGCGGCGGAAAAGGAAGCGCTGCCCAGCTTCTCCAGCTCGTCTTTGGACAAGCCTGCGCCAGTCCTGCTCATGCGTGTCAGGAGTGCGTCCACTTCTTTCAATTCGGCGATGGAGTCGCCTGTCCGGGAGACAAGGAGGGAAATCCCGGAGCTTAAGGAATAAAGACGGGAGAGGGTTTCACCGGCGCCTCTGAACTGTTTGGCAAGGGCTTCTTTTAAGCGTTCTGAGCTGCGGATGAGCTGGTTGACGGAATCCTGCGAGGGGGCGCCGTCTGTGTTTGAAGGGTAATTGTTCATAGCTTTGTAAGGCTCCTTTCCTTAGTTATCGGCAGTATTTTGTCTGTGGATGGTCTCAGCGAGTTTTGCCGCCAGCTCTTTTTGTAATTCATCGGCGGGAAGATCCTTCAGGGCTGTATAGATATCCGAAACAAGCGTTATCATGTCCTGATGTTCATCCAGTATGCGGGCGGTTATCCCGTAGAGGAAGGCCTTGGTTTTCCATTGATTTTTTTTCATTCTGAAATATGTGAGCATAGCTTTGCTTCCTTTCTTTGTAGGTTAAGGTTCTGATTGAAGGTATTAGTTCATATTATTCAATTTCCGTTAATTCTCTCATTACCGGCTCCACGATAGAGTGGATGTATCCGTTTCCTCCGCGTTTTTCATAATCGTCAAATAAATCCCAAAAGGCGTCTTTCTCCAACTTAGACCATTTTCCGATATCCCTATATTTGTTATAATATCGAATTAAGCTTCCTTTAATTTCCTTTAGCTTCGTTTCGTTTTCCTTTGCCTGCATATTGCTTAAGGTGTTTGCAATACCGTTTACGGCGTCGGTCAAAGAAGAAATATCGGCTTTAATCATTTCATCATGTCTTATGGACTGTCTTACCGACTCGTCATGCCTTTCCTGCAATTTGGAAAGCTCCTGCGACGTTTTTATCAGCAGGTTGTGTTCTGCGTGGCGCTTTCTCATGGCCTTTGATTCAAGCCCCAGCTTTTCAATGACCCATTCAAAGAGAGACACAATTGATTTTAATCCGACGAGAATGACGAAAACGGAGATAAATATGTAGGGGAGATTGATATTAAGTAATGCTTGTATAGCTTCCATTCATAAGCTTCCCTTTCTGTTTGGCTATTTTAGTTCCAGCAAAGATTTCCATGTATTTTTTCTTGCGGTGAGCTCGCCGTCGGCGACGCAGCCCTTTTCTTTCTGGTATTTTTTAACGGCGGAGTCAAATTTTGCTCCGGCGATTCCGTCAACGGCGCCGCAATCGTAGCCCAAGGAGTTTAAATACCTTTGGAGTGGTTTTACAACTGTGTGTCTGTTGTTCTTTGTCTTTGATACCGTGATTGTCTTTGAAAGGGTCTCGGGCCCGGCAAGCCCGTCCGCTTTTGCGCCTAAGGCAGCCTGCACATCTTCTATAAACTGTAATTTGGTATATACAAAGCAAGTATTGGCAGGGAAGGGAGCGGGAGATGGAGAAGGAACGACGGCGCCCAGCCTCTTATTGACTTCGGCTGCAATGTAGGAGTGTTTGTTGTATAAATAATCTCCGGGGCAGGCCTTTTTGGCAAACCATCGGTGTACAGTCATATTTTGTTTGGAGGTTTGTCCTACGAGAGACCTGTCGCCTCGCCATTTAAGCTCTCTGATATTATTTCTTTTACATATATCCGAGACTAATTCAATCAGTGAAGCCATGGCTATGTCGGATATGTGCCAGTCGGGAGCGCCGCCGTCGTTTGCAACCTCAATGGTAACGGCGCGATGGTCGTTTGCCGCGTTGGAGGAGCACCATGAGCGGTCTTTTTCTTCCACATACAGAGCGATGCGCCCGTCCGATCCGATTCCATAATTTGAGGAAGCCCTTCCGGAGGCGGAGGAGAATACGCTGCCGCATGTCTCAACAGATAAATTGCCTGCCATGCAGTGAATTGTGATGGTATCAATGGCATGATTTCTTGGCGAAGTTTTGTTTGGGCTGATTTTTTTATAAGTAACCAATGAACTGTTCGAGTAAATCACGTTATTTCCTTTCCGGCGTGCCGCTTTTTGACTGTCTGTCTGTTTTCTCAAGCCAAGCGGGTATTATTGAGGACAAAGCGGCGCCCTGAATTATAATGAAAAGTAAACGCTGCAAAAGCGTTCCGGTTGATTATTTGTTTTTGTTCAGCTCCAAGACGGCAGCCTCAATCAGCAGATTGAGCTGCTCCTGTGTGACAACGGTTTTTTTTGCGTTCAACATATTGTTTAAGGTTTTGATTACATAAGCTTTTTTGTCTTCACCGTGACCCGTTTCTGTCCAAAGCATTTCCGCTGTTTTTACTGCCAAGGAGACCCATTCCTTATATTGATTTAATTTTGTCAGGTCCATATTTGATTTAATGAACGGTACGATAAAGTAAGTAACAATAGCCCCCAAAACAGGGATAAGGGTCATTATTACCTTAAATATTTTTTCATCCATGCTTGTCTCCATTCTGCGGCTGTTTTTTCTATTAATTCATATTTTCACTCTTGGTTTTATTGCTTTTCCAATAATTCCAAGCTTTTTCCGTTTCGGGCTTGTAATAATAAGCTATCAGTTTTCCGTCATAGCCCCTGTCAATCCATACGGGCTGACATTTCATAACGGCGTATTGGACGATCTGTTTAATGTTACAGAGCTTGATAAGCTTATCGGCGCCGTATATTTCCTTTACGTCTTCAAGGGTTTTGCATTTTAGCAAATTTTAGTTACCACCTTTCCATTCATCAAAAACAGTAAAAAAATGGGATAACAAATTCTGAGTGAATTGTTATCCCATATAATTCTTTTTTTCACGCTGTTATGAGCGCCCGGCAAAGCCGGAGCATCAAGCGCTTTTGCTTTACAATTCACCATTATTTCTGTTTTGTGTCAGAATAAATCTTTTTGTGCCGTCCTGCGGCTTATTATTCCTCGATTAATACCATATCAAGGATATTGTCGTCACCGTCTGCCATGAGGTCGCAGGTAATAGTGATAGAACCGGGGTCTCCCGTGTTGGAGAAGCTAAGAGACATATTGCTCTGAGGAGCAACCTTATACGCGGTCAGCTTATAAGGAAGAATCTCGTCGTCCTCTGTCTTCATAATGGTATCCCCGTAAACAATAAAGTTCTTCGGGAAGCTTGTAGACTTGACGTTGATTCTCTGTACGCCTGTAGAAACTTCCTTCATGTAATAAACGATTACCTTTTCTTTGGCGCTAAGAGCGGTAGTAAGCGTTACTTCCTTGCCGGCTACCGTACAAGCAAGCTCTGTTCCGCAGTCGTCGCCGTATGCATATACAACAACGCTTCCTGCCACGGGTGTGTCGGCAAGTGTGACGGAGGTTCCGGCGTCATCCACAACGGCTTCCGTTCTTGTAACGAATTTTGCGGACTTACTGATTTCACCGCCGGTGATAAGCTGCCACAGCTTAACGGTCTGAATCTGTGTTTCGATGGTGATAGTGCCGCCTCTTTCGCCGGAAAACTGAACGCGCTTCGGATGTCCCTTTCCGCCGTAAGCGAATACGGATTCACCTGTGAGCTCCGTGGTGGAAACATTGGCGAAATCCAAGTTCAAAAAGGGCTTTTTTGTGGAATAATCCACAAAAATGAGGTCGCATACCTCTCTGTTGGTCATGTTAGGGTTTGACATAATATTGTCCTCCTTAAATTTAAAATATAAAAAGACCTATAAAAACAGGTCTTAGTTACCGCTGTCTATTCTTTTAAACCATGAGGCTGCGTCAAAGTAATTATCTTTATTGCCCCATGCGGCAACACTCATGGATTGAATGTTGTAAATGTTATTATTTGAAAGCCTTGTAAAGCAGTCCCACAGCTGAAATATGGTCAAATCCCAAATATTTAAAATATTGAGCGACTGACTTTTATTTGCAACGGCAGATATGATATTTCCCAATTCCATATTTGAGTCAGCCTTTGCCTGTTTTGCTTTTTCGGCTCTTCCCTGTTGGAGCTTTTTCATAATTTCCAGCGCCTTCTTGCTTTTTATGTTTGACAAATCGCTTTTCCGGTCTGTTTTCACGCAGATGCGCTGGCATATGACATCACACAGGAGGGGATAGAGCTCCCTTGTTATAATTCCCGTATTCCTGCCGTTTTCTTGGACTATAAAGCCGTTATGGGCTTCCGAAGGAAGGACCTCTCCCGCAATAAAAAAATTTAAAACCTTTTGCAGTAGAGCGGAAGATTGTTCGTTTGCAAGTAATAACTCGAATGGATTGAGTCGGGCTTTTTCTTCATCCGACAACAGCTCATATGACTCTGATTGACCAAGCATAGTCAGATAAGATTTTAAGTCCATTAATAAAATTGACAGATAGTACTGATAGGCGTTATAGCCTATGCTTGAGACGTCTCGCAGAGTAGGTGAAACGATTCCTCCTACGTTTTCCAACCGGATAGGGTCGGGAGATAATAGTTCAAAATAGCTTAACTTCAAAATAATCCTCATTTCTCTGCTTTTCGCGCATTGGTATGCTTGAACAAATTACATGTGCAGCCTTGTGCTTTATATTATTTTTTGTGCCGATAAAATGCCTGATATGTATAGGACAGACATTTCCCGTAAAAATCTTTTCCCTGACAATATTGCTTCAAGGGATTTTTTTCCAATGACAGACTGATATTGCCGATAGAATATTTTTTCCTTATATCGTCCGTCATTGGAGAGTCAAGCAGGGAGGAATGGATGATCTGGATAGAGCTGTCAACTCTGTTGCCGTATATGCCCTTTGCGTGATAATACTCGGAGTCATCTGTTGATAACCTTATTAAGTCTTTATGGCAGATAACGCTGATGTCGAGCCCTACCTCTTTTATATGTTGATTTTCCATTTTTGTCAGATAGGTTTCGATAAATATTGCGCAGCTGTCGGCTGCCATGGCTCCCTCTATATAAGGAGTATCAAAGCAGTGGCCGCTCAAGGTAATTATTTCGGCTTCGCCGGACATATTTTTTTCAAATTTGCCGCCATACCAGTTTTGCTCCAATGTAAAGCTTTCATTGTCTGGCGTCGGCATAATAAGTCTTGTAATATCCGTATTATTGAAAAACAGAGACATAAGACTTGCTTTTATTCTGCTCATATCAGAGAGCGGACAATAGTATTTTTCAGTCATAACTCACCTCCTTGAATTTTTTAGATGCAAACGGCGGCGCGGCAGGAATTGCGGCGTCGCCGTCTGTTATAGAAATGCGGATAGTATGAAAATATCTCAATTAAAAGAGCCTGCGGCGGATAAAGCTCAAAGCGTATTTCGATGCAGCCGCCTGATTTCCTTTCTGAAATAATCGCTGAAGGAGGCGCTGAGATTTAGGATAAAGTCCGATTTGGAAATATCCAGATTAGACTTGGATTGCTGTGGCGGAATATAGTGTGAGGCTATTTTTAGACCGGGGAATAATTTGATTTCCACATAACTGTTTTTATCGCCGAATTTGTCCCTTACCATGTCGCCTAAAGAATTTAAGATTCTGGCAATATCGTTTGCACTGCATCCGGTTCTGTTTCGTATTTCGGAAATAACGTGCTGCTGGTTATAATAAATTTTGTTTTCTTGTATTGCGATTCCTCCTTTGTCAGGATAATTCATGAGGGCACTCTATCCTATGTAACTTTAATTTCACTTTCCTATGAGAGGTGAAATAAGGATTAAATTTCCGTGCCGGTTCTCCTTTTTGTAATTTTGTACCCGATATCAAATAGTTTTATATCGTTTCCACCGGGCTCAAGCTGTTCGATTTCCGAGGAGGAAGCAATAATTGCCTTCTTAAAGCTGTCGTTTCCGCACAGATATAAAGCCTGAAGAAGGGTGCTTTTAATTTGTGAGTTTTCTTTGTCTTCTAATGAGGCGAGCAGCTTGTACAAGGTGGAGAAACCAATTGCTTCCTTATTTATATCTGAAATAAAATCGCTATAAAGAAGCTGCGCCCTTGTAAATTTATCTTCCTTATCCGATTCGGAACCGAAAATATTGTTTCTGTCGGATATGTATTTTTTCACTGTCTCATAAATTCTGTCCATCTGTTTTTGATTTACTCCCGTGGTCCGAAACAGCGACTTGTCCAAAATAGAAGAAAAGGGCAGCCAATCTCTTTTATAGGGATTTTTAATTTTAAAGGAATTGACGGCGGTCTGCAAATAATCCATAGAGGTGTTGTAGCTGCAATAATTTTTCGTAAGAGGATTATAATATCCCTTTTGTCTTGAAATATGGGAGAAGAAGCGGGGCGTTTTCTTTTTACCCTTTATCAGGCTGCCGTCTTTGTCTTCTTCATATTCCATAAGAAAGGGTTCATATTTTTTTCGCAGCTTTTGAAGCTCCTTTCTGTTATCAATGTCAAATTCCTTCTTTGCCATGTCGATTTCAATGCCTGACATAACGTCCAGCTGGCAGATGTCATAATACAAATCCACAATATCGTCATATGTGTCTCCATGAGAAAGCTTATCCCACAATAAGGAATTAAGCTCCTGAGAAAGATTAATGATTTCACCGATTTTGTTTACGGATGTTCTGATATCCAAGTCTGCCTGCTCCTCAGGAGTATAGTATCGCGTAACCTTCTTGGCGGTTACAAAGGAGGTGGGCGTTTTGAAAATATGGTAATTACGCTTCGCCGCGTCAATAAGAATACGGTTATCGGTCAAAAGCATTGTATCGCTGTCAAAGTCGGCGCCGGAAAGCCTTTGCAATATGTTTTCGCCGATAGAATTGATACATACGATTTCATCGGTGAGATTAAAATAGCGGTCAATAGGTTTGTTTTCCTTATTTTCTGCCAAAAGAATATTTCCCATGGTTACATGGGGGCTGCGCGAGCCCAGAAGCGTCCTGTTGCAGGCGAATCTTGTACTGTGGATATTGCCTGCTCCAATCTGGCTTTTTCCTTTGAAGGAGCCGATTGCCTGCATAAGCATCTCAATGGGATTGCCTAAGAGGGTGGAGTAGTTGCCGTTGACATACACATGACCGTTTTTTAGATTTTTATAGTATGCCCTGAGCAGGTCGATTAAAAATTCCTGATAGTATTTTGTTTTTGTAAAATTGTCATTGATGCACATCAGGTTATAGACAATATCATTTTTGTCCAGCATGGGCCTTTCCATCGGCGTAAATTCATTGATGTCAGGATATTTGATATAATATCTGACTACAGCCGGATTGTCTCTCAATAATTGGGCAAAATCAAAGGAGCTTTTTAAAAATTTTTTTATTTCGTCCTTTGACAACTGAAGCGTATTTAATAACTGATAATGGGTCTGCACCAGCCGTCCTTCAAAGAAATGGGTCTTTTTGTCGTGCTTTACAACGCCGAAGCGGGGATACAAATTATCCAGCCAATGTTCCAAGGTATCAAATTTTAAATATTTAATACTGCTGGGTGTGGTAATAAATTTCACGTCCTCAATCCGCTTTGCCCTTGTTCTGCCGTTTAACAGGGAAACATCCGTGATGTTGTTATCCTTAAACCACTGCTGGATATTGCAGTTAAAGCAGCAGGATTTAAACATCAGATTCCTAAGAAGAACCATTCCGTAGCAGGCGTATTTCCCCATAAGCGATGCATCAATAAGGGATTGCCCGTCCCAGATATTATTTTTGATTTCGCAGCGTTTCTCGGAGGTAGTCAGCCGACCGTTTTCGTTATGCGTCTCTATTACGTCCTCTTTGAATACGCTTTCATAATCGTCAACGACTAAAATATTTTCGGGTGAGATAGCCAGAGTGTCGATAATGCTGCTGGACGGAAGAGATATATAGCTTTCATACGCCGCCAAGTCTACCTCCTGCCCTTCCTTTAAATTAATTCCTCCCGAACTGAATTTTAAAAGGGGTTTAAATAACTCTTTATTGATAAACAGGCATTTGCCTACACGAGCGGAGCCGGATGACCTTTTCATTCTGCAATAGCTGACTCCGTTACATATGAAACCGTTTTTGTATAATTCCCTCCGTAATTCGGCGCTCGTCCTTAGGGCTTTAGGCTCCTTTATTTTTTTGTATTGCTTTTGAATTTCCTCCGTTTTTGTCTTACCCTCTACCTTTACATCCGCCACACAAAAGTATTTTGGAAGGTTTTCGATAGGAGAGAGCAGCTTTTCACCCACCTGAATGCCGATAATTTCACCGTTTCCGTTCCGGGCAATACAATCTTCAAACGAAAGCTTCCGATAGTCGTATCCAAACCTTACGAAGGTATTCCTGTTCATCTGGTTCCACTCCCGGACGGAGTACTTAAAGGTCAGATTGATCACGTTTGTGGTATAGGAATGCTTCCTTACTTTAAAAGAAAAGTCGTTTCGTCTGTATCTTCGATAATAAATATCCGAGAGCTCAATTAAATCCAAGCTGTAATCAAGGCTGTTAATAAATTTGCGTAAATTATATTGTCCGTCGGACAGCTTTAAATTATAGCCGTCAGAGTTATCCTCAATAAGGTGCGCCGATAAATAAATATCCTTGGCGTCAATGGAGGGTATGTATATTCCCTTGTGTTCCAAATCGTATCACTCCTTTTTTGTAAGTCACAGCGGCTTTTGCCGCTCATATGCTTTATAATTTATAATTCATCCGTATCTTCCATGGTTCTTATGTCATATCCCAGCCATTCCAACAAATTTCTCATTCCGTAAAAACAATCGTAATGCCTGAAATCACCCTCGTTGTTTTGTATATATTCCTCGCCGTCATATATGCCTTCGCCGCATGCGGAGCAATAGTGGGCGGCTCTTGGGGGTTGGTAATTAGGACATCTTTGATGACAGGGATTTTGTAGACAAACTGTGCAGATAGCAATACACCTCCCTAATTATATTTCTTGATGATTTTATAAGTATATGTGTTATTTCCGGTATAAAATATTTCCGCGTCGGGCGCGCCTGTTCTCACCTATACAGTATATGTAGCAGGCTGCCTTTATTCATTATTCAATTCTTTGTTCTTTTTACATTGCCGGTCAAATTTTTTGTCGTATTCTATTCTTGCGGCAGCCTCCGACAGAGTGGTTTTTCTGTCAAAGTCGGAGGGATAAATTTTACCGCCGAAGGCGGTGTGATCAACGTTAAACTTTTTTAAAAGATACATATTGTCTGTCATGTGCTTTAAAACGCTCTCCTTTTCTTTTGTTTTTTTGCTGATGCGGCGGTCATGGCTGTTTTTCTCTAACATGACCGTGGCGTTGAAGTGGGCTACGATATGTATTTCTACATTTTTTTTTGTTTAAATGAAAAAATTGGCGATAATAAATTTTAATTTTATCGAGTACCGGAAATTGGACATTTGATGTTTTACAATTACATAGTCCGGCACAAGAGATACTTTATTTAATAGGAAAGAAAATGTTGTACCTATTTTAGTATAGAACATATGTTCTGAAAAAGTGTTGACAAAACAGAACACATGTTCTATACTAATTCTTGTCAAGGTTGGAATGCGTCCGTTATAAAGTGCTTTGCCGGCAGCATTTGACAGGCGTTTTCTTCATTTAAAGGATAATTTAATATATGCATTTTCAGTAAGGAGGCGATAAAGCTTTGAAGATAAATGGACAATATAGCAAAAGGCAATACACGAGTAGTTAGGAAGGCGCATCAAAATGGAACATATACTAAAGATATATTATGCTAATAATGCAGAAAAACTTCACAGGCTTGTTGACAGGATATTATTGAAATTCGGAGGCTTGTCGGATAAGGATATGGATGATTTTTACTCGCTTGCAAACGAGGTTTTTGTGGACGCCATGAAAAGATATGACAGCGCCCAATCGTTTGACGGATTTTTATATGTGTGCCTGTTCAACAGAATCAAAACGGAAATGACAAGGAGAAACAGGGAAAAGCGAAAAGCGGACAGAATGACCGTTTCGATTGACGCTCCTATCGGAGACGATGAAAATTCTACGTTAAGGGACGTCATTCCCGATAGTTATGAATTTGAAAATGAGATCATTAAAAAAGAGGAAGAAGGATATAGTGGCAGAGTCCTGTTATATCTGAGCAAGCTTTCCGGTCTGCAAAGAGAGGTGCTTAATCTTGCCATGGCAGGTTACCATCCTAATGAGATTAGGAAAGAATTACGGATTACCGAAAAGCAGTATGCGGATTGCAACGCCGCGATCCACTCGTATAGAAATATATCCGTATTACTTTAAAAACCTTTATATTGTTTATACTGCCAAAACGCCTTTACATATAAAAGCATGGAACGGTAACGAACGTTCTTGCAAAGGTTTTGTAGTCTGGAATAAGACGGTTTGGGCTTTTGAGTCAGGAAGGTATGAAACATTTTGGCTGATTGAACAAGGGGAGTTACTTTTACCATAAGAGAAAACGAGTGCTGGGAGGAATCGTAAATGGCAAGACCACGCAAACAGACTTACACATTAAAAATGTACTTAGATAAAATTAAGGACGGCGACATCTGCAATAATGCGGATGTACAAAGAAATTTTGTATGGAATAACGAGCAGATTAACGAACTGATAGTCACTGTCCTGACAGACGACTATATTCCGCCTATTATACTGGGAGAAGAGGATGATTCGCAGCTTCATATTGCCGACGGAGGCTGTAGGAGCGCCGCGCTAAAAAAGTTCAGATACGGAAATTATAAAATCACATCCACAATAGAGGATTCCGTTATTTTATATAAAAGAAAAAGCAAAGATGCAAACGGAAAAATAATTTGGGAAGACGCCGAATTTGACATAAAAAATAAAACATATGAAAAGCTGCCCGACGAACTAAAAAAGAAATTTGACGAGTATCAGATAGAGACTGTTATTCACGGAAATTGCGACAGACATAAGATTTCCAAATATATTAAAAGGTATAATAATAATGTTCCTATGAACACTAACCAGAAAGCATTTACCTATTTATATGATTTTGCAGGATACGTCCGCGAAATTTCCAACAGGAGGTTTTTTGTTGATTTCAGCGACTACACGGAAACGGAAAAGATAAAGGGTCAGGTGGAGAGACTCATTGTCGAAACCGTTATGTGCACAAACTACCTGAAGGATTGGAAAAAGCAGACGAAGGCAATATGCAAGTATCTCAATCAAAGGGCGGTAAAGGAGGATTTTGGAAAGCTTGCGGATTATTTGAGGAGATTGGAGAATATTATTACCGATGATATAAAGGATATTTTTAACGGTAAGGACTCCTTTCTTTTTCTTACTCTGTTTGACAGATTTGCCGGGCTTGGAATTGAGGATAGGCGGTTTGCGGAATTTCTCGCGGAGTTTAAGCATAATTTGAGAACGGAAAGAAAAAGTACAAGTGGTCTGCTTTTTGACGAAATAGACAGAGATAAGGGAACTAAGGATAAGGCGGTCATTATGGCAAAATTAGACATGCTGGAAAAGCTTTTGCTTGAATATGTAGAGGGGGATAAAAAGGAGGTAAAATCAACAGGAGCGGAAACCTTTATTGCCGGGAATCTTGGCATGGATATTGATGAGCTGCGTGAGGATATGGATTTTTATAATGAGTCCTTGGACAACTTGACGGTCAGCACAATAAAGGACGGGTCAAGGCTGTTGAACAAAGAAAACCGTTTATCCCTTCTGACTATGATGGTTTATTCCTATAAGGAGGATCAGGATTTGGATAAATGGCTGGCTGAATATGCCCAAAATAACAATACGTACTATACCGACCAGAAAAAGAATTTTTTACATATGAAGAGTGATTTTGAGAGATTTTTAGCCGATAAAAAGAGGAGAAGCGCATAGGGCGGGGAAAACGGACAACTTTGTGCAAACGGATTGCTTATTTCAAAGTTTTATGATAGTATAGAAGCGATATTTAGTATCTTTGAAGCAGAAGGAGTACGGCTTTGTACAGAGGAGGTTATTGAGGACAATGGAAGCATACAAGCAGGAATTCATCGAATTTATGGTAGAAAGTCAGGTGCTTAAATTTGGCGAGTTTACCTTAAAGAGCGGGAGGAAATCCCCTTTTTTTATGAATGTAGGAAATTATGTGACCGGAGCGCAGCTAAAGAAGCTGGGCGAATACTATGCCAAGGCAGTACATAATAATTTCGGAGATGATTTTGATGTCCTCTTCGGACCTGCATATAAGGGAATTCCGTTAAGCGTTGCTACCGCCATAGCATACAGCGAGCTGTACGGTAAGGAGATTCGATACTGTTCTAACCGTAAGGAGGAGAAGGATCATGGAGATGTAGGCATTCTTTTAGGGAGCAAGCTAAAGGACAAAGACAGGGTGATTTTTATTGAGGATGTGATTACCTCTGGGAAATCTGTCGAGGAGACCTATCCTATTATCAAGGCACAGGCGGATGTGGAGATTAAAGGACTTATAGTTTCACTAAACCGTATGGAGAAGGGGCTTGGCGGTAAAGTCAGCGCTCTGGAGGAGCTCAAAGAGAAATACGGCTTTGAGGCACATGCCATTGTTACCATGGAGGATGTAATCGCTCATTTGTATAATAAGCCGTATAGGGGGCAGATTTATATTGACGATACTTTAAAAGAGGCAATTGACAGGTATTATGAGGTATACGGCGCTTAAATTTGCCGGTATGCAGGAAGGAGCATCTATGGAGGAAAAGGTATACAAGACCATGAATGGCGCCGGCGCCATGAATATTGTGTTGGGTGTGATTGCTTTAGCGGTAGGGATTGCCACGGGAGTATTGCTGATAATCAGCGGGGCAAAGCTGCTGTCAGGCAAGTCTAAGATATTATTTTAATAAAAGGTCAGGTCATTATCAGGCATTTCCGAAGGGGAGTGCCTTTTAGACTTTATGGAAAAGAGTTGCTATGAAAAGAAAAAATTATATCTTTACAAATAAAAGGCATTCCGAAAAGGCAATTATGTCTACTAATTTGGGAATAATAAGCATAGTTTCGATGATTATCGTCATTTATCTGACATATCAAAGGGAGGGAGACGCAACCAGCGGATACGGCATGACAGGCTTTTTTGCTACGATTTTCTCCCTGATAGGGCTTGGACTGGGGGTTGCTGCCTTGCGGGAAAAGGACACATATAAGCTTTTTGCATGGCTGGGAACCGTTTTTAACGTATTGATGCTGGCCTGTATGGCTTTTTTGATATATTTGGGAAGAATGAGTTAGAAAGGGAAGTGAAGCAATGGTTAAGGCAGAGACAACGCCGGACGGGCAGGAGACATATTCGGAGAGGTTTAAGCTTGCTGCGGAAAGAATACAACAGATTCCGGAGGAGCATTTCGGGAATGAAATATTTGAAAAATACTTTGCCAAGGCGGCAGAATTTTTGATGAGGATAGAAGAGACGAGGAATTTCCTCTTGGAGGGGGGCTTGGAAAGAGCGTCCCTTGAGGAGCTGCTAACGCGCAACCATGCATTATATGAGGATATTCTCCCGGAAAATTACGAGACAAGCTACGCTAATCCTGCATATGCCGTTTGGCAGCTCGGTGAAGCTTTTGGACCAATGCTGTCCTTTCTCTGCTATGAGATGAGAAGCATGATTGGCTTTACCTTTGAGGGGGATCTTTTTGAGCTTGTTATACGAATGGAGCTCTTTTTGGAAATTTATGCGGCGTTTATCTATGAATGGCAGGAAAACAACAGGCTGCCGGAGGCCCAAAGCATAAGACTTATTATCTATTGGTTTGTAAGTGATTATGCCGACGTGGCGGCGGAAAAAAGAACGGTTGATTTGGTGACGGCGAGACATACCTTTGCGTCCGATATCATTATGCAGTCCGATTTGTCGGACCCGCGATACTTGTTTGCCTATGGGGAATATGTGGGCGATAATGAGCTGATTATGGCGAAATTCATGGCAAGCCTGCCGCAGGATACGATAAACATCATGGCGGATACCTATACGGAAGGGTATCGAATGGGCTTTGTGTTGGGAAATAAGGATTTAAGCAAGAAGAAAATAGTCGATATCCGTTATCGGCTGGGCTTCGAGCGTATGATAAGGCGCGCCATTGAAAATTTTGAGAAGCTGGGATTAAAGCCGGCAATTTTCAGAAATCCTTACAGCGTTCTTTACAATCCCTCCATTTTTAAGACCGGATTTTACGGAGGCGAGCCCAACAGGCAGTATGAGTTTGACCATAAGGACGACAGAGCGTTGTTCTTGGATAAGAATTTCGTGAATCGCAAGCTGGAGGTAAGTCATACGGCATTTGAGAAATATAAGGAGGCGGCAAGAGAATATGCCGGACCTGCCGTGGTGGAGACCTTTGGTGAAAAGAGCTTTGACCCCGTAAATAAGCCCGATAGCATAAAAATGACGGGAGAACAGAACGCACTTTGGGTAGAATATCGTTCTCTTGCAGGAGAACAGCAACGTAAATATATTTTGGAGGAGGAGCGGAGCTTTACCATTATAGCCTTTCCAATACCGGAAATCGGTGAAAATTTTCCGGAGCTGTTTCAAGAGACTATCCGTATCAATACCTTGGATTATAAGCTCTATCAAAATATCCAGCAAACTATGATAGACGTCTTGGATAAAGCAAAATACTGTGAAGTCAAAGGGCTTGGCGACAATCGTACCGAGCTTAGGATAGCCTTGTATAGACTTAAGGATTCCCGGAGAGAGACCATATTTGAAAATTGTGTGGCTGATGTGAATATTCCGGTGGGAGAGGTGTTTACATCGCCGGTGTTAAAGGGAACAAACGGTATTCTGCATGTGAAGCATGTGTTTTTAAACGGTCTGGAATATCATAATCTTGCAATAACCTTTGAGGACGGCATGATTGTAGATTATACCTGTGATAATTTTAACGAGGAGGAGGAAAACAGGAGATTTATAAAAGAAAACATTCTTTTCCGCCACGATACCCTGCCTCTGGGCGAATTTGCCATCGGCACAAATACGACGGCGTATGTGACGGCAAAGAAATATGGGGTGGAGGCTAAGCTTCCTATTCTGATTGCGGAGAAAATGGGGCCGCATTTTGCGGTGGGAGATACCTGCTATTCTCATTCGGAGGAGGTTAAGGTGTACAATCCTGACGGAAAGGAAATTGTGGCGAAGGATAATGAGGTGTCGAGACGGAAAAACGACAGGCAGGCAACGGCATATTTTAACTGCCACACGGACATTACGATTCCATACGACGAATTGGGAGAGCTGGCGGCGGTTTGTGAGAACGGAACGAGGATTCCCATTATTATAAAAGGAAGATTTGTGCTGCCGGGAACGGAAGAGTTGAACAAGGCGTTTGAGAAATAAAGGGTTTGTCATTCTTTGTACGGGCAGGCCATCGGAGAAAAATGAAAATTTAGCAAGATAAATGTTGCATACACTATTTAATTTTAGTAAACTAAAGGATAGGAATAAATTGAGATATCAAAGGAGGACGTCATGTCAGGTACAGAAAGCATGTCAAGAGTGGGCATTGTAATGGGAAGCGATTCCGATATGCCGGTTATGGCAAAGGCTGCGGATATTTTGGAAGAGCTGGGTATTGATTATGAGATAACCGTTATCAGCGCGCACAGAGAGCCGGATGTTTTTTTTGAATATGCAAAGAGCGCGGAAGAGAAGGGGTTTAAGGTTATTATTGCCGGCGCCGGTATGGCGGCTCATTTGCCGGGTATGTGCGCGGCGATTTTTCCTATGCCCGTTATCGGTATACCCATGCATACCACGTCTCTGGGAGGACGTGATTCCCTGTACTCTATTGTACAGATGCCTTCCGGCATTCCCGTAGCGACCGTCGCCATTAACGGCGGAGCCAACGCAGGGCTCTTGGCGGCCAAGATTCTTGCCACCTCCGATAGCGCGCTGTTAAAGAGACTAAAGGATTACAGTAAGAAGCTGAAGGAGCAGGTGGAGGCCAAGGACGCGAAGCTTCAGGCGGTAGGCTATAAGGCATATTTGGATGATATGAAGAGATAAATGGACCGTAAGGAGCCGTTAGAACGGCGGAATGTGAGGAGAAAATGGATTACAAGAAGGCAGGAGTAGATATTGAGGCCGGCTATCAATCGGTGGAGCTGATGAAAAAGCATGTTAAGGAAACCATGCGCCCTGAGGTGCTGGGCGGTTTAGGCGGTTTTTCGGGCGCCTTTTCCATGAATGCAATTAAGAATATGGAGAATCCCGTATTGTTATCAGGCACGGATGGCTGCGGTACCAAGGTAAAGCTGGCGTTTCTGATGAACAAGCATGACACTATAGGCATAGACTGTGTGGCAATGTGTGTGAACGACGTTGCCTGTGCGGGCGGCGAGCCTTTGTTTTTTTTGGATTACATAGCTTGCGGGAAGAATTATCCAGAGAAGATAGCTACAATAGTAAAGGGTGTGGCGGAGGGCTGCAAACAGGCGGGAGCGGCGCTGGTGGGCGGCGAGACGGCGGAGCATCCCGGTCTCATGCCCGAGGACGAATATGATTTGGCAGGCTTTGCGGTTGGCGTTGTAGACGAAAAGGATTTGATTACCGGAGCCGACATTAAGGAGGGAGACGTTCTGATCGGTATTGCATCCTCCGGTGTGCATTCCAACGGCTTTTCGCTGGTCCGCAAGGTGTTTGATATGACGAAGGAAAGCTTAAATACCTATTATGACGAGCTGGGGAGGACGCTTGGCGAGGCTTTGCTTGAACCTACCAGAATTTATGTTAAGGCGTTGAAATCCGTTAAGGAGGCGGGCGTCACCATAAAGGGGTGCAGCCATATCACAGGCGGCGGTTTTTATGAGAATATTCCCAGAATGCTCCCCGACGGTATATGTGCCGTAGTGAAGAAGGACAGCTATGAGGTTCCGGCAATTTTTAAATTATTGCAGAGGACGGGAAATATTGCCGAGGAGATGATGTATAACACCTACAATATGGGGCTTGGCATGGTGCTTGCGGTGTCTTGCGGGGATGTGGATAAGACTTTGGAGGCAATCAATGCGGCAGGCGATACGGCATATGTTGTAGGCAGCTGTAAGCCGGGAGAAAAAGGTGTAAAATTATGTTAAGAGTTGTGGTTTTGGTGTCCGGCGGCGGCACTAATTTACAGGCAATAATAGACGGAGTAAAGAAAAAAACCATTACCAATGTGGAGCTGGTGGGAGTACTTAGCAATAACAAAACCGTCAAAAGCTTAGAGCGTGCCCAAAATGCAGGGATTCCGGCAGTAAGCGTGTCGCCTAAGGATTTTGAGGACAGAGCGGCGTTCCAGAAGGCTTTTCTGGAGAAGGTGGATGAATTTTCACCGGATTTGATTGTGCTTGCCGGTTTTTTGGTATCCGTTCCGCAGGACATGGTACATAAATACAGCAATCGAATCATAAATATTCATCCTTCGCTTATTCCTTCTTTTTGCGGAGTGGGCTACTACGGACTTAAGGTGCATGAAAGAGTATTGGAGCGGGGAGTGAAGGTGACGGGCGCCACAGTGCATTTTGTCACGGAGGGCATGGACGAGGGTCCGATTATCGCTCAGAAGCCCGTGGCTGTAGAGGAGGGGGATACCCCCGAGGTACTGCAGCGGCGTGTGATGGAGCAGGCCGAGTGGATAATCCTTCCTCAGGCGATAGATGATTTCGCAAACGGCCGTCTGGCGGTTACGGGTAATACCGTGAGGCATATAAAAGTAACGGATTAACATACATATAAATATCAGACGGCGCTTTTGTTTGAGAGGCGCCGGCAGCATGGAGGAAGCGTTATGAAGGTTTTAATAGTGGGCGGAGGCGGGAGAGAGCACGCTATCGCAGTCAGTATGAAAAAAAGCAAAAGGGTAGATAAGCTTTATTGCGTTCCGGGAAATGCAGGTATCGCGCAGGTGGCTGAGTGTGAACCTTCAATCGGCGTTATGGAATTTGATAAGATTGTCTCCTATGCAAAGGAAAAACAGGTAGATTTGGTTTTTGTGGCGCCGGATGACCCTTTGGTAGGAGGTCTTGTGGATGAGCTGAAGTGCGCGGGGCTGCGTGTGTTCGGACCTGATAAAAAGGCGGCTGTTTTGGAAGGAAGCAAGGCTTTTTCAAAGGATTTAATGAAAAAGTACAATATTCCCACGGCGGCATATGAGATTTTCGACAATGCAGAGAAGGCATTGGCTTATTTGGAGACGGCGGAATTCCCTATTGTGCTTAAGGCGGACGGTCTCGCCCTCGGAAAAGGAGTCCTTATCTGCAATACTTTGGAGGAGGCAAAAGCCGGAGTAAAAGAAATCATGCTGGATAAGCATTTTGGCAGTGCGGGAAATCAGATGGTGATCGAGGAATTTATGACAGGGCGGGAGGTATCGGTGCTTTCCTTTGTTGACGGAAAAACAATAAAGCCGATGACCTCCGCACAGGATCATAAGCGCGCACAGGACGGCGATCAGGGATTAAATACCGGAGGTATGGGTAACTTTTCTCCCAGCCCTTTCTATACCAAGGAAGTGGACGAATTCTGTAAGAAGTACATTTATCAGGCTACCGTGGACGCCATGGCTGCGGAGGGCAGAGCGTTTAAGGGCGTTATTTTCTTTGGATTGATGTTGACTCCCGAAGGGCCGAAGGTATTGGAATATAATGCAAGATTCGGAGACCCTGAGGCGCAGGTGGTGCTCTGCCGTATGAAAAACGATATTATGGACGTGGTGGATGCATGTATCGATGGAACTCTCGATAAAATTAATTTGGAGTTTGAGGACAACGCGGCGGTGTGTGTGGTGCTTGCCTCGGAGGGGTATCCGGTTTCTTATGAAAAGGGTTTTGAAATAACAGGCTTGGAGAAATTTGACGGCAGGGATGATTATTACTGCTTCCATGCAGGAAGCAAATTTGACGATAAAGGCCGTGTTGTGACAAACGGCGGACGCGTGCTGGGTATTACGGCTAAGGGAGCTACCCTGAAAGAAGCGCGTGCCAAGGCTTATGAGGCGGTGGAATGGGTTTCCTTTGACAACAAATATATGAGACATGATATTGGAAAAGCGATTGACGAAGCGTAAAAACCGGTTCGGCAATGAGTGTATATAAATGAAAAGAGGGAAATTATGGATAGATTGGATTTGATGGATCACATTCCAAAGGTTTGCCAAAAGTGCGGAGGCGTAATGGTATTTAAGGGTGTGGGAGAATACCAATGTGAGAATTGTAATTTTTTGGATTATGATGATTATGGGAAGGTAAGAGCGTATATAGAGCAGCATAGAGGCGCCACTGCAATGGAAATAGAATCGGCAATCGGAGTTTCACAAAAGACAATCCGAAGGCTTTTACGGGAATCACGTATACAGGTAGCGGAAGGGTCTAAAAGCTTTTTGCACTGTGAAATATGCAGGCAGCCTATCCGCAGCGGAAGATACTGCCCACAATGCGAGATAGCGGTTCATCGTAATATTGAGGAGCAACAGCGGGAGCAGCTGCGCCGGGATAAGAAGGGATACGGCTCGGAGTCCGGTGGAGAAGGTCAAAGAAGATTTATGCGCGATAATTAACTATAGAGAAGGCAGGCACACTAATTAATTCAAGGGTAGCGCTACAAAAGGAAAGGATGGCATATGAGCAGAACAAAAGAAATACGTTGGGGATGGCGGTTTGCTTATGCGGCAGCGACAATGCTGGCGGTATTGGGATTATGTCTTTTTACGGAACATTTCTCCATAGTCAGCCATGCTCAAAGTCAGGGCAAGGTGAAGAAGACGGTAAATATCCGAAAGGAGGCAAACAAAAGCAGCGAGGTTTTGGGAAGCGCACTTGAGAATGCAAATGTAACCATCAATCATCAGATGAAGGCGGATGACGGAACGATTTGGTATCAGGTCTTTGTAGATTCCGATACCTTGGGTTACATTCGTTCGGATTATATAGATATTACCGACGGAACAACGCCTCCGACTAAGGAGCCGGGAACAACTACTTCTACTCCGCCGGCTACATCTACGACGACCACAACGCTGCCGGCGTCCACCACGGAAACGCCGGCACAGGTTGAGGAATTAAATCCGGTCAGCGCGAGTGTAAAAGGCGGTCAGGCGGTCAATGTGAGGAGCAATGCATCGACGACCAGCCAGAAGGTAACCAAGGTACAAAGCGGAATGGCTTTGACGGTATCGGGAAAGGCAACCGGTACGGACGGCAATGTCTGGTATAGGGTAAACTTTATAGACAACGGCTCGGAGGTATCGGGGTTTATCCGTTCCGATTATGTATCGGTGTCGGGGGAGCTGGTTCCGGCAGCCAGTGAAGAACCGCCCGCAGAAACGGAGCCTCCCGTTGAACCGGAGCCTGAGGAACCGGTTGAAACCAAGGACTATGATACCAAGTTCCAGAATGGTAAATGGTACCTTATGGACTACAAGGCAAATAAGCAGTACGATATAGAGAATATTTTTGATGTGGGAAAAAGCAATGAGCAGTTGTATAACGAGGAGCATAAAAAAGTAAGCAGCCAAAAAATTGCCATTATTATAATGGTGATATTAATGGTTGCCATGGCGGGAGTCATTGCTTTCCTGATTTTTAAGCTTAAGGATATGACGGATGACGAATATTTTTCGCAGGTTGAGAGAAACACGGTGAGAAGGCGCGGCGGTGAAAGACCGCAGGGCGGAAGCCGCGGAGTAATGCATACCGTGGGAACCGAAAAGAAACGCCCTGCGGGGGCATCCTCTGCGCAGGGAGGCCAAAGACCGGCAGGAGGACAGCGTCCGATGGGAGCGTCGCCCGCGCAGGGAGGCCAAAGACCGGCGGGAGGACAGCGTCCGATGGGAGCGTCGCCCGCACAGGGAGGCCAAAGAACGGCGGGAGGACAGCGCCCGATGGGAGCGTCGCCCGCACAGGGAGGCAATACGCCTAAGCCCGGTTGGAAATCAAAGAATTTTATGCAGGACGACGATGAATTTGAATTTGAATTTTTGAATTGGAACGGCGAAGAAGATTTATAGATGGAAGGATAAGCGAGGCGCTTATGTGAATAACGCTTCGGCATGAAGCATTAGGCTGCCGTTTATATTAGAAGATGCCGGTATTTTGTGTAGAGCAGAGTGCCGGTATTTTTTATAAACTTTTTAAGGTGAGGTTGACAGTAGCTTTATGCTGTTATAATATGAATATAACAATCGACGGATAAGAAAAGGAGGCTTGCACATGATTATTGAGATTGACTTTAACAGTGATGAAGCTTTATATTTGCAGCTTCGCAATCAAATTATCATGGGAATAGCCACATCTCAGTTTCATGAAGGAGATTCCCTGCCAAGCGTCCGCCAGTTAGCCGATACCATAGGTATCAACATGCATACGGTAAATAAGGCATATACTGTTCTAAAGCAGGAGGGCTATGTCAAGGTTGACAGGAGAAAAGGCGCCGTGATTGCCATAGACGTGGACAGGATATGTACGTTGGAGGAGTTAAAAAGGGAATTACAGGTAATACTTGCAAAGAGCAGCTGTAAGAATATTTCCCGTGACGAAATTCACACGTTGATTGATGAAATATATGAAGATTATGGAGGGCTGAAATAATGCAGTCACAGTTTACGGATAAGGCACAGGCAGCGCTTGCGCAGGCTGCAAAATGTGCAAGGACCTTTAAGCAGGGATATGTGGGAACGGAGCATATACTGGTTGGTCTGTTAAAGGAAAACAGCGGCGTTGCCGCAAAAGTGCTTGCGGAGAACGGTGTTGAGGTAAAGCAGGTCGTGGATATGATTCAAGAGCTGATTGCTTTTGAAAGCGGTATTACGGTCAGGGAGAGAGAAGGCTATTCTCCCCGTGCCAAGAAAATTTTGGAGGAGGCTCACAGACAGGCAGAGCGCTTCGGACAGAGGGAAACGGGAACGGAGCATCTCCTTATGGCTTTAATCAAGGAAGGAGAAAATGTAGCGGTCCGTCTATTGAATACCATAGGCGCAAATATTCAGAAGATTTATGTTGATATTCTGCTGGCTATAGGACAGGACGGTAATCTTTACAAAGAGGATTTGGGGCGTAAGGCTGCGGGAAAAGGAAAAGCTTCCACTCTGGAGCAATACAGCAGAGATTTGACTGCTTTGGCAAGGGAGGGGAGGCTGGATCCGGTAATCGGCAGAGAAGAAGAGATTCGCCGGGTCATTCAGATACTGAGCAGGCGCACTAAGAATAACCCGTGTCTTATAGGAGAGCCCGGCGTGGGTAAGACGGCAGTGGTTGAAGGTCTTGCTCTTCGTATCGTGGCAGGGGAAGTACCCTTTACAGTACAAAATAAACGTGTTTTGACTCTGGATTTGTCCGGTATGGTAGCGGGCAGTAAGTATAGAGGGGAATTTGAGGAGCGCATTAAGAAGGTGGTAAAAGAGGTTATTGAGGACGGCAATGTAATCCTCTTTTTGGATGAGCTTCATACCATTATCGGTGCAGGGGGCGCCGAGGGTGCAATAGACGCCTCCAATATTTTGAAACCTTCTTTGGCGAGAGGAGAGATACAGCTTATCGGAGCAACCACTATAGCAGAGTATAGAAAGTATGTGGAAAAGGACGCGGCGTTGGAGAGACGTTTCCAGCCGGTCAGCGTGGAGGAGCCTACCGAGGAGGAAGCTGTCCGTATATTGGAGGGTATCAAGGGAAAATACGAAGAGCATCATCAGGTGAATATAACAAATGAGGCGGTGGAAGCGGCCGTCAGATTGTCTAACCGTTATATTAACGACAGAAATCTTCCCGATAAGGCAATCGACTTGATTGACGAGGCGGCGGCAAGCGCCAGACTGCGCAGTATGAATATGCCAGACAAGCAGAAGGAGCTTTTGGAGCAGATTAAGAAAATGGATTTGCAGATTGAACGCTCCATTCGGATGGAGGCGTTTACTCAGGCGGCAGAGATTAAGCAGAATCAGGAGCAGCTGATAAAGAAATATGAGCGGCTGATAAAGCGGAAAGAAAATCAAGAGAGCAACAGGAAATATACTATCGGTGATAATGATATTGCCGAAGTGGTGGCAATGTGGACCAAGATACCCGTGCAAAAGCTTGCCGAGAAGGAAAGCGCCAGACTTCTCAAGCTGGAGAGTATCCTACACAAGAGAGTTATCGGTCAAAAGGAGGCTGTAGCTGCGGTGGCAAAGGCAATGCGAAGAGGAAGAGTGGGGCTGAAGGATCCGAACCGTCCTATCGGTTCATTCCTGTTCTTAGGACCTACCGGCGTGGGAAAAACCGAGCTTAGCAAGGCTCTTGCGGAGGCAATGTTTGGCTCCGAGGACGCTATGATACGTGTGGACATGTCCGAGTATATGGAAGGGCATTCGGTGTCTAAGATGATAGGGTCGCCTCCGGGTTATGTAGGCTTTGAAGAGGGAGGGCAGTTATCCGAAAAGGTACGTCGTAATCCTTATTCAGTGGTACTTTTTGATGAAATCGAAAAGGCCCATCCGGATGTGTTCAATATTCTGCTTCAGGTGTTGGATGACGGCCATATTACGGATTCTAAGGGAAGAAAGGTCAGCTTCAAAAATACTGTTCTTATCATGACCTCCAATGCAGGAGCACAGCGCATTGTGGATCCTAAAAATTTGGGATTTGCAGCCGAGAGCAATGAAAAAAGGGATTATGAGAAAATGAAGTCGGGCGTTATGGAGGAGGTAAAGCGCAGCTTTAAGCCGGAGTTTGTCAACCGTATTGACGATATCATTGTGTTCCACCAGCTTAACAATGACAATATGAAGGAGATAGTGAATCTGTTGTCGGGCAACCTGTATAAGCGATGCGAGGCACAGCTTGGTATTAAGCTTTCCATTACGCCTGCGCTAAAGGAACATTTGGTGAAAAAATATGCGGATAATAAGATGGGTGCAAGACCTTTAAAGAGAGCAATCCAGTCGGTGGTGGAGGATGCGCTTGCGGAGGAAATTCTTTTAAAGAAGGTAATTCCGGGAGATACAGTGTCGGCGGGTTATAAAAACGAGCAGGTAATCTTTACGGTGAAAAAGGAGTAGGGGCAGCAGGCGTACGGTTTGCTGAAATATATACCTTTTAAAAAATATTTGTAGAAAAAAAGTGTGATTTATATTATACTGTAGCTACAAACTATCAGGAGGACAAGTAGATGGCAGTTGTAGAAGAATTGCTCCGCAGTGAGGCTGAAGGCGCAATCAGTTTCGGCAATCATAAATTGGAAAAGAAGGCTAAGCTGGAGGACTTTAAGCATGAAGGAGATTTGCTTAAGGTAAAGACCTACCATGAGATTACCAAGCTGGAAAAAAACGGTATGTTTCTTTATGAGTCCGTACCGGGAACCAGTGTTTTGAATTTCAAGGAGACGGGCGCGGGAGTTGAATTTGTGGTGGAAGGCTCCGAGGATTCACAGATAACGGTAGGACTTACGGATGAGACCGAATACGAGGTTTTCATTGATGGGAAAAGTATGGGAACCATGAAGACTAATTTGAGCGGTAAGCTGAGTCTGAGTGTGGAGCTGGAAGCGGCAGGAGAGGTTTCTGTAAGAATTGTGCAGGCATAAGCAATAGGGAGCCCTGCGTCGGGAAGCATAAGCTTTCCCGGTGTCAGGGCTTTTTCTTTATAAATAATCCTGACGAGGTATCATGTACGCGCATGTATGCGCTTCTTCGGTTTATCGCCGGAGAAAATAAATTTTTGGAGAGAGGTTTTTTTATGGCAAAGGGCAAGTCAGTGACGGTGTTTTACTGTCAGAATTGCGGATACGAGTCCGCTAAGTGGCTGGGGCAATGCCCGGGCTGCCGAGAGTGGAATACGTTTGTGGAGGAGACGGTAAGTAAAGCCGGGCTGAAAGGGAACGGCGGACAGTCCGGGCGTTTGACGGACAGGGCGGAACCGTGTGTTCTGGCAGATGTCACTATACAGAAGGAGGATAAGCTGCTCACCGGCATTGCCGAGCTGGACAGAGTGTTGGGCGGAGGTATTGTGCAGGGTTCGCTCACTCTGGTGGGAGGGGATCCGGGTATCGGAAAATCCACACTGCTTTTGCAGGTGTGCAGACAGATTTCTCAGGCAGGACATAGGGTTCTCTATATTTCGGGTGAGGAATCGCAGGTTCAGATAAAAATGCGTGCGGACCGCATTGGCAGGTTTTCCGAAAACATGCTTCTTTTATGTGAGACGGGTTTGGATGCAATCGCCGAGACAATACGACAGAAAAAGCCCGAGGTGGTGGTGATAGATTCTATCCAGACTATGTACAGTGATACTGTATCGGCTGCTCCGGGAAGCGTCTCTCAGGTGAGGGAGGCAACCGCCATGCTTTTGCAGCTTGCCAAGGGACTTTTGGTTTCTGTTTTTATTGTGGGGCATGTAACAAAGGAAGGAACGGTGGCAGGACCGAGGGTTCTGGAGCATATGGTGGATACGGTGCTTTATTTCGAGGGAGACAGACATGCTTCCTACCGTATTTTGCGGGGAGTAAAAAATCGTTTCGGCTCTACCAATGAGATTGGAGTGTTTGAAATGAAGGAGCAAGGGCTTACAGAGGTGCAAAACCCCTCCGAGTATATGCTGAACGGCAGACCGGAAAATGCAAGCGGCTCCGTAGTATCGTGCTCTATGGAGGGAACAAGACCGCTGCTGATAGAGATACAGGCATTGGTGTGCCATAGCAATTTCGGAATTCCCAGAAGGCAGACCACGGGAACGGACTTTAACAGAGTAAATCTTTTGATGGCTGTGTTGGAGAAGCGCTCGGGCATTCAACTGTCGGGCTGCGACGCTTATGTAAACATTACCGGCGGCATGAAAATAGTGGAGCCGGCAATTGATTTGGGCATTGTACTTGCGCTGCTTTCCAGTTTTCGTAATCAGGCCCTTGATTCTAAGCTTATTGCTTTCGGAGAAGTGGGTCTGAGCGGGGAGGTGCGCGCGGTCAGCATGGCAAAGCAGCGTGTAGCAGAGGCGGAGAAGCTGGGCTTTGAAGTTTGTATTTTGCCTTATGTCTGTGTAGGAGAAGACAGAAAGAAAGGTAAAATCAAGCTTGTGGGGGTGAAAAATCTGCAGGACGTAATTGACTATTTATTTTAAGGAATGGTGTGAAAAATGTCCCGACATGGGGAATTATTATGGAGAATATTAAATGGATATTTTTTGATGTTGGACCAACATTAGTAGATGAAAGCAAAGTTTATGAAGAAAGAATGAAAATTGTTGCTGAAGCAGCAAATGTATCCTAATGAATATGTTTATCAGACAAGACGAAATTCTATATTGCGAAGCTGAAGAGTGTTTAAGGAAATTAAGTGAAAAATGTAACATAGGGGTCATTGCAAATCAAGAATCCGGTACGGAAAAAAGACTAAAAGAGTTTGGAATTTTACAGTATATTAATTTGGTCATCGCTTCGGCAGAAGAAGGAGTAGTCAAGCCGGACAAAAGAATTTTTGAAATTGCCCTTAATAGGGCAACTTGTAAGCCGTAACATGCAATTATGGTTGGAGATAGAATTGATGTTACGAAGTTATAGGTATGCGCCCATATAACTTAAAAAAGCCTTGGAAAACCAAGGCTTTTTAGCAGGGGAAGAGGGAATCGAACCCCCGTTAACGGTTTTGGAGACCGCCGCACTACCGCTGTACTATTCCCCTATAAATATTTGGTCAGTCAAATCAACTGACGAAATGTATTATATCATAGGTATCGGGCATTTAGCAAGGTAAAATTCAAAATTTTTGTAATAATTTTTACAATTTATAAGGTACATTGTTGTGTGGTTTTTGTTATGGTACAATACAATATGAAAAGAAGGATATGTTTCAACATTCGATTCTATGTGCGTCGGAGAAGGAGAAAGGAATATGGATTTGGAGAGCAAAGAATTACAAAGGATACAGAAGGAGCAGCTTGAAAATGCGTTGAAAACCTTGCGGAGTTATATTTATGCTTTGGCGGAGCAGGCGGGTGAAACGCAGGAGTATGCGGAACATCTGTGGAGCCAAATAGAGAAATCGGGAGGCGTTCTTCAGGAACTGGCTTATTACCATGATTATGGCAAATTTTTGTGTAAGCATAAGGTGGAAGGGTATACCGTTGCCGATATACTGGTGTGGCAGGTAGATCATTTTAAGGCTTATATGGACAGACCTATGGATATGAATCGTTATCACAGAGAGAAGCTTTTGCTTTCTGCTTTTGAAATTATGGTGAAAATGGAGGAGAATCCCATTCCTTATGTATCCAAAATGCGCAGTGAGACGGGAACGGATTTTGTGGGAAAATTTAAGGAGTACTAAGTTGAAAAATAAGTTTACGCCGTTTAAAACTATTATAATACAATTAAAGCGCCTTCAGGGGGAAACCTGAAGGCACTTTAATTGTGTAAAAGGGGAATTTTTTTCCGGAAATCCACTTATAAGCGACACGGTATCTCAACCGTGTAACCACAATATACATTATAATTTGACATTTGTCAACCCCAATTTTCAAAAAAATTCATTTTCTCCTAATTTTTTTACAAGACTTATTTAGAGAGGGGTATTGAAAACGTTGCAAATGCCCATACTAACGAAGGATTGAGAGCTTTTCAGACCGGTGTTATAACCGGTCGTTTTTTGAAGGTTTGTGTCAAATTTTCTTGTAAGAGATTTCGTTTAAGGTCCATTTATTTTGCAAAATTTTTTTGGTTGAAACAAAAAAGGTATAGGTGTATAATATAAATGTTTGTTTTCAGCCTGTGAAAAATATAAAAGCAGAGCGGCACAAGTTGATAAGAAAAATAAATAGGAGAACGGAAATGGGAGAAGAAAATGTAAAAAAGGCGTCGGGATGGCGCAGTAACAAGTGGGTTCGTGCAGCGATTCCTGCATTGCTGCTTCATTGCAGCATAGGTACGGTTTATTGTTGGTCGATTTTCAGTCAGGAGATAGCCGATTATATCGGGTTCTCAAAGGGAGCGACCGAGTGGGCGTTCAGCTTTGCAATCTTTTTCCTTGGTATGTCTGCGGCGTTCCTTGGAAATGTTGTAGAGAAGGATATTCATAAGTCTTCGCTGATTGCGGCAATCTGTTTTGCGGCAGGTATGGCGGGAACGGGCTTCTTTATTTATTATGGCGGTGCAAATAAGGGAAGCGTTCTGGCGCTGGTGGGTATTTATGTATGCTATGGCTTTATCATGGGTATCGGTCTGGGTACAGGATATTTGTCACCCGTTAAGACATTGATGCTTTGGTTTGAAGACAGAAAGGGTCTTGCCACAGGTCTTGCCGTTGCGGGCTTTGGAGCAGCAAAGGCGATTGCAAGCCCTATTATGCAGGGTATGCTCGATAATCTGGGTGAGGGCGGTATCTATAAAATGTTCTTTATTCTGGCGGCAGTGTATTTTGTGATGATGTTTGCAGGACATCTTCTGCTCAAAAAGCCGGAAGGGTGGCATGAGCCAAAGACCAAGGACAAGAGTCAGGGGATTATGGCTGTTATCAAGACAAAGCCGATTGCCAACTATATCGGTATCTGGCTGATGTTCTACATAAATATTACCTGCGGACTTGCCCTGATTTCTCAAGAGAAGATGATTGTAAAATGTATCGGGCTTGCCGGTATGGTGGGAGTTATTTCCACGGTATCAGCAATCTTTAATGCGGGCGGACGTCTTGGCTTTTCCGCATGGGCGGACACCATGAAGGACAGAAATACCATTTACAAGCTTATCTTTATTCTTTCCATTGTATTTACGGGAATAGTACTTTTGACGGGAGGCATCAAGAACGGTGAGGGAAATATGCTCTTAACTGTTTTGGTATTAGCTTTGATTTTTGTTGTAAACGCAGGATATGGCGGAGGCTTCTCCAATGTGCCTACCTTGCTTTCCGACCACTACGGAATGGGGAGCATCAGTGCGATTCACGGAATTACTTTGTCGGCATGGGCGTTTGCAGGTCTGACGGGTAATCAGATGGCGTCATGGATTGTAAAGACCTTTGGCACACCTGTTGAAATTGAGCATAAATTGGCTGACGGAACCGTTGAAGTGTTGACGGTTAACCCGACCGGATATCAATATGTACTGTACGCCACTATAGCGCTGTATATTGTAGCTCTTCTTATCTGTCTGATTATGGTAAGACCTACGGAGAAGGCTTTGGCTGCAAAGCAGGCTAAAAAGCAGGGATGATTGCGGCATTGGCAGCTTTTTTACAGGGGATGGTAGAATGGAACATGAAAAGGTTCCTAGATTGATGGTGATAATCTCAAAATTGGTCGGCGTGGTATTCCGCCATGTCGTCTTTCGGCGGTGCATAGCGACGATACAGATCGTAGGCGATGATATAACCGTTAAAATAAAATCTTTAAAAGTTGCCATTTGATATAGAACTTCAACATGACGATGCCTCCTTTTATAATTTATGTAGTTATAAATAGGGCAGCATATTTTGTTGAAGTTCTTTTATTTTTTCTTCTGGAGCAACAGGTTAATTGATGTAATGAATTTGAGGAGGAAAAAGAGCATGACAAATATCCAAAAAACAGAAATCTTTTTGAAAGAGCAGTTTGATAACAGTGTCTTTTTTAAGGAACATCCTGCCGATGGGGAGTATCGCTTGCAGCATTCCTATCGGGTGGCTTATGCTGCCGGAGAGATTGCCCGCAAAGAGGGTCTGGATGAGGAGGGGCTGATCATCGGCGGGCTTTTGCATGATGTGGGATACAGTCTGCCGCTTGAGACGGAGGAGGGAAGCTGGGGAGGATGGCAGGAACACGGACGGCTGTCGGCTCGGCTGGTCAGACCTTTCTTGGAACGGCTTGATTTGGGCAAGGAGCGAGTACAAGAGATTTGCTATGGCATTGCAATCCATGTAGACGGAAAGGCTGACTTTTCAGGGGAGAAAACACCTTTTGCTTGTAGCATCAAGGATGCGGATGACGTAGACCGCTTCGACGCCTATCGGATCTATGAAGCAATGGAGTATGCAGGCTTTCGTAATCTTAAGATAGAGGATAAGCGCAAATGGCTTTATGAGAAGCTGGACTGGATCAAGTGGCGGCTTGGAGAGAAGTCCGGTACAGAGACTGCCAGACAGATGATCGCGGAGCGGTTGCTGTATCAGCGGCAGTATTATGAGAAAGTGTTGGAGCAGTTGGAACACAGTGAAAGGATATTCTGAACTGATAGATTACAGTGTATAAATAGTGTATGAAATAAAATGCTCATGTACGGTAAAGAAGCAAGCAACCGAAAACAAGAGATAGACCGCCAGCACCACACTATTCCGAACCCAAAATATCAAAGACCAAAAGACAAGCATTATGGAATCCCTCTCATTCTTTATATCTGATTGATATTTATAGTTTTATATCCCTCTATCTTGACAAAAGACTATATCATAGCTATACTTATACATACCGGATAAATGTATGGAGGTGATTTGAATATGGCTCGTAACAAATATCCCGAAATAACAGTAGAAAAAATATTAGAGGTATCGCAGCGGCTTTTTCTTACAAAGGGATATGACAACACTACCATTCAGGATATTGTAGATGAACTGGGTGGACTTACAAGGGGGGCAATCTATCATCATTTTAAGTCAAAAGAAGAAATTATGGACGCTTTAACGAACAAAATGTTCCGTGAAAATAATCCATTTGATACAGTGAAAAACCAAGAGGATTTGAACGGACTACAGAAAATGAAAATGGCAATGTCCTTAAACCAGTCGGACAAGGAAAGGGTAAATCTTTCATTACAGGCAATGCCTATTCTGAAAAATCCACGCATATTGGCTGGGATAATTGAATCTAACAGACAGGTACTTAGTCCGTTTTGGCTGGAACTTCTCACAGAGGGCAACAAGGACGGTTCTATCCATACGGACTATGCCAAGGAACTATCTGAATTGATACCTTTGTTTGATTTATGGCTAACACCATCAATTTACCCGGCAACTCCAGAAGAAATATATCATAAATTTATATTTATCAAAGAAATATTTGATAAAATGGGGCTTCCGCTGATTGATGATGAAATCATGGAAACTGTAAAGAAAACACTGCAAAACATGGGCGAAAGCTAATCAGAAAAAAATAAAACCGCCTTTTTACGGGCAGTTTTAGTTTTCACCACATACATACAATTAGTCGGTATGAAAAGGAGGATAATTATGAGCAATGAATTAGCTGTATCAACAAAGCAGCTCACAAAAACTTTTAGCGGAACAGAAGTCATACGAGGTTGCAATATATCTGTCGAGAAAGGCACTATATACGGCTTTGTAGGGAAAAACGGCGCAGGGAAAACAACAGTTATAAAAATGCTGTTGGGCTTATTGAAACCGACAACAGGAGAAGTTGCGGTATTAGGTCTTAACCCTGCCGAAAATAATCTGGAAGTATTACGCCGTACAGGCAGTTTGGTTGAAACGCCGGTTTTTTATGAACATCTCTCTGCTGTCAGCAACCTACAGATACATCTTGAATATATGGGAGAGGACGATACAAACATTGAAGAAATTTTAAAAATGGTAGGTTTAGTAAATGTCGGAACACAGCCTGTTTCTACATTCTCTTTAGGTATGCGCCAACGTTTGGGTATTGCAAGGGCATTGGCACATAAGCCGGAATTATTGATTTTGGACGAGCCAGTAAATGGTCTTGACCCTGTTGGCATTAAAGAAATGAGAGAGCTTTTTTTATGCCTTGCAAAACAGAAAGGCATTACCATTTTACTATCAAGCCACATACTGTCAGAAATAGAACAAATTGCGGATAGAATAGGTTTTATCGTTGACGGAATCGTGGTGCAGGAAATAAGTCCGGCGAAAATTAGAGAAAACGATCCAGCAGGACTTGAAGATTATTTTATGCAGATTGTAAATGGAGGAAAAGTAAATGAATAAATTAACTCGATTAGAATTAAAAAGAAACAGTTTGAAACCATACCATATAGCTGTTAGCATCATCACTGTTGTAATATTAAGTTTTTTATATCTGCTGGCAGCAATCCCCCGAATGGACGCAGCCGATACAGACGCAGAAATGTTTATGTCATATGATTTTATCGTAGGACTGGATAATATTGTCAGCATGGCAGTCTTTTCAATTATGTCTGCTGCTATGGCTTCAAAATTTATCGTTGAGGAATATGCAGGAAAAAGGGCAGTCATGTTGTTTTCCTATCCTGTTGACAGAAAGAAAATAATAGATACAAAAATAATCACCGTATTTTCCTATACAGTTATTTCCATGCTGCTATGCAACGGCATATCATTAACTATTTTTTTGGTTACTGAAAGTTTATTCCCACTATGCCCGGATACGATAGATATAGGTCTGATATTGAATTGTATATCGTCTATGCTCTGCTATTCTTTATCAGCTGGACTATTAGGGATTATTTCCCTTTGGTTTGGATTTAGAAAGAAATCTACGATTGTTACCATTATTTCAGCATGTATTGTTGTATCAGTTTTATGTCAGGTTATCGCTATGACACTTTTTACCCGTTTTGTCCTTATAATCATTCTTGCAGTGATTTTTTTGACTGCAATGCTGGCATGGACAAGTTTGCGTTATCAAATAAAAAACATGGAGGTATAAAACTGGAAATGAATGTAGTTTTTTTACATGGGTTAGGGCAATCCCCCTCAAGCTGGAGTGAAACAATTTCATGCCTGCCTAAAGATATAAAAGCATACTGCCCTAACTTGTTTAATTTCAGTACGGACAGAGCGATAGCATACAAAAATATATATCTTTCCATTGAAGAATATGTTGATAAGTTTTCCGAACCTGTAACGATTTGCGGCATTTCATTAGGTGCGGTTTTGGCATTAAACTATTGCATTAACCATGCTGAAAAAGTTCAATCTTTGATATTGATTGCACCACAATACAAAATGCCAAGGCTGCTTTTAAAATTTCAAAATATTTTATTCCGTGTCATGCCGGAAAAATCTTTTTTGGGAAGCGGCATAAAGAAACAAGATATGATTCACCTAACCAGTTCAATGTTGGAATTAGATTTTGAGCAGGATTTAAGAAATATATTGTGTCCGGCTTTGATTATTTGCGGGAAGCATGATTTGGCTAATGTTAAAGTAGCAAAGGCACTGGCAAAAAATATTTTCACCGCCAAATTATGTTTGATTGATAATGTTGGGCATGAAATAAATGTAACATCTTCCCCCAAATTGGCTAATGTTATGAATGCTTTTTTAGATACTCAAAGGGCAACAGCTTAAAGAGCCATTGACCTTTGAATTATAAATGCAACCGTAAACTATGCAATACCCCATGTGGGAGAAAGGGGGAATTTTCTATGCCTTGCACGGAAACATACAAGGAACACATCATGCATACGTTTCACGGCTTTTGCAAAATTGTTATCCGCAATGCAGCTATTACAGCATGGCGTGACCAGCACAGGCGGCACAAAAGACGAATATTTTGAAGAACCCTATGAAGAATACCCCATTACAATATGCGGTCAGACAGTTATCCTCACGAATGGGGAGCTTGCCGCCGCCCTATTATCTTTGCCGGAGAAGAACCGGGAAATCATCTTCCTTTACTTTTTTGGGCATTACACACAGCAAGAAATCGGGGAAATGTACGGACGCTGCCGGAGTACGACCGGGTATCAAATCCGCAGGACTTTACAACTTCTGCACAAAGAAATGGAGGTGCTTTCACATGGGGAATCCTAACCTTGTGCCTTATGAAACAATTATCAGAGCGACCAGCGGAGAGCCGGAAGCCGTGGACGAATGCTCATGTACGGTAAAGAAGCAAGCAACCGAAAACAAGAGATAGACCGCCAGCACCACACTATTCCGAAGCAAAAACCAAAAGACAAGCATTATGGAAATGTGCATAACAGGCTATTCCGTCATGGATAACTCTGTTCACAGCACATGGAAAAGCTAAAGTGCAGCTTTCCCACGTCCTGCAAACAGAGTTACCCACAACTCCATAAGACAGCCAGTTATACACATTCCCACAATGCCGACGACTGCGGAATTTTCCTTTTCATACCTTACAAACA
>CAMNSZ010000021.1 GCA_946557105.1 uncultured Lachnospiraceae bacterium | reverse complement strand
TTTGCAGGGATTGATATGGGGATGCTTATAGGCACGCCGCTGACCGCGGCGGCCTCGGCAAGCATTATGCTTGCCGAGGCGACGGCCGAATTTATCGATAAGGTGGGCTTTGACGGAAGCGGAAGGGTGAGGAACGCGGCTTTCGCCTATCAGACGCAGAGTGTGGACGAGGAGGGCACATGCAGCTTAAATGAAATGCGGGTGGATGTACCTATGCTGTCAATTGTGCCCCTTCCCGGTCTACAGCTGGATGAGGTAAACCTTATATTCGATATGGAGGTCAGACAGAGCGAGAAAACGAATAGGGCGGCGCAAATCGGCACGGGAGCATCCGGAGGATTGGGTTTCGGTCCGGCAAGGGTCAATATAAGCGGTAATGTGAGCTCGCACAGGGAGAACACCAGAAGCTCCGATTATTCCGCAAAATATCATGTGGATATCAGAGCCGTTAATCATGGCATACCGGAGGGGCTGGCAAGAGTGTTGGATATTATGGCCGCAAATCTGACGCCAACGGTGACGGGCACTATCTTAAAAAACGAAGACGGTTCGGAGCTGACGGAAGCAGATCGTATATATGCCGAAAAAAGAAAAGCGTTTCGCAGGGAGATTGCCGAAATCGAGATACGGCAAGAGGCGGCGCGAAATTATTTTCATGCTTGTATGACACAGCTGCGGGAGACGGCTAAGATACAGCAAAATATTTACAGGGCGGCAATGACACGGCTGACGGCAAACGAGTCCAAACAAGATAAAACGGACAAGATTACGGCGGAATTTGAGAGGGCGGCGGCAAGCTGGAACAATTTCAATGCTCAGGCGGAGGGTATTATACAAATGATTGTAGACATAGGAGAGGAAAAAAAGGATGGTGTATCTGATTTATTCCGGCTGCTTTCGTTTAAGGATGGCAGGGCACAGAAATACGGTTCCGGAGAGGTAAAATATCAGGCGCTGGAAGCAGCGCAAAAGGCCGCCGCGGCAGCATTAAAGCAGTGTATTGAGATTGGTGGCGTGATTTTCAGGAAAAGAGCGGAATATAGCAAAGAACCGTTTTATCCGGAAGTAAGGTCAGCGGCCGGAGACAGAAAGCCGGCTAAGGGAGTTGAGGAAAAAGTATGAGCGGTAAGGAGACAATGAGTGAAAAAAAGAAAACGGCGTTGGCGGACATTCGTTATGTTAAGCTGGTTCCCATAGGAGGCATCAATCCGGGCAGCCCTCTTTCGGAGAGGGAAAAGGAACAACAGATAATGCTGTTGAACCACTGCCTGAATGATTACCCGAAGGGAGTTATTATCGGAAGGGATATTTCCGTCGGCCGCTATATGGCGGGCGAGCATGAAATTACCATGGAAAAGGTTACATATCATGTGGGCTTTGAGAGAAAGCCCGCTTGGGAGCGGTAAAGCGCAGGACGGCGCATTACGGGCCGTTATTGGGTGAATCGGGAACATAGGCAATAATATCGGTAATGCTGCAGCGAAATAATTCACAATAAGAATTGATTTTGCGTAATGTAAAATTGTGATTATTTTTCAGCCTGCTTATTTCGGCGGGATTGAGACCGAAGTCGTACTCCAGATTATAAATAGTGATATTTTTACTTTTTAAAAAAGACCATAATGGTTCAAATGTTATCATATAAATTCCTCCTTTGTACTTTTGTTTACTATAATAAAATATTATTTAATATTTTGTAACTTACACATGTGTAATTTGGAGATAAAAGGTAGCAGCTACAAAAAATTAATATAGGAGGAAACATGTATTACGAATATTTATAAAGAGGGAAAGGAAGTAGAAGGATGGAATTATTGGAGGAAGTACGCAGGAAAGCCGGCGTCGAATATATATCGGATATCCCGCTTTTAATATCGGAAAAAAACAGGTTTATGCTATTGAGAGGTATTCCGTTGGAGAATTACACGGTCAAAGAATGGAACGATGCATTTTGTTACTGCTTTGACCATGCGCAAAAAATGAATAATTATGAAGAAATAGAACGTTATTTTGCCGATGGCGTTATTCGGTATCCATAATATCGGACAGGGTACAGCCTAAGCATCGGCAGATTCTATCAATAACGTCTATGCGGAGCATATCGTCATTGTGTTCCAGTCTCTGCATGGTGCCGTCGTCAAAACCTGTTATTTCTTTAAATTCTTTTTTGGTAATCCTTCTGCTATTCAGATATGTCCATAACTTGTTAAATGATGTTTTCATGTTCAGCCTGTTGTTAAATATTTCTCTTTCAAAAATTTTTACCGTCATAAACAAAGCGGATACGCAGAGAATCCGCCTGAAAATCACAAGACTTAAGATGGGAATTTTAGGTATAAGTCATATTACATATTATACTTATTATACATACAAAACAATGGGGAAGCAATGGAAATTATATGTAAGGAGAATATTTCCGGCATAGGCGCTTGCTCATGTGCGATAAAGAAGTAAAAGAAGCGTAAAAAATTTTGCCCGTATAGTAGTGTCGTTTTTTATGTCAGCGGTTATTTCGTTTCCCTTGTATTATACCTTACCATAGGGCGTTACGGACCCTGATAAGGGAAAAAATAAGGGAAGCAAAATCGCATAACACATTATAGCACAATATGAATGGACAGTGTGAACAGATTGAAATGCTTTTTAGATTTTGCAGAAAAGAGTAGCGATTGAATGAACATAATATATTATAAATACTTTAGAAAAAACAAGTTGAATGCAGGGAGTATGTGTGGTACAATGGGAAATGAAATTTCAATTTCTGTGGAGGTGACAAAATATGATGATGTTTTTAAGATTAAGAAATATCTAAGTGCATGGAACTGTGTTAAATAGTTTTATGTACAAGCAGGATTCTAAAAACTATTTAATAAAGGAGATTTTGTAATGATATTTCAAGATAATGTAGTCAAAGAGTACTTAAAAAATGTTTATTTTATAACCGGAACAGCTTGTGGAGGAAAGACAACAATCTCACGAGAGTTGGCGAAGCGACATAATTTTTTAGTTTATGATATTGATGAGCTGTTTGCAAAACATCAAAAAATTTCAAATGCTGTGTTTCAACCATCAATGAACAGGGTCTTTAAAGATGTAGATGAGTTTTTCGGGCGTACAGTAGAGGAATACAAAAAATGGCTGATTGAAAATACAAGAGAACAATTGGATTTTGTATTATTGGATTTGGTTCGTCTTTCACAAAATCAAATCGTATTGTGCGACTGTCATTTGACAATGGAACAAGCTGAACAATTCACAGATGCTTCCAGAATAGTCTTTTTAATAAAAGAACCTTCGAACATTATTGATGATTACTGTAATCGCCCAGACCATCAGGATTTTAACAACTTTATAAATAGTGCTTCTGAGCCTGAGAAAGCAAAGGTAGTATGTAATGAAACTTTGAAAAGTCTTAATGAGAATTACTATAATGCTATCAAGGATAGCGACTATTGTTGGATTGAAAGAACTCCCAAAAGTACAGTTGAAGAAACGGTAAGGAAAGTAGAGCGACATTTTGGATTTTTCAAAGAAGATTTCCGTACGGAGGATTTTGAGATTAAAAAAAGTTGAAAAGGACACGGAATTAGCAGATAGGCTGTTGAAGTTTGTTGAGAATTTCTCTTGGGAAGATGTCAAAGAACATACCTTGTGGATGCTTCATAACTGGGGCTTTAGTGATTGGGAGACGATGTTCGTGGCAATGATAGACGGTGAGGGCGTAGGAATGGCATCTATTATGAAAACGGACTATTATCCATTACCAGAGATATTCCTCTGGATATCAAGTGTGTTCGTTACGGAAGAATATCGTGGACATAGAATCAGTGAAAAGATGATTGCTTTTGCGAATGAATATGCAAAAGAAAATGGATTTGATAGAACATATATCCCGTCAGAGCATGTAGGTTTATATGAAAAGTATGGATATCGTTATCTTAAGGATATTGTTAATTATGGTAATGGAACAGACAGATTGTATGTCAAAAAAATAAAATAATAACAAGTATCCTACAACTTCCAACAGTTATGACACACTCGAAACTTTCAGCTTTACGCATACTATGTATTTTAAATAGCCTTAGCCACTTATGTGTGGCTAAGGCTATTTTTGTGACAGGGGCGATTATCTCGCCCCTTTATTTCTGCCCCTATAAGTCTGTATGGTGTTTTGCTTATCAGCCCTTTTTCTATACCTCTGTATCTTTTCATGCATGTTTTCAGCCTTTGAAGTGGCTTTTTCTCCGTAGGCTTCATCCCACTTGGAACATTTCTCATGATACCTGTAAAGGGTATTCTGTGCGCTCTCAAACGCCGAGAGCTTATTACCTACCGAAAAAATAGTTTTGTATTTAGACAAAAACTTGCCCTTGTTTCGGCTTGTAAGGGCAAATTCTTTTAACAACTGATACTTGTAAATTCTTTGTCTCAATCAAACTTTCCTGCTTACACTTTGGATAGCAAAGTGTAAGCAGGAAAGTTCTTCCGTTCTGTATCTTCCCGTATTTGTAACCTCGTTTTGTTCCCGCAAACCGGACAACGCATCCATTCTGTTGCATTCATTAAGGTTATCCCGCTTTTATCCCAACCCATTTTGAGAAGGTATTTCATAATGCCTAACCATATTATGAAATGAAAATGTCATTTTTCCATTAACAGTTGAAACGCCGATTATATTATGGGCATAAGAAACTGCGGGGGGAACAAAAATTATATTGTTAATTTTATAGCTCCCATAAAGAACAGGAATGTCTATCACTGTTAAATTCGTGATACCTAAGTCTCTTGTTTTTCCAATATAGCCCATAATTTTTGCAGTTTGTTTTGCTAATCGGTCAGAATAACAATCATGTGTATTGAGCAAAACAGCATCTATCAATGTCATCGGAAGTTCAGCAAGGAATTGCAATGCAAAAACACGCGCACTTTGTAATTTCGATTTGATCTTTGCATCTACCTGCATCGCATTTTCGGCAAAAGTTTTTTCCGCATCAAACAGGTGCTTTATCCTAATGCCGGAAGTGAGATTTGACATGGCTTCATTTTTGCTTTCCCGTATGCTGACAGGTATTCCGACTTCACATTTCTTCTGATACTTCTGTAAAAACATTGTTACAAGATAGCTGTTCACAGAGCAGCCAATTTGCTTTGCTTCTTCTATGATTTGCTCCGTTTCAGAAATAGACAGCGTTTTATATTGTATATCGGAACAAGCTGTTTCCCAATACTTATTATGTAAATTATAGTAGTCCTGCCATGTAAAAAAGCAATTTTTCCACTTACGCTTGCAGTAATGGGCATACAATTTTGCAGGCACAGATAACCTTGTGTTCCCAAAAAAATTTTTTTTAAGCAGGACAAGCGGTTTATAGGTAAGCGTTTTTTGGGCTAAGGCATTCATAATATCTTTAATCAAATAGATTATTGATTTACCGTCGCCTGCTAGATGATGTGCCATAATCATAATTTGGGTGTCAGTATCTGCCGGAATAATAAAGGTTCTGACTAATTCCCCCTTGTCTATTTCAAATGGCAATTTTTCATTTTCCCTGACCAGCTCTATCCAGTTTTTGTCGGTAATCATTGTTTTGCAGCCGGAAACGGATAATTTCTCATAATAAGCAGTGCCATGTTCCAAAACAATTCTTGACATAGTAGCCTCATTTGCTTTATATGCTTCTTTTATTGCAGCAGTCAGTTGGTGCGGGCATATTTTTCCTGTTAGTTCAACACACATAGTAATATATACATTCGGTTCAAATAAATTTTGACGTTCTGTTAAAATTTCTTTCATTTTGTCTCCCTCTCATAAATACTTTTTAATGCCATGTAACCGGATTTTTTTACGTAAATATCCAAAAACGGCATATTCAGTTTTAATAGTTGCCTGTCATATAACGCAAGTGACTTTTCTCTTCCATCTTGTGATTTATATATGCTCATATTATAGCAAAAGCATTATAACTATTGAACTGGACTTTTCTGCAATAACTGGATAGAGCTTGAAATTGCATAAAAGTATACTAATACCCAACAGAACCAGCCAACTATTATAGAGAATATGCAATGGCGCTTTTGGATGTCCTAAAGCACTCATTACTTGTGTTAAATGATTATATCCCCGATATGTTGGAGCGAAAAGAAACGGTAATATCAAATATTTCTCTTGCTTCTTTAGGGATTACAATTTGTCCTCGTTCACCGACTTTTACTGTTCCAAATATATGCTTTCCCTTTGGCATAGACATTTAATCTACCTCTTAAAAATCATATTTTTCATACCGATGCGAAAAGTATATATCAGTCAAGCTGAAATGTCAATTTGCTATTTTGCGGGCTTTTCGCGGTTCTGGCGGTCTATCTCTTGTTTTCGGTTTCTTGCTTCTTTACCGCACATAGGCGCTAGCGTAAGAGTTCATGTAAGCATATATAAATTTACATATATGCAAGTTAATTAAATGGGGAGCGTTTATTATAATGGGCTTACAACATACAAATGCCGGCAACAGAAATGTTGAAAAAAGGATTGGAGGATGAAAATATGGCAGAAACAACACAAGCCGCAAGCTTAAATGCGGCGCTGGCAGTGGATTTTACACTGTTCAAATCAAAAATAACGGCTATGCTGTCTAAGGACGAAAAGGGTATACGTTTTCTCGTCATCCCCGTAAATCAGGGTGACGCGCCGGTGGTAACGCTTCAGGAGCTCATTGATGACATTAAGAAAATGGCAGGCAGGGATACGGACACAAAGGCGCTTGAGGACGCCTTAAACAGTGCGGCTAAGGATGCAAAGGACCCTGGCGCCAGCGATATATCTAAGATTACCTTCCAGCTTAAAATGCTGTACTTCTATGTGGATACCACGCAGGGCGAAGGCAAAAAGATTATAGAGTATGCCTTCAATGTGAATATCATCACGACGGGCCTGATTCCGGAGGCGTTAAGCAGCATTATAACCGTTGACCATTTGGGAGTCGCCGTGTGGAACACTACAAGGGAGATTATTTTAAACAAGATGTCCATTGTGAATATGGACACCTATCTTGGGATTGCCGCCGCGGCAGATGATTCCGACAAGGGTTAAGCGCTATGGGAGGTAGAGAAGTATCTGTACAGCTGCAGGTGGAGGGAAGCGTGCTTGCCATGCCGGCAAAGCTGGCGATGGGATATGTGGGAAACGGTCTTGTGGTATGTGGTAAGGTGAATACGTCTTCGGTCAGACCGGAGGAGGTGATTTCCCGGATAAACAAAAATGCAGGTGCAAAATTAAGCGATTGTTTAAAAGAAATGGCGGGTCTGCTTCCGGAGGAGCTTGCGTTTTCTTATGAAAACGGACAGAGTATGCTATGGCTTAAAAATGGGAGCAATCGTCTGGGAATTGTCTGGATAAATAATACGTTTGCCTGTCTGATGAGTATCAAGGCGGACAAGACGGCAGAGCGTGGAACATTGAGCTATTACATCACCAAGGCGGCAGGTGTATTCGGTATACAGCAGATATATCTCTATGCCAGAAGGGGAAGGGGAGCTTCGCTCCCCTTTTTGACAAATGCGGTGCTTGGGGAGTCGGAAGAATTCCGCTATCCTGCTGTTTTGAATGATTGCGACGTGTTGTTTTGCGGGAAATTTTCCTATGATAAGGATAAGGATATAATCGGTAAATTTTTTTACACGGCATTCGGCATTCGACAGATGCAGCTTTCCCTGCTTATGGGAATGGGAAGTCAGGGGTTTGCGGGCTACGCTATGCTTCCGGTTATCTCCGGCAGCGCCATGAGCGCGGAGGAGCTGTATTTCGGTGTGGAGTGTAAAGCAGGCGTAACCATGAGACTGGCGGGCGCTTTTCGCTTTTCCCTTGTACCGGACCTGCTCTTTAAGGTGGAGGCGGCGGTGGGTACGCAGGGCTTTATGCTGGAGGCGTTTGCCAAAATGAAAAAGCCTGCGACCATATACAAAAATTTTCGTATCGGAGACACAACTCTTGCCATAGGAGTAGGAATGGGCAGTATGTCCTTTCGTATGTTTTCCAATTTGTATATTGGGGAAATCAAGGCGTTTGGGGCAATCGGAGTGGCCGTGCTGCCGGGAGCAGTGAACTTGGATTTTATATCTGCGGCAATCACCGATATTACGCTGCCTAAGCTTATCAAAAATATATTCGGAACACATGTGACATTTGCGGATTCGCTTGATTTTATCGCACTTTCGGGAATACCTCTTGCCGCTGCTGCGGGCAAGACGATAAAGATTTCCGGTACGGATGATGTGAAGAATACTCAGGTGGTTCAAAATGTAGTGAATCAGTTTAACGCCCTTGTAAAGTCCGATGCGTTTACGGTGAGCAGAGAGAACGTTTCTCTGGAGAGAATACCGCATATTACGGAAGAAGAAAGCATTGTGCTGACGGATAAAAGCAGAATGCGGCATTACTACATAAGCTCTCAGGGCAGGCTGAATCTTCAGGCGCAGTTTTATTACTCTATGGTGGATACAAGACTGGGCGATTATACCATGAAAAGGGGCGTCTTTCTATGCGGCAGTATTACGCTGTTTAAAAGATTTACGGTGCGGACGCTGTTTTCCATATCGGAATCGGACGGTGTGATTGCCTATGCGAGCATTGACAGGATAGATTTGGGTATTTTGAGCATCGGTCCTTCGGGGCTTTCCCCGCAGGATAATCCGCTTCAGTACTTTCCTCCGGACAGTCTGTTGTGGCTTTTGATGGAAAATGCTCCCGTTTCTTCCGGAAAGCAGTCGGCGGTAATAAGGCCCACGGGGGCGGTGTTTTTCCTTCGGGCGGGAAAAAGGGACTGTAGCTTTTATATAGATTGTAAAATAGCGCTGTTTAGATTTTTTGAGGTCGCCGCAAAGGTTTATTATGCGGGAAAAACCATCAGTGTGGAAACCAGACTCAGTCTTGGCGGACTGATAAACGCTTCCTTTTGTTTAAAGGCTTCCTACGCGGACTTTTCGGCTATGAATTTTCGGGTGGAGCTTGTCATTGATTGTACAGGGCTGGAAAAGCAGCTAAAGAAGGCTCAGGCGGGAATTGAGGAGGCCATCAGAAGACTGCGGGAAAAGGTCAATAAGGCGCAAGGGCAGCTCACGCAGGCGCAAAGGCATGTAAACGAGCTTCACAGCCAAATACGGACTCTGGACAATAAAATTCAGGACTGTAAAAGAGCAATCGATAGAGCCAGATGGTGGCAATTCCATATTTTTATCGGCAAGGGTTTGGAAATTGCAGCCTATGAGGTGGCAAAGGCGGGAGTTTATGTGGCAATCGGCGTGGCAAACGCCGCGCTGGAGGTGGCAAAGCTTGCGGTGAAGCTTGGCGGTCTGGTGGGCGAAGGCGTGCTTCGGTTAATAAACGGGGCAATTTCTGCAACGCTCAATCTGTTTTTTGTCAAATATATCAGGCTGGCGGCTGCGGCATCCGCCAAGGAACAGAGCTTTGAGGCGGAAATAGAGTTTGTCGCTCTGGGCAAGACTTTCCATTTTACAAAGAAAATCGAATCGGCGGGGCTAAAGAGCAATCCTGCAAATGCGTTAGACGACAGCATATCCCAGAAGCTTCAGCCGGAGCTTAACAATATTGAGAACGGAAGCTTTAAAAGCAATCGCCGCAGGTACAAAAAGATGCAGTGCAGCATGCGGGATTACCGGAAGATGCTGGGTCAGGGAATGCAGCAGCTTCATTCCGGTTCCTCTTTGCTACAGGGGATGTCCGAGGTTTATTTAAATAATTGCGGGGAGCTGCCCTTGGAATATGAGCGATATAATCAGGCATATGCCGACGCCTTGGGCGAAGTGGAGGCCGCGTTGGATTTGGCGGAGAACTCCGTGAATTTTGCCAGTATGAACGAGGCGGTGGGCATGATTAAAACGGCAATGGACGACCCCGAAAAGAATATAAAGGATGAAAGCAGACAGGCGTTGGAGCCGGCAATCAAGGAATATGAAGCGGCAATGGGTCTTGTAAAGAAAATGAGCGGGGATGCCAGAGATATCCGAAAGCAGAAAGCGGATATGGCAGAACATCTGGAAAGGATGAAGCGGACGGAGTCGGAGTATCTGGCGGCGCAGGCAAGACCGGCGACCGTTTCCGACGAGGCTGTGGAAAAAACGCTGAACGCTACGGAGGAGCTGCTTTATACAAGCTTTCCTCCTACAAAGAGCCGCGGAGCATATATTAATCTGAGCAGGGAGAGCAAGATTATACGAAGCTTTGATGAGATGCGGGAGAAAATGAATTTGTCGCAATCAGACGCGGTCAGACGCAACAGAAATAAGAAAGCTCCCCAAAAGTACACGGAAAAGCTATAACGGAAGGTGGTAGAAGAAATGGCAAATAAAGAAGCCGGTATGATAAAAATAAGAAAGTCGGCTGCGGCAATCGCTTTGATAGGCGCAGCGGTCATAGGGGGAGGGGGCACCTTCGCCACCCAGAATGCTGCCCAGCGCATAGAAGAAACCGATGAAGCGGCAGAGTATATGTCAGATGAAATACAGGCAAAGGATTATACCCTGATGTTCTATGTAATAGGAAGCGATTTGGAGAGCGACCCCGAGGGAAATCAGGACGCTGACGGAGCGTCGGCGTCGGAGGATTTTGCGGAAATTGCGGCTGCAATGAAAGAATACGGATTGGACGAGTCCGTAAATGTAGTGGCGGAAATCGGCGGTACCGAAAGGTGGAGCTGTGAAAGCCTTGCAGACGTTAAAACGGCAAGAATTACTATTGACAGCGGCGGAATCAATGTGACGGAAAGGCTGCCCGACTTGAATATGGGAGAGAGCGCCGCCGTCACGGAATTTATTGATTATGCATATCAAAATTATCCGGCGGAGCATTATCTTATGGTGTTCTGGAACCATGGGAACGGACCGGCGGAGGGCTATGGCTATGACGTGCTGCATGACGGGGATTCCCTTACATTACAGGAGCTGAACCGTTCCTTTGAGAACGCCGTATTCCATGATTTTGACCTGATTGGCTTTGACGCCTGCTGTATGGGGAATATAGAGACGGCAAACGCCCTGTGGCAATATACGGACTATCTGGTTGCCTCCCCCGCCTGCGAGGATGAAAACGGCTGGGATTACGCTTGGCTTGAGGCGCTTGGGGAGGATAGCGCCACAGGTGAGGAGATTGGAAAGCGTATTGTGGATACCTTTGCCGCTTTTTATGACGAGAAGAGCAGCCCTAATATCGTGGCAACCTTATCCTGCTATGATATGACGGAATATGAAGAGCTGTATCAGGCGCTTCAAGCGTATAACGGGGAGCTGTTAAGCCGTGCCGACGAGGCGTTATATGAAGAATTCAACGGCGTCCGTAATCATATTGCAGGATACTATTCCGGCGCAGCGCCGGGGGATGATATGGAGCTTCTTGATTTAGAGCAGCTATGCATAGCTTTGGGAGAAAAGGAGTGGGAGTCCTATCACATGGAAGCCATGCTGGACAAGTTTGTATGCAGCACAACGGTGGATACGAGGGAACTGTGCGGTATCAGTATCTATGTGCCAAAGAAATCCGACGTCTTTTTGGCGGAGCATATGCTGCAATATCTGTCCTGCCTGTTTGATGATAACTATCTGAAATTTGTCTATAATTATGCCCGCATGTTGGACAAAAACATGGAGATGGATTTGAGCAGCTTAAGCGCCGGTTTTGACGAGGAAAGCATGGAAATTCTTTTCGAGGTGGAGCCGTCGCTTGCGGAGCAGATGGCGTCCGTCTATGTGATAACGGCGTTTCCCATGGCGGTAGACATGGAGCAAGACGGATATTCTACTGCAGAAGAGGAGACGGATGGACAGGGAGTAACGCAGGAGGTGGAATACTATCTGCTGTCTACGGACAGTGATGTTAAGCTGAGGGAAGACGGTTTATTGAGCGCCGTGTTGGACATGAAGTATTTTGCAATAGCGGATCAGCTCCTCTGTCTGATAGAACAGTTTAGCAATGAAGAGAGAACGAGTTATCTGTCGCCTATTCTCTATAACGGAAGGGTGTGCATGATGCTTGTGGAGGTATCCTTGGAGAATCCGGACGGAAGTATTGTCAGCATTATGCCGTACAGCGAGAGCGGTCCGGCAGGCAAGGAGCAGTATGTTCTTGAGGAGGGAGCCGAATTTGCGGCGTTGTATCCGATTTTGACCAAGGAGGGTGAAATCGTCTTAAGCGAAAAATTAACGGATGCGGGGTACTTTATAGGAGAGCGGGTAACGCTCAACGACTATGACTGCCAGCTGGATTTGATGGATGTGGAATTTTATTCATGCGTCTACGGATTGATGATAAAGGATAAAAATCTTGGCGTCCATTATTCGGAGCTCAGCGGACTATAGAAAATTAATTTTAAGCGAAGCGCCTATGAAAAACGCTCCTGCAGAAACAGTTACAATGATAAATAGTTAAAAGGAAGAAAGGTAAAAGGTGAACGTATGAACAAATGGATGGAAAGAATAGTGGCGACACGCAAGGAGAAAGACAGCTTAAAAATAACGGATATGTATCTTCCCGGCACCCATGACAGCGGAACCGCCAAATTGTCCTGTATGGCAAAGATGATGGATTGGCTGGTCAATATAGTACGCTGTCAGGAGTGGTCAATAGCGGAACAGTTGAATCAGGGAATTCGGTATCTGGATATACGGGTCAGATATTCGGACGGAAAGTTTTACATAGTCCATGACGGACCGAATGCGTTTATGGATTGCTTTTGTTTAAGCGAAAGCGGCGATTATCTTTATTTGGAGGATGTGCTTCGCGATTGTAGAAGATTTCTTGATGCCAACAGGAACGAATTTATTGTCATGAGCCTGAAGCTGTCCAATTCTTCGGGAAGCGCAGGGGATATTTTGACTCGCGCGCTGAGAAATGCGGCATATGACAAATTGTTTTATGAAGTTACGAATCCCGGGCAGTTTCCCTGTGTGGGAGAGGCAAAGGGAAAGGTTATCCTGTTAAGAAGGTTTGATAATTGTGCGGCCGCTGCGCTGGCATATGATTTTTCCGGCTGGGGCAATGCCGATTATTGCCAACAGGAGGGCGAGATGTCCTATTATCTGTTGCCGGCGCCAGACGGGAGAGGGGCTTCGCGCAATTTGGCTATGATACAGGATGTATTTGGTCTGGCGGGAGACCTTACGGTTGATGCAGCGGCAGCGCATAAGGTTGCATGTTATAAGAAGGCTTGTGAGCAATACGTGATAAAAGTAGGCGGAGAGACGCTGCTTCTTAATTTCTTAAGCGGTACGCTGTTTAGGTCCATACAAGGCTTGGCAAGGGAAGTGGATAAGCGTATGCAGACGGAGCATATTTCAAAAGGGGTGACTGTAATGGATTTCCCGTCCACTAAGCTGATTCAGAAAATTGTGGACAGCAATATCAAGCTGAAACAGGATTAAGATTCCGGTATTGTGATGGAAAGCGCACAAAAATAAGGAAAGAAGGAAATCACATGGGAACAAGAGGCTTGGAAATCATCAGGGAAAAGAAAGGGCGGCGGTATGCGCTAAGGCTTGTCGGAAGGCTGGATACCAGCACGGCGCCACAGCTTCAGAGAATTGTGGAAGAGGAGCTTTCGGACATTACAAGCTTGGAGCTTGACTTGGAAAAGACAGATTACATATCCTCGGCGGGGCTTCGGGTTCTGCTTCTTGCCGCAAAAAAAATGAACCGTACGGGAGATATGACGGTAAAGAACGTAAAACGTGAGGTTCAGGAAGTCTTCACTATTACCGGCTTCGACAAGATTCTGAAGATTGAGTAAAAATGCGTATGGAAAAGTTGATGGAGCGCGCGTCGCAGCGCAGGAGGGTAAAGTCATGAAGATTGAGGCAGGAGATGTGGTAAAGGTGGCAAAAAACGCTTCCTATTATAACGGAAAGCCAGTACCTGCATGGGTTATCGACGATAATTGGATTGTAAAAAAAGTAAGCGGCGACAGAGTCGTAATAGACCAAAACACAAGGGGCACGAAATCTATCAATAGTCCGGTTAATACCTGTTTTCTGACCGTGCTTCATTCTGCCGCCTCTCCTTCGTCCGTGTCGGCGCCTTTGGCGCCGGTGCGGATTTCCGATAGAGGAGTGGAGCTGATTGCAAGATATGAGGGATGTCGTCTGGAAGCATATCAATGTCCTTCGGGCGTATGGACAATAGGATACGGTCATACGGCGGGGGTAAGGCAGGGAGATTGTCTTTCTTCAAAGGAGGAGGCAAGGGCGCTTCTTGTAAGGGATTTGATAAAATATGCAGATATGGTAAATTCCTGTGTGCAAAGCGGGAGAATTACCTTTGTGCCAAACCAGAGTCAGTTCGACGCGCTTACCTCCTTTTGTTATAACTGCGGAGCGGGAGCCCTGCAGAAGCTTGTAAAGGATAGAACGGCACGGCAGGTTGCCGACGCAATGCTTCTTTACAATAAGGGGGGCGGAAGAGTGCTTCAGGGTCTGGTAAAGAGAAGACAGGAGGAGCGGGATTTATTTTTAAGCAGTTGACCGAAGATAAAAAAGAGGAGGATTGGAGAAAACAGCATATGAAAGAGGAAAAAGAGCTGCGTCTTATTCAAAATGAAGCTTTTCTGAAAAAGGCTTATCATGCCGCATTGCTTCCTTCGATGTTATCCATTCTCGGCGGCTGTATTAATATTTTGGCGGACGGGATTCTGATTGGGCAAAAAATCGGCGCGGCGGGACTTGCCGCAGTGAATTTCTGTATGCCCGTATACCTTTTTCTCTGTATTATAGGGTCGATGCCGGTGTCGGGCGCGGCAATCTGCTGCTCCCGGGAAATCGGAGAAAATCATTTGCAGGAGGCACAAGGATTTTACCGTAATGCGGTCACTATATGCTTTATCGCCTCGGCTGTTGTTATGGCGTCAGGTCTTACCGCAATAGACGGGCTTTCCGTCTTTTTGTGCAGGGATGTGACCGTTCTGCCCATGGTCCGGGATTACGCGCTTGCAACGCTTATAGGCGCCCTGCCTAAAATTCTGATTTATGTTCCCTTCTGGTTTCTGAGGCTGGACGGGAAGGACAGGATTGTGACCGTGATGATGCTTGTTATGGCGTTTGGAAATGTGGCTCTGGATATTCTTTTTCTGAATATTCCGGGAGCGGGAGTGTTTGGAGCGGGGCTGGCCAGCGTTATTGCCACGGCGGCAGCATGTATCTATGGATTTTGGGAGCTGCAAAGGGGTAATTCCTGCTTTCACATAGGCTTCGGAATTCCTCATAAAGCAGAGCTTTGCAGCTTAGTTTTGGCGGGAAGCCCCGCCGCCATGAATAACCTGTTTCAGGCTTTGCGGATGTTAAGCGTCAATGTTCTTTTATCAAAGTATGGCGGAAGTATGCCTGTAGCTGAATTTTCCGTGTTGAACGGTATAGGCGCCTTTTCGGAGGCGGTTACGTCGGGAGTGCCTCAGGCATGTACGGCAATGCTGGGAATTTATCGCGGTGAAAGAGATAATGAAAGCACCCGGCTTTTAATCGGATTGGAGGTTAAAAGGGGGCTGGCCGGATGTTTTGTGTTTGGGCTGTGTATTGTGGCGGGAGCCGATATAATTTCTATGCTATATGGTATGGAGCAGCCAATGAGACCTGCGTTTTTGTATCTTGCCGTGAGTCTTGTACCGTCCCTGTGGAACAATATTTTATCAGGCTATTATAATGTGGCGGGCCATATAAGGTTATCCAACATGATTATTGTTCTACGGGTATTTGTGTCCGCCGCGCCATGTCTTGCGCTGTTTCTTATTATAGGGATTACTCCGTGGCTGTTTTTAGTGACGGGCGAATTACTGACAATAGTTATTTGGTTTGTCGTGACAGGGGCTGTACATTGGAAAAATAATAACAGGAGCAGATATCTTTTAATGGATCAGGCGTTAGAGAGAGAAGGGCGCGCCATTAATTTTTCCATGGTCAGCAATCCGCAAAAAATTTGCGAAGCCAGCGAGCAGATAACGTATTTTTGCAGAGAGAACGGAATGCATGACGGACAGGTGGTGAGAGTCAGCCTTGCGCTTGAAGAAATAATGACTCTGATAACGACGGTTAATGAGCCCGCGCAGGTATCGTTTGACGTCAGGGTGTTTGCCGTACAGGGAATAATAGGCATCCGTATCCGTTATGACGGAAAGGATTATAGTCCTTTGGCGCCGGAGAATGAGTTAAACGGAAATAACGAGCTGTATATGGGAATATGGATGATTCGGAAAATGGTGAAGGAAGTCATGTATCAAAGAACCTTTGGGAAAAATACGCTTCTGTTGCAGATATAAAGGAGGAAACAGGTGGAATACATTGAGGCGGGAAGGGCCGCGATAAACCGGATGGAGAAGCTTTGTGCAGAGGCGGCAGCAGTGCAGGAGCAGTTGCTGTTAGAGCTGTTGAGTAAAAACAGCCGGACGGTATACGGAAAAAAATATGATTTCTCCCGGATTGGCTCCGTCAAAGAATATCAGACTATGGTTCCTGTTACTTCTTATGATGATTATGAGGAGGAAATTGAGAGACACAACGGTCAAGAGACAGGGGTGTTTGCGGCGGATAAGCCAATATTTTACTGCATAAGCTCGGGCAGCACTGCCGAACCTAAATATCTGCCGCTGACAGAGGCGGATATTTCTGTTCAGAAAACATATCTTATGGATTTTGTCACGGGCGTCATAAGGAGGGAAATGGGAGAGCTGTCGGAAAAGGAGTTATTTGGAAGAATCTTTCAGACGCAGGAATTTTTCAGAACCTTTGCGCCCGACGGAACCATGAGCGGCGTAAGGAGCGGAGCGCTTCACAGGTGGCTGGAGGCCAGAGGGGAAATCAGAGAGGATTTGTATACGGCTCCGAAAGAGGTGCTGTTTCCCGAAAGAATGGAAGATATGATATATGTGAAGCTGAGATTTGCTCTGGCATGTCGGGATGTGACGGCGATACACGGAATATTTGCACATAGAATGTTGGGATTATTTCGATATATGGTAAATCACTGGAACATGCTTCTTAAGGATATGGAAACAGGAGAAATCAGCGAAATTTTTGGGATAAGCGTTTTTTGGAAAGAATATTTGAGAAAAAGGCTTCCGCCCGACGGGGATAGGGCCTTGGAATTAAAAAGGATTTCCTTTAAGGAAGCGGGCGGGGAGCTTGTCTATAAAATCTGGCCAAAGGTAAAGTATATCCGTCTTGTGGGGGGCGGGATTTTTGAGACATATATGGAGGAGCTACGAGGTTTTATCGGGAAACTTCCCGTTCATTATTATGCCTATGCGGCGTCGGAAGGCTGTTTTGGGGTTGCGTGTGATATGAATCGGGAGGACGCGTATTATACGCTGATTCCGGAGGCGGCTTTCTTTGAATTTGTACCTTTGGACCCAAATATTTTGAAGGAACATGGGCAGAAAAGAGCGCTTACTATTTGGGAGGTGGAGCAGGGAGCAAAGTACGAGCTGCTGGTTACTACATTATCCGGGTTGTACCGCTATGCGCTGGGGGATGTGGTGGAGGTGACGGGCTTTTGCGGACAGGCTCCAATAGTGCGCGTCTGTTATCGGAAAAACCAGATTTTGAATATCGCGGATGAAAAGATGAATGTGCTTCAGCTGGAAAGCGCCATGGAAAAATTTAGAAGGCTGTCAGGATGTGTGGTGAGGGGATATTGTGCGGACGCGGATCTTGAAGGCGGTCAGCCACGCTATCTTGTCTATATGGAGACGGATGCGAAAGGACATCCTAAAAATGCGGAGGAGCTGCTGGATAAATGTTTTGAAGAAAGCTGCTTCGGATATAAAAGCGCCAGAGAGATGAAGGAGCTGGAAAGAGCAAAAATAATATTTCTCAAAGAGGGAAGCTTTGAAGAATATGACAGGTTTCTTGCCAAAAAGGGCTATCGTATGGAACAGAATAAGCCGCTCAGAATGCTGCTTGCAAAGGAACAAAGGGATTTTTTTAAAGGGCCGAATATAAGGGAGGATTAAATTGAGAAAGAGAAAACGTAAACTGGCGGTGGCTCTGACTGTGGGAATAGCCGTTATTATTCTTCTGCTGGCTGCGATTACCGCAACGACAGGCTACAGGGAGTTCACTGCGGTACTTGAAAGGCAATATAACGATACGGCATATGAAATTGCCGAGACGGCTCTCACATATCTGAATCCGGATAAATTTGAAGAATACTTGAAGACAGGGCAGACTGACAGCGATTATGAAAGGATACAGGCAAGGCTTGACGCGTTGGTGGTATCGGGGAGCTGTAATTTTATCTATGTGGCAAAGATTGATGATTCCGATTATATGACTACAACTTATATATATGATGCGGTAAACCCTGCAACAGGGTTTGACCGTTATGAGCTTGGCTTCAGGCAGCAGGATATGGACCCGCAGTATATGGAGGAGCTGAAGCATATTTTAGATACCGGAGGAAAGGCGGAAAAATATCTCTATTCCTATTCGGAGTCGGGAGCCCATACCACGGCGGGGCTTGCCGTAAAGGATTCCCACGGAAATATAGTTGCGGTCTTAGGCGTGGAGAAGGCGATGACAGTGCTGGAAAACGCAAGAAGCGCTTATGTAAGGCATGTGGCGTTAATTGCGGCGATAGTGACAGTCGCAGCTTTCACCGTGTATTTTTTGTGGCTGAACCATATGCTGATACGACCGGTGGCGGAAATCACCATGGAAGCGAAACGATTTGCGGATAACAGCGATAAGCCTGCGGAAATCTTAACGGCGTTAAACAATCCTTATGAAATCGGTGTGCTTGCAGTCTCCGTTCAGAAAATGGAGTTTGACATCAAAAAATATATTGAAAATCTTACGTTAGTTACGGCGGAAAAGGAGCGAATCGGTGCGGAGCTGGATGTTGCGGCCGATATTCAGAAATCTATGCTGCCCTGTATTTTCCCCGCCTTTCCGGAGCGGGAGGAGGCGGATATCTATGCGACGATGAAGCCGGCAAAGGAGGTGGGAGGAGATTTCTATGATTTCTTTATGGTGGATGAAGGTCATCTTGCCATTGTCATGGCGGACGTGTCCGGCAAGGGGGTTCCCGCCGCGCTGTTTATGGTGATCGGAAAGACTCTGATTAAGGATCATACCCGGCCGGGAAGAAATCTGGGGGAGGTCTTTACTGAAGTGAACAAACTGTTATGCGAGTCAAACAGCGAGGGGCTTTTTATTACGGCATTTGAAGGCGTGCTGGATCTTGTGACGGGGGAATTTCGCTATGTCAACGCAGGTCATGAAATGCCTTTTATTCAAAGAGCGGAGGGGAGCTTTGAGGTATATGAGATTAGCCCCGGCTTTGTACTTGCAGGGCTTGAGGACATGAGGTATGAGGAGGGCAGCCTGATTTTGCAGGAAGGAGATAAGCTTTTCCAATATACCGACGGCGTTACCGAGGCGACGAACCACAGGAACGAATTGTTTGGCAGGGAAAGGCTAAAGGCGGCGCTCAACCGTGGGAGGGATAAATCTATTTGTGATATTTTGGAGACGGTGAAGGAGAGTATTGACGCCTTTGCGGGAACCGCCCCCCAGTTCGACGATATCACTATGCTGTGTATGGAATTTAAATCGAGAATGCCTGAAAATAACCATAAGAACGGCGCTCAGCTGACCGTCGCCGCCACCGTTCAAAATATGGAAAGGGTTGCGGATTTTGTGGACGGGCAGCTGGAAGCCATGGGCTGTGCAAAGGAGGTGCGGATTCCGATTGCCATAGCGGTTGACGAGCTGTTTGCCAATATTGCTTTTTACGCGTACCGGACGGACACAGGCTCCGTAATTATCAGAGTGGAGCGTCAGGGAACGCCGCTTAGAGCCGTTGTTACTTTTATAGATACGGGTATTCCCTATAACCCTTTGGATAGGAAAGATCCCGATACCGGTCTAACGGTTGAGGAGCGCGGTATCGGGGGATTAGGTATCTATATCGTGAAGAAAAGTATGGATAATGTTACTTATGAATACAAGGACGGACAAAATATCTTGAAAATTGAAAAGCGGATTGAGTGCGAATACGGGCGGCAGGAAACAGAACCTGAAGGGATGGATTGACGCAGTGAGAGGGGGGTGATATAATATCGGAACATACATTTTAACGGCGAAAATACTTGAACCATAGGAAAGAAGGGAGAAATAACATGAAGAATGTTTTTATTGAAGGTATTCAAGGAATGGGAAAGTCTACATTACTGAATGCTGTTTTTGACGCTGCTTCGGAGTTTCATGTTTGTAGGGAGGGGGATTATTCGCCGGTTGATTTGGCATGGTGTGCATGGATGTCAAAAGAAGAATATGAGGAGGTATTAAAACGCTATAATCCCATTCGGGATGAAATAATAAAAAATACCTTCAGAGAGCAGCAGAATTTTATTGTTACTTATACCAAAATTATTACAGACATTCCGAATTTCCATAAGGATTTGGAAAGATATGAAGTGTATAACAAACGAAAAACGTTACAGGATTTGAAAGAGCTTATTTTTTCAAGATACAGAAATTTTTCGGAAAGCGGTTATCTGTTTGAGTGTGCTTTTTTCCAAAATATAATAGAGGATTTGATTTTATTTCATTTATTAAAGGACTGCGAAATTATAGAGTTTTATCGCGAATTATACGGTAATGTCAATAAAGAGCAATTTTTGTTATTGTACTTATATAACGACAGGCTGGAAGAAAGTATCAAAATTATAAGAAAAGAACGTTGTGATGATTCAGGAAATGAATTGTGGTATCAAATGATGTTGGAGTATTTGATTCGTTCGCCGTACGGAATGGAACATGAATGTGGTGCTTTTGAAGATTTGATTGCCCATTTCAAGCATAGGCAGCAATTAGAAATGCGCATTATAAAAGAAGTAATAAATGATAGGGCGCTTGTTCTTTCTGCAAAGAATTGGAAAATAAACGAAGTTATGCAATTTATTTTATAGGATTTTTTATTTTACATAAGGTTTTACCATGTCGCAGGGGATAAAATTTATCGGTCAGTATCGGCAGTATTTGTTTTATCATGAGGTAGTCGGGTTTATATTATGAATCGGAAATGAAAAGGAGACAGGAATGAAATATATAAATAGGATTACCAGTGTAGAAAAGAGTCTAGAGGGAATGTCTCCGGCAGAAGTATATAAATGCCGGATAGATGAAACCACATATTATCTTAAAACAATAAATAAGGTCTTTTCTCAGACAACATATAGCGTAAAAAGAGAAGCGGCAGTAATGCGGTGGCTCACCGATAAGTTAAACGTTCCCGAGGTTTTGGAATATGGCGAAACAGAAGATAGCGAATATTTAATCATGAGTGAGATACGAGGAAGGCATATAGATGATTTTGCTGAAACTCCTTTGCAATACATATCCTATTTAGTTAAGGCAATAAAGCAGCTGTGGTCTATAGACATATCTCAGTGCAATTTTTCATCAAGGCTGGATATGCGCCTACAGGAATTAGACTATCTGTTGCAGCGTAATCTGGCGGACGTGGACGCGGTAAATTGGCAGGACACGACGAATTTTACGAAACCGGAGGAACTATATTTGTGGCTTTGCAATAACAGGCCGCCGGAAGAGCTCGTCTTTTCCCATGGAGATATAGGCGCAAATTTTTTTGTTGCGGATGGAGAAATATATTTTTATGATTTGGCAAGATGCGGTATTGCGGATAAATGGCAGGATATCGCATTTTGCGTCAGAGATATCAGAGATTACTATCCGGACGCAAATTATGAAAGGATATTTTTTGAAATGTTAGGAATAGAGCCTGATTACCCCAAAATAGACTATTATATTTTATTAGACGAAATGTTTTAGATAATTGTTTTGACTTTTATCATTGTAAATTTGCAGGAAAGAATTAAGAGGAGGAACGCTATGCTGATAAATGATATTTGGTTCAGCTTAAAGGATGGGCGTAAAGCGCTTCTGCGAAGCCCCAAGGAAGAAGATATTGAGGGCGTCTTGGAATATCTGACGGTCTCTGCCGGAGAGACGGAGTTTATTCTGCGCTATCCTGAAGAATGCAGTAAGTACACTCCGGAAGGAGAAAGGGCTCTGTTTGAAAGGTTTAATTCTTCTGAAAATGAAGCAATGCGCGGGCGTCCGTCCAAACGCCATCAGACTAAAGGATGGAATACTGTTAAATGAGCATATGATGGTAAGGGAAATGAAAAAGACGGTTTCAAGGTTTGTGTAAACTCAAAATCTGATATAAGATATGTGAATAGCTGCAAAGGGGCAGAGCCGTATTTTCTGGTTCTGCCCTTGTCTGTATTATACAAAGATTTTCCGGACTGTCAATGCAGTTCCAAAGTCTTTTACGGATTCCTGCCGGAAAGGCGTTCCTTGAAATAGATCTCGACTGGGGAGTATCCCAAATGAAACGCTAGATAAAAAAGCCCTGAACGCTTTTTTCCTTTGCCCGTATGGCTTTATTGAGCTTTTCTCTTAAAGCGATAAGCCACTGGGGTTCATCGGCGAACTTTTCCGCAACGCATCTGATTAACCGGGCATAGCCGTACAGATTGATGAAGCGCCGCATAAGCGGCAGCATGCTCTGTATTTCTTTGGATAGTGCCTTTGGCATAGGGCGTTCTTTTTGATATCCGTACATAAATTCATCCTTGGCGGTTTGCAGGGCTTCGTCGTTTAGACTCTCTGCAAGGGAGTCAAATACCTGCTCAATATCCAGTGCGTACCAACAATACATGCCATCGTCAAAATCTATGACGGAGCAGGCTTTAGTCTTAGGGTCATAAAAGACATTATCAGGTTCAAAATCATAATGGATGCAGCCGTAATTATCACTGCTTATGGGAAGCTTATCCATCCGGGATTTAAGAGCCTCCAGTTCCGAAAACATATAATCGGGGGCGGCATATTCGCATAGTAATCTCCCCATTTGGTATTCAGCCTCAGGCATATTTCGCCGTTTTTTGCCTTTATAGGCCTGCATGCAGGGTAATCGTGTGCAAGAAGGTAATTGATAAATTCCAGTTCGCCCAAAATATTTTTCTCCAGCTTTTCCTCCAGAGGTGCAAGACGTAAAAAACAAATATTTCCGTTTTGGCAAAAGGGATATATTGCATTGGAAGATATGCGGAATTGCGAGAGCATATTATCCAAGTCGGCCGTATCATGCTCCCAGTTTTTTAAAGCCTCCCTTGCAAGGTCATAATTTTCAAATAAATACTTTAATTTTAGCATAGTGTTTATCCTTTCCAAATATAAAAACAGCACTTCCGAAAAACGAAAGTGCTGTTTTTATTGCCTATAATAAACACCCGTGCCTTTTATGCAATGCTTATCAAGTGAGCAATATTACTTTCGTTTTTCCTATCATAAAATTTTCCCATAATATTTACTCACCTGCCTTCCTATAGAGACAGAATAGCATAAAAGCTTTTTGCCGTCAATAACGAAAGCTGCTTTGCGTCAATTGCCGGGAGAGTCCGGCAAACGGTAAAATAGGGTGACAAAGTATGAAGTCCATTGTATAATCATACTATAAGAGGAGCGGCGGCTCCAAGTTTCGAGAAAGGAAGGTAGATTTATGTTATTGGAAGGTAAAGTTGCTATTGTAACCGGAGGTACGAGAGGAATCGGTTATGAAATTGTGCGGAAGTATCTTGCAAACGGTGCGAAGGTAGTGCTTTTTGGTTCAAGACAGGAGACGGTGGACAAGGCGCTTGCCAAGCTTAAGGAAGAGAACGCAGACTGGGAGGCAGAGGGAATGTGCCCATGTCTTACGGACGCTGGGGAGGTGGAGAAGGCGGTCATTGCCGTGAAGGAACGGTTTGGCAGGCTGGATATTCTTGTGAATAACGCAGGCATTTCCCAGAGTACGCCTATTTATGATTATACGCCGGAGGAGTTTGACAAGGCGATTGATTTGAATGTAAAGGCGTTGTTTTATGCTATACTGCCGGCCGTGAAAATCATGAAGGAGCAGGGAGGAGGCTGCATCCTGAATACAAGCTCTATGGTCAGCATGGGGGGGCAGCCCTCCGGCGTGGGATATCCCACCAGTAAATATGCGGTGAACGGGCTTACCGTTTCTCTGGCAAGGGAGCTGGGTAAGGATAACATTCGTGTAAATGCGGTGGCTCCGGGAGTTACCAAAACGGATATGGTAGCGGCTCTGCCCAAGGAAATGGTTGACAGAATCAGCGCGAAGATTCCGTTGGGAAGACCGGGAGAACCTGAGGATGTGGCAAACGCATTCCTGTATCTGGCAAGCGATATGGCAAGCTATGTGACAGGTGAAATATTGTCGGTGGACGGCGCATGCAAGGCATAAACGGATGGAAATATTAAAGAAGAAATAGCGAGAGAATAAGAAATACGGCTGCGACAGTGTGAGAAGAAAACGTTGTCACAGCCGTATTTTGCCGTGCTGCGTTAAGAGGAGGAGGCTATTTTAAATAGTATTTGCGGTATTCGCCCGGAGAGCAGCCCTTGTATTGTCTAAAGACCCGATTGAAGGTAGAAATGCTTTTAAAGCCCGCCTGATAAGATATTTCGGTAATTGTCATGTCGGAGTCGGATAAAAGCAGCTGGGCGCGCTTAATTCTTTGCAGTGTCAGATACTCGACAAAGTTATAGTTGGTAAACTGCTTAAAGATACGGGAAAAATAGCATGCGCTGAATCCGATATAATCGGCAGTTGACTCAAGGGTAAGCTCATTTTCACAGTTTTCGATTATATAGCTACAGGCAATATTTATCTTTTCGATGGTTTTGCCGGCGCCCGAAGAATATTGTTCGGTATCCTTTAGTACCGTATTTTTAAGATAGGAGCCGAACTCCATAAACATTTCATATAAGCAAATCAACGTTTCCACGCCGGAAAAGGTTTTGGGAGTATCCTGAACGGAAAGCATATGCCTAAGATGAATCTGCATGCTTTGAGCCAGCTCGGGCGTGCCTAATTGCCGTATATGGTGAAATGTCCTGAAAAGATTTAAAAAGGGAGTGAAATCAGGTAATTCGTTAAATACGGTTATGGAAAACTGCAGACCGATCAACTGACGGCCGGTATTTTCTATAATTTCATGTAATTCACCGGGCCATATTAACAAAATATCACCGGGCGCCATCTGATAAACAGTCTGGTTAATGCTGAGCGTGGGAGCCCGGCCTATATCGGCATCCTCCGGCAGGGCGATAATTTCAATATATTTATGCCAATGGAGAGGAAAGGATTCGGGGAAAAAGTCTGTATTGATAGTGTTTATCATGTGGTCAAAATGTAAATTTTCATAATGTTTGCTATTTGCCATATTTTATCCTCCGTTTGTAATGCAAAAATAGGTGCCAAGTAAAAAATATAATAAATTTTAAATACTATAATATTAAAATACTTGAATAATGGCAAAAAGTCAATAATTGTACAACAAAAAATAATAATAATTTTCCTAAAAGAAAGAAATTGATGACAAAAAATGATTATAAATTGGCAAGGCTTAGGTAGTTGACATAGAAGAAAATAATTATAATTACAATAGGCAGAAAGCTTCTGTCTAAGTGATTTTGTACATTATACCAAAGGACACGAAAAGGCGTTTGGAGTAGAACGGGAGAAAAATTATGAAAAAAAATGACAATTTGGCGCACAGAAAAGCAAAATGTAAGCTGCATATTGTAGACGAACAGGGGATGCCTGTCGCAAATACAAAGCTCACCTTCAGACAGACAAGACATGAATTTTTGTTTGGCTGCGGGGCATTTAACGCAATTCCCCTTACAAATCCAACTGTCGGTGAAGACAGGGAATTTTTACGGGAAAGAATGGATCGATGGCTTGCCTTATATAATTACGGCACGCTGCCGTTCTATTTGGGCCAATTCGAGGCGCAGGAGGGGAAGCCCGAGACGGAAAGCAGAATGAGAGCGGCAGAATTCTTGCGGGAGAAAAACGTGACCGTGAAGGGGCATCCGCTCTGCTGGCATACCGCGTGTGCGGACTGGTTGATGAAATATGACAACAAAACAATTTTGAAAAAACAACTTCAAAGAATCGTGCGGGATGTAACTGATTTTAAGGGAACCGTTGATATATGGGATGTTATTAATGAAGTAGTCATCATGCCTATATTTGATAAATATGATAATGCTATTACCAGAGTATGTAAGGATATTGGTCGAGTAGGTATTATCAAGGAGACCTTTGCCGCCGCCAAGGAGGCGAATCCCAAAGCGCAGCTTTTGCTCAATGATTTTAATACCTCGATTTCCTACGAGATTCTTATTGACGGCTGTCTTCAGGCGGGAGTGCCCATCAGCGCCATAGGTATCCAGTCCCACCAGCATCAGGGCTACTGGGGGGCTGAAAAGCTTGAGCAGATTTTGGAGCGCTATGAGCATTTCGGACTTCCGATTCATTTTACGGAAAATACTCTTGTCTCGGGCGACCTGATTCCGCCGGAGATTGAAGATTTAAATGATTTTCAGGTGAAGGAATGGCCTTCCACTGCCGAGGGGGAGGAGCGTCAGATGAAGCAGACGGAGGAAATGTACCGTATCTTATTTGCGCATCCGCTGGTGGAAGCCGTTACCGGCTGGGATTTTGCCGACGGAGCATGGCTGAATGCGCCCAGTGGCGTGATTCGTAAGGATAACAGCGTAAAACCCGTATATGAAAGGCTGATGCAGTTAATTAAGGGCGAGTGGTGGACGGAGCGCGAGATTTGCACCGATGAAAACGGCGTGGCTATGGCGGAAGGCTTTAAGGGGGATTATGTGCTTGAAACGTGTCAGAAGAGCGGTAAAATGAAGCTGGTCTCTGATGTACGGGAAACACAGATTATCATGAGATAAAATTAAATCAGAAAACTGTTTATGAGGTATAACGATGAATACAAGAAACGTGACGGATATGACCACGGGCAGTCCCATAAAGCACATATTAAAATTTGCCCTGCCGCTGCTGATAGGAAATCTCTTTCAACAGCTGTACAATATGGTGGATTCCATTGTGGTGGGGAATTTTGTAGGGAAAGACGCGTTGGCGGCGGTAGGAACCTGCGGCTCCATGAACTTTTTGTTTTTTTCGTTAAGCTCGGGGCTTGCCATTGGAATCGGCATTATTGTCTCCCAGTATTTTGGAGCCAAGGATGAGAAAAACGTGCGCGCTACCATTGCCAATTCCTTTTATGTTCTGGTAACGGCGGCATTGACGGTCAGCATTATCGGTATCGTACTTTGTCCGTATCTGCTAAGGCTTTTGATGACGCCGGATAACATTATCGGGAATTCCGTTATTTATATGAGAACGACCTGCGCGGGTATTGTGGCAATTGCGTTGTATAACGGCGTGGCGGCAATTCTGCGCGCGTTGGGAGATTCCAAAACCCCCCTGTATTTTTTGATGCTGTCCAGCATAGTCAATGTGGTGTTGGATTTGACCTTTGTTCTGGCACTTGACTTAAGCGTATTCGGCGTGGCTCTTGCCACGATTATTGCGCAGGCAATATCTGCCTCTGCCAGCCTGTTATACGCATATCACAGGGTGCCGTATTTTCGTTTGAGCAGGGAGGAGCTAAAGCCTCGCAAGAAAATAATATTACGTTCCTTCCGTTTGGGTGTGCCGGTGGCATTACAGAATTCCATGATAGCCGTTTCCTGTATGGCGCTGCAGGGAGTGGTAAACAGTTATGGCGACACGGTGATGGCGGCTTATACGATAACAAATCGTATTGAGCAGATAGTGCAGCAGCCTTACGGCTCTCTGGGTGCGGCGCTTACTACATATTCGGGTCAGAATATAGGAGCGGGTAAAGTGGAGCGTGTGAAAAAGGGATTCCGTCAGGCTGCTCTTATGGCTCTTATTTTCAGCCTGTTACTGGTTCCTATAGCATATCTGTTCGGTCATAGGATAGTGGGGATTTTTGTGAAGGAGCAGGGGGTGATCGATATCGGCTACAGAGCCCTGCGCATTACCAGTCTGTGTTATTTCGGGCTGGGCATGATTTATGTTCCCCGCGCACTGCTAAACGGCTGCGGGGATACCGGCTTTGCCATGATAAACGGGTTTACCGAGGTCACTTGCCGAATTTTATATTCGCAGGTTTTTACGCGCATTCCTTTTTTGGGCTATTGGGGGATCTGGGTTACAACAGGAGTAACATGGGTCACAACGGCGGTGGTGTGTGTGTGCAGATACTTCAGAGGTAAATGGAAAAAGAAGTCTGTTATAGAGCTAAAACAGCAGGAGGAGTAAAGAGCGCTGTGGAGGATAAGAGGGAAGCTTTTTATCTTTATTATACCTAATGATGCAGCGATTTGCACAAAGAAAATCGGTGCCTGTATTGCCATATTCACGAAATTACAAGGATTTGCAAAAGTTTACTGACATTTTGAGGTTTAATTTGTTAAAATAAGGTTATAACAATAGTAGTAAGGTGCAGATAATGAATAGTTTGTGCTTCGGATGTGAGTAGAAAGGAGGAAGGCAGTGTTTGCAAAGGGTGAATATGTAGTATGTGGCAATAAAGGTGTGTGTATGGTAGAGGATATAACGACTCTAAATATTTCCGGTGTGGATAAGGAGAGAAGATACTATATACTGAAGCCCCTTTATATGTCGGGGAGCACGGTGTACGTGCCGGTGGATACGGCGGAGGAATCTATGCGCAGAGTGTTGAGCAGGGAACAGGCTGATGAATTGATTCAGGGGATACCCGATATTCCATTGATTACAATCACCAATGATAAGCTTTTGGAGCAGGAATACAAGGGATGTATGAAAACAAACTGCTGTGAGGAATGGATAAAGATAATAAAGACAATTTATCTCAGGAAGCAAAAGCGCTTAGAGGCGGGGCGGAAGGTGACGGCGGTGGACGCCAAGTACTTCCGCATGGCGGAGGACAACCTGTACGGAGAGCTTGCGGTTTCCTTAAGTATGCCTCGTGAGACGATAGAGAGCTATATAGCCGAAGAGATGGATAAGTATGTATAATGAGCCGGACAAAAAGAGTGGGGCCTTGCACTTTTTTTGTCCGATTTTTTTACCAAATAGCAAAAATCGTCTTTGCAAGGAAAGATTGAGGAGGGGTCTTTAAAGTGCCGTTTACGGCACTTTTTTATTCTTGGCATTATAACATCTAGCGGAAAAAACAAAGCTATGATATAATGGTACTAAAATCCGGATATCAACAGAATGCGTGGAGCTTCATAAAACAGATATCGGGATTAGGGGTTGCCGGCCGTCGGCAGCAGCCGTGAAGCGGCGGAATAAAAGATAAAATCAACAGGAAAAACGGAGGTATCAGGTATGGACGGACAGATTAATAAGCAGTTGGAGAAGTTAGTTGGCGTACTCCCGGTAATTAGGCAGATGTTTTCACAGGATGTGTTTATTACGGTTTTGGATACGGACGGGGTGGTTCAAGGCTTTTCCATACCATACGGGAAGAAACCGCAGTTAAATATCGGTGAAACCTTCCATGATCCCAGTGGTGCGTTTAACGAGGTGATACGGACGGGAAAGCCGCGGCATAACTGTCTGCCCAAGGAGGTGATGGGAGAAGCCTTCGAGGGAGAGCTGGTACCGGTTCTGGACGACGGAAACGTAGTGGGCTGTATCACTTGTACATATTCTGTAGGCGTAAAAGAACAGATGGTAGAGATTACGTCAAAATTTAAGGATTCGGTAGGAAATATTCAGGATTCCCTGCAGGCGCTGCTGGGCGGAATAGAAAATTTGTTCAAGCTTTTGGCGGATATGGATGAAATTACCAATAATGTGGAAAACGATGTGCATAATGCGGTAGACGTTGTAAATAAGATTAACGAAAACGCTTCGCGTTCCAATATTCTGGCACTGAACGCCTCTATTGAGGCGGCGCGCAGCGGCGAGTACGGCCGAGGCTTTGCGGTAGTTGCAAATGAGATGGGAAAGCTCGCCGGCAACAGCGGAAAATCCGCATCCGAAATCAAAGTAACCCTGAACACCATTATGGAGCATTTGACCGCAATTATTTCCTCTATCAAGGACGCAGGTCATATTGCAAAGGAGTACACGGGAAGCGTCAGCTCCATTCAGGAGATTTTGGACGAGACGATAGTGCTTGCTGGAAGGCTGGAGGAGGATATACAAAAGCAATAAGCAAAGTCGTTTTGGCGTTTAGTATATCTTTGGGGAACGGCAAAGCGGGATTTAGATGCAGCTGCAGTTATGTGCCTTAACACCTTAATAACCTTAATGTAGGTAAAAATGCGCACGGTTATTTTCCTTGCAATAGAAATATTGCAAGGAATTTTTTGGGTATGGTTTAGCCGTTATAATTTATTGAAAGAGTATTACCGAAGGAGGAAAGCTATGCTTGTGTTATGCTATTCAAAGTGTTCTACCTGTAAAAAGGCTTTAAAATGGTTGGATGAAAATAATATATCTTATGAAGAACGTTCGATAAAGGAGAAAAATCCTACAAAGGAGGAGCTTGCCGGATGGGTACAAAGGAGCGGGCTGCCCCTTAAGCGTTTCTTTAACGCCAGCGGCAATTTATACAAGGAGCTTATGTTAAAGGACAAGCTTCCTTTGATGTCGGAGGAGGAACAGTTGTCTTTGCTTGCCACAGACGGTATGCTGGTAAAGAGACCGCTTGCGGTGGGAGAGGACTTTGTGCTTGTGGGTTTTAAGGAAGCGGAGTGGAAGGAAAAAATCAAATAAGGCGCAGAAGAGGGAGCATATGGAAATTCTGGACATTGTGGACGAGAAGGGTGCGCCCATAGGTAAAACGATAGAGAGAGCGATAGCGCACGCGGAGGGGATCCGTCACAGGACTTCCCATGTGTGGCTGTTAAAAAGAAGTCCTGAGGGCGTACAGATATTGCTGCAGAAGCGCAGTAAAAATAAGGATTCATTCCCCGGCTGCTATGATATTTCCAGTGCAGGTCATATCCCGGCGGGAGAGGATTTTGTTCCCTCGGCGCTTAGGGAGCTTAGGGAGGAGCTGGGGCTAGCCGCTAATCCGTGGGAGCTTCATTACTGCGGGCAGAGGCATTTTGTGTGGGAACAGGAATTTTACGGAAAGCCGTTTAAGGATAATCAGGTGACAAATGTTTATGCGCTCTGGTGTCATAGGGAGCCCTCGGAATTCATTCTTCAGGAAGAAGAGGTGGAGGAGGTGCGATGGCTTGATTTTGAGCAGTGCCGTGATTTGGTGCGGGAAAACAAAATCCGCCACTGTATTTTCATGGAGGAGCTCGACATGGTTTACAGGTATTTGGAGCGGAAAGCCTCGGTGCTTTTGCGAAGAATCAAAAAGAGCGACAATCGGCGCATGGAACAGATAGTGAAAGACTCTTTAAAGGAGTATGGGTTGGATATTCCGGGTACGGTATATTTTGACCCACAGCTGGAGGATTTGGCGGGCTTTTACAATAGTATGGAAAATGCCGGCTATTGGGTTTTGGAAGTAAATGACGTGGTCGTGGGAGGAGTCGGCGTGGCTTTCTTTGCGGGAAATCCTCAGATGGGAGAGCTGCAGAAGCTGTATATTGATAAGGAGCATAGAGGGAAGGGGTATAGCGCGTTTTTGCTGGAACATGCCATATGCTTTGCCAAGGAACGTTTTCCGGCGCTTTATATCGAGACCTCAACCTTGCTTGCTACGGCGAACAGGATTTACCCGCATTATGGTTTTCGGCAGTTGGATGCTCCCTTTGCCGGAACGGAGCATCCAGCCATGAACAGATGGTATCTGTTAGTTTTTGCATAAAGAAAAAGCTTTACAAGAAGCATAAAAAGTATTATGATGATTAATCATAAGTCTTAAGCAATATGCAAAGCGTTGAAGAGAACAGTAGGCTGTGGCAGACAGCAGAGAGAACCGCCTTGGCGCAATTTTGTCGTAAAATGTGCCATGTGCTGTAAGCGGTTTTGTCCTAAGCGGCTAAAGACCATCTCGGAGCGGCTTTAATACGGCCCGGAGGCTCCCGTTACGAGCAAATGAAGGAGGCGGCAGGATGCCGCAACAAGGGTGGAACCGCGTATCATTACGTCCCTTGCAATAGAAATATTGCAAGGGACTTTTTTGCGCGGATAAGCAGCGTTAAAGCAGGAGACGGCGGTCGGCTTATTCGCGGTAGGAAGTAAGACGGAAAGGAAGGAACAGGAAAATGAAAATCACATTAAAGGACGGCTCCGTGAAGGAGTATGCGGAGAGTAAAAGCGTGTATGAAATTGCGCTGGATTTGAGCGAAGGGCTTGCGAGAGCGGCATGCTGCGGAAAGGTAGACGGGGAGGTTGTGGATTTGAGAACCGTTCTTGACCATGACTGCGAGCTGAGTATCTGTACCGCCAATGACAAAGAGGGCTTGGCTACCATTCGCCACACTGCCTCCCATGTGCTTGCGGAGGCGGTGAAGCATTTATTCCCCGACGCAAAGCTGACAATCGGACCCAGCATTGAAAACGGTTATTATTATGATTTTGACCACGCTCCTTTTTCCAGAGAGGATTTGGACGCGCTGGAAGCCGAGATGAAGAAAATAATCAAGAAGGGCGAAAAGCTGGAGAAATTTACCCTTCCCAGAGAGGAAGCCCTCAAGCTTATGGAGGAAAAGGGCGAGCCCTACAAGGTGGAGCTGATTCGTGATTTGCCTCAGGACGCGGAGATTTCCTTCTATAGTCAGGGCGAGTTTGTGGATTTGTGCGCCGGTCCTCATCTGATGAGTACCAAGGGGATTAAGGCGTTTAAGCTGACCTCCTCCTCGGGCGCTTACTGGAGGGGGAAGTCCGAGAATGCCATGCTGCAGCGTATTTACGGTACGGCTTTCAATAAGAAGGAGGAGCTGGAGGAGTATCTGGCTTATTGGGAGAACGTAAAAAATCGCGACCATAATAAACTTGGGCGGGAAATGGAGTTGTTTACCACGGTTGACGTAATCGGTCAGGGCCTTCCGCTTCTGATGCCCAAGGGCGCCAAGATGATTCAGACCATGCAGCGCTGGATTGAGGATGAGGAGGAAAAGAGAGGCTATCTGCGTACTAAGACTCCTCTTATGGCAAAAAGCGATTTGTATAAATTGTCGGGGCATTGGGATCACTATCTGGACGGTATGTTTGTGCTGGGAGATGAAGCGAAGGATAAGGAGGTTATGGCGCTGCGTCCTATGACCTGCCCTTTTCAGTACTTTGTGTATAAGGCAACACAGCATTCCTACCGTGACTTGCCGTTGCGCTACGGCGAGACTTCCACTCTGTTTAGAAACGAGGATTCGGGAGAGATGCACGGACTTACCCGCGTCCGCCAGTTTACCATTTCCGAGGGTCATTTGATTGTAAGACCGGATCAGATGGTGGAGGAGTTTAAGGGGTGCCTTGCCTTGGCAAAATATTGTCTGGAGACGCTGGGTGTGGGCGATGACGTGACATACCGCTTATCCAAGTGGGATCCTGATAATAAGGAAAAATATATCGGCGAGCCCGAGGTCTGGGAGGAGACGCAGGAGCATATTCGTCAGATCCTGAACGAGCTGAATATACCCTTTTATGAAGGGGAAGGAGAAGCCGCGTTCTACGGGCCGAAGGTAGATATTCAGGCTAAGAATGTGTACGGCAAGGAGGATACCATGATAACCATTCAATGGGATGCTCTGTTGGCGGCGCAGTTTGACATGTATTATATTGACCAGAACGGCGACAAGGTACGCCCCTATATTATCCACAGAACCTCCATGGGCTGTTACGAGAGAACGCTTGCATGGCTTGTTGAAAAATATGAGGGGAAGTTCCCCACATGGCTGTGTCCGGAGCAGGTGCGGGTTCTTCCCATATCCGAGAAATATACCGACTATGCGGCGGGCGTGGAGGCAAAGCTAAAAGAAAACGGTATTCTTGCCACTACGGATAATCGCTCTGAAAAAATTGGTTTTAAAATTCGTGAAGCAAGACTTGCAAAGGTGCCCTACATGCTGGTGGTGGGTCAGAAGGAAGAGGAGGAGGGCATTGTCAGCGTCAGAAGCCGTTTTGCAGGTGACGAGGGCCAAAAGGAGCTGGATGTCTTTATCGACCAGATTTCCAAGGAGATTCGGACGAAGGAAATCCGCAAGGAAACGGTTCAGGAATAGCTTGTGTCTTTTAATGGGCATGGTTGAATTGTAAAAATATGGTTAAGCCGATAAATTAAGGGAAAATATATATTTTGGATAAATGTATAGCAGAGGAAACGTATATTTATCCGGTTAGCTGTACAAACTAATTCTGCGTACTTCTATTCTTATTATTAAATTATTAAAATATTAAAATATTAATTGGAGGTGCGCAGAAGGAGGCTTGTATGGCGGATTTAAAATGCGGAGTGACAAATTGTACCTACAATGATGAATGCTATTGCTGTAAAGGGGATATCATGGTAGGCGGAAAGCATGCCTGCAATTGTGACGATACCTGCTGTGAAAGCTTTGCCCAAAGGAGAGAAGGGCATGACGCATATTCCAGCTCCTTGTCTCATCCGAGTAAGGTTATAAGCATTGACTGTGAGGCAGTAAAGTGTATCTACAATAGTAATTACAAGTGCGTTGCCGATCATGTGGATATTAAGGGCTGCGGCGCATGCGACTGTAGAGAGACGGCTTGTGCAACCTTTACGGAGCGGTAAAAATATTTGGCTCTGGGGGCGGCATAATTGTTAGGCCGAAGGCTCAGCGAAGCGGATAAAATATATCCGCTTTACATATTGTAATATTTCCGTATGCCCTAATGCCAATTTACGTTTAGAAATGCAAATATGAGTATTGACAAATAATAAGTAAGTGTGTTAGAATGCATAACAGTGTGAAAACACATATATAACAAGCAAGCAGAGTATCCGCTCTCACCTTACGGCAATCGGGTCGGTAAGCGTTAATATCTTTTGAAGCAGTATGCCGTTTATGCGGTTTGCATTTGCGCGTCAAGATGGACAGTGGATAGTTATGCTGTCCGTTTTTTTGTTTAGGCAAAACAGTTTTCTTATGGAGGTGCAAGACCATTAGCGATTTAATGATTAACGAACAGATCAGAGACAAAGAGGTACGTTTGATTGGCGAGGAGGGAGAACAGCTTGGAATTATGTCGTCTAGAGAAGCCATGAAGCTGGCTGAGGAGGCAGGGCTGGATCTGGTAAAGATTGCCCCTACGGCAAAGCCGCCCGTTTGTAAGATTGTTGATTACGGCAAGTTCAAGTACGAGCAGATCAGAAAAGAGAAGGAAGCCAAGAAAAAGCAGAGGACTATTGAGGTAAAGGAGATTCGTCTTTCACCCAACATTGATACCAATGATCTTAACACAAAGGTGAATGCGGCACGCAAATTCCTTACCAAGGGAGACAAGGTAAAGATAACGCTTCGGTTCCGCGGTCGTGAGATGGCCCATATGAACAGCAGCAAGCATATTTTGGATGACTTTGCAGAAAGCCTGTCCGATATTGCTGTGGTAGAGAAGGCTCCTAAGGTTGAAGGCAGGAGTATGACAATGTTTTTAACTGAGAAGCGTTAATACGCAGAAGTTAAAATAGATTAAGATTAGTTTAGGAGGAATATAGTTATGCCCAAAATGAAGACAAGCAAATCAGCAGCTAAGCGCTTTAAAACAACAGGAACAGGTAAATTAAAAAGAGCCAAGGCTTATAAGAGCCACATCTTGACCAAAAAGTCTACTAAGAGAAAGCGTAATCTTAGAAAGTCTACAATTACCGATGCTACTAATGTTAAGAATATGAAGAAGATTTTGCCCTATTTATAATTTAGGTATGGAGGAGAAGAAGACATGGCAAGAATTAAAGGTGGCTTAAATGCCAAGAAGAAACATAATAGAGTATTAAAGCTTGCAAAGGGCTACAGAGGCGCTAGAAGTAAACAGTACAGAGTGGCAAAGCAGGCTGTCATGAGAGCATTGGCAAGCTCCTATGCAGGCAGAAAAGAGAGAAAGCGTCAGTTCAGACAGCTTTGGATTGCGCGTATCAATGCGGCGGCGAGGATTAACGGCTTATCCTACAGTAAGTTTATGTATGGTCTGAAGCAGGCTGGTGTTGACATGAACAGAAAGATGCTTGCAGAGATGGCCGTAAACGATGCGGAGGGTTTTAAGACCCTTGCGGAGCTTGCAAAGTCTAAGCTTGCATAAGCATAATACTCGGTATATTGAGAGCCCGGCGTACATACGCCGGGTTTTTTGTGTCTCCCGGAAATTTCAGCTGTTTGTTGACGGTCTTTTGAGTAGATGTTATATTTATAATATGTAAAGTAGCTGCGGATTTAAGGCTTGAATCCGTGTACGGTTGTTTTAACGGGAATACATGTAAAGATTTTTATATGGGCATTTTGTCTTTATACATTGATTTGTGCGGGAGCGTCACAAGTCTGCTTTGATGTCAAACGCAATTCAAGAGCTTGCGTTGCCGTCACATAAACGCTTCAGAATGGAGATTATAATGATACAGGTAGAGAAATGGAGTGTGTTTGAAGAAAAATTACACGGACCGGCGGACGGGAACCCGTTTGTTGATTATACCTTGCAGGGAGTGTTTAGCGGGAAATGGGAAACCGTTACGGTGGACGGGTTTTACGATGGCGACGGCGTGTATAAATTCAGGTTTATGCCGTCCTTTGAAGGAGAATATGAATATACTCTTTCGGCTGATTTTTTGAGCGAGCCTGTCAAGGGGCGTTTTGTCTCGGTTGAAGCAAGCGGGAACAATCACGGACCCGTGCGCGTTGCAAATACATGGCACTTTGCGTATGAGGACGGCACACCCTATTACTGTCTCGGAACAACCTGCTATGTGTGGGCGCTCCAGTCGGACGAACGTATAAGGCAAACCCTGCGGACGCTTCGTGAGAGCGCTTTTAATAAAATTCGTTTTTGTATTTTCCCAAAACATTATGATTACAATTTAAACGAGCCCCGTTCTTATCCTTATGAGGGAAAACCCATGGATTCGTCCGTGCTGACTCAGGAAAACTTTTTGCGCTATAATAACAAAAGCGAGGGCAATGAGTGGGATTTTACCAGATTTAATCCGGAGCATTTCAGACATTTGGAATATTGCATTCAGGAGCTTGGCAGGCTGGGGATAGAGGCCGACATTATTGTAATGCATCCCTATGACAGATGGGGCTTTTCCTGCATGACAAAGGAACAGGACGACCTCTATTGGAAATATGTGCTGGCGCGCTTTGCGGCATACAGAAACGTTTGGTGGTCGCTGGCAAATGAATATGATTTGCTGCATGATAAAACGATTGCCGACTGGGAGAGGTATGCGGAGTTGATTTGTACCCATGACCCGTATGGGCATCTTAGGTCTATCCATAATTGCATTCCCTTTTACGATTACAAGAGACCATGGGTAACTCATTGCAGTATTCAGCGTCAGGATTTGTACAGGACGGCGGAGAATGTGAACGAATGGCGAGAAAGGTACGGGAAGCCTGTAGTATTGGATGAAATAGCATATGAGGGTAATATTCCTCATAGCTGGGGAAATATAAGCGGAGAGGAAATGCTCAGGAGATTTTGGGAGGCTGTGTGCAGAGGCGGTTATCCCGGTCATGGAGAAACCTTTTTAAATGAGGAGGGAGTGCTGTGGTGGTCTCACGGCGGAAGCCTTCACGGAGAGAGCCATAAAAGATTTCAGTTTCTTCTGGACATTTGGAAGGAGACGCCCGGCAACGGGCTTATGCCCTGCGAGGGCTTTTGGGCTGAGGTGTGCGCGGCGCCGCAGGAGAGTCTTCCCGGAAACGTACGGGATTATTATTTGATTTATTATAGCTTTATGCAGCCGGCGCTTAAACATTATCATATGGACGATATTACAGAATACAGGCTAAAGGTAATTGATACGTGGAATATGACAATAGAAGACAGAGGGATTGTCAAGGGCAGATTTACCGTTGAGCTGCCGGGCAGACCGTACATGGCGATTCAATTAAAAAGGGTTGAAGGCGAGGAGAGGACAAATGACTGAAGAGGAAAGAAATGAGGAATTGAAGAAGCTGATTAACGAAATCGCAGAATCTTATGAGGAACCGGACGAAACACAGGTACAAAATCTGAGACGGCTGACCGGAGTAGATTGGGAGGCCGAGGACATTCAAATGCTATGCTGCGGCTATTGGGAAGCGCCGTATACCTTAGACGAGCTGGTATGGTATCTGGTTCATGAAAATTGGCCGGAAAGAAACGCGGGGAGAGGCGAACATGCTGACGGATTATAAGAACAGGGGGCTTTCTCTCCTGAAGAAAGGGCAAAAGGGTATTATTCACGCAATATTCAGCCGTTTCGGTTTAATTCTGCTTTTGCTTATAGTACAGGTTCTTATTCTTTTCGGTATTTTTCAATGGTTTGAGGAATTCCTGCCCCATATTTTAGGCGGAACGATGCTGTTTACATTTGTGATGGTAATTTATCTGTTGAACAGCAGGATGAACCCTACGGCGAAAATCACATGGCTGATTGTGATTATGCTTCTGCCTGTATTTGGCGTGCTTTTGTATTTATATACACAGACCGAGATTGGGCACAGGGTTTTGAAAAAGCGTATTAATCAAATTATTACCGACACAAAGGAGAGTATACCCCAGTCGGATGAAGTAATGGAGCGTCTGGCAGGGGAAAACCCGGGAGTGGCCGCATTGGCACACTATATGCATAGAAGCGGCTGCCATCCCGTATATGAAAATACCTCCGTTGTGTATTTTCCTCTGGGGGAGGATAAGTTTGACGAGATGCTTAAGCAGCTGGAAGAGGCAAAGCATTTTATTTTTATGGAATATTTTATTGTGGATGAGGGGCTTATGTGGGGCAGAGTATTGGAAATACTTGCGAGAAAGGCCGCAGAGGGTGTAGATGTGCGTATAATGTATGACGGAACCTGCGAGTTTGCATTGCTGCCTCATGATTATCCGAAGCGTCTGAGAGCATTGGGGATGAAATGCAAGGTGTTCGCACCTGTGTCGCCCTTTGTTTCCACCTGCTATAATTACCGGGACCACAGGAAGATTATGGTAATCGACGGGCATACGGCTTTTAACGGCGGCGTTAATCTGGCGGACGAGTATATTAACCGGAGAGTAAAATTCGGCCATTGGAAGGATACCGCCGTCATGCTAAAGGGAGAGGCTGTAAAAAGCTTTACCCTAATGTTTTTGCAGATGTGGGGAATAAATGAAAGAGAAGATGAGTCGGCGCGCTTTCTTTCGTTTCAGACGGCGCCTGCACAAGAGGCAAGGGGTTATGTTATTCCTTATGGCGACTGCCCGTTGGATGACGACAAGCTGGGGGAGCGGGTATATATGGATATATTGAACCGGTCGTTGTCGTATGTACATATTATGACGCCGTATCTGATTTTGGACGGTGAGATGGAAGCGGCGTTAAGGTTTGCCGCCGAGAGAGGCGTGGAGGTTATATTGCTATTACCGGGGATACCGGACAAGGCGGTGCCTTATGCGCTGGCAAAAACCCATTATGCTTCGCTGTTGGAATCGGGGGTAAAAATATATGAATATACTCCGGGATTTGTCCACGCGAAGGTATTTGTCAGCGATTCGGCGGAAGCGGTGGTAGGAACAATCAATCTGGATTACCGCAGCCTTTATCATCATTTTGAGTGTGCCACCTATCTATATAAAACAGATTGTATTCAGGAAATCGAAAAGGATTTTAAGGACACGCTTGCGAAATGCAGGCAGGTGACGCCGGAGACAATCCGCCGTGAAAAGTGGACCGTCAAATTAACGGGCCGCCTGATGAAAGCGGTTGCCCCGTTAATGTAATCAGCCTTTTAACCGTTTTTATGAAAGGTTTGTCTTTGTCAATCTTCTCCGTCCGGAAAAAAGATTTCATACCAGACTAAAAAGGAGTAAACTGCCCAAAGCTTTCGGTTGGTATTTCCCCGGCCGCAGCCGCGTCCTTCCAAAAGCTCCTCCAAGACCTCCCTATTGAAAAACTTATCGGCAGCAGGCGAGGAGAAGGCGCGCAAAATAGCTTTTGAGCCCGTTTCGGAGGTCATAAAATGACCGAGAGGAACGGGAAAGCCCAGTTTTTTTCGTTCGGAGCTCGCGACGGGGAGATGACGCGCTGCAACCTTGCGGAACAAATATTTTGATACCTGACCTTTTTGCTTATATTTTGAAGGAAGGTGACGTGCGGTCTCAAAGACTTCCCGGTCAAGATACGGTACCCGCAGCTCAAGAGAGTGCGCCATGCTCATGCGGTCCGCTTTTTGGAGAATATCTCCGGGAAGCCAGTGCAGCAGGTCTATGTATTGCATACGGCTTGCCTCGTCCAAGGCGCGGGAAGCCTGATAATCCTTGGAAAGATATTCCTGCGGGGACAGAGCGGTTGTCTGACACTTTAACAGACGCTTACGCTCTTTTGCGGAAAAGAGGTTGGCATTTCCTATGAAACGTTCCTCCACCGGCAGGCTGCCCCTGATGAGAAAGCTGCGGCCGCGTATCTTTGGTAAAAGTGACGCAAGATTTGCGATTTCTTTTCTTAAAATTCCGGGGAGCTTCCGGTACAGATGTAGTGCGTTGGGCTCACAATATATGCAGTAGCCGCCAAACAGCTCGTCCGCTCCCTCGCCGGATACGACGACCTTTACCTGCTTGGAGGCTTCTCTGGAGAGAAAATATAACGCGACGGCGGAAGAATCTCCGGTTGGTTCATCCATGTGATAGAGAACCTCGGGTACGGCGTTCCAGAACTCCTTTTCCGAAATCCTTTTTTCCCGATGCTCCAGCAGCAGACTGTCGGCAAGTTCCGTAGCGAAGGGGATTTCGTTGTAGCGGCTCGGACCGCTTCCGAATCCTACGGTAAATGTTTTGCCGCCGGTAAATTCCGCGGCGACCAGACTTGAATCCACCCCGCCCGAAAGAAAGGAGCCAACCTCCACATCCGCCGTCATGTGGGCTTTTACGGAATCCGATACAACCCGATCCAGCTCTTCAATCCATTCCTGCATGGACTGTGCTTTCTGCCCCTCGCCTTCGTCGGGCGTTAGCTGCGGTGAGAAATATCGTTTCAGCTCCAGAACTCCATCGTCGTTTTTATATGTAAGAAAATGCCCCGGCCGCAGTTGGAAAATGCCTTGAAAAAAGGTTTCCTCCAGAGCGGAATATTGAAAGGAAAGATACTGCTCCAAGGCCTCCGTGTTCAGACGCTTTTTATAGCGGGGATGGGAGAGGATTCCTTTAATCTCGGAGGCAAATATCAAGCAGCTTTCCCTCGTCGAATAATAGAAAGGCTTGATTCCGAAAGGATCTCTGGCGGCGTATAGAAGCTGTTTCTTTTCATCCCACACGGCAAAGGCGAACATTCCCCGCAGGTGCTCGGGCAGATGCTCCCCCCACTCCTCATATCCGTGAAGAAGAACCTCGGAATCCCCCTGACTGGAAAAGCTGTGCCCGGCACTTATCAGCTCCCTGCGCAGCTCCTTATAGTTATAGATTTCGCCGTTAAATACAAGAACCTTGTCCTTCGTCTCATTTATAATGGGCTGCATGCCTCCTTCAATATCAATAATGCTGAGACGGCGGAAGCCCAAAGCGGCATTATCGGACATCCAGCTGTTCCCCTGATCGGGGCCCCTGTGAATCAGGGAGGTCATCATCATTTCCAGAATCCGTTCTTTGGAAGGAACAGCCTTTAACTCGTCCGCAGCGCAGCAAGCCGATTCTTCCGTTTTGTTTCTTTCTATAAAGCCACAAATTCCACACATAAATTTTTCTCCTTAACCATAACTGTATTAATGCTGTTATTCAGGATGCAAGACGGCAGACTGCATCTGTTCGGGGCTATCTTGCTCCTTTATATTCAGTTTAGTGGAGAAATGTATCTTATGCTTGACAGATTTGTTGCTAAAATGTTTCCGGTTGTAAACTTTTTACCGTTATAGCTCCAAGATAATACATTTTCTTTTGTTCAAGGTTGGCTCCTCATAGGTTTCCAGAAGAATCCTTCTTGTTTCTTCGCAATATTCCATGTTGATAAGATTTTGAACATTTTTATACAGCAGCTTTCCCTCCGTTTCTCCCGCAGGGTATAAATACAAGTCTGCGGAAAGAATATCCCAATAATGTTGTATAAAAAGAGGACTATCCATATTTCCTTCTAAAAGCATATTGGCGTTGAAATCGATGTTCTTTTCTTTGGATACCCCAAAATCCTGCGCTATCATCACCAGCAAATCACCTGTATCCAACCGAAGGAAATCAAGAATCACATTGGGAAATTGTATATATTCCTTAGTGCGTTCTGCGCCGACTTCAATGGTGGTCTTAAGCATCCTTGCCATATCCTCTAAAAAATAAACCGCATTTTCATCCGCATAATATTCATATTTTAAATAGGGCATTTTAAGCGCCGCAGTTTCGTTTAGTGATATGCCTTTGTAATATTGAAGAGAAGAAGCGGACATATCCGTTAAAAAAGAATTTGGAGCGCCGTCCCAATATCTTATGCTTGTTTCGATATCCGTTTTTCCTGTTCTGCTAAAGCTTAAAAGTCCTACGTTACCGGAAATATCAAAAAGCTCTGCCGCCAATAGCTTATCCGGAGGCCCATATGTGTCAGAGTAATGTAACGTTTGCACCGGCGGGTAGAGCCGGGCTTGGTTTTCAAGGGTAATAGGCTCGGGCGCTTCCTCGGAGGCTGTTGCTTTACTGCAGTCATATATGGGCACATAACGCTGGGAACCGGTGGAGGCGCCGAAAACGTCAAAGGTAACAAAACGACCGCTGGGGGAAAACGAGCCCCTTAGGGTTCCATCGATTTCCATGTTGCTTTCATACAGAAGCAAGGGCTCCTGCTCTCCCAAGGTATATAGCCATACTATGCGCCGCTCCCAAAATACGGAACGGATATAGACCAGATATTGCCTGCCGTCAGGGGAGGGAAGAAGTTTTTCTATAATCAAATCTCCTGTAAACGTTCCCTCGGAGGGGTTCGACCAGTCTTCCCAGAATTGTAAAAAATTTGATATCGTATCATAAAAGCCATAGCGGTAATCTACCTGTCGAAAGACCAGCATATTTTCTTCATCGGTCTCTTTTGCCAATATGTTAATTTTGTTCTCCCCACAATCCTTGAGAAAAGCGCTTTTTACAAGTGTTTCCCTTGTCTCGTATTCATAAGTATATAATTTTTTTACGGTAAAATCTTTCGTGGATCCGGACTTTTGCGTTTCCTCCTCCAAGACTACGGTTTTTGGCAGAAGCAGGGTCCTTTCCTCGGGAGCGCAGCCTGTAAGCGGTAATAAAAGGGTAAAGGGCAAAAAAGCCGCAAGTGAAAGGAAAGCGCAGGAATATATTGGCGGAAATTTCTTTTTTAACGGTTTATTTTTCCGGTTCATTTTGTTTTCTCCTTTTGAACGGCCTTAAAACGTATGTAAAATATTGTCTGCGAGCCCTGCCGGCTCCGCACTCCAATGGTTCCGTCGTGCTCCTCCATAATTTTTCTACAGATGGAAAGACCCAGTCCGGAGCTTCCCCGCTCGCGTGAGTATGCCTTGTCCACCCGGTAAAAGGGCTCAAAAATACGCTCCTGTTCCTCAATGCTTAACCCCTTTCCTTGATTTCGTACGGTTAAAAGAATAAAGCCGTTTTTTTGTGTGCCCTTGATGCGGATGGAAGTATGGCTGTTACCGTATTTTATGGCGTTATCTACCAGATTAATCAGGACCTGACGCAGCCGCTCCTCCACGCCCAGAACATAGAGATTTTCCGTAAATTCCGTTTCAATCCGCATTTCATACCGGTTTGCTTTGATTTGAAGAGCAGAGGCTACGCTGCATGCCGTATGCGTAAGATTGACGGGCTGTTTTTCCATGTATATGCCTTTGTCGGACATTTCAAGAAGCTGTAGCACCATCTGATGCATCCGCGTGCTTTCCTGCAAAATGTGGTGCAGTCCTTGTTTAGTCAGAGTAGCGTCCGCCCCCTGATCCGCCTCCATAAGCTGGGCGTATCCCTGAATAGTAGTAAGGGGAGTTTTCAGTTCATGGGTCATATTGTTGTAGAATTCCTGCCTGCTTCCCAAAAGCTTTACAATCTGCTCTTTATCCGCCTGCATTTTCTCGAACTGCGAGCCTATTGTTTCCAGCATTACGCTGAAATTTCGGGATAACTCGCCAATCTCGTTCCTGCGCTCGGAATCCGTCAGCTGGGCGAGAAGCTGCATATCGTTTTGCTCGCTGGAAAGATTTTGTACTACCTGACGTGAAATTTTCGTCAGCTTCTGGACGGGCGACAATAGTCTGCCGATGAAAAATGCGAGGAGCAGAAAGGTAAGAACAAACACGGCGGCCGCCGTCTGGTAAACCAGTTGTTCCGTCTGACGTATCTGTATATAGAGTTGTGACATATCTATCTCATAACGGATGATGCCCAAGGTCTGTTCCTCTATTACCACGGGCATGGAAAAGTAGACCAGCATCCTGTCCGGTTCGGGGTAGGTCATGGTAAATGCGGAGCTGCCTTCCAAAGCCTTAAGCAAATCATCACCGGCTCCGCCTTCCTGCAGTTGATTGGTTCCGCTCAGGTATTTTCCCTCCGTGTCCAGTACGTTCAGGCGTTTCCCGCCCAGAAGTCTCAGTTCCTGCGCGATATCCTCCGCAATCTGCCGGTAGCTTTCCTCGTCATTGTTCGCCTTATTCAGCATCAGAAGCTGTCTTACATAAATAAGGGTATTTTCCTGTATCACCTGCAGCTCTCGTATAATTTGTTCTTCCTGATTCTGCCGCAGTCTGGTATGTATCATGCCGTATAATATGTAACCGCCGGCTAAAAATATGGCAAGCAGTACAATTGCCATCTGGCGGCGGATTCCGAAGCGATAGGGCTCTTTATTGAGGAACATATTTATACCCCACTCCGAAGACCGTTACCAGAGCCTCCTCCAGACCGGTCTTTTTCCGGATACGCTGAACGTGGATATCCACAGTTCTGGTATCGCCCGCAAAGTCATAACCCCAAATGGAATCCAACAGTGCCGTTCTGGTAAATACCTGTCTGGGATGCTTTAAAAAGCATACCAGCAGCTCATATTCCTTTGGGGTTAGGTTCAAAAGCTCGCCCTGCCGGCAGACGCTGTGCTCGCGTTCCGATATGGTGAGGTTTCCGCAGACAATCTGTTCGTCCGAATTCTCACCGTGCGCTTTATCAAAACGGCGCAGGATAGTCCGTACACGCGCCACTACCTCGCGCAGGTCAAAAGGCTTTGTGATATAGTCGTCCGCACCTGCCT
>CAMNSZ010000020.1 GCA_946557105.1 uncultured Lachnospiraceae bacterium | reverse complement strand
GCGGCAACTCTGTTATATTACCACGGCCTCTTCCTTTTGTCAACTACTTTTTTTACTTTTTCCCAACCAAAAAATGTTTTTTTCGCGGTGGATTTTCATAATATCACAAACTCTTTATACTTGTCAATAAAATTTTTCATATTTATTTTAAGTATTTAAAAGTTCTTCCCAATAAGCGTTTTCCTCTCCCAACCAGTAGGAATTAAGGCAAAAAAAGAAATCTCAATTGCTTAAGATTTTCTGTCACCTATTGGTAGTGAAACGGAGAAAGAGGGATTTGAACCCTCGCGCCGCGTGAGCGACCTACACCCTTAGCAGGGGCGCCTCTTCAGCCTCTTGAGTATTTCTCCATAATCTGAACAACGTCTCTACCAATATGTTATTGTAGCGTCCTCTCATGACGCAAGTATTATTATACATAAGGGATATTTGTTTGTCAATTACTTTATTTAAGTTTTTAAACTTTTCAAAAACAACTTATTCATTCCGTTCAAAAGTACTGTAATATACAGTCTTTCCTTTGGTACTATTCTTTATTCATCAGCGCCTAACTTCGTACGGCTACACTATCACTCATATTGTTCTATTGCTTCCTCAATACGTCTCTTTACTTCAACTGCAATATCACTAGATTTCATATCCCTATATTCCTCATAATACATCGGTTTTAAATATATCAGTTTTACAGTGATAGGTCTGATAGAGTTTTCATCAAAGGGCACAAATGAATTAATTAATGCACATGGTACAATAGGGCATTTAGCTTTCTGCGCCGCCTTGAAACTGCCTCCCTTAAAATCGAGCAGCTTATTTCCTTCCCTGCTTCGATGACCTTCCGCAAAAATAATATAATTACGACCGCTTGCTACTTCCTTTGCCACCTGATTGATAACCTGCATAGATTGTCTAATATCCTCTCTATCCATAGGCAACGAACCTGTAGCGGCAATAGTCTGTTTTAGTAAAATAATATTTTGGGCCTCTTTTTTAATGACGAAAGCAAAAGGTTTCGGGCAAGAGTAGAAAAAAGTCAAAACATCAAAAAGCCCTTGATGATTTGGATAGAATATAAATCCATCCTCCTTAGGAATATTTTCAACACCATGCACTTCAATTGTAATATTTCCCGCCTGTATACCATGCGTAGAAATCTTTTTTGCTGCCAAAAAACCCGGCATATAGTCTCCCTCATAGCGCTTTCCAGCCAGCCACAGCTTAAAAAACATATAAGGCACCAAATATAATTTTCTGATAACCATCAATGCAATACGCATATGAACCTCTCTCCACCAAACTTAAGCTCAATCCTTTTTATATTCTTCTATAGCAGTTTCATACAAATTATTACCCTGTGCATCAATTACCACGATAACAGGGAATTCCTTTATCTCCAGCCTTCGGATGGCTTCCGTTCCCAAATCGTCATAAGCAATCACCTCTGATGCAATAATAGACCGAGACAATAATGCGCCAGCTCCTCCCACTGCCGCAAAATATACCGCGCCATTGCGTATGATAGCATCCCTTACCTCTTGTGAACGCTTTCCCTTTCCTATCATTCCCTTTAAGCCCAAATCCAATAATGCTGGTGCGTATTTATCCATACGGCTCGACGTAGTAGGTCCTGCCGAACCAATAGGCCTTCCCTCTCTTGCCGGCGATGGACCCATATAATATATCACATTATTCCCCATATCTATAGGCAGCGCCTCCCCATTTGATAACGCTTCATACATTCTTTTGTGCGCCGCATCTCTTGCCGTATAAATTGTACCCGTTAAATATACATAATCCCCTGATTGTAAAGTAAGTGCTTCCTCATTACTTAACGGTACCTTAATATGTCTCTCCATAATCGTACTCATCTCCATATGAAATAGTTAATCCTTTATTCCGGATTCCTGCCTAAAATTATTGTGTCACAAACTGCTGATTAATCTATACCACTCTTATTGCATGACGATTTACATGACAACATATATTAATTGCCACGGGCAAACCGGCAATATGGGTAGGATAAGTATTCACATTGACCGCAAGCGCAGTTGTACTTCCTCCCAATCCGCCGGGGCCAATACCTGATTCATTAATCTTTAGAAGCATTTCCTCCTCTAATTCTCTGACATATGGAATCTCTGAGCGTTCGTTTACAGAACGTGTAAGTGCCTTTTTTGCCAACAACGCGCATTTCTCGAATGTTCCTCCGATGCCAACCCCCACCACCATAGGCGGGCAGGCATTAGGCCCCGCTTCCTTTACCGCAGTTAAAATGGCATTTTTTACCCCCTCAATACCGTCTGAAGGCTTCAGCATAAACACTCTGCTCATATTCTCACTTCCAAATCCTTTAGGTGCTACAGTAATTTTTACCTTATCCCCCAAAGTCATTTCATAATAAATAACCGCCGGTGTATTGTCCTTAGTATTTTCTCTGTAAATTGGATCCTTAACCACGGACTTCCTCAGATAGCCTTCTATATACCCCTGACGCACGCCTTCATTAATTGCATCCGCCAGCGCCCCGCCTTCAAAATGAACTTCCTGCCCAATTTCCATAAAAATAACAGCCATGCCCGTATCCTGACATATGGGTATCATGTCTTCTCCCGCAATCTTCATATTCTTCTGAAGCTGCTCTAAAATCTGACGACCTAAGGGTGCATTTTCTTCTTTTGTCGCCAGCTTCAATGCCTTTTCCATGTCCTCAGACAAGAAATGATTTGCTTCAATACACATTTCCTTAATGTTCTGTGTTATTACACTCACATCTATCGTTCTCACGTCTCACTCATCCTCTACTCAGTAATCTGTTTTTTAACCTCTTCTAGTTCTTCCTGACTCACATCTTTAGGTTCCCAATCTATTGCCTGTCCGTCATTTTTATATCTGGGAATAATATGCATGTGAAAATGCATTACTGTCTGTCCGGCAGTCTCCCCGTTATTTTGTACCAAATTCAATCCGTCACACTCAAGCCTATCGGTCATTCTAGCCGCCATTTTTTTTGCCAGCACCAGCGCCTTAGATGCAGCTTCGTCTGAAAGCTCATAAAGACTAGACGCATGCTCTTTCGGCAAAATTAATGCATGACCCTTTGCCGCTGGTTTTAAGTCCAAAATCACGCGGAACTCTTCATCCTCGTACAATGTTTTGGAAGAAATTTCTCCATTTGCTATTTTACAAAAAATGCAGTCATCCTTTTTCATTGTCTTCTCCTATCTGCCCGTCTCTTCCGGCATAAAAATAAAAATTTGATCTAAAGTCCTAAGTATTTTAAAATCGCCCTTCATCTTCATGGCTCCCGACATAAATGCTCTTTGAAAAGTCATTCTACCATTGACAATATCCTCCATTGTAGCTCTCTTTATCTGCATTTCAACATCCGGATTATCCACACTGCCATATTTTACTTCCAGCTTATTGCCTTTGACAATAATAATGAAATTCTGAGGCTTCTCTTCTATATTTATAGAATAATCTGCCTCAAAGCCTGCTTGCGGTTTAAAGCCATTTTTAAACGCAGCAAGATATTCCTCCAAATTATCCGCCCCTTCATTGGTGAGCATATCCCTGAAAAAGCTGGTAAGCTCCTGAATATCTTCCTTCTGACGCTGTACATAATTATCATCCGATACATATTGCGATAGTTGTTCCGTTTCCTGAGGGGTCAAATCTATCGTCTGCGGAATCCCTACCTTTTGCCTTACCGCCTGATTGCTCGCCGGAAAGCTGGACATATGTTGGTTAATAGTCCTGTACAAATTTTCAGCCTTTTTCTCGATAATGTTAGTATACTGTTCATTCATTTCCAGAGTCACTGTATTTTCAATATATCCACACATCCCGCTGCAAGGCAGTCCCCCCAATATCTCCCACGCGGTTGACAGATTAAGCTTTGCCTCCCGCTCTCCGTATGTGGTTGACATAACTATCGGGCACATATAAATGCGGGAAATTTTCTCCTTATCCCCAAAAAGCCAGCAAGCATCCAAAAATTGCTGCATATAACCGCCAATTCCATACCATTCCACAGTTGTTGCAAGAATAATACCATCTGCTTCCTTTAACGTCTGAGGTAATGTGGTAATAGTATTTTTACACTCAAAAAGATTATAACGGTTTACCTTCACCCTCAATTCTTCCAAAACCTCTTGTATCTTATTGATGACATAAATTGTTGGATCATCAATAATGCCTCTTCCGCCATAATAAATATTAATGTTCAAATGCCGTACCTCCAGTCCTTCCTCTCTCTACAATACACATAATAACTCCCGCTGCAAAACCTGTTAACAACCCTCCCACATGTGCCGCATTATCCACATTCATTCCCGTGAAACCACTATATAATGAATAAGCAATCATTAACACTACTCTGATAGGTGTTACATTTTCCATGCGTCCGTTAAAAAACAGAACCATGGCAAGCAAAACTCCATCCAAACCAAAAATAGCGCCGCTCGCCCCTATAGAGCCCGACAAATCCCCGTTGAACAATTTTGCAAGCAGTGAAATCCCGTTTCCACCAACTCCCGAAAGGAAGTAAATGACCATGTAACGAATATGTCCTACCTCCTTCTCAATCATAGTTCCCAGAAAAAACAGTATAAACATATTATTAAAAAGATGTCCAAAACTTCCGTGTAAAAACAAAGAATAGACAAGTCTGCCATATTCCTTATACACAAGTATATCCGTTACATCGGATCTTCCCATATTATATAACAGATTACCCGTAAAAGTACAGATTATATATACAATAACATTTATAATTACCAGCGCAGCGCTGATTATAGGCTTTTCCTTCCATCTGACAGCTTGCATAATAATCTCCATTCTGCCAACAACCCGCGAATTTGAGCGTCAGCGCAAATTTGCCGTGTAAAAAATCTCTGCTCCCTCAATCCATTCTCTCAAACTAATCATCCGCATCAGAGCGCTACTCACGATATTTCATTTCACAATACTATTCATTCGTGGCACTCCGGCACAAATTTGGGGTCAGAAAGTATGCTATAAAACTTATTATTCACCCTAAGCGCACCTATATTCTACATCAAATGTACCACTCTTTCTTGTATCGCGTCAACCTGCAAGCATTATTTACATCATAGATCAGCCTCATTTATCAAAAACAACACAACTCTCCCTAATTTATCGAAAAACCAATACTACCTTACCACACTTAATCTCATCATCCTCCTCTAGCATTCTTTTTTCATAAGGTTGTAATCGCAAACCGTTTTTATAGGTTCCATTCGTAGAATTCAAATCCTCTAAATAGAAGTTTTCCTCCTCCTTAATAATTTTGGCATGAATTCTGCTAACCGACATATCCTCCAGACAAACATCCACCTCCCCTCGCTTTTTACCGATAGTTAATGTTATTGTATTTAATTGCACCAACAGCCTTCCCTCCAAAGTATATAGCCTGCGTATAATTTTTTCCTTCTCGCTTTTTTCTTCTATGTATACGGTCCTCCCATACGCTTCTTCCTCAAATGCTTCATCCTCTGCCACTGCATAGCCTGACATAGCCCTCTGGATATTTTGCCTGTAATTAGCACGCGTCTCCTTTGACTGTCGTCTCTTATCACCCCAAAAATTCCAAAACCCCTTTTTTTCTTCCCTTTGCACCTCCTCCTTAGGATAAACCTCCGGCGGCGTCTCCTCCGGCTCCTGCATTTTTACTTTTTCCTCTTTTTCATATTCCAGCAGCTTAGCATCCTCAAAAACTTGACCCTGTAAATAAACTTCCCCATTGCTCTCATACTGTTCATACATTTTATAAACACATTCCACAAGCTGTTCATCTTCATAATCAATATGCTCCACCAAAAAGCTTAAGAGCTTTAAAAATCCCTTTTCGCCTTCATAATAAGGAAGATATAAAAAAGAAAAAAAATTTCCCTCCAAATCCTGAAAAACATGCTCCGGATACCATACTATATTCCTCTCATTCAATAAAAATCTGCCCAGTTCTGTCTGTATCTGTTTTATACTCCAAACAAAATCCTTCAGCCACTGTCTGTTAACATATTTCTTTTCATAAAGTTGTATAATATTTTGCTTAGAAGTAATATCATAATACAGATATGCCAAGCCATTTATGTAACGCAAGCTGCAGGGCAGCAACCCCTTTATACCCCCTCTGCTTAAAATACAATATTGGTACTTCTTTTCCTCCGGCATCTCATCTAAAAGCACCCTCTCATAATTACTGTTCAGACTCCTTATAAATTCTGTCTGTAGCATTTAATCTCCTCCTGTAAGCTTCCTGCAAATCCGAATAAAGGAAATCGGATTTACTCTGTCATTTTTGAAGCTTGTTTCCGCCCTCCAGAGCTTATATCCGCCCATTTCAAAGCCGTTAAAGGGATGGCTTATCTGTCCGTTTCCCATAACGCACAGTTTGTATCCCTCCAGCCTTAAACTCATTTCTCCGTTTTCCCATATAAGATATTTATTATAATTTATTTGTACTGCCTGTTCCTCAATTTCGTCTGCTAAAATCTCTTTATCATTTATTTGCATGGCAGCTCCTCTTAGTGCAATAACGCCTATATCCTGTTCTAATAAACACCTGTCATATTGAAAAAACATTGTATAGATTATAAATAGCACGGTACTTAGGACAATAGGAAATACCATTGCCGCCTCTACCGTAAAATAAGCGGTTGGCTCATAATCAAACCGACTTATCATTACAACCTCCATTTCTTAACATTTATATGTCTTACAAAACGAAGCTACAAGCTACGTTTGTCATACGATTAAAAGCAAACTCTATTGCTTTTTTCAATTTATACCTTCTACTACTTTCCAAAACATATAGCCCGCACACAAAAAAGGTATAAAAGGAATCATTGAATTTTTTTGAACCTTTTTTAGAAATAAGAGGAGCAAAGAACATATGGAGATTGCAAATAAACTGACACATAATATCAAAATACAGTTTTTAAAGCCTTCACAGCCTCCTACCACAGCCAAAACCATTCCGTCGGCATATCCTATCTTTTTGGTAGCTAAAGCCACAAAAACCAACCCCAGCCCCGGTATTAATCCCATTATATATTGCATCCATAATTGTTCCTTTACTATTCCATATATTCCTGCGGCGAAAACCACTGCTATACCTACCGTCAGCCCAATCACGGGAATCTTTTTCTCCTTTCCGTCAAAAATACTTAATATTAATAAATAAAAAATTAAAAATACGGATTTCCACATTATAATTTTCCTCTCGTCAACCTCCAAAACACCTTTTGCACGGTTTGTATTTTTCTGCCTCCTTTTTCAATATTGTAAATATCGTTCTTTTTAGACCCGGACAGCCTCTGTCATAATGATAACGATTTCCTTCATTTGTTATATATACCCGGCTTGGAAAATTATTTTGACCACATTTTTCACATTCACTATATTTTCCTCCCTGAAAATTTCTACGCAAAAATGCTTCTTCCAGAGTAACTTGCTGTACGGAAAGCATCAAATGAGTACAATTTCTATTTTGATGGTATACCATACCTTGTTCTGCCACATAAACAATTTTATCCCCCTCCTCATCTGCAGTTCCCGGTATGTGATAGCCGCTCCAAACATGACTATAATATCTGTTTACCATACGGAAGGGTCTAAAACCGATTAATTTACTCAAGGGTGAGACACTATATGTCACTATCAATTCCACACAATCATGGGAAACAATATCGCTTTCCCAAAATTGCAACCCGTCAGCACCATAAGTCAAGGGAGACTCTTCCAAATACTCCTCCCCGACATAGCTTATCACTTCACCCTTTACGTAGGTATAAGACAACGCTATATCAATCAGTTCTTCCCACCAAGACTCATTCTCAGGTCCCCGCTCTATTTCTTCATAACCTTCCTTCATATCCTCTATGCTTTCCAACGCATAACCGTAAATTGCAAGCTTCCTTCCCACATTCCATAATGCAAGCTGCAAATTTCCGTGCAAACGTATCATCTCTATTGCGCTGCTTAAGTTTATAAAGAAAAATAAGAATAAGGGCAATAGTATGGCAGCCTCAACCGTCATGCCGGCACAAAATTTTTTACGCAGGAAGGTAAACAGCGATATCCCCTCTATGGCATTGCAATTTGTTACTTTACATGGAAATTTTATATTTTGACAGCCTCGGGCAAGGCTTAAATTGATATTTATGTGCTTCGGAGAAGGTCTCATATGGATTGTTAACAGTTTCATAATTTTTTTGCTCCGCCATAAAGGGGACATCGCTGTTCACCTTCCTTCTAAATAGCTTTTTTGCCTTGTCAGCTCATAAGTATAACCATATGCACTTTTTACAGTCACAAAAGCTTCCACACAAACATAACAGCCGTCTAACCGAAATGCCCGATTGCCGGGTGTCATTCGTATGTTTGCTTCCACGAGATTCATGGCTCTCTCGGTTATAGTATCGATATCCGTAAGCATCAACATAACTCTTAGATAATCCTCATAGGTAAGCCCTGATTCCCATCCCGTCTCCTGCGTCCTTTCATAACCCGATAGTGCACCTGCCAAATCATAGTGCCAAGTCTCCCGGCTCTTTAGTAAAGGCACCTTTCCTCCTTTCAAAAGAATCTCTATATCATAAAGACTTTCCGCATATGCCCATCCCAAAAGCAATACTGCTTTTAGCAGATCGGCAAGCTCAGGTACCTGAAGCAGCCCACAGATAAGAAGTGCCGTTAACTCTGCCTCCGTACATTTTTCACTATCCGAAAAAATATAAAGCGCATTGGCAGCCTCTCGAATCGCAGTCAATGTATTAATAACGCTTTTCAAATTATCCAAATCACATTCTTTACCTGCAATAATATACTCCGTTTGATATAACAACACATTTTTTTCATTCTCGTTGCAATAATGTCCCATATAGTCCAACAAATATTCCTGAAAAAGGAATCTTTCCATCAGCCTGTCAAGCTCTGGCATATCAGCTTGCATCATATTGCCCTTGCTTGACGTTCCCCTTTTTATTCGGTTACCTATTAAACCGTCCTGTGCAATGCAGCGGGTAGATAGTTTTTCCGTATCTTCCATTACCAACGCAAGCGTTCCCTTATTCCGACTTTTTTCCAGTTCTTTAGTAGGATTCTCAATCTGTATTGTCTCCCAAACCTCCTCTGATATTTGAACCTCTTCGCCATTGTATGCCTGAAGCCTGTCGTCCGCTTCTCGCTTTTGGGCGGCTATGTCTGTTTTTGCAAGCCTATTTATCTCTACTGTCTGCATCCAATCCATTAATTCTTGAAGAGCGCTCATTCCAATATCGGATTTTATGGCTTCCGCCGCCTGTCTTCTGAATACTGCTCCCTTGTGGTCCGACATAATTGACACTTTTGTCAATTTTATATCCTCCGGTTCCATGGCAAAAAAATCTTTATATAGAAATTTTTCCAACAAAACATCCTCCATGGACATATTTCGCTTAATATAGTGTTCTAAGTGCTTTTCCGTATTTGTCCTGCCGGACACCGTAGTACCATAGGAGGAGTCTATCGCCAACAAATTAAATTGCTTAAAAAGTTCTTGGTGATATTCCGCAAAAATACTATGTAAACCAATATCCATAATACATTCAGCCTCTAACCGAATGGCGTTACTGCGAACGCCTTCTATTAATGCAAGACACAGAGAAATCATTACGGTCATGGATAACGCCAAATATACAGTTAAATATGCCGATACCTTTATATAACGATATTTTTTCGATTCCTCACCTCCTCTCATAATGCTGTTTCTGATCTGGCATTTGTATTATTTTTACCATTTGGGAATCTTGACTCTTATATTTTTTTTGTTTGCGATGTGATTTTAGAAAAAATAGATTGGACAATTTTAGTAATTTGTTCTTTAAAAATTATAACTAAACCTACAAGCACCACTATAATCAAAATAATTTCAACCGTTCCCATTCCATCCTCTTCTTTCAACAATTGCTTTAAATTTTTTAATTTTCCCATTGCCGTTCACCTCCTTTCCGATATGCCGGCAGCCAATAAAGTTTTGTTACAAAAAACTATATGCGTTTACACTCCCATCGACGAAAACGCCGGTATCATTATCATAAGCATAACCACAGCCAACATCATTATCATAGGCACCAGTAATTTTGTACCTGCTTCCTCGCTCATTCTTCTGCTCCTTAGCAGTTTTTCTGCAGAAGCCCTTTGTGCTTCCTCCCGCAATTGGAATAACAATGCGGCATTACCTTTTTTTAAGTTTTGAGTAAGCAGTGTACTTAAACGTACATATTCCTGTAAACCTGTTCTTTTTCCAAAATGCTCATATGCGTTCCTTTCCGGCACTCCGTTTTTCAGCTCTCTGCAGGTAAATAATATTTCCTGATAAATAGGAGCTTTAGTTTCCGTTTCCATTGACATTTTTTGAAAGGTTCCCCTGATTGTCATCCCTGCTCCCAAGTAAAGTGCAAGCTTGTGCACCGTGTCCGGATAATCTTTTTTCATGCTTATTCTCCTATCCAAAAGCAATTTATGCAAATCCTTATCGGAAAACAGATAAACCATAAACGCAACTGCCATTGCCAATAACCACAACAATAGGCTGTTGTCTTCAACCACCTGCTGCCAGCTCAATCTTTCATCCTTAAATGTTTCCGGCAGCTTCCATTCCTCCTCTCCTCTGCTGTTTTTCTCCGAAATAAGTATAAACTCCTCCAATTCCCGATGAATCCTCTCCTCGCTTGATATCGTCGGAGGCACGACACATACGTCAATCACTTCTTCCCAAAATAAATCCTCATAGTTTACCGTTGCCGTCAGCGTTACTGCCTCCCCTTCTCCCTCCGCCTCCCCAACAATACCCGCCCCACTGATTAAATCAGGACGACTGCTCTTCCACTCTACAATATACGGAAATCCTTCAAAGCTTTCCTCCAAGCACAAATTATGGGATATTTGTGTAAGAGATACGTTTTTGCCTAAAATAAGCCATGGAAGCTTTTCCCCGAAGTCTTTCTTTAAGGCATCAGCCTCCTTTCTACTGAGCCTTTGAGGCAGAACAAAAATACGAAACACCTGCTCTCCTCCTTCTGCAAGACTGGTTTTCACTATAAGCTCTTTTTCACCTTCCTTATAATCTCCCCGGATCATCGTGCCGCCTTCCGTAAGAGTTTCTGACATTTTTGCTTTTATACTGACCAATCCGCCTAAAAACGTTCCCACAAAACAAATAATCAAGAATAAAGCCAGCTTTCTTACATAATAAACCGTACAAAGCCTATTCCTGTCTTCTCCCGGATAAAGTCTTTGCAGATCATCTTCAGCCCTTCTGTTTTTAAAAAAAGAAAAGCTTTTGGCGCAAGTGCGTTTATATAAATAAAGTGCCATACGATAAAACGGTATTAAAAGCCTTGACGGTACAGCCTCCGGCGTCTCTTTTTTTGCCAGAAGGTACAAAATTATGTAGACACATATTAAAACTGCTGCTACAGCATACATTTATCCATTTCCTCCTATATTCATTGTCCTGCCAGTATACCGCACAGCTGCGCGGCATTGCCGTTTAAAATAGATCTCTATAAACACCTCTTACAATATATCCTCCACAATCTTTTTCATAATATGCTCACCCAGTACATAAGCGGCAAGGTAAATTACTAAACACAATGTCATAATCACTACTCCCTGCAGGTTGTGGTAAAGCATGTCAAAATATCTCGGATAACCGCAGCCAATGTACAGCAAAATTCCAAACGGCATTAATTTCATAATATTCTGCTCCATTTGCCTTCCGCTCAGCAGAGCTAGCATTTCCTGTTTTGCATCAATTTTCTGCCCGATTAATTCAGCGGAGTCTCTGATTATTTCGGGTATACTTCCGCCGCTTCTCTTTGCAATAGAAAAGATTTCCGCAAACTGTCTGATTTCTTCACAACCGCTTCGCAAAGCAAAATCTGTCAGCTGCTCCTCCAAAGTAATATTAATGACCAGTCCCCTGCGTATCAGCTCCAACTCCCTGTACATCATAGAATCTTCTCCAAACAAAAGGAGGATTTCCTCTCTGCTTTCCAAAAAAGCATTTTCAACCGCATACCCCGCTTTCAAACCTGCCGACACTGACAGAATACACTCTTTAAACTGCAGGGTCAGCTCTTCCCTGCAGTTCTTTGACTTTTTGCGCTTTAACAAGACAACATACATCATTCCGACAGCCGATAAGGGAATTGATGCCCAAAGGCTCCTGTAGAAAAAATATGACAGAAAAGCCACTAATACTACAGCCTTAAATATACTTATGATAAATTCATCCTTTTTCCAAGAATAACTATGATAATCCTGCCGCTTTAAGCTTGCTTTCACAAAGCAGCACCCCCTTTTTATGTAATCCTCCGATTACCTTTCCCTCCTTGTCCTGCCCCGTTTCTTCAAAAACGAACAAAGGATTCAGCTTTATTTTATTATCCTCACATTCTATCACCTCCGTTATCTCAAGAACCTTTCTGGATTTATCACGCAGCCTTCCCAAATGAATCATAATGTCAAGCCCCGACGCAATTTGCTGCTTAATGGCAGACAGCGGCAGCTCCATTCCCATAAGAACCATATTTTCCAACCTTGCCAGCATATCCGCCCCACTATTGGCATGCCCCGTAGACATACTGCCATCATGACCGGTATTCATGCATTGCAGCATGTCAATTGCCTCAGCGCCGCGCACCTCCCCTACAATAATACGATCCGGGCGCATTCGGAGAGAAGAGCGGATCAACTCCCGGATGCTTATCTCTCGGCATCCTTCCACATTGCTGTTTCGTGTTTCCAACCTTACAAGGTTAGGAATACCCTGAAGCTGCAGTTCTGCACTGTCTTCTATGGTAACGACGCGCTCCTCGGAAGGAATAAAGAAGGATAATGCATTGAGAAATGTGGTTTTACCGCTGCCGGTTCCGCCGCTGATAAAAATGTTATATCCGGCATATACCAGCCCTTTTAAAAACTCTGCCGCTTCCAACGAAACGGAATCATTGTCGATTAGCCATTCCATTGTAATAGGCTTTTCGGGAAAACGCCTGACAGTCACAATCGGTCCGTTTAATGCAATGGGATTCATCACTATATTGACCCGGGAACCATCCTGCAGTCTCGCGTCTACAATGGGTGACGCCTCGTTTACCACACGATTGCAGCCTGCCACAATCTGCTGAATTACATCCTGAAGCTTTTCCAGGGACTCAAAACGTGTGTCCAGCCTGCTGATTCTGCCGTTCCTCTCCACAAAAATATTATCCGTTCCGTTAATCATAATTTCCGTTACCGAACTGTCTTCCACAAAAATCTGAAGAATATCCAATCTGCGCAGCGAATCAAACAACTCCTTCTTTAAGCGTCGTCGAATCTCCACCGGACACATTGCCAACCTCTCCTGTTCCAAAAGAACCTCATCAATAGTCTCGCTCACTTCATCATCCGTCATATCCCTGCCATAATCAAACCTTTCCTGTACCCGGCGACGAAGCTCCTTTTTTAGTTCCATATAGTCCAATTATTTACACCTCCTTCCGCTAACGCCGTATTTCCAAGGCCTAAGGATTGGCTCCGTTACCGGCTCCACAAATATCCTTTATCTGCATTCGCACGAGTTCGGCAAGCTCTCCTCTGGTCAATTGTTCCAAATCTTCCGGAAGCCTGCGTATCTGCGGCAGGACACATTTACGGGTCTTAATCAGTATATCCGCATAATCATAAAGCTGTAATAGCTGTTCATACTGCGTAATTTTACTTCGGGAAAGCCTGTCATCCTTTGTCAGGGTAAAAACCCTTACGCATAATCTCAAAATATCAAATAACCCCTGCATGCTTTCGCTCAAATCCAAAATAATATATTCGTATTCTCCGAATTCCTCAATTCTCTGTAACAGTGAAAGCCACTCCGCTCCCGTCACGGTCAACAGATTCTGTCCGGCTCTCATAGGCGGAACATAGTCCAGTTTTCCCTTATGCATTAAAATCGTCTGCATGCGAAGCCTGAACTTATCCTGCTGGCAGGAAAGAAAATATAATAAATCCGCCATGTCTCTGGTCTGCATATCCGGCAGCAATTCGGTTATTCCTGCATAATGCTCGAAATTAAGATACAATGTACGGTGCTCCTCCGCCAAAAGCTGCGCCATTGTAAGGGCATATGAAGTCTGCAAACATCGTCTTACCGGAGAATAGATTCCGACAAACCGGGTATTGCTGTTTTTAATAAGTCTTGGCAGCTGGTCTTTCGCAATTTCGGTAAATATTTCAAGAAGCTCCCTTAGTACGTTTTCCGCCTGCTGATATTTATTGATATTACGAACATCATTCCATCTGATTACACCGCTCTCATTCAGCACCACTATGCGCTCAGGCTGTAATCTTTTAAACTCCTCCGAATAAGCGGATTCCGCCACCACAAGTATATTAATCTTTTCCTTGGCCTCCTCCTTAAAAAGCTTTCCCGTATCGGTATAAGTATGAATCTGCCACGGAATATTCTTATGCTCTTTTAAAAAATCCGTCATCAGCTGCGCATACTCTTCCTCCGTATCACACAAAACTAAAATCGAATTGTTCATTCAGCCTAATAAATCCCTCCCCAGTACATTAATACACTACATAATATGGGTCCTGACATGCATACGCCTGTCCTTCTTCCCTTGGCATCCTCCTCTACATACAACTTCCAATGCCCGCTCCTCAACACATCCAGCACATACTCGCCAAAATATGAAATCCGTTCCCCCCAATTTTGCTCCCTCAATAAATGAATAAATGAAATAATTGCCGCAACCAGCATAGAAAAAAAGAGAAATAAAATGATTTTCCCGGTAGGGAAATAACCTGCACAGACCCCTAAAAGCTTAATATCTCCGGCTCCTAAGCCGCCAATTTTAAAAAACGGATACAGGGTAAGCACCACAAGCAGCACGGAAATAAAAAAGCCTGTCAGTGCCCATACTCCCCCATCCAATAAATTATCCGCAATTCCCATAACAAATAAAAACGTCACCAGCCAATTGGGAATTCTGCTCCTTCTGTAATCATAATAACATGCCGCCACAAGAAAAACACAAAGTATTACCACCCAACCATCTCCTTTGTCCATAAATTATAATCCGTCGTGAAAAACAATACGAAATGTATCTCTTAAGAAAATAAAACAGAATTGCTTTGGATATTGTAGCCACATTATATTCTCAAAATTTTTTCTTTGCAAGTATAAATGTGCAAAAAAATTAATTTTGGTAAATTTCTACAACAACCGATAAATTCCAAGTGCATAAACTACCATAAGCCCCGGAATTCCTAATATTCCGCATGTCAAAACCGTCACTGCGTTAATACCTATCCCCAGCGAAATTCCCTGTGCGGCAAGTGTATTGTTAATAAAATAAATTGCTACAATTCCCAAAATACTCCGCATCAGCAGATTGAGAAGCCACTCCAACCTCTTTCTCATCGCACCAACTAAAAGCACTATTACGCAGACTGCAACAATGGATACAATACCTATTTGATTGCCCAAAACAAGCCACCTCGTTTAACTTTTGCTACACTCTATGTCCTCCTTTATAAAATTATTCTGCTTTCTTTTGGATAAATTGGTATATTTTTCTTGCGGCCCGCCTATACTTTTATCAATAAATCCTAATGTAAGGAGACGCCGATATGAAAACATTTTTCAGACAAACCTATGAAAACAAACAGCCGATAGAAACCGAAATTACTCCGCTGAGTCTAAAGGAATCCATAGAAAAAACCCGCCAAGCTTTGGAAGTCGCTTATGCGGGCTTTGACAACGCCGTAGAATTTGACATGATCGACAGCTATATTTATGAAATTAATTCTTTGCAAAAACGCTACAAACATTTAACCGATCTGATAAGTATGGAGCCCGAAGCGGCGCCTAAACGTCTATACCAGCATTCCCCGATTCGTGCCCTGGTCAGCCATGTTCTCGGTTAAGGTGTTTTTGCCATAGGTCAAGCCCGCATAAACCGTTTGTGAATTATTCATCACCGGACCTGATTGATTTAAATCAGCAATCTCCATATATGCATCATGTAACGGTTTTATTACAAGCTCTATTTCTTCGATTATCCCCGCCTGCTTATGCAGCTCGGCAGAAGCCAGTTTTCTGATACAGTACAGATATAGCTGCAGCAGGCTCGGGGCAGGCTCGTATTCCATATGAAGAGACTGTATCAGTTCATTCATGCATCCCCTCGACTTGCGCGCCGCCTCCGTAAACGCCGCCTTATTCTGCTCTTCCAATGCACCCTTTGCCTCTTCAAGATAACATAACAGCATTTCGTACAAAATTACTATCATTTGCGTTGAGTTAGCCTGTGTGATACGCAGAGTAAACTGCTGCTTACATTCCTTCGTCATGTCTTCCAATCCTCCGTCAGGGGCTATAATTCTCCATATCCTTTTATTGCAAAAGCTGCAATACCTGAGAAGGTCTCTCGTTTGCCTGAGCAAGCATTGACGTTCCCGCCTGTGTCAGCACCTGATAAGTTGTATACTGGGTCATTTCTTCCGCCATATCCACATCCATCAATCTAGAGTAAGCCGCCGTCATGTTTTCATGCGTAATGTCCAGACTGTTTACGGTTGATTCCAAACGATTCTGAAATGCGCCCAGACCTCCTCTTACCTTTGAGATATATTTTATTGCTCCGTCAATACGGTCGATGCCATCTAAAGCGCCTTCCTTTGTGCTTACATCCAGCCTGCCGATTCCCATATTCTGCAGGGAAATATAAGGTATATTAACCGCCAGAACCTGACCCTCGTTTGCGCCAATCTGCAGGCGCATAGGTCCGATACCCGTGGCGTCAATCGTAAGCGGGTTCGCGGCGGACACCGGATCGGCTAAATCTATTGCAGATACGTCAAGCGTCATTTCAAAGCCGCTGCTGTTCTTCAGAGTTAGAAGATTATCCTTAATGCTTGCAGTAATATTTTCCTTCTCGGGGAATTCGTCCCCTAAATCAATATCTCCATCCAATATATAATCGCCTGTACCGTCTGCATTTTCCCTCACCAAAGGCAGCTCGTTAATGGTATATGTTTTTGCGGGAACTTCTTCCGAATAGGAATTCACCTTAATATCTGCCCGACTGCAATATCCCTTTAATGCAAATTCACCGTTCAACAGCTTCTGCCCATTAAACTCGGTAGTATCGGAAATTCGTGAAACTTCTTCCTTAAGCTGCGAAATTTCTTCCTGAATAGTCTTTCTGTCTTCCTCTGTCATCGTACCGTTTGCCGATTTTATCGCAAGCTCGTTCATACGCTGCAGCATATCGCTGACTTCACTGAGCGCGCCGTCAGCAATTTCAATAACCGAAATACCGTCGCCGGCGTTCTGACCTGCAATAGAAACTCCCTCTATCTGCGCATTCATTCTCTTTGCCATGGCGAGCCCCGCAGGATTATCCTTTGCATGATTGATTTTCAAGCCGGAAGAAAGCCTCTCCAAGGACTGTGCCAAAAGGCTGTCATTATTTGCTAATGCATTGTTTGAAAGCATAGCGGATACATTGTAATTGATTCTCATAAGCTACCTCGTTTTCTGTTGTTGTACTGCCCGTAAAAATACCTTGGCAGCCCGATATAAGTCTATATTACCCGGCGCTCCTGCCTCTTTTTCTCCATCCGTGGACTGCAGGGCTTTCGTAAAGGCTGTCTGCCCCTTGCTTACAATGGACAGCTCACCCGCTTCATAGCCTTGCAAAGAATCCTTCTTCAAGGAATCAATAAATATATCGGCGGCTTCCTTCAGCTTTTTAACCTCAGACTCCGTATTTCCCACCAAAAATCCGTCAAGCCTTCTTTCTGAAATCTGCAAATGAGCTTCTATATGCTCATTTTCGGACAATTCCACTGCGATATCCACACTTCCTTTATTCCCCTCGCCCTGCTTTAAGGTCAAGTGTACCTTGGCAAGCTCCTCCCCGATATACATGGGCAAAATATATTCCTTAGACCTTGTCAGCGCTCCAACCACCGAAAGCTGCTTATGTAAAAGCTGCATACCCCTCACATCCATAGAAGTCTGCGCCTGCATAATGCTCATCTCCTCCACGCTTTTGGCTGCTTCGTCTATGACAGTCCGATAATCCTCTGCAAAGGCCTCTCCTTTGTCCAAACCCTCCCATGCTTTTGTCAATCCTTCTTCCAGTTTGGCGGCAGCATCGATATCCGTTGAAGCCATATGTGCTTCTCCCGCGCCTTCTCTCGACGCATGTGTCATATTTCTTTCCATCCGCTGCTTCCACTCTCCGAAAGGACTGCCTGCAACCGATACAAGCGCCTGCGCCGCCAGCAGGTTTGCCGGGGTTACGGGAATATCTCCCCTTTGCAAAAGCGTCAGACTTTCTTCGTCTGCCGGTATCGCCTCCCTAATCCGCGCCAAATCCGTTTGACGGTAAGATGCTTCTGCCTCCTCACTATATGACAATTCTGTCAATATATTTTGCGTATTTGCAGCGAAAGCTTTTGTTATTTGTTCGGATATGCTCTCTCCCTTTTTAACAAGCTCCGCAACCGCCCCAAGCTCATCGGTAACCTTTACGTCCAACCCTTTATACTTACCGCTTCTGACTGCCGACAATAAATTAGAAAAATGGAGCTGTGCCTGCGTATTTACCAACGCTCCGATGGCTGCTCCGTCGGATTTTTCTATCTGACGGACAAGGCGATAAACCCCGATAAAGCTTTCCCTTTCCTCCTCTGTAATATCTCCTCTTTTCTCCAAGCCATACAGAAAACGGCTATAACTTTCCGCGGTCTCACTATAATCCCGAGACTGACTGTCAAAGTATTGATTTAACTCCTCAAAGCTCTTTTCCAAAGGATTGACGCCGTCTCGAATCATTTTTAGCGTAGCTGCGGGCGTCATCCTCTCAACCACGGATTGAACCTGCCTATCGGCCGTCTTTACCCGCTCTATGCTTTCCATGCTTATATCCATACGGTTATAGCCCAAAATGCGCACAGCACGGCGGTTCTCCTCACTGGGCTCATGTCCCAGATCCTTTAAAATATCATCCACATTGGCAAATGCCTTATTTATATTGTCACCCAAATCTCTTCTGGGAGACGTCATCAGAGTTTCATAGCTCTCCTGTGCCTTTTCAAGACTTTGCTGCAACTGACTTCCTTTGGTATGGAAATGCTCAAGGTCTGCCGCCGCCTCTCCCGAAACAGGAATGCTTCCCAAAATCCTTGCGGGCATTCCCGGCAAATCTGCCATCACCCTGTTGGCGGCATTATAGGTCTCATACTTTTCAACAGCCTGCTCGTCGCCCGGAAAATATTGCGCCGCCACGGCTGCCTCTGCCTGCTTAAGCGCCTCCAACAATTTCTCCATGGGAGCCGTATCAATGGCAAAACCGCTTTTCAACAGCTTCACATTCACCTCGGCAGTCATGCGTAGACGTATTTCCTCAAGCTGCCTTCTCTCCGTCAGCCTGCCGCTTTGGGCAATCCTGCTTATTTCCTCCTCGCCGTTCCCAAAGCTGCCGCCTGTCTGCTCCTGATACAGCTTGTCGTAATACTCCAAAACGGCCGCCGCCCGTTCATAAATATTCCTTGTCTGCGCCAAATTACCCTGCATGGGATTTTTCCCCTCTGCCATCGCAGAAGCCGCCGCCTTGGCAAAAGTATCCTCATTAAGAGGAAAGCTTACTCCCTTAAGCTCCCGTAAACGAAGTAAATTCTCTGTCGTCAAGGGTAAATCTTGTTCTAAAAGCCAGTCCGCTGCCTGTCTGCTCTCCTCGTCCAGAGGCAAACCTGCCTGCTCAATCACTCTATCTATCTGCGCAAAAAATCTATCGTCAGCCTTGCCCTGTTTTCCCTGCGCATCGCCAAAGGACACGGGGGCACTTCGGGAATAATATCCCTGCACATCCTCTGCAAAGTACCCCGGGCGGCTATACTCTCCCTCTTCTGCTCCGCTGCTTTGCGCCAAATAAAAGTTCCATAGCTCAGGCTCCAGACCGTTATCAACCATATAGTGGTAGCCGCCTTCCGTAGGTACATCCAGCTTCTCCGCCATATCCCACGCCTGCATTACCTGATCTACATTATCCTGTGTGAGCGGAATATCCGCCTCCTTAAAGCTGTCCTTAATTGCTCTTGCGAGAATCTCGCTTCCCACGGCGGCGCTAAGCGCCTCCATATCCAAATCGTCGGTATAGCCTGCTATGTACTGTCCGCTGCGTACAAGCTCCGCTTTAATTTTATCCACAATGGTCACAGTCATCTCCGGCTCCATGTCGGAAGGGCAAAAGCCCTCCTCCTCCAGTCTGGCATAATCCTCCTGCGACAAAGTATTGGACATTAATGTCATATAATCCTGCGCTGTAGCCACATCCGCATTCTCCGCCTTCTGCTGCAACTGTGCCAAGGTCATTCCTTTGCTTTGCTTTGACCCTTCGCCCATGGTATGTCTCTTATCCGCCGCTGACGTAGGTCTGAAATCACAGGCGCTCACGCCTTTTCTGCCATAATTGGAAGCCTGCCCCTTCCTATACTGCCTGCCTGTCTCCACGGCTTCCGCCTTATTTTCCGTAGTATTCTGAAAAGTAATTCTCACACGCATTCCCTCTTGTCATTTATTTTTCCTATTTTCCCGCCGCCGCATTTTATTTCCCTGCTGCAGCCTAAATGTACCTGATTAGAAAAAGGTAAGTGCCGCCGTCGCTGCACTTACCTTTTATTTCGGTGAAAACGGGTTAATTCTTAACCCTGACAAATCATTCCCTTTTTGCGGGCTTATCCTACTAAAATACAAACACTGCCGCTCCATACGGCGGTAAATCAAAGCTTATGGAATAATCTTGATAGTGGTAAGGCGTCTTCTCGGCGCAAAGCTCAGAAGGGATTTCATTGCCAAAGCCTCCGAAACGCTCCTCGTCGCTGTTTAGCAGCAGCCTGTAGTTCTTGTTCTTAGGCACGCCCACTCTGTAGTTCTCCCACTTTACAGGCGTCATGTTCAACACAAACAGCAAACTGTTTCGGCCGGTAGAGGATTTTCTCACAAAAGCATAAGTGCTTTTCTCCATATCATCCGCATTCATCCACTCAAAGCCCTCCCAGCTGTTATCAAACTCATGCATTGCCGGATATTTGCGGTACAATTCTAAGAGCTCCTTCACATATACATGCAGACCCTGATTCTTCTTTTCTTCCAAAAGAAACCAGTCAAGCTCTCTTTCCTCGCTCCATTCTCTCTCCTGCCCGAAATCCTGCCCCATAAAAAGGAGCTTCTTGCCGCAATGTCCGAACATATAAGTATATCCCACCCGCAGGTTTGCATACTTGTCCGCCATATAGCCCGGCATTTTGTTTACCATGGAACATTTTAAATGTACCACCTCATCATGGGAGAGAGGCAGTATATAATTCTCGCTATCATTGTAACTCATAGCAAAGGTCATGGCATAATGATTCCCCTTGCGGTAAATGGGGTCAAGCTTCATATATTCACAAAAATCATGCATCCAGCCCATGTTCCACTTAAAGGAAAAGCCCAATCCCTCCCCGCCGATGTCACCCGTCACATTGGGCCATGCCGTGGATTCCTCCGCCACTGTAATAAAGCCCGGACAAGAGCCTCTCACCACCGAATTCATATGGCGGAAAAATTCGATTGCTTCCAGATTTTGATTACCGCCATACTTGTTTGGAACCCATTGACCTTCCTTTTTACCGTAGTCAAGATAAAGCATGGAAGCCACCGCATCCACCCGGATACCATCCACATGAAATTCTCTCATCCAGAAGAGTACGTTAGCAATCAGGAAATTTTTCACCTCCGGCTTTCCATAGTTAAAAATCTTGGTTCCCCAGTCGGGATGCTCCCCTAATCTGGGGTCGGGATGCTCAAAAATACATCTTCCGTCAAATTCAGACAATCCATGTGCGTCGGTGGCAAAGTGCGCCGGAACCCAATCCAGAATTACACCCACCCCCGCCTTATGCAGCTCATTTACCAAATACATAAAATCCTTGGGGGTGCCGTAACGTGAGGTCGGAGCATAGTAACCCGTCACCTGATAGCCCCATGAGCCGTCAAACGGATGCTCCGCAATACCCATAAGCTCCACATGGGTATATTTCATTTCTTTCAGATACTTCACTATCCTATCGGCAAATTCCCGATAGCTGTAAAAGCCTGTTTCTGTACCGTCAGGATGCTTCATGAAAGAACCAATATGACATTCATAAATTGCCATAGGCTCCTTATTAATATTCTTACCTTCGCGTTTTGCAAGCCATTTATCATCCTTCCAGACAAAACCGCTTAAATCAGTTGTTATGGAAGCCGTTCCCGGTCGGTATTCTGCATAATTGGCAAAAGGGTCAGCCTTGTACAGCTTTCTGCCGTCCTGCGCGGTAATCAGAAATTTGTACATTTCCCCCTCCCCCACATGTGGTACGAACAAAGTCCAGATACCCACTCCCTCCAATCTGTCCATCGGGTGGGAGATTTCATTCCAATCATTGAAAGAACCAATCACATGGACCTGCGCCGCATTCGGCGCCCAAACTGCAAAAAAGATTCCCTTCACACCGTTTTCCTCGGACAAATGCGCACCGAGCTTCTTATAAATATCATAATGGGTTCCCTGTGCAAACAAATATTGATCCGCCTCGGAAATAAACACTTTAGAATCTGCATTTTTCATAAAGCACTACCTCCTTAAAATTACACAAAATCTTTCTCCGTCAGAATAATCATATCTTCTTCGTCATAGCGTTTTGCCAGCAGCACGTCAAAGAAATGCTTAAGCGTTTTTCTGTTGGCATGACGTATCGACTCATCCACGATTTCTTTGACCTCTAAAACCGTCACCGCATGATCGCTGGTCTGCATATCCTCAATTCTCGTGTGTAAAGCCAAAATACCAAGCTCATCTATGGAATATTCCCGTTCCTTTGCATATTGTCTTCCAAACGCCACCAACGCGTCATTGCTCAACGCCTCCACATCTATACGTGCCGTAAAAGCATCCTTCAGCTGCTCGTTCGCCGCCAAAAAACGGTTCATCGCTTTCTTTGTATCCTCCAGAATCAAAATGATTCCCAAGCTTTCCCTCTGTAGGCATTTATGCATTTTTTGAACGGTATCCTTATTGATTTCCGATGCCTTTTCAATAATTAAGGCGCCGTTTTTCATTTGATTAATTGTAGCCTTTACATCTTTTTTATTAAGGGTTTTCCCCGTTATTTTCGCCACCTTGCCGGAAAAATTGCTGTCAATCATCTGTATCTCGCGGGCTATATTCTTGGCAAGCCCCAAGGTATTTGTTCCCTCCTCCCCGGTAATTATTACATTTCCGGTATACGCTGCCAAGGTTATGCTGTCCACCGCCCTGATCAGCTGTTCTCTGGATGTCTTGCTCTGAATGAAGGGCGCGTACAGCTCCTTTTCCTCACGGGTCAACGCCCTGAGCCTTGCGGGCTCACGGCTTATCTCTTCCTTCCTGTTGACGGATCTTACCGTTTGTTTACTCGGCTCCTCAACGCCTTCCGCAAAATCCTCCCTTTGTTTTTTTACATCCTCGGAATTATTTTGTGCAATTGCGTCTTCTATATGAGCTGCCTCCGCCAACAACTCATCCTCAAGCTCTTCAAGCTCTGCATCATCGGACAAGTCGCCGTCCTCCTTCTCGGCGTTCTCCACGCCCTCTATAGCGCTTTCTGTTTCCTCAGTCTCCTCCTCGTCCGCTATTACGTTTTCCGTTTCCTCAGCCTCTTCCTCCAAAAGATTTTCGTCTTCTGTTTCCGGCTCCTCTTCCCCCGGCAGACCCATGTCCGTCTGCCCAAGCTCGTCCTCCTCAAACAGACCGTCCTCTGCGTTCTCAGACGCTTCCTCAGACTCTGCCTTAGCGTTTTCATCTACAGTTACGGCGCCGCTTTCAAGCTGCTCCAGCAAGCCGTCTCTTACGGAAGCCTCAAACTCCGTAAACATACTGCCGGTTTGCTGCAATACATGCTGACGAACCTCTTCCTTGCGCTTTTCCTCGTTTTCCCTCTTCATGCGTTCCCACTCGGCAAGGATATCCTCTATACTCATCTGTCCCGTGATCTGCTTTTCCAAGTTTTCACACTCAGGCATAACCAGACTAATCTGCCCGTCCGATTCCTGTGAAAGCACGCCCGCAAGCTCTTTGGGGGGCTGCGCCGCCAGAACCCGTTCCTCCGCATCCGAACCGGACGCCTTCTTTTGCAATCCGTTTATTGCTTCAACAGTGACTTGCTCCTTTTCCAGTTCAGCTGTACTCTGTTGCAAATCAGTCTCTTCCCCAGCCTCTTCTGTGACAGCAGTTTTAAGGTCTTCCTCCTGCGGCTGAATTTCCTCCCGCCGAATATCCGCAATTTCCCCTGTCTCGCCAAAAAACACCTCAGACTCCACATCCTGCGTTTGTACTTCTGAAGCTCCAAGAGTCTCCTCCTCCGCTTCAGATACCTGTATTACTCCCGTATCCTCCTGAAGCATGGGCGCTATAATCGCATTGGTAACCGAGTTCTCGCCCAATACCTCCCTCAAGCCTTCAGCAAGCTCTGCCTGTAAATTTATAGTGTTATATTGACCTACATCCATTGTCTTTACATGAATATCTATTTCCTCAGCTTTGCTCCGATCCTCAAGCTGCCGGTTTGCCTGTTCAAAGCCAATAATATTTTCGCCGGCCAAATTCTGCTCTTGTACTGCAGCAGGCTGTTCCTCCTCGTAAGCATACGTATCCTCCGCTTCCTGATTCCCGAAACGATTGTCATATTTTTCCTGCTGCTCCGCTGTCAACGGCTGATGAAGAGCCTTCAATTCCATAGCCTTGACAACATATTTTCCCTCGCCGAACCAAAGGATAAGCTCGTCGCATTCTTCCACGCAGCGTGTGCCAAGCCCTACCCTATGGTACAGATACGCCAGCTCATACGCCCACTTTTCCCGATAGTCATGTCTCTTAAGCTCCTCTAACACCTCGATTCTTTCCTCAAGGCTGACCTCCTGCGCTTCATATAGCTTGTATTGCAGCACAAAACGCCCCGAATCCTTCGGAGCTACCTGAACAAATTCTTTATAATATTCCACCGCCTGTAAAAAATCTTCCATTTTGATAGATAATTCACACAAAGAGTAACAGATAGTCCTTCCTCCCGGACGGCGCTCATATGCCAGCAAAAGCAGATCTCTGGCATCCTCATATCTCCTGTTAATCTTATACAAATCGCTTATGGTACACAGCATCATCACACTCTTGACTCTGCGCCAGTCAATCGTATCCGCAATCTCCGCCGCCTGCACATAATCTCCTTCGGCTATTAATTGCTTAATCTCTTCTGATTTTATTTTATATTCGTACTTATCCAAGGTTTTTCGCTCCCTTTGTGCCTTCGTTGTCCTGCTTTATCAAATTAATAGGTATATTCCCCCACTTTTTTATCATTCTAAGTTTATCATAGGATATATACATATGTCAAAAGTAAACGGTTTAAAAATTTATAAAAAATACAAGATATAGTGGGCTCGCTATATCTTGTAAAACTATATATCGGTATATGAACTTCCATATTATAAGCGGTTACTTAGCTCGGCAAACTGCTCCAGCGTTAAAGCCTCCCCCCTGACAGTGGCGGATAACTCCATTTGAGAAAGCGCCTGAACTATCTGCTCCTTGGAAAATGACAGGTTTTGAGCATTTACCAGAGCATTTACCAAGGTCTTGCGCCGCTGGTTGAAGGCGGCACGGATAATCGAAAACAGCCTTTGCTCATCCTTCACACCTACAGGCGGCTCCTCATATCTTGTCAGACAAATCACCGCGCTGCCCACATTCGGTCTGGGGATAAAACAATTGGGCGGCACGTTTGCCACAATTTTGGGCTTCGCATAATATTGCACCGCCAAAGAAAGCGCTCCGTAATCCTTCCTTCCCGGTCCTACCTGCATACGATCCGCCACCTCCTTCTGTACCATAACGGTAATGCTTTTTAAAGGCACATGGCTCTCAAACAATCCCATAATAATAGGCGTGGTGATATAGTAAGGCAGATTTGCTACCACCTTAATGGGGCTGCCCGCATTTTTTTCCTGCACAATCCGGTTTATATCCAATCTCAAAATATCGTCGTTTATCACTGTCACATTGTCATATTCTGACAATGTGTCCTGCAAAACAGGTATTAAAGCCCTGTCTATCTCCACTGCCACCACCGCCCCTGCGCTCTCCGCCAAATACTGGGTCATAGTGCCGATTCCCGGTCCTATTTCCAACACACAGTCCTCCTTTGTAATCTGCGCCGCTGCTATAATCTTATTCAATACATTGGTATCAATAAGGAAATTTTGACCGAATTTCTTTTGAAAATTAAAGTTGTATTTTTGCAACACTGCAATGGTGTTCTGCGGAATTCCTAAATTTGCCATGTACTTTCTCTGCTTTCTTATCGTTGTTGATACTTCCTCACATTACATCTCTTGTCCTTATATATACAAAACCGACGTTATAATATGTAAAGCTCTATCTGCTCTTTCATCTGCCTTTAAAATATTCCAGCAGCTCCAACAAGTTCTTACAAATCAAAAAGCTTAAACGCTTCATCTCCTCGTCCGGTTCAATCAAATCCGGAACCATAACCGGCTTCATTCCCGCCGCATAAGCGGAACGGATTCCGTTGTAGGAATCCTCAATGGCATACGCCTCCCCGGGCTTTACACCCAGCTTTTCACAAGCCATCAGATAAATGTCCGGCCGGGGCTTTGAATGCTCCACCATATCTCCCGTGACAATCACCGAAAAATAACCCCCAAGCCCCGACTCCTCCAAATGGTTTACAACAGAGGAATATCTGGTGGAGGAAGCAAGCCCTATGGCATAACCCTCCCGTTTTAAATAAGCAAGAATTTCCTTTACACCTTTTTTCACAGGAACACCGTTTTCGTCAATATAGCGCCAAAACCGGTCCGATGCCTGCTTGCGAAAGCTGTTATAGTCAAAGTTCCCGCCGTAATGCATTGACACAATCCTCTCCGTGTCCGCAGCATTGCGCCCGATACACTTAGGGAATACTATTTCCATATCGGGAAGACCCAGCTTGCTTGCCAGACCGCACCAGTTTTCCATACAAACCCTTTCCGTATCAAACAATACCCCATCCATATCAAATATAACAGCTTTCATTGTTTTATACTCCCTTTAGATGATAAATCGGGAACATTATACACCAATGCACAAAAAAACACAATTCGCCCTTGTGAAATTAAAGCTTATATGACAGCCATATCCCGAAATCTATTGTTCAACAAGGCCTTATTTGTAATAACGGAAATCCTCCAGAAAATGTATGCAGTTATACAGCACCAGAACGTCCATTTTTCCCATCGACGCCTCGTCAGACGCCGCTTTGGATTTTATGCCGTCCGCCGAAGGCGCCTCCCCCTTCGGCAGATAACCTTCCATAAAAGGAAACAGCCTTCCGTTAAAATACCTTAAGTCCACCACATAAATTGTCTTATAGTGGGGAGCCAGAAGAGGTATCAGACAGTTGGCGTAGGAATCCTTTATAACAAACAGAACGTCACTCTCATCATAACCCGTTTGAATCTCCACAAAGCCATGATTATCATCCAAAAAATATCCGTATTTGTTTTTTGTTTCCAAATAATCGGGTTCGTAATAGCTCTGGGATTTTTTGTTGAAATCATACGTTATGGAGACATTTTTTTCGTTGGTTTCGGGAAAAATACTTATGATGTCATAATATCGTGAAAGCTTTACCTTAGAATGCAGGGTTCCCAGAAATTCCCGTGTAACCGGCTGCATCACGTTCTTATTGTATGGGAACGCAGAACGACTTGCCGCCTCAGTCCACGCATGATAACCATAATAAGCTCCCAGACTTGTCCAATGATGGTCGGTGCGATAATAAATATCCTCCTGCGCATGCTCCTGTAATACACTATATACATCTATATAATTTTCTTTTCCAATCTCCTTTTTTACCCGCTCCAAAAAAGCTTCTTCATCAAAATATTCCGCATAGGCAGGCAGCTTATCCGTCAAAATATTATCCGCCGTGGGAACAAGCATTGCCTTGGCATCCCACTCTTCTACTAAAGCCTTCAACAGCGCAATTTTTTCTTTTTCCTGCTCTTCCGAAAAATCTGCCGGAACGTGACGCTCTATCAGATATCCGTCCTTTCCCAGATAAACGCCGTTAATATCCTTTTTTTGAAACAAAGCATCCATACCCGTTTTAATTCCCACCCACTTATCTCTGCCGACAAATTGGTCTGTCACATAATTTTCATATTCCTTGGAATATTTTCCGCTCAATACCATTTCCCCGGAGAACTCCGGTCTGGAAGCAAGAACACGGTTTTCCGCCTCTGAATAAAGACGGTCGCCTTTTATCAAATCTGTCACTGTAAAAATCATAATAATACCGCAAATTATACAAACCGTTAAAACGGCGTTGACCTTTTCTCCCATAAAAACCTCCACACCTTAACTATCCGCAAATTCAGGGAATCAAAACCTAGAATCTAAAATACAAAAACGGGTTATAGGAAGCCTCGACAATATAAGCAATTGACAGCAATAAAAGCAGCGCCGGAAACACCTTTTCACCCAAGCGGTACAATGCGATAGAATATCCGGTTCCCAGAGCCCTAAGCCGTTTTATCAAGCAGCTAAAGACAGGCGTTGCGGCTATCGCGGAAATTATCAGTAAAATGATATATTCACCGCCCAGATAAAGGCTTTGTTCACTATAAAGCCCCGCCCCGTTCAGTCCGGTCATTGCGCTTAGATATTCTAAAATACCATCCGTCCTTTCCACCGCAAAGAAAACCCAGCCTATCAAAACTACCACACAGGCATACAAATGCCCCACCAGCTTAGGCAAATGAGAAAGCGCTTTACTCCAAAACGCCTTTTCCAATATCAGAAAAACGGCAAACCACAGACCCCAAAACAAAAAATTCCATCCGGCCCCATGCCAGATACCTGTAAGAAGCCACACAATCAAAATATTGAAAAGCTGCCTCGCCAGCCCTTTTCGATTGCCTCCCAACGGAATATATACGTATTCCCGAAACCAGCTTCCCAGAGATATATGCCACCTGCGCCAAAATTCCGTAATTGAAGAAGAAATATAGGGGTAATCAAAATTCTCGGGAAAAGAAAATCCTAAACAGGCGCCAAGACCAATGGCCATATCCGAATATCCCGAAAAATCAAAATAGATCTGAAACGCATATGCAACCACGCCCAGCCATGCCGCCGCCACGCTCATCTCAGTATAATTCATGGCGGCAATTTCGGTCCACAGCGCTCCCATATTGTTGGCAATCAAAACCTTCTTTGCCAATCCGGTCACGAAACGCTTCAGTCCATAGCTGACCGATTCCACATCCGTCCTGCGGTCATGCAGCTTATCGGCAATATGCCTGTATTTTACAATTGGACCGGCAATCAGCTGAGGAAACATTGTTACAAAGACTCCGAAGTCCAACAGGTTTTTCTGAGCCCTTGCCTCTCCTCTGTATACATCTATGGTATAAGACATTGTCTGGAAGGTATAAAAGGAAATACCTATGGGAAGAGGAAGATTTAACAGAGGAATCGCGGTTCCCGCCGCCCCGTTAAAAGTCCGTATCAGAAAGTCCGCATACTTAAAAAAGCCCAAAAGCAACAGATTTATAAGTATGGAGGAAACCAACAGAGCCTTGGCCTTTCTGCTTCCTCTATGACGCTCAATCAGCTCACCGTGCAAATAATCAGATATTGTGGAAAACAGCATCAGCACCACATAGACCGGCTCGCCCCACGCATAAAAAAACAAGCTCCCCAAAAGGAGGATAAAGTTTTTTATCCTCTGGGGAGCCACAAAGTAGCAAAGCATAAATACAGGCAAAAACCTAAAAAGAAATAATACGCTGCTAAATACCATACCAATAACCTTTTAATGCTGTACGTTCTGTTCAATGACCGTGATTGCCAGCTCGTTTTGCTCCTGACACTTCGCAATCACATCCTCTTCACTGGCGTCCATATCCGTGTCTCCTCCTAATTGTACAAAACATACATAATTTCCTATTCTTTCAATTCTGGACGCCTGAATCTTGCCTAGGTTCATAGGATACTGCATAGTGTCATTCACCAGATTTTCACGATAAGCATTAAGCGCTTCCTCTACATCCGCCACCTTATCCTCCTTTGCTTTAATCAAAATCAAGGTATCCACATTGGCGCTTATCATAGGGGATTCCGCCAAATAATCCTCATACATATCCGCATTTATGCCATAAGTACCTTCCAGCATTTCCGGGATAATCGGCGTGTCAGGCCAGTAATTGTCACCCAGCGTATCCACAATAGCCTGCTTAACAGCCTGCATATCTTCGCTCCATCCATTTGCAACATCCATGCCGGCGTCACCTGCTCCGTCCGTGTTGTCCGCCTGCGCGCTGTCTTGTGTTTGCCCTCCAGTCTGTTCACTTCCTTGGGTCTGACCATCATCCTTATTTCCACAAGCCGACAAACCAATGGCCAACATTCCTACAGTTAAAAGAACCAGTACTTTTTTCATAATAGCCTCCATTCCGGAGCGTTTACGCGACGGAACATACCGTCAGACATATTTGCGACGCTCCGGCGCAAATATGTTTGTAAAAAATCCTTCTGACATGTTGATTTTTTACACCAAGTCTCCATTCTCCTTTTTACTGTCTTGAAATATAGTATATCCTTTTATTTCAAGCTTACACCTATCATATCATAAAAATTACCAAATAAATATTAATATTTTGGTAATTTTCAACACCTCTTAGCGCCGTATCGGCGAGGGCTTGCGCAGTACGCATAAAATAAGGTATACTGCTTAAGGATGCGCACTGTAAAAGCATATACAATATAAAAATATTTACATATTTAAGAAAGGTTTTTTATTGTCATGAGTATATTGAACGTAGAACATTTAACCCACGGCTTTGGCGACCGCGCCATTTTTAACGATGTATCCTTCCGTCTGTTGAAGGGCGAGCATATCGGACTTATCGGCGCAAACGGAGAAGGCAAATCCACCTTTATGAATATTATTACCGGAAAATTAACGCCGGACGAGGGAAAGGTCGAATGGGCGAAAAATGTACGCGTGGGCTATTTGGATCAACATACCGTATTAACCGCCGGACTGACTATCCGGCAGGCGCTCGCCTCCGCCTTTGATTTTCTGTTTGAGCTGGAAGCAAGAATGAATATAATTTGCGATAAAATGGGGGAAGCCTCTCCCGAAGAACTGGATGCTTATATGGAGGAGCTTGGCACCATTCAGGATCTGCTGACCATGCATGACTTTTATATGATTGATGCAAAGGTAGAAGAGGTCGCTCGTGCGTTGGGTCTTATGGATATTGGTCTGGAGCGTGATGTAGCCGAGCTCAGCGGCGGACAGCGCACCAAGGTTTTGTTGGGAAAGCTGCTCTTAGAAAAGCCTGACATTCTTCTTTTGGACGAGCCTACCAACTATCTGGACGCCGAGCATATTGAATGGCTGAAGCGTTATTTAAACGAATATGAAAATGCTTTTATCTTAATAAGCCATGATATTCCTTTTTTAAACAGCGTAATTAATCTGATCTACCATATGGACAATCAGGAGCTGAACCGCTATGTAGGCGATTATCATAAATTCAAAGAAGTCTATGCCATGAAAAAGTCCCAGCTTGAAGCCGCCTACAACAGGCAGCAAAAGGAGATAGCCGATTTAAGGGATTTTGTGGCAAGAAACAAGGCGCGTGTTTCCACCAGAAACATGGCGATGTCGCGCCAGAAAAAACTGGACAAAATGGATGTTATAGAATTAGCCGCCGAAAAACCCAAGCCTGAATTCCGCTTTAAGGAAGCGCGCACCCCCGGACGTGTGCTTTTCTCAACTCAGGCTTTGGTAATCGGTTATAGCGAGCCTTTGTCCAAACCTTTAAACCTGTCCATGGAGCGGGGGCAGAAAATTGTCCTGACAGGCGCTAACGGTATAGGCAAAACCACGCTTTTAAAAAGCATTTTGGGCCTGCTTCCCCCTCTTTCGGGTTTGGTGGAGCAGGGCGATTATCTGGAAATCGGCTATTTTGAACAGGAGATGAGCGGCTCCATGGAAAATAGCTGTATTGAAGAAATCTGGCAGGAATTCCCCGGCTTTACCCAGTATGAGGTCCGCTCCGCCCTTGCCAAATGTGGGCTGACCACCAAGCATATTGAAAGTAAAGTAAAGGTTTTAAGCGGTGGAGAGCAGGCAAAGGTTCGTCTCTGCAAGCTTATTAACCGCGGCACAAATCTTCTCCTTTTGGACGAGCCCACCAACCATCTGGACGTTGACGCCAAGGCGGAGTTGAAAAGAGCCTTGCAGGAATACAAGGGAAGCATCCTTATGGTATGCCACGAGCCGGAGTTTTTTGAAGGGCTTGCCTCACAGGTGTGGGATTGCACCAAATGGACTACAAAACTAATATAATAAATGAATTATAAGGCTTTCCTATTTATTAGTTTATTAGTATATTTTTCAATGCTTTTTAATGCCACATACCTCGAGACATTAAAGGTACGCCACGACAAATTTTGCGTCCTTTCCTGCATCCGCTCCAAATAGAGATAGCCAAAGCCGTAAATTCTATAAGGATAATTTAGCATTCTGCCTGACTCCTTTTCCCTGTCAGATACAGCCGCCCTGATATTGTCCTCATAAAACAGCTCCATGTCATAGCCAAGCTGCTTTAAATAGGGAATTATCACTGGAGCGGCATCAGCGCTCAGAGTAGACAGATACCGAAAATCGTGATATGGATTCTCACTTTGAAAGAAATCCCCCGGCGCTGGTTTCCGTTTTTCTAAATCTTCCATTTCTTCATAAACTACCCAGGGCGCATTGGCAACATTAACCTTCGCAATGATGTAATCGGGATGTATAAAGGACAATGCGACATAAAGAACGGTCACTACTGTCAAACCATACCGGAACAGCGGAAACCTCTCCCTGTAAATATTGGCAAGCACACCTATAAAGAGCAAGAACAGCGCGGCTAACGCCCACAGCACAAAAATACGTAAAAAGGTCATATAATAATAACGGATATACATTATCATACGCAATGCGCTTGAGGCAATCATAATAAAGGTACAAAGAGACATAATCGTGAGAATCCCTTTGAGCACCCTGCTTTCCCTGAAGTATTTCATGGACAAAAGCACAATAATCAAATTTATTACACTGACTGCCAGCAGCTGGAAAAAGCCTTCTCTGGCATACATTGCATAAGTATAGCCTGACGGCAGCTCCATTTTCCCCAAAAACAGATATATAATCTGAATACCGCTGAAAACCAAATATAACAAGGATAAAAGACCCGTGATAATAATTGCAATCACCGGCTCGGCGCTTCGTCTGTCCTTTACCTCCTCCTTTATGGCATTGCAGCATAGATACGCCAGCAGAATATAAGAAAAAAAGAAAAGAAAAAGAATCCGAAACACCATGTTGAAAATATTCCCCGGCTCTATATATTCCAAGAAATTATTTGTAAGCTGCCTGAATACTGCATCCGCACTGCTTAACAAACCCAACATCATAAAAAACAGCGGTATGGCGATTACCAGCCCAAGCAGTCCGTACCAGACCCTCTTGTCCTTTTTTCCCTTCCTGTTCTTAAGATACCTTTTTCCGTCCGAAAAAGGTCTCACGATTTCTCCAAGGGATAAAACAACCAGCTGACAGATGGCGGTTAAATATTTTCCCAGCTTCCATTTAGAAGTATTATAAAACTGCTTTAACAGCAAACTCATCATCAGGAAAAATATAACGGTCTTGTTGAGATTTATAATACGCCAATCGTCCGTACAAAATGTGGAAACGCCCAAAAGAACCATTCCAATCATGTAAAAGAGACTTCCCCTTTTCAGACTGATTCCAAGCCTTGACAGACATAGGTACAGATAAAGCAGGCTTCCCGCCATGAAAAACGGAAAGGTAATCCCCGCCCCGTTCTTGTACATACAAAAAGCATAAAATACCGCATACACAAATGTTGCCGGTCCAAAAAATGAAAAGCTGTCCTTCATTTTTTTAGTATTTTCGGTATCCTCTATCTTCGGAGCCATGACCACATAGGGAACCGCCACCGGAACGGCTGCCGCCTTATTTAATGTATCTGTCTGCAGTTTTGCGCCTTCCGTCGCAGCGGTCTGCGCCATTTTTGATTCGTCCATTATCGATATTCCCTCCGTATTCTCTAAATTTTTATATCCCTTGCCAACGCTCACCGGGTCTCGTCAGACTTATATTCCAAAATATCACCCGGCTGACAGTCAAGCGCCTTACATATTGCCTCCAACGTGGAAAAGCGTATTGCCTTCGCCTTATTATTCTTTAAGATCGATAGATTTGCCAAAGTAATGTCCACCTCTCCCGCCAGCTCTGTCAGACTCATCTTACGCTTAGCCATCATCACATCCAGATTTACAATAATTCCCATATTTTCTCCTATTTATTTGTATCGGTCTCTGTCAAGTCTAAATCGTGAGATCGTTTTCCTCCTTAAAGCCTACCGCCTGCTCAAATACTAAAGCGAGAACCTTGCTGAAAAGTCCGGCAATCACAAACACAAGCGTTATCACCAGCATGGCGTCGGTGATATAAACCACACTTCTCACCACAGACATCAGAGCAATAAAAAAGCTCCAATTCCCCATTTTTTGGAGACTCACGACATTCTCCCGAACAAAACAATCACCTGCAAGCACCGTTCCGAAAATTCTGCGCAGCTCCCGTATCAATATCAATGCGGCAATGCCCAGCACAAAATAAATAATAGCTGCTTCCTTATAATATATCGCAATCACCGGCACACATTCACCCGCCCATTTAACCGTAAGGGGCAACGTAGCCGTCACGATAATTCCTGCGTAAAACATAAAATCCAATAAATATTTTGTGCATTTCGTTAACAGCCTTTTGCGCTCCTCCAGACTTTTTTTCATAAGCTTTCTTCCCAGTATGCCTCGCATACGAGGGTATCCTCCTATTACTTAATATTATATTCCACCCACTGCAATAAATCTTAATGGCAGTCTTAATATAACATTCTTGAAATTAAAAGTCAATAAATATTTATTGAAAAACAATAAATATTTATTGACTTTTAATTTCTTATCTATCAAATAACAAATAACCGGAAAGTCTGGAGAAAATTTCTCCAATATGATAAAATATTCTTAACACCTCGTTTTACCTACCGTCTTCTACCATGAAAGGAAAAGGGTTATGTTAATGGATTTTACCGCAGAATACAAGGAAAAGCTACGCACCCCAAAGGAAGCCGTCTCTATAGTTAAAAGCGGCGACTGGATAGACTATACAAGCTCGCTGGGCAAGCCTGTGCTGTTGGACCGGGCCTTGGCCGAAAGGAAAGAGGAGCTGTATGATGTAAAAATACGCGGAAATCTTATTGACGGCCCTATCGCAGTGGCAGAGTGTGACGAGAGTAAGGAGCATTTTGTATATCATAGCTGGCACTGCTCCTCCTATGAAAGAAAGCTCTGCGATAAAGGACTTTGCTACTATATCCCCATGGTATTTCACAACAACGCCGCCTACTATGAATTTTTCTTAAAAGTAAATGTGGTCATGGTAAGCGTGGCTCCCATGGACAGACACGGTTACTTTAACTTTTCCGTAAATACGGGGGTTGCCGCCCCTATTACCAGAATTGCCGATATTGTAATTGTTGAAGTAAATGAAAATATGCCGAAGGTTCACGGCGGATATGACGAATGTATACACATCTCGGAGGTTGATTACATCGTGGAGGGCGAGCATGAGCCCTTTTCCTACGGAAAGCTTATAAAACCCACCGAGATTGACCGAAAAATTTCTGAGAAAATCGTTCCCTATCTTGTGGACGGCTCCACGCTTCAGCTTGGTATCGGCAGTATGCCCAACGCTCTGGGCGAGCTGATTGCGGAGTCGGATTTAAAGGATTTAGGAATGCATACGGAACTTTGCTCGGACGCCTTTTTAAGCCTGTATAAATCAGGAAAGCTTACAAACAAACGAAAAAGCATTGACAGGGGAAAGGGTGTGTTCGGCTGTGCCATTGGCTCCGCGGAGCTGTTTGAATGGCTGGAGGATAATCACGGCGTGGCCGCATATCCTCTGGAATATGTAAACCGCCCCAGCATTATAGCCCAAATTGACAATATGGTTTCCATCAACAGCTGTGTCGCCGTGGATCTCTACGGACAGGTTGCTGCAGAAAGCGCTGGAGCCAGACAGATTAGCGGCACCGGCGGTCAGCTTGATTTTCTGATTGGAGCCTCCGCCTCAAGAGGCGGCAAGGCTTTTATCTGCATGAGCTCTACCTACAAGGACAAGGAGGGCAGGATGCACTCCCGAATCTGCCCGCAGTTTAACGGAGACATTATCACGTCTCCCCGAAGTCAGGTTTACTTCCTTGCTACTGAATACGGCATTATCAACTTGGAAGGCCGCTCCACATGGGAGCGCGCCGAAGGCCTGATTTCCATTGCCCACCCCGACTTCAGGGAAAAATTAATCCAAGAAGCCGAGGAACGGAAAATATGGAGAAGGTCAAACAAAAAATAAACCTCCATGAATATAACAATTTATCCAGACAGTACGCCTACCTACTTGTAAAAAATCTAATTATCTGTGGAAGGTATGTCATCAAAAATAATCCGATACACGGAATATAATAAAGCAGCATGCCCACATTACAAAGGGAATTTTTTGCCATACTGCCCTTGCCGAGCATATTATTAGATACATTCAGTCTAAACTGCTTCCTCTTTACAATCAGAAGTACAATTCCCGCAATACCGCAGCCTGCAAGAATTCCCAGCCACACCAGATATAAAAGCATTGCGGGCAACAGCTCCATTGTATTCTGTGTTATCTCCGCCTGTGTCAGCACACTTAATTTTGACAGGGCATCAAGATACATGTTCGCCAGATACACCGTTATCACTGATGACGACAAATTAATTATCATATGAAACAGTATCGTATACCACACCTTTCCAGTCCTAATATAGATAAAGGCAAAAAACAACCCAAGTCCTGTTGCAAAGAAAAACTGCGAAAAGTTTCCGTGAAACAATCCAAACATCAAGCCCGACATAAGAATAGCGGCAAGTTCACCGTACTTTACCATTCTGTCAATTAATACTTTTCTAAAAATCAGTTCTTCAAATATAGGCGCCAAAATTCCTACCGTAAGAATACGGACGGATGCGTCCGACGTCAGCATAAGCATTCCTAACCCGTTTACGGATTCGGTATTTAAACCAAACGGGAGGGTTAACGTAAAATGTATAATGTTTCCTACAATACCGCCTGCAAAGCATATGCCCGCGCCGATTAGCACACAAATAATAAATTTTCCAAAACCCAAATTGTGCTTTTCAAGGGTTACAGACGGCATATTTCTCGACAACAGAAAAACCAGCGGAAAGCCCACAATGTCAACCGCCAAAATAATAAGCAAAAAAGAAAACAATGCCACATTATTTATTGCCCAGTCCGGTGCAACTGTTCCCACCAGCCATTGAACCCCAAGCTGCAGACCTATCACAACCACTGCAAAAACCGCATACCTCCAACCAATACTGCTGGCTGCTTTTTTCAGATGTTCTTCACCCACAGCAACCGGCCTTTCCTCCTCGTTATTGTTTAAAATATTTGTTTCCATATAATTTCCCTTTAAAATACTCCTTTCTTTTCTGTTTTGTTTCAGCCATTAGAGCAATTAGCCGCATCAATGGCAATCACCAAGAGCAATCCCATTAACTCATCCTCCGGATTCTTGAAATCAATCACATATGTATCCCCCCAGTGAAGCAATTCCTTGGAAATATGCATAATAGAACTGCATCCGCCATACACGTCATAATCCCAACCCAAAAAATCACCTTCCACATGCCAGCCGTTAAAATCCACATCATATTTAGGCTTTAAAAATGAAAACTGCTTCTGAATATTTCCGTATATGGCGCCGCCGATCTCAATATCAAATGATGGAAGTAAAGTAAACAGTCTCTGCCTTACCACTCCAAGCTCCTTCCCCTGTCTGTCATATACATGGAGCTGATGAGTCAACGCAAAAAATTCTGCCTTTACAAAATATTTGGTATTGCCGGCTTCATCATAAATATCATAAGAATCCGTCCAAGAAAAGACCCTCTGCTTAATTAAAAGACGCATAAATTATTAATTCCTTTTGCAACAATCTGCCGTAAACAGCTATATTAATCTGACTATATTATAATGGATATTCTACTAATTTTGCAACATAAAGATAATGCAAGTTTCCTTCAATAACACATATATACAAAAAATCCCGTAAATATTTCACAGGATTTTTATACTATGTTTCATTGCCGCATATTTTTAACATACCTCTATATTTATATCAATAATATATTTTTATTACACTTTATTATACCATATACAAGCCTTCTTCCTGCAGCTGCCGCAATCCAATATACCCTGCACTTCTAAAATCAAAAAAATCCATTCCACCTTCAAACAATTGATAATTGTCCGTAAACCGTCCGGTAAACGGATTTGAAACTAATCCTCCGACATTAAAATAAACTGTATTATCTATTAATGGATTTACGTCGACATAAGTCCATGGAAAAGATATATCCAATTGTATATTGGTTTTATTCACTTGCACACAATAATCTAAATCAACCGGCTCGATTTTATTTTTAGGATTATTATGAGAAGATTGTATTAGCTTATAGTTCTCTGCATCCTGTGCAATAGTAAACATTTTATGAACAATACACTTTTCTTTTATTATAAGAACTTCTATGCCATCATAATTGTATGGCTCTATTTTCCCATCATACGGGCAACATTTTTTGTTTGTAATTGTATATTTTATATTAAAATTCCTTTTATTCAATATCACTTCTATAAAGACTTTTGTAACAGTACTTTTCATATGGTTTTCACTATTTTTAGAAAAGTCCGCACAAAACTCTTTTTTATATACATTTCTATACTCATATATCTTTTGCCTATGAGAATTTCCAGCTATAAATTCATGCAGGTTAATGCTTAAATTCATACTCAGAAAATCTCTGATTTCCTGTTCACATATCTTGTCTATGGCTAAATTGAATAACCACATAAATTTTCCCATACCTAATTCTTGTAACGTGTTGTCCGACATGTATGAGCTATGACTTAACGATTCTAATTCCTCCATAAATTCTTCTGAAAACACATCGCCAAATATATCGTTTACTTTTTTTGCAACAAAGTAAATATATTTTCCTACCCTCATTTTGTACACAATCCGCAAAACCTGTTTCCAGTCTAAAATATCACTATATTTATCAACCAACAAAGCTATGTCGTATAAATTAGTTAGATTTACAAACGGATGTTTCGCAAATATTAATTTATCAAAATAAGCCACCGGAAGATGCTTAAAAAAATGCAATGCTAAAAATATTAGGTTATATTCTACCTTTAAAAGCAACACATTCAATTCAAAAAAATGTCTTTCTTCGGCATGATTCAGAAACTCTTTGGTGTTATCTTCAAATAAGCCGCCATCATTTATTACTTTTCCATGTAACTCAACAACAACATAAATATCATCTATCTTCTTTATGTAAGAAATATGATCTTTTTTCAATATTTCCCAACAATCCTCTTCATTTTCCGAAATTTCATAAAAGGAATCGTAATAAGAATACCCTTTTTCTTTTAAAAAGGTATCATATTGAAAAAATTCAGGTATATTAATAAGTATGTCAATATCGTCAAAATTACGTTGACTAATTTGGGAATAAGTATCAGCCGCTAAAAATATACCTTTTAAAAAAACGGGCTTTAAACCTTTCTCATTGCAAAATTCCGTAAGCGCCTTTATTTCTTCTAAAAATACCTTGTTTTTCTTCTCTTGCTTTTTAATTAGTACTAATGTCTCTAAAAAGTACTTTTTACTGATTGCAGCCTGCAGCTCCATTGTCAAAAATCTGATATTGGTATTACTTATTATTTCCGGCAATGTATCCTTGTCATAATTTTCTTGTAAAAAATTGCAAATATTACGTTTCATCCGCGCCTCTCTTTCGGTAAAAACAAAAATATGAACTAATGAATATCTGCATAATACTGTGCTTGTGCCTGATACATCGTGTAATATATACCTTTTCTTTTCATCAGCTCAGTATGTGTTCCGTATTCTTCGAGCTTCCCATCATTAATTACAGCTATTTTATCTGCAAATTTACATGCGGAAAGTCTATGTGAAATATATATTGTAGTCTTTTTTTCTGCAATTATATTAAAGTGATTATACACATTATACTCTGCAACAGGATCCAGTGCGGCTGTCGGTTCATCAAGAATTATCACATCCGCATCTCTAAGCCATGCCCTTGCAATTGCAACCTTCTGATTTTCTCCACCCGATAATTCAACTCCTTCATCCGCATATTGTTTACTTATATTTGTATCCATACCCTTTTTTAACGATAAACAAACTTTTTCTAAATCAAGTAGCTTTATCGCCTCCTCTATCTTAGCCTCCGATATATTTTGGGCATTATCAAGCACTAAATTATCTCTCAGGGAAAACGCAAATATCTGATAATCCTGAAATACGGCTGTTAGTTGCTTTAAATACATAGATTTACTAATATTTTGTATTTTCTCCTTATTAATTAATATTTCTCCTGCGTCCGGCTGGTACAGCATACAAAGCAACTTAATTAACGTCGTTTTTCCACTTCCATTTCTTCCTACGATTGCAATTTTTTCTCCGTTTTTTATGGATAAATTAAATTGATTTAACACACGCTCTTTCATATTAGGATATTTAAATTCAATGTCTTTAAATTCAATATTCTCAATAGATAATATTTGTTCGGTTCCTTCCGTTTTCTGTTTTTCTTGGTCAAGTAACGATAGCAATTTTGTAAACTCATTTAAATATTTTACCCTAAATTGTATATTTTGAACTGCACTAATACACTGCATTATTGACGTTTGAAAACAATTTAGCGCTGAAATTAAAACAGTAAATCTGGAAATGCTTATATATTTAAAAAATAATTGCACGGTTACGGTAATATAAAATATAAAGGAGCTGCCAACCGAAATAATTGTCTTCAAAATATAAAAAAGAAGATTTTTGTATAATAATTTTTTTTCATTGTTTATTGTTAATAAATTAAAATCCTGTATTTTTTTTAAAAATTTACTTTCCGCATTATAGATTCTGATGTCCAATCCATATTTTAACTCCGTTATCTCATAATACAAATAATTTCTGGAACGATTATAGCTTGAAATATTACTGTTATATTCGTTTATATTAATATTTATCTTTTTTTGAAGAATTACGGAAGCAACATTTAAGGGAATCAAAATTAACAATAATAAAGAATATTTATTTGCTATATAAAAAATCCCCAAAAGTGTAAATACTGCCGTTAAAATATTTATAATATTACCGACTAAGCCTTTCACTCCCAAAGAATAATATTTATAACAATTATTGGCATATTCTATTTTATTCTGATTGCTGGCTTGTTCAATAAAGCTAAATGGAGCGGACATAACCTTTTCTCTAAATAGCCTGTCAAAATATTGGTCTATCTTTTTTTCACGTATGTTGATAAAATAATCCACACAGCTTCGTCCCAAAGAAACTATCGCTTTAACAATTAAATATGCCAACACAGTTCTTATGATCAGACGAATATCCAAAGATAGCACCGCATTAATTATAGCGGCAGGAAATATCACATCTATCAAATAAATGACTGCTCTTAATGCCGCCTGCAATAAAATAATCACATAATAGCCGAAAAACTTTTTACCTATTTCTTTCAAAAAGAACCTTAATGTTGTAATCATGCTCTCCCTCTTTGCCATAGATATATTGCGCTGCCACAAGTGCATCTCCCCTTTTAATCTTCATCCTGCATAGACAATTGCGAGACGATTTTTTGTCGTTACCAAATTGTGCATATTGTACACTTCATAAGCCGGCTCTTGAAAAGCAGCGGCCTTAGCAAGGTATTTTCCAGCTTAGCGCCGCTACGTTTTTCACCAAGCGAGAACGCGCCTGCATTGGAGTATACAATATGTACAATGGACACTGGCATAGCTACTGAGCTTCGTAATTGACTATTAATCTTGCATGCTATTCTCTTCCCGATAATAACAGGCTTGCTTCTCATACATATCCGCATATTTTCCACATTGCTCCACTAATTGCATATGGCTTCCTTCTTCCATTATTTCGCCTTGCTCAAGGTAAATAATTTTATCGCAAAAACGTGTGGAAGAAAGGCGATGCGATATAAACACTATGGTCCTATCATTTAACATACTATTAATTGATTGATATAATTCGCTTTCTGCAATCGCATCCAATGCGGCGGTAGGTTCATCGAGAATAAATATATTGCTATCCTTGTATAAGGCTCTTGTCAAGGCCAGCTTTTGGTACTCGCCTCCCGATAACTCAACGCCTGAATCGGAAAATACCTTCAATAATTCTGTTTGTACTCCGCTAGGCAATTTATTTATTTTATCAAGCAGATTTGTCTTGCTTAAACACTGCTCTACCTTTTTAGCATCTATATTTTCTGCCTCTCCTAAAGCAACATTGTCCGCTACGGAGGCTGCAAAGACATTTGTATTTTGAAACACCGGAGAAAACAGCTTATAATATGAGGACTTATTTATTGTCCGAATGTCTGTTCCATTAAAATAAATGCTTCCCTGCGTCGGTGCGTATAATCCGCAGAGCAGCTTTATAAAAGTACTTTTACCTGCTCCGTTTGAACCAACCAATGCAATGTGTTCACCGGAATGTATAGAAAAATTAATATCCTTTAGTACAAATTTATCGCTTCCCGGATACCTGAAGGATACGTTCTTAAAACAAATCTCAAACTCCTCCGCCTCCAAGCATGTCACATTTTCTTCCGTTCCACTCTCCAAATTATCGGATAAGCCTAAAAATCCGCGATAGTCATCCATAAGTCTCGATGAATTTTTAATATCTGCCACCAGCTCCAAAATTCCCGAAAAGCTACTATAAATTGTGATACACAATCCTATGTACATGGCGAAATCGCCTATGCTTATTTCCCCTTCAAAATACAATGATATTAAAACAGCATAAATTGTCAGCTGTTGAAATACAATAATTATCAAATCTGCCGTGGACGCGATTAACCAATATTTTTGAGACTGTTTATGCTTATCTATTATTTCCCTGTGAACATTGCTAAGCTTTGTTGATATCCAATTTTCCAAGGAAAATAAACGAATTTCTTTTCCATAGGCAAATTGAGCGCTGACCCTTTCCAGATAGCCTTGCCTTCTGTTAATTGGCGCCATTTTGTCCCAAACGTTTTGTTTATCCATTTTTTTAATTTTATTAATCATAAGAAAGTGGAAAACGGAAGTTATAAGAAGAATAAACGGAACTATATAACCTACCTTCATAAACAAAAAGGCAGCCGTGAAAATGATAGTAATATGGGCAAATATATTAACGAAACTGCTTAAAGTTATTTTAACTGCATTATTGCTGCCAAGCGTAGCATCCTCCGCACGGTCCATTATATTCAAAACTTCCTGTCTCTCCAGAAATTCATAATTCATTGTCATTGCTTTTAAAATTCTGTTCTCTATAAATAAATTTGTTATTTCAGTTAAACAAATGTCAAATTTTGAACTTAAATAATGTTTTAAACATCTGCATATTGTTGCAATAACAAATACCCCTGCTAATATAGCGCACACTACAGGCAGTTTACTACTCTTGGTAAATGCATCAAAAACAATTTTGATAACAATATTATGATATAGCGATATATACACATCAAATAATGCTAATAAAATTGTAAAAATAATAATATGTGCTTTTCTTTTTACCAAACCTATTTTTACAATATATTTCAAATTGCTGAAAATACTATATGTCTTAGTGCTCAAATTGCATATTCCTTTCTTCAATCAACAAAAATTTATGCTTTTCAATATATTCTAATATATCTCTATGTTCTCGGCTGTTCCAGCAAGCATTATTTTTTCCCTTATCGGATAAAAGCCAAAAATCATAGGAAAGCTTGCATATTGTATCTAATATATCTTTATTTTTGTCATTAAAACAATAGATATTATTTTTCTTATCAAGAACTGCAGCAACCTTAGCTATAATATCATTTTCTTCAATCACTTCTGCTTTCATTGCATTATCACCCTTACAGATAACCGAAGGGCCATCTATGCCAATGATGCGATGCACCAATAATTCGTCACCATTTTGAAAAAGAACAATGTCACCCCTTTTACATTCACTTAAATTTACAGCTACAATTATGACCTTGCTGTTTTTTTGTATCAAAGGTTCCATGCTAAAGCCTATAGTGCTTATTATCATTTTATGTTTTCTTTTCAATAAAATTTTTATTGCATTTTTATCCATAATTATTTTTTCCATAAACATTCTATAGTACAAGAATAGAGATACATTAAAATGCATCTCTATTCTGTCCAGCCTATACTATTTTAATATCATGAACTTTGCTGCTGGCATTTACATACACATTCGCATACACACTTACATGTGCAGCAACCGGCTTCAATTGATTCGAAATCGTCAAAATCATAAGAAGTCATCATTGGCTGAATATACTTCATAATTACACCTCCTTCTCTCTATTTTGAAGATATCCCCATATAAATTTATCTATGAGTATTTCTTCCGTTCAAGCTTGTCAAACTAACAGAATTTAACACAATAAATTCTTGTCTTTTTTACCAGGAATAAACAATTATATTTCCTTCTTCATATTCTTGCTTTCTAACATTTAATCCTATAGCGGACCATCTCTCTTCTATAATTTCTGAAAGTGTTCTCTTAATTGTTTCACGCGCCAGTGCACATCGAAATTGTCTGTTTCTTTCATACTCTAATATTGAATGTAAACATCCTCCTCCGCAAAAATACCACGCATAACATTTCGTACACGTTTCTTTTTTGGGCGGCTCCTTTATAGGCGTATCGAACCAATTTATCTTATATTCATCATCAATATGCCCTACCAAAAAATATTTATAAGTCTGAGGATTATCTTTTGAAGCTTCTCCGCAATTTACAATATCTCCGTCATAATTTAACATTAAGCAATGACCTAAAACCGCATCGCAAAAGCTACCCTTCTTCAAAATACGGTCAACGCCGCCAAAACACGCATCCATCTGAATGTTATATTCTTCACATTTCTTATGCGCCTTTAATAAGGAATCCGAATACCTATCCACTGCCGGCGGTTCAATATCGTCTGTCCGCTGCGTTTTTCTAACCCAGTTTAACGGCTCAAATTGAATATACCTTACATTTGGATATGTACTGTGGACAAACTCAACAATGTCCTCCATTTTGTCAACAAACTTCCCCGATACTGTAACCCTCAATCCACACAGCGCCTTCTTTTTCGCCAAACCGTCGCTAACATATTTAATTGCATTAGATACAGTGGGATACGATGGTCTTCCTCCCACGGCAGGTCTTTGGTAATTTTGAATCTCTTCACTTCCGTCTGTAGATATATGTACATGGTCAAATTTTTCAATAATATAGTCTAACTTTTCTTTGTTAGAAATAAATAAATTACTTGTAAGTTGAAATTTCTTAGGAATTTCATATTTTGACGTAAGATATACTGCGTAATCCACAATATCCTGAAACAGCTTCCATTCATAAGTCGGTTCGCCTCCGCCGCACATGTTAAGCTCCAGCGGATTACATACACCCTTCGTCTTTTTCTGAATATACAGCCCCCTTACAGCTTGTTCAATAAATACTTTGGCCTTATTAAAATCAAGGTTTCTCCCTTCTATATTACCTGAATCATTAAAACAATATTTACATCGTAAATTGCAATTGGATGTTGGATATATTTGTATGCTGCTCGGTAACTTTACGGATACATCATTATAAACAACACCTTTATTATCATCATATTCCGCATCCGGAATATTTTCGATAATCGAATCTATATTTCCTTCATACTTACTGTCTGAAACTTTTACCAGAGTCTTCTTTAACGGGTAAAAATATACGTTCTGAAAAATTTTATACATAATCATATGCCTCCAATTTTTTTAAAAGCTTTTCAAAAGCATCCTTATGGTCAGAATATGTTAATGAATAGAACTTCGCTTCGCTGCTTCGGGCCTTTTGATAAAAATGAACCATATCAGTACCTATCGAGGTGATATTTGAACAATTCTCAATAAGATACATAACGCTCTCTTTAGGCGACAACTTCATGAAACCAGTGTTTACACCTTTGGAATATTTAATTTTAACAAAACATACGTCTGATAACGAAACCTTATTATTGCATATCGGTATCCCCAGCTCATACGGAGAATATAATTTGTAACTATCCAAGGCGTCCTTAAAATAGCTTTCTTTCTTATTTTCCGGTATTTCCAATAATCGTTCCGTATTTTTTCTTACATGAAACATTCTAGAAAACGGAACAAACGCGTGATGATTTAAGTCAAAAATTGTAAAATCATCCGAAAAATAACTTGCCCCATAATCCTTCAAGCATTTCAGGACAAAGGTTGTTTTTCCCGAACCGGAGCCTCCCAATATTACAAAAAGATGTCCTTTTAACCAAAATGAAGACGCATGAAAAGAAATAACCTGACACTGATGTATTAAATTAGCAATAATTTGATTTGTAAAAATATCTATAAATCTGCTTCTATCAAATGTATCATGGTAAACCTCAATGCCATTGATATCGTTTAATATCACAGTAATACTACGATTTTCGCGTTTATGAATTGATAAGACATATTTATATTTACTTTTTAATAAAGTTACATTATTGTAAAAACAGTCTTTAATCTCTTGATTAATTTCTTCTATTTCGCATTTCACACTAATACATATTTCACCAATAAATATATCCATTTTATTGTACCGTTAATATATTTTTTTCGACAAACTCCTCCAACATTTTCATGACATCCTTTTTGACGTCTTCACATGGAACGGAATATTTATTTGCCAAATATAATGCTATATTATCTATATCCGTATTTTTTTCAACCAGTTTCCATATCTCTGCGGCTGTTTCATTTAAACAATGTATCTTCTCGTCGGATGATACCAAAATAACCTCATTCTCAAAATACTCCACTGATATACCAGAATTTACAACATACATGGTAATTTCTCCTCGTGTAATTTTTACTAATATTTTTTATTATCATAACTTTTTATTAACTTTTACCATATATTTTTCTTATTATCAATGAACTTTTGGTAATTATTTAAAGAATTTTTATTCCGCAGTATTTATTTTTAAATATTTTACCCAAAAATTCCTCTTATTGCATGTAAAAAAATGAAATTCAATTTTCGTGTTTTATTTGCCGCTTTGGCATCACGTCGTATTCCTTATCAATATAAAAAAGTTGAATTTTACACTTAACTATAATTATACCAAACAAGGAGCCGGCAGGCTGCCGGCTGCTTGTAATACAAAAATGCAGCGCTGTTATAAGCGCTGCAAACCCAAGATATAGTCCTGCAAAAATCCCTTGTCCTTCAATTAACTCAATATTGCACTCAGCCCCCATCCGCCTTCACGGACACTCTAAACAATATAATGCCCATAATAAAAAGCACCGCTATCATTCCCACGCCCTTGTTAATATTTCCGGTTGCCTGAGATACCGCGCTGACTAACGCCGTTCCCACAAACGCCGCCCCCTTACCGCAAATATCCAATAATCCAAAATACTCGCCCGACTGGCTAGGAGGTATAATCTTAGTAAAATAGGAACGTGAAAGCGCTTGAATTCCTCCTTGGAACATTCCGACTAAAACAGCCAAAATCCAAAATTGTGTCTGATTAGTCAAAAGCATAGCAAAAATAGCAATTCCCATATACGCCACAATACACACCGTAATGAGCCTTTCCGTGGCAAATTTCTGGGCAAGCCTTCCGAATAATCCCGCAAAAGGGAACGCGACAATCTGCGTTACTAAAAGTGCCAAAAGAAGACCCGTACTGTCAAGACCCAAAGCTGAGCCATACGCCGTAGCCATATCAATGATTGTATACACACCGTCAATATAAAAGAAAAAAGCAAGCAGAAATATAAATATCTTTTTCTCCCTGCGCACGTTGAGAAGCGTTCTGCCAAGACGCTTAAAGCTTTCACTGACAGCATTCTTCTGCTTTTCCACATAAAACTTCTGCTGATAATTCTTCACTAAGGGAACCGTCATTCCCACCCACCATACTGCAGTGATAAGAAAAGAAATCGCCATTGCACTGCTCATGGAAATACCGATAGAATCACAGCCCAACACCAATGCAAGACATGCTGCAAAAGGAATACAGCTGCCTATATAGCCCCATGCAAAGCCCAGAGACGATACCCTGTCCATTCTCTCTTTTTCAGTCACGTCAGGCAGCATGGAATCATAAAAAATCAGGCTGCCCGAATACCCGATTTTGGAAATAATAAATATTATTAAAAATACCAGCCATTGCTTTGCAAACCCTAAGCTAATACAACCCACGGCTCCCAGAGCCAGCACTAGCAGGAAAATAGGTTTCTTATAACCCTTTGTATCCGCAAGGGCGCCCAGAACCGGTCCTAAGATTGCCACTATCAATGTTGTGACCGACGCCGCATAGCCCCAATAAGCAAGATAATCAACGGACGACAGCCCGGCAGTGCCTGCCAGATGATTAAAATATATGGGCATAATGGTTGCAATCAACAAAGTAAACGCCGAATTACCCACATCATATAATATCCAATCTTTTTCACTTTTTGTCAGCTTAAATTTCATTCCTGCGCCTCCTCACCTTCCAGTCTCTGAGAATTAAAATTGTATAGATAAATATCCTGAAGCAGTACCTGCTCTTCAACACAAGCCCTAAATTCTTCTATCAAACGTGCGGCAGATTCCACCGCCTCCCCATACAATAATAACAGCTTTTTCGTGCTGTCCTCGCATAGAGGATTTTTCTCATAGTTAATAATTAGTCCATGCATACTCTCATAATGCCCCGACGCCTTGAGCAGGGTTAAAATCATGCCGCGCTTTGTCTTGGAGGGCGCAGTAAGCATATCCAGATAAAAGACCATATCCTTCATAGTTTTTAAAATCTGTTTTTCGTCCACGTTTGGAAAAAATTCCTTTATTACGCATGCCCTTTCCAAAGAAGGCGCCAAATGCCCCGTTACCTTCTGGCTAATGGGATTTAAGCCGTTTCTGACCATCAGCTCCCTGTCCAACTCCGCCTCTATCTCCGCATGGCTGATACCGCTTGCTTCAATCTTTTCATTAATATACCCATGGCAGTATACGTCTAATGCAAAATGACAAATAAAACCATAAGCATACGCATAAAAGGCCTCCCTCTCTTCTTTCATCCGGATTACTCTTGCCGCATTTTCAAAAAAATACCTGCCGGGGAGCTGATGCAGCCTGTAACCTAATTGATTTACGGAATTTTTCGATAATGCGTTAAAATAAAACAACAGATCCGGACCGTGCACTCCGAAATTATACAGCTCGGGATATTTTTCTATCACCTTACTCTCCCGTTCTCCAACGGTTTGCCTGACCTTTTGTCCAAAAGAATAATGTGCATATGTTGTGGGCATAATTTTTCCTCCGTTATCTCATCGGGATACTTTATATCCCTGCGCCTTCCTTCGCTGTGCCAGCTCCTCCTGCTCCACGGTATCATCCAGTGTAAGATTATGCGCCATCTTTTTTCCCGTATCCGCTTCCACAGTCACAAAAGTAATATATCCCTCAATAAACTGTTCTCCGCCGATGGCGTCCTTTACCGTCACGGCTACTGTGAGGCTGGTGCTTCCCACATAAACCACCCGGCACGAAAAACGCAAAGCTGTTCCCTTCCGCACCGGCCTTTGAAAGGACATATCCTGCAAATTCCGCATCACTATCTCATCCGTACTGCCATACTCACAGGCTGCCGCCGCAAAACCTGCCTCAACCATCCACGCCGCCGCCCTAGCCGCAAACAGCGTTCCGTGATGATTCAAGTCCTCATTTTTCACTAAATGTATTGTTTCATAGGTTTTCATACATTCCTCCGTTCCGAAGCTTTTTCAATACTTGCTTGCATCTTCCCGCAAAGCAAAGCGTCCTGAAAAGCCAATCCAGCAGCATTGCAATCCACACTCCTATAGCTTTATAACCCATATGTACCCCAATAATATAGCTGAAGCCGATACGAAAGGTGAGCATGGAAAAAATAGAAAGCACCATTGTAAAACGCACATCATTACAGGCACGCAGCATGTTCGGCAATACAAAGGACGAGGGCCATAGGAAAATTGCCATAAAATTATGAATCATTACCAATATATAAGAAAGCTCTGTGGTTTCTCTGCTTAAACCATATATCTGCAGGGTCCACGGCAATGTCAATAGAATAATGCTGTTTACCATTGCTGTATATATATACGCCATAACAAGAAGCTTTTTTGTATAATATCGCACTTGTTCAAAATCCCCCGCTCCCACACACCTGCCCACCACTGTAATCATGGCCAGACTCATTGCCTGACCAACTATACAGCCCATGGCGTCCAGACTGTTTGCCACGCCGTTCGCCGCAATTTGCACCGTTCCGAAACCGGCGATAATACTTACCACAAGTACGCGGCCAAGCTGAAAGATACCGTTTTCTATACCACTGGGAATCCCTATATAAAAAATTTTTTTAACCACATCCCATTCAAAATGAAAGCGCCCTTTTAAAATATGAATTATATTTTCCTGATTCAATAACATCCTGTAAAGAACAACTGCCGCCACAGCCCTTGAAATCAGGGAGGGAACCGCCACGCCTGCCACACCCATGTGGAAGCCGTAAATACATACGGCATTTCCCGCCACGTTAATGATATTCATCAGCAGTGATACCTTAAGGGTAATTTGAGAATTTCCCATAGAACGAAACAATGCTGCACAGGAATTATATACAGCCAAAAAAGGAAATGAAAGCGCCGAAATCACCAGATAAATCACTGCACTGACAAACACATCCTTTTCTATTCTGCCAAAAAACAAGGAAATAATCCCCTGATTGCATAATATAACAAGTACAGAAATAATTATGGTTATCAATCCTGCAGAATAAATCAACTGCCTCGCCGATTTACATGCATCCTGCTTTTTACCTGCACCAATATATTGTGAGGTCACCACCGCTCCTCCGGTTGCAAGAGCCGCCAATACACTGATAATCAGGTTGTTGAACATGTCCACCAGTGAAACGCCTGACACTGCCGCTTCCCCCGCGGAGGATATCATCATGGTATCCGCCATACCCACGGTAATGGCCAATGCCTGTTCAAAAAAAAGGGGAATAATTAATTTTTTCAAATCCTGTCCGGAAAATAACCTTGCTCCCTCATGCGCTGCTTTATCTATCCTTAAACTCTTCATCATTATACCCGTCCGCGCTTTACCATGCGCGCTTAAATCAATAAGAGAGCATGCTTTTCTCTCTTTATAAGCGATACAGCCTGTGAGCATTCTCCCAAGTGATGCACTTCACCTCATCCGCCGAAATTCCCTTAATCTGCGCCACTGCGTCAACCACATATGGAAGATTTAAAGAGCTGTTTCTTTTTCCTCTGTTGGGCTCCGGCGCCAGATACGGGCAATCCGTTTCCAATACAATACAGTCTAAGGGAATATATTCCACAACCTCTCTAAGCTTTTTGCTGTTTTTAAAGGTTATGACTCCTCCGATTCCGATATAGAATCCCATATCCAAAAAAATCTTTGCCATCTCCCTTGTATAAGAATAACAATGAATCACTCCGCCGATTTCTCCTGCCTTCTGCTGCGTCATTATATCCGCCGTATCCTTTGCCGCTTCTCTGGAATGGATAATTACCGGTAATTCCAGCTCTCTGGCAAGGTCTAACTGTCTTACAAACCATTTCTTTTGAACTTTTGCAGAGGGTTCCTTCCAATAATAATCCAAACCGATTTCACCCACGGCAACACATTTTTTATGTATGCACTGCTGCCTTAACCATGCAAAAGACTCCTCGTTGAGCTCCTCCGTCTCATTGGGATGCACGCCGACAGCGCCG
>CAMNSZ010000019.1 GCA_946557105.1 uncultured Lachnospiraceae bacterium | reverse complement strand
CACCCCTACCCTGTTACGGGAGTTTGTGGAGAAAATCGTAATCCACGAATCGGAATCCCTTGACGGGAAACGCCGGGGGAAGCTCCGCAGACAGGAAATCGAAATCTATTACTCTTTTGTCGGCAAGGTAGAGTTGCCCGACTAAAGCCCGACCCGTCCGGCAGTCAGCCGGATAGGGAACGGCAAAATTTTTTACACTTCTTTTACTTCTTTATCTCACATGAGCAAAAGGCTTGGGAATATAATGCTTATGAATTTTGGATAAAGCAATCGGGCGCGCCGGTTGACAGGGCAAGAAGAGAGCTGATAGGAATTCTGAAAAGATATGCGGATTATCGACGAGTAATAAAATACAGGCACATCGGTTTTGACGTCACCGTGTGCCTGTATTTTTGCGGCCTGTTAAGGGAGAGGAATGCCTTTGATATATGCAATTTCACGCTCAATAGTATCGGGGATGGAAATTTTATCGCTTTTAAGCTTTTGCACCAGCAGATCATAGTGATGCAGACGCTGTACCATGCGGTTTTTGCGTTGGTTCAAGAGCTCCGTATAAAGCGGGTTCTGGACTAACGATTCGCAAATTTCACTAGAAAAAGGACAGTAGGTAAACAAAATCTGTCGCGCCACCTTATTCAGGCGAGGAGAACCGTTGCCTTCAAAGAGTACCCAAATCGTGTAATCCCGGACAAACATTTCCTTGAAGCTGTTCTTGGCACGCTGTAAGCTGGTACGGATACGTTCCTTGGCGTCGGCGGTAAGATCCCGATTTTTCTTATAAAATTGTATATAATCAAAATATTCACTGGTAAGCGAACGGTCTCTTACATCATTCCAGCGACCGCCCTGAACGCGTTTACATAACTCCCATCTGAATTCGCCTGTAAGGCGGATAAGGGAGGTGGTAAGATCCTCCAGATGGAAAATGGAAAATACCATTCTGCCCGGACTGTTTCGGTATTTGCCCTCTATTTCCTGCCACATGACTCCGCGGATACCCACATTAGGCATTAAAATAATATCCGGCATATATTCCACATGTATTGTTTCTTTACCGATAATGTTGAAATTCTCGGTGTCCATAGTCTCGCGGTAAAAGGCGGAGTAATCTACTTTTTTGATAAGCTCCATCGCTTTGCTTAAGCGGGAAACGGTAACCAGCGCATCCTCCAATGACTTAAGGACATTATCGGCATAGAATAGAGGGCAAAAGGTAGTAATTCGTCCAAAGGTCATTTTGTTTACCAGAGGGAACATATTGTTCAGCTCGTAAGCTACCTTGCTCATGGGGTCGTTTTCCAAATTCCTGAATTCCGCATCGGATAATTGACCGCTTGCCTTTTGTTTATGTATATAATCAAAATAATCGGCCTCAAATTCATTACGGCTGGGCACCTTGTGTCCGTTATAAATTGCCATTAACCAGTCGTAAAAGGTGTAAACGCCAAAAGAGCTTTGATCCTTTAGGGTGTCGGCAAGGCGGTATAGCGACATGGCATTTTTCATTCCGGCAAGTTCCTCGTCCACATATCCGAAATATAAAAACATGCGCACGGGCATGGGAACGGAAGGCGCCGTAAGCGCGCGCTCAAACAGCTTGGAGTATAAAATGTAAAATTCTTCCGTAATTTTTTTACGAAGCACATAAATATCATTGTCCGTTGCGGATTTGTCGGTAAGCGAAATAAATTTGTGAACGTTCTTGCGGAAGGAAGGGGCAATTTCCAAATCTTCGCCCGCAAAATCCATAATGGTATTGAAGGAGTTTTTTAGCTCTCCTATAATACGGGAATCGTCCACAGACTCGTCCTTTGACTCGCTTTGCGCATCAGACGGGAAGGTGTGTTGACGGAAGCTGTCAATTCGCTGAGTAAAAAGCTCCTTGTTGGTAATGGGGAGAATTTCGGAATGGGAAATCATACGGTTGATATCCTCCGAAAGAGCTGTAATATCGCTGCAATCCTTCCCCAGCTTATAATAAAGAGAGGTATAAAAGTCAAACAAATCATTGCCGGATTCATCAAAATAGAAAGAGGACAGACGCTGCATGTATTGGAACTGCTCCTCAAGACCCAAATAGGTCTTCCGAAAATCCAGACTGCATTTGCGCAGATGCCCCAAGACAACGGAGGCTTCGTTGACTATCGCTTTGAAATTGTCGGAAGCGTAAATGCGGGAAAGCCCCAGATAGTAGCTGTTCAGCCATAGGTCGGGAAGCTCCTCGCCAAGGAAAGCGTTAAGCTCATCCAGAGCTTCAATGCTTCGGGGCTGTATGTGGTAGCGCTCGCACAGCGCCGCATATTTTTCATAATCAGTAACCAAATCATGATAAAAGGCATTACATTTTGGCTCTGATATGGTGCTTCTTTCCAAAAGAATGTTTATCTGTCGAAAAGCGGACAACAAAAATAATCTGGCAACGTCGGGATGCTTTTGCAGCAAATCGCCCAACGCTTCCATATTAGTCAAGGAATAGGTTAAGATGGAGACATCCTCTAATGTGACGTAGCTTAACAAATGAATTTCGGAGCATATTTCGCTGATGCCGATAACGTCTCCTTTCCCGAGCTGATATTCGCCTCCGGGATATATTACCTTTACCTTGCCGCCAGTTATTAAATGGAGCGCGGTCATGGGTTGACCATACTTGTATATAATTTTGGATTTTTCTAATGTAATACTTGCCATAAAATACCTCTAAATATTAATTGTTTTTTACAAAATCTAAGGAATTTAATATTCGTTATATTTTGCTGTCATAATGTCTGCTAATCCTTGAAAATACTATGTTTGTCGCGGATGAGCTTTCCCTTTAAGTTTCCCTTGCAATTTCACTATACGGGGTTCTAAAAATCCTGAAAAATAACAAAATTTCAAGAAACTCATCTGTAAATCCTGATTTTAAATAATATAATTACAGTATACAACAAAATTCCAATAAAGTATATGGATAAGTATATTAAATTTTCTGCTGTACTTTTAATAAAAATATGATAAAATAAAAATACATATGTGTCATTTTTTATCTAAATTTGAAAAAGGTATTAAATGTATTAAAGATAATATATGAAGAGGGTTCGGGAGGTATTGTCATGGAACAGGATATGGATTACAGGCAAAAGATAATCACGGAGTACAAGGAGTCGGTTTGGCCGCTTTTAAAGTATCTGCCGTGGCTGGAGCAGAATGCAGGTAAGACGGCAAGTTCAACCTATAAGGGGCAGGAAATCGGCGAAGGTACATTAAAATTCCCTGTTTATGACGGCACGCTTATGAATTTTGTACGGGAGGCCTCCAAGAGCTCTCTGATGGAGCGTAATTATCAATATGTTTATACACGCAACCGTCTTCACAGCCATGACGACGAGAGACGTATTATCGCAAAGGCAGGCTGGAAGGAGTGGAATGTGCTTAAGGGTATCCTCTCCCATTATGTGCTTGGCGGCAGAACGAAGGGCACGCTGTGGAGTGAAGCTGTCAGAGAAAATATTTTTTATCTGACATTAAAGCAGATGAAGGACATTATAGAATTTTGGGATAGGCCAATGGAGCTGTAGGCAGAGGGGAACTTGAGGATGGGTGAGAAATCAACACAGAAGAAAAGATATATTTTGGAGACGGCAAGAAAAGTCTTTATGGAGAAGGGCTTTAAGAAGGTTACCATGAAGGATATTGTGGAAGCATGCGACATTAGCCGTGGAGGATTATATCTATATTTTGAAAGCACCAATCAGATTTTTCTGGAGGTGCTTAAGCTGGAGAGCGAGGAGGCCGACGATGTGTTTTCAGACAGCATAAAGGAAGATGCAACGGCGGCCGATATTCTGCTTTTGTTTTTACGGGAGCAGAAGAAAGAGCTTCTTCGCAGGAAGGATACTTTGACACAGGCGATTTATGAATTTTATTTTGATAACAGCCTGCCCAAAAAGGATAATGTTTTAAAAAAGCAGTTTGACTCGGCCGTGAAAATTATTGAAAAGCTTATTGAGACAGGTGTGGAGAACGGTGAATTTTTGTGTGAGGACTGCAAGGGAACAGCCCGTAATATTATGTTTGTGCTAGAAGGATTAAAGATATCCGCCCAGACCATCGGTATCACCGCCGAGGCAGTGGACAGGGAAATTCTTTTTATACTGCGTGGGCTGGGCGTGGAAGAGTAAGGAGCCAGAATTTTACGGTAATGTAGGGAATTATGGTTTCATCCTATTGTGACGAAACACTTTTCGTTGTATCATATATAAGGATTTATTGAAAAAATTATTTTCGGAGGATTCAGCATGGGAGACGTAAGACGTATCTATGTAGAAAAGAAGGAGCCCTTTGCGGTTAAGGCAAAGGAGCTGCATGAGGAGCTAAAAAATTATCTGGGCATTAATGTTGAAAATGTCCGCGTGTTTATCCGCTATGATGTGGAGAATATCTCTGATAAAGTGTTCACGAGAGCCTGCAGGACGGTGTTTTCAGAGCCGCCCGTCGATGATTTATATGAGGAACAAATAGAGATTCCCGGAAACGGTAAGGTTTTTTCCGTGGAATTTTTGCCCGGACAGTTTGACCAGAGAGCGGATTCCGCAGTCCAGTGCGTACGCTTTTTGGATGAAAACGAGGAGCCGGTTATCAGAACGGCGGTTACTTATTTAATAGAGGGTAATATTTCCGAGGAGGAATTTGCCCGCATCAAGGCATATTGTATTAATCCGGTGGACTCCCGCGAGACGGATATGAAAAAACCGGACACTTTGATTGCCGTGTTTGACGAGCCTGCGGACGTGTCGGTTTTTGAGGGCTTTTGCAATATGCCTGAGAAGGAGCTGCATGATTTATATGATTCCCTCGGGTTGGCTATGACCTTTAAGGATTTCCTACATATTCAGAAATATTTCCATGACGATGAAAAGCGAGACCCATCCATGACGGAAATACGTGTGCTGGATACCTATTGGTCCGACCATTGCCGTCACACTACCTTCTCTACGGAGCTTACGGATGTGGAATTTGGAGAGGGCTATTATCGTTCACCCATTGAGACTACTTATCAGAGCTATCTGGATACAAGGGAGGAGATTTTTGCGGGCAGAAAGGACAAGTTTGTCTGCCTTATGGACTTGGCGTTAATGGCAATGAGAAAGCTAAAAAAGGACGGAAAGCTTGAGGATATGGAGCAGTCGGATGAAATCAACGCCTGTTCCGTCGTTGTGCCCGTGGAGATGGACTACGGCGACCGTGTGGAGACGGAGGAATGGCTTGTATTTTTTAAAAACGAGACTCACAATCATCCTACGGAAATTGAGCCCTTCGGCGGCGCGGCGACCTGTCTTGGCGGCGCAATCCGCGACCCTCTTTCCGGACGGGGTTATGTATATCAGGCAATGCGCGTGACGGGTGCGGCGGATCCTACCGTGCCTGTGGCGGACACCTTAAAAGGTAAGCTTTCCCAAAAGAAATTAGTGCGCGGCGCGGCAAGCGGCTACTCCTCTTACGGCAATCAGATTGGTCTGGCAACGGGCTTTGTAAAAGAGATTTATCATCCCGACTATGTGGCGAAGAGAATGGAAATCGGCGCGGTAATGGGCGCCGCTCCCAGAAGAAACGTTATCCGTGAGACCTCCGACCCGGGAGACATCATTATTCTGTTGGGCGGGCGTACCGGGCGGGACGGCTGCGGCGGTGCAACAGGCTCCTCCAAGGTACATACCGAAAGCTCCATCGAGACCTGCGGAGCCGAGGTGCAAAAGGGCAACGCGCCTACGGAGCGTAAGATTCAAAGACTGTTCCGCAGGGAAGAGGTCAGCCGTTTGATTAAGAAATGTAACGATTTCGGTGCGGGCGGGGTGTCCGTTGCCATCGGTGAGCTTGCCGACGGACTTATCGTGGATTTGGATAAGGTTCCCAAAAAATATGCCGGACTGGACGGTACGGAGCTTGCCATTTCCGAATCGCAGGAGCGTATGGCGGTAGTGGTTGACCCTAAGGATGTGGATACCTTTCTTCAATATGCGGCAGAGGAGAATTTAGAGGCTGTGCCGGTGGCGGTAGTGACCGAGGAGCCGAGGCTGGTGCTCAATTGGAGAGGCAGGAAAATCGTAGATTTAAAGCGCGCTTTTTTGGATACAAACGGCGCTCATCAGGAGACTGCCGTGAAGGTGGATATTCCCTCTAAGGAGGATAATTATTTTGATAAATATGCCGTGGAAGCAGTGGGCAGGAAGCTGGAGGAGGGTGATGTAAGGGCAGCGTGGCTGACGCTTTTAAATGATTTGAATGTCTGCTCGCAAAAGGGGCTGGTGGAGATGTTTGATTCCTCTATCGGCGCGGCAAGCGTGCTGATGCCCTACGGCGGTAAGTACCAGCTTACCGAGACCCAGACTATGGTGGCGAAGCTTCCTGTGCTACAGGGGAAAACAGATACCGTGACTATGATGAGCCATGGCTTTGACCCTTATTTGTCCTCGTGGAGCCCTTACCACGGCGCCGTTTACGCGGTGGTGGAATCCATGGCAAAGATTGTGGCTTCCGGCGGTGATTTCAGTAAAATACGTTTTACCTTCCAAGAGTATTTCAGGAGAATGACAAGCGCTCCGGAGCGTTGGAGCCAGCCCTTTGCGGCGCTGCTCGGCGCCTATGACGCGCAGATAGGCTTCGGGCTGCCCTCCATAGGCGGTAAGGACAGTATGTCGGGAACCTTTAATGACATTGACGTACCGCCCACCTTGGTTTCCTTTGCGGTGGATATTGCCAAATATGGCGATATTGTCACTCCCGAGCTTAAGACGCCCGGCAATAAGCTGGTACGTTTTGAGATTGAGAAGGATGATTTTGACATTCCCATGTATGAGGCGGTGGCAGAGCTGTACGGAAAGCTCCATCAGCTGACACTGAATAAGACAATCGTATCGGCATATGCGATTGATTCAAAAGGCGTTGCGGCGGCGTTGTCCAAGATGGCTTTCGGCAATAAGCTGGGCGTTACAGTTAATCATGATGTGACAACGGATACGCTGTTTGCTAACGGACTGGGAGATATTCTGGCGGAAATACCCGCAGATAAGCTGAGGACGCTTGAGAAAACGGGGCTGGACTATACGGTAATCGGTACCGTTACGAAGGAGCCTGAGTTTGTATACGGCAATGTGAAGATTTCCATGGAGGAGGCATTGCAGGCATGGACCTCCAAGCTGGAGAAGGTGTTCCCTACTAAGGCTGTGAAGGGCTGTGAGCCGGTGGCAAGCGACTGCTATAAGGCGGACAGCATTTATGTATGTAAGAATAAGGTGGCAAAGCCTACGGTATTTATCCCGGTATTTCCCGGTACGAATTGTGAGTACGATACGGCTAAGGCATTTGAGCGCGCGGGAGCCAAGGTGGTGACAAAGGTATTTAAGAACCTGAGCGCAGAGGATATCCGCGAGTCCGTAGGAATATTTGAAAGGGAAATCGGTCAGGCGCAGATTATTATGTTCCCCGGAGGCTTTTCCGCAGGAGACGAGCCGGACGGAAGCGCAAAGTTTTTTGCCACCGCATTCCAGAATGAGAAGATAAAGGAATCGGTAACAAAGCTTCTCAAGGAGCGCGACGGACTGGCGCTTGGCATCTGTAACGGTTTTCAGGCATTGATTAAGCTGGGGCTGGTGCCATACGGTGAGATTGTAGGACAGAAGGAGGATTCTCCCACCCTGACCTTTAACACCATAAACAGGCATATTTCTAAGATGGTATACATTAAGGTAGTATCCGATAAGTCTCCTTGGTTACAGGGCGCTACGCTGGGCGCAACCTATTGTAATCCCGCTTCGCATGGGGAGGGGCGCTTCGTTGCTCCCAAGGAGTGGCTGGATAAGCTTGCTGCTAACGGACAGATTGCCACCCGGTATGCGGACGCAGAGGGCAATGTGTCCATGGATGAGGAGTACAATGTAAACGGCTCCTATTGTGCTATCGAGGGAATTACCTCGCCGGACGGCAGGTGCTTGGGTAAGATGGCTCACTCCGAGAGACGCGACAACGCCGTGGCAATCAATATTTACGGTGAACAGGATTTGAAGATATTTGAGTCGGGCGTGGCATATTTTAAATAAAATGAGGAGAAGAAATTGACTCTGCAATGGGGGTGTAATCTCATTGCAGGGTCAATTTAGTACTCCGTCACAAATTTGAATCGCAGAGCCGAATCTGATATTTGGCTTGCGTGCCTGCGTAAAAAGCGCTCCGGCAGAGAGGATTAATATGAAAATTTTAATAGTGGTGGACATGCAGAATGATTTTATCGACGGCGCGTTGGGAACCAAGGAGGCTGTCGCCGTTGTGCCTTGGGTAGTAAAGAAAATAAAAGAGTTTGAGGGGCGTATAATTTTTACCAGAGACACTCACGGAGAGGATTATATGGAAACTCAGGAAGGGAAAAACCTGCCTGTGGTTCATTGTGTGAAGGGTACAAAGGGGTGGGAGCTTCACCCGCAGATAGAAGCCCTCAGAAAAGAAGAGGAGCCGATTGATAAGCCTGCCTTTGGAAGCGCCGAATTGGGAAGGCTGCTCGCAGAACAGGACAGCGAGCTGAAGAAAAAGGGAGAGAGAGGAATTGAGGAGATTACCTTAATCGGCTTGTGTACCGATATTTGTGTGATTTCTAATGCTCTGTTAGTCAAGGCGTTCCTGCCGCAGGTGCCTGTGACGGTTGACGAAAAATGCTGTGCCGGAGTAACGCCTCAGAGCCATAAAAATGCATTGGAGGCTATGAAAATGTGCCAGATTCGTATTATTTGACTGTAAATGATTCCTATTGGCAGAGGTGACAACAAATGAAAAATTTGATTAGATTAACTGACCTGCAGGAAAAAGAAATATATGAAATATTTCATATTGCAGATGAAATCGGCAGCGGAAAATATAGTAAGTTCCTTAATGGGAAAAGTGTTATTTTATTTTTCCCGGCTTCAAGTATTAGAACGCGGGTAACCTTTGAGAAGGGTATAAATCTTCTGGGGGGTCAATCCCTACTGTTTCCTGATGACACATTGAATAAAAAGGAGGATTTAAGAGATGTCTGCGGCTATTTGAATAACTGGGCGGATATTGTCATTGTACGGCACAAGGACATACGGTTGCTTGAAAAATTCGCCAAGTATTCTGAAGCTCCGGTTATCAATGCCATGACGGATATCAATCATCCTTGTGAAATTTTAGCGGATATGTATTCTTTGTCAAAAATCAGGGATAACTTTAGAAGCGATAAGTATCTGTTTTGCGGAAAATCCGGAAATATCGGTCTGGCTTGGAAAGAGGCGTCTGAGGTTATGGGATTGGATTTGTCACAATGCTGCGCCATCGGCTATGAAATGGATGATATAAAGATATACCATGATATAGAAACGGCAATCAAAGGAAAAGATATTGTATGTACGGATTCTCTTCCGTCCGGGGTATTAAATGATTTTGGCGATTGTCAGGTAACGAAAAGGGTAATGGAGCTGGCTAACAAAAATGCCGTATTAAACCCTTGTCCTCCATTTTATCGCGACGAAGAGGTTTCTGATGATGCAATACAGTCAGAATATTTTATAGGGTATGGATTTAAAAAGAATTTATTGACGGTTCAACAGGCTGTTATGATATGGTGTATGGAATCGAGCGGACAGACGTCCGGCTAAAAACAGGAAAATGGCGGGAATAGCAAAGGAAGAAGGAGATACATATAATGAAGTTATTATTTTCTGTTGACAGCAAGAATTATACGGACGATTTGCCGACTATAGAGCGATATGCGGTGAGAGCAGTGATATGTAAAGACGGTCTTCTTGCAATGCAGAGGGGCAGGAACGGTGAATACAAGATACCGGGCGGCGGAATAGAGAAGGATGAAAGCAATGAGGAGGCTCTGGGCAGAGAGGTGCTGGAGGAGACGGGGCTGCATGTGATAAGAGGGTCTATAAAAGAAATCGGAGAAGTCCTTGAAATCCGAAAGGATAGCTTTGATAAGGGGCAAAAATTTATACAGCATTCTTATTATTATTTTTGTGATGTGGAGAATATTGTTTCGGAAACCGCAATGACGGAGAGGGAAATGGCTCAAGGGTTTCGGCTTGAGTGGGAGACCTTGGAAAATATTATTGCCGGCAATGAGAAAATAGTAAAGGCAGACTGGCAAAAAAGAGACCAGCTCTTTTTAAAGTGGTTAAATGGGAGGAGCAGCAGTGAATGGAACGGACATACAATTTGACAATCATGACGAGCGTATAAAATTTTACGAGCTGTTACTTGAAGGTGATTTAGACAGACTGCCATGTTTTACGCTTCCCCAAGGCTACAAATTTGTTTTTTATAAGCAGGGAGACCGTGATATCTGGATTGATATCGAGAAGTCCGCAAAGGAATTTGCAAGCTATGCGCAGGGATTGAAGGCGTGGCACAGATATTATGGCGACAATGAAAAATCCCTTTTGGAAAGAATGGTTTTCGTGGAAAATGAAAACGGTGAGAAAGTAGCGACAGCTACGGCATATTATGACATTACGAATCGGGACAAATCAGGTGACGGCTGGCTGCACTGGGTTGCCGTCCGCAGGGAATATCAGGGAAAAGGATTGTCTAAACCCCTGATTTCGTATGTATTAGGCGTTATGCGCGGGCTTGGTTATACGCATGTAAAGATTCCGACACAGACTACGACATGGCTTGCCTGTAAGATTTATCTGGATTTGGGTTTTGTACCTTTACCTCAAAACGCCGTTAATAGCAGGAAAGGCTGGGAAATCATGAAGGCTCTTACGAATCATGTTGCACTTGATTATTTTGGTTCTGCCGCCGTTGATGATATTTTTACAGAAGAACATATTTTGACATCCGATTACCCGGGCACGGAAGAACAAAAATTGCGTCATAATATGGGTCAGAAGTTGAAACAAAAGAGCCTTGTGTCAACTTCTGATTCCATGTGTGCTAAAGTACATAAAATTATGGTATAATGTTGACACAGAAGGACATTGTGTCAACTTCTGATTCCATGTGTGCTGAAGCACACAAAATTATGGTATAATGTTGACACAGAAGGACATTGTGTCAACTTCTGATTCCATGTGTGCTAAAGCACACAAAATTATGGTATATTATCAGGATGACAAAATGTTAATCCGTGATTTACGGCAAAGCGATGTACAAATTATAATAGATGAGGAAATTGCTCAGGGTTGGAATGCTTCGACAGAAAAATATGAGATGCGGCTTCGACATCAGGCTGAAGGAAAATCCATAGCATTAGCAGCCGAATATGAGGGACAGATAGCTGGATATATCAATATATATCCCAATTCCGAATGGGGTGCTTTTGCCAATCAAGGACTTCCTGAGATTGTGGATTTTGGCGTGTTGGAAAAGTTCCGCCGCCGTGGAATCGGCAGCAAGCTAATGGATGTGGCGGAAGAAATTGCCGGACAGTACTCTGACAGGGTATATCTTGGCGTAGGTTTACATAACGGATATGGAAGCGCGCAAAGAATGTATGTTAAAAGGGGCTATATTCCTGATGGCAGCGGAGTCTGGTACGGGGAATCGGTCTTAGAACAATATGCGTCCTGCTGCAATGATGATGATTTGGTTTTGTATTTTTCAAAAGAGCTGGAATAAATTTAGAAACGCGACATTAAAAATATTTATGTTCTGGTTTACAGGTCGGTGCGGAAGGGAGCTTTGTAATGGAGGAAAAAATTACTTTATGCGGAGATAATTGTAATGAATGCCCCAGATTTAATGCGCATAGCGACGAGGAGTTGAGAAAAGTTGCCGAATTATGGCATAGAGCAGGCTGGAGAGATGAGATTGTATCAAACGAAGAAATCAGATGCACAGGCTGTTCTTCACATAAGCAGTGTACATATCAATTGGTTGAATGCACAAAGGAGCATAGTGTGAAAAAATGTAATCAGTGTGCTTTGTTTCCCTGCGAAAAGATTTCGGATATGTTAAAGCGTTCTGAAGAATATCAAAAGAAGTGTAAGGAAGTATGCTCCGCAGAGGAATATGTTATGCTGGAAAAGGCTTTTTTTGACAAGGAGAATAATTTAAAAAAATAGATAACCTTGGCCTTCGGAGCCCAATTCATTTAAATTCGGAGAATAACAGGGGAACGGGAAGGAAATTAATAAGTATGCTTCAATATAGAAGGCTGCATGAAAATGAAATATGCAGGGATTTATTCAAGACGTTTATCCGCCGTCAAGAGGTTACAAAATGCCGGAGAAAGGAAAATAACCAATGGGTAATCAGAGAAGCTCCTTTTATTGACGACTGGACGGAGGAGGATTATCAAATATTGATTAGCTGTTTAAGGCGTACTGTGGCCACGGGAGGCTTGGTGTATGGAGCCTTTTGGAACGGGGAGCTGAAGGGCTTTGCTTCTGTAGAGTCTTCCCTGTTTGGCGGAGAACAAAAATATCTTGACCTTTCCAGTATACATGTTTCCGAGGACATGCGCGGAACGGGAATCGGGAGGGCGTTGTTTTGCAAGGCAAAAGAGTGGGCGAAGGAAAACGGAGCCGGTAAGTTATACATATCCGCTCATTCCGCCGTTGAAAGTCAGGCGTTTTATAAGAAAATGGGCTGTGCGGAGGCGCAGGTATACAATCGGGAGCACGTCGAGGCCGAGCCCTACGACTGCCAGCTGGAATGCGAGCTGTAGCAGACAGATTAGCGCATCATGACAGTTTGGCACGCCCCCTCATAAAAGCGTCTGCTTCGCAGCCGGCGCCGCTTATGCGGTTTATTCTCTATTTCATGTGGGCCGTTCCGCTCATGTAACTATTTGTGCAAGCATCCATACGCAATCTGCGAATCATTGTATGGCTGGAAAGGCAATGTAATATGTATGTACAACTGTGAGTTGAGTTTTAACTAAAAAAACAACCCGCCATATATGGACATTGCATTATACAACAGCCATAATAATTTGGTAACATATAACTGCTATTATAAAACCAAAGGAGAAAATGAATATGTTTGATGTCAGAAAAATGGGGGAGCAAATTGCACATCTGCGCATGGAAGGCAGTTACACTCAAGAACAGCTCGCAGAGGAATTAAAGGTTTCGCCTCAGGCGGTCAGCAAATGGGAGAACGGAAAAGCAGTGCCCGAGGTACCGATGCTTTGTGAAATATCCAGACTTTTTAATTGTTCTGTGGATAGGATTCTTGATCCGTCGTCATGTGTTTTGCGCAATATGGACTTTGATTATGAATTCCTTGTCAAGCCACGGATTCCTGTAGCTGATTATTCAGGTTCCGAGTGGCCTAAAAGTATCTCGTCCGCTTCTCTTTTAACTGCGGTAAAATTGTTTTTTGGATTGGAGCAGCGCAAGGACGCCAAAGGCCGTCAGATAAATGATGATGAAGAATATATTTTGCAGTCGGCGATTGCGAATATATGTTTTGGATATTCCTATTCGCCCGAGAAATGTATTCATGATAGCTTTTTAATATACGGTTTGGATTATGAGATACATTCAAAGGCAGATTATTCGGAAGATGAATTTATTGCTCTCGCCTGCAAACAAATTGAACACGGTTATCCTGTCATCATTATTCCTAAAGAGTATACGGATACTATTTTTGCTGTCGGTTTTTCCGACCATGGACAGATTTTAAAAGGATTGGGTTTTTTGGAGGGAGATGATCAAAAAAACGCAAGGATAAATTTTGATCAGCTTAGTCAATATGCCGGTTGGTACAAGGCTGACTGCGATATGATGATTATTAAGTCTTCAGATGAAAAAATGCCGTTGGCAAAGGCGTGTGTTAACGCGCTTCTTAGAGGGATAACACTGCTATCAAATAACGTACATTGCGGAGAGGATAAAATGCAGGGCTGCGGTGTGGTTATTTACCGAAACTGGTGTGAGCTTTTAAGGGAAGAAAACCAAAGAGATGCGGATCAAATCGAATGTGTTTTTCCGCATGCGTTTATTCATTATGAGAATAAATTAAGAACTAAACAGTTTTTTGAACTATGCATAAACATAATCCCCGGTATAGATAAGGAATTAATGACTTTAGCAATAAATCAATATAATGACATTATATCCGCTGCAACAAAAATAGCAACTATTGCTCACCAGCGGGATTCATTTCCAAAAGATTCTCTGAAAGAAAAAAGAAATCATATAATTGAAATGCTGCGCAGAAGTAGTGAACAGGAGGAACTTGCCTTATGTTATATACAAAAGGCAGCAGCATATATTCAGAAATAGAATTGAGTGGCGTGACAGGAACAGACGGCTGCGAAAAGAATACCCCATTGCAATCTGTGGTCGGATAATAGTCCTTACCAAGTGGAGAGCCTGCCGCCGCCCTGTTATTTCTGCCGGAAGAAACGGGAAATCCTAACCCTTTGCCGTATGAAACGATTGTCCGGGCCCTCGGCGGCGAGCTGGAAGTCGTGGACGAACCGTTACGGCGTATCAGACACAGGAAAATTAATGATGGCATTATAGCATAAATTATGTTAAAATAATCATAAGCAGTCTGGCAGTTAGAGATTGAGAAAGGGCGATGTAAGTTATCGTAAGGGTGGATGGAATGTTATTGGTATTGATACCTTTATTTGACGAAAATATGGCTGTATGTGCTTATTCTATTTTTACACAGAAAAATAATTATCTCTTGAATCCGATTCTTTTGGGAACGGGGCAGTATGACGGGGCTACCAGTATAGAAGGACTGGAAATGATACAAAGTATCGGTATTGAGACTCTGTCCGATAATAAGGAGGTCTTCGTGCCGGTTACAAATATTTCCGTTTTTGCGGATATTGAGGCCCAGTGTGATGCACCCCACTCACGTATCGTGCTTTTGATAGACAACACGATTCCTCCTGTAGAAATGTATGTAAACAGGCTGAAGGAGCTTAAGGATAAGGGATATAAGCTTGCCATCAGAAAGCTTGCGGTATCTGAATTTGAGGCGTACAGACCCATATTGCAGCTAATGGATTATGTATTTTTAAATAATCATAAGATTGCCATAGACAAGGCGAAAATATATTTCGGCAAGCTGTATCCCAACGTAAAGCTATGCGCCGGTAATATTGACACTATGGAAATTTTTGAGGAGCTGAAGGTAACGGGAGGTTATCAGTTATATGAGGGCAATTTTTACCGTGTGCCCGTAACCAGAGGACAAAACGAGGTGGCGCCGCTTAAGGTGAATTATATCGAGCTTTTGAACACCGTGAATAACGATAATTTTGAGCTGACCGCGGCGGCGGATATTATAGGGCGCGATACGGCGCTTACCATTTCTCTGCTTAAGATTGTAAACAGGATGGCTGTGAATTCGGAGATAACCTCTATTCGCCATGCGGCGGCAATGCTGGGACAGAAGGAGCTGAAAAAGTGGATAAATACGGCTGTGGTCAATGCCCTTTATGCGGATAAGCCCAATGAAGTAACAAGGCTTTCCCTGCTTCGCGCGAAATTTGCGGAGAATCTTGCTTGTGCATTCGGTCTTGCCATGAAAACAGATGAGCTGTTTTTGATGGGGCTTTTCTCCGTGCTTGACGTTATTTTGGAGAAGCCCATGGAGGAGGCGCTTAAGATGGTACAGGTGTCCGCCAAAATCAGCGAGGCGTTGATTCACGGCAAGGGTGAGCTGGCACAGGTGTTGGAATTTATGGTACAGTATGAGTCGGCTAACTGGCAGGAGATTTCCAGACAGATGATATTGTACAACATTGAAATGGATAAGGTGACAGAGGCTTATAAGGATTCGCTGCGCTGGTATCGCGGAGTAATGTTTGGCGGGAAATAGATTCTTCTACACATTTCCCAAGGGTATAAAAAATGTGAAATACAAATTTGTGACAATTTTTGGAGGAGTAGGATATTGCTCCTCCTTTTTTTTTGTGATATAATAAACCGATTACGCATGAAAAATCAGTGTGCTGACTATTTGCAATTTATTACGGATGGTCAATACACAGGCAGTTAAAAACAGGCATGGGTTGAGGCAATATTCAACCTTCTTTATTGGAGTGTCCGCTTTAGATGCGGCAAAAAGTGTTGCGGACGGATGGGAGCAGGTATGAAAGCATTCTTAATATTGGAAGACGGAACCGTGTTTGAGGGAACACACATCGGCGCCGACAAAGAGATTATCAGTGAAATAGTATTTAACACTTCTATGGCAGGATATCTGGAGGTGTTGACAGACCCCTCTTATGCAGGACAGGCTGTCTGTATGACGTATCCTCTGATTGGCAATTACGGTATTTGCCGGGAGGACTGCGAGTCCTTAAAGCCTTGGCCGGACGGTTTTATTGTACGTGAGCTTTCCCGAATTCCCAGTAATTTCCGCTGTGATATGACAATTCAACAATTTCTCACCGAAAATAACGTTCCCGGCATCGCGGGAATCGACACCAGAGCGCTTACCAAAATACTGCGTGAAAAGGGCACCATGAACGGCATGATTACCACCAATGAAAAATACAATCTGCAGGAGGTGCTTCCTAAGTTAAAAAATTATACAACGGGCAAGGTTGTGGAAAAGGTGACCTGCAGTAAAAAATTTATCTTGGAGCCAACTCTGCACTTGGAGCAGAACGGACCGTTGTCGGGCTCTGCGCGCTTTCATCAGGAGGATTATGAAAGGGGCATTCGTGAACATAAGCCTTCCTTAGTGAAGGAGCTAAACGGAAGCGGCTTAAGAGTTGCGCTTCTTGACTTTGGCGCCAAGGCGAACATCGCCCGCTCCCTTGCGGCGAGAGGCTGTGAGGTGACGGTTTATCCGGCGCTCACTGCCGCGCAGGAAATCATTGACGCCGCTCCGGACGGCATAATGCTCAGCAACGGACCGGGAGACCCCAAGGAATGTACCACGATTATCCGGGAGATTAAAAAGCTTTATGATACGGAAATTCCTATCTTTGCAATCTGTCTGGGGCATCAGCTGATGGCGCTTGCCACGGGCGCCGACACCCACAAGATGAAGTACGGTCACAGGGGAGGGAATCATCCCGTGAAGGATTTGGCGACGGGAAGAGTTTATATTTCTTCCCAGAACCATGGCTATGTGGTAGATACGGACAAGCTTGATCCTTCCGTTGCCGTGCCTGCGTTTATTAATGTGAACGACGGAACCAATGAGGGGCTTTCCTACACGGACAAGAATATTTTTACCGTACAGTTCCATCCGGAATGCTGTCCGGGACCTCAGGACTCCGGCTATCTGTTTGACAGATTTATCAATATGATGAAAGAAAGCCTTGCAAAGAAGGGAGAGAACTAAAATGCCAAAGAATCCTAATGTGAAACGTGTTATGGTAATCGGCTCAGGGCCTATTGTAATCGGTCAGGCAGCCGAATTTGACTACGCAGGCACACAGGCGTGCCGCTCCTTAAAGGAGGAGGGCGTAGAGGTTATTTTGGTAAACTCCAATCCTGCCACCATTATGACGGACAGGGATATAGCGGACAAGGTATATATTGAGCCCCTGACCGTCAAGGTTTTAGAGCAGATTATCGAGAAGGAAAAGCCTGACAGCATTCTGCCCACCCTTGGAGGACAGGCGGGACTGAATCTTGGCATGGAGCTGGAGGAATCGGGGTTCCTTGCCGCCCACGGCGTGAAGCTTTTGGGAACCACTGCCGCAACCATCCGCAATGCGGAGGGGCGTCAGGAGTTTAAGGATTTGATGGAGCGTATCGGAGAGCCCTGTGCGGCGTCCAAGGTGGTGGAGAACGTGGAGGACGGCATTGCCTTTACCAACACCATAGGCTATCCGGTGGTGCTTCGTCCAGCGTATACCCTTGGCGGCTCCGGCGGCGGTATCGCCCACAATCAGGTGGAGCTGGAGGAGATACTGGAGAACGGGCTGCGTCTTTCCCGCGTGGGTCAGGTGCTTGTGGAGCGCTGTATTGCAGGCTGGAAGGAAATCGAATATGAGGTAATGCGCGATGGTGCGGGCAACTGTATCACCGTATGTAATATGGAAAACATTGATCCGGTAGGCGTACATACCGGCGACAGTATTGTGGTGGCGCCTTCCCAGACCTTAAGCGATAAGGAATACCAAATGCTGCGTACCTCCGCCCTGAATATTATCAACGAGCTTGAGATAACAGGGGGCTGTAACGTACAGTTTGCATTGCATCCTACCAGCTTTGAATATTGTGTTATTGAGGTAAATCCCAGAGTAAGCCGTTCCTCGGCGCTTGCATCTAAGGCTACGGGCTACCCCATTGCGAAGGTGGCGGCGAAAATTGCGCTGGGCTACACCTTGGACGAGATTAAAAACGCTATTACCAAGAAGACCTATGCCAGCTTTGAGCCCACTTTGGATTATTGTGTGGTAAAAATTCCCCGTCTGCCCTTTGATAAATTTATCACGGCGAAGCGTACCCTGACTACGCAGATGAAGGCGACCGGCGAGGTTATGAGTATCTGCGATAATTTTGAGGGAGCCTTGATGAAGGCAATCCGCTCCTTGGAGCAGCATGTAGATTGTCTGTTGAGCTATGATTTTAGCGATATGAGCGCAGAGGAATTGAAGGCGCGTCTCAAGATTGTGGATGACCAGCGCATTTATGTGATTGCCGAAGCTATCCGTAAGGGTGTAAGTTATGAAGAAATACATGACATTACCATGATAGATATATGGTTTATCGATAAGATTGCCATTCTGGTGGAAATGGAGCAGGCCCTTAAGGAGAAGCCCCTTACCGTGGAGCTTTTGAAGGAGGCTAAGCGCATTGAGTTCCCCGACAATGTGATTGCAAGACTTACCGGAAAAACCGAGGATGAAATTAAGAAGCTGCGTTATGATAACAATATCAATGCCGTTTACAAGATGGTGGATACCTGCGCCGCCGAGTTTGCGGCGTCCACCCCTTACTATTATTCCGTGTACGGCGGCGAGTGCGAAGCGGTCCGCACTGCGGATCGTAAGAAGGTTTTGGTTCTTGGCTCGGGTCCTATCCGTATCGGACAAGGCATTGAATTTGATTATTGTTCGGTACATGCCACGTGGGCATTTTCCAAGGCAGGCTATGAGACCATTATTATCAACAACAATCCCGAGACCGTAAGTACGGATTTTGATATTGCGGATAAGCTCTACTTTGAGCCCCTTACGCCTGAGGATGTAGAGTCCATTGTGAACATTGAGAAGCCTGACGGCGCGGTAGTTCAGTTTGGCGGTCAGACGGCGATTAAGCTTACCGAGAGCTTAATGAAAATGGGCGTGCCTATACTGGGAACACAGGCGCAGGATGTGGACGCTGCAGAGGACAGGGAGCTGTTTGACAAGATATTGGAGGAGACCGAGATTCCCCGTGCGGCAGGGGGCACAGTCTATACCGCTGAGGAAGCAAAAGAGGTGGCGAACAGGCTGGGTTATCCTGTGCTTGTGAGACCCTCCTATGTGCTTGGCGGGCAGGGGATGCAGATTGCCATATCCGATGAGGAAATAGAGGAGTTTATGGAAATTATCAACCGTATCGCGCAGGATCACCCCATTCTGGTTGACAAGTATTTACAGGGCAAGGAGATTGAGGTTGACGCGGTGTGCGACGGTACGGATATTTTGATTCCGGGTATTATGGAGCATATCGAGCGGACAGGCGTGCATTCCGGAGACAGTATTTCCGTATATCCGGCTCCTACCATCAATAAGGCGGTAAAGGAAAAGATTGCGGAGTACACCAAAAGACTTGCTAAGGCGCTGCATGTAAAGGGCTTAATCAACATTCAGTTTATTGCAATCGGAGAGGACGTATATGTCATTGAGGTAAATCCCCGTTCCTCCCGTACCGTGCCTTATATCAGCAAGGTGACGGGTATTCCCATTGTGGATCTCGCCACGGAGGTTATCATCGGAAAGACGATAAGGGAGCTCGGCTACGAGCCGGGTCTGCAGCCCGAGGCAGAGTATTTTGCCATTAAAATGCCGGTATTTTCCTTTGAGAAAATCCGCGGCGCAGAAATCAGCTTAGGGCCGGAGATGAAGTCAACCGGCGAGTGTCTGGGTATTGCGAAGGATTTTAATGAAGCCTTGTATAAAGCGTTTTTGGGCGCGGGCGTGGATTTGCCGAAATACAAGAATATGATTATTACCGTAAAGGACGCGGACAAGGGCGAGGCAATCGAAATAGGCAGACGCTTTGAGAAGCTGGGTTATACCATTTATGCAACAAGAAGCACTGCGGCGGCATTAAATGAGGCGGGCGTAAAAGCTAGGAAGGTCAACAAGATTTCTCAGGAATCGCCCACGGTTATGGACTTAATTTTAGGACATAGGATTGACCTTGTGATTGATACGCCTACGCAGGGACGAGACAAGTCAAGAGACGGCTTTTTAATCCGCAGGACCGCCATTGAGACGGGCATTAACTGTATTACTGCGATGGATACGGCGAAAGCCTTGGTCACAAGTCTGGAAAACAAAAGCAACGAGCTGACCTTGATTGATGTGGCACAGCTGTAAAGCAGTTGTAATTAAAAATTTCATTAGTAAAATAAGGGAATCTGCATATACTATTTGCAGGTTCCTTATTTTGTTTTGAGATTTAGGACAGTGTAAAAACACATTTTTACACCGAAGAATTGGAGGTAAATATGAAAGCAGAGACTTATCCTTTTGTGGCAAGACCACTCCCCTATGAATATGACGCGCTTTCTCCGGTGCTGGATGAAGAAACGCTCACCTTTCATCATGACAAGCATTATAAAACCTATGTGGATAATTTGAATAATGCGTTGTCCGATTATCCGCAGCTGCAGCAGATGAGCCTGAAGGAGCTTCTTACAAGCATAGATAAGCTTCCTCAGGCGGTACAGACTCCTGTTCGTAACAACGGAGGAGGCGTATATAATCATGAGTTATATTTTGACTCTATGAAGGGTATGGACGGGCAGGAGGCGTTCGGAACTCTTGCCGAGGCAATTGACAGGGATTTCGGATCTTATAAAAATTGGAAGGAGCAGATGAAGCAGGCGGCAATTTCAAAATTTGGTTCCGGATGGGCGTGGCTTGTTTCGGACGCAGACGGAAAGCTGTCCATCGTGCAGACGGCAAATCAGGATGTGCCTGATCTGACGGCCTTTTCGCCTATTTTTCTGGTGGACGTGTGGGAGCATGCTTATTATTTACAGTATCAGAACCGCCGTGCCGATTACGTGGAGGGCTGGTTTGATCTTATAAACTGGCGAAAGGCGCAGAAGCGATATGAGGATAGACAAAAACAATAAACGTATGCTTATAAAGGGCAGCTTTTGATTTCAGGTAAATTATCGTTAAGCCTATGATTGCCCTGCCATTATACGAAAGGTATGGATATTCTCTCCGAAATATGGTATGTTTTTATTAGCAAAAAAATCGAGAGGAGTCGGGAAGATGGCAAAATGGCTTGACAATGCAATTTTTTATGAAATTTATCCTCAATCGTTTCAGGATACCAATGCGGATGGAATAGGTGATTTTCAGGGAATTATCAAAAGATTGGATTATATCAGGGAGCTTGGCTGTAATGCGTTATGGCTGAATCCCTGTTTCCAGTCGCCATTTGGAGATGCGGGTTATGACGTGGCCGACTATTATACGGCGGCGCCCAGATACGGTACTAATGAGGATTTGAAGCAGCTCTTTAGCGAGGCGCACGAGAGGGGGATGCATGTGCTTTTGGACTTGGTTCCGGGGCATACCTCTGTGGAGCATAAATGGTTTTTGGAATCCATGAAGGCGGAGAAAAACGAGTATACGGACCGTTACATCTGGACGGACAGTATATGGGAGTCGCCTCAGAATATGGGATCGATACGGGGGATCTCCGACCGCGACGGCTCTTGTATGGTGAATTTTTTTTCCAATCAGCCGGCGTTGAATTACGGCTTTTATAAGAAGGACCGCCCTTGGCAGCAGTCCATGGAAGATGAAGGACCAAGAGCAACCTTAGAGGCGATGAAAAACGTTATGCGTTTCTGGCTGGGGCTTGGCTGCGACGGCTTTCGGGTGGATATGGCGGGTTCTCTTGTGAAGAATGACGAGGAGGGAAAGGGAACCATCAAGCTATGGCAGAATGTGAGGGAGTTTTTGGATAAGGAATTTCCTGAAGCGGCAATGGTTTCCGAGTGGGGAGAGCCGGATAAATCCTTGCAGGGAGGCTTTCATATGGATTTCCTTTTGCATTTTGGACCTTCTCATTATAATGATTTGTTCCGCTGCGAGGAACCGTTCTTTTCAGGAAGAGGAAAGGGAGACGCGTCCGCATTTGTGAAAAAATACATAGAGAATTACGAGAAAACCGATAAAAAGGGGCTTATTTGCATTCCTTCGGGAAATCATGACATGGACAGACTGGCGAGAAGCCTTCACGGCGACGAGTTAAAGGTGGCGTTTGCTTTCCTGCTTTCCATGCCGGGAGCTCCGTTCATCTATTATGGCGATGAAATCGGCATGCGCCATGTGGAAAACTTAACGTCGGTGGAGGGGGGATATAACAGGACCGGAGCCCGTTCCCCCATGCAGTGGGACTTAACCCCCAATGCTGGATTTAGCTCTGCGGCAAAGGAAAAGCTGTATATCGGTCAGGATGAAGCCGCCGACCGTCCTACCGTTGCACAGCAGATGGCTAGCGAGGGTTCCCTGTACCGGGAGGTTAAGAGGCTGATTGAAATCAGGCAGTCTGCTGCGGCATTGCAGAGCAACGGCGGGATCGAATTTGTTTATGCCAAGGAGAAGAAATATCCTCTGGCTTATACGAGAAGCAGCGGGGATGAGAAAATTCTTGTGGTGATAAATCCCGGCAGGGAGGAAGCTTCCTTTGAGGGAGAATATGAATTTAAAGAGGTTATTTACGGTTTTGGCGGCGAGATTGTTTATAATGCAGGGAAAATAGCAGTTCCCGGCGGCTCGGCATTTTATATAAGACTGGGGTAATTTTGGCGGGCAATCGGCCATAAGCCGGACGGCGTCAAAGGGAGCTGACCTTGAAGGAGCATAAGTAAAGGAATACGTTTACGGTTTTAATATGAATCAGGTAAATTATCAAAAAGAACTGGAAAAGCTGTTGAATAAAATAGAGGGAAAGGCCCCCAGACTTTTTCTGCATAGCTGTTGCGCTCCTTGCAGCAGCTATGTGTTGGAATATTTATGTTCTTATTTCGAGATTACGGTCTTTTATTTTAATCCCAATATTTCCTCCGCAGAGGAGTATCGAAAGCGTGCGGCGGAGCAGAAGCGCCTGATTGCCGCCTACAATAAGGAGGGGAAGGGGCGTCCTATCGGTATTATAGAAGGGGATTATCAGCCGTCGTTCTTTTATGAGACGGTAAAGGGCTATGAGGACTGCAGGGAGGGCGGGGAACGCTGCCTTCGCTGCTTTGATTTGCGTCTGCGGGAAACGGCGTTACGGGCGAAAAAAGCAGAATATGATTATTTTGGAACCACTCTCACCATAAGTCCCCTGAAAAATGCCGCAAAGCTAAACGAAATCGGACAGTCGCTTGCCGCCGAGCTTGACGTATTATGGCTTCCCTCCGACTTTAAAAAGAGGGGGGGCTATCGGCGCTCGGTGGAGTTGTCGGCACAATATGAGTTGTACAGGCAGGATTTTTGCGGCTGTTCCTTCTCAAAGGCGGAGAGATGTAAGCGTACCGACACGCTCATATAAGGGATTTATTACAAGGCATGGAATAAAGAAGATATTGGAGTAATAGAGGAGGCATTGCTTGTTGACAGGCGGATAATTGCGCAGTATAATAAAACAAGTGATTTAAAACCATTGTTTTAGAATAAAGGAGGTATGTAAGGTGCCACCTAAGGCAAAATTTACCAAAGAGGAAATTATTCGGACGGCGTTGGAGCTTACAAGGGAGCAGGGAATAGAAGCGGTGACGGCAAGAGAGCTGGGGAACAGACTGGGCAGCTCGGCGCGCCCTGTGTTTACGGTTTTTAAAAATATGGAGGAGGTAAACGCGGAGATAATAAGCGCGGCGAAGGTTTTGTATAAGCAATATGTAAAAAAAGGTCTGGCACAGGAGCTTGCTTTTAAGGGTGTGGGAACCGCCTACATAGAATTTGCGGTGAAGGAGCCAAGGCTGTTTCGGCTTCTGTTTATGGACGAGAGGCAGGGGGGAAGCGATATGGCACATATATTGAACCTGCTTGATGAAAGCTATGAGGATATCTTAAGATCAGTGAGGGAGCCGTATCATTTGCAGAAGGAGGCGGCGGAAAGGCTATACCGTCATCTGTGGATTTATACGCACGGAATCGCTACACTGTGCGCCACAAGGGTATGCACATTTACAAATGAGGAAATAGGAACAATGCTCACGGAGGTTTTTGTAAGTCTGTTGGAAAAGCAAAAAAGAGGAGAAGGGCAATGATAAAAGCAGAGAATATTCATAAATTCTACGGAAGCAGGGATAATCGCGTGGAGGTGCTGAAAGGAATTTCGCTGTCTGTTGAGGACGGAGATTTCATGGTAATATTAGGCGCCTCCGGCTCGGGAAAATCCACGCTGCTAAATGTTATTTCGGGTTTGGAGCGTCCAGACAGGGGAGCGGTTATCTACAATGAGGAGGAGATATCCGCTATGCCCGACGAGAGGCTCACAAGATTCAGAAAGGAAAATGTGGGTTTTATTTTTCAGCAATATTATCTTCTGCCAAATCTGGACGTGGACAAAAACGTAAGGCTGGGAGCAGACCTTAAGGGAAACCGTGATTATAAGAAAATTGTGGAGGCAGTGGGGCTCGGGGAGAAGCTTCACAAATATCCGGGAGAGTTAAGCGGGGGGGAGCAGCAGAGGGTGGCTGTGGCAAGGGCATTGGCGAAGAAGCCGAAGGTCTTGTTTTTGGATGAGCCTACCGGCGCTTTGGACGAGGCGACGGGGCGTCTGGTGCTGGATTACATATCAGGACTGCAAAAAGAGCTGGGCTTTACCATTGTAATGGTGACGCACAATCTCAATATAGCGGAAATGGCAAAAACTGTTGTCAGAATGAATAGCGGCAGAATTGTGGAAAGTTATCAAAACAAGACCCGGAAAACGGCTTATGAAATAGGATGGTAGCAGAAGGGCAGTTTTTTAACAAATTTCTTGCGTCGTCTGTATTGTGAGGCTTAAGGGGCGCTGCCTGTATCGTAAGGCTAAAGGAGCAAAATAAATAGAGAAAGGGAGAATATGATAGTAAGTATAAAGGATATTTTTAAACTGACGGGTATTTTTATTATTTCCTTCTGCGCGGTATTTGTCTGTACGCTTTTTCTGAATTTTAACATGGATATTGTGGCGGTAAAGGAGCAGATTGTCGCAGAGCCGGCGATGATGCTTTATAATGCGCAGGTGATGGTGGGAAAGGTTGTCAGTGCGGTGAGCGGCGGCTGTCTGCTTATTACTTCCGTGATTATGCTGTTTTTTTATATCAAGCATTATATTGATATGCATAAAAAGGAGTTAGGGATATTGAAGGCATTGGGGTATCCCAACCTGAAAATAGCCGGAGGCTTCTGGGTGTTCGGACTCAGTGTTTTTTTTGGAACGGCAGCAGGCTTTGGGGGCTCTTTTCTCTTGATGCCGACATTTTATGATATACAAAACGAGGATAAGCTGCTGCCGGAGTTTGAGGTGCATTTTCATCCGGTTTTGGTGCTTTTTCTGGTGATACTGCCCACCATATTATTTGCGCTGCTGGCTGTGGCATACAGCTATGGCAAGCTGAAGATGCCCGTTCTGACGCTGCTTAGGGGGGAGATTTTAAAAGGAAGAAGAGAGAAGAAAGGGAGGAAAGAGGCGGGAAGACAAAGCGCCGTCCTAAAGGAGGTATATCAGCCGTTTTTGACGGAGCTTCGGAAAAGTACGGTAAAGCAAAGAGCGGCGCTTGTATTTTTCATTACGTTTGCATCGTTTTGCTTTTCGTCCATGATGCAGATGTCTTTTAGTATGAAGGAGCTGGCAAGCATCATGTTTGCCATAATGGTGGCGGCAATCGGTATGATTTTGGCTTGCGTCACATTGTTTCTGGCAACCACAACGGTGATTCGTGCAAATACTAAGACCATCGCCATGCTTCGTGTCTTTGGATATTCAAGAAAAGAATGCGGGCGTTCTATTTTGGGCGGATACAGACCTTTTGCATACATAGGCTTCGGAATCGGAACCGTTTATCAGTATGCCCTGCTGAAAATTACGGTTTCCGTGATATTTGCCGATATGGAAAATGTGCCGGATTATGGCTTTGACGTGCCGGTGTTTCTGATTACATTGGCAGCGTTTGCGGTGATTTATGAGCTGGTGATGTATTACTACGCGATTCGTATCGGTAAGCTTTCTTTGAAAGAAATTATGCTGGAGTAGGGAGGCCACGCATCCTTTTTGCGTTTTGTGTGCATGCCTGTAACGGTTCAATAGTCTGTCTGAATTGTTACAAGCTGTAGCCGACTTTAGAAGCGCCGCTGATTTAGATATTGCGATATTTGACAAAATAAGTTATAGTATTTTGGTAGCAGTTGGAAGAATGCGGAAAGGTATGGTTATAGAGATGGAAAAGCTATTGGATATGCTGACCGAAGAAATGCAGCGGGCATTTGAAGCGGCAGGTTATGATAGAGAGCTGGGCAGGGTGAGTTTGTCCAACCGCCCTGATTTGTGCGAGTACCAGTGTAACGGAGCCATGGCGGGGGCGAAGAAGTATAAGAAGGCTCCCATAATAATTGCTAATGAGGTGGCGGAGAAGCTTGCGGGCAGCAAGGCTTTCAAGGAGGCGTCCGCAGTGGCGCCCGGTTTTTTAAATCTTAAAATTTCGGAGAGCTTTTTGGCGGAATATATCAGAGAAATGAGGTCTGTTCCTAAGTTTGGACTGGACATGCCGGATAAACCCAAGAAGGTGATGATTGATTACGGCGGAGCCAATGTGGCAAAGCCCCTGCATGTGGGTCATATCCGTTCCGCCGTTATCGGAGAGAGTATTAAGCGAATTTATCGCTACGCAGGACATGAGGTGATAGGGGACGTGCATTTGGGCGACTGGGGTCTGCAGATGGGGCTGGTAATCACCGGCGTACAGGACAGACAGCCGGATTTGGTTTATTTTGACGAGAGCTATCAGGGAGAATATCCGAAGGAGGCGCCGTTTACGATTTTGGAGCTGGAGGAAATTTATCCTATGGCAAGCGCCAAATCAAAGGAAGACCCTTCGTATAAGGCGCGCGCCATGGAGGCGACCTTTAAGCTGCAAAACGGCGTGAGAGGATACCGTGCTCTGTGGAAGCATATTTTGCAGGTTTCCGTAACGGATTTGAAGAAAAATTACGGCAGCCTGAATGTGGAGTTTGATCTTTGGAAGGGGGAGAGCGACGTACACGATCTGATTCCCGGAATGGTAAAATACATGAAGGAGGAAGGTTACGCTTATATCAGCGACGGCGCGCTGGTGGTAGACGTAAAGGAGGAGACGGACACCAAGGAGGTTCCCCCCTGCATGATTTTGAAGTCGGACGGGGCTTCTTTGTACAATACCACGGATTTGGCAACCATTATGGAGCGCATGAAGCTGTATCATCCGGACGAGATTATTTATCTGACGGACAAGAGACAGGATTTATATTTTGAACAGGTATTTCGCTGCGCGAGGAAGACCAAGCTGGTAACGCCCGAGACTAAGCTTGTGTGGCTGGGCTTCGGCACTATGAACGGCAAGGACGGTAAGCCCTTTAAAACCAGAGACGGCGGTGTGATGCGTCTGGAAAATTTGATTAGCGAGACCAAGGAGGAGATGTACCGGAAAATCCGCGAGGGCAGGGATATGTCGGAGGAGGAAGCAAGGCAGGTTGCGGAAACGGTAGCGGTATCCGCTTTAAAGTATGGTGATTTATCCAATCAGGCTTCCAAGGATTATGTGTTTGACATTGATCGATTTACCTCCTTTGAGGGAGATACCGGTCCTTACATTTTATACACCATTGTGCGTATCAAGTCCATTCTTGCAAAATATCGGGAACAGGGCGGATATCAGGAAAACACAGACTTACGGGAGGCGGTAAACGAATCGGAAAAGGCTTTGATGATGCAGCTTTCGCAGTTTAACGCCATGATGCAGAATGCCTGCGAGGAGATTGCGCCTCACAAAGTATGCGCTTATATTTATGATTTGGCGAATGCGTTTAACCGCTTCTACCATGAGACGAAAATTCTCACGGAGGAGGATGCGGCTAAGAAATCCGGCTGGATTGCCCTTTTGATTCTTACCAGAGACGTGCTGGAAGCCTGCATTGATGTATTGGGCTTTAGCGCTCCCGAAAGAATGTAAAAAAACTGTTGACAAAAGTAGATTTGCATTGTATACTAACAAAGTCGGTTGTGAGGTCAGCCGACAAATGGAATCTTAGCTCAGCTGGGAGAGCATCTGCCTTACAAGCAGAGGGTCATAGGTTCGAGCCCTATAGGTCCCATCCCTTACCGGGTATCCGGTGAGGGGTCATATGGCGAGATAGCTCAGCTGGCTAGAGCATACGGTTCATACCCGTAGTGTCGAGGGTTCAAGTCCCCCTCTCGCTATGACTTAAGTCCAGAAAACCTTGATAGAATCGGGGTTCTGGACTTTATTGCTTTTGAGGTAATCAGACATATGTTCGATTAAAAATGTAAATACCAAAACCATAAAATATATTTTGATCTAAACGTAAAAAACAGGGTATAAGAATTTGATTTCCTTATACCCTGTTTTTTATTTATTATAAAAAGTAAATACTATATAATTGAAGTCTACTGGCAAAATATGCAGTGGCGTCAACTACAGAAAGTGTTACTGTGAAATGTTCACTACTACAATTAATATACATGCAATTTATCAAATTTGTGTTTTTAAGAGACTATGAAAAAAGTCTGTAAATACAGATCTTGTATGATAATGCTGGGCGAAAGGCTTGAAAATAAACTTTTCGCCCTTGCTTTATATATAGCAGTTGCAAATTGGTATGTTAAGAGCGGCTGGTAAAACAAATGTAAGATTTAAACATAACTTTTCATTTTACTGTGGATGTATAAAAAGAAGAAATAATATGTTGGTAGCTGTTGTGGTAAGAAGATATAATTTTTGGATGTAGATCCTGATTATATAGAAATTGAGAATGAATCTAGAACTATAGGTCCTGTTCATTTGCGCTTTAGTAAGATATTGTTAAGATAGTAGAGGTTGTCAAATTAACAATTTTTATTAACATAAAGGAGAGAAGAAAAGTTATTACTATTTAGAGGATCGGCTAATGAAAAAAATTCTGAGTACTAATTATCCAATTATTACAACATATACGCATCATGCGCATTTATTAACAATTTTGTCAAATGAGCCCAAAGCTAAATCTTGGATATTTAGTAATTATATTCAAATTTATATGTCTAAATATATTAATAAATGGGCGGATTTCTATTTTCCAATGTCTTATGAAGTAAAAACATTTGAATTGTGCAAATGGCTAGAGGTACAAAAGAATAGTGAAGAATTTGTTGATAGAAACTATGGAGATATTGTCAAATATGTAATAAATCTAATTGATAGTAACTTTTATGTGCATATGATGATTAATTATAAATATGTGTCTAAAAGTAAATGGAGTAAAGGGAACAAAGATGTGGGACATGATATTTTAGTATATGGCTATGATGACGTTTTGAAAATTTTGTATTGTGCGGATTTTTTGTTTGAGCCAAAGTATGCGTTTAGTGATTGTACATTTGATGAATTTTATGCTGCATACAATAACTCAGCTGTTAAAACGCAAATATCATACTTAAGCCACAATATATTTTCATATAAAATCAAAAATGAATGCGACTATGAGTATCATTTAAACAATATTGTCTATTGGTTTAAACAATATGTTAATAGTGAAGTACCTGAATATTGGAAAGGATATAATTATTGCAATAAAGAAATGAATACATGGGGGATTAGTTGTTACGATATTCTTATACAAAATATTATAAATACAAATATTGATTATCTTGATGTTAGAACGTTTTATTTGTTGAAAGACCATAAAAAGATTATGATAGAAAGATTAAAATTTATAGATAATGAATCCTTATCAATGCAAATATTTATTGAAGCATATAGAAAGATGTATTCAATGCATACGGAAATTGTTAATTTAGTTATTAAATACAACATATCACAAAACAGAGGGATAATAAATAAAATTACTTGTAGGTTAATTGAAGTTAGAGAAACGGAATTTGAAACATTAAATAAGTTAATAGCTTCTTTGGAAAGTTTTATGATAATAGAATTATAGTTCTCATTTTGATTATTAGAGATATGCGTATAGACTGACATAGAGTGCCATGCTTGATATTTGTTCACGACAGGGTTTTGTAAAGTATATTCAATAGAGGGGAAGTTTGACTTTTTTTGATGTCCAAATGGTGTCTAGCGTTCTGAAATAAAACGCCGTACCGGAGCAATTGACGTATTTACTGATAAGCAGAGCGCCTTAATACTGGTATGCGCCAGACTTTGTCGTATTGTGGGAAGCAGTGAGGAGCAAAATTAAATTTCTGTAAGCTATGTGCGTACTAATTATCAGTTCGGTTGGTAAGTTGCTTTTTAGCTTAATACTCTCATTTTCCTTTCACCATTACGGAATTAGGTGCGGAAGCATTGATATTTACGGTGCTTCCGCTTTTTTATTGCAGTATACGGAAGCCATATGCTATAATTTACATGTGTAATGAGATTGGAGAGGGATATGACGGAATTTTTGTTGGTAAGGCATGGCGAGCCGGATTATGAAGCGATTAAAGATTTTGCAAGGATTGATGTGGCAAAAAATTTTGCCCCCTTGACAGAGGCGGGAGTGCGGCAAATACATAAGTCGATAGAGCTGTTAAAGAAGGAGAAAGCGGATATTATTATTTCATCACCCTATACAAGGGCTCTGCAGGGCGCAGGCATTATGGCTCGTGAGCTGGAGCTGGAGATGCGGGTTGAGCCGATGCTTTATGAATGGCAGCTGGACGCCACCCAGTCTGTGAGGAGTCGTTTCCTTATAAAAAGGCTGGTGAGACAGTTTAACAGGAAGAAATGGAATAGGCATTGCAAGTGGGAAAGCAGTGAAAGCGTTAAGGAGCGGGTATTGAAAGTTTTTGACAAGTATTTAGAGTATGATAAGGTTATTGTTTCTTGTCATGCCATGATGATCGGATATACGACCGGTGATGTGCGGGCATATGAGTATGGAGAAATAAAGCGATTTGTGCCGACGTCAAGTTCGAGGGTTGTGGGCAGAATGGAGGATTAATAAATATGGCATTTCAGCTGTCAGAGCGCGTAAGGAATATAATAGAGGGGCAAAAGCCCGAAGAAAACGTTTTAAAGCAGACATTAGAGTTTTTAAGGCAGATTTTGGAGCCTGATTCCGGACGGTATGATATGCTGTACCGATATGAGCATACTCTGCGCGTGGCGGCAATAGGGCAGAAGATAGCGAGGGAAGAAGCGCTGCCGGAGGTTCCTTTGATGATAGCATGTATGCTTCATGATGTGGGGTATCCTGAGTGCAGGAATATGGAGGAATTGAAGTGCCATCCTGCAATCAGTGCGGAAATTGCGGGGCAATATTTACAAAAGATACAATATGAGGAGTCTATGGCCGAGAGTATCTGTAGGGCAATATCGATTCATGATGTGATGGAGAATTTACCGGAATGGGCAACGCCCTTAGAGCTGAGCGTACGGGATGCGGATGATATCGACCGCTTTGACGAGATGCGCATGTGTATTCTTGGGTATCATGACATTGGGGAGCGGTCCTCCGAAGAAATTATAGAAATCTGCCGTAAAAGGCTGGAATTGGCGGGAGGCTCACGCAATCGCGTTTGCGGTACAAATGCGGCAAAGAAGATGTGGCTGGAACAAGTGAAGCTGCATGAGAATTTTTATCGGGGCTTATTGGAGCAGATGCAGCTCACGGGAGAGACGGAGCGCTTTATCAGGGGGTAGGAAATGGATTTCGCAATGAATTATAAGGAGGCCTACGCGAAAGCACAGGAAGTGCTTGAGGAGGTGAAGAAGGCGGTTCACGGCAAGGACGATTGTGTGGAGAAGGCTTTTTCCGCTATATTGGCCAGAGGACATATTTTGATTGAGGACGTTCCGGGAGTCGGAAAGACAACCCTTGCGGTTGCTTTTTCCAAAGCGCTTGCCTTGGACAATCATAGAGTTCAGTTTACGCCGGATGTACAACCCTCCGATTTGCTGGGCTTTTCCATGTATCATAAGGAGACGGACGCATTTTCCTACAAACCCGGTCCTATCCTCTGTAATCTGTTTCTTGCCGATGAGATTAACCGAACCTCCCCAAAGACTCAGTCGGCGCTTTTGGAGGTAATGGAGGAGGGGATGGTGACGGTGGATGGAACCAGTCACAGGGTTCCCGAACCCTTTATTGTTATAGCTACTCAGAATCCCAAGGGAAGCGCGGGAACCCAGCTTTTGCCGGAATCCCAGCTGGATAGGTTTATGATCAGCATGAGTATGGGTTATCCGGATATGGCGTACGAGATTGAAATTGCCAAGGGTAAGAGCATGCGTGAAGGCTCTAATCAAATCAGTGGAATTCTGCATGCGCAGGAATTGGCAGGTATGCAGAATCTGGTGGAGCAGATATATATTCACGATAATGTGTATAAGTATATTGCAAAGCTGGTGAGCGCTACAAGAGAGAATCCGTATATAGAGCTGGGAATCAGTCCCCGGGGTACCATCGCCTGTACAAGAATGGCGAAGGCAAGGGCGTTTACACAAGGCAGAGGCTATGTGATTCCTGAGGATGTTGTAGGTATTTATTGTGACGTCGCAAGGCATAGGATTGTGCTGAATACCAAAGCGAGGGTTTCGCATGTGTCTCCGGAGGCTGTCCTGTGGCAGATTATGGAGGAGGTAAAACAGCCAACATCTTACATGAAGAGAGCGGATTATCGTGATTAGTTTTTTCAAAGCAATTCTCCTGATAGGAGTTACCTTTTATATAGCGGCCATTTACGGAAGTACGGCAATAGCGCTGCTTTGCTTTGCGGAGGCAGCTTTTATGTTGTTTTCGCTCGGGCTGGTCTTGGCGGATAGGGCATGGGTGAAATGTACTCTCAGAGTTCCTATTTCTATGGCCTGTCAGGAGCAGAAGATAAGAGTGTTTGTGAATAAGGAGCGTAGGGGAAAGCCTTGGAGAGGTAAGATAAGGCTGCAGCTGACGATACAAAATACCTGCGCAGGAGGCAGGAAAAATATACGGCAGATTATAAACGGCGATCCGCAAAGCGCTTTTAACCTGATTTTGGACAAGGCCGGCAATTATGAAATCAGTATCCGCAGAATGCGTGTTTATGACATATCCGGCTTATTCTATTTATCCCGTAGAAGTACGGAAAAGGCGTCCGTGGTGGTGCTTCCTACGGTTTGCCCGGTGAACGTCGTTGTCTCCGGGGCCGTCCGCAATTTTATCGGAGACTCGGAGATTTATGATACAGTCAGGAGCGGTGATGACGCAGGAGAGCTTTTGAAGCTGCGTGCCTTCAGGGAAGGGGATAAGATGAAGGATATTCATTGGAAGCTTAGCGCTAAAGCGGGAGAGCTGATAGTAAAGGAAAGCAGCATGCCGAAGGCATGCTCTACCGTACTGCTGCTGGACAGTTGCGGCGCTGTAAAGCGTGCCGGCAGGGTGGGAAGGACGGACGCGTATATCAGGGTGGCGGCAAGTCTTTCTTTTTCCATGATGGATAAAGACTGCCCTCATTATGTGGCATGGTACAGTCGGCGTTTTCGGGATGTGGTTCGCATGAGCGTGGCGGATGAAGAAAGCTTTTATGAACTGCTTGTTTATCTGCTGCAGGATTTCGGGATAGAACAAAAAGAGGATGTGGCCGGGCTCTATCAGGAAAAATACAGCGCGGAGGTGCTTTTGCATCGTCTTTTACTAAATTGGAATCTGGAGCTTTACGAAAAAGATTTGTTACTGGCAAGATTTGATGCAAGGAATCCGGAGAAATCACTTGCCGAGACGGAATTGTTATTATAGACGGAGGACATGCCGCAGGCATGCTTAGAGAGTGGCGAATAAGCATATTTATTGGGAACAGGAAAAGCTTAGGTTAAAAAAACATCATAGAAAAGAAGCAATAGGGCGGATGTTTCTTACGACACTGTTCTCCTGTGTGGTAAGTGCGCTGCTTACCTGCGCCGCATTAGTTATCGCTATTGATGTTTTTAGGCCTGAGGGTGAAGCCATAGGAGTCGATTATTTTGTTTTATTTTTGGGGGTGGAAATACTTGTATTGAACCTTTGGAACGAGGGGATGCGCCTTTTGGGAAAAAGGCTCATCACTTTTTTGGGTAATTTGGTAATTCTCTTTATTATTTGTGAGGTGCCGGTACCGGATTTCTTAGATGATTACTTTGATGAGGGTCTTGGCGCGTTTGAGGAGCTGTTTATACGATTGGGGAATTATCACTTTGGCACCTCGGTCGGCGTACCGGAGGCGGACGCCGCATATCAGCTGTTCGGTATATTAATTTTTGTATTTCTATTTGGAGTATTGATACAATGGCTGTCTTCCTTTCTCGGTAAGAAAGGCATAATGCTGGCGCTCCCTGCGATTGTTCTTTGCTTGGGGCTGATAGTTGGGCTTACGCCGGGCTGGGAGGGGCTGATAATATTGTTTGCAGGCGGCGTGCTGGCGTTTTATTTAGACTGCAACAGACCGATTAATTTCAAGCGTATGACATTGCTTACCGCGGGAACGATGCTGGCGGTATTTGTGTCGGGAACGCTTTTGGCGCCGGCTGCCGAAAGCGTTTATTATTTGAATGAGGACTGGCGGCAATTCCAGAAAAATTTAGAGGACGGGATTAAAAATATCAGTTTAAAAGGATTATTTTCATCAGGTGACGTTGTCAACAATAAGGCTCCCTCTTACAAGCATGAGGAGGTTATCCGTCTGACTGTCAATGAAATCCCGCAGAACAGTATTTACCTGCGGGGCCATCATTGTATGAATTACGTCAAAGGAGAATGGGAAAAGGATAAAGACCAATTTCGGAAAAGCTGTGGGGAACAGGGAATCGGTGAGAGCGAAGGGGCGGAAACGCTTTTTAGGCTGCGCTATGATGCCGCGGCGGGAGCATCCAACAGCAGGCTTTGGTACAAGCTGGCATATACGGGGATTAACACTACACAGTGCTATCTTCCCTATGCAGCGGCTCTGGAAGGAGAAATAGCGGATTTTAGTTTTTCGGGCGATTATCTGGTGGAAAAGGACAAGGATGAGAATAGTTTTTCGCTTTATGGCTGGAAGCAGACGGATTATGCCGCAGTGCTCAGGGGAAGCTATGGGGTTTTATCGGAAAAGGACAATTTATTTTTTGAATGGTATAACGATTTTGTCAAGGACAATTATTTACAAGTGCCTGTAAAGCAGGAAGCGGTGAAAAGTCTGGCGGACGACATGAAGCTGCAGCAGCAATGCGGGGAATATGTGGGCATGCTAAATACCGGTGAACATGGAAAAGAAACGGTAAATGCGGCTAGGTGGCTGTTGGCGAATATGGTGGCGGACAAGTTAAAGAGCATGGCGGCATACAGTTTGGAGTTAGACGAGCTTCCGGCGGGGGAAGACGCCGTAGAGTACTTTCTAATGAAGAGCAGGGAGGGCTTTTGCGTTCATTTTGCTTCGGCGGGAGTGTTGATTCTTAGAGAGCTCGGAGTGCCGGCAAGATATGTTACGGGTTATCTTGTAAGCAAGGAAAAGCTACAGGGTGTTGAGGGTGATTATTCCGTAAGTGTGTTTGACTCGGACGCTCATGCATGGGCGGAAGTTTATTTAGACAATTACGGCTGGGTGCCCGTAGAGATGACGGCGGGTTATAGCGGAGGAGGAAACGGTGACCTTAGCGGGCTTGAAGAAGCTATGGATAAAGAGGAGCAGCCACAGGAAACACAGCCAAAGGATCAGAATAAAGAGGAAAAGGAAAGCATGGAAGCCTCCACGGATAGAGAAGGAGGGGAGCGGAATGGAAAAGAAAATGGCGATGCAGCAAGGCAGAGTTCGGATCCCCAAGCCGTGTCGGGGGCAGCATATGCCGCCCGCGGTAAGATAATGTCCATCCTGACAGGGGGCGGGGCGGCAGCTGCTGCGATTCTTCTTGTTTTTGCGGGATATAAGTACGGATCTAAATTGAAGGGAAGCGGGGAAAAACAGCTGGAGGGTTATATCCGTTTTGGATATACGGGCAAGGCTGTAATAGCGATTAACAGACGGTTGTATGGAATACTGGCAAGGAAAAGGCGGGGAAATGTTTTAAGACTTTCCGACGAGGATTATTTGGCGGCGTTAAAGGCGGCATTTCCTGAAATAGAAGCCGCCCGGTGGGAAAAGTATTTTGAGATATTCCGGCGCGCCGCTTATTCACAGGAAAATATTTCCGTGGAGGAGGCTAAGGAGTGTCATAGCATGTATAGAAATATTAAAGAAGGCTTCCGAAGAGAAAGGAAAGGTCTAGATATGTCGCGGGAAGAATAAAACGGCAAAAATAAATATTGTTTGTAGGTATACTAATATGTTATACTAGATAAGTTATGTATAAAGGAGCGGGCATGGATAAGCCTGACCCGCACGAAAAAGAGCATTGGGTATATTTGAAACAACATTTGAGAAGAGGAAAAGCGAGTGAGTAAATTAAAGGAATGGGAAGAATTTGAAGAACTGGAAGATGTTACGAAGGAGGAAAGCGGAATTGCGGCAATAGAACCCCTGTTGGACAAGCGCATATTGCGCGCCATTGAGGATATGGGGTTTGAGAAGCTGTCACCTATACAGGAGCAGGCCATTCCCGTCTTGTTAAAGGGCGAGGATATCATCGGGCAGGCTCAGACAGGAACGGGGAAGACTGCCGCATTCGGAATCCCTTTGATACAAAAGGTAAATCCGGATAACCGTAGGCTTCAGGCAATTGTGTTGTGTCCTACTAGGGAGTTGGCGATTCAGGCGGCGGAGGAGCTTCGCAAGCTTGCAAAATATATGCATGGAGTTAAGATACTGCCTGTTTACGGCGGGCAGGAGATTAGCAGGCAGATCAGCGGACTAAGGGGCGTGCAGATTATTGTGGGTACGCCGGGGCGTGTGATGGACCATATGCGACGCCATACCATTAAGCTTGACGAGGTGTCAATGGTGGTGCTCGACGAGGCAGACGAAATGCTGAACATGGGCTTTAGGGAGGATATGGAGCTTATTCTGGGGCAGGTTCCGGGTCAGCACCAGACGGCATTGTTTTCCGCTACAATGCCTAAGCCGATTTTAGAGATTACCGATCAATTCCAAAATAATGCCAGAATGATTAAGGTGGCGGCTAAGGAGCTGACAATTCCTTTGGTCTCCCAGAAATACTATCGTGTGAAGAATCAGGACAAGGACGCCGCGTGCGTGCGGCTTTTGGAATATTATCAGCCCAGACTTTGCCTAATTTTCTGTAATACCAAGAAAAAGGTAGACGACGTGGCTGAGGTGCTAAAGCAGCACGGCTATCAGGCAGAAGGTCTTCACGGCGACATGTCGCAGCATCAGAGGGATGTGGCTATGAATCGTTTTCGCAGCGGGAGCACGAACATATTGATTGCCACAGACGTAGCGGCCAGAGGCATTGACGTGGATAATGTGGAGGCGGTCATCAATTATGATGTGCCTCAGGATATCGAATACTATGTTCACCGTATCGGAAGAACCGGTCGCGCGGGAAAGACAGGGCGGTCTTTTACCTTTGTAAGCGGGCGTGAGCTTTTTAAGATTCGGGAGATTGAAAAGATTTGCCGCACCACTGTCAAGGAGAAAAAGCTGCCAGGTGCCGCAAAGGTGATGAAGGCAAAAGCAGAAAAGTATTTAAATCAGGCATGGGAGCTCCATGAGCATGAGGACATAGCGCTGATGAAGGAGTTTTTACAGCGAAAGCTTGAGGTGGAGGGCTGCGATGCTCTGGAGCTTGCCGCCGCAATGTTAAAATATCAGGTGGGCGATAAGGGGGAGGAAATCGAAGCCGACGACTATGTAAATCGCCGTTCTAAACGTGGAGAGGGCAGTTTTAAAGGCGGTGTTAGGAATGATGAGCGAAACGGAGGCTTCCGAAGGAAGAGAACCGGCGGATATAAAGACGATCGGGGAGCCGGCAGGCGTAAAAAGCAGGAAACGGATTCGCCCAGAGGCAGCAGACCGGACAGGGAGCGAAAGGAACGGGAACGCCGCCGGGAGAGTCAGGGAATTGCATTTGCGATCCCGAAACGAAAAAAATCCAGAGACTAGCCGAAGGGGAAAATGCTATGAGAATTGGAATGGGTTACGATGTTCATAAACTGGTTGAGAACAGGGATTTGATTATGGGGGGAGTGAAGATCCCCTATGAGAAGGGTCTTCTTGGGCATTCCGACGCGGACGTGCTGTTACATGCCGTTATGGATGCACTGCTGGGTGCGGCGGCGCTTGGGGATATCGGAAAGCATTTTCCGGATACGGATCCCGCCTACAAGGGAATTTCCTCCATGGAGCTTTTGAAGAGAGTAGGAGGACTTTTGGAGGAGAACGGATTTTTGATTGAAAATATAGACGCCACTATAATTGCTCAGGCTCCTAAGATGAGACCTTATATCGAAGCCATGCGTGAAAATATTGCAGGGGCGCTCTTCATAGAAACGGGTCAGGTAAACGTGAAAGCAACCACGGAGGAGGGGCTGGGCTTTACAGGCTCGGGGCAGGGAATTTCTTCTCAGGCAATCTGTATGCTGACAAGCCCCTTTGATTTGACCGCACAGGCGGTGGGGGGAGGCTGCGGCGGCTGTGGAGGCTGCGGCGGCAGGGAGAATTGACATATGGAGCAGATGTCCTTGTTTGATATGGAAGATAATAGCACAGAGAAAATTGTGCCTCTTGCGAGTAGATTAAGACCTTCGGGGCTGGAGGGATTTGTGGGTCAGGAGCATTTGCTGGGCGAGGGGAAAATGCTCCGCCAGTTAATTGAGAGGGATCTGATTTCCTCCATGATATTCTGGGGTCCTCCCGGTGTGGGGAAGACCACTCTTGCCAGCATTATCGCAGGGCGGACCAAATCCCAGTTCATTAATTTCAGCGCCGTGACAAGCGGCATAAAGGAAATTAAAGAGGTAATGCTAAAGGCGGAGGAGAGCCGCAGGCTGGGAATGCGTACAGTGCTTTTTGTGGACGAGATACACCGCTTTAATAAGGCGCAGCAGGACGCTTTTTTACCCTTTGTGGAAAAAGGTAGTATTGTGCTGATTGGCGCCACTACGGAAAATCCCTCCTTTGAAATAAATGCAGCGCTTCTATCCCGCTGTAAGGTGTTTGTGCTTAAAGCGTTAAATAAGCAGGATTTGGTGAGGCTGCTTGAACGTGCGCTTAAGCAGCCGGAGGGTTTTGGCAGACAGTCCGTAAATATGACGGGGGAGCAGCTCTCCGCAATAGCGGCATTTGCAGACGGAGACGCCAGAACCGCATTAAATACCCTTGAAATTGCCGTGTTAAACGGAAATATACATTCTGACGGCAGTATTACCGTGACCAATGAGGGAATAGAGCAATGCATAAACAGGAAATCCCTGCTCTATGATAAGACGGGTGAGGAACATTATAATATAATATCGGCGTTGCATAAGTCCATGAGAAATTCGGACCCTGACGCGGCTATTTACTGGATGTGCCGTATGCTGGAGGGGGGAGAGAACCCCCTGTATATCGCAAGGCGGCTGATTCGTTTTGCAAGTGAGGATATAGGAATGGCGGATTCCCATGCGCTGCAGGTTGCCGTGGCGGCATATCAGGCGTGCCATTTTCTCGGGATGCCGGAGTGCGACGTGCATCTGACCCATGCGGTCACCTACCTTGCCATGGCGCCTAAGTCCAACGCCTTGTATGCGGCATGTGAGGAATGTAAAAAGGATATAAGGGAAAGGCGCGCAGAGCCGGTTCCCTTGCAGCTTAGGAATGCGCCCACTGAGCTTATGAAGCAGCTGCACTATGGGGAGGGCTATGAGTATGCCCATAACGCACGGGAGAAGCTCACTAAAATGGAGTGTATGCCGGAATCGCTAAGGGATAGAACCTACTACCATCCCACAACCATGGGAGAGGAAGGGCTGGTAAAGGAACGATTGGAGGAGATTAAGGCGTGGAAAAAGAGTTGAAGGATTGGTTGAACATCGGAAGGGGTAGTACGGCGGAGGTATTTGAATATGGCCCGGGAAGGGTATGTAAGCTGTTTCGTGAAGGCTATCCCAAGGAATATGTAGATTTGGAATATAAGAACGCAGAGGAGATATTCCGGCTGGGGGTCAGAACGCCTAAACCCTTTGAAACGATAGTTTTAGAAAAAAGATACGGAATTGTTTATGAAAGAATAGAAGGAAAAGAGCTGTTAGAGCTGGCAATTGAGAATGAAATAGACAGTGAAGAGATGTTGGATATATTAGTACGGTTACATTGCGGGTTATTGCAAAAGCATTCAAACAATGTGCTGTCATATAAGGAATTCTTGACTGCCATGATAAAAGGGAAGGGCGACGAAAATCAGTTGTTGACAGATGCAATAAATATGCTGCCTGATGGCGACTGCGTGCTTCATGGAGATTTTTATCCCAGTAATGTAATGATAGAGTCTGACGGTTCGCCCGTTATTATTGATTTTATGAATGTATGTCACGGACCGGCATTATATGATATTGCCAGAACTTTCTTTCTGTTGAGGAACAACAATGAGACGCTTGCCTGTAGCTATCTGAAAAAAATGCATATTTACAGGGAGGATGTTGCGCGGTATGTTAGCATTATTGAGGAATGCAGGAGATATGAGGAATAAATAGATTTGCTCATTGCCGCTTGACATGTTATAATGGCAGCAGGCTGACAAGTATTGAAAGCACACGGTATATTAAAGTGGCTGCTGCAGGATTTATCGGCCTTATGATTTGCAGGAAGAAACGGCACGGGAAATGCTTTGGCATGGAGGAGCGTCACAAATATGTATAATGATATTTTTTCAATCGGACCGTTTACGGTACACGGATACGGACTTATGATTACAATCGGAGTGTTGGCTGCGTTTTTTTTAGGAGAGGCTACGGCAAAAAGGAGAGGACTAAATCCGGACGTGATTTTTACACTGACGCTTTTATGCGCTTTTACAGGCTTTGTCAGTGCAAAGCTGTTATTTTGCATCGTGGAATTCAGACAGCTGCTGGAAGAACCTGTGAGTGTGCTTGCAGGAAACGGTTTCGTAGTGTATGGCGGAATTATCGGAGGAACGCTTGCGGCGTATGTTTATTGCCGGGTAAAAAAGCTAAGCTTTATTGATTACTTCGATGTTGTTCTGCCCTGTGTGGCGGTGGCGCAGGGCTTTGGCAGAATCGGATGTTTTCTGGCGGGCTGCTGCTACGGGCGAGAGACGGAATCGGCAATCGGGATTATGTTTACCCATTCGGACTTTGCGCCTAACGGCGTGAAGCTGATACCTACCCAGTTGATATCCAGCTTGGGAATGTTTTTAATAGCGGGAATTTTATTCCTTTATCTGAAAAAGTCCAAACGACCGGGAAGAACAGGGGCTTTGTACCTTATTCTTTACAGCATTGGGCGTTTCGGAGTGGAATTTCTTCGCAACGATCACAGGGGAGAGGTGGGGATATTCTCAACCTCCCAATTTATCTCTCTGTTTATTATAGTCATCGGCGTTGTGGTGTTCGCCACAAGAAAAGAAAGAACGTAAGATTCCATACAAAACCCTATATCCGTGAGAAATTTTTTCAAATCCTTGACAAAACGGGTTTTATTGCATATTCTGTTAATTAGATAGTATGGGAAATGCGAAGAACGAAGAGAGTACTTTTCATATCGGACGCCAGAGAGGGGCTGTAGACGGCTGGAAGCAGCGCCCGTTCGGGGGAAAGGAAGTGCATTCGCGAGCAGACATGAGGAAGCGCCAAACAGACTTTATTTATTTTAAGTCAGGCATGGTATTTGTGTCCGTAGGCGTGCGTTAAACGCAGGTAAAGTGAAGGGCGCCACAGCCCTTAAGTAGAGTGGAACCGCGGATAAATTCGTCTCTAAGGAGGGATTTATCCGCATTTTTTATTAGGAAAGGATACTATGTATTCTTAATGGGAAATTTCGTCACAGTACAGGAAGAATGCTATGTATTCTTAATGGGAAATTTCGTCACGGAAAGGGAAGAATGCTATGCATTCTTAATGGGAAATTTCGTCACAGTACGGGAAGAATGCTATGCATTTTTAATGGGAAATTTCGTCACAGTACGGGAAGAATGCTATGCATTCTTCAAAGTGCCGCTTGCGGCACTTTATTATGGAGGCAGATATGGGATTTATTCGTAATTTGAGAGAGGAAATCAGTATTATCAGAGAGCGGGATCCGGCCATTCATTCGTCCATGGAGGTGTTTCTTTATCCAAGCTTTAAGGTAATGATGCATTATAGGCTTGCTCATAAGCTGTATCAGAAGCGGCACTTTTTTCTGGCGAGATATATTTCCCAGAGAGGGGCGCGTAAGACGGGTATTGAAATCCACCCGGGGGCCCGGATAGGAAAAGGTTTTTTTATAGATCACGGCAACGGCGTGATTATTGGAGAAACTACAGTTATCGGGGATAATGTGACATTGTATCAGGGGGTGACCTTGGGGGGAACAGGCAAGGAGCATGGCAAGCGCCATCCAACCATCGGAAACAATGTTATGATAAGCGCCGGAGCAAAGGTTTTGGGGTCGTTTACCATAGGAGACAATTCCAAGATTGGCGCGGGAAGCGTGGTGCTTGGCGAGGTGCCGCCCAATTCCACTGTGGTAGGCGTTCCAGGACGTGTGGTAAAGAGGGGAAGCAAGGCTTTGCCACAGGAGACTATGAATCAGACGGATTTGCCAGACCCTGTGAGGGAGGATATAAGCTGTCTGCAAAAGGCGGATACAGAAATGACAAACAGACTGTTTGAGCTCGAGGAGGAGCTGAAAGCGTTAAGAAGGCAGCTTGCCGGAGAGGATAAGAGACAGCAGTCTTGAATAAAAAGACAATAGCAGCACAAAGGGAGGTTCAATATGAAGATTTATAACACACTTTCAAAGAAAAAAGAAGAATTTGTACCCTTGGAGCCGGGTAAGGTAAAAATGTATGTATGCGGTCCTACCGTGTATAATCTGATTCATATAGGAAACGCCCGTCCAATGATAGTGTTTGATACGGTGCGCCGCTATATGGAGCATAAGGGGTATCAGGTAAATTATGTTTCTAATTTTACGGATGTGGACGACAAAATCATTAAGAAGGCAAACGAGGAGGGCGTGGAGTCCGCGGTTATCTCGAAGCGTTATATTGCGGAGTGTAAAAAGGACATGGCGGCAATGAACGTAAAGCCGGCGACCGTCCATCCAAAGGCAACCGAGGAAATCGAAGGCATGCTTGATATGATTGGTATGCTGATAGAGAAGAAGCATGCCTATGTGGCGGAGGACGGCACCGTTTATTTCCGTACAAGAAGCTTTAAGGAATACGGAAAGCTTTCACATAAGAATCTGGACGATCTGCGGGGGGGGAACCGTTCTCTTTTAGTATCCGGCGAGGAGCAGAAGGAGGATTCCCTTGACTTTGTATTGTGGAAGCCTAAAAAGGAGGGAGAGCCCTACTGGGAGTCGCCTTGGTGTAACGGGCGTCCGGGCTGGCATATTGAATGCTCCGTTATGAGTAAAAGATATTTGGGTGATGAGATTGATATTCATGCCGGAGGGGAGGATTTGGTATTTCCCCATCACGAGAACGAGATTGCCCAGTCGGAGGCTGCAAACGGTAAGCAGTTTGCGAAATATTGGATGCACAATGCATTTTTGAATATAGATAATAGGAAAATGTCTAAGTCACTGGGAAATTTCTTTACTGTGAGAGATATCAGTGAAAAATATGATTTGCAGGTTCTTCGTTTCTTTATGCTTTCTGCACATTACAGAAGCCCCTTGAACTTTAGCGCGGAGCTGATGGAGGCGGCAAAAAGCGGCTATGAGCGTATTGTTACCAGTGTGGATAATTTGAAATATCTGTTGGGAGCTGCAAGTGTTGAGGAGATTTCTGTCGGAGAGGAAAGGCTATTGGAGACGGCAAAGAGCTTTGCGGATAAGTTTGACGAGGCAATGGAGGATGATTTTAATACGGCGGACGCGCTTTCCTCTATTTTTGAGCTTGTCAAGTTTGTAAACACTAATGCTGGCGAGACGAGCAGCAAAGCGTTTTTGCGGGAGCTTAAGGATGAGCTGGTAATGCTGTCCGATATTTGTGGATTGATTGTGGATAAGGAAGAGGAGATGCTGGACAGCGATATAGAACAATTGATAGAAGAGCGTCAGGCGGCAAGGAAGGCAAAGAATTTTGCAAGAGCGGATGAAATCCGTGACGAGCTTATGGAAAAGGGAATTATTTTAGAGGATACAAGAGAGGGCGTCAAATGGAAGAGAGCGTAAAGGGAGGCAGCCGAAAAACCTTAGATAAAGAAGAGATAGTTGAAAGTCAGGGGGAGGATTACTTACTTTCACGGATAAAAGAGGCTTTTGGATGTAAGGAGCCGGATGTACGCGCTTATTCTCCGCTGACGCTTGCCTATATCGGAGACGCCGTATATGATCTTGTGATACGCACCGTGGTGGTGGAGAGCGCTAACCGGGCGGCAGACAAACTGCATAAGAGAACGGTGAAATATGTGAAGGCGCCGGCGCAGGCTAAAATAATTGAGGCGCTTAGGGAGTATTTGACCGACGAGGAGGAGGCGGTCTATAGGAGGGGCCGTAACGCCAAATCCAACACTATGGCGAAAAATGCTTCCCTGAGTGAATATAGGAAGGCGACCGGTTTTGAGGCGCTTATAGGCTTTTTATATTTGACAGGTCAGACGGACAGAATGATTTATCTTATAAAAAAGGGAATAGAGCTTGCCGGAATGGAGGATTAAGATGGGATATCAGGAATTTACCATAGAGGGAAGAAATGCGGTGCTTGAGGCTTACCGTTCCGGAAAGCCTATTGACAAGATTTTCGTGTTGGACGGTTGTCAGGATGGACCGGTCATGACGATCAAGAGAGAGGCAAAAAAGCATGACACTCCGTTAAAGTTTGTTACAAAGGAGCGGTTGGATCAGATGTCCGAGACAGGAAAGCATCAGGGTGTAATTGCCTATGCGGCGGCATATGAATATGCGCAGGTGGAGGATATATTGCAGGCTGCAAGAGATAAGGATGAGCCTCCCTTTGTTTTCCTGCTTGACAATATAGAGGATCCTCACAATCTGGGCGCTATTATCCGTACGGCGAACCTTGCCGGAGCCCATGGTGTGATTATACCAAAAAACCGTGCGGCAGGCTTGACTGCCACCGTGGCGAGAACCTCTGCGGGAGCGTTGAACTATACACCGGTGGCAAAGGTGACCAATCTTGCCAAGACAATAGAGGAATTGAAGAAGGAAGGAATGTGGTTTGTCTGCGCAGATATGGGAGGAACCACTATGTATCAGCTGGATTTAAAGGGCTCTATCGGTCTTGTTATCGGCAATGAGGGCGAGGGGGTGGGCCGTCTGGTGAAGGAAAAGTGCGATATGATAGCCTCCATCCCTATGAAGGGTGATATTGACTCACTAAATGCGTCTGTGGCAGCGGGAGTTCTTGCCTATGAGATTGTGCGTCAGAGAATGCACTAGGAGGTTTGTGGCATAGTCAATAACGCGGCGGAGAGCGGCAGAGCAATAGGCAGTTATGTGGGAGGATGAATATGCCCAGAGAGTATTCGGAATATATGCAGATTACGGATGAGGAGCTGATAGACAGGCTTAGGGGCGGCGAGAGTATCGTTATGGATTATATCTGCGATAAGTATAAGAATCTGGTGCGCAGTAAGGCTAAGTCCATGTTTATTTTGGGCGGCGACAATGAGGATCTGATACAGGAAGGGATGATAGGGCTTTTTAAAGCGGTTCGTGATTATGATACAGGAAGAGACGCTAGCTTTTATACCTTTGCCGATTTGTGTATCAGCAGGCAGATGTATACCGCCGTTCAGGCGTCAAAACGCCAGAAGCACAGCCCCTTGAATACTTATGTGCCTTTGTATGGCGATGGGGGAGGTCAGGAGGAGAGAGAGGAGAAAAATCTTTTGGAGATGTTAGCCGACCGTGCGGAGCTAAGTCCCGAGGAGGTTTTTTTGGACAAGGAGAGGGTGGCTTATCTCGAAAAGGCAATAGAGAATGAGCTGAGTCTGTTTGAGAAGCAGGTATTGGATTTGTATATGACAGGAATGACAACCACGCAGATAGCAAAGGTTCTTTCCAGAGACGAAAAATCAACGGACAATGCGCTGCAGCGGCTGAAAGGGAAAATAAGAAAAATGTTGTAAAAGAGGCGTATGCCTCTTTTGGCATATAGGAAATTCCATCCTTGTCAAAAGTGCCGTCTGCGGCACTTTTTATTTTTTTTTAATACTTAATAAATACCTTGAATATTGACTTTTATTTGATAGTAGAAGTATAATCAACCCTGTATTTACCGACAAAGCAGTTTGACGCCCGACAGTCGCGGAAGCGTTGGAATGGAGCAGAAATGATATCAAAATTCAGTGTTAAGAAGCCTTATACCGTTTTGGTGGGTGTGGTATTGGTTATTGTTTTGGGTGTGGTGTCCTTTACTCGTATGACCACGGATTTATTGCCGAATATCAGCCTGCCCTATGTCCTTGTCATGACTACATATCCCGGAGCAAGCCCTGAGACTGTGGAAACCGTGGTGACCCAGCCTGTGGAGGCGGGTATGGCGACGGTCAGCAATATAGAAAGCATAAGCTCCGTATCAAACGAGAATTATTCCATGGTAATATTGGAATTTGCCCAGTCTACGGATATGAATGCGGTTTCTTTGGAAATAAGGGAAAGCTTGGATCAGATTAAGTCCTACTGGGACGACTCCGTGGGTAATCCCATTATTATAAAAATGAATCCGGATATGCTGCCGGTCATGATTGCGGCGGTTGGTGTGGACGGTATGGATAACGCCAAAATAAGTGCTTACGTTAAGGATAGGATTATGCCGGAGCTTGAGAGCATTGAGGGTGTGGCAAGCGCCAGCGCGACGGGGCTTTTGGAGGAAAGCGTCAATGTCATTATCCGGAAGGAGAAGATTGACGAGCTTAACGCTAAAATATTTGCCGCAGTGGACGGGCAGCTTGCGGATGCCGAAAAGGAGCTTGCCGACGGAAGGAAGGAGCTTGAGGACGGTAAAAAGGAGCTGAGCGACGGAAAGCGGGAAATTGCCAACGGGCGAAAGGAGCTTGCCAATGGAGAGAAGGAGCTTGAGGACGGGAAGAAGGAGCTTGAAAATAAAAAGAACGAGACGGCTGATAAGCTGGCGGCAACCAAGAAGGATTTGCTGACGGCGAAAGCGGATTTGGAAGCAGCAAAGATAAACCTAAGCACCAACCTGAGTACGGCAAAGAGCCTGAATGCAAGTATTGCCGAAATCAATATGATTCAGAATGCGCCCGCCACATATATGGAGGCATATCAAAGCATGATGTTAAGTGTATCAGGCTCGGATATGGGAAATGTGGAGAAGGGGAAAGAACAGATAGAGGCATTGAAAAAGGCTTATACGGAGAGTAATATCCTGACACAGGCCGCTGGAGCCAATGAGCAGATAGCAGGTCTGCTGAATACTTTAAAGGCGCTTGATTGGACGGATTCAAATAACGTACAGACGGTTGCCATGATGCTGGGAGGAATCTCTCAGGGCGCTTCGACGGCAATGAACGCCCAAAAGCAGAATTTTCAGGATGCGTTAAATTCCCTGACGAACGGAATGGGGCTTGCCGCTTATGAGAAGATGGCGGGCAGTACTATTGCTACTTTGGACGAACAGCTTAAGGCTGTAAACAACGGTTTGATTCAGGTGGAAAAGGGACAACTGACGGCAGCGGTTGAATTTGCCAATGCGGGAGCCCAAATCTCCATGGGAGAGTATCAGACCGAGCTGGCTAAGACACAGCTGGACGCCGCAGCAGAACAGATTAAAACCGGCGAGGAGCAGCTTGCCGACGCTGAGGATAAGCTGAAGGAGGGTGAGGAGCAGCTTGCCGACGCAAAGGAAGCCGCCTATGAAAAGGCGGATATGAACGGCATCCTCACCGTTGATATGATAAAGCAGCTTTTGGCGGCACAGAATTTCTCCATGCCTGCTGGATATGTGACGGAGGAGGGCATTGACTATCTGGTCCGTGTGGGAGATAAGCCCGAAACGGTTGAGGAGCTGAAAAGCCTGCCGCTTATGGAGCTGCATATGGACGGTGTTCCCGTGGTTACATTAGGGGATGTTGCGGATGTATTTTATACGGATAATTCGGAGGACATCTATACGAACGTAAACGGAAATGCCGGTGTGATGCTGACTTTACAGAAGCAGACAGGTTATTCCACGGGCGAAGTGTCCGACCGTCTGGTGGAGCGTTTTGAGGAGCTGATGGCTCAAAATGATAAGCTTACCATTATAACATTGATGGATCAGGGTATTTATATTGATTTGGTTATGGACTCCATTATCAATAATGTGCTTTTCGGAGCGGCGCTGGCAATTGCCATATTGATTTTGTTCCTGAAGGATATAAGACCCACATTGGTGATTGCATGCTCCATTCCGATTAGTCTTGTCACAGCGATTGTGTGTATGTATTTTAGCGGAGTGACATTAAATATTATTTCCCTCTCAGGGCTAGCCTTGGGAATCGGTATGCTTGTGGATAATTCCATTGTGGTGATTGAAAATATTTACAGGCTTCGCAGTGAGGGGCTTTCCATGAAGGAGGCGGCGACCGAGGGGGCGAAGGAGGTTGCAGGCGCCATTATTGCCTCCACTCTCACTACTATCTGCGTATTTCTTCCCATAGTGTTTACGGAAGGTATTACCAGACAGCTGTTCGTGGATATGGGTCTGACTATTGCATATTCCCTGCTTGCCAGTCTTGTTATTGCTCTGACGGTTGTTCCGGCGATGTCCTCTAAGATTCTTACCAAAACGCAGGAAAAGAAACAGGGAAAGCTGTTTGGAGGACTTATTGGGCTTTATGAAAGGCTGCTTGTGGCCTCCCTTAGGGTAAAGCCGTTGGTGTTTATTCTGGTGCTGGTGTTGCTGGGGGGGAGCGTTGCGGCGGCGATGTCGAACGGTACGGCGTTTATGGCGGACATGGATTCCACTCAGCTTACCGTCAGTGTGGAGCTGGATAAGGACGCTACGCTCAAGGAGACGGGCGAGCTTACGGATAAGGTGGTTGCCGAAATTTTGGAGATAGAGGATGTGGAAAATGTGGGCGCCATGACAAGCGCTTCTACCATGTCCATGCTTGGCGGAGGGGGAGGAAGTACCAATACGACCTCCATTTATGTGGTTACAAAGGAAGATAAGTCAATGTCCAATGAGAAAATCGCATCTGTGATTATGGAAAGGACTGCCAGCCTTCCGGCGAAGATTAGTGTCGATACCTCCAGTATGGATATGAGCGCAATGGGAGGCAGCGGCATTACCGTACAGGTGAGAGGCCGTGATTTGGATACTCTGCGCAGGATTGCCGGAGAGGTAGCAGCCGTAGTGGAGAGTGTGGAGGGAACTGCCGATGTACAGGACGGACTGGCGGATTCCAATGAGGAGCTGCGGGTGAAAATTGACAGAGATAAGGCGGTAAGCTATGGTTTGACGGTGGCGCAGGTTTTCACACAGATTGCGGGCAGGGTAGCCGAGGCGGGCAGCGCTACTACCTTAGTGGCGGCCGACAAGGATTATAACGTTTATGTGATGAACGGCAGTGATATTGAGCTAACTCGAAAGCTCGTGGAAGATATAGAAATTACAGGCAAGGATAAGGACGGGAACAGTGTGAAGGTTGCGCTGTCCGAGATTGCGGATTTTGAGAGCGCCCAGTCTTTAAATGCAATTAACCGTACGGATCAGACAAGATACGTATCTGTGACCGCGGCTATTGCGGACGGCTATAATGTGGGGCAGGTTGCCTCCAAATTGGAGCAGAGGCTTTCCGATTACCGGCTGCCGGAGGGATATCGTTTGGTATTTAGCGGTGAGAATGAGACCATTAATGACGCTATGGAGCAGGTGATGCTGATGCTGTTGCTGGCGCTGATATTTATGTATTTGATTATGGTGGCGCAGTTCCAGTCACTTTTGTCGCCCTTTATCATTATGTTTACTATTCCGCTTGCTTTCACCGGAGGTTTTCTGGGGCTGTTTATCACAGGCAGCGAGGTGAGCGTCATAGCAATGATTGGTTTTGTTATGTTGGCAGGTATAATAGTAAATAATGGTATTGTGTTGATTGACTATATGAACCAGCTTCGAGAGGGAGGCATGGAGCGCAGGGAAGCGATTCTCACGGCGGGTCGAACCAGACTTCGCCCGGTGTTGATGACGGCGCTCACCACAATTTTGGCCTTGTCCACTATGGTATTCAGTAACGATATGGGTTCGGAGATGGCTAAGCCCATGGCCGTAGTTACTATTGGAGGACTATTGTACGGTACGTTGCTTACTTTAGTAGTAATTCCCTGCGTTTATGACTGCTTTGCGAGAGGGAAAAGAAAGAATAAAAATATGGAATAAATTGGGAACTCCTTAACATGATAATAAAACAGAAAAGTGCAACCTATGGTTGCACTTTTTCCAATAATACTTGGTAGATGTACTTGTTTTCTTTTGATACAATGGGGAAAATAAAACAGAGCAGGGTTGAAGAAAACCTTCAGCCTTACGCATTTGAGTCCGTTCACATACGTGATGGGCTTATGCGGGAAAGGAATAGGTATAACTATGAAAGTAGGAAACAGGATACTGGAGTTAAGAATTATTAACGGATTGACGCAGGAGCAGCTGGCGGAAAAGCTTGGCGTGTCAAGACAATCGGTGTCGAAATGGGAGATGGAGCAATCCCTTCCGGAGATTGATAAGGTGATAATGATGAGCCAATTGTTCTCGGTAAGCACTGACGATATTTTGCTCGAGAAAAATGAAAGCAATAATCTACGGTCTCAGGAACTGCACCTAGGCAGCGTTTATCTTATTGTGCGCGATTTTGAGAAATCTGTTGCATTTTATGAGAGGCTCCTGTCCATGCAGGTATCTACCAGAAATTGCGGCAATAAGTTCGCAGAGTTTTATTTTGACAATAAGTGTATTGCCTTAATGAATGAGGAGAATCTTTTGGGGCATCATTACACCGACGGCGATTATAAATTTGTTTTAAATTTCTGGGTGGAGGATTTGCGCAAGGAATACGGACGCTTAAAGGAGCTGGAGATTGGAACCATGACGGAGATTGAGAAGGTTCACGAGGGGTATTATTATTTTCATATTTATGATCCGGATAATAATGTCTGTGAAATTACGGGAGGATATTCCGAAGAGTAAGAAATAATACGCGTCTCAGGGAATATGACCTTTGCGACCTTGCCGGGAAACAGGAAAAGATTCCTTAGACGGGAAAAAGTACATGGTCTAAGAGAACAGCTGACTTGTAAATGGGTATGGCGGACGGTTACGATATATGCCAAAGATTTACGTAATTAAGGTTGACAAATGGAGGCGTATTTGATAGAATGAAGGACGGTGATTGCAGAAAATGTAATCCCGTTTGATGCTGCTGTGGCTCAGTCGGTAGAGCGTCGCATTGGTAGTGCGGAGGTCACGGGTCCGATTCCCGTCAGCAGCTTTGACGTATAAAGCATGAGTAGTTTTTTATGCTACTTATGCAAGATGCGTCAGGGTTTGGTTGCAACTATAATTTTATATTGCTGCTGTGGCTCAGTCGGTAGAGCGTCGCATTGGTAGTGCGGAGGTCACGGGTCCGATTCCCGTCAGCAGCTTGTTTGAGAGCAGCGGAAATCTTGATAGAATCAGGGTTTCCGCTGTTTTGGCGTGTCTGAAAATCTGTAGACAGTTGTAGACAGCTATCCGAAAGACCTATAAAGCCTTTTCAATAAGGTGATAGGTCTCGCTTTCCGTGAGCGGATTGTAGATATATCCGAGGGTGGTGCTAAGGCTGCTATGCCCCAGCATTTCCCGTATGCAGTCCAGAGGAACACCGTTTGCGCTTAAGTTGCTTGCGTAGGTCTTGCGGAGCTTGTGGGATGACTTTAGCGGTACGGAATGGGCTTTTGCATATTTCCGCGGGAGTATCCCAAGGTTTGTGTAAACCTCCAAACTGATGTAAGATAGAATTACT
>CAMNSZ010000018.1 GCA_946557105.1 uncultured Lachnospiraceae bacterium | reverse complement strand
AAAAGACTCCTCGTTGAGCTCCTCCGTCTCATTGGGATGCACGCCGACAGCGCCGTAAATATAGTCATACCGCTCCATGAGTTCAATAGTCCTTTTACAGGAGGAAAGACTCGCTCCCACATTGACCACCTTATTTATCCCCTGTCCGGGCAAAACGGCAAGCAGCTCCTCTCTGTCCTCGTCAAAGGCTTCGTCGTCATAATGGGCATGTGTATCAAAAATATATGTCATAATCTTACTCCATTCCTATATCATATCAATTCTATCAAACACCGAAATACGTTTATTGTCAAGCGCAAAAAAAAGAACCGACCTCCGGGCTCCTGTGTCCCAAAAATCAGTTCTTCCAAGTGCGCCGCCAGGGGCTCGAACCCTGGACACCCTGATTAAGAGTCAGGTGCTCTACCAACTGAGCTAGCGGCGCATTTTATATGTTTTTCACAACGCAAGTGTTATTATATATTATGCTGTATTGAAATGCAAGTGTTTTTTCAAAATTTTTTATTTTTTTTTAATAAAGTACAAAATTCATTCTTCGTGTACCGCCTTACAATCTTTACAATATCCGTAAAGCTCCAGCTTATGCCCCGTAACAACAAAATCCCCCGCATCCGGCTCCAGATGAATATGGGCAAAAGGACAATTTTCCAAAGGAATTCTTTTATGACATTCCAGACAGACCGCATAGTGAGTATGTTCTCCTCTGTCCAGCTCATAAGCCACCGTACCGTCATCCAGCCAGATGGTTTTACTTACCAGCCCCCTCTCCTCAAATGCGGCAAGAATACGATACACCGTGGATACCGCATAAGCGCTGCCCCCATCTTCCTTTTCCAGATAACGATATATCCGTGCGGCGCTCAAAGGCTCCTTCGCCTCCGCCAGAACCCTGTATACATCTTTTCTCTGCTTTGTCCATTTTATTCCCTGAGGATATTGTGTTTTCCCATTCTTTTCCATAAATACCCCTTGTCCGATATAAGACATGTCCTATCTTGTAACACATTCTGTCACAATTCCCACTATAACGCCAATAATATAAAGTAACCCTAAAATCCTAAAATTTTCTTTATTATCATGATTCACCTTAAACAGCACTAATAATCCGACGCCCGAACCGGTCAACAGACCGGCCAACAGCGACCCCACACCTATGATTCCCTGCAGGTACAGCTGCGTGACCACCACCGACGCCGCGCAATTCGGTATCAGCCCCACAATTCCCGCCAACAAGGGCCCTACCACCGGACGATCCAAAATCAGTCTCTGCAAATACTCTTCTCCTATAACTCCCAGCGCAAGCTCCAAAACAAATCCAATCACAAAAATGAAAAAGGTTATCTGGAGAGTATGGCTGAACGCAGAGCGTAATATCCCTCTTTCACAATGACAATGCTCATGCTCACAAATTTCGTGTATATGGACGTGCTCCTCTCCCTTTTTCCGGTAAAATAAATCAATTAAAAATCCCGCAGCCATACCTACAGCCGCCTTTGCGAGCAAAATAGGCAATATAACTCGCACGGGCGCTTTTTCCGACAACAAAATCGGAAGCATCTCGTCCGAGGTAGAAAGATAAATTGCAAACAAAGTACCCATGCTTATAACTCTTCCCGCATATAGGTTGGACGCTGCCGCCGAAAATCCGCACTGCGGCACTATGCCAAGCAGGCTTCCTATCACCGGGCCAAGTTTTCCAGACCTTCTCACCCACATGTTTACCTTCTCCTCCGACTTATGCTCCAGATATTCCATGGCAAAATAGGTCAAAAACAAAAACGGTATCAATTTTATGGTATCAATAAATGTATGCTCCAATGCATGCCCTATAATTTGTAACATGGTCTCCCAGCTCTCTTTCCCGGTTTGCGGACCGTCTCCTCCCGCTTATATTTACAAAAACAAAATAGTTCTAAATGCAAATGCAACTCATTCGCATTTAGAACTATATCATATTTTTTTGTTTTGTCAAGAGAAATGTGAACTGTCCGTCACAGAACGACCTCCGTCTCTAACAGACAATTATCGGATGAATTTCCCACATGTATTAAAAAGCTGCCCGGCTCCACCACAAATTCCTTCTTCGTCACGTCATAAAAATCAAAAGCATCCTTTGTCAAAGTCAACCTTATATTTCTGCTTTCTCCCGGCTGCAAAAACACCTTAGCATATGCCGCAAGCTCCTTGACCGGCCGCTCCACGCTACACTCCAAATCCGTTACATAGCACTGTATCACCTCGGCGCCCGCCATGTTTCCGGTGTTGGTAACCTTCACCTCCACATCCACGGACGGCTCCAAAGCCTCCCACGAAACATCCGTATTCCTTTTCGCATACAAATCCGTCAAAGAAAAGCTTGTATAAGACAAGCCGTATCCGAAGGAGAAGGCCGGCTTTATTTTTTCTTTTTCATAATATCTATAGCCTACAAAAATGCCCTCCTTGTACTCCACCCTGTTTTCCAGACCAAACTGACCGTTTTTATAGGTGGCTGTATCAAAATAGGACGCCGGAAAGGTCTCCGGAAGCTTTGCGGAAGGATTCACCTCTCCAAGCAAAATCTCCGCAAGCGCAGTGCCCGTTTCCATACCCGAATAGTAACACCAAACCAACGCCCTTGCCCTATCCGCCCACGGCATTTCGACAGGCGAACCGGCCACTATTACAATAATGGTATTAGGGTTCACATCAAGCAGTGCTTCTATCAGATCATCCTGTCCGTAGGGGAGCTTCATATCCGTTCTGTCTCTTCCCTCCACATCATAATCATGGTTGAGTCCGCCCACAAAAATAACCTCGTCTGCGTCCTTAGCCATAGCAATCGCCTCTGCCCTTAAACGCATCCTGTTTGCCTCAATCTCCTTGCGCAGTGTCCTTAGCTCCTCGTCGTCGGGATTTTCTTTTCCCATGATTCGGCGCTCTAAGCTTGCCTCCTGCCAGTTCACCTCGTTCACATCCTTTTTCCCGGGAATATAATAGCCCAGGGCATACCGAACGTCAATATTTCCGCCCAGCTCCTTCTTAAGCCCCATCAGCGGAGAAATTTCATATAATGCTTTAATCTCGGCGCTTCCGCCCCCTCCTGCATGAGTGAATGAAGCGTTTACTCCGATAACGGCAACCTTTTTACCGGCAGTCAGACGCGCTCCGGAAACAGGAAGCACCCTCTCTTCGTTTTTGAGAAGAACAATTGCCTCTCTTGCCGTTTCCAAAACGCTGCGCTGATGCTCGCAGGTATTATAAGCGCCCTTTTTTCTTTGAGGAGCTTCTTCTCCCAACATTTTAAGGCGATACATCATTCGCAAAACGTTTTTAACCTTTTTATCTACTTCCGCCTCTGCAACCTCACCCTTTTTAACAGCCTCCAGCAGGGGATTTGCAAAATAATAATTATCAAAATCAAACGTAACGCTCATTTCCACGTCCATGGAGGCTTTTGCCGCTCCCTCTGTGGAATGTACGGAACCCCAATCGCTTATGACAGTACCGTCATATTCCCATTCTTCTCTCAGAATATGATCAAGCAGCTCCTTATTTTCACTACAATGGGTGCCGTTTAGCTTATTATAGGCATTCATCAGCGAATAGCTGCCGGCCTTCCTGACTGCCGCTTGAAAACCCGGCAAATAAATTTCGCGCAGGGTTCTTTCATCTACTATAGTATCCACCATAAGACGGTCGGTCTCTTGATTATTGACGGCAAAATGCTTTACACACGCCGCCACATCGCTCTCCTGTATACCCTCGATCAGGGGAACCGTCAGCGTTTTAATCAGATAGGGATCCTCGCTCATATACTCAAAATTCCGACCGCACAGAGGATCTCTCTTTATATTGATGCCCGGCGCCAGTATCACATCCTTCCCCCGGCACCTCGCCTCCTCGCCTAAGACTTTTCCTCCCGCATAGGCACGCTTTGGATTCCATGTCGCCGCTAACGCGCTGTTACTGGGAGAGTAGGTCACATAATCATCGGAATATCCGTAAGGAATCCAGCTGTCGTCAGGAAATTCCTGACGTACCCCCATAGGTCCGTCCGACATTATAAGAGCCGGAATCCCCAAGCGTTCCACCGCCCTTGTACAAAAAAGCCCGCAGCCATGAATCATGGATACCTTTTCCTCCAAGGTCAGCCGCTTAAGCATTGTATTTATCTTTTCCTCATAGTTCTTTGCCCTTTCGCTCATTTCCTTCTCCTTCCGCAACGCCTGTTTTAATCCGTATACAAAGTATAGCATTTACTTCACCTCAATTTCAATGAATTTTATGCGAAAAATACTTCTGCGATCTTAAGTGCCAATTGACTGAAAATTTCCAATATGTTATCATTGCATAAATCAAAAATTAATGCCATAATATTAAATAAATACAAACTGTTAAACCGTTAATAGTAAAAAATCAATATAAACTTTAGATTTCTTTAGAAATTATACAGAGTAAAATTAAGAAATAGTTGCTATATTAGCCTCATCTGGTAAAATAAATAATAGAAGATTTTCTTCTGAGGAGGCTGTATATGAATCAAATAGAAGTGAAAATAAAAAATGTCCTCACCGGCTTACTGATATTCCTGCTTGTAATTTCCGGAATATTCGTGATTGTAGGATATATAGACGGACATTTTGACTCTGTGGAAAGTCTGCAGGCTTACATCAGTACATTTGGAATATTCGGACCTCTCACATTGATTGTTATTCAAGCCCTTCAGGTGATTCTTCCCGTACTTCCGGGATTTCTCGGCTGTATCGTAGGAGCGGGAATGTTTGGTGTTTTTGGCGGCTTTTGGTGTAATTATATAGGTATCAGCGCAGGCTCCATCATAGCCTTTCTGTTGGCAAAGCGCTTAGGCAACGGAATTGTAAAGCAAATGTTCCCTGCCGATAAATATGATTCTCTTGTAAAGTGGATTAACCAAAAGAAATGCTATACCGCCATTTTATTTCTCTGCATTCTCCTGCCGCTGGCGCCTGATGATTTTCTCTGCTATTTTTCCGGTCTTACAGGTATGTCCACAAAAAAATTTACATGGATTATTATTTTGGGAAAGCCATGGTGTATTCTGGCTTACAGTATTTTTTTTGGTTATTTTACTTAGGAGGATTTTATAATGCTTGGGTTTTACAATTACACCGTTATTCTCACTTATCTGGGAATGCTCATATCTTTTGCAGGAATGGTATTCGCACTGAACGGAAATATGCTGGCTGCTCTGATTTGTCTGATGATATCCGGCGTGTGCGATATGTTTGACGGGAAAATAGCTTCCACAAAGGTGAGAACCGTTCAGGAAAAAAGATTTGGAATCCAAATTGATTCTTTAAGCGATATCATATGCTTCGGTGTACTTCCGGCAATTATTGTCTACACTATTTCTTGCGGAAGCCTTGCAGGCACATGCATATCCGGTGTTTACCTGCTCTGTTCACTGATTAGGCTTGCCTACTTCAACGTTGATGAGGAGGAACGCCAAAGCCGGACGCAGGCTCCCAGAGAGCATTACCTCGGATTGCCTATCACCACCGCGGCTCTGGCTCTTCCTGCACTGATGGGGCTTGGCGGATTATTTTCACTGCCCTTGGATATCATTTCCCCCATTGTTCTTTTAATTATTGCTATAGCTTTTATTACTCCTTTTCATCTCAAAAAACCCGGTCTTGTAGGAAAAATTCTCTTAATACTCTGCGGGGTTGCGGAGCTTATTATTCTTCTTTGGGGGGTAGTCTGATGAATGAAAATACTCTTTCCGTACGCTTTTTATACGGAACTCCTATCGGACGCTTTCTTCTATCACTGGTTCAAAAATGCGGCATAGACAAGCTGATTGTTAAATTTTTATGTTCGCCCTGTTCAAAGCCCTTAATCAGACGGTATGTAAAGCGTTATAAGATTTCCCTGCGAGAATTTCAGGGACAAAGCTTTCGCACCTATCGTGATTTTTTTGTGCGCAAAAGAAAGAGAATAGAAATCGACCTTACTCCTTCCCACTTAGTCAGCCCCTGCGACAGCTATCTTAGCGCTTTCCCCATTCAAGAGGACAGCAGCTTTTTCATTAAAGGCTCCCACTACCGCCTGTGCGATTTACTGCAGGATACGGCTCTAAGCAAAACCTACCATGGGGGCCGCTGCCTCATCTTTCGGCTATGCGCCTCCGATTATCACCATTACTGCTATATTGACAACGGTTTTCACGGAGAAAATCACTTTATTCCGGGCAAATTACACAGCGTTCAGCCCATAGCCTGTGAAAAATATCCCGTGTATACACAAAATCGCCGTGTCTGGTCATTGTTGGATACAGAACACTTTGGTCCGGTAGTGCAAACCGAAATAGGCGCTTTAATTGTGGGTGGTATTGTAAACGAACGTGAAAATGCACATTTCCGTAAAGGCGAAGAAATGGGGCATTTTGAATTGTCGGGCTCGACTATCGTTCTTCTGTTTCAAAAAGACCGAATCTATCTTTCCCCGCGATATTCAAAAGCATTATCGGGCGGCAGGGAGATCCGGGTTAAACAGGGCATGTGGATTGGAAATCAAAAAGAAATGTAGGAACAGAAACAAATGAAGGAAAAATTCTCCAAATTACTTCCGGACTATGCCAGACTCCCTCTCCTTTTGGTGGTTGTCTGGAATCAATCCGTGTATTACGGCGCGAGGCTTCTCACGATGAACCGGTACCATTACAATATTGAGCTCGATATAGATAGGGCTATACCTTTTCTGCCTTGGACAGTATCTATATATTTTCTGTGCTATCTGTTTTGGGCTGCAAATTACATTATATGTGCAAGACAGGATAAGGAAACGGCTTACCGCTTTATGTGCGCGGACTGTCTTGCCAAAGGCATATGTTTTGTCTGCTTCCTCCTCCTGCCCACTACAAATATTCGTCCTATAGTGGAGGGAAATACCATCTGGGATGAACTGATGCGGTTCCTGTATGCCTCCGATTCCGCAGACAATTTATTTCCTTCCATTCACTGTCTGGTCAGTTGGTTCTGCTATATCGGCATACGCGGAAAGCAGAATATTCCTCTTTTGTATCGTGGCTTTTCTTTCGCAGCGGCAATTGCGGTATTCTTTTCCACACTTGCCACCAGACAGCATGTTATGGTGGACGTGATAGGCGGCGTAATTCTAGCCGAGGTTTGCTATTGGATCACGGGGCATACGGGAATTACCAAAGCCTACACAAGATTGATGGACAAGCTGCGCAGGGCGAACCGAAAAATATAAGTAAATGCGCTATGGTTCATTTACCACCTGAAAAATGTAGAATTTCAGATAATATGACTGATCCGCCGCCCACAATATGGGGTGGTCGCATGCCTGCGTTCTAAATTCTACCTGCCGCAGCCTTTTATGCGCTCCTGCTGCGGCTTCTTTGATAGTTTTGGCAAAAAGCTCCGGCTCCATGAAATGAGAACAGGAGCAGGTAACGAGAAAGCCTCCGTTCCTGACAAGCTTCAATCCGCGAAGATTAATCTCACGGTAACCCTTCACGGCATTTTTCACGGAACCTCGGGATTTGGTAAACGCGGGGGGATCCAGAATCACCACATCAAAGCTTCTTTTTGCTTCCTCCAATGCCGGAAGCAGCTCAAATACATCGGCGCACTGAAAAGTAACTCTATCCTCCAAATGATTCAGTATGGCATTCTCTGTGGCTTGATTCACTGCAAGCTGCGAGGCATCCACACCCAGCACACTTTTAGCGCCTGCCATACCTGCGTTCAGAGCAAAGGAGCCCGTGTGTGTGAAGCAGTCTAATACTTCCTTACCCTTACAAAAACGATGAATGGCGGCACGATTGTTTTTTTGGTCCAGAAAAAATCCCGTCTTCTGACCGTCCTCCACATCCACAATATAATGTACGCCGTTTTCCACAATCTCCACCCGGGTATCAAAGGATTCTCCTATAAAACCCTTGTGACGCTCCATGCCCTCCTGAAGACGCACCTTGGCGTCGCTTCTCTCATATACCCCGCGGATGGCAACTCCATCCTCGTCCAGTACCCTTTTTAAGGCATCTACTATCGTATTCTTCCACCTGTCAATGCCAAGGGCAAGAGATTCCACCACCAGCACGTCTGCAAATTTATCAATGACAATCCCCGGCAAAAAATCAGCCTCGCCAAAAATCAATCTACAGCTTCCGACGTCGATAGTCTGCTTACGGTATTCCCATGCAGCTCTTACACGCCTCTCCATAAACGCCTCATCTATGACAGCTTCTTTTTTGCGTGACAAAATGCGTACCGTAATTTTCGACTTAATATTAATAAAGCCATATCCCATAAAATAACCGTCAAAATCCTGCACGGTCACAATGTCACCGTTCTCAAAAGCTCCCATAATAGTGTCAATTTCATTATGATACACCCACATACCGCCTGCTTTGAGGGTGCGGCCTTCTCCCTTTTTCAAAGTAACTATTGTATGATACATGGTTTTCCTCATTTCTCTATTTTTGCGCTTCTGTAATGCTTCTCTAAGTTCAACAGTCTCTCCTTCACATCAAGACCTCCCCCAAAACCAATCATTCTCCCGTCTTTTCCTATCACCCTGTGACAAGGCACAATGATCATTATGGGGTTTCGGTTACACGCCTGACCTACTGCCCTTGCTCCCGCCGGGCAGCCTATTTTAGCCGCAAGCTCTCCATAACTTCTTGTCTCTCCATAAGGAATCTCCAAAAGCTCCTGCCAGACTCTTCTCTGAAACTCCGTTCCCTTCCTATATATGGGAATGTCGAAGCCTTTACGACAGCCGTTTAAAAATTCCTTTATTTCCTCAGCCACATTTCTTAAAAAAGGAGTTTCCTGCAGCTTTACTCCCTCCAAAGCTTTGGCTCTTCCAAGACCTACCAGAAATTCATCCTCCTGCTCCATATAAAGCCGCCCTATGCTTGTCTCCAAGTATAATCCGTATTTCATTATTTGCTCACTTTTTTCATATATTATTCTTTTTTGCTTGACAATCAACTACTTTTTATTTATTATTTTAATGTTGGGAATCGGCGCGTGGCTCAGCTTGGTAGAGCGCTGCGTTCGGGACGCAGAGGTCGCGTGTTCGAATCACGTCGCGCCGACGATTACAACCCCTTGTTTAGAGGGGTTGTTTTTTTGTTTTGTATTCTCCTATATATTAATTGGAACGGTTTTCATTAGTTGGAACAGTCTTTTATAACAGGTTCAATTTGTGACAGCATATTGTCCACATCCTCAAACATACTGCTCTTGGTAGTTCCCAAGTTTTTTGCATGATTGATATGCTGCACCACTTCCTGATACTGCTTTTTTATCTTGTCAAAATATTTGCACAACGCCTGAAGCGCAAGCTTTGACTCATCGATAACTCCGTTAATTTCTGTTTGAACCGATGTGGCATTCTCCGCCGCCTGCGTAATATTATCAAACATTTCATAGGTTTCATCGACCTTTTCAAGACTCTGACTTAAGGCCTGCCGCGAAGTGCCAATGCTGGCGTTCAGCTTATCCGTTCCCTGCTCCACATCATTGATACCCAAATCCACCTCAGCCACAAGATTCTTAATCTCATCCGCAAGACTTTTTACTTCTTCCGCTACCACCGCAAAGCCTTTTCCCCGTTCTCCTGCTTTGGCTGCTTCAATAGAGGCATTAAGCGCCAGAATGTTCGTCTGATCGGCAATAGATACTATTTTATTCATACAAGATTTTATTTTTTTAACTGCCGTTTGAAAATCCTCAAATGTGCTCTCCATCTCGTTAAAATATGTTTCTACCTGTAGGGAACTGTTCTTTAATTCCTCTACCTCGTCCTGCGCCTGAATCACGGATTGGGATATATCCTGCTTTACGGTTTCAAATTGACCGGATACCTGATTAATATTTGAAAAGGTCTGATCAAAATTCTGTAGCGTCTCCTGAAAATTATCCGCTCCGCTCAGAACACTGCCAAAGGAGCTGCTCACCATACTGAGCTCCCGCAGAGAATCCACCTCAATGTGCATCAGCTCCCTTTCATATTCTCTTAAGCTGTTTGCTACATGCAATACCGGATATAGGTCTTTCTCCTTATTTTGTGCCTTATTATTAAATAGCATTTTTCTTCCCTCCCTTATTCAAATACAACGCAAGTCATAGACTGATTGACAAATCGATTGTTATAATGCTCACCATATCCTACGAAGCCTGCATGATTGCCTAAGACCGACATTTCCTGCAAATACTTCTGCATATAGTTGTTATCGTTAAACAATAAGTACCTGAACAGACAGTTCACGGAAAATACTGCCGAAATTTTGGGGAAATCCTTACGAATTGTCTCGATGGTATTCCTTACAATCGCCTGATAATCACCCAGCTCCAACAGGATAAGTACATCCGAATCATTTACCTGACGGAAGCATGTCAATGCGTTTCCGTTAACCTCCTTTATGGATATGATACAAGTGTCGTTCCCGTTGACCTTGCCAAAGGGATTCTTGAAGGTCTGTGTCAGAATTTCTTTTTCCGTCACATGAAGAATATCCTGATATACCTGCTTTGCAGGTCTTCCGTTCAATTCCCCTATTGTGTAGTTGGCTTTGTCGGTTCTTGATGCGATAAAAGAGTAATTTCCCATCTGATGATAAATATTTTCTTTATAAGCTTTTACTCTTCCGTTATTGTTTTTGACAATTGCATACGCTACGGCGTCGCTATACACCTTACCGTTGGCAGATACCTTACCGGCGTCCCCCGTACCTCCTACCAGTGAAATATTCTTATACTTCAATACGCTGTAAATAGTAGTCAATACGCAGGCGTCGTTTCCTGAGCAAAAATCAATGCAGACGGTATTCTCCCACGAGCCGTTCACCTTTTCCACATCCTGCTCCAAGCGCTTTATGTATTTCACCGGCATGGAAGATACATTTTCCAATACGTTGGCCGCTGCGCTGACTCCGTCTAAAAAGGCGATTACACTCACACCCTTCTCCACTATTTTAGTGTCATAACTCATACCGATGCATCCTATGCTAGGTATCTGGGGGTAAAGCTTTTCCAACTCCTTTACATGCATTTCAAACTGTTCACCGTTAGATATCAGCATAATCAATTGAGGATTACTCAATCCGCGAACAGCCTCTTTCAAATCTCCGGTCTGACTCATTCCAAAAAACTGTCTCAATGCTTTGTTCCTCTCTTCCATATTATTGACATTCAGCTAATGTACATTATACTTCAAAATAATATTTAAGGTCAATGCTTATCGCCTTGGAGTTTCAGTTTTCCTACGATATAATCCCTTCCAGTTATGCTCTGCCGCCTAAAGAAGCTTAATTTTCGACTAGTCAATTATGAGGCAATTTGATACAATAAATAAAATGATATTTACTTTTTAACCATTAAGACAGAAAGGAATTATAATTATGGAATTTGTTTATGAACTTCCTGCCAATATGTTGCAGGAAACGACTATGCATGGTGAAGTAAAAAGATTTACTTATGATGCGCAAACCTACGAGGCAGAAAACAATCACACACTACATAAAGGAGCATGGGTATACCTGCCTTACGGATACGACTCCGATAAGCAATATAACGTTTTATACCTTCTGCACGGCGGCGGCGTCAACGAGGACTGGTGGTTTAAAATGTTTCCCGATACTGTTGTGATATTGGATAATATGATTGCCAGAAAGATATGCGAGCCTTGTATCATCGTTGCTCCAACCTATTACAGAGGCGAAGAGGAGGCCGACAAAAACGCCGAGCATATCACCGAGCACTTTTGCCACGAGCTGCGTAAGGACCTGATTCCCGCCATCGAATCCACATTTTCTACCTATGCAGGGGGCGATGTATCTGAGGAAAACCTAATTAAAACGCGCAGTCACCGAGCTTTTGCAGGTCTTTCCTTAGGCTCCATGACCACCTATAGGGCGGCATTTTACAATAATTTTGACTTATTCTCATGGTACGGTCCCTTCTCCGGCTGCTGCGGGCCTAACGGTAACCGTGACGCGGAGGTGGAACGTATCCGCAAGACTCTCGCAGACGCGGAAAGCAAGGGCTTACGGCTGGATTACCTTTTCTGCTGTAACGGAGATAAGGATATTGCTTATCTGGAGCATAAGGACATTATGGACAGAGTCGTTCCCATGTGCCCCCAGCTTGTTCAAGGCAAAAATTATGACTTTTTCACCATACCGGGCGGGGTTCACGATATGAAAGCATGGCAGCTTCACCTCTATCATGCCCTGCAGATATTTTTTCAGCCCGCACAATCTTAGACGGGAGGAAACCTAAGGAAAATGAAAAGATTTTGTGCTTCTTTACTTGCCGCCCTTGTGCTTACGGGCTGCAGCAGTAATGCACACGCAGATTCCTCTATCGACCTGAAACAACAAAGGACCACAGCGGAGAATACCAACACGCAGGATGAAGCTGAAGGCTCCGCCGTTGAGGTCAGTAGCAGGCAAGAGGCAGAAAGGGAAACAATTATTATGAACGGTATAAATATTATGGAGGACTGCCCGTCCTCTGTTTACGAAAAACGAGACAGTGTAGCATACGGAACTATTGTACACCGGACCTATCACTCAAATACCACAGGACTCGACCGCGGCGTAAATATTCTGCTTCCCGCAAACTATGACGATTCCAAAAAATATCCCGCATTATATCTGCTGCACGGTATTTTCGGAGACGAATACTCATTTAGCAATGATGAAAATGTGAAGCTTGTAGAGATAATGGGTAACTTAGCGGCAGACGGGCTGGCAGAAGAAATGATTGTCGTGCTCCCCAACATGTATGCTACCGCCGATCCCAAGCAGCAGCCCGCATTTAATGCTGAGAGCGTCGCACCCTATGACAATTTTATAAATGACTTGGTAAATGACCTTATACCTTATATGGCAGAAAATTATTCCCTGCTTTCCGACAGAGAAAGCAGGGCCATCGCCGGCTTCTCCATGGGCGGCAGGGAGACGCTGTTCATCGGTCTGAGCAGACCTGATTTATTCGCCTACGTGGGAGCCATTGCTCCGGCTCCCGGGCTTACTCCCGGCGAGGACTGGGCGATGACTCATCCCGGACAGATGAAAGAGAGTGAGCTTACCTTTTCCGGTAAAGAATTCGAGCCGGACGTCTTAATGATATGCTGCGGAACAAAGGACGGAACCGTAGGCAAGTTCCCCGAGAGCTATCATAATATATTTAAAGCAAACCAAGTGGCTCATACTTGGTATGAAGTGCCGGATGCAGACCATGACGCACAGGCAATCAAAAGCGGTTTAAATAATTTTGCCCGCGCCATCTTTAAAAATTAAATTATGTAACAGAGTCAGGAGAAGCTTTGCCGCTTCTAAGGTAAGCTTCTCCCACTCCCCATATAATAAAAATCGTAGTTATATTCATGACCTGTTGAAAGCTAAACATATTGTTTACCGTATATGCCAGCAGGCAAAAGCCGCATGCTCCTACAATTCCATTCTTTTTTCCCGCCTTTATATAACGTACAATAGCGCTTATTATCATTCCGATATAGCTTACGGCGCCAAATAATCCCAAATCCACCAAAACGGTGAGCCATTCATTGTGGGCGTTTGTCAGGGTAGCCGTTCCGAAACGGCTCCTCACCAGCTCCAGCAGCTCCTCGCTGCCCTCCTGATACAGAAAGCCCGACATGCAGTCTGGTCCTATGCCTACCAGCTTATGTAAACCGTCCTGCTCTAAAAAGCACATAACTCCCGCCGTCCAAGTTGCCCCCCTGTCATTCCCCCACCTTTGGGAAAAGGTAAACAGCCTGCTCTCTGACAAAGCGCTTATTTTACCCGGACACAAAGTATTAAATACAATAAGCGCCGTAAAAATCACGAATAACGCCAAAACCGCCCCAAAGATCATCCTTGATGCATAACCGCCTGCTTTTTGGGAATACTTTCCCCTGCCATTCAAATAAAGAACAAGCATAAACAGTATCACCGACACCAATGTCATTATTACCGCAAAAACACTTCCCGTAAACAAATTTACAAAGTCTTCCCTTATGTTTATTTCTCCAAAAAACAGCGTTCTGATTATATAAGTCAACATGCATGCCCCAGATAAAATTAATGCTATCTGCCAGAAATTCTGCATTTTTTTACCGTCAACACCGGAAAGCCGAAATAGAACCACAAGAATTACCGCCATTGTAAAAATACCGCTAGCGCTTCCCTGCGTCGTCAAACTGGCAAATCCGATAAAAGCATACGTCCATAACAAGCCCTTCTGCCACCTTTTACAGCCTCCCTGCCAAAGCATTATAATACCTCCGAAAAATACGGACACCAAATAGCCGCAATACCAATTTGCATTGCCTATAGTGGAAATAAAAGAAGGATTTTGAGCCTCCATTTCAATAGGGTAAATATCGAAACGGTTCAGATATCCCAAAACAAACACAACGGCAGACGCCGAAAAAAGCAACAAGAAAAACCGTTTACTCTTGATCCATGCTCTGGAAATCAAAAAATATGCAACAAGCATTATTATCTGGGGAATAAGTCCCATATACCAGCCTGCGGCTCCCCATAATGCCTGCTCCTTGTAATCGGAACAGGTATAAGACAATAAAAGACTTATGCCAAAAAACACCGCAAAAATATCCGTAACGGAAAATCTCCCTCTGCAAAGTGACAGCAGGTTACCCATTTTCAAAGCTTTTATACCAGTCGGTCCTTGTTTATGAATATACCTTATGAATCCCAACACACAATAAGCGGCAAACACCGGCGCCAAAAGTTTTCCCAGCCTGACGCTCCACTGGCAGAAAAAAACGGCCTTGTCCGTTCCAATGGTTACATATCCCTGTGTATAATAAAAGGGCATAACCGTCAACATCAAAAACATATAAATCCAAATAATTCCGTTTAACAAATATTGAAAAAACCCGTAAAAGGATTCCCATACAGATTCCGTTTCAACTTTTCGATGATTCGTGTGATTGCTCATAAATATACCCCGCCTTTTTGATACATTTATGATAAGCCTTGAAATATTTTTCGTCAACTATGGCTTTTTTTCTCCTCCCAGCGCCTTTGCAGGCTTAAATAGGTCTGATAAATAATAATAAATCCCAACGGACCCTTGATGATTCCCCATACCCCGAAAAGCTGAATACCGGCATAAAGCGATACGAGCACGGCAATAGGAGATACGCCTATTTTTCGCCCAATCAATCTGGGCTCGAGAATTTCACGCAGGAATATGCACACTACATACAATATAACACAAATAACTGCCTTTCCATAACTACCGTAAAACAGCTGCACCGCCGCCATAGGAATAAGTACAACGCCTGTTCCGATGAATGGAAGCACGTCCAATATTCCCGCCAGAATACCCCAAAGAACTCCGTGCTCCAAGCGGCTTATACCCAAGGTTACGGCACAGGTACTTGCAATAATAATCAGAATAATCATCTGCGCCTTCACAAAAGTAGCAATATAACGAATAATTCCGCAGATAACCTCCAGCATCATGTGGCACTCTTCCCTGTCCAGCATACGATTCATGATTTCGTCATAATCTTTCGCCAAAAGCACCGCCGCTATAATAAACGTCACCATAAATCCGCCTAATGCAGCCAAAAGCTTAGCATACTCCCAAGAATAGGAAATAACATCCGGTACGGCATGAAGCTGTATATAATCGATCCCCTCCTGCATGCTGTGTAAAAGCGTATTTTCTAAATAAACGCTGTCAATTCCGATGGTCTGCCCGATACCGCCGCAGACGTCCTTTACAATAACGGTAATTTCTTTTTCCCATACATCCAGATTTTCAATCCATTGTGGAAGACCGCTCATAATCCAAGAAAACAAAATCCAGACAAGCACGGCCAATATCAGTCCTGCAATCAAAAGCAATCCGATTGCTCCTATCTGTCTGTGTATGTGAAGCTTTTTTTGTATTTTTTTTAAAAAAGGCCCGAATATCGTCACAAAAAGCATTGCTACCAGCACCGGCGCTACCAGCGGGGATATATATTTCAGAAAAAAATATACTGCTCCTATCAAAAGAAGCAGTATTGATACTTTACTTTTTTTAATTTGCTCTATCATACTAATCCTCCATGCCAAAGCGCTATATGCGTAGACGCATCGCGCAAATTTGTCCTCTATCTCGGCCTTCATAAAAAATTAGTATAGATTTTTTATTTAATAATATTCATATTACTCATATATCAATGCATTTTGCACTTTTTAATTTATATGCTGGCATCCACCATACTTCCCTTAATGTCTTCGGCAACCAGCTTCATTTTATCTACAATATTCTGTACTTCTTGCTGTAAATCTGTCTTGGCGTCTTCAAGCTTTAACATCTCATCCATAGGCAGCGCTTCTGTCAGCTCCTCCAGTTCTTCCTCTCGCTCCTGACGCTTCTCAAGAATCTCCTCCTGTTCCTCTCTCTGTTCCTTGATATCCTCTGCCTTCTCTTCCCTTTCTGCCTGCTCCTCGTCCAAATGCTCCTTTGCGTCCTGCATTACCATACCCACAATCTCGTCGCTTGCCGCCTCCATAATCTTCTGCGCCTGCGCGGTTGCATCCTGCATAGGACTCCTTTTCAAGCCTCTAAGCTCCTGCTTCGTACCCCTGATTACAGCGTTTTCCACAATAATTCCCTGCTCGTTCTTCTCTATCTGAAGCCTTTTGTCCTGAGCAAGTCCATCCAGCTCCAACTGTCTTAGCTGATATTCGGTTGGCTCCATGGAAGCAATCTCTCCATACCTCTTGGTCTCCTCCTTGGTCAGCTCATCCCCATATTTTCTCTTTCTTAGGATTTCCAAATCCTTTTGTTCCTGACTATCATCCGCAACCCCATAAACTCCCTTCAAGTCCTCCTGCTGCTTTTCAATATCCTTAATCTCAGCCAGCATTCCTTCATTTTGCTGTTCAAGCTCTTTAATATGCCGACGTCTGGAATTCAGGTCGTCTTCTATAGCCTGCTCGCTGTTCCACGCGTCGCTGACAAGCTTCATTGCCTGCTTTCTTGCATCTTCCTTTTTCTGCTGTATTCTGTCGCGAAGATTAAAGTCACCGTTAAGATCTCCTGCAAAAATTGTTTTATTCTTTTTTTCTTGAGCGGAATCATTTCTCTGTGCTTTATCAACGCCGCCTTCATTCCGTGTATCCCCTGTAAAAACAGTAATGTTCTTTTCTACCCTCATAATGTCCGCCTCTTTTCTTCCATAATAAAGAATTTCCTAACCGAGCCTTCCTCCTCTGATATCAGGCTGCTTTTAATACCTGCTTAGACATAATGTATATCGGTATATAAAGCGCTATTATTTACATAAATACATTTGGAAAAAAGAAAATGCTCTGCTTTTCGGCTTCATTTCATAAAAAGACCGCTTTTTACTTACAGGATGTAAAAATTCCAGTCTGTACGCGCATAAAGCAATATGCGAGACGTCAAGGCTGCGGCTTAACAAAGCCGTCTGCTGCCCTCCATATTTGCCGTCGCCCAAAAGAGGCAGTCCTGCATGCGCCATCTGCGCCCTTATCTGGTGAAACCGCCCCGTCTCAATATGAATATCCGCCAGAGCAAGCTCTTGCGGAACAATAATCTCCTCCAAAACCTTATATTGTAAAATTGCTTTCTTTGCCTGAGGATACTGCTCCCAAGCCTCGGTAACCACATTGGCAAAATTATTCTTATCCTTATATAAATAATCCACAAGCTCTGCCTCCCCATGGGATGGTTTTCCACAGAGCACTGCGTAATATTGCTTTTCAAGAATCCCCCTTTGTAGCTGTGACGTCAGTTCTGCTGCCACCTGCCGTTTTTTTGCAAATACCAATAGACCTTCCACCGGCTGATCCAAACGGTGGATAACGCCTAAATACACCGCCTGCCCTGCCTTCTCTTGTGTAGTTAAATATTTTTTTAACTCACTGACCACATCCTGCTCTCCCACTTTGGCACTCTGAGTTGCCAAACCTGCAGGCTTCCATACTACCATAATATGCTTGTCCTCATACAGAATTTCCGTTTTCATGCCGATATCCGTTCCTTCCCTGCAAACCTTTCATCGAGCTGCCCCCTATAGCGCTTCCTATAGGCTTCATAAGCTTTTTCGCAAGCCCTTCGGATAATGGTTTTTCATAATACCCCCCGCCAGCTTTCCCCAGCCAAGGCTAAAGCCGTCCACACAAATCAAATACCAGCCCTTTTCACCGGAGGCGGCAAAGGTCTGTCCGTTCAAATAAGCCTTTACCGCATCATCCTCCGAGGACAGATTCCACACGTTTTTTACATCCATAGGAGCAATGGCCAAAGCAAGAGCATGGGAGGGCTCAAAGCGGTTCTTCTTCATCGTTCCCATGTGAAGCCCCGGACGCACCACCTTAAGCCCCTGCAGATCCGGCATATACTCCGGCGCCAAATAAATATGTTCTCCAAATTTTATGTGTTTCCCCGGCAACTCCACATTTAAAAATTCCTTGCAAAACGCCGTAAATTCCTCCAAATCCTTCCTGCTTGCTTCCTTGACCGGACCGCCCGGCGACGCGGGTAAATAGTTGTCTGGAACAAAGCCTTCCTTTTCCAAAACAGCCGCATAATGCCCTTCTCCCTGAATATGATGGGGCCATAGACGCAGGGTTTCTGAAAGCCTCATTGTCTCTCCTGATGCTCCCCCGCACAAATCGGTATTTGCCTTGACCTGTACGTCATCTGCCCCCGCTTCTTCGCTCCCTTCAAGATACTCGCGCCTTCCGTCCAAATATGCCTTACCCGCTGTATGAAAAAGCCTGTCCTTGTGTATTACCGCCACGGAAAAGTCCGGGTGTCTTTTCAGAAAACGGCTGATACTGCCCTCATTTTCCTCAGGTGCAAAGGTACAGGTAGAATAAACCAGTCTGCCTCCGGGGAGCAGCATCTGCGCGGCACAATCCAAGATTTCGTCCTGTCTGTCCGCACACAGCTTTACATTTTCAAGACTCCATTCCTCACACGCTTCCTCGTTCTTGCGGAACATCCCTTCCCCGGAACAGGGGGCATCCACCAAAATACGATCAAAGAATTGGGGAAATACTTGCGTCAGCCGTCTGGGCGTCTCATTTGTCACACAGGCATTGCGAACGCCCATTCGTTCTATATTTTCCGAGAGAATCCTTGCTCTGGCAGAATGAATCTCATTACTCACGAGCAATCCCTCTCCCTGCATTGCAGCGGCTATCTGCGTGCTCTTGCCTCCGGGCGCCGCACACAAATCAAGAACCCTCTCTCCCGGACTTGCTTCTAAAAGCGTGACCGGCGCCATAGCGCTGGGCTCCTGAATATAATAAAGCCCTGCCTCATGATACGGATGCCTGCCCGGCATATCTTCCTTTTCATAATAATAGCCGTCCTTCGCCCAAGGCACGCTTTTCAAATGAAACACTGATTTCTCTCCATGGAAAAAAAGAGGCTCCTCACAAGCCTCTCCCCGGGGCGCCAACACCTTCGCCGCACTATCCCCGTCATTGTTTTTCTTTAATCCATTCAGGCGCAGCGCCTGATATTTTTCCTGCTCATAGACTTGCAGGAAAGCCTCATATTCGTCTCCCAGCATTTCCTGCATTCTTTTTAAAAACAACTCCGGCAGCATACCACCCTCCCTGTCAGAACCGTTTACCGTAATAAAAGCCCTTACGACATACTTTAAGCTCCGACCCCTATTGTCGCAGGGCGCAATTTCCCGTTCCCTCTACAGAACGGAATAACCCTTACCTATCAGACAGGCCCTCACCTCTCCGGTATCCTCACAGTGGAATACCATAATGGGCTTGCCGGAATCTCTGTTAAAGGACAAATAAATATAATCTACGTTAATATTACTCTCCTGAAGGTCTAAAAGAAGCTTGTGCAGATTACCTACCTCATCTTCCACCTCCACGCCTATCACATCAGTTAAACGGGATAAATATCCTGCCTTATTTAATGCCTCGCACGCCTTATTCGGATCGGATACCACCATGCGAATAATGCCGTATTCAGCGCTGTCATTGGTAACGGAGCCTAATATATTTATCTCCTGCTCCAAAAGAATTCCTGTGATTGCCTGCATGGTTCCTTTTTTATTTTCTGCATATATTGAAACTTGCTTTAACATGTCCGCTCTTCCTTTCCTAATGTCCGTATATTTCTTATATTGTAAGCTTTTTACGGCAGGAAGTCAATGCAGGTAAAATTCAAAGTATTTGGCTTAGGTAAAAATAAACGCGCTTAAGCTGTTACATTGGATTGATAAATGCAGGAACTTATCCTATACTGGAAATATAATTTTTAAAATATATCTATTTGAGAAGGAGAGTCCTTATGAAGCTTAAGAAATTTCGTTTGTCCTTAATATTCTTTTTACTCTTATGCGGCATATGCGCTTGCGCAAAGGGCAGCCCGCCCCTGACTTCTTCCGATGCAGAAGAAAATTCCTTCTGTTCTTCGGCTGAAGCCTCTGTGGAAGATTCGGAAGAAACCGCCCCACAGCCTGTAATTCTACCTTCGACCGAAACCCCAAAAGAGACGCCCGCAGCAGAAAAATCCATTGATGAGCAGTTGATTCAGGAGGAAAACAATATGACAAATGAAGGCTCGACCCCGGTATCCTTACATGGCGCTCTCAGCGTCAAGGGTACGGACTTAGTGGACAAAAACGGTGAAAAATTCCAGCTTTATGGTATGTCCACCCACGGAATCGCATGGTTTCCCCAATATGTGAACCTTGACGCATTCCGCACCCTAAGGAACGACTGGAACACTAACTGCATACGGCTTGCCATGTACACCGCCGAATATGGCGGCTATTGCAGCGGCGGAGACAAAGAATCGCTGAAGGAACTGGTTAAATGCGGTGTGGAATATGCCTCCGAACTGGGTATGTATGTAATAATTGACTGGCATGTTTTAAACGATCAGGACCCCAATGTATATAAGGAAGACGCTGTCGCCTTTTTCCGCGAAATGTCTTCCGATTACGCAGATTATGAAAATGTATTATATGAAATTTGCAACGAGCCCAACGGTTCTGCAACCTGGGATAACATAAAGGCATATGCCTCCGAAATAATTCCTATTATACGGGAAAACGACAGTGACGCCGTGATTCTTGTGGGAAGTCCTACATGGAGTCAGGATATCCATCAGGCGGCTGCTTCCCCATTAGAATTTGACAATATTATGTATACGCTGCATTTCTACGCCGCCACTCATAAGGATGACCTTCGCTCCCGTATGGAGGAGTGTGTGGGAAAAGGGCTTCCTGTGTTTGTGAGCGAATTCGGCATGTGCGACGCATCCGGCAACGGAGCCAACGATTTTGAACAAACCGAGAAATGGTTGGAGCTAATAGAAAAATATAACATAAGCTTCTTTTGCTGGAATCTTGCCAATAAGGACGAAAGCAGCAGCGTATTTCTTCCTTCCTCCACAGCAACCTCCGAATGGACTGAGGATGATTTAAATGAATCCGGAAAATGGATACGAAATTATTTTATACATAAATAAAATACGTCTCGTTCATATATTCCGGGCACAAAAAGGCCAGACTGCCGTCAAAAAACAGTCCGGCTTTTTTGCTGCCATACGAAAACCGCTATACCTTAAACCTATACCCTACTCCCCAAATCGTCTCTATATACTGGGGTTTCGCAGTATCTTTTTCAATTTTCTCACGGATTTTCTTAATATGCACCGTTACCGTGGCAATATCTCCGATAGAGTCCATATCCCATATTTCCCGGAAAAGCTCTTCCTTGGTAAAAACATGATTAGGATTTTCTGCAAGGAAGGTTAGCAAATCAAATTCCTTGGTAGTGAAGGATTTCTCTTCTCCGTCCACATAAACCCGACGCGCCGTCTTGTCAATACGGATTCCTCGAATCTCTACTATATCGTTCTGCGGTCTTTGGTTCGTTCCCACCAAACGCTCATAACGTGCCATATGGGCTTTTACCCTTGCCACCAGTTCGCTGGGGCTGAAAGGCTTCGTCATATAATCGTCGGCTCCTAATCCCAAGCCTCTAATCTTATCAATATCATCCTTCTTTGCGGATACCATTAAAATAGGGATATTTCTTTCCTCACGAATGCGCTTACACACCTCAAAGCCGTCCATGCCGGGTAACATCAAGTCCAAAATCACCAAGTCGTAAACACCCTGCAGCGCTGTCTTTAAGCCTTCATCGCCGGTATTACAGATATCTACCTCAAAATCGCTCAGCTCCAGATAATCCTTCTCCAAATCCGCAATCGCTACCTCGTCCTCAATAATTAATATTTTACTCATATATTCCCTCACTTCTGCGCTGCTGTCAATAATCGTCTTTGCCCATACTACGCTTATGGCAGGCTTGTGTTGCAGCACGGACACAAGCTTTAACATGAAAATTTATTGTTCACTCTGCAGCTCTATATATTTACGAAGCACAAAGTGGATACATATTCCTTCGCCTTCCTTACCGGTTGCCCAAATATATCCACCATGGTCTTCTATAATTTTCTTTACAATGGAAAGCCCGATTCCGCTTCCCCCCTGAGCCGAATTTCTGGAGGCGTCAGTACGGTAAAAGCGCTCGAAAATTTTTTGTAAATCCTTTTGGGCGACGCCCTTACCGTTATCCTCAATTTCAACCCGTATGGAATCCACCTCGTCCAGAATGCGGATATCTATTTCTCCGTGCAGCTTATCCATATATTTTACGCTGTTGCTGATAATGTTATTGATAACCTTTTTCATTTGCTCCGGGTCAGCAATGACAACAGTGTCAGGTTCCACCAAATTGGAATAATTTAACTCAATGTTTTTGGACTCCAAATCCAGTCCTACCTCCTCCACACAATCTCCAAAGTAATCAGCCACATTAATACGGTGGAAATTATATGGAATACGGTTATTGTCAATCCCCGAATAGACCGTCAGCTCATTAATCAGTCTATCCATATCATTTGCTTTATTATAGATGGTTTTAATATATTTATCCATCTTTTCCGGCGTATCCGCCACGCCGTCCATAATCCCCTCCACATAACCCTTTATAGCGGTAATGGGAGTCTTTAGGTCGTGGGAAATGTTGCTGACAAGCTCTTTATTCTGCTTCTCGTGCTGTATATTTTCCTCTGTTGATTCTTTCAGGCGCAGCCGCATATCCTCATAATTTCGGTATAAGTCCCCGATTTCACCCTTGGCGTCAGTCTGAAGGATATAGTCAAAATTACCGCTTTTAATTTTGCGCATCGCCACATTCAGCTCATTAATAGGCGTAAACACCCCTTTATGAATCCATTGCGTCAGCATAAAGCTGGTAAAGACCAGAATCAACACAATGGCGACAAACATATCAATAAGTAAATGCTTGGAAATCAAGGTGTGCATTCTGGTAATCACAAAAACACTTCCCTCGGAACCGTCGGAAAATGTAAAGTCAAGCTGCTTTACATACTTTTCCAACTCATCAAAATAATATCCTGAATCCTCAGACAGCTCCCCCTCTCCATAGCTCGGCAGCTTAGGGAACAAAACCCTTGCCGCTGCCTCGTTTCCCGTGTAATACAGGCTGTCCTCCTTTCTTACTATTAAAAAGGTAGACTTTCTGGAAACCTTGGAATTAATATTTTCCAAATAAGCTTTATCCTCCAATTTCGAGGCATCCTTGTGTATCTGCTCTTGCAAAACATCATACGCCTTGTCGGTAGTATTGATAAACTCCTTGACGTTTTCGGATATTATGGCATAATTAAGATCTTGAATACCATAGCCCTTCTGTATATTCACCAAATAAATACCTATTATCATAAATGCCAGAATGGTCAAAAACAGAGGGAGCAGTATAATACTTATAAAGGTTACTTTTAACCGTGTTTTAAATTTCATTTTCTATTTAGGCTCGCTTTCGTCAAAGGCATCAAACAATTTGTTTTCCATAAACATATTTAAGTATACCACATTCTTTTCTAAAATGTGTAAAAACAATCATACCGTATCATTAAAAAAATATAAAATGTTTTGCCAAATATATTGACATATGCGAAAAAATCATTATAATAAAAACAGTAATGATTACTGATTTTTAGAAAGGAGCGTGTATGGCGCTAAAGCACAGTAAGCAGAGAGATATGATTAAAGCCTTTCTTATGGGTAGAAAGGATCATCCCACTGCTGATGTTGTCTATATGAACGTAAGACAGCAGAATCCTAATATCAGCCTTGGAACCGTATATCGTAATCTGACACTTTTAGCCGACATCGGCGAGATTCAACGTCTTCGATTAGGCGATGGTGTGGATCATTTTGATGCCGATACTTCTCCTCATTATCATTTTGTCTGCACAGAATGCGGTAGCGTAATTGATTTGGAGATGAAGAGTATAGAGGATATTACCGATATTGCAGGCGCAGGCTTTGATGGCACAATTGCAGGACATGTCACTTATTTTTACGGCACCTGCGGAGCTTGTGCCAAAGTACCCCAAACCTCGTAATAAATCTTATATTACGAAAGTGCTCAGGAAATATTTTAGCTTATAGGAAACAATGAACTATAATCCTATAGTTAAATTTTATTTAAAAGGAAAAGGAGATTAAGTTTATGAAATTTGTATGTCAAGTATGTGGTTATGTTCATGAAGGAGACGCCGCACCGGCTGAATGTCCTATCTGTCATGCGCCCGCTGAGAAGTTTACCGTTCAGGCCGGCGAAAAAACTTGGGCTGCCGAGCATGTTGTAGGTGTTGCACAGGGAGTTAGAGAGGATATTATCAAGGATTTAAGAGCAAACTTTGAGGGCGAGTGCTCTGAGGTGGGTATGTATCTTGCAATGGCAAGAGTTGCGCACAGAGAGGGCTATCCTGAAATCGGTCTTTACTGGGAGAAGGCTGCTTACGAGGAGGCTGAGCACGCAGCAAAATTTGCCGAGCTTTTGGGTGAGGTTGTTACCGACTCTACCAAGAAGAATCTTGAGATGAGAGTAGACGCAGAAAACGGCGCAACCGCAGGAAAGTTTGACCTTGCAAAGCGCGCTAAAGAGCTTGGCTTGGATGCAATCCATGACACCGTTCATGAGATGGCTCGTGACGAGGCTAGACACGGCAAGGCATTTGAAGGCTTATTAAAGAGATACTTCGGTTAATCGAAAAATGCCGTAAAATCACGTTTTTGAGAATTCAAGGGTATGTTGAAGTCATTCGACATACCCTTATTTTTGTGAAAGCAGTTGTGTCTGAATATGGATTTCCCATAAAGCGGAGGGCCATAGGCGGATTGCATCCTATGGTTTTTTACTGTTTATTTTGGGCAATTTCTATTAAGATTATTTTTAGAAACTATGTTATATTAAATTTAGAAAGAGGTGTTACTATATGAACAATAATATAGTTGTAAAAAAAGTAGTGGACTATATAGAAACGCACATTGACGAAGCCTTGTCACTTGACAGGATAGCGAATGCATTAAATTATTCTAAATTTTACATTTGCAGAGTTTTTAATGAAGAGACGGGATGTACCATTTATAAATACATGCAAAGACGAAGATTGACCTTGGCCGCCCAAAAACTTGTGGAAACAAAACAGCCTATTGTTGAGATTGCCTATGAAGCACATTATGATTCCCAGCAGGCTTTCACACTGGCTTTTAGACAATTGTATGAATGCACGCCTAAAATTTATAGGAAAAATGGCATATTCTATCCCAAACAATCAAAGATATATATGATGGGTTCGCTTAACAAGCGCTCATTTATGTACTATCTAACAGGAGGCAAGCTGACGGCATGAGCACAATCCCTTATATTATTGAACAAACAAACCGAGGAGAGCGAAGCTATGATATTTTTTCGAGGTTATTGTCTGACAGAATTGTTTTTTTGGGAGAAGAGGTAAGTGATGCTTCGGCCGGTTTGATTATCGCACAAATGTTGTTTTTAGAAGCGCAAGACCCCCAAAGGGATATTCAGTTGTATATAAACAGCCCCGGCGGTTCTGTTTCGGCAGGCTTTGCTATTTATGACACCATGCAGTATATTAAATGTGATGTTTCCACAATATGTATTGGTCTTGCTGCCAGTTTTGGAGCTTTTTTGCTAGCAGGAGGTACGAAAGGAAAACGTATTGCTTTGCCAAATGCGGAAATAATGATACATCAGCCTGCTATTCATGGTCATGGCATCCAAGGACCGGCTACAGACATAAAAATTATGTCCGACCACATACAAAAAAGTAAAAAACGCTTAAATTCTATTTTGGCTGAAAATACAGGCAAAAGCATTGAAGAAATTGTCCTTGCTACAGAACGCGATAATTATATGGGTGCAAAGGAAGCCTTGGATTTCGGATTGATTGACACAATCATAGATAGACGTTGATTTGTATGTTGAAAACAGAAAATCCTTTCCCAAATTCTTTTGTCAATTCCTTTGAAAGCTGCCGCAACGTCTGCCTTCCATAAGCGGCTCTTTCCTGACTCTCCTGCTCATGTTCTATGATAATCCGTCCGATATTCCAATAAGCTGTCAATAATTCCATATTTACTTGTACAGCAGTACGTCCGCGCGCATCTGTTAAAACTTTTTTTATTTCGTCTAGCATGGAATTAGTGTTCTTTAAGTCGTCCATGAATATCCACCTTTTAATTATTTTGTTCCATAGCAAGCATAGGAAAGGGGTACTCTTTCTAAAAAATTACTCTTTTCCGCATGTTACTATAAGAGTATTTTACTTATTGAGAATACCCCAAACCCTTTAATAAACTGGAATTTTCTTGTTTTAACCAATCAATTTAGCATTGCAAAAATCAGATGCTCTGAGTTCGTAATCAATCGAAGTCTGCAGTTCTCCTAACTGATCCTTCCATGAATTTTCATTTATGGCAATCTTTTTAAATCCTAACAATTCATAGACATGTTGCGCCTTTGTATTCTTTAGATTGGTATCTAAAAAAATAAGTTTATAACCCATACTGAACAGTTTCTCGATAAGCATACTTAATATTACTCGTCCCAGACCTTTCCCTTGAAAATCTGAATTGCAGATTTTGATTCCTATCTCGACCTTTTTGCCTTCATAAACATAGAAGCTCATTTCACCAATTGATGTTCCTCTATATTCAATAATAAGTCGTCTTTTTGTGTCATCACTATCATTAGCAATCTGCTCTTTAATCTCTTCAGCTGTTGTTCCAAGTCCATTAGGAAATCCTGCATGAGCCATAACACTTCCGTCATTCCACCAAGTTGCAAGCTGTTCGCAATCCTTTCCCTCTGCGTTTCTAATACATAAATCACTATAGATTATTTTCATTTTATTTCCTCCGATATTTTAATATTGGAGGATTATTTAATGTGTATCCTCCAGCCACATAACATATTATTTTTCATAAAGAATCAGTCCTTTCATTTTTATATTTATTTTTATATTTATTACAACGCTCATTAGTAAGCGATGAATAGCTCTTGAAAGTTTTTAACATTTGGATTATACCGCTCAGATATGATATTTCCTTATATATTCTTGTATCGTTTTATATTGCCGTTGGAAGTTAGAGCACCATTTAGTCACAAAAGCCAAAAAATGATTGCTGCTTTGAGCGTCCTAATTAGTGAAAAAGTCCATGTTTACAAAGGATTTTTCCCATTAATGCTTATTGATACCACAAAATCAAATACTATTTTTTATATTTATACTTCAAATTACCATAAAAACATATCTTTCACAATACATAATCTATTTTTTTCTATAATTCATCTGTTTGCAAACGTACACATTTACAAATTTCAGCCCTATTTTGTTCAAGTGGAGTTTTCAAATTTTCTTGCTTTCCCATAGAATGTTCCAACCGGCATTCCGCAAGCATCCGCCGCTTGCCGGAGTGTTATTTTTTTCTTTCTCCAGTTCCGGTGTATTTCCCGGAAATTATCCGGGGAAGGGAGTGCCGGACGCCCGAACTTGACGCCCTTTGCTTTTGCCGCCGCAATCCCCTGCCTGACGCTGCCAGATGTTCATCCGCTCATTCTCCGCCACAAAAGACAGCACCTGCAGCACAATGTCAATCCCCTTCTCTTTCATGAGGATCCTCCACCCTTCCAGTATTTCCCCATAATTGCGCCCCAGCCGGTCTATGCTCTTGATGTAGAGCAAGTCATCCTTTTTCCTCCTCCGCATCATCCTCTTGTAAGCCGGACGGTCAAAATCCTTGCCTGACTGCTTGTCCATAAAAATATTCTATACCGGTATAGCCAGTTCCCTGAATGCCAGCCTCTGCCTGTCCTCGTTCTGGTCACGGCTGCTGACCCGGATATACTCATATATGTCCGCCATAACTTTCTCCTCCCTGCCGTACAAATTGTGTGAACTGATTGAAATCCCCTTCCAAAAACCTTTACGCCATATCTATGCCCGTATAAGTACTTCCCTCCGTCATGAAGAACATAAGCAGCATATCCGGAAAGCCATAGCCGCAGCCGTAGTCCAAAGCCTTAACCGGCTTGCGGATTTTCCATACCCGCTTTATCAAAAAATCCATATAGCCTTGGTTCCACGCACTTTTCTTGACCTCAGCAGCTACTCAGGCCTTTATCCCAAGATTTTCCCTTTCCTGCGCAAGGTGATTTCACCCTTGGCAGCATACAAAACGCCGTCAAAAGGCTTAAATGACAGGCACCATTTTTCATAAATTCTCATATTTTAAAAGAGTAAACAAAGGGAGGCGGTGACTGATAGTTGCCGGAGAGCTTCAAATTATGGCAAAGTTTGATATTGCACTGATTGGCGGAGACAGGCGTACCGCCTGCATGGCACCCATTTTTATGAAAAAGGGATATCGGGTCGCCTGTTATGGTACCTTAAAAGTAACTAATGAAAACAGAGTACATTCTCTTAGGGAGGCTTTAGAAAATGCCGCTATTATTGTGGGAGGAATTCCCTTTGAAAAAGACGGCTGTCTATATACGCAGCAGGATGTTCCCGAAATTTCCCTCGCCGAACTACAGCGCTGTCTGAGAAAGCACCAAAAAATATTCGGGGGCGTTATTCCCGAAAGCTTCCGGCGGCTCTGCGAGGAACGCGAAATTGACTGCTATGATTTTATGAAGGAAGAACATCTTGCCATCTATAATGCCATAGCCACCGCCGAGGGGGCCATTTTAGAAGCACTCTCTCATAAAGACACTCAGCTTCACAGAAGCCCCGTGTTAGTACTTGGCTACGGAAAATGCGGAAAGGTTCTTGCCGACAAATTAAAAGGTCTGTCCGCCTGTGTGACGGTGGCATCCTCCGATGCCAAGGAGCTGGCCCTTGCTTCCTCCTTGGGCTTTACAACTCTTCCTCTATCTCAGCTTCAGCAAAAAATCTGTTGCTTTGAATATTTGTTTAATACTATTCCTGCCTGTATGCTTACAGGACATTGTTTGGAAAACATGAACAAGGATTCCATGATTATTGATATAGCTTCCAACCGCATAGGCGTAGACTATGAGCGCGCCAAGGCTCTTAAGCTCCAAGCGCTTTACTGCCCCGGTTTACCGGGAAAATATGCAGGACAGAGTTGTGCCGGATATCTTGTAGATTATGTGATGGGAAAGCTGTAACGACATTTTAAAACCAAATTGCGGCGCTGCAAGGAATGCAGTGTAACGGAATAAATTGGAGGACTATTATGAATTTAAAAGGTAAAAAAGTTGGGATTGCCCTGACGGGCTCCTTTTGTACCTTTGACAAAATGTTTATAGAATTACTGAAGCTTGTGGAAGAAGGGGCTGACGTTTATCCCATTCTTTCAGGCGCTTCCCAGACAATTACCAGCCGATTTGGAAATCCGGAAGACTATTTACTGAAGCTTCGGGCGATTACCGGCAGGGAGCCCATTACCTGTATTGAGGGCGCAGAACCTATCGGACCTAAAGGATATCTGGATATCCTTGCCATTATACCGTGCACGGGAAATACTGCGGCAAAGCTGGCAAACGGCATTACGGACACCCCCGTTCTGATGGCGGCAAAAGCGCATATGCGTAACAATAAGCCTCTGGTAATTTCCATTTCCACCAACGATGGACTAGGTATGAATATGAAAAATATAGGACTTTTGTGTAATACAAAAAACATTTATTTTGTTCCCTTCGGACAGGACAACTGGGAGAAAAAGCCCAACTCTCTGGTTGCACACACACAGCTGCTGATTCCCACGCTGGAGCATGCCTTGGAATATAAGCAATACCAGCCGATGCTGCTGCCCTACGAGCTATAAGCTACACAAACAAAAATAAATAAAGAGTAATTAAGCAGCAGAGACCTTGCCACAGCCAGCGTGCCGACCGACTGTTTAGCCAAGCGCCAAGCGGTCAGCACACTAGAGACAACAGCCTTGTAAGGCTTTTATATTAACAGGAAAGGAAAATAAAGTGATATGTGTGGAATAGCAGGCTTTAGCAATTTTTCTATGAACTACCGGGAGAATGCCGGAAAATGGTACGCAGCGCTCCAGAAAATGAACCGTTTGCAAAAACACAGGGGCCCCGACGAAGAGGACGTGTACCTTTCAAGGCACTGCGGACTGGCACACGTGCGCCTGTCCATTCTGGACTTATCCTACGGTCAGCAGCCCATGACAAGACAGCTGGGCGACCATCGCGCCACCATTGTATTTAACGGTGAAATTTACAATATGCCCCGGCTGAGAGAGGAGCTTGAAAAAGAGGGCGCCGCCTTCCGCACCAGCTGCGATACGGAGGTCATAGTTTTGGGCTATCTGTATCATGGCATTGATTATGTAAAACAGCTAAACGGTATTTTTTCCTTTTGCATTTGGGATGAATCCTTGGAAAAATTGTTTCTGTTCCGCGACCGATTAGGGGTAAAGCCCTTATTCTACACAATTAAGCAAAATACTCTGATTTTTTCCTCCGAATTAAAGGGACTGTTGTCATACCCGGATATGGAGGCAATCATCGACAAAGAAGGCTTGTGCGAGGTCTTGGGTCTGGGTCCTGCCAAGTCTTACGGCAAGGGCGTGTTTAAGGATGTGTGTGAGCTTCTGCCCGGCTATTATCTTGAATTCTACGGCTCCATCCTGAAAACAAACGCATATTGGCAGCTGGAAAGCCGCCCACACGAGGATTCTTGGGAGACCACCGTGGAAAAAACCCGCTATCTTGTGACGGACGCCATAAAGCTGCAAATGCTCTCCGATGTTCCCATCTGTACCTTTTTGTCCGGCGGAGTGGACAGCAGCCTCGTGACCGCCGTATGCAGCAGGGAGCTGTATAAACAGGGAAAGCTTTTAGATACCTACTCCTTTGACTTCAAGGATAACGACAGAAATTTTCAGGCAAACGCCTTTCAACCCTCTCAGGACCGCCCCTGGGTAGATAAAATGGTAGAGCATTGCCACACGAACCACCACTATCTGGAATGCAGCAATGAGGATCTTTTCGACTATCTCTTCAGCGCCGTGGACGCCAGAGATTTGCCCTGCATGGCAGATGTAGAAGCATCCATGCTATATTTTTGCGAGAGAGTAGCGGTCCGCAACAAGGTGACCTTGACCGGAGAATGTGCGGATGAAATTTTTGGCGGCTATCCGTGGTTCCATAAAAAGGAATGCTTTGAGGCAGACTGCTTCCCCTGGTCCATGGACTTCACCCCCAGAACCATACTTCTAAAGGATGAAATCGCTGCGCTCCTGCCCTTGGAGGAATACGCTAAGGCAGCTTATCAGCGAACCGTTAACGAAACCCCCGTGCTAATCGGTGAATCCTTTGAGGAAAAAAGAAGACGGGAAATTTCTTACCTGAACCTAAAATGGTTTATGCAGACGCTTCTCGACCGCATGGACAGAACCAGCATGCATGTTGGGCTCGAAGCAAGAGTTCCCCTTGCAGACCATCGGATTGTGGAATACGTGTGGAATGTTCCGTGGAGCATGAAATGCAAGGACGGCATTGTAAAAGGGCTTCTTAGGGCGGCGGCAGAAGATTATTTACCTAATGAGGTACTCTACCGCAAAAAGAGCCCTTACCCGAAAACCTATGACCCCGCGTATGAGGCCATTCTTCGCAGGGAACTCATTAAAGTGCTTTCCGACAGCAGTTCTCCCTTGACGGAGCTGATTGACAGGGAAAAGACAAAGGCCTTCTTAAAATGTGCCTCCGACTACGGCAGACCCTTCTACGGGCAGCTTATGGCAGGACCCCAGCTATTGGCTTATCTGCTCCAGATTAATTATTGGCTGAAAAAATATGAGATACAGATTATTCTCTGACATAAGATTCAAATACCTTTTCCTTGCATAACCCTGCCGAATATGCTATTATTTTCTTTGTAGAAATAATATTGAGTTTATAGCTATTTGGGAGGGTTATAATGGGCTTTTTAGATAGTATCCTTAAAAGGGAATTAAGCAATTGTATATCAAACGCACTGGCAAAAGCCATAGATACCTCGGTCAATTCCAACAATGCTTCAAAAAAGAATGCACACGGAACCGAAGCGGCCGTTCGCTCCCGAATAGAAGAGATTGTGGCAAGAGATTTCCCCTCCTTGGAGCTACGCGAAGATATTCCCGCACAGGAAATGAATGCGAAGGAGGACGCAAGGAATTATACCTATGGACTTTATCTGGACGGACAGCCCAAGGCAATGATTATGCTTTTGGAAGAGGATAACCATAATCTATACAGGAACAGTAAAATTACCAAGGCAAAACGCGCCTGTGAAAACGCAGGCGTTCCCTACATGAATTTTATGCTTTATATGTCCAACCGCCCGGAATATATCGCCCGGCGCTTTCAGGATACAATAGTACTTTAAATTCCATAAGGTGGAACCATGGTTTGGCTCCTTCGCCAAATTATTTTCCATAAAAAGAAAGAGAAATGCAGCTTTGCTGCGCCCGTGAGGGATAAAGCATGCGCCGGCACAAAAACGTTTTACGGGCAATGGGCGTATGTTCAGTCCGGTGGACACTAAGCATGGCTTAAGTGTCTCAAATAATTTTCTCTTTCTTTTTTTATACAAAAATACCCGAGGAGTTTTAATAAAAAGGAGCTATTATGCGGCAGACCATATTTGAAAAAGCCTCTCTCCACGAAAGCTGGCAGGACTTTTTGGATTATAAACTGGAGAAACAGCACTTATCCTCCTATGAGGAAAGACAGCTTCGTCAATTTATTGATACACGGGGCTATCTTTCCCTATGCGGAAGCTGGGCAAAAGGACTTTTCCCAAGCCGGTTGCCGATAAGGAAATCGGTCAACAAATCAGGAACCTGTAAAAAACGCATTGTCTATACCTTTGAGGGTGAAGACAGTCTCCTTCTAAAGCTGATTGCATTTGAGCTGTTTGATTACGACAAACTGTTTAGCGCAAACTGCTATGCCTTCCGTCAGGGACATGGCGTAAGGCAGGCTATCCTGCGGCTTAGAACTTATCCCCTGCTGGACAATAAATATTGCTTAAAGGTAGACATCAGCAACTATTTTAATTCCATAGATATAGATATTTTACTGGAAAAGCTTTCCTTTTTGCGGAAGCAGGATGATATGGTGTACCTGCTTTTTGAAAAAATTTTGCGAGAGGACCGGGTGCTGGAAGAGAAACGCATTATTTATGACAGGCACGGCGCCATGGCGGGTACTCCCATGTCGCCATTTTTTGCCAATGTGTACCTGTCGGATACCGACTGGTTTTTTCACAATAAGCAAATACCTTACTTTCGCTATTCCGACGATATACTATTGATTGCAGACAGCTATGAACAGCTGACCCAAAGGCAGGCGCTGTTATACCAACGGCTGGACAAGCTGGGCTTATCCTTAAACCCTGATAAGGTGCATATATCAAAACCCGGCGACCCCATAGAATTTCTGGGCTTCTGTTATCATAAGGGAGACATTGACTTATCCCGCAACACAATCCGGAAAATAAAACAAAAAATAAAGCGTAAGGCTGACGCCCTGCGCAGGTGGCAGCGCAAAAAGGAACTTTCCCCCGAAAAAGCGGCAATTGGATTAATCCATGCCATGAACCGCAAATTTTACGGATATTCTTCTAAGGAATCTAAGGGCTGTAAATCTGAGGGCACTCCGGAATTTACTTGGAACAGATGGTTTTTTCCCAATCTCACTGTGGATACAGGATTAAGGGAAATTGACTCTTACCTGCAAGAATATATACGCTATGCCGTCACCGGACGCCACTATAAAGGCAATTTCCGCATACGCTATGAAACCTTGAAGGAATGGGGCTACCGCAGTCTGGTGCACGAATATTACTCTTATAAAGAATGTATAATACAAGACAGGTGCAAATAGGAGCTGCCTGTACGCCGTCCGGATAAAGCCACTGTCTGTTGTCACAGGACAGAATTTCAATACTTGCATAATGGTACTGAATACAGTATTATGAATAGAGAACTTTTAAAAAGGAGACATTATCATGGAAAAAATAACAAGCTTTACCATTGACCACATTAAGCTCCAGCCCGGCGTCTATGTTTCAAGGAAAGATTACATCGGAGCCGAAGTGATTACTACCTTTGACTTGCGTATGACAAGCCCTAATGAGGAGCCCGTAATGAATACGGCAGAGGTTCACACAATTGAACATTTAGCTGCTACCTTCCTTCGCAATCACCCTGACTATAAGGAGAAAACCGTTTATTTCGGACCTATGGGCTGCCGCACGGGCTTTTACCTGTTGCTTGCAGGAGATTATGCTTCCAAGGATATTGTGCCCCTGATGATTGAGATGTATGAATTTATCAGGGATTTCCATGATGAGGTTCCCGGCGCATCCCCCAAGGATTGCGGCAACTATTTAGATATGAACCTTCCTATTGCCAATTATCTTGCCAAACGTTTCTTGGACAATGTGTTATATCATATTGACGACAGTAGATTAATTTATCCCGAGTAATACAATATCATTCCGAGTTACAGACCCGCAATGCAGTATACAAATTATTCAATATATAAATTATTCAAAAGGAAAGGATATATTTTATGAACAAAACCGGAATCATCGGAGCAATGGAGTTAGAGGTAGAAGAACTTAAATCCAAAATGACAGTGTCAGGCATTACCAAAAAAGCCGGAATGGAATTTTATGAGGGCACGCTGAGCGGCGCGCAGGTTGTTATTGTCCGCAGCGGCATCGGAAAGGTCAACGCCTCTCTCTGCGTTCAGATTTTGGCAGATATTTTTGAAGTGACGCATATTATCAACACAGGGGTAGCCGGCTCCTTAAATGCGGCGTTGGACATCGGCGATATTTTGATATCCAGAGACGCCATACATCACGACATGGATGTTACGATTTTCGGATATCAGCCCGGAGAGGTACCCCAGCTTGGCGTACGGGAATTTACGGCGGACATAAGGCTGACGGAGCTTGCCAAATCCTCCTGCGAAAAAGTGAACCCCGGCGTTCATGCTATTTTCGGCAGGGTTGTAAGCGGTGACCAGTTTATCTCCGACAAAGAAATAAAAGAACGCTTAATAAGGGATTTTCAGGGAGACTGCGCGGAGATGGAGGGCGCCTCCATCGCTCACGGCGCTTATCTGAACAAAATTCCCTTTGTGATTATCCGGGCTATTTCCGACAAGGCGGACGACAGCGCCCAGATGGATTATCCTGCCTTTGAGAAAGCCGCCGCAAGGCATTCGGCAAGATTAGTGGAGGATATGGTACAATATATCTAATAATTTTGCCTACTCCTTCTTTTTGAAAATTAATATTTTGCTGAATACATAATTCAATATTGTGACAACCACAGAGGAAATACATATTTTTGCAATCCAGTAGTTCATACTCAAAATATTAACGGTAAGCCACATAATCAGGATATCCAATATCCAAGTGGACAATCTTGAGCCTGCGAAGCCGGTAAACTCTTTCAAAATCTGTTTGTTTTTGCTGTGAAATACCCACTGACGGTTCAGTGGGTATGCAAAAACAACTCCTACCACCCAGCCTATGGTATTTATGAGAAAATTCTGTAAATCATTGGAGGAATCCAGCCAAAAACGCTCCACAATAAAACATGCCGCCCAGGATACAATGGTTGTCATTACGCCCACAATCAAGTATACAATAATTTCCTCATATCTGTGCATTAACTCTTTTATCTTACCTATCATAACAATTATTTGTTCCTTTCCGTATATGTGAAAAACAGACAGAATGAACAATCCCTTCTCCGCCATGTATCGGATTCCTAATTTTGCATTCTGATTTGTTCTTCCTTAATCAACGGGTATCTTATCAGCCTTCTACAGTTCAAATTTTCTCTGCACATATCCACGGCGGTAATTTGGTGATTGTCGTAAGCCGTATAATAATAGATACCCTTATTTATATTACAACATGAAGTATAAATTGTAAATTCATACTTCCCGTCTCCTAAATCACAACAGCCCCTCTGCTGATCCACCGAATTCAAAATATGGAAAAACTGGCTGACGCTTTCCTTTTCTCCTTCTCCCGAAACGGAATTCATTTTGATAAATGCCGCCCTGACAAATCTGGATTCAGACGATAAATCCCCCGGAAGCCCGATTGCTCCCATTCCTCGGCTGTATTGCTCTAAATGCAGGCCTGCGGCAAAGGTATCCTGCGGTGATTTTGTGGATAAACACATATAATTATTTAATCCGAACATCTGCATGTTAAAGGGTGGATTATTTGTCAGAACGCCGACAGGATTTTCATATATCATAATTCCGCTTTTTACCGCTTCTACCGTTATCGTTTCTTCGCTGTCCGTAATAATCCAATGTAGCTGCGCCACCGGCAGCGTATCGTTAAAGGGAATATTGCATAAATTCACATTGTCAATCAATTTCCGTACCTCTTTTACCGTGGAGCATTGACTGAGTATCCAAGGAATAAATTCAAATTGCGCTATATTATCTTTCCCTTCTTTTTTTTCACAATAAACGGCGTTACCTACAAAATTCAATCCGGCAATTCCCAATCCCTTTTCATTGATGGCATCATAATATAAGGGATAGTCCTGTGTCACATGGGCAATGCCTATCATTGCGTAATGAGTGCATATATTTCCCATATCCACAAAATGAAAAGGATAATTTCTGGGAGTTATCGTAACTTCTTCTCCATAGGAAAATTCATAATCCAATGTACGTCCAAAATAGAAGTCCTTTGTTTTATAGGTGGCTGCTGTACACATAATAATCCCCATTTCTGCACTGCCTCTCTAACTCAGTCTACTAAATTCATACCGGGCAGCTTTATGTCAGGCAGTGCGAAAACACAAAGCGCATCCGTCTTTTCTTACATTTTATCTTATGGGATATACTTCGTTATTATAAGTAAACTTTTAAATAATTACAAACAAAAACCTCAAAACGCCCTCCAATAAATACCAACGCCACCGTTATGCATATTTCCCGTAAAAATAAATAACCGGCAAAATATTATGGATTCACCAAATTCCTGTCTTCGCCCCGCAAAAATGCCTCAATATTTTTATACACGCCTTCCACACATCTGGTTCTCGCCTCCACGCTTGCCCATGCAAGATGGGGCGTAATAATAAGTCGGTTGCTGTCCTGAAGCCTGCTTAAAGGATTAGAAGCCTCAAGCGGCTCCCTCTCCACCACATCCAAGCCTGCCGCCTGAATTTCTTCTGCCTCCAACGCTTCATAAAGAGCCGTATTATTTACCACACGACCCCTCGCGACATTAATTAAAACTGCCGTTTTTTTCATCCTCCTTAATGCCTCCCTGTCAATGAAATCACGAGTCAGCTCGCTTAAGGGGCAGTGAAGAGACAAAAAATCGCTCTCCGTAAGCAGTGTATTCTTATCTACCATAAGGTAATCCTTGCATTTGCTTTTTCCGGTTACGGAATGGAAAATCACTTTGCAGCCAAAGGCCGTGGCTATCTGCGCCACTCTTCTTCCGATATTCCCCATGCCCACAATTCCCCATGTCTTACCCTCCAGCTCATAAAAGGGAACGTCAAAATTAGAAAAACGGTCCTGAGCGCTATAGGCGCCGGATTTGACATATGTGTCATAATATGGCAGCTTCTGACTGAGCGCCAATGCGAGGGTAAAGGTGTGCTGTGCCACCATTGCAGTGGAATAATCCACTACATTTACTACTTTAATCCCTCTGGATTTACAATAAGCCAGATCACAATTGTCATAGCCCGTGGCAAGCTCGCAAATGAGCTTTAAATTCTTTGCGTCCTTTAAGGTTTCCTCACAAAAGGGAGACTTATTTGCAATCACGATATCCGCGTTCTTTACCCTCTCCCTTACCTCCTCCACGGTTATGGTATTGGGATAAAATGTAACATCCCCGAAATCAAGAAAGCACTCCATGGAAATGTCTGTTCCGGCGCTGTTTCTCTCTAATACTACTATCCTCATATGTCTCCCATCTGCCTGTGACTACAGGCGCTTACTCAGATATCCGAATCATTGAATCCGAGCCTTATTCTTACAAAAACCTGTGAAAGTTATTGTATTTCTTTCACAGGTTTTGCATCATTCGTTTTGTAATATATAGCCGTCAGCAGCTATATATTTAATGCCTTATGATAATCTCTTCAACAATTCTTCTCTTTGTTCCTCATATCCGGGCTTGCCCAGCAGCGCAAACATATTTTTCTTGTAGCTCTCCACGCCGGGCTGGTTAAAGGGATTGACGCCCAGCAGATAACCGCTGATACCGCAGGCAAACTCAAAGAAGTAGAAAAGCTCTCCCAGATAAAACTCGTTTACCTCAGGCACATTCACAATGAAGTTAGGCACCTGTCCATCGGTATGCGCCAAAATAGTACCGTTCATAGCGCTCTTGTTGACAAAATCCACACTTTTACCCGCAAGGTAATTCAACCCGTCCAAATCCACCGGCTCTTCGCCGATAATAATTTCCTCTCTGGACTGCTCCACATTTATCACAGTCTCAAACATGATACGGGCGCCGTCCTGAATAAACTGACCCATGGAATGCAAATCGGTGGTTAAATCCACGCTGGCAGGGTAAAGCCCCTTTTTATCCTTGCCCTCGCTCTCTCCGTAAAGCTGCTTCCACCACTCGTTGATATAATGCACGGCAGGCTCATAATTAGCAAGAATTTCCACGCACTTGCCCTTTCTCAAAAGAATATTGCGAAGCGCCGCATACTGCAGGGCGTCATTATCCTCAAACTCATTTTCCAGAGCACGCTTTCTTCCACTTGCAGCGCCTTCCATAAGCTTGTCAATATCAGCTCCGCTTACTGCGATGGGAAGCAGCCCCACTGCGGTGAGAACGGAGAACCGTCCGCCTACGTCGTCGGGTACCACAAAGGTCTCATATCCTTCCTCGTCGGCAAGATTCTTAAGACTTCCCTTCGCCTTATCAGTGGTCGCATAAATCCTTTTTGCAGCGCCCTCCTTACCGTACTTCTCCTCAAGCTTTGCCTTAAATACACGGAAAGCTATTGCCGGCTCCGTAGTCGTGCCGGATTTGGAAATCATATTTATGGAGAAATCCCTGTCTCCCACCACGTCCATCAAATGCTTTAAATAAGTAGAACTGATGGAATTGCCGCAGAAATAAATCTCAGGCGCCTTGCGCACGCTTTTGTCAACCACATTGAAGAAGCTATGTCCTAAAAATTCAATCGCAGCCCGCGCTCCCAGATAGGAACCTCCGATACCGATAACCAGAAGCACCTCCGAATCACTCTGGATTCTTTTTGCCGCATCCTTAATTCTGGCAAATTCCTGCTTATCATAGTCTACAGGCAGGTCAATCCAGCCTAAAAAATCATTGCCCGCACCGCTTCTTGAGACTAATACCTCCTTGGCGTCTAATGCAAGCTTTTTCATGTAACCTACTTCTTCCGCCGAAATAAAAGAATCTGCCTTAGAATAATCAAATGCCACCCGTTTACTCATAATTACCCTCATTTCTGCCGCCAAGCGGCGTTTCTGTTATTGCCTGATTCACACCTGAAACAAGCGTTTCTATATTTCAGTGTAGCAAACATATATGGCAAATTCAAGATACTTTTTGGGTTAAATGGTTAAAAATTCCTTTAACAGATCCTCCAGCTCATCCTCGTCAAGCTTAAAATTATCCTGCTCCGGAGTCGTCTCCACCTTAGCCGCACTGATAGGCATAAGCTCAACAGTACGCCTGCCATATTGATTTCTTGTTTTTTGTCTGCCCGCTCCCTGCTTTTGCTTTTCTTTTCCAAAGAGCATATCCATATCATCCTGTGTAACGTCTATTTTAGCCGAAAGATGATTCTCCAGATAATCTACCAGATTCACTCTTAGAATGCGCTTTTTCCCCTTTATATCTACAACCGTAGAAATAGAAAAATAAGCATACAAGCCCGCAAAGCTTACTATATAAAACGGAAGAATTTCTCCCAGCATTTTTCCGGAGGCAATACTTTTACTAACGCCTATGCCCGCGCATACCACCGAGAGCAGCATGCTTTGACCCGAAAGGTGGTATAAACCTTCAAAGGATATATGACCCAGCGCAAGTCTGCTTATAAACTTGTCCACAAAAACAGGAATATTTGCCACACCGTTGTTGAGCTGATAACAATTTGCAAATTTAAGCTTGCATTGACGCAAAAGCTTATTTTTTGTAATCACCATGTTATCTGTTTCTTTAATCATATTGTGCAACAACATTCCTAAAAAAATTCTTATCAAAATACTAAAACTAAAAAATAACAACATGGCGATTGTTATCCACTTCTCTTCCTTAAAAATATCAAACATAATCATTCCCCTTTACTAAATTATACTAAATTTTACTAAATTAATTTATCTTAAGTATAACGCATATAATGTCTATTTTGTACGATTATTCATCGTCGTTTTATAATAAAAAACGACAAAAGGAGCCTTGTATATACAAGACTCCTATAAAATATTTTTATTTTTTTGTAGATATAGCACTACCCGTTCATTCTCAATTCTGTTGCGAGAAACGGCATTTACTAATTATAACTCAGTAAATGCAGCCAGAAGAGCATCTCTTTCTGCTTCATTACCCTCTGTATAAGTAAAGGTTATGTTTACCATTCTGTCAGGCAAAAGTGCAATGTAAACCTCCTGCTTAAGAGAAGCGCCGTTTGCCACGGTATCTACAGACAGCTTTGCATATTCCTGACCTGCGATAGTCACTGTAGAACGCTCGTCGGAAACGGTACAATCCATTGCAGTCATAGCCTCAAGCTGCTGAACGGAAGCATCAATTACCTGATCCAATGTAATGGAAGAAGTATCAGTAGGCTGAAGAATTACGTTAACATTTGTTGTGGTACTTTCATAAGCTGCAAATAACTCATATATCATTGCATTCTTCGCATGCTCTGTCATCTGCTCGTCAAAGTCGTCGGCAAGAACGTCGATAGTAACTCCTGCCAGCTGAAGCAGCTGCTCCTGAGTCATCAGCGTACAGCCTTCAGGCGTGGTAAAACGAAATCCCATATATTCGGACTCATAACCTGTATCCGTGTACTTACCAACGGTATACTCTTTTGCTTCCTTGGAATCGTCTGCATCTTCATTCCCTTGTTCCACAGAGCTCTTCGGATCAGAGCTTCCTGTCTTTGCATCGCTTCCGCATGCTGTCATAACCAAAGTGACAGCCAACATTAACATAGCTATTTTCTTTTTCATACTTTTCCTCTTTTCTATAAAAAATTTTATCAGTTGCCGGAAAGGACTTATAACCCCCACCCGTAATTGCAAGTGACGAGAATAGATTATCAAAGTATTTTTATTTATTCAATATAACAAATGTATAAATTTTAAGATTGATTTCTCATATTTTTATACAATAATTCAGTTTTGGGGCCTTCAAAGTATGGTTTGACTATATTAACGAATAGTTGCGGCAGACATTTCTTCACGTCTAACCATATTACGAAACGAAAATGTCATTTCCTCATTAACGGTAGAAATGCCTAAATCCCTTGTCTCGCCCATATATCCCGTTATTTTTCCGGTTTGTTCCGCTAACCGGTCAGAATAGCAGCCGTAGGCATTCAGCAAAAACATAATTACAAGATAGCTATTGCCGGAACAGCCGATTTTCTTTTCCTTCTCTATTATCTGCTCCGTTTCCTTAACGAATAGGGTTGCGTAAGCTACGTCAGAAGAAAATGTCTCCCAGTACTTATTATGGACACCACAATAGATAACAAAGGTTCTTACTAATTCTCCCTTGTCTATAGCAAACGGTTTTTTTCATTTTCCCTCACAAATATTTTTTTACGCCACGCATCCAGATTTTCATTGTCAGTCCTTGAGGCAGCAGCTTTACATTTAAATGCTGACACTTTACATAAAAAGAGCAGACTGACATATCCCTGCCTTTTTTTGCGTCCTTTATTGCTTTCCTCACAACTTTTTCGGGAGCGACAATTCCCGGAAAACGTACCCTTTTACCGTTAATTACTTTTGACAGCATATCCGTATCTACCCAGCTTGGGCAGACCGCAGTTACCGTAATCCCGCAAGGCTTTAATTCTGCGTTAAGAGCTCGCGAATAGCTGCGCTCAAATGCCTTTGTGGCAGCATATAAATTGATATACGGCACAGGCTGAAACGCAGAAGCGGAGGAAACATTAAGTATTTTGGTTCCCTCTACCATAAACGGAGCGCAAATATTAATAAGAGCGGCAGGAGCTTTACAATTTAAGTCTATTGTCTGTTCTATTTCTGAAAGAGGAAGCTCCCTTGAAGGGGCCATTCTTGCCATTCCGGCATTATTTACTAACCACAAGACAGACGGATTTTGTTTTTTCAGTATGTCCGAAAGGGATAACACGTCTGCGTTTTTTGTCAAATCCTTACATATAGGCGTAATTTTCTCGCCGAATTGGTTTTTCAGTGCAAGAAGCCGCTGCTCGTTTCTTCCGATTATCCATATTTCATCAAGAGCTTCCTTTGCCAGCTCCTGCACAAATACTTGACCCATACCGCCGGAAGCGCCCGTTACAATGGCAATTTTTTTCATATAGATTTTAACTCCTCTCATTCTTCAGCAAAACCCTTGACAAATCTTCTTCTGAAATCATTTCATTCTTTGTTGTAAATAACCTTTTGAGCGCATAGAGATAAACGACGCCCCAATAGTAATCCGCTAATTTTATTGGCAGCCCCTCTACAACGCTCCCCTCCTTTTATTCCTGCTTAATAATCTTTTCTGTCATTTGATATAATTCTGACCAATAGGTTGCCTCTACAGAAACAAAATCTTTCTTCTCAAGCATTAACTGCGTATTTAACGCAATCTTTGCCGCATAAACATCATCTTGCATAAGTATTTTCAAATCCTCTATATCTTTACTGCTGTTTGCTAATGCAAAAATTTCACTGAACAGCTCCTCCCTTGATTTGACATAGACATAAAGAGTGTCTTGCCCGATACCTATATGCTTTGCCAAATCACCTATCCTTGTTCCTGCAAAGTCGTTTTTAGCAAAATAAAGCATCGAATCCTTTAACATTTTAAAACGAGTTTCCTCACGGATTTCCTGACACCGTTTTTGCGATTACGGCATAATTTCTCCCTCTGATAACAGTACCGCAGGGAAGCTCTGCTCTCACCCTATAGGCTCTTTTCACGGACAAGCTCGATGGCCTCCTTACCCGTCATATGCTCGATAGAAAGCTCAAGCATACAAAGCCTTCCCCATGCCCTCTCTATTTCCTGCAGGCAGCCCTCTCTGTCCTTTGGCATAAATTTTGCCGCAAGTATTTCAATGGCTGACTGTATTTCTTTTTCATCTTCTATGACATGTATTTCTCCAAATGCAATAACGCTGCGATAGTATGCCGTATACTCTTTGGGAACTATCTGCTCATAATCAATTACACAAAAGGACGCCTTTCCGTGCTTCCTCACTGCGTCTATTTTGTGACCGCTCTTCGCTGCATGAAAATAAATTTTATTGTCATAATACACATAATTTAAAGGTACGGCGTATGGATAACCCTCGTCTCCCATCAAGGCAAGAACTCCCGAGGTTTTTCTGTTCAATACTTCAATATTCTCCTTTTGTGTCAACTCCTGCTTTATTCTGCGCATTTCCCGAAACATAAATTGCCTCCTTTGTGAACCGGCATCGTGCCTTATCTAAAATATTCTGCATGATATTATACAATACAAATTGATCATTCATCAATTCACAAATTATCAATAAATAAGTATTGATGAATTATCAATTTGTTATGAATAAGTAATATAGAATCCCTGCCGCTCATTGCATAATTTCCCCGTTTATGCTATAATACTTGATTATAAAAACAGGACTTATAAAACGGTGGATTGTTTATAAAATATTATTAGGCAAAAAGATCTGTTCCACTTCAATCGACATTGAACCTAAAGACAGTGTGATTGATTCGATAAAATTTACGGGAGGCTGTAACGGTAACATAGGAATGACGCCAAGAAAGCCATTAGCAGACTAAAGGACATCCGATGCGATGTTAAATCCTCCTGTTCCGACCATCTGGCAAAAGCGCTGGAAAGTATGATTTAATCTCTGCATATAATGAACATATAAAGGCTGGAGGATTTTATGAAAAGAATTGTTTTAACGGGAGGCGGCACTGCCGGACATGTAACCCCCAATATCGCCTTACTGCCCTCACTTACCGAAGCCGGTTATGAAATTACATATATGGGTTCTTATGACGGTATTGAGAAAAAGCTGATAGCAGACTTTAATATTCCCTATGTGGGCATTTCAACCGGCAAATTCCGCCGTTATCTGGATATAAAAAACCTCACTGATCCCTTTCGCGTTATAAAAGGCTTTTCCGAAGCACGCAAATATCTGAAGGAATTTAAGCCTGACGTAGTATTTTCCAAGGGAGGCTTTGTCAGCGTTCCCGTCGTCCGCGCGGCGGCTTCTCTGGGCATTCCCTGTATTATCCATGAATCGGATATGACGCCGGGACTTGCCAATAAGCTATGCATTTCCTCGGCATACAAAATTTGCTGCAATTTTCCGGAGACAATGAAGCTTCTGCCGGAAAATAAAGCCGTTCTTACCGGCTCGCCCATTCGTAGAGAACTGGCACAGGGCAACAAAGTTGCGGGACTGAACATGTGCGGTTTTACCGCCAACAAACCCGTTATTTTAGTGATGGGAGGCAGTCTTGGCGCCGCTAACGTAAATAAAGCCGTGAGAGAAGCTCTTCCCCGTCTATTGGAGGACTATCAGATTGTGCACCTATGCGGTAAGGATAAGATGGATAATTTACTGCTAAATACCTCAGGCTACAAACAATTTGAATATGTAAAGTCGGAGCTCAAGGATTTATTTGCCATGGCGGACATAGTTATTTCCCGTGCCGGAGCAAATGCCATATGTGAACTTTTGGCGCTGAAAAAGCCTAATATCCTGATTCCCCTTCCCTCCGCAAGCAGCAGGGGCGACCAGCTTTTAAATGCCAAGTCCTTTGAAGCACAGGGCTTTTCCATTGTTATTGATGAGGACGACTTAACTACTAATCTGTTAGTCGACAAGGTTCACGAATTATATTTTACCAGACAAACCTACTCTGACGCCATGAGCCGCAGCGGACAAATGGACTCTATCTCCACAATAATGAAGCTTCTAACAAAAGCCCAGTCATAAAAGCAGAAAAAAAGATTTGGTTCCTGTTCCCAGCCAAAATGCCGGAGGCAGGAGCTTACGGCAAAATGTTTACAAGCCGTCATAAAAGATATCTTTGAGTGTGCCGAGATGAAACGTTTGAAAGTTCCGCCGCTGTTCAAAATATAGCCCGAATTAAGCTTTGGAAAAGGATATCAGATAATATGACAGAATCCCCTCCATTTATATCTAAATTAACTGTCGATTTTCGTCTATTTTGACTTTTTTCTTGCAAAATCATTTTACATCCGTTTCATATACGGCTCTTTCACCTCCGATAAATTTTGCTCTGGTTCGGGCACATACCACATGGGCATCGCCTATTTCCTTCGTACGGATGCGTACCGGAACCGCTACATCCCTCAAGTGCATACCAATTAAAGTGTCGCCAATGTCAATCCCTGCATGCGCCTTGATATGCTCCACGGCGACCGGCTCCTCAAACGCCTTATATGCAGCTGTTGCAAAGGAGCCGCCTGCCTTGGGCTGGGGTACCACATTGACGATTTCATAACCGTATTTTTCCGCCGCGGATTCCTCCAATATCAGAGCGCGGTTGAGATGCTCGCAGCACTGTGCCGCCAGATAGACTCCGGCCTCCTGTGTGGCCTGATAGATTCCGCCAAAAACCGCCTCCGCCAAATCCAAACTGGAAAAAGTACCAATGGCAGCGCCACCCACCTCACTGGTGGAGCAGCCCACTACAAAAAGCTGCCCTTCCTTTAACCCTGCCGTATCTATCAGCTCCTTAGCCGCCCTATATGCTTCCTCGCCGATAATGGTAATTTCGCGTGCCATAAAATCGTCATCCCTTCTATATTTCTTTCGTCTCTCCCGGCTTTAACTCTATCATTCCCTGATTGGTATCCATCCATACACTGATTGCAGTAGGGTTATGTACCATATGGCTTTCCGCAGCATATTCCAGATTACGGGTTGCCTGAATATAGTCGCAAATTTCCATGTTTGTAGCGTACCAGATATCCTCCTTGCCGCTCATCTTATCGGCAAAGGCTTCGATAATGCCCCAATCCTTAGGGCGCCCAAACTCATAACTGTGACCCCACACATACATTAAGGGAAGCTCAACATATCCGGGAGGATTTAAGAAGCTATCGCCCAATTCCATAAGCTTATAGCCGTGGTGACAAGTAGGATGCCATTCCAAAAAATCCACAGGCGGAAAAAATCCACAGGTACCGTTTACGGTACGGGAATATTTGATTCCGACAGCCTTTGCAATCTCCTTAACCTCCTGACTGTAATTTCCAAATGCATAGGATAAGCCCTGTACTATTTTTCCGGTCAGTCTCTCCAATGCCTTACGGTCGTCTGCCAGCTCAACCAACACCTGCTGTCTGGGCAAGGACGGCAGATTTTTATGCTGTACCCCGTGACATGCCACTTCATGCCCTGCATATAATGCGGCAATCTCATCCGGTTTAACAAAATCCTCTGCACCCGTGTTTCCTCCCAAGGTTCCTGAGTTCAAATGAAAAGTTCCCTTTAATCCGTGCGCATTAAAAATTTCCACCAGCCTTCTGTCATATTCCTGCCCGTCATCATAGCTAAAGGTCAGTGCCTTTGCCTTTCCTTGTGGATATAAGTATTTCATTTCTGATACCTCCTTGTTTATGATTATAGTTTTAATTCGTTTATTTCATTAAAAATATTATACCGATAACTCATTTCATATCAAAATATATAATATCACTAACGCCGCCAAAAAACAAACATTTGCAACGGTAAAATATAAGAAATATTTCCCCTTCCCGTCCGGTTCCTCATGCGCTATAAACTTAAAGGAAATTACACTTGCCATAGAGGCAATCAACGTTCCCAGACCTCCTATATTAGCCCCCACAACCAGCTCCCTGAAATTCTCCGTAAAGCTCGATAATAAAATGGTGGCCGGTACATTGCTCATCACCTGACACGCTGCTATTGTGGTAAAGGTTTCATGCCCTGCCATAAGACCTTGCAGAAAGCTACAGAATGCGGGAATTCTTCCCATATTTCCGATAAATATAAAAAAGCCTGCAAAGGTTATAAGTAATGCGTAATCAACCTTAAGGAGAACCCCTTTATCTAAAATTACTATCGCCGCCAATACTATTATCAATGTCCAAATGTATGGTACTGCCCGCAAAACGGTAAGCAGGCACAATAAGAACAATATCATGTACACCCACAGAGCTTTCCCCTTTCCCTTTAAGTCAGTACTTTCCTCAAAGCTGATTTTGAGCGGAACACTATTTTTTCTTCCATATATCCATGCCCATCCCAGAAGCAATAATAATGAAAATGCAACATAAGGAAAGAGCAGCAACATAAATTCCCTCAGGGAAAGACCTGCGCGCCCATACAAATATAAGTTCTGAGGACTGCCTATAGGAGTCATCATGCAGCCCATGTTAGCGGCAATGGTCTGCATTACCACAACGGGAACCATCAGCTTTTTCCTCTGTTCCTCACCTACATGCTTTATCACAATAAAGGTAAAGGGCACAAAGGTAATCAGGGCAACATCATTTGTAATAAACATACTGAAAAAAAAGCACAATAGCATCAAAATAATTATCAGAGGCAGGCTTCCCTTTACCCTGCTAAGCAAAGCCTCCGCAATCCATTGGAACACTCCCATTCTCTGTAATCCCGACATAACGCACATCAGACTGAACAAAACAGCAAGCGTATGAAAATCTATATAACCTAAATATGCCTTGTCCGGAATTACCCAAAACATGGATATAACTGCAAGTACAAGCGCTATTGTCAGAACAACCTCTTCTTTGATAAAGCGTAAAACCCTTTTCATTTGTCTACTTACCTTTCTTCTTATAGCACCCTTTCCCCCGGCGACGAATATAGTAAAATAAATCTTTATGGTTGGAGTTCTCCATGTGGCTTTTCTCCTCTATTTTATTTGCCCTCTCCGCCAGTCTGGACGCATTGCTCGTGGGAATCAGCTACGGTATACGCAAAATTACCATCCGTTTATGGCAAAACCTTCTCGTAAGTCTGATTACCCTGTTCGGCACTTGTCTTTCCATTGGCCTTGGCTCCCTGCTGCTTCCCGTTTTGTCCGCTTCCGTGGCTTCCCGTATAGGCAGTACAGTAGTCATTTTATTGGGGATGTATTATATGACAAAAACCTTTTTCTACAGATTGCGGCAGTATCGTTTTGTTCAAACCGAATGCAGCGCAGAGCTGCAAAAAAATTCTACGGAGGATACGGTCCTTTGCTCTCTACAGACAAACACCGCCGATTTACCCTCACGTTGTGGTTCATCCGATTTTCTAAAAGAAATTTTACTCATGGGTGCTGCTCTTTCGCTTAATAATATCGGAATCGGCTTCGGAGCCAGTATTGCAGGGCTTTCCTTTTTATCCACCTCTATTGCCACCTTGTTCTTTTCCATACTTTTTTTATTCTTGGGCAATAGGCTTGGACAAAGCAGGTTTCTAAGCTTCGCCGACAGATTTTCCGAACCGTTGTCAGGCGCTCTGCTCATTATACTGGGTATATGTCAGATGTTTTTTTAATGTAATATGTAATGGGATATGCACCTCTAAAAACGCTGTAAACTGTCTTCTGCAGAAATAGGCTCTGACCGAGAAGGACCGGGCGTTACCGCTATCGCCCGGTCCTATCCCCTAAAACGCCAAACCGACATCTCCTGTTCCCTTAGCTATATAGCTGTCATAATCCGCCACGACTGCTTCTTCCCGCCGCTCAACAATAAGCTATGACACCTTCTTATGCAAATATATGGTAACATCCGCATCGGTAATACTGACCTCGGCATTGTCAATCATCATGCCTAACAGCATAATCTGGCTGCTCTCCCCGGGATCTCCGGAACCGGCAAGCTCCCAATAAAAATCTTCAATCCCTTCGTTTTTGGGCTCATTAAAATACTTTTCAAGATTATTTAGCTTATTGCGGTACTCCTCCTGATAATTGGATTTGAAATAAATAGTAACCTGCTCTCCTTCCTTGGAAATGCCTGATTCTATTTTGTCCGCCCCAACGGCAAAGAAATATATAGTAAGCTCCTCCACTATTTTTGCTATCTTTTTTTCACTGTGATCCATCCTTTTTAGCCTCTCTGTTCTCCTCTTTTTTTCCGTGTTTTCTGCTCTCGTAATGCTTCATAAAGCTTTCTAATGTAGGTACCATGATAATTGCCACCCAGCCCGCGCTAAAACCGTTGTTATACAGGTTCAAGCCTCCATACATGCCCGACGTACACATGACTATGACAGAATGCAGCATTCCCGCAAGAATTCCCGCAAACCACCCAAATTGTCCCGCAATAGGCGCAATTCCGACTCCAAACAGCGCTGCCAGCTGAATTCCTGCAACATTGGCGTCATACTTACTGATAAACGTAAACAAATATACCCCTAACAGCACCGGCAGATAATTTTTAACATGCGCTCCAAATGCGGCAAAGCCAAACGCCGTCCACATGGCGCCCAACACAGGACCGGAAAAATCTCCCCCAATCAATATGATATAAGTGGTACCTATCACGCCGATTATGCCCATATTCATCAAGGTTGCGCCTGCGCCGTCCCTAAGCACAAAATCCGCCACGGCGCGTCCGGGATGCTTAAAAATATGCCGCAGCCCGTCAAGCTTCCCCTTACTGAGCCACAGCCCCAATAGTATTGTAAACATAAAATATAGATACAAACAAACCCCGATACCCACGGGCCTGCCCGTCCTCCATATCATAAATGTCTCGCTTTCAAGTCCAAGGGAGCGCATTACGCACATGAGCACAAACGCCACCACTCCCGCTGAAAACCCCACATTAAACAGATTATAGCCCATATGCATGGACGCCGTGTGAACGGATAAGGGCGGCAGCAAGAATCCTATCAGCAGACCTACCATGACCGCTATACAGACATTTACCCCATAAGAATAAGGCAGCATATACACAAGCTCCGTCACAAAGGGCGACAGACATGTGCCAAACAATGCCGTGTAAATATAACGGCCCAGATGGGCATGATGTATTTTGGCATATAGATAGGTTCCCAATAAAATAGGCAAAATATTAACGGGATTTTTACCCCACAATCCATAACCTGCATTAATAAACAGCGCAGCCATTGTAGGACCCGTAAAAGGTATCTTCTGTACAAGGACAAGCCCCACACAGATTCCCAGCACCAACGCTGCGTTAAAAAAAGCCGCGCCTGCTCCCGCCATTTCAAAGTAATCGGTAATCAAAGCATTATGGGATACAATGATTTTCTTCATTCCCAAAATAATGTTTTCCGGGCTATCGCTTACAAATGCCGCTATTAATAATAAAATATTTGAGAAAATTGTAAATAGCTTTAGTTCATTTCCCTGAAGCTTAACCTTAATTTTTTCCAATAATGCCCTCCTTTATTATTTCCGGCGCATCCGCCTGTCTTATTTCCCCATAGGTCAGAAAAACTTCTATATTCTTAGTGTGGTAAGGCACACCTTGCATTAAAAAGTAATAGAGCATGACTTTTATATATTGTAACATGATTCTTATAATTATGGAAAGCTAAAGTTGGAGGAATGTGCTTTTTCCATAACCATTTCCCACCTCTTTTCGTGTTTTATGAAAGCGCAATACTAAACCGGTATTTCTTGTGAATATTTTAGGCCTTCCAAGGAAAACTAAGCCATAAGTAGTATGAGAGTAATCCGCAGAAAACATTGACTTTAAGTCTGTCTAAGGAGAAATGAGGTACAAAATGGCTTCTGAATTGTCTGACAAGCTGACCGAAAATATTGCCGCAATAAACAAGCTGCTTCCTATAGGAACCAGCTTTGATTTAGTAACAAGAGATTTATATTTGGGGGAAACCAAAAGCTACTGGCTGGGTATCAACGGTTTTTGCAAGACGGAAATTTTGCAGCAGATATTCTCGGATCTGCAGAATCCTTTGTATACCAAAGACGGACAGATAAATGATATTGTCCGCTATGTGAATGCAAAAATAGGATATGCCCAAGTGTCCTTCTGTGATTCTTGGGATGAAATTTTACGCAATGTTCTTAGCGGACCCTCCGTACTCTTTGTGGATGGCTTTTCACTGGCTATCCTTATTGATGTGCGTTCTTATCCTACAAGAGGTGTTGCCGAGCCGGATGCAGAGCGGATTACCAGAGGAGCCAGAGACGGCTTTGTGGAAACTATGCTGTTCAACGCTAACCTTATAAGGCGCCGCATACGCTCGCCCCATCTGACCTTTTCCGTTCATAGTGTAGGCGCAGAAAGCAAAACCGACGTAGCCATTGCTTACTTAAACGATTGCGTTAATCAGGAATTGCTCTCCCTGCTCACGCAACGCATCAAAAAGCTGCAGGTCACTTCTCTTACCATGGGCGCCAAAAGCTTGGAAGAGCTGCTCATTAAAAAACGTTGGTGGAATCCCCTGCCCAGCATTCAGCTAACGGAACGTCCCGATGTGGCTTGCAGCTATCTTTTGGAAGGACATATACTTGTGATCGTGGACAACTCTCCTCTGGTGTTGATTTTGCCCTGTACCATTTTTCAATTTACCCAGAGTGCAGAGGACTATTATAAAAGCCCTCTGGTAGGAACATATTTCAGGCTGGTGCGCTTCTTGTGCATTCCCGTAAGTCTCCTTTTAATGCCCTTGTTCTTATTGATTACAGCTTATTTCCCTGATTTATCGGAGAGCTGGCAGCTTTTATCCACCGCTAAACTGGCTGCTCCCCGACTGATTTTTTATGTCTTTGCCGTGGAATTTATTTTGGATCTGTTCAAATACTCCGCCTCCTTAAGCAGCAGCCGTTTTTCCGGTTCTCTATCCGTTGTAGGCGGACTGATAATAGGCGATATCGCCGTCAGCTTAAATTGGGCTTCCGTGGAAGTACTCTTTTATGCCGCGGTTACCCTTCTTGCCTCCTTATCCTTATCCAGCGTGGAATTTAGCGACGCCTTGCGTGTCTACCGTATACTCCTCCTATTGGCGACAGGCTTCTTTGGTTTGTACGGATTTATCATTTCCTTGGCGCTAACAATTTTATCCGTTGTGACTACTCCTACCTTTGGAGGCATGAGCTATTTTTGGCCCCTCTTTCCGTTAAATTGCAAGGCCCTCAAAAGGCTTCTCCTTCGCACGCCCACGGCCAAAGCTCAGCCAAGCAGCGTGTGGAACAGAGGGCATATAGACCGTCCGGACCAATAGAATAATCGGCGCTGCCGGTCTGCAGGACCGCCCTTGCAGCCTAATATATCAATTCCTTGTATAATCTTCTCTAAGCATTCCGTAAATATTATAATCACAAAAAACCGATAACATCTTTCCTTGCCTGATTGTTCCTTCTTTTATAAAACCACATTTCTCCAGAACCCTATTTGAAGCAATGTTTTTGACATCTGCTTTTGCATTGAGTCTGGCCAATTCCGTCTTTTCAAATACAAACTCAATAACGGCTTTTGCCGCTTCTGTAGCATAACCGCAATTCCAATGCATAGGATTAAATCGATATCCCAATTCTCCCATTCGATTGTTCTGAATGTCAAATAGTTGTATTTCTCCGACAACGGTATTTGTCTCCTTCAGTACAATCCCCCATTTAAAATCCGGACTTGGTTTTCTTTTTACCCACGGACGAGGATTTATAAATAACAGCTCAGGATTTTTTTCCCCTTTGGTTGCCTTTCTTCCCCAATATTTATATACCTCGTCCTTTCCTAACCACTCTCTTAAATCCGATATGTCATTTTCGCTTAATACTCTAATGAACAGCCTTGCCGTTTCTATTATTGGTTTATCTATTTCATAGTCCTTTAACATTTTTTATTCTCCATAAGCTCATCTTATACCGTTAATCCTGCATCTTTTTTACGGGAATGTAAATGTCTAATTGTGCGGATTTTGACTGACAGTCCCATCTCTCGTCATAATATTCAAAATCAATAAGCAGATTTTCATCCAGACAATATTCGGAATTTGGCAGCCATATATCATATATATATCTAAATGCCTTTCCAATCTCTCCATTTGCATTATTCCCATTTACCGTAAATACAGCATATAATGCTTGAGGAATTTTTATTTTACACATTCCGTCAGGTATATTGGTATCCTCTTCCACATCCACAGCCGCCATATAGTAAAATTGAAGCGGTTCTGAAATAAAATCATTTGTGTAATCCTCCAAACCGTACATAACGCTAGGATTTACCCGCTTTAATTTATTCATAGTATTTTTTAATGCATGCCACGACTCACCGATAACTTCAATTCCATCTCTTGTATGTTTTCTGTATCCGGCCAGATAAAATTCATTCTTTTCGATAAATACAGGCTTTATAGCATATTCGCCCTCAACATTGACCCTTTTCACATACCCGCTGATTATCGTATCAATACTTCGATAAGTAATTTGAGGCTTCTCTGCCCGAACCTGTGAGGGCTGCATATGAAAGGCCTCTTTAAATGCTCGATTAAACGCCTGAATACTGTTAAAACCTGTTTCATAACAAATATCTGCAATTCTTTCATTGGTTTCACAAAGCTTTTGATGCGCCAATGTAAGCCTTCGCCTTTTAATATAATTCGTTATTGTTTGACCTGTTATGGATGTGAAAATTCTATGAAAATGAAACGGTGAATACCTGAATTCCTCCGCTAAATTTTCAAAAGTAATCTCTTTGTTTAAATTCTCATCCACATAATGTAAAATTTTCTCTACCAGCTGCAAGTTATTCATAATAAAACCACCTTTCTTATAGTAATATAAGAATTTTACTTTATTTTTGTTTTCTAGTCTTACCGTTTCCTGCTATAACTAAAAAACTTTTTTACCGGCGGCTGCTAAAAACGCAGAAATAAGCAGCGGGAAACCTGTGTAACAGGTTTCCCGCTATTTTTTACTTAAAGGCGTATAAAATAAAAAAAGCGCGAGACGGGGATCGAACCCGCGACCCCCTCCTTGGCAAGGAGGTGCTCCACCGCTGAGCCACTCGCGCATACATTGTACAGGCGCACGCCTGTATATTGAAGGTATGAAATGAATTGTTTCACAGGAGAAATCCTGCAAAGCGGGTGATGGGAATCGAACCCACGTATCCAGCTTGGAAGGCTGGTGTTCTACCATTGAACTACACCCGCATAAAATATAAGCTAAAAACCAATACGGCTTTTACGGAAATGCCCAGAACCGGAATCGAACCAGTGACACGAGGATTTTCAGTCCTCTGCT
>CAMNSZ010000017.1 GCA_946557105.1 uncultured Lachnospiraceae bacterium | reverse complement strand
GGAAAAAATGAAATATTCCAAAATGGCGGGGTCTGCGTCCATAGGCTCGGCTTCCTCCGAAAAAAGCAAGCCCATAAGCCCGTAGAGCATTTTTATGATTTTGAACAGCTTCCCCCGGTCGGCGGGGGTGTTCATGGTAACAAGAATGTCCGTAAGGCGGTTTATGGTTTCCATGTCGCCGCCTGTCGTCACCCAGACCATTTCCGCAAATGGCTGCGTGACTGCCCCGGTTACAAGGTTTATCTTATCCTTGCTGATTTCGCCGGACGCAAGTTTAATACCCTTGTCTAAAAGTTCGTTTTTCATGTCGTCCTCCTATAATTGTGGTGCTAAAATGGTGCCCGGTCTTACAAAACCAACTTATACGGGGATATGGCATGATATAAAGGGATAAGCGGAAAACTTTGTAAAAATAATCAGTATGAGTTGTTAATATGGGCGTTGTCTCTTTCTTTTTTGGGAAAAACATGATAAACTTGTGAAAAATAAGAAAGACTATCATAAAATGACGGAGGCAGGCATGCTGATTAAGAACGGTTATATGATTGATCCCAAGTCCGGTCTGGAAGGGAAGCTTGACATATTAATAGAGGGAAATAGGATTGTCAAAATAGGGAAGAGTCTTATTTCACCAAATGAAAATGAGCAGGTGATAGATGCGGAGGGGCTTTTGGCGGCGCCCGGACTGGTGGATGTGCATGTACATTTTCGCGACCCGGGTTTTCCCGAGAAGGAAGATATTTTCACCGGCTCATATGCGGCGGCACGGGGTGGGTTTACCAGCGTGGTGATGATGGCGAATACCAGACCCCCGGTGGATAATGAGGAGACCCTAAAGCAGGTGATGAAAAGGTGCGAAGAAGCGGACATCATTCATGTGCATACCTGCGCCAATATTTCTATCGGAATGCAGGGAAAACAGCTGACCGATATGGAGGGTCTTGCCAAGGTGGGGGCGGTAGGCTTTACGGATGATGGAATCCCTCTGCTGGACAAGGAGCTTGTGAGGGAGGCGATGAAGCTTTCGGCAAGGCTGGACATGCCCCTCAGCTTTCACGAGGAGGATTCCGGTCTTATTGAAAATAATGGGATTAACAGGGGAAAGGCAAGCGAATATTACGGAGTCGGCGGTTCTCCAAGAGAAGCGGAAATTGTGATGGTGGAGCGTGATTTGGAGCTTGCGGCTGAGACGGGAGCATGCATTGAGATTCAGCATATCAGCACAAAGGAAGCGGTAGAGCTGGTGAGAAGGGCAAAGAAGAAGGGCTTGAATGTTCATGCAGAGGCAACCCCCCATCATTTTTCCCTTACCGAGGAAGCGCTCATTGAGTATGGGTCTATGGCGAAGATGAATCCTCCGCTGAGGGAGGAGGCTGACAGGCTGGAGATTATCAAGGGGCTGGCGGACGGAACCATTGATGTGATTGCCACGGATCATGCGCCTCATACGGCGGAGGAAAAATCAAAGCCTATAACGGAAGCGCCCAGTGGTATTATAGGTCTGGAAACGGCGCTGCCCCTTGCCATAACAAAGCTTGTGGACGAGGGATATCTTACCATGAAGCAGCTGCTTGGCAGGATGAGTACAAACCCTGCGGCAATGTATCATCTCAATGCCGGCTATCTGGCGGAGGGCGGTCCGGCAGATATAGTCCTTATTGACACGACGGCATCGGTAATTCCAGAAGCTTATGCTTCCAAATCCTCCAACACACCTTTTACAGGATGGAAGCTAAAGGGGCAGGTGAAAACGACTGTCTGCGAGGGAAGGATTGTGTATCAGGCTTAGGAGCAGGAAGAGAGTCCGTTCTCGTGGTGACGGCGGACAAGGTATGATGTAATAAAGAATTGGAACGGCGGAAATAATAGAGAACGATAACGAAAATGAAGGCTCAGGGAGGATTTTATGAAACAAAAACAGACGGCTACAGTGCGTTCGCAAAGGCAACTTGCGGCACAAATTTTTGATATGTGGATAGAGACCGAGCTTGCAGGTGAGGCAGCCCCCGGGCAGTTTATCTGTCTGTATCCCAAGGATAAAAGTACTTTGCTGCCTCGTCCAATCAGTATATGCGAGATTAATGAAGAGCGGACGGCGCTGCGTATTGTATATCGCATAACAGGCAAAGGAACGACAGAATTTTCCGTTTACAAGCAGGGAGATACCGTGTCCGTTCTCGGCAATCTGGGGAATGGTTTTCCTGTTGCAAAGGGAAAGGAAAAGCGGGTATTTTTGATTGGCGGAGGTATAGGGATTCCCCCCATGCTTCAGCTTGCCAAGGAGCTTCAAGCGCAAAAGCAGATTGTTTTGGGGTATCGAAGCAATGAGCTGTTTCTTCATAATGATTTGGAGCGGTACGGGCAGGTTTATGTGGCAACGGAGGACGGAAGCGCGGGAACAAAAGGAAATGTCATGGATGCCATAAGAGAAAACGGTCTGGACGCAGATGTTATATTTGCCTGTGGACCTATGCCTATGCTGCGTGCCATAAAAAGGTATGCCGAGGAAAAAAAGATTCCTGCATATATTTCGTTGGAGGAGCATATGGCGTGCGGCGTGGGCGCCTGTTTGGGCTGTGTGGTCAAGACAAAGGAAGTGGATCATCATTCCAATGTGCATAATGCAAGAATTTGTACGGATGGACCGGTATTTGAAGCAGGGGAGGTAGAAATCTGATGAATCTAAAGACTACAATAGCAGGAGTAACCCTTCAGAATCCGGTGATGACAGCATCGGGAACCTTTGGCTCAGGTATGGAATACTCTGAATTTGTGGATTTGAACCGATTGGGCGCGGTAGTCACCAAGGGCGTTGCGAATGTGCCGTGGCAGGGAAATCCGACTCCCAGAGTGGCGGAGGTCTACGGCGGTATGCTTAATGCAATTGGGTTGCAGAATCCGGGTATAGACGTGCTTATGGAGAGGGATATTCCTTTTTTAAGACAGTATAATACCAAAATTATTGTGAATGTATGTGGAAAAACCGTTGAAGATTATATTGAGGTAGTGGAAAAGCTTGGAGACGAGCCGGCGGTAGCTTTGTTGGAGATTAATGTGTCGTGCCCCAACGTGAAAGAAGGCGCCATTGCCTTTGGACAAAAGGCGGACGCGTTATATAACATTACCTCCGAGCTTAAAAAGCATGCCAGACAGCCGCTGATTATGAAGCTCAGCCCCAACGTGACGGATATTACGGAGATGGCAAAGGCGGCGGAGGCGGCGGGCGCGGATGCGCTTTCCCTGATAAATACGCTGACGGGGATGAAGATTGACGTCCATAAGCGTAAATTTGCCATTGCCAACAAGACCGGAGGAATGAGCGGACCTGCAATTAAGCCGATTGCCGTTCGCATGGTGTATCAGACGGCGCAGGCGGTCAAGCTTCCGATTATAGGCATGGGAGGTATTGCAAACGCGGAGGATGCCATTGAATTCATTTTGGCGGGAGCAAGCGCCGTCAGTATAGGCGCCATGAATTTTGTGAATCCTTACTCTACAATAGAAATTGTAAAGGGAATAGAGGATTATATGAAAAAATATAAGGTGGAGAACTTTAGCGACCTAATCGGAGCGGTAGAGGGTTAATGTCCGGCCGAATGACATAAAAATAAGTTTGCCTTCATATATATACCTATATCAGTATATGTATGGAGGTATTTTTGTGGACCTATTGAAGAAAAATATACATATGGACCGTGTGCGTGCCGAAGCGGCAAACCAGATAACATTAGAGGATGATATCAATATCCCCGAGAATAAGCCGGATGTAAGTACATTGAATCTGGAAAAGGGCAATGTGGTGATAGAGGAGGTAAAGCCGGGAACGGACGCAGTTACCATAAGAGGCAGACTGGGCTTTTCACTGCTTTATCATACTATGGAGGAGGGCGGCAGGCTTGTAAATCTGGAGGGGAAAATTCCTTTTGAGGAAAAGCTGCACCTACAGGGAGCGTTACCTACCGATACCGTAACGGTAAATGGAGAAGTGGAGGATTTGAGCGTCAATATTATTAATTCCAGAAAATTGAACTTACAATCGGTTGTGACGCTTAGCGCGCAGGTGGAGGAGCTTTATGATGAGGAGGCTCCAATTGGAATACATGGCGAGGAGCTGGTAGAATACCGTAAAATGCCCATGAATCTGGCACAGATTGCCATCAGTAAAAACGATATATTCCGCATTAAGGAGGAGATAAATCTCCCCTCCAATTATCCTAATATTTTTCAGATTTTGTGGGATACGGTATCTCTGGGGGATGTAGAATTTAAGGTTTTAGAGGAAAAGCTTACCTTACAGGGAGACATCCATTTATTTGTATTATATGAAGGAGAAGGGGAGGAACATCCTATCCGGTCATTTGAAACCACCATGCCCTTTAGCGGTGTTCTTGACTGCCATGGCTGCAGGGAAGGAATGCTTCCCGATATCCGTTATACGCTGGGGCAGCAGGAGCTTACGGTGCGCCCCGATTTTGATGGCGAAGAGAGAAGCATCGGCATGGAGCTTTCTTTGGATATCAATATTCGTGTGTATGAGGAGGAGCAGACGGAGGTCTTGTCGGATATTTACGGCGTCACTAAAGAGATTAACACTGTTACACAGCCTGCAAGTCTTCGCAGGCTGCTGTCAAAGGTGACGGGGAAGACAAAGGTGACGGACCACATTCGTATTAAAAGCGGAAGCGCCGGGATTTTGCAGATTCTTCACAGTGAAGGCCATGTGCTTTTGGCGCGTCAGGAGGTTGTGGAAAACGGCATTCTCCTGCAGGGAAGCCTGCTTGTGAAGGTAATGTATATTGCCGGGGACGATGAAACTCCCTACGCCGGCATGCAGGCACAGATTCCTTATCAATACACGCTGGATGTTCCGGAGATTTCCCCGGAGGACATGGGCAAGGTACACGCTCAGGTAGAGCAGCTGCAGGTAACTATGCTTGACGGGGAGGAGATGGACGTAAAGGCAATTCTGACCTTCACCACAACCGTTTTTAAAAGTATTCCCATGGAACTGATAAGGCAGGTGGTAGTATCCGATCTGGATACCGCAAAGCTGGGCGAGCTGCCGGGCATGGTAATCTATACTGTCAAGGCGGGAGATAATCTTTGGAACATAGGAAAAAAATATTATGTGCCGGTAGGCTCGCTTAGAGAGTTAAATGAGCTGGGCAGTGATGATTTAAAGACGGGCCAAAAGCTTCTGATTGTAAAAGGAGGCTGACAAAAAAATCCCGGCTCTTATTCAAAAGAGCCGGGGTTTTTATTATTCTTCTTCGACCTTCTTGCTGCTTTCAGCCTTCATTTGGTCAAACTTCTCCATAACGGCATCATATGTTTTCTGGGAAATCTCCGGCAAAGCGCCGCCCCAGGTTTTCTCAGCCTGCTTATAACCCTTTTTAAAAGCTTCCCGCATCTCTTCAATCTTATCGGGGTCGCCGCCTGTCAGAGCATTTGCAAACTGAATGATACGGTCGGAGGTCTGCTTTACACCCCAGTAACCGTCTTCGGCAATATCTGCCTGTGCCTGAGCCTTGGTAGCAGGGTCAACGGTATAATTGCCGCTTCTTAGGAATGACCAGATATCATTTGCCTGACCATAGGATCTGGACTGCTTTGTCATCATCTGCTCCACAAGGCTGCGAAGCTGTGCAGTCCTTGCATCTGCATCCGCTTTTAATTTATTGATTAAGTTGGTATCGGGCGTATAGGTCTTCTTTGTGGAAGCAGCCTGAGCTTCCTTGGAAGGCTCATATACAACGCCGCTTTCCTCCGCGCCGGAGGCAGAGGTGTTCTCTGCAGATGCCTGAGTCTTTTCGGTGGTAGAATTGTCCTTCACTGCATTGGCAGAGGTGTAGTTGTAGGCAGCAGCTGCCTGTGATGATGTAACTCCGTTTACACTCATAATATCCCTCTTTTCTGACGCCTTTGCGTCTAAATTTGTCCACACCGGCTGTAGTTAGTAATGCCGATTATGGCATGATCATCCGTGACTATAAAGATTATCGGCAAGTTTTGGAAAAAGGTTTAGCGGTTTTAGTGATTTTTACAAAGTATTTTTGCAGATATGTAAGTACATAGCAAGCAGTGATAAATCTTGACGAAATAATCGTGATTGTATATAATGAAATACAATCTATGTATACAAAATACATTATGTGTACATACCATATTAGCGGGGTGGGAAAGAAGATATGAGTGAATATGAAATCAAGGCATATGCCAAGATAAATTTGGGTTTGGATGTGGTCCGCCGGTTGGAAAACGGTTATCATGAGGTCAGAATGGTAATGCAGTCTGTGAATATTTACGATACCATTACCGTGAGAAAGACGGATGAGGGTATCCGGCTGACTTCCGATTCGGACGAGCTTCCTTTGGATGGGAATAATCTTATATGCAGGGCGGCATCTTTAATGCGGGAGCATTACGGGCTTGCAGGCGGGGTAAACATTCATCTGTGTAAAAACATCCCCATAGCGGCAGGTATGGCAGGAGGGAGTACGGACGCCGCCGCCGTGATGCTTGCCATGAACGAGCTTTTTGAGATAAAGGCTTCAGGAGAGGAGCTAATGGGGCTGGGGGTGAAAATAGGCGCCGATGTACCTTTTTGTATTATGGGAGGAACTGCTTTGGCGGAAGGAATCGGAGAGAAACTCACACGGCTGTCAAGCGCGCCCCGGTGTCATCTGTTAGTGGCAAAGCCTGATATCGGCGTGTCCACTAAGTATGTGTATGAGCACTTGGATTCGGAGGGGATTATCGCTCATCCGGACATAGACGGTATGGTAAATGCAATCGGGCAGGGAAGCCTGCAGGGAATTATAGACAGATTGGGAAATGTCCTTGAAAATGTTACCGTGCAGGCATATCCGGTAATTTCACGGATAAAAGCCAGAATGATAGATTTTGGGGCGAAAGGAAGCCTTATGAGCGGGAGCGGACCAACCGTGTTCGGCATTTTTACGGAGTATGAAAAAGCGGCTGAGGCATTTGAGGGAATGAAGGAAGAGAGGCAGGCAGGGCAGATTTTTTTGACGGAATTTGTGTGAGGCTTTATTAAGCTTTAAGTCATAGCGTTGAGTTTCCTTCAATTATGGAATTGGTGTCCGCTAAAGCGGACGGGGGGTATATAAATGCAGGACAATTTACAGGTAAAAATGGATGAGTTTCTTCCTCTTAGAGACGTGGTTTTTAATACGCTGAGGCAGGCTATTTTAACGGGTGAGTTAAAGCCGGGTGAACGTTTGATGGAGATTCATCTGGCTAACCGTCTGGGAGTAAGTCGTACGCCGATTAGAGAGGCAATTCGTAAGCTGGAGCTTGAGGGGCTTGTTACCATGATACCCCGCCGTGGGGCGGAGGTGGCCCAAATTACGGAAAAGAGTATGAACGATGTACTGGAGGTCAGACGAGCCATGGATGCGTTGTGCGTGGAGCTTGCCTGCGACCGCATTACGGGGGAGGAGCTGGAGGAACTAAAGAGGGCATGCGAGGGGTTTGAGCAGGCGGTGAAGACGAAGGATGCCAAAAAAATTGCACAGGCGGATGTAGCGCTGCATGATATTATTGTTCATGCGACCGGTAACAGGCGCCTGATTCAGCTGGTAAATAATCTTTCCGAACAGATGTATCGTTATCGTTTTGAATATATTAAGGATTTCAGTCAGCATGAAAGGCTGGTGGAGGAGCATAGAATAATCTATGAGAGCATTGTCAAGAAGGATAAGGAAACCGCAAGTACTGCGGCGATGCTTCATATTGATAATCAAAAAAAGGCAATTATAAGGCAGATACGGTTGGACAGGGAAAGACATTGACATAATTTGGTATAATCTTGAAAATAACGGCAATAATCTAAGCTAGAAACAATTAACGGAAGCGATTAGCAGCTTAAGAAGGCTTGAGCCTTGTACGGACTGCGATTATGTAAAAGAAGAGGTTATTGCATGAAAAAGAAAAGGTTGGAATTTAGGATTGTGCTTGGTGTGTTCGCGGCTTTGGGATGGTGGGGAATGCTTTATCCACAGCTTTCCATGACGCCGGATACTTATAGGATTGTATATGAGGATGACGCTGTACAGGAGTCCGAAGATGTGATAGAATGGGATTTTGACAGCAATATGTATAGGCAGGTTCTGGAGGCAAAGGACGGAGAGATACGTCTGCGCAGTAAGCTTTTAGAAAAAATCAGTGCATTGATGGAACAAGGACGTAAAAAGTCCGAATAAAGTAAAGTATAAATCCGAAAAGCGCGTTCAGATATGGAGTAGATGTCCGCCGGAGCGGGAGGTATGGTAATGAGTCACGAATATAGTAGTATGCCGCATAAGGATGCGCCTATCGGTGTATTCGACTCCGGCGTGGGTGGTCTGACCGTGGTAAGGGAGATAATGCGCCAGATTCCCAATGAAAAAATAGTGTATTTTGGCGATACGGCAAGAGTACCCTACGGAAGCAAGTCAAAGGATACGGTGACGCGTTTTTCCAGACAGATATTACGCTTTTTGCAAACTCATCAGGTTAAGACTATCGTGGTGGCGTGTAATACGGCAAGCGCGTATGCTTTGGAGGAGCTGGAAAAGGATACGGATATTCCTATTATCGGTGTAGTAAAGCCGGGAGCAAAGGTGGCTGCGGAGGTGACGCGCAACGGGAAAATCGGTGTGATTGCCACCGAGGCTACCATTGGCAGCCAGATTTATACACAATACATAAAGCAGTTAAATAAGAATGTGACCATATACGGTAAGGCATGCCCTCTCTTTGTGCCCTTGGTGGAGGAGGGCTTGTGGCAGGATCCGGTGACGGATGAGATTGCGAAGAGGTATTTGAGCGAGCTGATAGACATCGATATTGACACATTGATTTTGGGCTGCACCCATTATCCATTGATACGCTCCACTTTGGGAAGAATCATCGGAGAAAATGTGACATTAGTGAATCCTGCATATGAGACGGCAAGAGAATTAAAGGAAATGCTGGGGAACAAAGGGATTTTAAATGAAGAGCCTCCGGCGCTTGGGGCGAATCAGTATCGGTTTTATGTCAGCGACGGGGCGGAGAAGTTTAAGCACTTTGCCAATTCCATTATCAAGTACGGGATTTTGTCTGCTAAAACAATAAATATCGAGCAATATTAAGTAACGGACTTTAAGCAGCATGAGAAGAGGAGGTATGCTGCAAGAGGCATGTAATCCGGACGGTAAAATGGGAGGAGCTATGTCAGGAAAGGTACGGCTTAGGATGAAAGGATTGCAGGGCGGAGAGGCTGCCGCCTTGGAGACGGAGGCGGATGCACAATACTTTTTAAAAGATGGTATTCACTATCTGCTGTACGAGGAAAGGCTGGAAGGGTTTTCCCGACCCTTTAAAAGCCGAATAAAGCTTAAGGGAAAGCTGCTTGAGTTAAACAGGCAGGGAGAGGTGTTTAACCGAATGATATTTGAGGAAGGAAAGACTCATTTTACCAATTATGCCACTCCTTACGGCAGAATGGTTCTCAAAATATCAACCGCTCGAGTGCAGGTTTGTGAGAAGGACAAAGAGCTTTCGGCGAAAGTGGAATATGAAATGGAGGCCGAAGGAGGTTCGTTGGGAAATTATAGCTTGGAAATTTTCGCGAAGGAAAGATAAAGGCATCGGTTTGAATCCGATGCCTTTTAGATTTATTTAACGGGCTTAGCGCCGCCTTTTTCCTGAAGTTTGTCGCTCATGCGCTTGAAAAAGCCTTTCTTTTTCTCGGGTTTTGCTTCGGTTTTGCCGTGAAGGCCTCTTACGTCAAGAATATAGATACCACTCAATACAGCCTTTACTTCTTTTTTTAGGGGAATGGAATCAAAAATTTTCTCGTCGCTGACTAAGGACATTATCTGCGGACCGATTTTTGCCTTGACAATGGGAAGCTTGGAGCCGCGCATTAGCTTCGGAGTTTGCGCTATCACTATTTGAGGAAGACCGGAATCCTTTAGCTTCATACGCTTCTTATCGATAATCAGCATGGAAACGGTCTGCTTGTTTGCCTCCATCATTTCCTGCTGCGCGGCTTGCTTCTTCTGAGCCTTTTTGCCTAAGAAATACAAAACAATAACGGCGATAATTAATACGCCCGCTATTACTAATAAGGTAATTGTAATGGGACTCATTATTATGAAACCTCCTTGATATTTAAATGGACAGACAAATGGAATGAATATCCATAAATCTTATATTAACACAAGTAGATATAATTGCGCAATAAAACATTTAGAGTATTTTTGCAGTTTTTTTTACGTTTTTGTGTTATACTTATTAATATGATGTGGAAAAGCTCTGTACAACAAAAGAGATAGTGGGAGAAAGCATGGAAAATTTGTGGGAAATTGCAATGACGGCGCTGGATTATTTTTTCAGGCATTTTTTTATCTGGAATATGCTTTTTGCAATCATAATAGTTTTTTTTGAAAGGCGTGACCCTAAGAGCGTGTGGGCATGGCTTATGCTGCTGTTTTTTATACCTGTTCTGGGATTTATCTTTTATCTGCTGTTAGGCCAGAATATGCGCAAAAGGAAGATGTTTAAAATCAAGGAGGTGGAGGATCATCTCAATGAAGCGATCAGGCAGCAGGAGCATAAGATTAAGACGAAGGAGTTGGAACAGCTGGATGCGGATATAAGCGGTTATACGGATTTGATAATGTATAATCTGGAAGCTTCGGGAGCCGTGCTTAGCGACGATAACGATATTGACTTTTTTATAGACGGCAACGAGAAATTCAATGCATTGATAGAGGATTTGAAGCAGGCCAAGGAGTTTATTCACATTCAGTATTATATTATCAAAAATGATGTGTTGTTTCAGCGTATTAAGGACGTGCTCATTGAGAAGGCGGCGCAGGGCGTGGAGGTCAGGGTGTTGTTCGACGCCATGGGAAGCCGCTATGTGAGGCCCAAATACTGGAGGGAGCTGAATGCCAAAGGAATTATGACGGCTGAATTTTTTCCGGCTCTCTTAGGGCGGTTTCAGCTGCGCATCAATTACCGTAATCATCGTAAGATTGTTGTGATTGACAACAGGGTGGCGTATGTGGGAGGCTTTAATATCGGCAAGGAATATATTGATTTGGACGATAAATTCGGTCATTGGCGCGACACACATATGCGTATTGTGGGCGGCGGGGTGTTTGGGCTGCAGCTTCGTTTTATTCTTGATTGGAATTATGCGGCGAGGGAGAATCTCTTACAGAGACCGGAGCTTCTGGATTATACCGTATCGGGAGTGCGCGATTTCTGTGAAATGCAGATTATCAGTAGTGGTCCGGATCATACTTCGGAACAGATCAGGGATAATTATCTAAGACTGATCTCGAAGGCAGAAAAGAGTATTTATATACAGACCCCTTATTTCATACCGGATGAAGCGATTTTAAACGCGCTGATGATTGCGGTGCGTTCGGGTATAGAGGTAAATATTATGATCCCCTGTAAGCCGGATCATCCCTTTGTATACTGGGCAACCTATTCCTATGTGGGGGATATGGTCATGGCAGGGGCAAACTGCTATACTTATAACAACGGTTTTCTGCACAGCAAGGGTATGATTGTGGACGGAAAGGTATTTTGTTACGGAACGGCCAATATGGATATACGAAGCTTTGCCTTGAACTTTGAGGTGAATGCTGTTGTGTATAATGCGAGAAAAGCTATGGAGCTTGAGAATATTTTTAAGAAGGATTTGGAGGTCTGCACACAGATTACAAAGGATATGTACGCAGGGAGAAGGCTGTTAATCCGTTTAAAGGAGCAGATTTGCCGGCTGCTTTCCCCGCTTTTGTGACAAGGGGCTTTTATAAAAGCATATTTTATGGTACAATTTTATTTCGGAAACTTTTGCGGAAGGCAGCCTCAAAATGAAATTTTTATGCGCCGTGCCTGCGCAAATAACGCTCCGGCATGGATGTTTAGGAAGAACAGAGAGGAAACGGAAATTATGAAAAAGAAAATTGCCATGATATTGTCAGCGCTGTTGCTGTCGGGCGCTTTTGCGGGCTGTGGCTCCGCCGTGGAGATGAAGCCTTTAAAGGATATTAAGGTGGATAAGTATGTAACAATCGGCGAGTACAAGGGATTGTTCGTGACTATGGAGCCTGTCTCCGTGGCGGATGCGGAGGTGGAGGAGATAATGCTTGATATGTATACAGGCAGCTTTCCGCAGGAAAAGGGAGTAAAGGACAGGGCGGTAGCCGTGGGAGATACCGTGAATATAGATTATGAGGGAAAGAGGGACGGAGTGGCATTTCAGGGCGGCACTGCGCAAGGAGCGCTCCTAACCATTGGTTCGGGAAGATTTATTGCCGGTTTTGAGGATGGGCTTGTGGGGGTTATGCCCGGCGAGACCGTTGATTTAAATCTGACATTTCCCGAGAACTACACAAATGCGGAGCTTGCAGGAGCGGCGGTAGTGTTTACCGTCACCGTAAATTATATTATTCCCGCCGAAATGGACGACTCTGTAATCGTAGGTATGGGAATCGAGGGAGTCACCGATAAAGAGGGGCTGCATCAATACGTGTACGACATGATTTATTCTTATAGGGAGAGCATTTATAACAAAAATAAAGAAAGCGCTGTGTTAAATACATTTATCGACAGCTGCGCTTTCGAGGAGCTCCCCGATAATATGCTGAACAAGTATGAGGAGCTGGCAAGGACAAGTATCCAGAGGGAGGCTCAAAGCGCAGGAATCTCTCCCGACAATTATACTTTAAATTATTATGGTATGGGATTTGAAAATTTTGTGAAAGAATATGCCATGGAAGCATTGAAGCATAACCTTGCCATGCAGGCTGTGGCAAACCGTGAAAATCTTAATATCAATGACGAAGAGCTTGACAATATGCTCCTTGACTATGCTGCGAAGGCAGGATATGACAGTGTGGAAGAATTTGTGGGCGAAACCTCAAAGGAAGATTTCAGGGAATATTTTATGTATGAGAGAGTACTGGATTTTCTTGTGGAGAATGCCGAGGTATCAGAATAGAGGAAAGAAAGTTTTTAAAACATTAAGGAATTTAAGGGTGAAAAAGAAGTGCGTTTGTGTTATGCTAATGCTATGAAGAAGAGATTGAAAAAGACACTAAATTTCATAGTAATATTTGGGCTGACAGGCGCACTTGTTTTAACTGTTGCAGGACAGGCAGTTCCCGTGTGGGCGACAACGGTTGCGGATATACAAAATAAAATCGACCAAACGCAGCAGGAAATCAACGACATTAACAATAGGATAGACTCGCTGACCGACGAGCAGGATTTGATTCAAGAAAAAATTGACGACCTGAATGCGGAAATTATTAATACCATGACCAGTATCGGCATGAAAGAGGATGAAATTTCCGCCAAAGAGGCAGAGCTTGAGGATAAACAGGTGGAAATCAATGCTACGGAGCAGGAGTATATAGCGGCTAAAGAACGTCAGGACAAGCAACAGTCGGATATGACGATGCGTGCACGACGTATGTATGAGAACGGTAAAGCTACCTACCTGAATATGTTTGTGATAGGAGAAGGGTTGGGAGATTTACTCAACCGCATGGATTTTATAGAACGGGTTTATGAATATGACAGGGAAAAGCTGAAGGAATTTGAAGAGACCAAGAATCAGGTGCATGATTTGTGGGATATGCTGGAGGCAGAGAAGACGGGGCTGGAGGAAGAGAAAACCCGGCTCGAGGAGGATAGGGTCTCATTGCAGAATCAAAAAGCGAATCTGGATACCATGCTGGCGCAGAAAAAGAAAGAATCCGCCAACTATGACGCCGAGATAAAAAAGGCAAAGCAGGAGGCAAGCGTTGCCAAGAAGCTTTTGCAGCAGGAACAGAGGGAGTTAAAAAGGCTTCAGGCGGAGCAAAACAAAGTAAACAAGCCCTCGGCGGCAAACGGTACGTATACTGCAACCAATTATACCGCCACGATAGACAACGCGTCGGGAAGCGATTTGGGTAAAAAGGTGGCGAAGTATGCCTGTCAGTATATAGGAAATCCGTATGTTCTGGGAGGAACCAGCCTGACAGGAGGAGCAGACTGCTCCGGTTTTACTTATCGAGTGTACAGTGATTTTAATTATAAGCTTCCACGTACTTCCTATGAGCAGAGAAGCGCAGGCAGAGAGGTGCAGTACTCGGAAGCGGAGCCGGGCGACCTGATATGCTATGACGGTCATGTGGGTCTGTACATTGGCGGGGGTCTGATAGTTCACGCCAGCACTGTAAAGACAGGTATAAAGGTCAGCAATGCCGCATATCGTACGATTCTGTCGGTAAGAAGGATTATCTGAGTACCGTTTCTCCGCCCTGAGGGAAACGTCGGCGGCTTTACAAATATATGATGCGGTGCGGGAGGGTTAGGATGCAGGAAAATCAAGTGGCGGTATTAATTGACGGGGACAACATTTCTCCGAAGTATGCGGAATATATAAAGCAGGAAGCAATGCGGATTGGAAGAATTAAAATTTTCCGCTTATACGGTTCGGTCAGTTCCTCCAGCGTAAGGTCATGGTACAAGGTGATGCCAAAGCATGCCATTTCCCCTGTGCTGCAAATTACCTATACCAAAGGGAAAAGTATAGCGGATCAGGCGCTGACAATTGATGCAATGGACATTCTATATAATGGGGAAATTGATGTGATTTGTCTGGTTACAAGCGACTGTGATTTTACTAAGCTTGCGTATAGGATAAAAGAGTCGGGGAAGACGTTGATTGGGATGGGAGAGCATAAGACCAATGAATCGTTTGCGCGCGCCTGCGATGAGTTCAAGGTGCTTGATTTGATTTATAAGGTAAAAGAGATTGAGGAAGAGACGGGTGCGGACCTTATCGAGGAGGAGGAAGAGCAGGCTGCGTTAGAAGAGCTTCAGGAGACGGAAGCTGAGGATATTGTGGAGGCTATTAGTATTCCTGCGGAGGAGGACATTGTTGAGAGCATACTTGATATAATTGAGGATGATTGGGAAAATCTTTCAAGGATAGGCGCCGCCATAGGGAAACAGATATCGGGATTTGATGCGCGCAATTACGGATACAGAAGCGTTACACAATTTATTAAAAAGCATCAGGATAAATTTGAATTAAAATTTGAGGATACGGGAGACGGGATTCATTCGGTGGTATATATTAGAAGACGGGATAATCCTTGACTTTTGCTCAACCGCCCTGTATTTTAAGGCGTATTTATATGAAAGGTTTTTTGAAAAGCACAGTGCTGATTGACAGTCTGTGCTTTTTATGATATGTTTTTATAGTCTATTATTCTTCGACCTATCGGTCGATATTATCCAATTTTATGAAATCAAATATTTATTCAAGGGAAAGGAGACTGTTAATGACCTACGAAGAATTTAAGAGGGAGCTTTATCGCAATATTCTGCAGCAAAACGGCGCAGAGGGAAAGGAGGTAAAGCTTTTGGAAAGGGGCAGGGTCTGTACGGAGGCTCAAACCCTGAAGATTGTGAAATTCATTAATTTAAGCTGCCGCGGGAGCGAGGATACGATGATTTATGAGGATATAATATATGCGACATCCAATAACAAAACGCTACGAGGTATGCTTTACTGGCAGGTCCGCCCTATGTACGAAAAATTTAAATGCGAGGGCTGGCAGGGAGTGCTGCCTGAAATAGCGGCTAAGCTGCAAGATATGGGGGAGGCAGCGGACAGTACATTCAAAAGGAGCAATGCTTACGGGCTGGAAAATGACCGCCTTATATTGCGTCCGATTAGCTATAGCCGTAATGCGTCAGAGCTGGAGAATTGTATTTACTGGCGCTTTGATGATGTGGCGTTGGTGCTTTATGCTTTGGTTTATGAGTCGGCTGAGGATTTTATGACGATGAAGATAGGACGCAATATGTTGGAAAAGGGTAAGCTTTCAGGGGAGGCGGTTTTGACAAATGCTTTGCTGAATACCTATGCCAAGATGCCGCCCAGACTTTATCATAGTACGGATTTGCGGTGTGTCCATGACCCACAAGAGGGGGTTTTCATGCCGGGGGAGGAGGGAACTCCCATAGTTATACATGCAGAGGATGAGGCGGAGGGCTTGCGAGGTTACCGGGTGAGTACTGCCAGAGGCTTGAACGGAGCAATCGCTTATTTTTATCCGGGAGTAAAGGAGCGTCTTGCCGAGATATTGGAGGGTGACTATTATGTGGGGTTTACAAGTATACATGAGGCTGTGGTTCATCCGGTAAGGCATAAAATACTGGGAGAGATGAAGGAGGCAATTGGGCATACGAATGCGGTGTTTGGCGAAAGTGAAATGCTGTCTGACCGAGTGTACCGCTATATAAGTGCAAGAAAGGAGCTGGTAGAGGTTTAGGGAAAATATTTGATATGTTGTTATTTACAAAATACATGCTATAATAGGGCTATATCTAAAAATAAATATAGCTGTATTAAAATATGGAGGATACTTGTGAAAATCATTATTGCGGGCGCAGGGAAAATGGGGGTTACGCTTACCCGTCAGCTCTCGGCAGAGGGGTATGACTTAACACTGATTGATGATAGTCTTAAGATATTGGAGGAAAGTCAGGTACGGTATGACGTTATGGTGGTTCAGGGGAATTGCGCCTCCATGGAGACGCTGGAGCAGGCTGGAGTGAAGGAGGCAAATCTTCTGATTGCGGTGGCCGGCGCCGATGAAATTAATCTGTTATGCTGTATGACGGCTCACGGAATAAACCCTAACATACATACAATTGCAAGAATACGTAATCCTGAGTATGCAGAACAGATGTATAAGATGAGGGATATGTTCGCGCTTTCCATGTCTGTCAATCCGGAAAATCAGGCGGCAGTGGAAATAGAAAGATTATTGAAATATCCCGGTTTTCTAAAGAGGGATACCTTCGCCAAGGGCCGCGTGGAAATAGCAGAGCTTCGCGTGGACGCAGGCAGTAAGCTGTGTAATATAGCGTTGAATGACATGAATAATATTGTAAAGTGCAAAATTCTGGTGTGTGCCGTATTAAGAAACAAAACGGCCGTGGCCCCGGACGGCAATTTTGTATTGAGAGAGGGAGACCGTATATTTGTAACCGCGCCCACTAATAATTTGGCTATTTTACTGCATAATCTTGGTATTGTTACCCATAAGGTAAAGAGAGTTCTGATTTGCGGCGGCGGGCGAGTGAGCTTTTACTTGGCAAAGCAGCTTCAAAAAAGCGGAATAGCCGTGCAAATCATTGAGAAAAATCCTGCGCGGTGCGTACAGCTGGCAAGTAATCTTCCCTCCGCATGTATTATAGAGGGAGACGCAAGCAGTGAATTTTTACTGGAAGGAGAAGGTATCAGCGAGTGCGACGCTTTGGTAACGGCAACGGATTTGGACGAGCTCAATATGATTATTTCTTTGTACGGAGCAAGCTGCGGCGTACCACAGGTAATTACCAAGCTGAGCAGGATGGGGAACAGTAATATTTTGGACGCCCTTTCCCTTGGCAGCATGATTAGCCCGAAGGAGCTTTGCTGTAACACCATCGTTCGATTTGTGCGGGCAATGAAGGAGCAGACGGGGGGAGCGTTGACAATGCATTCTATTGCGGACGGACAGGCAGAGGCAATGGAGTTTTTGGTGGATGATGCGGTCTTGCATTGCGGAGAGCCGTTAAGGCAGCTAAAGCTTAAGAAAAATGTGCTGGTGGCATGCATCACGAAGGGCTCTAAGACTGAAATACCAAACGGCGATTCTTTCTTCGAGAAGGGAGATACGGTAATAATCGTTACCAACGGCGACAAAGTGCTTTATCAGTTAAACGATATATTTGAGGCTTAGTGCATCATGTACCAAAAAGTTTTACGGAAGGGATTTCAAGGTTATGAATTATAAGATGATAGGCAGATTTATAGGCAGAATCCTGTATGTGGAAGTGATTTTTATGCTTCCGGCGCTGCTTATAAGCATGTGCGAACAGGCATGGGCGTCTGCGACGGGCTTTGTCGTTAGTATGGTCATTACTCTTTTTGCGGCGATTTTCCTAAGTTTTTTGTGCAAGGGCTACAAAAAGAAATTTTATGCCAAGGAAGGCTTGGTCTGTGTGGGCATCAGTTGGATTGTAATGAGTCTTTTGGGATGTCTGCCGTTTTATTTTTCGGGTGCAATTCCTAATTATATTGATGCGCTCTTTGAAATAGTGTCAGGCTTTACCACTACAGGCGCCACTATTTTGGCAGATGTGGAGAGCCTTTCCAAGGGAATTTTATATTGGCGCAGCTTCAGTCACTGGCTGGGCGGAATGGGAGTGCTGGTATTTCTGCTGGCAATTTCTTCCGCCAACGAGGGTAACAGCGGATTTACCATGCACTTACTGCGGGCAGAAAGTCCGGGTCCTAATGTGGGTAAGCTGGTACCGCAGATGAAAAAAACGGCAGGGCTGCTTTATTGCATGTATGTACTTTTGACGATACTTAATATTATATTTCTTTTGATAGGGAGAATGCCGCTTTTTGACGCTGTATGTACCGCCTTTGGAACGGCGGGCACAGGAGGCTTTGGCGTGCGAAATGACAGTCTTATCAGTTATAGCCCTTACCTGCAGAATGTGTGTACGGTATTTATGCTGCTGTTTGGGGTGAATTTCAGCTGCTATTATTTATTGATGATCAAGCAGTTCAAAAGTGTTTTTAAGGATGAGGAGCTGAGACTGTATCTGGGCGTTGTCGTGGGCAGTATTGCATTGATTACATGGAATTTAAAAGGCTTTTATGATACCTTGGGAGAAACCCTGCGCCATGCCTCCCTTCAGGTGGCAAGCATAGTTACTACTACGGGCTTTGCCTCCGCGGACTTTGATTTGTGGCCAAGCTTTTCCAAAGCAATCCTGTTGTTTTTGATGGTGATAGGAGCATGTGCAGGGAGTACGGGGGGAGGCTTCAAATGCGGCAGGGCGCTGCTTATGTTAAAAAGCCTTAGAAGGAGTGTACAACAGATTGTTCATCCTCAAAAGGTTCAGGTGGTTCGGATAAACGGGCATGTTGTGGACGAGAAGATTGTGCAGAACACTAACGCTTATCTGGCAGCCTATGTCACGATCGTTTTGTTGAGTTTTATGGCTGTATCCTTGGATAATCTGTCGCCGATGACAAATTTTTCGGCGGTGTTGTCCTGCTTTAACAATATCGGACCCGGTCTTGAGGCTGTGGGTCCGGTCTGTAATTTCAGTATGTACAGCCCGTTTTCAAAGCTGGTTCTGATTATGGATATGCTGGCGGGAAGACTGGAAATTTTTCCGATTCTGATTTTCTTTTCAAGGACGACGTGGAAGCATAGATAAGCGGAAGAAATCCTCCATGTATATTACATTGTCGCCGTAGGCAGGGCAATAAGGGCAGTACAAAAAAACAGTAGGGAAATCTGGATTATCACGTCTGTTTTTGGGAATGCTATTGTCGAGGTGATTGATCATGCAGAAGGATTTGAACAGGAAAAAGCAGGAACAAATGAATGAGCAGAGATCTCTGAACAGATTTAATTCCGTTACGGAAAAGGATAAGCCCGAAAACCAAAACCAACGGCACAATGTAAGGGAAGAGGGTATCGGACCGGTCAATCAGAAGAGGTAATTGATTGATAAATTTCTGTTGACGCCCGAATTCACAGGTTGCCGGTCTATGGAAAGTGGAAACATAAAAGGCATAACCCCTCAGAATGCTTCATAGAATGGTAAAAAAGTATTCTGAGGGGATTTCTGTTGAAAGATTATATCGAGGAGCGTGCCATAAGCATTGCGAATTATATTATTGATTATAATGCCACGGTGCGACAGACGGCAAAAGAGTTCGGAGTAAGCAAAAGCACGGTACATAAAGACGTCACTGACCGACTCATGCAAATTAACCCGGCGCTTGCCAAGCAGGCAAGAAAGGTTTTGGATGTCAATAAATCCGAAAGACATATCAGGGGAGGTCTTGCTACAAAAGAGAAATATCTGCATCAACACTGATGCGGGAAGCGGCTTGGCAGAGACAGTCAAGCCGCATTCACATGTCAGGAGTAACAGTTTTAACGGGTCGAACCGCCGTCGTTTACTCTACTTGCGGGAAGCCGGGGATATATGCTAAAATATTGAAAAGAATCGTGAAAGGCAGGAGGCGCAAATGGAGGAAAATGCTAAGAAAATTGCCGCACTTTCTACGGAGGTGCTGACGATTGCCCATGATGATATTTTGATTCACCTGCGCTTTTTTGATGCGGCGCTTGCCAGACTTTTGCGGAGGGAAATGCCCGGTTTGGGGGGCATTGCAACGGATGGAGGTATTTTCTATTATGACCCGGTTTTTATCCTGAAGGGTTATGAGAGAGAACCCGGATATATTACCCGGTGTTATTTGCATTTGTTGCTTCACTGCATATTTTTTCACGGTTTTCAGTATGACAGGCTGGATAAGGATTTGTGGAATCTGGCGGCGGATATTGCAGTGGAAAATGTGATTTTGGATATAAGGCTTACGGGTGCGGCTTTAAAAGAGGATGAGGATATGAGACGAAAGCTTCGGGTTCTGGGAGAGGATATCGGACCGCTCACGGCGGAGCGTGTATATAGGTATCTGCGACGCAATCCGATAACCTCTTCGGAAAAGGAAGAGCTTATGCGCCTGTTTAAGAGGGATGTGCATGACCTTTGGACGCCGAAGGAGGAGCTTGCGGTTTCCGCAGAGCAGTGGAAGAAGCTGAGTGAGCGTATCAAGGCGGATTTGAAATCCTTTACCAAGGCGAGACAGGGAACGGAAAGCCTTGAAAAAAATCTTGAGGAGACTACCAGAGACCGTTATGATTATAGCGGGATTTTAAGGCGTTTCACGGTTCTGGGAGAGGATATCTCAGTCAATGATGATGAATTTGATTATATTTATTATACCTATGGACTGGAGAATTACGGTAATATGCCGTTGATAGAGCCGTTGGAATATAAGGAGGTTAATAAGGTTAAGGAGTTTGTGATCGCCATTGATACCTCCGCATCCTGCAGGGGTGGGGTGGTAAAGGCGTTTCTGCAGAAGACATATTCCATTTTGAAGGAAAGCGAAAGCTTTTTCCATAAAATGAACGTTCACATTCTTCAGTGTGATAACGAGGTGAGAAGCGACACTAAAATTACGGATGATGACGACTTTAAAAAATTTATGCAGTATGGGAAGCTGACAGGCTTTGGCGCCACAGATTTTCGTCCGGCGTTTGCTTATATAGAGGAGCTTAAGGAACGAGGAGAATTTGAAAATCTAAAGGGTTTGATTTATTTTACGGACGGTTATGGTATTTATCCGGAGAAAATGCCCGATTATGATGTGATATTCGCCTTTTTGGACGAGGACGAGCATAGGGCGCCGGTGCCGCCATGGAGCATAAAGGTAGTGCTGGAAAGCGATGTCTTGGAAGATAACGAGGATGAGAGGGAAGGAGCTACTCCATGAATATAAAGCGTGCAAAGGAATATATCAAGAATTCTGTGAATTTATATTTAAAAAAGGATGAATTTGGCGAGTATAGAGTTCCGGTGGTGAGACAGCGCCCTATTTTTCTTTTAGGTGCGCCGGGGATCGGGAAGACGGCGATTATGGAGCAGATAGCGCAAGAATTGGGAATTGCGTTGGTTGCATATTCCATGACCCATCACACTCGTCAGTCGGCTCTGGGGCTTCCCTTTATAACGAAAAAGAACTATGCCGGACAAGAGGTAAGCGTATCGGAATATACCATGAGTGAAATCATCGCTTCAGTCTATGATACCATGGAGCAGAGCGGATTTAAGGAAGGGATTCTGTTTTTGGATGAAATTAATTGTGTATCTGAGACGCTTGCCCCGTCCATGCTGCAATTTTTGCAATATAAGGTATTTGGACGGCACCGGGTGCCGGAGGGCTGGGTAATCGTCACCGCAGGAAATCCTCCTGAATTTAATAAGTCCGTGAGGGAATTTGACGTTGTGACTATGGACAGGCTGAAGCTTTTGGAGGTGGAACCGGAATACCGTATCTGGAAGGAGTATGGGGTGGAGCGTCGAATCCATAACGCTATTATTAATTATCTGGATTTGAAAAAGGATCATTTTTATTGTATGGAAATGACGGTCAAAGGACGCAGTTACGTGACGGCGAGAGGCTGGGAGGATTTGTCTCAAATGCTTTACCTGTATGAGGAGGAGCAGCTTACCGTGGAGGAAAGTCTTGTTGGGCAGTATATCCGTAATGACAGGATTGTTAAGGAATTTACGGCTTATTATGATTTATACAATAAGTATAAGAAGGATTATCATATTGAAGATATATTAGACGGACGGGCATCGGTACAGGCGATGGCACGGGCGAAGGACGCCGCCTTTGACGAAAGGCTTTCACTGTTGGGAATGCTGCTTGACAGAGTGCAGGCAGATATGAAGGATATTATGGAGCAGGGCGCTTTTTTAAAGGATTTATTGACGCCTCTGCGCAATATAAAGGAAACAGCCGTGCAGTCGATGGTTGAGCAGGTGATAAATCAACTGGACAAGCAGGCGGAGTGTCGAAGACGGATTTTAAATAATTTGCAGACGGCGAATTCTCTGTCTGATGAGGACAGAAAAAGGCATAGGAGTGTTCTGGCCTTTCTGGAGGCAAGGCGTAAGGAGCTTTTTGTCAATGAGCTGACCGGAGGAGAAGAGGCTTTTGCTTATATTAAGGACAAATATGATACCGCGGTAGCAAAAATGAAGCAGGATACGATTAAGGTACAGCGAAAGCTGCACGAGCTGTTTGCCTTTGTGGAGGAGGCATTCAATGAGGGCAACGAGATGCTTATTTTGGTTACGGAGCTTACGGTGAACAGCTTCAGCGCACAATTTATTGCAACATTCGGGTGTGAGGATTATAGCAGACATAATAAAGAGCTTATGCTCAGCGAGCGTAAGGAGGGCATTAAGGCGCAGATATCGCAGCTGGAGCTTGATTAAGAACGCAAGGAGTATAGGAGCTTTTCCCATGGGGCGGTTCATGGGGAAGGCATAGATATATACATGATAATAACGAGGGCAATATGCAGGAGAGAGAGTTATTAATAGCAGGCGGCAGTCTGTATTATGAAAAAAGAAAGAATGAAATAATCATAACCCGTTTGCAGGGACCTGCGGGCGAGGTAGAGATACCTGATGAAATAGAAGGATGTCCGGTGACGGCAATTGAGAAAAAGGCTTTTTTGAGCAAAAAGACCTTGCGCAGGGTGTGTATTCCGGAAACGGTGGCGGAGATAGGAGACTGGGCGTTTGCATATTGCGGTAATTTGGAGCAGGTAGAATTTGCAGGACAGCAGATACGCTTCGGTAAGGCGGTCTTTTTAGAATGCGATAAATTAAAAAGGCTGGCGGCAGCGGGAAAGAACGAGGCGGCGGCAGCGCTTCTGGCGGCAGCCGTGACAATTGCGGATGCATATTATCTGCTTGATATACAAGGGGCATGCACCTTTGAATGGCTTGCAAAGTGGGATGCCCGTATGATGTCCGTTCTGCGCAGTCCTGACAGCGAAGGATATTCCAAACAGGTGCTATGCGGTGAGGAGGACTATGGGAGTACGGACTTAAATGCCTTTTTGCAGGAAAGACGTAGGACGAAGGTCCGGCTTCTTTTGCTTCGGCTTTTGTATCCTATAGGACTTTCAAAAGAGGTGCGGCAGGAGCTGGAGGAATATCTGCGCGCGCATACCAAGGGGTGTGAGAGCGAGGAGACATGGCAGGTGGTGCTTGGAGAGCATGGCAACGACAGGGAATATTACCGGCTTTTTGCAGAAATTGCCTGTGTCAATGCCGATAACATAGATGAAATAATTGGGGATATAGGAGAGGATTATCCGGAAATGAAAGCATTTTTTATGCGATATAAGCAGGAAAATATTGGGTATTCGGACTTTTTTTCTGATTTAAGCCTTGATTTATGATAAATTCAAGATATGAATAATTTCTTAATGTGTTTTGAGGTTTCCTTAAAATTCCATGGAAACATTGCGAAGTCCTTGCTTTTAAGCTATAATGAACCAAGAAAAGCCCAAGGTTTAGAGGGCGTCGTCGTGCGCGTATAATTTATTTGACGCAAAAAGGTTTGCTGGATTTATGTGCCGTAAGGAATAAAAGATAAGAGGAGAACGGATTGATTATGACATTAGAACAGGCAAGGGAAAAGTTGATTAAGTATGGGCAGGAGCATGTGCTGAAATATTATGATGAGCTTTCCGATACGCAAAGGCGGGAGCTGTTAGCCCAGATTGAGGCGACGGACATGAGTATTTTGGAAGCATGTAAGCATAAAGAGGATTTAGGCCGCAAGGGAGTTATCACGCCCCTTGCGGCTATGGAGCTTGATGAAATAGAAGCAAACAAAAGCAGCTTTACGGATACTGGTTTGGAAGCAATCCGTGGGGGTAGGGTGGGAGCCGTCCTATTGGCAGGAGGAATGGGTACCCGACTTGGTTCCGATAATCCTAAAGGGATGTACAATGTGGGTCTTACAAGGGAATTGTATATTTTTGAGTGTCTGATAAACAATTTGACGGATGTGGTGCATAAAGCCGATGCTTGGATTCATTTATTTGTAATGACCAGCGACAAGAATAACGAAGCGACCATAAATTTTTTAAAAGACCATGATTATTTTGGCTATAAGCCTGAATATGTGCATTTCTTTAAGCAGGAAATGGCGGCGGCAACCGATTATGAGGGGAAAATTTACATGGAGGAAAAGAATAGATTATCCACTTCCCCCAACGGCAACGGAGGTTGGTTTATATCCATGAAAAACAGCGGTTTACTGGAGCTTGTTCATGGTGAGGGAATAGAGTGGTTTAATGTTTTTGCAGTGGATAATGTGCTTCAGAGAATTGCGGATCCATGCTTTATCGGCGCCACTATTCAGAAAGGGTGTGTTGTGGGCGCCAAGGTGGTGCGTAAGAATGCGCCGGACGAGAAGGTGGGTGTTATGTGTCTGGAGGACGGGAAGCCTTCTATTGTTGAGTATTATGAACTTACGGATGAGTTAATGAATGCCAAGGACGAAAAGGGTGATCCCGCGTATAATTTTGGCGTTATATTGAATTATCTTTTCAAGGTAAAGGAATTGGAAAATATGTTGGAGGCGAATATGCCGCTTCACATTGTGGAGAAAAAGATTCCTTATCTGGACGAGGAGGGCAGGCTTGTAAAGCCCGAGGCGCCTAACGGTTACAAATTTGAAAGTCTGGTACTGGACATGATTCATCAGATGGAGAGCTGCCTGCCTTATGAGGTAGTACGCAATAGGGAGTTTGCACCTATTAAGAACAGGACAGGAGTGGATTCCGTGGAGAGCGCAAGAGCGCTTTTGCAGGAAAACGGAGTGAGGTTATAATAAAACGGTACTGTAACAGTTCCGTGAAAATGGCAGGGCATAGAGTGGAAACTTACTGCCAATATTGAAACAGATGTTAAAGGAGCGGACAGGAGGCAAAAATATGAGAATTTTGGTTGCGGGCGGAGCCGGCTTTATCGGCAGTCATACGGTGGTGGAGCTGGCGGAGGCAGGTCATGAGACTGTGATTTTGGATAATTTTAGTAATTCCAGCGAAAAGGTGATTGGCCGCATTGAGGCTATAACGGGGAAGAAAATCACTTTTTATAAGGCGGACATTCTGGACAAAGGCGCCTTGGAGGAGATTTTTTCCAAGGAAAAGATAGATGCAGTGATTCATTTTGCAGGCTTAAAGGCAGTGGCGGAATCCGTGCAGAAGCCTTGGGAGTATTATGAGAATAATATTGCGGGAACGTTGACATTGGTGGATGTTATGAGGAAGCATGGTGTGAAGAATATAATTTTTTCCTCCAGCGCTACTGTTTACGGTAATCCGGCATTTATACCAATTACGGAGGAATGCCCTAAGGGTCAGTGTACCAATCCCTATGGCTGGACAAAGTCCATGCTAGAGCAGATATTGAGTGACATTCAGAAGGCGGATAAAGAGTGGAACGTGATTCTTCTTCGTTATTTTAATCCCATAGGCGCGCATAAAAGCGGAACCATAGGAGAGAATCCAAGCGGTGTTCCTAATAATCTTATGCCTTATATCACGCAGGTGGCAGTGGGTAAGAGAGAAGAGCTTGGCGTGTTTGGAAACGATTATAATACTCCCGACGGTACAGGTGTGCGCGACTATATCCATGTGGTGGATTTGGCGAAGGGGCATGTTAAGGCGCTTAAAAAGATTGAGGAGAATGCCGGACTTAAGATATATAATTTGGGCACGGGCATAGGTTACAGTGTAATAGACATTGTAAAGAATTTTGAGGAGGCTTCCGGCGTTAAAATTCCGTATGCCATTAAACCCCGTCGGGCAGGTGACATTGACACATGCTATTCCGACGCGTCAAGGGCGAAAGAAGAGCTTGGCTGGGAAGCGGAAAACGGTATTCGGGAAATGTGCGAGGACTCATGGAGATGGCAAAAGAATAATCCTAACGGTTATGAAGATTAAGCAGATAAAAGAGGCTGTGGAAATGCACCACAGCCTCTTCTTATTTTTGTAAAGGGCTTTACACATTGGGTTTCGAGGCAAGCCTTTTGGTTTTGTATTCAGCTTACGTTATGCTACGTACAAATACATAAAGATGAAGTGGCAGACGCTTCCGCCCATGACGAAGAGGTGGAAAACTTCATGGGAGCCGAAATCCTTGTGTCTTGAATTGAATATAGGAAGCTTTAAGGCATAGATCACGCCGCCCACCGTGTAGATAATCCCCCCGGCGAGGAGCCATAGAAAGGCTGCTGTGGGAAGAGTTTGGAAAAGACGACCGAATACAAAAAGACAAACCCAGCCCATAGCAATGTAAATCACGGAAGAAAACCATTTCGGACATGTTATCCAACACGCCTTGATGACAATACCCGTAAGTGCGATTCCCCAAACAACCGCCAATAGAGTGTATCCCAGATTCCCACCAAGAACAATCAGGCATACGGGAGTATAGGAGCCGGCAATCAGCACAAAAATCATCATGTGGTCTATTTTTCTAAAAATACGAAGAGACTTACCCGCCAGATTGACCGAATGGTAGGCGGCGCTTGCCGCATAGAGTAAAATCATGCTTCCGATAAAAATTGCCATGGCGGCGAAGCTTCGTCCTCCGGAGGTTACGCCTGCCTTTATTAAAAGGGGAACAGCGGCAAATACTGCCATCATCATTCCTATAAAATGTGTGAGAGCGCTTCCCGGTTCTCTTATTGTAATCTGCATAAAATTTCCCTCCATTCTTATAGATACATTTTTATTGTACCCAAATAGTTTAAAAATACATATGGTAGATTTCAAAACTTTTAATGGATATTGAATAATTCAACAAGTAGTATTTAAAACTATATGATGATGATACTCTTAAATTTTATGAATGTCAATAGTAATGATAAGAAAAAGCTGCCTGTTGGCAGCTTAATCCTCCTCAATAACTTGAATTTCCAGATAGTCAAAATCAATGGTTTCTATAAAGTTATCTTGTGTAAAGCGTACTTTACTGTGGTGTTTGAAATCCGTAATGGTTTTGTCAAGCCAAATAGGCTTTCCCAAATCGAATTGACAGCATATTTCGTCCAACGCCCGGAAAATTTTGTGGGTGCGGGTATCGGCGCTGCCGTCTTCAATACAGGTATCCTGAAGCATGCGTGTATCCTTAAAGGTTCTTGCCCATAAACGAAACATATTTGACCTCCGTATATTTTTCCGTCTTTATTCTAGTGTATTTATCTTAAAGCATCACGGTAATATTTTCAAGCGATATGATGAGTTGGAGTAATATTTTTTGTTTTCCCGCATATATATAGAAGGTGATGTTTTGCCGGGCACAAGTTGTTGTAAATACTTCCAATTATTATAAAAAAAGGATTAAAATTTTGTGAAGAATATACGTTTTTATGAGCTTTTATGTTATAATAGTAACAGAAAAATAACCAATAGGAAATTTGAAGGAGCGGTAATGGAACTAAAAGCAAGTAACGGAGAGGGTATTGACAGTTGGAAAGAGGTCACTTTGATATATAATGCTGCGCTGAGGCAGATAGAGACCAAGATGGAAATCCTCAACGATGAATTTCAACATGTGCATCAGTATAATCCTATTGAGCATATAAAGGCGAGAATCAAAACCCCCGAGAGTATCGTGAAGAAATTAAAGAGGAACGGTTATGAGTCCACTATTGACAATATGGTAAAATATATTAACGATATTGCGGGTATTCGTATTATCTGTTCTTTTACTTCGGATATCTACCGCATTGTAGATATGATAAGCGACCAAAAGGATATCAAGGTTATAGGGGTTAAGGATTATATTACATATCCAAAGGCAAGCGGCTATAAAAGCTATCATATGATTGTAACGGTTCCGGTATACCTGTCGGACAGGATTGTGGATACAAAGGTAGAGATTCAGATACGGACGGTGGCAATGGACTTCTGGGCAAGCTTAGAGCACAAGATACATTATAAATTTGAGGGAGACGCGCCGGAACATATAAAAAGCGAATTGATTGAGTGCGCTAAGCTGGTATCGGATTTGGATGTAAGAATGCTTTCGCTGAATGAAGAGGTGGTGGCAATCAGTCATGGGGGAGAACGGGTCTGTCCATAGACTAAAGCTATGGCAGGCATAATCGGCGCATTAAGAATATCTTTAAAGGAACAGGTGACGGGCTTTGAGCTTTTCACCTGTTTTTTCATATGAAAGCAGGAGTGAGTGTGTCATTTGGGGAAAATGTAAGGGGCGAGAAAAGTGTAAGACTATACATGAGGAGTGCCCAAGCGCCTTTCGACACTTGGGCTATTATGAAAAAATTGTCTAATGTTTAAAGAATAAATTTACAAAATTAACTTTTTTTCCTGTCTTTTATTGTAACAATTAAATATGAACAAAATGTGAACCATATGTAAAGCTTTGGTGAATTAAACAAAATAATTTTAATAAAAAACCTCAAATAGTGCGAAATGCATAAATAAGTGCAAAGCTTTAAGAGTTGTCAGAAATAAGAAAAAATGATACAATGTATTCTACAAGAGTCTTTGATAAATAGCATACTTGAAAGTGGCAGATAGACATGGTTGGAGGAAAATGGATGGATACTTTTATGGACAAGCTGGCACATAAGCTGACGGCTCAGGAGATGATTAAGGCAAATACGGCGGCAGAGGTGGAGGAGCTTAACAGGCTGCGGAATCAGGTCAAGGAATTTGATAACTGTCTTTTACAGATGAAACAAACGAATAATGAATTGGGGGTACAGGTTCAAAAGCTTGTAGAGGACGGTGTGGCAAAGCTTGAAGGTGCAAGGGTAGACACGGCGGAGATTGACCGTCTGGTGAACGAGAGCATTGCCAAGATACAGGAGGTTTATAACCTCTGTGGCGGTATGATGGGCGTGATGAGTCTGGTGAGCGAGAACGTTGCCAAGATACAGGAGGATCAAACAAATCCCCAGCAGCTACAGGAATTAAAACAGGTCTTGAGTGAGAAAATGGAGGAAAGCGGAGAGAATATTCATAAGGAATGTGTTAAGGTATACCGCAATGTTCAGGCAGTTGTAGTGGAGGAGAGCGGCAAGCAGACAGAGGCGGTAAGCTCCTCCGTTTCCGGTTTGAAATCGAAGCTTAATGCTATTTTGGGCGTTTCCGTTGTGGCGCTTATTGCAGGATTGAGCGGAATTGTGTTTCAGCTTCTTGTTTATCTGCATGTCATATAGCGAGAAAAGAGTTAGAAATAGGGTGGTTGATTTATGGCAAAAGAAATCTGGAAGCCGGGCAACATGTTATATCCTCTCCCTGTGGTTATGGTGAGCATGGCGGACAGGGAAGGAAAATATAATATTATTACGCTTGCCTGGGTGGGAACCGTATGCACGAATCCCCCCATGGTTTCTATATCGGTACGCCCGGAACGTTATTCTTATCCGATATTGAAGGAGACCGGCGAGTTTGTGATTAATCTCACTACCAAGGCGCTTGCTTTTGCCACGGATTATTGCGGCGTAAAAAGCGGCAGGGATGTGGATAAATTTAAGGAAATGGGATTGACGCCCATGCCGGCAAGCCTTGTGAAGGCGCCTTTGATAGCCCAGAGCCCCTTGAGTCTTGAATGCAAGGTTAAGCAGATTATGCCGTTGGGTTCTCATGATATGTTTTTGGCAGAGATAATTGCGGTGCATGCCGACGACAATTTTATGGACGAGCAACAAAAATTTCATTTGGAAAAGGCAGAGCCGATTGTTTATTCGCACGGCGCATACTTAACCTGTGGGGAGCAGTTGGGAACCTTCGGTTTCAGTGTGCGTAAGAGCCCGTCTTAAAAGAAGTATTCTTTTTTGAGGGGCAAGGTTAGTGCTTTTTATATTCATCTTGGGAGTTTAACAGACTCCCTCTTTTTATGGCGTCTTTGCCGAAACGAGCTCTGATATTGTCTACCGCAGCGTTTAGACGCTGTTGTTTTTCGGACATGGGGGCGGAATAATCGAAAAGGTTCAGCTGAACAGGTGAATCCTCCTCCACAAGCCTTGCAGTACGCACGCCCAAAAGCCTTATGGGGGTGCCGTTCCAGAGCTCGTCAAATAAATGACATGAATGCTTATAAATGACGTCCGTTGAAGAGGAGGGAGTATCCAAAAGCATTTGGTGGGAGACGGATTTGAAGGTATTGTATTTTATTTCCGTGCAGACGAGTCCTGCAAGTCTGCGGGAAGCGCGGAGGCGGCGTGACACCGATTCGGACAGGCTAAGAATCGCCCTCAATGCCTCGTCTCTGGTGAGAGCGTCGCTTGTCAAGGTAATGGAATTGCCGATTCCCTTTAACTGTGCGGGTTGAGGCAGGACGGAGGAATCATCCTGTCCGTTTGCATATTGCCATAGTGTGATACCGTGGCTCTTTAAGTGAGCTTCCAAAATGGCCGGGTCGGCGCCGGCCAGTTCTCCGATAGTGAGAATGCCTAATTTTTTTAAGGTTTCTACGCTGGAACGGCCGCACATAAAAAGAGAGGAAACAGGCATATGCCATATTTTTTCCTGAATTTCCCATGAGTATAAAGTGTGGGTCCTATTGGGCTTTTGAAAATCCGAAGCCATCTTGGCAAGAACTTTTTTGTCGGAAATGCCGATATTGACCGTAAAGCCAAGAGTTTGGTATATATTTTCTCTAATTATTTCTGCGGCTGTCTCAGGGGACGTATATTTACCGGAAATAGGGGTATAATCCATAAAGCATTCATCTATACTGACCTGTTCGAGGTCGGGAGAGATGTCGTATAGAAGCTCCATAAGCTTTGAGCTCATTTGCTCATAGAGCGTATGGTCAGGAGCGACATTTACCAAATTCGGGCATTTGCGGAAAGCATTTATCACAGGTTCGCCGGTAGATATGCCATATGCCTTTGCCGGAATGGATTTCGCCAACACGACTCCGTGGCGCTTTGCCATGTCGCCGCCTATAATAGAAGGAATCAGACGCAGGTCCACGGTTTCGCCGGCATGAAGCAGTTTAAGAGCGGACCAGCTTAGAAATGCGGAATTGACGTCGATATGAAAAATAATTTGTTCCGGCATATAAGGAACCTCCCTTTGGCAGATTGCGCAAGTATTTTGAGTGTGACGATTGTAGCAGTTTCCCATGACGAAACTGTTTCCACGTCTATTTTACCATACAATAGACACTTTACAATCCAAATAAATGCTGATAGAATAAATCTGTTACGGATTTGTTACAAAAAATCATAAATGATTGAGAAAATAAAACTGATGAAAAAATTTACACGCTATTATAAAAGAGTAAAATTTACATATACTAAGCTTACAGTGCTGACATTGTTTTGCTGCCTGTTCTTGGTGAGAGGATACGTCTCGTTTGAGAAGACGGGAGAGAACTTTTTTCATATATTGATTAACGGGCAACAGGTGGGTACCGTAGGTGAAATGAGTCAGGCGGAAAGCTTGTTTGTCTCGGCAAGAAGGAGCATTGCGGCTCAAAGCGATAAGCTTACCTTCATGGACGTGGAGTTGGAGGTGACCGGCGAGGAGGTGCTTTGGGGAAAGGTTGATGACAACGAGAAGGTTTTGACCAATATGACGGAAGCATTGAAGGGCAGCGTTCAGCAGACAATGCATCATGCATATACCTTGAAAGTAAACGAATATATGGTAAACCTCGCCAACGTAGAAGAAGTATGCGCCCTGTTACAGGCGGCAATAGATAAATATGACACTGAAAAAAAATTTGTTGTAGAGCTGGTACATGACGACTTACGAGAGTTCAATGTGCTGACTACGCAAGTACTGTCTTCTCAGGAGCAAAGCGCTAAAGAGGAAGCAGATATGGCAGATTACACTAAGGCGGGCGTTCAGGGCTTTTTTGAGGACTTAAAGCAGGAGGCGCCCAAAGAGGGAGAGAAGGATTTTGAGGACTATGACTTTGGCATATTGAGTATGGATTTTGCGGAGGAAGTCGAGATTGTGGAAACTTATCTTCCGCAGAACCAGCTGACGGATTTGGAGACGGCCATTAACGAGGTGACGAAGGAACAGGAAACTCCCGGTGAATATGAGATTGTTGCGGGGGATACACTGTCTGAGATTTCCATAAAGGTAAACATTCCCATGGAAAAAATTGTGGAGATGAACAGTGAAACGCTGGAGTCCATTAATACTCCTATCCGGGTGGGCCAAAAGTTAATTATCACAGTGCCGGAGCCTGAGCTTTCCGTGACACGTGTGGAAGAAAATTATTATGAAGAAATTTATGACGCGGATATTATCTATGTAGATAACGATAGTTGGTATACTACACAGACGAAGGTGCTGCAGGCTCCTTCGGCGGGCTTTAGAAAAATTGTTGCAAACGAAACCTATCTGAACGATAAAAGGGTTGAAAGAGAAATACTGAAGGAAGAAGTGGTAATGGAGGCGGTGCCTAAGATTGTGGAAAGAGGCACAAGGATACCGCCATCCTATATCAAGCCTATTTCCGGAGGAAGGCAGACCTCCGGCTTTGGCAGACGTAAGGCACCGACTAAGGGAGCCAGTACCTATCATAAGGGAGTCGACTGGGCAGTGCCTACAGGCACCCCGGTGTACGCTTCCTGTGGGGGAACGGTGGCTAAAGCAGGCTGGGGAAGCGGTTACGGCTATGTTGTATATATCAATCATGAGGACGGCCGTCAGACCAGATATGCCCATTTGAGCAAGGTATTGGTGAAAGCAGGACAAACAGTGAAGCAGGGAGAACGCATAGCGCTCAGCGGTAATACGGGGATTACTTCGGGGCCGCATGTGCATTTTGAAATTCTGATTGGAGGTAAACAGGTAAATCCGTTATCATACTTGGATTGATTTGCCGGATGGAATTATACAGAACGTGCATTCTATTTACAAATTCGCCAAAATGTGGTACTCTCCTTTATAAGAATTGGAATTTTAACCCTGAACAAGAGGTAGAAATAAATGGAACAATACGCAATAAAAGGCGGTAATCCATTAGTGGGAGAAGTGGAAATAGGAGGTGCCAAAAATGCGGCACTTCCTATTCTTGCTGCCTCCGTGATGACGGATGAGACCGTATATATAGAAAATATGCCTGACGTACGAGATACGAACGTGCTTCTTAAGGCAATGCAGAATATCGGCGTGCTAGTAAAGCGCAGGGAGCGCCACAGCGTTGTTCTGAATGCGGCAAATATCAGCGATTTGGTAGTAGAGGATGAAAATATCAAAAAAATAAGGGCGTCATATTATTTGATAGGAGCCCTGTTAGGAAAGTATAAGCATGCGGAGGTGGTACTTCCCGGCGGCTGTGATATTGGCTGCCGTGCTATTGACCAGCATATAAAGGGATTTCGTGCTCTGGGAGCGGAGGTTCTTATAGAACATGGCCTAATCAAAACGAAGGCGGAGCATTTGACGGGAAGCCATATATATATGGATGTAGTCAGCGTAGGCGCTACTATAAATGTTATGATGGCTGCTACTATGGCAGAAGGCTTAACGATCATAGAAAATGCGGCAAAAGAGCCTCATGTGGTTGACTTGGCAAATTTTCTCAACAGCATGGGTGCAAATATTAAGGGAGCGGGCACGGACGTGATTCGTATAAAGGGAGTTACTAAGCTTCACGGTACGGAATATACCATTATTCCGGATCAGATAGAGGCGGGTACTTTTATGTTTGCGGCGGCAGTTACCAAGGGGGATGTGACCGTTAAAAATGTGATACCAAAGCACTTGGAATCCATCACTGCGAAGCTCTTGGAAGTAGGCTGCGAGGTGGAGGAAGCGGATGATTGTATTCGTGTGGTCTCCTCGAAGCCTTTAATGCATACGCATGTAAAGACACTGCCGTATCCGGGCTTTCCGACTGATATGCAGCCTCAGATAACGGTGGCGCTGGCACTCTCCAAAGGAACCAGCATCGTGACGGAAAGCATTTTTGAGAATCGGTTTAAGTATGTGGACGAGCTGACCCGCATGGGTGCAAATATAAAGGTTGAGGGAAATACGGCGATTATTGACGGTGTGGAGAAATATACCGGCGCCAGCATTTCGGTGCCCGATTTGCGTGCGGGAGCGGCGCTCGTAATAGCGGCGCTTGCGGCGGAGGGCTTTACAACGGTGGATGATATTCACTATATAGAGCGCGGGTATGAGGATTTTCACCTAAAGCTGCAAAATTTGGGAGCCCAGATAGAGGTTATGAATTCCGAGAGGGATTTGCGTAAGTTTAAATTAAAAATCGGATAATGTCGGCGCCGGCGTCAGGCAGGGATTTTAAGCCTGCTGCCGGCGTGTTTCTATAAAAAAACATTTTTTTTGATAAATTACTTGACAAGAAAGTATATTTTATAGTAGTTTAATTATGATAAGAAAATTCCATATTGTGATTCTGCACCGTAAGGTGTAGATATTTCTCTTATTCAGAGCTGGTGGAGATACATAGGATCAATGAAGCCACGGCAACCCCGTAGAGGAAGGTGCCCCCCCTGAGCGAGTAATTATCGAACAATAAGAGGATTTGATTATCGAAAGATACGGTCCGCTTTTTGTAAGCGGATTTTTTTATTGAACAGGTAACGACGAGATTGCAAAGCAAGACTCGTAGGCTAAGTACGTTTTTATGAATTTATTTCAAAGGAAAAGGAGAGAGTATGGAGAAGAGATTATTTACATCAGAATCGGTGACGGAAGGGCATCCCGACAAAATTTGTGACGCAGTGTCAGATGCCGTATTGGACGCGTTGATGGAGCAGGATCCTTTCAGCCGCGTTGCATGTGAGACCTGTACAAACACGGGCTTTGTGCTTGTTATGGGAGAGGTTACTACTAAGGCAAATATTGATATTCCCGCCATTGTGAGAAAAACGGTAACCGAAATAGGGTATGACGCATCGGAAAAGGGCTTTGACGGTAACACATGTGCTGTCATGGTTTCACTGGATAAGCAGTCTACCGATATTGCCATGGGTGTGGATAAGGCATTGGAAGCGAAAGAAAACAATATGACGGATGAGCAGTTAGAGGCAATCGGCGCGGGAGATCAGGGTATGATGTTTGGCTTTGCCACCAACGAGACTCCCGAGCTTATGCCCTATCCTATTGCGCTGGCTCATAAGCTGACAAAGCAGCTTACAAAGGTGCGCAAGGACGGAACCCTGCCTTATCTGAGACCTGACGGCAAGAGTCAGGTATCTGTGGAATATGACGAAAACGGTAAGCCCTTCCGTCTGGAAGCGGTGGTATTGTCCACACAGCATGACGAAAAGGTAACGCAGGAGAAGATTCACGAGGATGTTAAGAAATATATATTCGATGAAATTTTGCCTAAGGAAATGATTGACGACAAGACAAAATTTTTTATCAACCCCACGGGTCGTTTTGTGATTGGAGGTCCAAACGGTGACAGCGGATTGACGGGACGTAAAATAATCGTGGATACCTACGGCGGATATGCGCGCCACGGCGGCGGCGCCTTTTCCGGCAAGGACTGTACGAAGGTAGACAGAAGCGCCGCATACGCGGCGCGTTATGTGGCGAAAAATATCGTGGCGGCAGGTCTTGCGGATAAGTGTGAGATACAGCTGTCTTACGCAATCGGCGTAGCGCAGCCTACCTCCGTTATGGTAGATACCTTTGGCACCGGAAGGCTGAGCGACGACAGATTGGTTGACATTATCAGAGAGAATTTTGATTTGAGACCTGCCGGCATTATCAAAATGCTGGATCTTCGTCGTCCTATTTACAAGCAGACTGCCGCTTACGGACATTTTGGACGCACGGATGCGGATTTGTCATGGGAAAAGGCGGATAAAGTGGACGTTCTCAAAAAATATCTGGCATAAGCTTCGTATTTAAAATAAAAGACTGATATAAAGCTATCAAGTAAAGGGCAAATCTGAGGATTTGCCCTTTTTGCAGTCAAAAGCCGCCGGAAATAAATCCCGCGTATAAATTTCCCAGAAACATCATAGCAAATGTTTCCGGGGTATGGTATGATATACTCATTAAGTAATCACGATATTATTTTACACAAAGGAGTCATTTGCCATGGCATTTGCGCATTTGCATGTTCACACGGAATATTCTCTTCTGGACGGTTCCAACAAGATAAAAGAATATGTAGCAAGGGTAAAGGAGCTGGGAATGGATAGCGCGGCAATCACGGATCATGGCGTTATGTATGGCGTCATTGATTTTTATAAAGCCGCAAGGGAGGCGGGGATTAAGCCTATTTTAGGCTGCGAGGTCTATGTGGCGCCGAATTCCCGCTTTGACAAGGAGTTAAGCGGCGGGGAGGAGCGCTATCATCATTTGGTGCTACTGGCAGAGAACAATACTGGTTATGCCAATCTGGTTAAGATTGTAAGCAAGGGCTTTACAGAGGGCTATTATTATAAGCCCCGCGTGGATATGGAGGTATTGCAGGAATATCACGAGGGCATTATCGCCCTTTCGGCATGTCTGGCGGGCGAGGTTCCCCGCTATATTACAAAGGGGCTGCTTGGTGAGGCGCGTAAGTGTGTCCAAAAATATGAGGCATGCTTCGGAAAAGGAAATTATTTTTTGGAGCTGCAGGATCACGGTATACCTGAACAGAAACTGGTAAATACCGAGCTGCTTAAAATAAGCAGGGAGCTTGACATACCGTTGGTTGCTACCAATGACGTGCATTATACTTATGCGGAGGACGCGGACGCCCACGATATCCTGCTATGCCTCCAGACGGCAAAAAAGCTTTCCGATCAGGATAGAATGCGCTATGAGGGCGGACAGTATTTTGTCAAGAGCGAGGAGGAAATGAAGGGGCTGTTTCCCTATGCATGGAACGCAGTGGAAAATACCCAGATAATAGCAGACAGATGTAATGTGGAGATAGAGTTTGGGGTGACTAAGCTGCCTAAGTTTGAGGTGCCAAAGGGCTATGATGCATGGGAATACCTTAATAAGTTATGCATGGACGGGCTGGCAGAGCGTTATGAGGATATTACAGCGCCTGCGGGAGACACCGGACAGTCGCTTAGAGAGCGGCTTATGTATGAGCTGTCGGTTATCCGCGCTATGGGTTATGTGGATTATTTCCTGATTGTGTGGGATTTTATTAATTATGCAAGAATGAACGGGATTCCGGTGGGACCTGGGCGGGGCTCGGCTGCGGGGAGCATTGTTTCATATTGTCTGAAAATTACCAATATTGACCCGATTAAATATAATCTGCTGTTCGAGCGATTTTTAAATCCCGAGCGCGTGTCCATGCCCGATATAGATATCGACTTCTGCTTCGAGAGAAGGCAGGAGGTTATTGATTATGTGGGAAGGAAATACGGTGCGGATAAGGTGGTGCAGATTGTCACCTTTGGTACGCTTGCCGCGAAGGGAGTGATTCGGGATGTAGGACGTGTAATGGATCTGCCGTATGCCTTTGTGGATTCCATTGCCAAGATGGTTCCGAACGAATTGAATATTACCTTAAACCGTGCCTTGGAGATTAATCCGGAATTTCGTAAGCTTTATAGTGAGGACGAGCAGGTTCATTACTTAATAGATATGTGCAAGCGCCTTGAGGGGCTTCCGCGTCATACCTCCATGCATGCGGCGGGCGTAGTAATCTGCCAGAAGTCTGCAGACGAGTTTGTACCGCTCTCCAGAGGCTCTGACGGCTCCATAACCACGCAGTTTACCATGACGACTCTGGAGGAGCTGGGGCTTTTGAAAATGGACTTTTTGGGGCTTAGGACGCTGACCGTGATTCATGACGCCGTAAGGTTTATCGAAAAAAGCAAGGGTGAAGTTATCGATGTGGACGCTATCGACTATGAGGATTCAAAGGTGCTTGCTTCTATAGGAACAGGTAGGACCGAAGGCGTTTTCCAGCTTGAAAGCGGAGGGATGAAAAGCTTTATGAAGGAGCTGCATCCCCAAAGCCTTGAGGATATAATCGCGGGAATTTCCCTGTACCGTCCCGGCCCAATGGACTTTATTCCCAAATATATCAAGGGGAAAAATAATCACGCGGCGGTGACCTATTCCTGCCCGCAGCTGGAACCTATCCTTGCCCCAACCTACGGCTGTATCGTATATCAGGAGCAGGTGATGCAGATTGTAAGGGATCTGGGCGGTTATACTTTGGGGCGGAGCGATTTGGTGCGCCGTGCCATGAGTAAGAAGAAGCAGTCCGTTATGGAGAAGGAGCGGGTAAATTTTATCTATGGCAACGAGGAGGCAGGCGTGCCCGGCTGCGTTGCAAACCATATCGATGAGCAGACGGCCGGCCAGATTTTTGAGGATATGATGGATTTTGCAAAGTATGCCTTTAATAAGTCTCATGCGGCATGCTATGCGGTGGTTGCCTATCAGACCGCCTATCTGAAATATTATTATCCGGTTGAATTCATGGCGGCGCTTTTGACCTCTGTAATTGATAATAACAAGAAGGTCTCCGAATACATATTGACCTGTCGCAATATGGGGATTGAGCTGCTGCCTCCTGATATTAATGAAGGGGAGACAGGCTTCTCCGTAGCGGGAGGAAGCATCCGATATGGGTTGACGGCAATCAAAAGCGTGGGGCGGCCCGTGATTGAAGCAATCATGAAAGAGAGGCAGGAGAGAGGACGCTTTACGAATCTTAAGGATTTTATCACTCGTATGGCGGACAAGGATATGAATAAGCGCGCCATTGAGAATTTTATCAAGGCGGGCGCGCTGGACAGTCTGGGAGGAACCAGAAAGCAGTTTATGAGTGTGTATGTACAGATATTGGAGCATATTATCCGGGATAAGAAAAATAATCTGGCGGGTCAGATGTCCTTATTTGACATAGCTTCGGAGGACAGCAAGGAGGAGTTTGATATCCGCATGCCCGAAGTCGGAGAGTACGGCAAGGAAATGCTCCTTGCCTTTGAGAAGGAGGTACTGGGTATTTATATTAGCGGGCATCCTATGGAAGAGTATCAGGAGCTGTGGAGAAAATATATCACCAATACCACAAATGATTTTGCATTGGACGAGGAGACCAATGCCACCCGTGTGCAGGATCAGGCGAACGCCATAATAGGGGGTATGATAGCGGATAAAACTATAAAATATACAAAGAATGATAAGGTGATGGCTTTTTTGAATCTTGAGGATTTGGTGGGAAATGTGGAAGTAGTCGTGTTTCCTAAGGATTATGAACGTTATGGCAGCCTTCTTATGGAAGAGGCGAAAATATTTGTCAGGGGAAGGGTGTCATTGGAGGAGGATAAGGACGGGAAGCTGATATGCGAGCAGATTGTGGGCTTTGAGGAGGCCGGTGAGGTACAGGACGGAGGGCTCTTTAAAGAGAGGTATGGCAGAGGCTATGGAAGCGCAGGCTTTTTAAGTCTTAAGAGGAGCGGCGGTCAAGGCGAACCGGCAGGCAGCGGTTCATATATGCCGGGAAGAGGCGCAGCTGCGCAGAGCAGACGGAATGCGGAACAGTCAGGAAAATTGCAAAGCATGCCTTACGGAGTGTGGATTCAGTTTGCCGATGCGGAAAGCTATGACGCCTCAAGGGAGAAGCTGATAGAGTCTATAGCCGATTCCGATGGAAACGATGATGTGATTATATTTTTGAAAAGCACTAAGGGAATTAAGATTCTTCCGCCCAACCTGAGGGTAAATGCCGACGATAAGCTAAAAAGCAGGCTGGAGGCGGCATTTGGAGAGGGAAATGTTAAATATGTAACGAAACCTATTGAAAACCGTTAAGAAATAGATTAAAATAGATGTTCAAGGAAATACTTGGATTCACTTTAGGAGGTGGCATCATGGCAAAGGAAATCAAGACAATAGGCGTGCTTACAAGTGGTGGGGATGCACCGGGCATGAATGCGGCAATCCGCGCGGTAGTTCGTACGGCGATTGCGAGAGGAATTAAGGTAAAAGGAATTAAAAAGGGTTATCAGGGACTGTTAAATGAAGAAATTATAGATATGGAAGCAAGAAATGTCTCCGATATTATTCAGCGGGGAGGAACCATACTGGGTACCGCAAGATGTAAGGAGTTTAAGACAAAGGAGGGCCAACAGAAGGGGGCGGAAATCTGCAAAAAGCACGGGATTGACGGCATTGTTGTGATTGGCGGAGACGGCTCTTACCGGGGGGCGCAGGCTTTGTCAAGATTAGGCGTAAATACAATCGGTCTTCCCGGCACCATTGATTTAGATATCGCATGTACGGAGTATACAATCGGTTTTGACACGGCAGTGAATACCGCTATGCAGGCGATTGATAAGGTAAAGGATACATCCTCCTCCCATGAGAGATGCAGTATAATTGAGGTTATGGGGCGAAATGCCGGATATATTGCCCTTTGGTGCGGTATTGCCAATGGTGCGGAGGATATTTTGCTTCCTGAGAAATACGACTTTAATGAGCAGGATATAATTAATAATATCATTGAAAACCGCAAGAAGGGTAAGACGCATCATCTTATCATTAATGCGGAGGGTATCGGTCATTCCACATCCATGGCAAGACGTATTGAGGCGGCAACGGGTATCGAGACCCGCGCCACGATTCTGGGTTACATGCAGCGCGGCGGCAGTCCCAGCGCGAAGGATCGTTTTTATGCGTCCATAATGGGAGCTTATGCGGTTGACACTTTACTACAGGGTAAGACAAACCGGGTTGTGGGCTATCAGCATGGCGAGTTCATTGATTTTGATATAGAAGACGCTTTGAATATGGAGAAGTGCATTAATGAGTATCAGTTTAAAGTAGCGTATTTATTGTCCGTGTAATGGTGAAATAAAGGATTGGCAAGGCGGCTGTTCTTTCGGAATATAGAAGGAATAACCGCTTTGTTTCTATATGAAAGAAGCGGTATCAATCGGCAGTTTGAGGCTTTGAAACGGAGGATTAGTATGATTACCAGCAATGCAAATGGGAAAGTGAAACAGGTGGTTTTGTGGCAGACGAAGGCAAAGGAGCGCCGTAGAGACGGGATTTTTTTGGCTGAAGGCTTCAAGATGTATGAGGAAGCGCCTGCGGATAGCATTGTGGAGGCATATGTTTCCGAGGAAACGGAAAAAAGGTTTTTAGACGATAGGACGGCGAAAAACCATAATATATGGCGGAAGCTGCAGATAAGCGGCTACGAGGTGGTGTCCGACGAGGTTTTTGCCAAAATGTCGGACACGCAGACACCGCAGGGGATATTATGTGTATTAAAGAGGCCGGAGTATGATTTCCGCAGATTGTTGAAGCAGGAAAAGCCCTTGTTTGTTATTTTGGAAAATTTACAGGATCCCGGAAATCTGGGAACCATTTTAAGAACGGGTGAGGGCGCGGGTATAACCGGCGTTATCATGACTGAAGGAACGGTGGACGTATTTAATCCGAAGACGATACGAGCGACAATGGGCTCTGTTTTCCGAGTGCCTTTTGCGTATGTGGACAGCATACAGGAGGCTATGGAGAGTCTTCATAAGGAGGGAATCCATACTTATGCGGCGCATTTGGAGGGAAAGACCTATTATCAGGACATTTCCTATAAAGAGCCTACAGCCTTCCTGATAGGCAACGAGGGGGGCGGGCTGTCAAAGGAGGCGGCAAGACTGGCAGAGCGCTACATAAAAATACCTATGGAAGGCAGGGTTGAATCCCTGAATGCGGCGGTAGCGGCGGCTGTTTTGATGTATGAGGCTCATAGGCAGAGAAATTAAGCGTTATAATCATAGTAAAAGATTTGAGATAAATCGCTAAGCTTAAAAATGTAAACCTTACGTACTTGAAACTATTTTCATGCGGCAAGGGCTTGTGCGGGAAAGGATAATGAGGATGAAGGTTGGATTTATAGGACTGGGAAATATGGCGACAGCTATGATAGGAGGCATTTTAAAGGAGAAAAGGGTAGCGGCGGCAGACATTATCGGTTCGGCTAAGACAAGCGAAACTAAGGACAAGATTAAAACAAGATTTGACATTACCATTGCGAAAAATAACAGAGAGGTGGCAGAGCGGGCGGATATCCTGTTCCTTGCCGTAAAGCCTGTATTTTTTCAGGAGGTAATCTCTGAAATAAGAGACGTCGTCAAGGAAGATTGCCTGATTGTGAGCATTGCCCCGGGTAAAACGCTTGATTATTTGCGGGAGGCGTTCGGTAAGTCCGGTTGTAGGCTGATACGCTGTATGCCGAACACTCCCGCGTTAGTTCTGGAGGGCTGCACCGGAGTGTGCGTGGGTGAAAATGTCACGGAGGAGGAGCTGGAGAAGGTACTTATCCTGTTAAGGTCTTTCGGAACGGCGAGTGTAGTGCCGGAGCGTCTTATGGACGCGGTGGTGGGCGTAAGTGGAAGCTCTCCCGCTTATGTATTTATGTTTATTGAAGCGATGGCCGACCAAGCGGTGGCGGCCGGTATGCCCAGAAAGCAGGCTTATGAATTTGCAGCGCAGTCCGTGCTTGGCAGCGCAAAAATGGTTTTGGAGACAGGCATGCATCCGGGAGAATTGAAGGATATGGTCTGCTCTCCCGGCGGAACCACTATCCAAGCCGTAAGGGTATTGGAGGAAAAGGGAATGCGTGCGGCAGTTATGGATGCTATGGAAGCATGTATGGAGAAATCGAAGGAGCTATAAATTTGTAAACTGTTTTGTGCAAAAACCGGTTATAAAAGCTGCAAAATTGCCGATAATACTTGAGTGTAAGACGTCTTTCAGTTATTTGCTTCTAAAACTTGACAAAAAAAAAGCTTTCTGTTATGATACATTTCATAACAAATTTAATAAAATTGTAATAAATTAGTTATAAAGGTGATACAATTTCAGCAGTTAGATTTTTGAAAATATGTGCTGTGAAACAGTGCAGGATTGGAGAAGAAAATGGCAAGAAGCAGAAGGCTGCTTGCGGCGCTGACGGGATTGGTCTTATCCTTATCCATGGCAGCGGCAGCAGGCATGACCGCACAGGCCGGCAGAAACGAAAATTACCTAAGCGAACTAAATGGTGGTGTTGCAGCGATTTTGGAACCGGGTGCGGCAGACACAACCGAGATTATCAATGCGACGGCAAGGGAGCTAAATCTTAACGTGGACACCGAGGAGGAGAAATCCACTTTGGTAATGGCAAACGTCAAGAATGCCTTGAACGTAAGAAGTGAAGCAAGTGAGGAGGCCGAAAAAGTCGGCAAGCTGTATAAGGACTGTGGCGGAACTATTTTGGAGAGAAAGGATGGCTGGACGAAATTACAATCTGGCAATATAATCGGTTGGGCGAAGGACGAGTATTTGCTCTTTGATGATGAAGCCAAGGCTTTGGCAAATGATGTGGGTAAAATGATTGCCACTATTGATACGCAGACTCTGCGTGTGCGAACGGAGCCGAACACAGAGGCACAGATTTACGGACTGCTTCCCGAGGGAGAAATAGTCGAGGTTTTAAATACCGGAGACGACGCGGAGGAAGAGGACTGGATATGTATTGATTACGAGGGAAATGACGGCTATGTATCCGCCGAATATGTCGTCTTGGATTTTCAGATTGACGCAGGCGAGACAATGGAAGAGATTAAGATAAGAGAAGAGGCGGAGCGCGAGGCAAAGCGCCATGTAAATTACGGCGAGTATACAACGGATGCGGATACCACATTGCTGCTTGCGGCGTTGATTCAATGCGAGGCGGGCGGCGAGAGCTACGAAGGTCAGGTGGCAGTCGGCGCGGTAGTTATGAACCGTGTGCGGAGCGGAGCTTATCCGGATACCATTCACGGCGTTATATATGCTTCGGGCCAGTTTACTCCGGCTATGAGCGGTAAGGTGAACCGCGTTTATGAATCGGGCAAGATTTACGACAGCTGTATAAAGGCGGCGGAGGATGCCCTTTCAGGAACCTCCAATGTGGGAGATTTAACCCATTTCCGTCGTAACAACGGACGCGAAGGTCTTGTCATCGGGAATCATGTATTTTATTAACGGCAATAATTTAAGAAAAAAGAGGCAGCGGCGCTGCTTCTTTTTTCTTGTGGAAAAGGGCGGATATTATGGTCAAGGGCTGACTCATGGAAATGAATGTAAGTATAAAGTGATTGCCGCAAGAAGAGTTTTGTAGTAATATTGTTTATAGAAGCAAGTCGTTGTGTATATTATATATAAGGAGCGATAGAATGGACAATATGATGATTTTTTGGTTGATTGTATTGATTATTACAATAGTGGTTGAGGTAGTGACAATGGGGCTGACATCCATCTGGTTTGCCGGCGGCGCACTGGTAGCGGTGATAGCGGCTGCGCTCCATGCGCCTGTGGGTGTACAGATTGTCTTGTTTTTGTTGGTATCACTGCTGCTGTTGTTTTTCACCAGACCGATTGCGGTCAGATATTTCAACAAGGACAGGGTGAGAACCAATGTGGAAAGCCTTGTGGGCAGACAGGCAATTGTTATCAGCGAGATTGATAATCTGCAGGGAATTGGGCAGGTCACGGTCGGCGGGCAGGAATGGAGTGCAAGAAGCCATGATGATAAGCGGAAGCTACCCGTAGGAGTAGTGGTGGATGTCGTGGCAATCAACGGCGTTAAGCTGATTGTACGTGAGAATATGCAGGCACAGCTGCATCCGCAATCACAGTCTTCTTCTGCAGGCGACGTAAGTAAAGAGTCTGGCAGCAGCTTAAAAGATACCAAAGCCTGATCGACTAAAGCCTGATTGGCGAAGGGATGTTCCCCGCGTATAAGGGCGGGTAAAAACAAGTGAGTGCCGCACATAAAGGCACAGAAAGAGGTAAAGTATGGAACTAATCATTATCGGAATTGTTGTAGCTATTCTTTTGTTGATTTTTATTTCCTGTATAAAAATCGTACCGCAGGCACAGGCGTATGTTATGGAGCGCCTTGGGGCTTATCAGGGAACATGGTCCGTGGGCTTTCATATCAAGGTGCCTTTTATTGATAAGGTGGCAAGAAGGGTTAATTTGAAGGAGCAGGTTGCCGATTTCCCTCCCCAGCCCGTTATCACTAAGGATAATGTTACCATGAGGATTGATACGGTTGTATTTTATCAGATTACGGACCCGAAGCTGTTTACTTACGGTGTAGAAAATCCAATGATGGCCATCGAGAATCTTACGGCTACCACACTCCGTAATATTATCGGCGATTTGGAGCTGGATCAGACGCTGACTTCCCGTGAGACGATTAACACCAAGATGAGAGCGGCACTGGATATTGCTACGGATCCTTGGGGTATCAAGGTAAATCGTGTGGAGCTTAAGAATATTATTCCGCCTGCGGAGATACAAAACGCCATGGAGAAGCAGATGAAAGCAGAGCGTGAGAGACGTGAAGCCGTAACCCGTGCAGAAGGTGAAAAGAAAGCGAATATTCTGGTAGCAGAGGGTGAAAAGGAATCCGCTATCTTACGTGCGGAGGCTGAGAAACAATCTGCAATTCTCCGCGCGGAGGCACAGAAGGAAAGAATGATTCGCGAGGCGGAGGGTGAAGCGGAGGCAATCCTTAAGGTACAACAGGCCAATGCAGACGGTATCCGTATGCTGAAGGAGGCAGGGGCCGACGAAGCGGTTCTGAAAATTAAGAGCCTTGAGGCGTTTGAGAAGGTTGCAGATGGTCAGGCAACAACCATTTTGCTGCCGGCAGAACTTCAGGGCATTGCCAGCATTGCGGCTGCATTTAAGGAAGGGAGCAGCGTAACGCAGTAGGCATACACTGCGAAAGAGGAGGGTTACAAATGAGAAACAAAAGACTTATGTCGGCGATATGTATAGGAACGCTCGCCATAGGTCTGCTTGTAGGCTGTCGGACGAAACAGGGTCGGGAAGAACCTGTCGGGAGTATAGGTACGGATAGTACCATTTCCGCAACGGAAGGTGTGCAGGAGGAGACATGGGAGCCCACGGACTGGATGCAGGGTGGGCTTCAGATGCCTATAGAGGGGGCAAGAGGGCATCAAAATTGGGGATGTCTGGATACCCTTGTAATAGAAAAGCCGGAACCGGATTTTGTCTTTGCCGAGAAAACTTGGTCGCTGTATACTGGTTTGGGAAGCAGATTTTATCTGATGGATAAGTATATACTGGAACAAAACGAAGACAGGTACGGATACCTGTTATACCGGATAGAGGGGGAAACAAAGGAAGTCAGTATGGTGGAACCCTTTTGGGAGGAGTCGGAGGATTTATGGATTTACGATATTGAAGCCGTGAGTGACAGAGAGCTGGCCGTTTTTTGCAGACAGGAAGAAAACGATTATGTAATGTTTTACGACGTGGAGGATCGAAAGAGCAGGGTACTGGATTTGAATCAGGCAAAGGAGCTGACGCAGTCGTACTGGAGGGAGCAATGGTGCGATTCTCAGGGGCATGTCTATGTGCTGACAGAAGACATAAACGATCCTTACCTGTATATATTCGGGGAAAAGGACGTTCCGGGTCAGGCCCAGCTGCTGCGCGCTATAGAACTGGATGAAAAGGGTAGAACATGGCTCTATAGCCGCCTGCCGGACGGCACGCCGTTGGTGCTTTTAGGTAAAAAGGCGGTATATATTGATATGGAATCCGGCAAGGATAAAGAGCTGGCCGCCATTACCGCCAATCATCCGGGGATTATAGACGAGCAGGGAATTTTTTATTCAAACTGGAATCCGGAGGTAAAGCTGTGGAATCCCGCCAACGGAGATTTTGATCATCTGATAAGCTTTAAGGATTACGGAATCGACTATAGGAAGACTGTTATTACCCTCGGAATCAATAAGGCTGGAGAGCTGCTTGCCCTGACGGAAAAGGAGGACAAGCCTGTTCTGTACTTTTTTGGCCCTGTAAGGGAGGCAGAAGGCACTCTTCGTCTGGCTAATCTGTGGTATCATGACCTTAATGTGAAGTCCGCGGCCACCACATACTCTATCGAGCATCCTGACTGTCAGATTGCATATGAATCGGATTGGGAAAACGCAGAGAGCTTTTATGAGCGTATTATGGCGCAGATGGTATCGGATCAGGGCCCTGACTTGTTGTTTGTACATATGGAAGACTTGGATAAGCTGAATGCGAAAGGAGCGTTGGCTGACCTTGCGGACGTGCTGGAGGATAACACTAAGGAGCAGCTGTTTGCAGGGGTGATGACGGCAGGGCTGCGGGGCGAAAAGCTAGTGGGTCTGCCCGGGGGAATAAGCGGCAACAGTCTGGTAACGGTGGACGGCAACTGGCAGGGAGAGGCATGGACCCTGGAGGAGGCGGTGCAGCTGTGGCAACAGAAAAAGAAGCAGGGGGCAAGGCGTTTCCTGCCGGAGAACCTGACGCAGGAGGAAATGCTGGACTATCTGGTATTGTCGGATATGGCGAGTATGCCTTTCATAGACTGGGAGAAGAATAAGTGTGATTTTGATAATGATTTATTCCGCCAGACGCTGGAGATGATAGGGGAACGCCAAATATCGGAGCACCGTAACCTTGATGTGGACGAGGAATACGAGACTGCAAGGCAGGTAACAGATGGGGTTTATCTGGCAGACGCGGTGTGGGGAGCAAGCCTTATACAGTATACTTCCTTAATGGGATATTATAACGGAAATGCCCATTTTGCAGGTTTTCCCACACAAGACGGGAACGGAAACATTCTGGGGTGCTACGGCTTTATCGTGGTGAATGCCAAAACGCAGCATTGGGAGGAGGTTGCGGATTTCCTGCAGTATATGTACGGCAAGGAGTTCCAGAGCAAAGACGGGCGGAATCTGATGCGCAAGGATGTGCTGAGGGAGGCTCTGGTTCCGGAAAGCAATGATGATAAGTATGAGCTTGACACTATAACAAATATGCTTATACCTCTGAAGAAAGACGGGAGCAGCTATGTAGAAGATTATATTGCTTTTATGGACAGCTGCAGGGCAGAATACCGTGATACGGAGGATATCAAGAAGATTATCCGTGAGGAGGCGGGAAACTACTTTAACAAAACCCAGAGTCTGGACAATGCCGTTAAGGTCATCGAGAACAGGGTGCAGCTTTATCTGGATGAAAACCGGTAGGCGCATATGGCATGCGTGTTTTAACCATAAAAATGAGGAGAAATATGTCAATGAATTTAAAAGGTCGTGATTTTTTGAAGCTGTTGGATTTCACAACGGAAGAAATTATTTATCTGTTGGATTTGGCGGCTGATTTGAAGGATAAAAAGAAAAAGGGAATTATGGTGGACATTCTTAAGGGTAAGAATGTGGCATTGATTTTTGAGAAGACGAGCACCCGGACACGCTGTGCTTTTGAAGTAGCGGCGCATGACTTGGGAATGGGCACCACATATTTGGATCCCACAGGCTCCCAGATAGGGAAGAAGGAGAGCATTGCCGACACGGCGCGAGTTCTGGCCGGTATGTATGAGGGAATCGAGTACCGTGGCTTTGAGCAAAGTATTGTGGAAGAATTGGCGAAGTATTCTAAGGTTCCGGTATGGAACGGTCTTACCAATGAATTTCATCCTACTCAGATGCTTGCCGATTTGCTTACCATCCGTGAGCATTTTGGATATTTGAAGGGGATTAAGCTTGCTTATATGGGTGATGCACGCTACAATATGGGTAATTCTCTGATGGTGGCATGTGCAAAAATGGGTATGCATTTTACCGCATGTACTACGTCGAAATATTTTCCGGCAAAGGAGCTTGTGGCGCAATGCCGGGCAATTGCCAAGGAAACCGGCGGCAGCATCACCTTGACCGAGGACGTTGCGGTAGGTACTAAGGGAGCAGATGTGGTTTACACCGATGTGTGGGTATCCATGGGAGAGCCCGACGACGTGTGGGCGGAGCGTATTAAAGAGCTGACTCCTTATCAGGTAAACAGGGAGGTAATGGAAAATGCAGGCAAGGGGGCAATCTTTTTGCATTGCCTGCCGGCATTTCATGACATGAACACGAAAATAGGCGCACAGATGGGCGAGCGTTTCGGTATAACCGAAATGGAGGTAACGGACGAGGTGTTTGAATCGGAACAGTCCCATGTTTTTGAAGAGGCGGAGAATCGTATGCATACCATTAAGGCCGTGATGGCGGCAACCTTGGGGGCAAACATACAGGATTATACGGCTTAATTTTGACAGGGCATATATGGCACACATGTCCTATCCATAAAAGTGAGGAGGCTAAGCCGGAATGCGCCGCGCCATTGAGGAGGCGGCGCATGCTTTAAAAATAGGCGGAGGCGGGAACGGCATGGGTTTAGAAATGAAAGCACAAATTTTAATGCTTTTAAGGGAGAGAGCGTGTTATGTGTCGGGACAAGAGCTGTGCCGGCGTTTCGGCGTATCCAGAACGGCGGTATGGAAGGCTATAGGACAGCTGAAAAGGGAAGGCTATGTGATTGAAGCCGTGCAAAACCGAGGATATAGACTGATTGAGGGAACGATTTCTGACAGCGGGGAGGTATATGGACAGAATGAGCTGGCAAGCCGGATGCAAACCGTATGGGCAGGGAGAAATTTGTATTTTTATGAAAGTCTGGGTTCTACCAATATACGGGCGAAGCAGTTGGCGGAGGAAGGGGCTCCCCATGGAACGTTAGTGGTAGCGGATATGCAGACCGACGGACGCGGTCGGCGGGGCAGGGGCTGGGAGAGTCCCGCAGGCACTAATATTTACTTTACCATAGTGCTGAAGCCCACATTTGCTCCCGACAAGGCTTCCATGTTGACCTTAGTAATGGCTTATGCCGTGGCAAAGGGGCTAGAGAAAACGCTACGGGATTACGGCAGGGAAGCATCGGAATATGAGTTGGGAATCAAGTGGCCTAATGATATTGTGATAAGGGGCAAAAAAATTTGCGGTATTTTGACGGAGATGAGCATGAGCGTGGAGCAGTCTGCCATTCAGTATGTGGTAATAGGTGTGGGCGTTAATGTGGGAGAACAGGATTTTGCTCCTGAAGTAGCGGACAAGGCCACAGGTCTCAATCAGGAGTGCGGCGTTCATATTTCGCGCAGCCGTCTTCTGGCGGATATGATGAAGGCTTTTGAGATAAGCTATGAACAGTTTCTGGCACAGGAGAAGCTTACCTGTTTTCGGGAGGCGTACAATGCGCTTTTGATAAACCGTGACAGGGAGATTTGTGTGTTGGATCCTAAGGGTGAATACCGCGGCGTGGCTAAAGGAATAGATGATGCCGGCGAGCTGCTGGTGGAGCTGCCGGACGGCAGTATTACCAAGGTTTATGCAGGAGAGGTATCAGTGAGAGGCATCTACGGGTATGTGTAGGGGAATGAAACGAACAGGTAGGAGCTTGAAGATGGACGATAAGCGTATAGTGCTTTGCGGTGCAAATGCCTATGACAAAAAATATTATTTTAATGAAAGCTTTAAAGATATCCCTGATTCTATCAAGGACGAGCTGCATATAATTTGTGTGCTTTTCACGGAGGAGGTAGGGGGTATATTTACTATTGTGTTTGAGCAGGACGGTACGCTCTCCATGGAGACGGATGCGGAGGAAAACGATATTTACTATGACGAAATATCCAGCGGGCTTTTGGTATCACAGATTAGACGCAAGAGACAGGAGCTTTTTGAAGCCTTAAGTTTATATTATAGAGTTTTTGTATTAAAGGAGGACGTTTCTTCCTTGTTAGAGGAATAAATTTGAATCAGAACGGAAAATTTGTGTAAGAGCGACATCAAAATCTTATGCGGCGTCTGTATAATGAATGTTGCGGCATATGGCTTGGAGGATTAGTATGATACTGGTAACCGACGTAGGAAATACAAATATGACATTGGGCGTATATCGGGGGGAAAGGCTGGAGGCAACCTTTCGCATGATGACAAAGACTCCCCGAACCTCGGACGAGTATGGGGTCATGCTGACGCAGCTTTTGAAAAACCGCGGTATTGATGCGGATATGCTGGAAGGCTCTATTGTTGCCAGCGTAGTACCGGATGTAATGCATTCATTGATTGGCGCAATAGTGCGATATACGGGAACAAGACCCCTGATCGTAGGACCCGGCGTGAAGACAGGAATCAAGGTGGTGACGGAGGATCCAAGGGCAATAGGCGCGGACCGCATTGTAGACGCTGTCGCCGCCTATGAAAAGTATGGGGGGCCCGTCTTGGTGCTGGATTTCGGAACGGCAACTACTTATGATTTGATCACGGAGGACGGAAAATTTGCGGCGGGGATTACTGCTCCCGGGATTCGTATCAGCTCGGAGGCCCTTTGGAAACAAACCGCTAAGCTCCCCAACATAGAAATCAGAAAGCCGAAATCCATTTTGGCGCAGGAGACAATCAGCAGTATGCAGGCAGGGCTGATGTACGGGCAGATTGGACAGACGGAATATATTATTAGAAAGGTGAAGGAAGAAAGCAAAATCCATAATCTCAAGGTGGTGGCAACAGGAGGCTTGGGCAGAACCATAGCCGATGAGACAGACGCTATAGATATTTATGACAGCTCTCTTACCTTGGATGGTTTGCGGATTATTTATGAAAAAAATTGCAGATAAGCTTTATTTTCTTATGAGCCCTCCCTTGTTGAGGTCATGACGTTTGGCATTGTGACCAAAGGTGTGAAGCGCGTAAGGATGGCGACCTTTGTCGGTGGTAAGCGTCTGATGGTTGGAAGGTTGGAGGGGTATTAACATGAAGCAGTTGACAATCGGAAATGTAGTTTTGGAAAATAATATCATACTGGCTCCCATGGCAGGTGTAACGGACCTGCCTTTTCGTTTGCTGTGCCGGGAGTTGGGCGCGGGCATGGTGTGTATGGAAATGGTAAGCGCTAAGGCCATTTATTACGGAAATAAAAATACAGAAGGATTATTGGAGGTACATTCCAAGGAAGCTCCGTCATCTCTACAGCTTTTCGGCTCGGATCCGGTTATTATAAGTGAGATGGCAAAAAAAATTGAAGAGAGACCCTTTGCGATGTTTGATGTAAATATGGGATGCCCTGTGCCGAAGGTGGTAAACAACGGCGAGGGCTCGGCGCTTATGAAAACTCCCGATCTGGCGAGGGAGATTTTAAGAAATCTGGTAAAGGCGGTAAAGAAGCCTGTGACGGTGAAAATCCGAAAGGGATTTGATGAGGAGCATGTGAATGCCGTGGAGATAGCCAAAATCGCGGAGGACTGTGGAGTGGCGGCTGTTGCCGTTCACGGGCGGACAAGAGAGCAGTATTACAGCGGCAAGGCGGATTGGGATATTATCGCCGCGGTAAAGGATGCAGTAAGCATACCTGTAATCGGCAACGGAGATGTGGACAGCCCAGAGCAGGCACAGGCGCTTTTAAGACATACGGGCTGCGACGGCATCATGATAGGGCGGGGCGCACAGGGAAATCCCTGGATATTCAGAGAGGTAGCACAGTTTCTCGAAACGGGGAAGATACCGGCTCGTCCCGATAATCATGAGAAAAAGGAGCTGATTCTGCGCCATGCCGCATTACAGCTTGCTTATAAGGGAGAATATACGGGAGTCAGGGAAATGCGAAAGCATCTTTCATGGTATACCGTGGGTATGCCGGGATCGGCACGGTTTCGGCAGGCTATCAACACAATGGAGAGTATGAAGGAGCTAACGGAGGCTGTCGAGATAATTTATGGCTACTGAAAAAATGTAAATCAGACAATATATAAAAGAAAATAAAAGCTCCGAAGTGCCTTTATGGCGTAAATGTGGGATGTGGTGACAATCGGCATATTTTGACATGCAATGCATATAATGGGAGCATGGATACAATAATTTATTTTTATCTGGATCGAAAAAATACACCAACAACCCAGCCCTGCACATTAGAACGTTTTAGGCAGGAGCGCTATATTTTGTTGAAAATCGGGGTAAACCGTATTTGGATAGAAAAAACTCAAATAAAGAGGTCTCTGGAATTCCTTGAAGAAAGGGTTGTGACCGGAGACGAGGGGGAAACCGTCGGGGAGGGCGGTTTCTTTAGAAGGCGTAGGGAAAAAAGGAAAATGAAGGAGCTTGCCAGACGGAGAGAGTCGGTTAAGAGACAGCTTTGGAACAGATTGGGAGAGGTAGGAACGCTTTTTTATCCCATGCTTGATTATCCTGACGAAAGCTATTGTGTTTATGAGGAGGCTTTAAAAAATACAGGCTTTCACAAGCTTTGGCAAAAGTATTGCGGATTTCCCGAATTTCAGGATTATGTGCAGGATACTTGGTCAAGGCCTCTGCTTCAATATGTGGAACATCCCTCCTACCTTATTTTGGGAAATGCTTTTTATATGCAGGAATTTTTGTGGGAGAAGGCGCAGCGGATGAAAAGCTTGCAATGGATTGTGCCGGGAAAGCAATATACCAGAGAGCTGGCTGAATTTGAGGAGGATATTTGCCATGAGTTCGGGCTGACAATAGATATGCATGTGCTGCAATCGGCGCAGGAATACCGCAGAGTGCGTTTGAGAAGCCGGCTTCCGGTGAATATAATTGATTTTTCCGGTGAGGCAAGGCTGCAGACGGTCGAGCTGCCTACGGAGAGTATCTGGCTGGATATGTGCTCTATGGATGAAAAGCAAAGAAGGATTGAGGATGGAAAATGTCCACTGCGTTATTTTTCCCTGAAAAAGCAGTGGAAACAGTCACAAAAAGGGCGGTATCACCTTGACACTATGGGCAAAAATGGGTATAATACGTAAGTTAATTAGGATTAGTTGAAAGACAGGTTTTAAGGTCGGATTATCAATTATGGGTTTATGCAGAGCCGTCATAATTTGATTGGCGTCATGAGGTCTGACAGGCGTGCGCGGTGAATGGCAAATAATGCTCCGGTACGGAGACCGGTATGGCAGAAGCGTGTTTCTAAGACCAATGTCAGGCGGACGAATAAATTTTAATTTTACCTGCGCGGACAGGCAGGATTATTACATGATATATGATGAAAATAAAAACAGGAAGGTGCGAAGAAATGCAGGAAAAGAAAAACATTTTGACTTATGAGGGACTTAGGAAATATGAAGACGAGCTGCACGAGCTCAAGGTCGTCAAACGTCAGGAGGTTGCCCAGAAGATTAAAGAGGCAAGGGAGCAGGGCGACTTGTCCGAGAATGCCGAATATGATGCGGCTAAGGATGAACAGCGTGATATTGAGGCTAGAATTGAAGAATTGGAGAAGATTCTGAAGAATGCCGAGGTTGTTGTGGAGGACGAGGTTGATTTGGATAAAATCAACATTGGCTGTAAGGTCAGAATCCTTGATTTGGAATATAGCGAGGAATTAGAGTACAAAATTGTAGGGTCTACAGAGGCAAACAGCTTGAAGGGCAGGATTTCCAATGAAAGCCCGGTAGGTAAGGCGTTGATTGGCTGCAAAATTGGCGATACCGTGGATGTTGAGACGCAGGCAGGAGTGTTTACCTACAAGGTTTTAGAGATTCAGAGAAGTAATTAGTAGTCGGTGTACCGACCGTCTTACAGCTACACCGATTCCTTGCCCAAAATGTTATGCCGTATAGCATTTTCGGCTTGTAGCGGCGTCAGTTTACTTAGACAAGCGTTGAGTAAAGCAAACGCGGCGGATAGGAATTTCAGTGCATTATTTGATGAGATGAGAATAATACAGTACACAGGCAGAGATGAGGACGAGCAGCCGCAGGCTGCAGCAACCGGAAATAGGGAGTGTAAAACATGGCAGAAGCACAGAATACAAAGGTACAGGAACAAGATATCAATCAGCTTTTAAAGGTCAGAAGGGAGAAGCTTGCCAATTTACAGGAGGCAGGAAAGGATCCTTTTCAGATTACAAAATATGAAGTGACCCATCATAGTGCCGATATCAAAGATAATTTTGAGGAATTGGAAGGAAAAACCGTCCGTATCGCGGGGCGTCTTATGTCTAAGCGTGTTATGGGCAAGGCATCCTTTTGTAATGTGCAGGATTTACCGGGTAATATCCAATGCTATGTGGCGAGGGACGATATCGGGGAGGAGTCCTATGCCGATTTCAAAAAGTTTGACGTGGGCGATATTGCAGGAATAGAGGGTACGGTTTTTAAGACTAAGACCGGCGAGATTTCCGTACATGCCAAGACGGTAACGCTCCTTTCCAAGAGCCTGCAGATTCTGCCTGAGAAATTTCACGGATTGACAAATACAGACATTCGTTACCGTCAGCGTTACACGGATTTAATCATGAATGCCGACGTTAAGGACACCTTTGTCAAACGTTCCAGAATTATAAGCGCCATTCGCCGTTATCTGGATGGACAGGGCTTTATGGAGGTAGAGACCCCCATGCTGGTGTCCAATGCAGGGGGAGCCGCCGCGCGCCCTTTTGAGACCCACTATAATGCATTGGACGAGGACGTAAAGCTTCGTATTTCCTTGGAGCTCTATTTAAAAAGGCTGATTGTAGGAGGCTTGGAGAGGGTTTATGAAATCGGAAGAGTATTCCGCAACGAAGGTCTGGACACAAGGCATAACCCTGAATTTACCCTGATGGAGCTATATCAGGCATATACCGACTATAACGGTATGATGGATTTAACGGAAAACATGTTTCGCTATGTGGCGCAGGAGGTGTGCGGAACCACATTAATTCCCTATGGGGAGGAAATGATTGATTTGGGTAAGCCGTTTGAGCGTCTTACCATGATAGACGCCGTAAAGAAATACGCAGGGGTGGATTTTGACGAGGTGGCGGATACCAAAACGGCGAAGAGCCTTGCAGACGAGAAGGGCGTACATTATGAGGCGCGTCATGAAAAAGGAGATATCTTAAATCTCTTCTTTGAGGAGTTTGTGGAGGAGCATTTGATTCAGCCTGTATTTATTATGGATCATCCGGTGGAGATTTCTCCCCTTACCAAGAGAAAGCCGGACAAGCCCGAGTATGTGGAGCGCTTCGAGTTGTTTATCTACGGACGGGAGATGTGTAACGCTTACTCCGAACTGAACGACCCTATTGACCAGCGGGAGCGTTTCAAGGCGCAGGAGGCTGCGCTTGCGGCAGGAGACGAGGAGGCGAACACCACCGACGAGGACTTCATGAACGCGCTGGAAATCGGAATGCCCCCTACCGGCGGTATCGGCTATGGCATCGACAGACTGGTGATGCTGCTTACCAATTCGCCGGCTATCAGGGATGTGCTGCTGTTCCCGACGATGAAAACGCTTGGCGGAAAAGACCAGTAAAATTAAGGGTTTGCGGTACTTGAACTTGTAAACTACAACAAATTTACAACAATTTTACAACGCATAATGAAGAATAATGAGCGTTAATGAATAGTTGTACTCATAAATCCAATTCAATATTTTGTACGATAAGGACATTTTTCTAAAAGAAAATTTTAGGGAAGTGTCCTTTTGTTATGGTCAAAAACAAAATAAGAAATGGAGGAAATGAACATGAGTAGTACAGCGTTAGGAGCAGAGAAAGCGATTATTTTTATCAGCGATGCACATGAAAAATTCTACTATGAGAAATTGAAAGAGGTCAGGTATCAGGACGTGTACCACAAAGCGCTTGTATATTGTCTTGGTATCAGCGATGACACAAGAAGAAATATCAACAGCATTTATAACTTTAAGACAGGCTGTGTAAAAACGGAGTGCCTGCATGAAGGCTGGCAGACCAGCGGGAGCGTGAAAGTAGTCAGGATGGCGTATAACCTTTACTGCAACGGTACGCCGAGTGTCCTTGATTACGATGATGCGGAGGAACAGGTGGACGAGTGCAGAATGTACACAGTGGAAGAATTGTTCTGCTGTGCCTATGCACCTTATTTTTGGCAGGCGGTACAGATACGGTATCCAGAATACGCAATATATAACCACAAGCTGTACGCCATGCTCGGAGGACAGGATTGATGTTAAAAGTCAGGCTTATGGGAACAAAGAACGATATTAA
>CAMNSZ010000016.1 GCA_946557105.1 uncultured Lachnospiraceae bacterium | reverse complement strand
CATAAATCTTATATCAGTTTTTTGAGTTTACACAAAACTTGAAACGGTCTCTCATTTTGTATTGTTCCTGACAATCTCACTGGTAGATAATCAAGGGGGAATAGTCTAAAATGTTCCCCTCATGCATACTTTCAACAGCTTTTGCAAAATCGTTATACGCTATGCGGCTATCTAAGCATTTTTTATCATGCATCCAGACTGCCTTCAGCGTCTATAAATATCCGCCCTTTGTTGTTGAGATAAAGCATATCCATCGGCGTACCGATGGGTTGTATATATCAGATTTATTTTCTTTGTCCTTTCATAATTTTTACAAGCATATCAAATCAGTTCCCACGCCATAATCGTTTTGTGCTATAATGTGTTATAGATTTTTCTTTCCTTTATAGTTTTTCTCGTTGGGGTTCATACAGTAAGAGTGAGAAAATAGCATAAGGGAAAATCCAATCGGACTTTGCAGAGGTTAAGAGAATGAAAATCATAGAAATAAAAGACAGAACCACCGCATTAATTGAACGATTATTAAAAGTATGGGAGAGTTCGGTTAAAGCTACTCATTTGTTTCTATCAGATGATGAGATAAGCCGTATCAAGCAATATGTTCCACAAGCCTTAAATGTTGTTCCTATTTTGGTGGTTGCAGAGAATGAAAACGGAAATCCAATGGGCTTCATGGGAATTGCAGATGAAATGCTTGAAATGTTATTTATTTCAAATGAAAGCAGAGGACAAGGAATTGGAAAGCAATTACTGCAATATGGTATTGAAAATTATTCAATCAATGAACTTGCGGTCAATGAACAAAATCCTTTTGCAAAAGGGTTTTATGAATACATGGGTTTTCATGTTTATAAAAGAACTGAATTAGACGAACAAGGAAATCCTTATCCATTACTGTATATGAAAAAAGATTGATAAAATTGAATTTGTGGAGGAAAATATGATATCATTGAGATTAATGCAAGATACCATGGAAGATTATATTGCAATGAGAAACTGGTTTTTAGAACCCGAACTACAGGAGTGGGTCTGGTGCGATGAAGTGGGAGAAGTACCATCGCTTGAACGTATTATTGAAAAATATGGTTCCAGAGTGAAGAGTTTGAAGGATGTTTTCCCATATTTTATTTTAAGAGACAATGAGCCAATTGGATTTATTCAGTATTATATACACGATGAAAAGTCTATTGGTTTAGATATGTGGATAGGAGTTCTAAAAGAAAGAAACAACGGTTATGGCACTGAGGCGTTAAAACAAATGGTGCAAATCATTCATCAGGAACATCCGTCTGTAAAAGAACTGTTTATTGACCCAGAAGTTGATAATATACGTGCAATAAAATGTTATCAGAATGCTGGATTTCAAAATGCAGGTGAAATAATAGACGATGAAGGAGATAGATGCCTATTGCATAAAATAGTTTTTGAAAACAATGGTGGAAATAAGGATTAAGGAAATTGAAATAAAATCTTAATTTCCATTTTTCTAAATAATCATTGCCACAATCACAACAGAATCATCACACAGAAAACCATGCTGAAAGATTATGCAGAGCGCAACGGTTTTCTGAACTGCCGGTTCTATGTTAATGACAATTGCAGCGGTACGAACTATAATCGTTCCGCAACATCATCTCGGAAGCAGGAGCTTAGAATCCGGGTATCCTTTCTGGAAAATTAATGTGATCCGTGATATTGCTGGAAAATCTTTCTGGTGTAGTTCATATAGCTCATAGGAATTTTAAAGCATGCGCCGTCTATCATAAAAACCTTATGAAAGCCCAGCTTTTCAATATATCTGCCGTTAAAAATCACCCTTTGAGTGGGGAAAATAAAGGAAGGGTAGGCTTCCAGCTGGGCGAACAGGTTGGCGGCCGTGGATACGGCGTTAACGGTCCTTTTGTCCGTCAGAGTGATTTTGACGTAATGCCCCTCCGCTATGCCGTATAGAATTTCCGGCTCGGTCACATAGACAGTATTATTGTCTTCGCGCAGTTCGATGAGGGAGGGAGCCTGCGCTTTAATTTTCAGAGCATGCTCAATACTTTTGCCAAGCTCGTCTACACGTATGGGCTTATCCAGAAAAATAACGTTTTGGGGAAAGCTCATTTCTCTGTATTTGATATCGGAGCAGCACATTACGATGGGAGCGTGGACGCCTTGACCGATAAGTCCGTCTACCACATCCATGCCGGTGACGCCCTCGGTCTTGCACATATCTATATAGAAAACGTCGTATTGCATGGGATTTGCGAGTATGGAGGAAGCGTTGCCGAAGGAGTCGGCAAAAAGGATTCCTGTGGAGTCGGCTCTTTTGTCGGATTCTCTTTTGATTAAACGTTCCAGCTGCTTGCGGTCTGCTATATTGTCGTCACAAATGGCAATGTGCATGGCGGTTCACTCCTTCAATAAATAAATCGTCAGAAATATCATCAGAATTTGTAAAAGTAGAATGGCGGGCATACCGTACTTAAAGTACCAGTGTCTGGTTTTGTGCCTAAAGCGCTGCATGCCGAGAATGGAGCCGAGGCTGCCGCCTATAAGTGCAACCAGAAAAAGAGAAGCCTCCGAGATGCGGAATGCACCCCGGATGGCTCTTTTTTTATCTATGCCCATTATTGCATATCCTATGATATTGATAACAAAAAAATAAATTGCAAAAAACATGAAAAATTTCATAGGAACCTCATAATGTCATTAAATTGCTGCATTAAATTAATGTTTCGCCCTGCTCCTGCATTTTCATTGCGCGGACCTTGCAGGAGAGTCCGAAGAGGTTGATAAAGCCCTCTGCGTCGTGGTGGTCGTAAAGGTCGCCTGTGGTGAAGGAAGCGATGCTTTCATTGTACAGGCTGTAAGGAGAAGTGGTTCCCGCCTTAATGATATTGCCCTTGTAGAGCTTGAATTTTACCTCGCCGGTTACATATTCCTGCGTTTTCTCGATAAAAGCCTGCTCCGCTTCGCGCAGGGGGGTGAACCACTTGCCCTCATATACAAGGCTTGCAAAGCGGCTGCCAATCTCTTTCTTCATAGCGTAGGTATCGCGGTCAAGAATAAGCTCCTCTAACTGCTGGTGCGCTTCCATAAGAATGGTTCCGCCGGGGGTCTCGTATACGCCTCTGGATTTCATGCCTACCACGCGGTTTTCTACAATGTCAATAATGCCGATGCCGTGCTTGCCGCCAAGCTCGTTCAGCGTGCTTACAATTTCGGAAACCTTCATTGCCTTACCGTTCACCGAGGTAGGAATACCGTGCTCAAAGGTCATGGTTACATATTCACCCTCGTCGGGAGCCTTCTCGGGAGTGGTGCCCAAAACCAGAAGATGCTCGAAGTTAGGCTCGTTGGCGGGGTCCTCAAGCTCCAGACCCTCATGGCTGATATGCCAGATATTACGATCACGGCTGTAGGAGGAATCAGCGGAGAAGGGAAGGTCGATGCCGTGCGCCTTACAGTATGCAATTTCGGACTCACGGGAATCCATTGTCCATTTGTCGTTTCTCCAAGCGGCAATAATTTTAATATCGGGTGCAAGAGCCTTGATGCCCAATTCAAAACGAATCTGGTCGTTACCCTTGCCGGTAGCTCCGTGGCAGATTGCGGTAGCTCCCTCTTTTCTTGCAATTTCCACAAGCTTTTTGGCGATAAGAGGTCTCGCCATGGAAGTGCCGAGCAGGTATTTGTTCTCGTAAACGGCGTTCGCCTGTACGCAGGGAACAATATACTCGTCACAGAATTCGTCAATCACATTTTCAATGTACAGCTTGGAGGCTCCGCAGAATTTTGCTCTCTCCTCTAAGCCGTCGAGCTCCTCCGCCTGTCCACAGTCAACACAGACGCAGATGACCTCGTAATCAAAATTTTCCTTTAACCAAGGAATGATGGCGGTGGTATCCAAGCCGCCGGAATAAGCCAGAATTACTTTTTCTTTCATAGGTAAACGCCTCCATAAAATTGTATGTATCTGTTTTTTATAATCTGAAACTACTATACAACAATACGGAGGGAAAAGCAAGCAGAAATTATGCATAAATTATTTCTATAATTGCATAAAAACAAATAAATTATGCATAAAATTGAATGTATAAACAATAAAATGTATAAAAATGCACTAGAGCTTATAATTTCGCTTTCGGTAATGCAATGTGACGCTGTTTCTTTTAAGAACAAGGTTCTCTTCGTCGGAAGGAGTTTCCATCAGGTTTTTCAGCCAAAAGAAAGATTGACGCAGACTGACGGGCAGCAAAATCATAAAAGCAATAAAGCAGAAACCACCGCATATTTCGGGCTCGTTCCATGCGGATAAAAAGGGAAGAAGTGCGTCTGACTGCTCCGTCACGGTAAAAATAACGGGCAGCAAAAGCAGTAATAGCATAAAGAAGCCTCGTACAAGACACAAGGTATCGTTAAAGCGGTATTCGCCAAGGAGGATTTCCGACATGGAAAAATTCCTTTTTTTGAAAAGCAGGCGGAATCCGGAGGGAGCCAGTGCAAGGAAGCCTGCGGTAGCGCATGCATACAGAATGAATAAAATTAAGTTCCGTATAGTAAGAAAGGGTAAAAAAGCATAGTGGTACAGTAAAAAGCTGACCACGGTACCGCATATGCAGAACACGGCGTCAACGCACCACAGGGCGCAGAAGCCTTCCCTTATTTTTCCCTTTCTTATGGATGTATTGACAAACTTGTGAAAAATTAGAACAATCAGAGTACAAAAGGAAATAACTAAGCTATTCATGTAAACCTCGTCTTAAATTTGGGGGCCATAAGTAAGCCCCGTTATATCGCTATTTTTAATGGGTCCTCGGAGCCGGCGTGCCTATGGGAGGTTCTCTCTTCATAGACAACGGTATTTGCCCAGAAAACAAAGCGTGCCCTGAGCAAAAGAAGCTCCGATTCATTGTCAATAAAGCCGGAGGGGATCAGCTTTGCCAGATTCGTCTGACAAAGCAGCGCCGTGAGGGCGCCATATCTGTCCAGCAGCTTGAGCTGGGCGCTCATCATATAGCCGTCCGCCTCGGTCTGAGGGCTTGGCCTGAAAGTGGCAATAAATTCGGCTAACGCCTGAGCCGTGTCCATATCGGCGGGTAATGCCGCGTATATCAGGGGAGCATATTCCTCCAGACCCACGAGGGGAAGGCGGTGTCTTTTCCAAAGGGGTTTTTTGGAACGCAGAGACACCGCAAATAAAAGTGACAATACGTCTATCAATGCAGCCACCAGAAAGCAGAAGAGGGCAGTGACGCGCGTCTCAGAGGTCGTAAAGGCTTTTACGGGAATAAGATATAAATCCGTCAGACCAAAGCGCGGGTCGTTCAAAGCAAGCTGATTTTCGGCGGGGAGCAATGAGTTTACCGTTAACAGGGCAGAGAGGATTTCCGAGTCCATAGCGCTCTTTAGCGCCATTGTATTTGCCGCCGTAATATGTCCTTCGGGCAGAAGGGATTCAAGCGCCGCGCAGTCGGACATAAGAGGCTTGGAGGAGGCGTCGGCGCACTGATTCAGTATATTTTGCAATGAGGAAGAGCCGGCGTCTTGATATCCGCATAGTCGGGCGGCTTGGAAAAGACGGTTCAGTCTGGCTGTGTCCTGAGCGCTGAGGCCTTGTCCCGAAGAGGTGTTTTCTATAGCTGTTGACAAATGCAGCGTGAGGTCGGAAATTTTATCCGTTAGGGCGGAGGCCGTATCGCCTGCAACGCCAAGCGCCGTGCCAAGACTTTCTAGCTTTGCCTTATTTTCCTGTTCCGTAAGATTTAAGGCTTCCATGGAGACATAGCCGTAGGAGGATAATATATTTTCTCTTGCAGCGCTGTTTTCCGTATTGCTGCCTGCTGAGATACCTTTGATATATTCCTGATATGCGGCGGAGTAATCCTCGTAATTTTCGTAAGAGGAAAGTCTGGGAGCACGCATATCCAAGGTATGGGAGGTTTGTATATCCGCAAGCGCCGTCCGGCAGGCGGCTATGTTTTGGGCCTCTGCATTCAGGGAGGCAGTAGTGGAAGTAATATAATAAGCTGCGGTATTTATGGCGTCCTCTGCGGCAGTCATATTTTCGGTAAGCTCTTGTGCAAATATCCGGGTGAGCTCTTCACGGACGCAGGTGTAGCTCTGCTGCAGATAGCCCGCAGGTGAATTCACCGAATTGTAAATACCGATATAGGAATAATAGGTAGAACAGCACAGAGCGGCGCATAAAGCAACTGCCTTTAAAGGCCGTATTCCGGTGCGCAGGGAGTTGCTGAAAAAATATGCCGTTGCCTGTATGGCTATGGCAAACAGCAAAGAGGCAAAAGGAAATACCCCCTCCAAATAAACCTTAGAGCCGCTCCATGTGGTGGCAAAGGAAATCAGCTGTAGAAGCAGGGTTATGAGAGATATAAGTATTACAAGAGAACCCTCTGAAAAGAGCGCCGTCTGTAATGTTATTCTGTGTCTAACCTTCATAAGGAATCGGTCTCCTATTCTTTGATTAGGGGGAAGCGCACACATGCCGTAAACATATCGGCGTCTATATCAATATTAAAGCTGCCGCCGCATGCTTCGGTAAAGCTTTGCACAATGGAAAGTCCCAGTCCGCTGCCCTCAGTGGTCCGTGAGGCGTCGGCGCGGACAAAGCGTTCTACAATTTCCTGAGGGTCAAAATCAAGCTCCTGACGGGAGGTGCTTTTTACCTTGGCATAGGCGTAGCCATCCGCAGTATTCAGCTGGATGTGAACTCTGGAATGCTCAAGGGAATATTGTATGGCGTTGACAATCAGATTCTGGAATATCCGGTAGAGTCTTTCGCCGTCTGCTTCAATCATCACAGGCTCGCATTCGATATGAAGCTTAAAGGTCAGGGTGCTCTTCTCAATTTGTTCTTCCATGTCCGCAAGAGTCTGACGGAGGAGCTTTGCCAAATCCAAGGGCGTCTTTTCCACTGTCAGGTTGCCGCTGGTCGCCTTGGATATCTCAAATACGTCCTGAACCATACTTTTAAGGCGGTATGCTTTTTCCTGCAATGAAACGGCATATTCACATGCCGGAGCGGGAAGATTTTCCTCGCAAAGTAAATCCGCATAATTGATGATGGACGTCAAGGGCGTCTTTAGGTCATGAGACACATTGGTAATCAGTTCAACCCTCATGCGGTTAGAGCGGCTCTGTTGTGCAACGGCGGCTTCAATACCGTCGTCAAGCGCGTTTAAAGCCGTGGCGGCATTGGAAAGAAGAGAGCCCTTTGGGAATGAGAGCGGAGCATAAGCGTTCCCTGTCTGGAGAGTATGAAGCCCCTCTGTCAGGGAAATGGTATCACGGAGAAAGCGCTTCAGCCTGATACACGCAGGAAAAAGAAAAAGCCCTATGATGATTAACAGCACTCCCAAAAACAGAAAGCTGTAGGGAGTGTAATGGCCCTTAATAAATTTTTCTTCAATAACATATAAGATCCATGCGCCGCCGCCCAGCGCCGTAAGGCTGCCAAGCAGCATAATAACGGGTAGCTTGAGCATTTTGCGCTGCCATGGTCTGCCTGCCAGATAAGCTTGGACAAAACGGACGAAGCGCCACATAAGCGAGTGCTTGAGCACGGAAATATTATTCCCCTGTAAATCTAAATACAACAAATAGAAAATACAACCGACAGGTAAATACAAAATCGGCGAGCCAAGAATAAAGCGGCCGGTATAGGAGGGATTTAAGAATTTTAAAAGCCCCTGACTAAATAGTATATATAACGATATGGCCGCCAGAAGGAGCTTTACTTCCAGCCAAAGCTTTACGGTATAAGAGATAAAGGATGTCTTTGCGGCCTTGGCGGCACGTTGTGACAGAAAGCTTAAAAGCAGGGTGATCGTAAACAAGATACAGCTTCCGAAAAAGACAAGAAGAATCTGTTGATAGCTTTTAGCCCTGTTGGACATAGGCGCCAGTTTTTGGGAGGTATACCGTTCTTTATTTTTTACGGCTATGAAAAGCCGAATATTGGATGAATTTTTTTCGTTGGGCTTGTACAGCTGAGAGGCAATAAACTTTTGCAGATAAGCGGGGGCCAGAAAAGTCAGCTGGTCATTGTATCCGTTCCAATAGCAGCAAAGGGTAGAATCCTGCGGCAGCAGCAAATGCCCGTCAAACTCCGAAAAAAGAGGATAGGTAACGTTGCCGCTCTCCTTTACAAGGCTTGAGCCGCCCCATTCCTTGTAATCGTTCTTTTTCTTTTGCTGAGAGGAGGTATTAACCTCGATGCGGTAGATAAGCTCGTCGCCTGCAGCGGTTGCGTTTTCTTGAAAATCCGAGATGGATTGTCTTGTCATATTATTGGCGGTAATGGTGGTCAGAGGGTAACCGTTGTTGTCACCAAGTCCCGCATATCCTATCATACCCTGCATGTACAAGGTAGTAATGTATTCCCTAAATTCCGACAGGTAATATATATCTCCCGACAGGGTGCCAAGCCCCTCCTGACTTAAATTTACAAATGCGTCCCTGCCTATGATGGCAGAGCAGACAATAGTAAACAGCGTTCCTGCCATGAGCGCACGATAGATAAGAGCCCTTATTTTTTTACCTTTTTTCAATTTTGTATCCAATGCCCCACACCACCTTTAAGTATTCCGGTTCTCCCGGAGTTATCTCTATTTTTTCACGGATTCTTCTGATATGCACCATCACGGTGTTTTCACTGTTGTAGGCGAGAGGCTCTCCCCATACGTTGGAGTATATTTCCTCCGTGGAGAAAATACGGCCGGGATGACGCATCAACAGTTCTAAAATTTTAGTCTCTATGGAGGTCAGCTTTACCGGCTCGCCGTCTGCGGTGAGAGTGTGAGCTGCAAAATTATAGCAGAGCCGTCCGACTCTGATTTCATCGGATGCGGTATGAATTCCGCCCAGCCTCATATATCTTCGCAGCTGACTTTGGATACGTGCCAAAACCTCCTTGTAATGGAAGGGCTTAGTTATGTAATCGTCCGCTCCGATGGACAGCCCAAGTATTTTGTCGGATTCTTCGGATTTGGCCGACATGACCAAGATAGGAATATTTTGTCTCTCACGGATTTTCATAATGGCGGAAAACCCATCCATCTGTGGCATCATGATATCCAACAAAATCAGATGAACCTGAGACTGCTCCAGCTGCCTTAGCGCCTCCTTACCGTTGTAGGCGCATAGAACCTGATAATTTTCTTTTTCAAGCTGAATTTTCAAGGTTGCGACAATATCCTTATCGTCATCCACTATTAGAATACATTCTTTTTCCATAAGTATAAAACCTTTCTGGCCGGAAATATAATATTATTTGGCATTGCCAAACAGATGTGAACAAATACCTATCTATACTATAACAGATTATTCTTACAAAAAAACCAGTATAAATCTTACAATTTTCTTAAGCAAATAAAAATGTAAGGATTATCCAAGAAAAACGCCATACTTTAAACGTCATAACGTACAATATGCAGTGGTTAGGAATAAATATTCAATAATTTCTATGAATATTCAATAATACATGAATATAAATACATTTATTTTTGATTAAATGCATAAAAATAAAAAAAGTAGTGGACATTTATATAAAAAGTGGTATGATTACAAAAGATACAGTTTTCAATAAGGAGAAATTGCCATGATTAAGGTTGGTATTATAGGGGCCACCGGCTATGCCGGCGGCGAGCTTGTCAGGATTCTGCATAATCATAAGGAAGCAGAGATAATCTGGTACGGTTCTAAAAGTTACATAGACAAGAAGTACAGTGAAGTATATCAAAATATGTTTCAGATTACAGAGGATATTTGTAGGGATGACAATCTGAAGGAGCTTGCAAAACAGGTGGATGTGATTTTTACAGCTACCCCTCAGGGATTTTTGGCGGGGCTTCTGGACGAGGAGCTTCTTACAAAGGTAAAGCTCGTGGATTTGTCCGCCGATTACCGCATTAAGGATGTTGCAGTTTATGAGAGGTGGTACGGTATAGAGCATAAATCGCCTGAATTTATTGCAGAGGCGGTTTACGGGCTTTGTGAGATTAATCGAGACAGGATTACAGATAAGACCCGTCTGGTAGCGAATCCCGGCTGTTATACGACCTGCTCTATCTTAACGGCATATCCCCTTGTAAAGGAGGGCCTTATTGATGTGAACACTCTGATTGTGGATGCCAAGTCGGGTACCTCGGGCGCGGGGAGAGGGGCAAAGCTCCCTAATTTATACTGTGAGGTCAATGAAAATATCAAGGCATACGGCGTTGCAAGTCATCGTCATACTCCTGAAATCGAGGAGCAGCTGGGTTATGCGGGAGGCTGCAGCGTGACAATTAATTTTACTCCCCATCTGGTTCCCATGAACAGAGGAATACTGGTGACGGAGTATGCGTCTCTTAAGAGAAAGAATGACGGCAGTCTGCCTTCCTATGAGGAAATCAAGGCGGTTTACGATAAGTATTACGAAAAAGAAAAGTTTATCCGGGTTTTGGAAAAGGGGGTTTATCCTGAGACAAAGTGGGTTGAGGGCAGCAACTATGTGGATATTAATTTTGTGATTGACGAGCGAACCGGACGTATTATTATGCTGGGGGCATTGGACAATCTGGTGAAGGGCGCGGCAGGTCAGGCGGTACAGAATATGAATCTTCTTTTTGGCTTAAAGGAGAGCGAAGGATTGGAGCTGATTCCATGCTTCCCGTAGAAGAGGAACTTATTACGGATAAGACGGTATATAGCGGCAGGCCCTCCGGCGAGGGAAGACTTCCCAAGGAAATGGCGGTTTATGACGTGCTGGATAAGCTTTCCGTTCCATATACCAGAATGGATCATGAAGCGATTTACACCATTGAGGGATGTAGTCAGCTGGATAAGCTGTTGGGGATTGCTTTGTGCAAAAATTTATTTCTGTGCAACACTCAAAGGACAAAATTTTACCTGTTGATGATGCCGGGGGAAAAGCGTTTTGTCACAAAGGAATTCTGTCGTCAGATAAACAGTCCGAGGCTTAGCTTCGCCCCCGAGGAATATATGCGAAGATTTTTGGATATCGAACCGGGAAGCGTCAGCGTTATGGGGCTTATCAACGACAAGGATAAGCAGGTGCGCCTTGTGATTGACGGAGATGTTCTGCGGCAGCAATATTTGGGGTGCCATCCCTGTGTCAACACCACAAGCCTGAAACTGCCTATGAAGGATGTGCTGGAAAAATTTCTTCCCTATGTAGATCATGATTATTTGGAAGTGGATTTGCCTTGGGAAGCTTCATGCGTTTCGCCTGCGAAGAAATAAGGATTGAGATGAGGAAACGGTGGTTACTATGCAAAGTAAGCGATATACGATAAGAATTATGACGGCCGAAGACTATGAAGGGCTTCGCGCTCTTTGGATGACAATACATGGTTTCGGTATCCGCAGTATTGACGATTCTAAGGCAGGGGTGGAACGTTTTTTAAAGAGAAATCCTACCTCCAGTGTGGTGGCAGTGAATGAGGAGGGCGTGATTGTAGGGGGTATCCTGTGCGGGCATGACGGCAGGCGGGGCTGCTTATATCATGTATGCGTGAGAGAGGATTACAGGCGTATGGGGATTGGAAAGGCTATGGTGGTGCATTGTATGAATGCGCTTAAGGCTGAGGAGATAAATAAGGTCAGCTTGATTGCCTTTACCCAAAACGATATTGGTAATTCCTTCTGGAAATGTATAGGCTGGACAAAAAGAGAGGATTTAAACTATTATGATTTTACGTTAAATGAGGAAAATATCACTGCATTTAATAAATAAAGGCGTCCGTCAGACAAAACGGGAAATTTTATGACAAAAGCCGTGAAAACGGCGCAAAACGGAGGGAAATATGAAACAAATAGAGGGCGGTGTTACCGCGGCAAAGGGCTTTGAGGCGGCAGGCGTGGAGGCTGCAATTAAATATAAGAACCGAATGGATATGGCTATGGTTTACAGTACCGTACCCTGTAAGGCAGCGGGAACCTTTACCACCAATGTGGTAAAGGCAGCGCCGGTGCTTTGGGATAAGGAGCTGGTGGAGACGGCTCCCTTTGTGCAGGCAGTGGTGGTAAACTCGGGTATAGCTAATGCCTGTACGGGGCGGCAGGGGCTTTTAGTCTGTCGGGAGGAAGCAAAATGCGCCGCAGGGCTTTTGAATATTCCGGAAAGGGCAGTACTTGTGGCGTCCACCGGCGTCATCGGTATGCAGCTTCCGCTGGACAGGATTTGCGCAGGAATAGAGAAGCTTGCAAAGGCAAAGAAAGATACCCTTGAAGCGGGGCTTGACGCCGCAAAGGCGATTATGACTACGGATACGATACATAAGCAGATTGCTGTGGAGGTGGAGATTGGCGGAAGGACCGTCACTCTGGGAGGTATGTGCAAGGGTTCAGGAATGATTCATCCTAATATGTGTACCATGCTGGGCTTTGTGACTACGGACGTAAATATTTCCAAAGAAATGCTGCAAAAGGCAGTCAGTGCGGATGTAGTGGATTCCTTCAATATGATTTCCGTGGATGGAGACACATCCACCAACGACACGCTGCTTGTGCTGGCAAACGCTCTTGCGGGAAATGAAGAAATCACTGCCGAGGGTGAAGAGTACACTGCATTTTGCGAGGCACTGCATTTTGTGACCACTTATCTGGCAAGAAAAATGGCGGGCGACGGCGAGGGCGCGACGGCCTTGTTTGAGACCAGAGTCGTAGGGGCAAGGTCCAAGGAGGAGGCGAGGATTCTTGCAAAGGCAGTTATTTGCTCCTCCCTGACAAAGGCGGCTATCTTCGGGCATGACGCCAACTGGGGCAGAATCCTGTGCGCATTGGGGTATTCGGGTGTGAATTTTGACCCTGAAAATGTGGATTTATACTTCGAGAGCGAGGGTAGAAGTATTCAAATATTCGGTAAGGGTGTCGCCTGCGATTACAGCGAGGAGGAGGCGACCGCAATACTTTCGGCTCCCGAGGTGACTGTGCTGGCCGATATGCATATGGGCAGTGAGGAAGCAACTGCTTGGGGGTGCGACTTAAGCTATGATTATGTAAAAATTAATGCGGACTACCGCTCATAAAGGGCATAGCTGCGCTGACGCGGCCGCAAAAGGATGTAGAAGGTATCCGCTCTGCATTGGCGGGTGGTGTACGGTATGGAGGATTGACATGGAAAAAGATATGGAAGAAGTATTAAAAAAGGCGGAGGTGTTGATTGAAGCGCTTCCCTACATACAGAAATTTAATCGCAAGATTATAGTGGTTAAATACGGCGGAAGCGCCATGAGTAATGAGGAGCTTCAGAAAAATGTAATCAAAGATGTAACGCTGCTTAAGCTGGTGGGCTTCAAACCCATTATTGTACACGGCGGAGGAAAGGAAATCAGCCGCTGGGTAGGTAAGGTGGGCAAGGAAGCAAAATTTGTAAACGGTCTGCGGGTCACGGACGGGGAGACTATGGAGATTGCGGAGATGGTGCTCGGCAAGGTGAATAAGAGTCTGGTGACAATGGTTCAGGAGCTGGGCGTAAACGCCATAGGCGTTAGCGGCAAGGACGGCGGACTTTTACAGGTCGAAAAAAAATATTCCGCCGGTCAGGATATCGGTTTTGTGGGAGAAATTAAGGAAGTGAATCCCAAGGTGCTCTATGACCTTCTGGAGAAGGATTTCCTTCCTATTGTAGCGCCTATCGGATTGGATGACGCTTTTCAAACCTATAATATTAATGCGGACGACGCCGCATGCGCCATTGCAAAGGCAGTGGGGGCGGATAAGCTGGTATTTTTGACGGATATCGAGGGGCTGTACCGTGATATAAACGATAAAGCTTCCTTTATATCACGCCTGACGGCTTCACAGGCGGAGGAGCTTATAAACAGCGGTCTTATTGGCGGAGGAATGCTTCCAAAGCTGGGAAATTGCACCTCTGCCATCAGGAACGGCGTAAACCGCGTGCATATTTTGGACGGTCGGATTCCGCATTGTCTGCTGTTGGAAATATTCACAAAGCAGGGTATCGGAACCGCCATTATCGAGGATTCGGAAGAACATGAATTGATGAATTAAGGCGCTCAACAAAAAAGGTAAATGCCTTTACTGTATGGCATTTACCTTTTTTGTCAATGGCAGCTCTGTAATTATCAGCCCGGATATTCACATACATAAATCCATGGACCAATCCAAACACGGGTAGAGGTATTGTAAAGACGCTTATAAAGCTTGCCGTTTTCAACCTTGTACGCATATTTGATTACGTCTGAGTATGGCTGGACAGTAGAGTCGGAGGAGGTTGCCGCATGTGAGGTAATGCTAACCTCGGGGGAAAGCATAATTGATAAGGCAAGGCAACATCCCCCTATGAACATTGCTGCTTTTTTCAGGTAATTTGGTTTTTTCATTTAAATTCTCCTTTTCATTTACATTATATATGTGAATGGAGTCCGGATAAAATTCCAGATTATCCACATTTTCTACAAAGATATCATTGAAGTATATATCATATGTGTCATTTTCGGAAATAACGGCATAAGTATTGTCTGTAGTCAAAAAGGTTGCGTCTGCATTTTCCGGCGTATAGGAGGCCTCAAATATGAATATGTAAGAAATAACGTAAACGGTAAGAATAAGTCCGGTCAGCAATATATTTATACAATGACGGGAAGCCTTTTTCCTGTTACACATCATGTGAAAGCGCTTTTCCAGATTTCCCTCCGACTCCTTAAAAAAGGAGACGGATAAGTGACTGGGGATTTCCTGAGACAGTGCCGAAAGCTCCGCCATGTGAATCAGACACCGTAAATATTCGATTGTCAGTCTGTCGTTGGAGCGGGTCAGTGAAAAGTCCACGCGCATTTCTAAAATAATGTCGGTGGATTTTCTTAAGAGCAGACAAAAGGGATTCCACCAATATAGTATGGAGAGTAAAAGTATAATGTTTTTTATCCATAGATCCCGATGGGAGTAATGAGAAAGCTCATGACTGAAAGCAAAATACATTTCCCTATCGGACAGTGTTGTGTCCTTCGGAAGCAAAATATAGTGAGTCCGAAAGCTGTAGTACATCGGTACCGTAATGCAGGGAAGCTCTATTATGCGGAATGCCGATATTTTTCTTTGGTTAGGGCATGTCCTTTTGAGAAGTCCGGCGTACGGTTCTAAATCCGTGACATCAATGCCGGCAGTGCGGATTGCCTTTCGCAGCCAAAGATGTCTCTTGATATGGTAGCGCAGTCCGATTAGTACGCCGACTGCCCAAATAACCTCGAAAATTAGCCAGATAGAAATATCCAGACCGCCTATTTGGTAAAAGGGGTGGCGGATAAAGGATATAAATCTGGAAATCTGACGGGGCAGGATAAAATTAATTGAAAAAGGAAATTCAAAAGGGAATATAAGACGTAATAATGTGAAACCGGCAAAAACGGCCAATAGCTTGTAGCCTAAGGATACCATCAGCCTGTTGCTTTTAAAACAAAGGCTAATTAATATAATTAATAAATTGCTGGTAAGCACAGTCATCAAAATAGTAGAAAAAGAATAGTAAAACATAAAATCCCCTTTTGCACAATTTAATTATAACCCCTTTTCAAAATCTTCCAACATTGCCTTAAGCTTCTCAATTTCCTTCTTTACCTGTGCCGGATTGTCGTCGGTCTGCATAATAGCGGCGCAGATAGTGGATTTGGGGATTACATTGCTGAAACTTGCGTAGCTCTCGGTAAAGTTCTGAAGAAGAACGTCACGTGAAGCCTCTGTAGGACGATAGGTACGGCTCAAAACCTTACCGCTGTGCGTAACTCCGGCTACCTCTACCAAATCAGCCTTTAAAAGCTTGCGAAGCACGGCAATAACTGTGCTCTGAGTTAAACCATGTCCATTGTTGACGATATCGGTAGAAGTCAATGGAGCATCGGATTTCCAAAGGATGTCTAATACATCCAATTCTCTGGGATTCATCTGTGCCATAAAAGCACCTCCTTTTATTTATGTGTATATTATATCATTTTGTCCGAAGATGTCAAGAAGGCGTTGATAGCGAAATATTATTTTCCTAATTTGCTGTTATATACAATTTAGAAGTGAAAGGAAAACGGGAGGAGCAAGGCTACCATGTTCCGACAAAAGAAAGCAAGTAACGTCGAGACCATGTAAATGATTAAGGCTATACTGTAATTACAGCAACAGCAGGAGGTGGAAAGCAATGGAGTGGGCAAAGGCAATAAGCGAAGCGGTCAATTATATCGAGAGTCATATCACAGAAGACATTACAATGTATGAAGTGGCAGACCATGTAAATATTTCGCCGTTTTATTTTCATAAAGGCTTTAGTATTTTATGCGGATATTCTATCGCGGAATATGTAAGAAATCGTAGAATGGCGCTTGCAGGGGAAGAATTGATTACCGGTGACATTACGGTTACGGAGCTTGCAATGAAGTATGGTTATGATTCTCCCGACAGTTTTACCAAGGCTTTTTCCCGTTTTCACGGATGCACGCCTCTGACAGTGCGGAAGAACAAAGCAATGATTAAGGCTTTTGCACCGCTGAAGCTGACAATTTCATTGAAAGGTGGTTATGTTATGGATTACAGAATTGTCAGAAAAGAAGCATTTGTTGTTTTAGGCTCGTCAAAGGAGTTTAGCTATGAAAATGCAAAACAGGAAATACCGTTGTTTTGGCAGGAGCATTATTCTTCCGGAAAGGGTGAATATGTCTGCGGGATGTTCGGAATCAACATTGATCCGCAGATGGGGAACGAAAAATTTGAATATATGCTTGCCGATATTTATAATCCGTCCGTAGATATTCCGGATGGGTTGACAGTCAGGACGATTCCTGCATTTACATGGGCGGTTTTTCCCTGTAAAGGACCCCTTCCTCATTCGTTACAAGATGTAAATACAAAAATTTTCTCCGAATGGCTTCCCGCATTGCAGGATTATGAATTTGCAGCAGGATATTGCGTTGAAATGTATGATGCGCCAAACAAGTATCCAAATGGAACAAATGACGAAAATTATTATACGGAGATATGGATTCCTGTCAGAAAGAAATGAGTATAAACAGCAAGTGGTAATTGTGTCCGGATGAAAATTCTTGACCCTGATTTTTTGTCATGTTACAATGGACGGGTAAGCGTAAACGCTTTGGAATGGAGAACATTATGAACATGAAGGAATATATTGACGAGGCGGAGAAGGCTTTGCTTCATACCTATAATCGCTATCAGATTGTACTGGATCGGGGAGACGGTGTCTATTTGTATGATTTGGAGGGCAGGAAATATCTGGACTTTGTGGCGGGAATCGCGGTATTTGCCTTGGGTTATAATAATAAGGAATACAATGACGCGTTGAAAAATCAGATTGATAAGCTGATCCATACCTCTAACTATTATTATAATGTGCCGGCAATTGAGGCGGCGAAAAGAGTGAAAAGGGCATCCGGCATGGACAGGGTGTTTTTTACCAACTCCGGCGCGGAAGCGGTGGAGGGAGCAATCAAGGCGGCGCGCAAGTATGCTTATTTAAAGGACGGCAAAACGGACCATGAGATAATTGCCATGAATCATTCCTTTCACGGCAGAACCATGGGGGCGCTTGCCGTCACGGGCAATCCGAAGTATCGTGAAGCGTTTGAGCCGTTAATAGGCAATGTCAAATTTGCCGATTTAAATGATTTTGAAAGCGTCCTTTCAAAGGTGACGGACAGAACCTGCGCCATTATCATGGAGCCGGTGCAGGGCGAGGGCGGTTTATATCCCGCAACTGAGGAGTTTTTAAGGAAGGTGCGCGCTCTGTGCGACGAGAGGGATATTCTGTTGATTTTCGACGAAATCCAGTGCGGTATGGGCAGGACGGGGTATATGTATGCATGGCAGCGTTATCAGATTAAGCCGGATATCATGACCTCCGCAAAAGCGTTGGGCTGCGGTATTCCGTTAGGGGCTTTTATGATGACGGAGTCTGTGGCGGCAAACTCTCTTACCAGCGGCGATCACGGAACCACCTACGGGGGTAATCCTTTGGCGGCGGCCGCTGCCGAAAAAGTTCTTGAATTATTTGAAAAGAACCATATAATAGAACATGTGAGAGAGATAACTCCCTATTTCGAGCAGCGTTTGGAGTATCTCGCTGCGAAGCATGACTGTATTTTGGAGAGACGCGGCATGGGCTTTATGCAGGGGCTGGTATTTGACCGTCCGGTCGGGGAGATTATAAACAGGGCAGTGGAAAAGGGTCTGTTACTGATTAATGCGGGCACCCATATTATTCGTTTTGTTCCCGCCCTTATTATCACAAAGGAAAATATTGACGACATGATAACCATTTTAGACGAGTGTATTTGGAGTTAGCATATGCATTTCAGGAAAAGATTACTTGCGACGGCAGCTGTGATTGTCATAGCTGCCGCCGCAATATTTGCAGGAACTCTGGGAATCAGAGAGATGAAAGAAAATACGATTACTTCATGGTTTGGGAAGAAGGAAACCATATATTTTTGGTATTCTGACGACACTATGACCAATTATATCAACAGCGCCGCAGTTTCCTTTGGCGAGAAGGAAGGAGTGCGGGTGATACCGATTATTAAGTCGGACAGCGAGTATCTTGAGGCGATTAATCAATCCTCACTTCACTCCCAACAGATACCCGACTGTTATGTACTCAGTAACGATTCTCTGGAAAAGGCTTATCTTGCAGGTCTTGCCGGAGAGGTTTCGGATGTGGAAGGAATATGTAATGCGGAGCATTTTCCGGAAACTGCGCTTGCCGCCGCCTCCTATAAGAACAGGATGATATCCTATCCTTTCTTTTACGATACCAGTGCGTTGGTGTACAATAAGACTTATTTGCAGGAGTGGGCAGGGCAGCAGGCGAGAAGGGAGCTTCTGGGCATAGACGAAGATTCGGAGGACGGTGGAGGAGAAGCCTCCAATGAAGCGGAAATAGACGAGACCGCGCTTCATGAGAAGACGCAGGAATATTTAAAGAAGGGCATTCCCGCAACAGTGGATGATATATTGTATATTGCAAATACTTTTGACGTGCCCGAGGGTGTGGACGTTATGAAGTGGGATGTCTCCGATATTTTTCATAATTACTGGATTGTGGGAAATTATATGATTGTGGGCGGTGATGCCGGTGACGACGAGACGAAAATCAATATCGACAATGGGGAGACCATTGCCTGTTTAGAGGTTTATAAGGCGTTGAACCAATTCTTTTTTATTGAGTCGGACACAGTGACCTACGAGTCCGTAGTTCAGGATTTTATAGACGGAAAGCTGGTGTTTACCATAGGAACAACCGATGTGGTGAAGCGGCTGGAGGAGGCAAGGCTGGATGGAAGCCTTATTCATGACTACGGCATTGCTCCGATGCCCCGGATAAACGGGGAGCTTGACAGCCGTTCTCTTTCTGTAACTAATGTGGTGGCGGTAAACGGTTATTCCGAACATAAGGAGCTGGCAAACCGATTTGCGGCTTATTTGACAGACGGATACACGGATAATCTTTATGAGAGGACGGGGAAGGTTTCCGCCAATGTCAATGCGAACCGTGAAAACAAAACTTTACAGATATTCCTTCAGGAGTATGCGGACAGCGTTTCCCTGCCGAAGCTGATGGAGATAGGAAATTTGTGGATGCAGCTGGAAGCGCTTTTTGCAAAGGTGTGGAACGGTGCGGAGGTGACGCCGCTGGTGCAGGAGCTGGCGAATCAGATTTCCACGCAGGTGTCAGGACAGTGATAACACGAATAATTTACCAATCATGGGGTTAAGCTACTACCAGATAATAAGTATTGAGTCAAATGCTTAGTGGAAAGGTGGTATAGCCATGATTGGTTTTTTAATTGCATTGATTTCCGGAGCGCTGATGAGCATTCAGGGAGTGTTTAATACACAGGTTACAAAGGCGTCCAGTATCTGGGTGGCCAGCGCGTTCGTACAGCTGACGGCATTGTTTGTCTGTCTGGGAGCTTGGCTTGTGACGGATAGAAGCTCCTTTGGCAGGTTATTTCAGGTACAGCCCAGATACATGCTTTTAGGAGGCGCTATCGGAGCCTTCATAACATATACCGTTATCAAAAGCATGGATATGCTGGGTCCTGCAAAGGCGGTTATGCTAATTGTGGTAGCGCAGCTTTTGGTAGCGTATGTGATTGAGCTTCTGGGGTGGTTCGGCGTGGACAAGCAGCCGTGGGATTGGCGAAAGGCAGTCGGCATGGCGGTTGCAATTGCAGGGATTATCATTTTTAAGTGGAAATAATGATATCGGGAAAATCTTTTTCAAATTGTCGCTTGTAAATCATAGTTAATTATCATACAATAGAAGAGATCAGCATAGAGAGGCAATCCTTTTACGGCGGATTCTATTCGCCTGAGGAAGGAGCTATGATGAAGAAATTGAATAAAACAGCGTCGTCCGGCATCAGCCTTATTTCTGCAGTCTTTTTCATTTGGATAAGTGTGTTTTTCGGCGGCTGCAAAGTGGAGGATAAGGCGCTGGCAATACCCACAGGAGGCGGCGAGAGCGCTGAAGCTATACAATCCGCCGATGAAGCGAGGCAGGCTGTTCAGGAAGAGGAACAAGCGATTTATGTGCATGTCTGCGGCGCGGTGAATGATCCGGGAGTGGTGGAGCTTCCCGAGGGAAGCCGTGCCGAGGCGGCGCTTGAGGCGGCGGGAGGTTTTTTAGAGACGGCGCGAAGGGATTATGTAAATCTTGCCGAAAAGCTTGCCGACGGTCAAAAGCTGTATTTTCCCGATAAGGACGAGACGTATGTTTTACCTGAAGGGGAGATACAGACAGAAAGCAGGCTTGTAGATATTAACAGGGCAGACGAGAAGACATTGTGTGAGCTTCCCGGAATAGGCAGCGCGAGGGCTAGGGATATTATAGCTTACAGGGAAGAAAACGGCGGCTTTAAAAGGACGCAGGACCTTATGAAGGTGAGCGGAATTAAGGCGAGCATATATGATAAGCTAGCTGATAAAATTACGGTGGAATAGTATCGGCGGTTATTTGGTCGGGATATTTGGATTATATATGGAAAGGGTAGTAAGACATGGCAGGTAAGAGAGTTTTGGTTGTGGATGATGAGAAATTGATTGTTAAGGGAATCCGTTTTAGTCTGGAGCAGGATGACATGCAGGTGGATTGTGCATATGACGGTGAGGAGGCGCTTCAATATGCCAGAAATAACCAATACGATATTATTTTGCTGGATGTGATGCTGCCAAAGCTCACCGGCTTTGAGGTGTGTCAGCAGATTCGTGAATTTTCTACGGTTCCCGTTATTATGCTGACTGCCAGAGATGATGATATGGATAAGATTTTAGGGCTGGAGTATGGCGCGGACGATTACATAACAAAGCCCTTCAATATTTTGGAGGTCAAGGCGCGTATCAAGGCAATTATGCGCAGGGTGGAGCCGAAGAAGAATTCCAAGGATGCGGATAAGATTATTGAGAGCGGCGACATGCGGCTGGACTGCGACGGCAGAAGGGCTTATATTTCAGATAAGGAAATCAGCCTTACGGCAAAGGAATTTGAGGTTTTGGAGCTTCTAATGCTCAATCCCAACAAGGTTTACAGCAGGGAGAACCTTTTGAAGCTGGTCTGGGGAAGCGACTATCCGGGGGATGTGCGCACGGTTGATGTGCACATTCGGCGTCTGCGTGAGAAAATAGAGGAAAATCCCAGCGAACCTAAGTATGTACATACAAAGTGGGGCGTAGGTTATTATTTTCAGAATGCATAAGGGCTGTGAAGTGCAATGATAGAGAGGATAAAGGAAAAGCTTAAGAATATGGTGATTCTCCGAAGCCTGCGGGCGCGTATTTTTTTGATAATTCTGCTGGCGGGAGTGGTACCCAGTATATTGATGAGATACGGTATCGTAGAAAATTATGAGGAACGTGCCGTGGAGCTTAGGACAACCGCGGTGCAGAATCAGCTGATGATTGTTGCCAATCACTTGATTAGTAATAATTATCTTGCAAACTACCGTTCTGAGGACATCAATTTCCGCACGTCAAAGGAAGTCATTAATGCGGAGCTTGAAATGCTGTCCAACCTCTATGAGGGTAGAGTTATGATCGTTAACAGTAATTTGAAGGTCATAAAGGATACCTACGGAATCAGCGAGGGAAAAACCATAATATCCGAAGAGGTAATCAAGTGCTTTCAGGGAAAAAACACCTCCCATTATGACCCTGAGCACGGATATATTGAAATGACGACGCCAATCGTGGAAAATGTGGCGGTGAAGCTGGAGGATGGAAGCGAGGGCAGTACGGGTGTGGTGAAGGGAGTCATGCTCACAAGTATTTCCAATAACAGCATCGTGTCAACCATGGAGGTGCTAAACCGTAAGGCAATCATCTTGGAGATGCTGATGATTATGGCGATTGTAGCTCTGGCTTTTATTTTGTCGATAGTTATGACGCGGCCCTTTAACAGGATTGTAGACGCTATCAATAAGGTAAAGGCAGGCTATAGTGACGAGGAAATTTCCGTGCCGGATTATGTGGAGACGGTACATATCGTGGAAGCCTTCAATCAGGTGCTTAAGAGAATGAAGGCGCTGGATGATTCGAGGCAGGAATTTGTGGCGAATGTGTCCCATGAATTGAAAACGCCGATGACCTCGGTGAAGGTGCTGGCAGATTCTTTGCTCGCTCAGGAAAATGCGCCGGCACAGCTGTATCGTGAGTTTATGGAGGATATGGTATCCGAGATTGACAGGGAGAGCCGGATTATCACGGATTTGCTTGCATTGGTTAAGATGGATAAGAAGGTGCAGGATTTAAACATTACGACGCTTAATATAAATGAGCTTGCAGAACTTATTTTAAAACGTCTGCGCCCTATTGCGCGTAAGAAGGATGTGGAGGTTGTGTTTGAAAGCATACGCCCGGTGGTTGCCGAGGTGGACGAGGTAAAAATGACCCTTATCATGACTAATCTGGTGGAAAATGCAATCAAATACAACAAGGAGCATGGCTGGGTCAAGGTTACGCTGGACGCGGACCATCAGTTTTTTATCTTTGAGGTCAGCGACTCGGGAATCGGCATACCGGAGGAAGCGTTGGCGCAAATATATGAGCGATTTTACCGTGTGGACAAGTCTCATTCCCGGGAAATAGGCGGTACGGGGCTGGGTCTGGCGATTACAAAGAGCTCGGTGCTGCTGCACAGAGGCTCTATTACGGTGACAAGCACCGAGGGTGAAGGTTCAAGCTTTTTGGTGAAAATTCCGCTAAATTACATTGCGCAATAGATTGTTCGGCATTGGTGAACGGTACTCAGATGTACGGCATGTATTTGCACGGTATATAGACGCCGGGAAGGGAACGGGATTTTTGGTGAAGAAATTACTATTTATGCTGCTTGCGGCTCTTTTACTGACAGGTCTTACGTCCTGCAGTCAGGAGTCGGAGGAAGAGCAAAATTTATTTGAAGTGTATTATATCAGTAATTCGGAGACGAAGGTTGAGGTTCATGAACACGAAATGGCTGCCCAAACTCGCAGACAACAGCTGGACGAGCTGATAGAATGTCTGTCTGCCATGCCGGAGAAGCTGGAGTATAAGGCGCCTCTTGCCATGGGCTTTCAGGTGTTAAGCGTACAGCTGAAGGACGGCAGGGTGTCGTTGGATGTGGATGCGGCATATAAGGATTTGCCCGCTACCACACAGGTGTTGGTGAGAGCGGCGATTGTTCATACGTTAACGCAGATAAAAGACGTGAATTATGTGGTAATTACTGTGGAAGGGAACCAGCTTTTTGATAATGCGGGAGAGCTGGTAGGGCTTATGAACGCGGATCAATTTATTCATAATGACGGCAATGAGATTAACACCTATGAGCAAGTCAGGGTGAAGCTCTATTTTGCTAATGAAAGCGGGGATAAGCTGATTGCGGCTTACAGAGAGAAGCATTATTCCACCAACACGCCCTTGGAGCGCTTTGTAATAGAGGAGCTGATAGCGGGTCCCAGCGGACAGGTGGAGGGTATTTATCCTTCCGTTAATCCGGAGACAAAGATAATGAGTGTTATGACCAAGGACGGTATCTGCTATGTAAATCTGGATTCCAGCTTTTTGACCGTGGTGAATAATGTGTCCACGGAGGTGGCGATTTATTCCATTGTCAATTCTCTGGTAGAGCTTAGTAATATCAATAAAGTACAGATTTTGATTAACGGAGAGGTTCCGGCAAGCTTTAATTCCACAACCTACGAGAGGAATTTGGATTGTGTGATAGCATTGGAGCAATAGGCTAAACCGGAGGCTTCGGGAGAGCCGAAGCCTTCGGGACATTAATGATTAAGAAAGGACACGGGATGAGAAGACCCTTATTTGCCGGGTGCCTGTGCCTTGTGTTCATTGCCGCGCTGCGCCTTTTTGGGGGCGCGGATTCCCCGAATATTCCAAAACGGGGGCAGGTGACGCTTACAGGGCGGGTATACCAAAAGGACAGTGAAAAATTCTATTTAGATTCTATTATTATTCAGGAACAGGCTGCCAATCGGCAGCAAGAAAATTCATCACAAAACATCCATATATCGGAAAACATAATATGTCAATGGGAGAACAGCGCTTCTTTAAGGTTAGGAAGTACTGTAACCGTACAGGGCAGCTTTAAAGAATACGCTCAGGCGGCTAATCCCGGAGAATTTGACAGCAGGGAATACTATCAAAGCATGCATATAGGAGGACGGCTGACAGAGGTCAGGCTGTTGGAGGACGGAAAAGATTATTCGGCGGTAAAGGAGCTCCTTTACAGGCTTCGCTCCTATTGGCAGGAGAGGTTAAGGTATATTTTTCCCTCAAAAGAGGCTCAGATTATGGGAGCAATGCTTTTGGGCAACAAGGAAGCCTTAGATTCCGAAGTGAAGGATTTGTATAAGCGAAACGGCATAATACATATTCTTAGTATTTCGGGGCTGCATATTACTGTTATCGGTATGGGGATATATAGGCTGTTACGCAGGATAGGGCTGCCTGCTTTGGCGTCGGCGGTATCAGGAGGGATAATATTGATTTTATACGGGATGATGACGGGAATGAGTATTTCGGCATACCGGGCAATCGGCATGTATTTGCTGCATATGCTTGCCATAGTCTGCGGAAGAACGTATGATATGCTCACGGCTCTTGGTGTAATTGCCGCGGTAATGTCCGTGCGGACGCCGGAATATCTGCAGCATGCCGGTTTTCTTCTGTCCTTCGCCTCTGTGCTGGGAATCGGAGTGCTATATCCGGCGCTGCTTATAGAGAAGGAGAGGAAGCCGGGGCTGAGGTATAGGAGCAGGTGGAGACAGGCGGCGCTTTCGGCAGGCGGCAGGCTTTTAAAGGAGCTTAAGAGGTCAATAATGGCAGGGCTTGCCATAACCGTCACAACTCTGCCCGTGCAGCTTTGGTTTTATTATGAGATACCTGTTTACGCTCCGCTTTTGAATCTGCTTGTGCTGCCGTTTATGAGCATACTGTTGGTCTTTGGGCTGTCGGCCATGCTGATTCCGGGTCTGGGAGTTCTTGGAATGATGGATTGTGTGATTTTAACTTGTTTTGAAAAGCTATGCGGGATGTTTGGAGAGCTGCCCCTTCACACATGGAATCCGGGCAGGCCTAAACTGTGGCAGATTGCAGTGTATTATTGCCTGTGGCTTGGGGCGGTGTGGATTGCAAAAGCAGGAGCCAAAAAAGCAGGCGGTCAGGAAACAAAGGACGGCGGCAAGAGCAGGGGGCGCGGCAGCGCAAAAAGGTCAATTCTGCAATGGATGATGCTGGCGGTTGCGGTTGTTGTCCTTGCGGCGAGGCCCTCTCCGGAAAGCAAGGTTACATTTTTGGATGTAGGTCAGGGGGATTGTGTCTGTGTGCAGACCTCCTCGGGCGAGGTTTATCTGTTTGACTGCGGCAGCAGCAGCCGTAAGGAGGTGGGCAGGCATGTGCTGCTGCCTTTTCTTAAATATAACGGAATAAAGGAGATTGACGGAGTATTTGTCTCTCATGGGGACAAGGACCATATTAGCGGAGTGGAGGAGCTGCTTGTCTTTGCCGAGGAGGAAGGGATACATATAAAACGGCTTTTACTGCCCGACATTGGGAGCGCATGGGAAGATAATCAATTTGCGGGGCTGCTGCCGGCGGCAGGACAGGCAACAAAAATCTGCTATATAAAGGCAGGGGACTGCAGGGAGGACGAAGGAGCCTTTATCCGCTGTCTGCACCCTCCGCAAGGATACATCGGAGAGGGCAATGCTGCCTCTGAGTGTTTCTATTTGGAGCTTTGGAATAGCGGGGATAAAAAAAATAAGCTGTCACTACTTCTGACCGGTGATGTGGAGAAGGAGGGAGAGCTTATGCTGACAGAGGAATTAAAAAAATATGGAATAGGGGAGATTACGCTGCTGAAGGTAGCGCATCACGGCTCCCGTAATGCTACCTCGAAAAATTTTTTACGGCAGGTCAATGCCACGGTGTCGGTGATTTCCTGTGGTCGGGATAACGTCTACGGACATCCGCACGAAGAACTTATGGAGCGCTTGTGTTCCCGAAGCTATGTCCTGCAAACCTCAAGGGAGGGTGCGGTGACAGTGACATTAAGGAAGGGGCAGGCGTATGCGTCGGGCTATCTGTGGTAGAGGTCAGAGTACGGACACAATCAAAAGCTCCACGCTCAGCATATCATTCATACGCCCGGTTTTGACTGCTTCCTCGGCTTCGACGCATTGTCTCACGGCGGCTTTCAGCTCGGCTGTCTTAAAGCGGGATGCCTGAGTCACGTATTTTCCTGCAATGAAAGGAGGCACGCCTATTTGAGACCCGATTGTCTTGTTGTCGAAGCCTCTGGTTTTCAGCTCCTTTACCTGCAGCAGCATGTTGCATTGGCGGGCAATCAGAAATAAAATCCGCATAGGAGGCTCCTTCAGAGCCAGTAAATCATAGTACAAATCCAGCGCTTGTCTGGGCTGGCCGTTTGCAATGGCGTTTATCATGTCAAAAATACGGTTCGCAATGCGGTTGGTACAGATGGCTTCCACATCTTCGTCAGTAACGATTTCTCTGTCCATGCAGTAACAAATAAGCTTTTCCAGCTCCATCTGTATGTTTTCCATGTCGGAGCCTGTTTTGGTGAGAAAAAGCTGTACGGTGCTCTCCGTAATTTTCTTTCCCTCTTTGGTGAGAATCCCGGCAATCCAACGCTTTAAGGTATTTTCGTCCTGTACGTTAAATTCTATGACGGAGCCGTTATTTTGCACCGTCTTGTAAAGCTTACTGCGCTTATCCACATCGCTTTCGGTAAAGACGAAAAAGGTAGTTTCATTAGGGGAGGTCAGATATTGAGCCATTTTCTCGCCGCCCGACTTGAAAAGTCCGCTGTTACTGATAAAAATTGTGCGTCTGGGCGCAAGAAAGGGAAGTGTCTCTGCAAGGTCGATAATTTCGCCCACAGGCACATCCTTTCCCTCGTAGAAATGAATGTTCATGTTGTCGTCTCCGCCGCACATCGCCTTACGGAGACGCTCCGTATATTGCCGCTTCAGATAGCGCTCTTCCCCACATAGAAGGTATATCTGCTTGAAGTCGCCTTGTTTGATATCGTTGTTGATACGCTGCATATGTCTGCTCCGTTATTTTTTGTCAATTACTGTTTCTATTATACTCTATAGTATTTTATTAGGGAAGATAAAAAATATAGACGCGCTGATTCAATGAAAGTAGTATTGAGCTATAAGCCTTATTGTGTTACTATAAAACAAAAAGTATGATAATAATGCTGGAGGAAATTATATGGGTAAGGGAAAAGGATTTATCACTGAATTTAAAAAATTTATCATGCGGGGCAACGTGATGGATATGGCTGTGGGAGTCATTGTGGGAGGCGCATTCACCGCAATTGTCACATCTTTGAATCAGGATATATTGACCCCTATATTGGGGATCTTCGGGGGTACCGATTTCAGCAGTCTGGCGGTAAGGCTTGGGAGCGGCGAGGCGGCGCCGGTTTTGTACTATGGTAAATTTATTACCGCAGTGATAAATTTTCTGATTACCGCCTTTGTGATTTTCTGCATGGTAAAGACTATCAATACAATTGGTGAAAGGACAAGCCGTAAGCAGCCTAAAACAGAGGCGCCCGCCACCAAGAAGTGCAGGTTCTGCAAATCGGAGATAGCCATAGACGCCGTAAGATGTCCCTATTGCACCTCACAGCTTGACGAGGAGTGAACAGGCAGCGGCGATTAGATTGACAAAAGGAGTTAATGAATGTTTTGTAATGGTAAGAGAAGGCGGCAGGTGATGGCCGGTTTGTTGTCTGTGATGTTTTTGGCGGGATGCGGAAACGGCAGTGTTAAAATAGCCGAAGGCATGCAGCTTGTGGCGGATTTGAATTATGAGGAGGCGCTGGTTCGATTTGACGAGGCACAGGCGCTTCATGAAAATGCCCGTCTGCTCGCCAGAGGCAGGGGAATTGCTTATATGGGACTCACGGATTATGAGCAGGCGGTTTCCTGTTTTCAGGAAGCCCTAAAGAGCAGCAACGGTCTGGTGGAAGAGATTGATTTTGACCTGAATTACTATTTGGCTGCAGCTTATACCAAGAGCGGCTCCTATGCCGAGGCGGAGGAAACCTATAACGCCATTCTGGCGCTTAGGCCTAAAGAGAAAGAGGCATACTTTCTTCGAGGGAATGTTCGTCTTGCTTTGGCGGAATACGAGGGCGCTAAGGAGGATTTTGACAAGGTGATTGCTATGGAGCCGGACAATTATGACAGGCTGGTTTCCATTTATGAGGTGCTGGAGCATTACGGTTACGGCGAAGAGGGAAAGAAGTATCTGCAGCAGGCGCTGGAAACCGGGGAGAAGCAGATGGATACCTATAACAGAGGAAGAATCTATTATTATCTGGGAGAGTATCAGAAGGCGTATAATGCCTTGGAGGAAGCCAAAAATAAAGGGGGCGTAGAAAGCTATCTGTATCTGGGAAAAGCGTATGAGGCTACCGGAGATTATAATTATGCATCAAGCGTATATAACGGATATATTGGCAAGAACGGCGGAAACGCAGAGATTTACAACCAACTGGGACTTTGCGAGATGAAGAAGAAGGATTATCGCAAGGCGCTGGAGGCTTTTAACGCAGGCAGACAAATAGATGACGGCACAATACAGCAGAAGCTTGCTTTTAATGAGATTGTCGCATATGAATATTTGGGAGAATACCAAAAGGCTGCGGTACTGCTCGAGGAGTATCTGAAAAATTATCCGGATGATGAAACGGCAAAACGGGAACAAAGGTTTTTGTCTACCAGATAAGAGGGCGGTCTGCTTATTCAGGAATTCTTTGATTTCAAAAATTTGACGAAATCTATCATGGAATTTATGTCCTGAGGGGATAACTCCAAAGTGGTGTTGACAAGATCGGCAACGGTATAATTTTTGGTAAGTCGTCTGCCCAAAGTTTCGGGCGAGCACCGGTAATCGGTTCTGTCCAATAAATAATCGGTGGTAACGTTAAAGAAAGTGGCAATTTTGCATAGTGTATTCAGGTCGGGATAGTGAACGCCCTGCTCATAATTGGATATAGTGCCAATGGATAGGTTTAAATAGACGGCCAGCTCTTTTTGGTATATTCCTTTTTCGACCCGCAGCTTTGTTATTTTCTGTCCGATGTTCATGATATCCCCCCTTCGCATATGCTTGTTTATGATTCTTAAAACCCATTTTAAATGATTTTAGAATATAGAAAATGGGATTTTAGCAAACAAATAAATTATGTATTTAAAAAATAATAAATTTTAGTATTTCTAAAATTATTTTTAAAAATACCTGCAATTATATGTATTTTACCTGCAGTTTGAATATTTTGGATATATATGCACAATATATGCTATTACGACATAAGAGAGACTACTATATGTTGTACATTTGCGTTGACTTTTATGAGAAAGAATGTTAGAATGATACGCATAGTGCGGTAGGCTTAGAGAGGGACTGCTTTATTGTGGGAGGTACATGGATGTTTCAGGTAATTAAGAGAGACGGCGGCAAGACGGATTTTACATTGACAAAAATTAACGATGCGATTATGAAGGCGTTTACGGCCACGCAGATGACTTACAATAATGATATTGTAGATTTGCTGGCGCTTCGTGTGACTGCGGATTTTCAGCCCAAGGTATCGGACAACTCCATCCATGTGGAGGACATTCAGGACAGTGTGGAGAGGGTGCTTGGACAGGCAGGCTACGAGGAGGTGGCAAAGGCTTATATTTTGTACCGTAAGCAGCGTGAAAAGATGCGTGCCATGAAGTCTACTATTCTTGATTACAAGGATGTGGTAAACAGCTATGTGAAGGTGGAGGACTGGCGTGTAAAGGAAAATTCCACCGTAACCTATTCCGTGGGAGGACTTATTCTGAGCAATTCGGGGGCAGTCACGGCAAATTACTGGCTGTCCGAAATATATGACGAAGAAATTGCGGAGGCACATAGGAATGCGGATATCCATATACATGATCTGTCCATGCTTACAGGATATTGTGCAGGCTGGTCCTTAAAGCAGCTGATTAAGGAGGGGCTGGGCGGAATTACCGGAAAGATTACCTCGGCTCCCGCCAGACATCTGTCCGTTTTGTGCAATCAGATGGTGAATTTTTTAGGTATTATGCAGAATGAGTGGGCAGGCGCGCAGGCTTTTTCTTCTTTTGACACCTATCTTGCGCCCTTTGTAAAGGTAGATAATCTTAGTTATTTTGAGGTAAAAAAGTGTATTGAAGCCTTTATATATGGTGTAAATACTCCCAGCCGCTGGGGTACGCAGGCGCCGTTTTCCAACATTACGTTAGACTGGACGGTACCTGACGATTTGGCGGAGCTGCCCGCAATAGTGGGCGGGGAGGAAATGGATTTTAGATATAAGGACTGTAAAAAGGAAATGGACATGGTCAACAAGGCGTTTATTGAGACTATGATAGAGGGGGATTCCAACGGACGGGGCTTCCAGTATCCGATTCCGACTTATTCCATCACCAGAGATTTTGACTGGTCCGATACGGAGAATAATCGTCTGCTTTTTGAGATGACTGCAAAATACGGAACCCCTTATTTTTCCAATTATATTAATTCGGATATGCAGCCCAGCGACGTCCGCAGCATGTGCTGCCGTCTCCGTCTGGACTTGAGAGAGCTGCGCAAGAAGACGGGCGGCTTTTTTGGCTCGGGAGAGAGCACGGGAAGCGTGGGTGTGGTTACCATCAACATGCCAAGGATTGCTTATTTGTCAAAAAGCAAGGACGAGTTTTTTGCCAGATTAAATCATATGATGGATATAGCGGCGCGTTCACTGAAGATTAAGCGGGGCGTTATATCCAAGCTGTTGGAGGAGGGGCTTTATCCCTATACAAAAAGATATTTAGGTTCCTTTGACAATCACTTTTCCACTATCGGCTTGATTGGCATGAACGAGGTGGGTCTAAATGCCAACTGGCTTCGCGCGGATATGAGCGACAAGCGGACACAGGAATTTACCAAAGAAGTGCTGAACCATATGCGCAGCCGTCTTTCCGATTATCAGGAACAGTATGGGGATTTGTATAATTTGGAGGCGACGCCTGCGGAAAGCACCACCTATCGCTTGGCAAAGCATGACAGAAAACGTTATCCTACCATTAAGACGGCAGGGAAGCAGGGGGATACCCCTTATTACACGAATTCCTCTCATCTGCCGGTGGATTATACAGTGGATATTTTTGACGCATTGGATATTCAGGACGAGCTGCAGACTCTCTACACCTCGGGAACGGTGTTCCATGCCTTTTTGGGTGAGAAGCTTCCCGACTGGAAAGCGGCGGCTTCACTGGTACGAAAAATCGCAACCAATTACAAGCTCCCCTATTATACTCTGTCTCCTACGTATTCCATTTGTAAGGAGCATGGGTATCTTGCCGGTGAGGTAAAGGTATGTCCTCATTGCGGCTTGAAGACGGAGGTTTACAGTCGTATTACGGGTTATTATCGTCCTGTGCAGAATTGGAACGACGGTAAGCTGCAGGAATATGCCAACCGTACGGAATACGATATTGCAAATTCCGTGTTGAAGCGGCCAACCAGAAGCGTTGTGAGGCTGTCCAATTTTGCGGAGAATGTGGAGGTAAGCGTGGAGGCTCCTCATAATATCAAGTACCTCTTTACTACCAAGACATGCCCTAACTGTAAGCAGGCTAAGGAATATTTAAAGGATATTAAATACGTTCCCATTGACGCGGAGGAAAATATAGAGCTGGCGAACCGTTACGGTGTGATGCAGGCGCCCACGCTGGTGGTTGTGGACGGTGACAGTCATACAAAATATGCAAATTTATCAAACATCAAAAAATATGTTGATATGCTTACGGAGATTTTGGTATAATAAGGAAGGAATAAGGCGTTGTGTAAAGAGCAACGCCTTCACTATGCGTAAATAGCTGGACGCAGCAAAACGTAAGCGGTGTGATACGGCATGGAACAAAGCCGCCTAGGGGCTTTGTTTTGGTAATCCGGACTATCACGAGCAGCGCGGAAATGGAGGATAAAATGATTAATAAGCTGGTTTCAAGGATTCGGAAAATGAACGCCCCTATAGTGGTGGGGCTTGACCCAATGATGAAGTATGTTCCGGAGTATATAAAGAAGGCTGCTTTTACGGAGTTTGGAGAGACCTTAGAGGGGGCAGCAGAAGCCGTGTGGCAGTATAATAAAGGGATTGTGGACGCTATCAGCGATTTGGTGCCTGCCGTGAAGCCTCAGATTGCCATGTATGAACAGTTTGGTATTCCGGGGCTGGCTGCTTTTAAAAAGACGGTTGATTACTGTAAGGAAAAGGAGCTGGTGGTTATCGGAGACATAAAGCGCGGCGATATAGGCTCCACTTCCGAAGCATACGCGGTGGGGCACTTGGGCAGAGTGCAGGTAGGAAGTAATACCTTCTGCGGCTTTGACGAGGATTTTGTGACGGTAAATCCTTATCTTGGATCTGACGGTGTAAATCCCTTTATAAAGGTTTGCAAGGAGGAGAAAAAGGGTATCTTTGTGCTGGTGAAGACCTCTAATCCCAGCAGCGGCGAGTTTCAGGACCGTCTTGTGGACGGAAGACCTCTCTATGAAATCGTAGGAGAAAAGGTTGCTGAATGGGGAGAAGAGTGCATGGGCGACACCTATAGCTATGTGGGAGCGGTAGTGGGCGCTACTTATCCTGAGCAGGGGAAGGTTTTGCGAAGGATTATGCCGAAGGCATTCATTCTGGTGCCGGGCTACGGCGCGCAGGGCGGTAAGGGCGCCGATTTGGTGCACTTTTTTAACGAGGACGGACTGGGCGCTGTCATTAATTCCTCCAGAGGCATTATTGCGGCTTATCAGCAGGAGAGGTATGGGCAGTATGGCGAAAAAAATTATGCGGAGGCTTCCCGTGCGGCAGTATTGGATATGAAGGAGGATATTGCACAGGCCTTAGCCTTAAGATAATATTGGAAGGTTTTGCTTGATGAGGATGTTTTGCAGGTGATTAGGGCTTGCAGGACATCCTTTTTTGTGGGAGCGGCTGTTGATAAATTGTCTAATGCGGCCGGACGGGAGATTTAAGGTATCACAGGAATATTTCCGGGAAAGAACGGAAAAAGAACAAAAAGAAATAAAAAATGAAAAACAGAACTAAAAAATACATAAAAAAGCGCAGCACGGTTTGAAAGCCGTCCGCTTGATATCTATAAAGTGCGGCATTTATAAACAATATTTAAGAATTTGGGAAAGGAGTTGCAGTCGTGCGAAAGACAAAGTATAATTTATTTACAAGGCAGAAAAAGATAAGTTTGTGTAATTTCTTGCTATTTTGTTTATAATATTGCTTAGTGACATAGGATAAAGGGTAGTTTATTATAGAGAGAGTTCATAAGATGGTATTCAGTAGTTTTGAATTTTTATTCCGGTTTTTACCGGCTTTTTTACTCATATATTATTTGGCTCCAAATAAAATTAAAAATTATATATTATTTGCAGGAAGTATAATTTTTTATGCAATAGGGGATATGAAATACGTGCTGCTGTTGCTTTTGTGTGCTCTTGTGAATTATTGTGCGGCTCGGATTATGTACAGGGCGGCGTCAGAGAAACGCAGGAGATTGAAAAAGTTTTTGTTTATCCTGACGCTCGGATATGATTTTGGAGCTTTGTTTTTTTATAAATACAGCGGGTTAGCGGCGGGGCTGCCGCTCGGAATCAGCTTTTATACTTTCCAGATTGCGGCTTATGTGATTGATGTTTATCGGGAAAGGATACCGATGGAGAAGTCCTTTATTAAGCTGGGAACATACTTGACTATGTTCCCTCAATTGGTAGCCGGCCCCATTATCAATTATTCCGAGGTTCGATTGTCCTTGGAAAAACGCAGGGTGGCGCCGGAGGATTTCGAGGACGGGTTAAAAACGTTGATTTTGGGTCTTGGCGCTAAGGTCATTATTGCGGACAGAATCGGAATACTGTGGAACAACATTCAGATGATTGGATTTGACAGTATTTCTACCCAGCTTGCGTGGATGGGAGCGTTGGCGTTTTCTCTGCAGCTGTATTTTGATTTCGCAGGCTATTCCATGATGGCTATGGGGTTGGGAAAAATGCTTGGATTTGAAATTCCGATTAATTTCAGGCAGCCGTATATGTCAAAGTCGGTGTCAGAGTTCTGGCGAAGATGGCATATTACTCTGGGCAGGTGGTTTCGGGAATATGTCTATATTCCTCTTGGAGGGAACCGCAAAGGGCGGGTCAGGACATTTTTTAACCTTTTTGTGGTGTGGAGCCTTACCGCTCTGTGGCACGGAGCCGATGGTAATTATCTGATTTGGGGCGCCATGCTTCTTGCGTTTCTTGCCATAGAAAAGCTGTTTATGCAGCAGGTCTTGGAACATAGTCGGATATTGGGGCATTTATATGTTCTGTTTGTAATACCGCTCACGTGGGTGGCATTTGCCATTACGGATGTCAGGCAGCTGGGACTTTATTTTACAAGGCTTTTTCCCTTTGGGGAACGGACGGTAAATGTGGCAAATACATTGGATTATGTCAGGTACGGAAAGGAATTTCTGCCTCTTTTTGTGCTTGGGGCGCTGTTTGCCACGCCTCTGCCGACCATTCTGTATCAGAAAATAAAGCTAAAGTGGTGGGGAAGTATTGCGGTGGAGGTAATTCTGGCGCTCAGTATTTATTATTTGGCGGTTTCCGTAAACAACCCGTTTATGTATTTTAATTTTTAGTATTTCAAATTGGGGAAGAGGGATGTTTGGCATAACCGGCAGGCAGATAATAAAGCGTATTAGAGTGCGCCGCGGCGAATGGATGGAATAAAATGAAAAGATTATTGCGATGCAGGGTAACAATTTTTTTGTTGCTGGGCTGGATAACGTTATCCGTAGTGGGATATATGGGAAAGGATACTATTTATAAGGATTACAGGCAGGATGTGTGGAAGATGCCTTATTTTGTCATGGTTTTCGAGGGAGCAAAGGACGGAGTCTTTTTGTGGGGTGAGCGGAGAGGTCCGCTTTTGCCCGATTCCGGGCAGGAGGCATTGACAGGAACCAAAGAGCAAGAGGAAACGCCTGAGAATCAGTCTGAGACGGAGAATTCGTCAGAGCGGCAGCCGGAGACCATATCGCAGTCGGAGTCAGATTCTAAAGAGTCGGAGGAAACGGAACAAATCCCGGAGGAGAAGGAATTTGTCGAGGTGGATGAGAGCTACTTTGATGATGCGGTATTTATCGGAGATTCCAGAACAGTTGGACTGCGTGAGTATGGAGGACTGGAGCATGCAGACTTTTTTGCCACCTCGGGTCTGAACGTATATGTGATGTGGAAGAATAAGTATTGCGAGGTGGACGGGGTAAATATAACGCTGGAGGAGGCGCTTAAGGCAAAGCAATATAAAAAGGTGTATTTCCAAATCGGTATCAACGAGATGGGAAGGGGAACTATAGACGACTTTATAGAGGAATACAAACAGGCGGTAGAACGCTTTAAGGAGCTTCAACCGGATGCAATCATTTATGTGCAGGGAATAATGAGGGTTGCAAAAGAAAAGTCGGATACGGATGTGATTTTCAACAATGAGGGAATATGTCAGCGAAACGAGAGGATTGAAGAGCTGGCGGATAACCGCACCGTATTTTATATTGACGTAAACGAGGTGGTATGCGACGAGGAGGGGAACCTGAAGGAAGAGCTTACCTTCGACAATCTGCATCTGTATGGGTCAAAATATAATATCTGGGTGGATTTCCTTAAGACGAAAGGAATTTTGCAGTAAGGATTGCAGGATGGAGGAAAACCGATATCAAACAGGATGCCTTATGGAGAATATCCTATCAAGTGTCCTGTTTAATCGTATTTTTCTTTCTTATCATAATCTGCATATCGTAATCCGCATATGTGCATGTCATGGAGCCTGCCGCAGGGGATCCGTACCCATACGTTAGCGCCGGATAAAATATCAATATTTGGTATTGCACATTTTACGTCATATTTTTGACCTGCCTTGATAATGGTGTATACGCCGTTTCCCTTGATTTGACATACAACGGAGGGGAAGGTCTTGTCATAGTATAATCGGTCTTTTTCTTTATCCAGCGCGAGCTTTATTGCTTTTAATATACTGTTGTTAAGATTCATTTTTCCTCGTTTCTACACTGCTTATGGCGTATTTTAAGCCTGCGGATGCAGTGTGCCCGCTTAAATTTTCCGGCAAAGGAGGGCTGTCAGGTTAATAATGTGACAGCCCCTGCTTATTTTGTTTATCTTTTATTAAAATATTGATAGGCATCCAGAGATAAATGCTGTAGTTCATTCACTAATCTTTCGGCGCTGCTGTTGTTTGTTACATTGGGCAGAGTAACATTAAATATGTTATGCTGTTCAACAGTTTGGGAAGATTGTGAAGCGTGTAGTACCTTATTCAGGGTTGAGTAATCAGGCAGATTGATGCAGGGGGTAAGGTCGATGGCTTCCAAAAGCTTCAGCCTGTCTGCGATATTTTCCGTCTGGAGGGGGGTGAGGACAAGCTCGCCCTTTCGCAGGACTGCAGGGATTTCCTCCGGGTTAATGCCGAACCTCTGCAAAATGTCCAAGGATTTATTGCCGGCAGCTTTACCCACAAAGCCCTTTTCTAATCCGGTGTGGTATTTGGGGAGGCCGGATAATAAACCTGCGGGTGCCGGACTGCCTCCCAAAAGGGATTTCAATAAATCTGTTTTATCCAAAGCTGTTTTTGGAAATCCGGAGGAAGAAGCACCCGCCGCAATGCCTGCGGCCATTGTAGGTTTGGCGTGGGCGGCAGAAGGGGTGACGCTTGACGCGGGTCTGGTGGCAGCCGTGGAGGCCGTGCCTGCTGTAATGCCGGCTGTCGCGCCTAATACGGCTGTTGTGGGTCCGGTGTGGGAATAGGGGCGGCCGGTATTAGTACCTGCGTCCGGGGTTGGGGAAACAGTATTGAGCTTCCCCGCGGCGCTTATATTGCCGTCCGCTCCTTTCTGTGCCTCCTGTGCCGCCTTGACCTGTTCGTTGGAGGAAGCCCACGCGGCGTCGGCAACAGCCTGCTGGATACGGATATATTCCTCCCTAAAGCTGTTCATGGTTTCCAGCCGTCCGTTTAATATATCAGCTTCCCAGCCCTGCCCTAACAGCATGGCGGCATACTGGTCTTCCACGGATTCCTGATAAGCGCCGGATATCTGTGCCCACTGTTCCTTCAGCTGTTCATAGTAACTGATTTTTTCCTCATAGGAGGCGATTAAGGCGGTATTGTCGTCGAGTCTGGTCTGGATGGCAAGGTAATTGTCCTTAAAGCTTTCCAGATCAGAAATCCTGCTGCTTAATATCAGCCGTTCATAGTCTGCGCCCCATATCTGGGCGGCAAGCTGTTCGTTTGCAATGCGTTTGTGTTCGTCCGGTATCTGCGCCCATTTATCCCGGTATTCCTCTAAGAGGGTGATGGAAGTATCAAGGTCTTCCTGCTCCTTCTGCAACCGGTTGACTTGCTCTTCCCGTTCCATGTCCTTTAAGGTTTCCTGCGCTTCCAGAACGGCCTCCCTGTCGGCGCCGTAAATGTAGCCTGTGCCGGGGCCGGCATACAGCTTGTCCGTGCGCTGGTTCAGGGAGCGCTGCAGCCGGTACTGCGCCTCCTCCCTGCGCTTTAGCCTGTCGCAGGCGTCGGCCTCGTCATTTAAAGCGTCAATCTTGTCCTGTATGGCGTCCTTCTGTCTGCTGATACGGTCGATTTCATCTTGGTAAACCTTATCAATTACGGAGAGGACACCGTCGTAGTCGTCCTTCTGTTTTTCCAGAAGGTCATTCTGGGTTTTGATACTGTCTATGAGGATGTTGATATGGTCGATTTCTTTGTCGTAGCGTCTGGAGACGGCCGAGAGCGCCCTGTCGTAAATACCCTTTTGTTTTTCCAGCATCTGACCGGTATAATCAAAGTATTCCTTTGCCGAGAGCCTGCCGCCTTCAAACATATCTTTCAGGAAAGAGGACACGTCATTGGAGTATGCCTGATAGTCTGTTTCCCCGGCGTCAAGGGATTTTTCCATGTAAGCCATGTAAGCGTCCATATAATCCTTGGCAGTGTCACCGGCTGATTTGGCGGCATCCCTGATTCTGTCAAGGGAAGTCTCATAATTTTGGGTGGTTCCTGTGTCAGGAATATATTGCCTGTCCCTTGCGGCGTCCGTGCTCCCAAAATGGAAATCTTCAAGTTCAATTTTCTGTGGGGCATAATTAGACGCAATGGATTTCCCGAAAGAGGAAACGGCGGAGCCAATCTGCTCCAGTGAATCACCGCTTGCCCCAAGTTCAAACTGAATCTCCGGAAGGCTAAGTTCCTTGCCCAACACATCTACTTTTTTCCAGTCAATGGATTTTACCCCGAAGCAAAGGTCAACCTTAAAACCGGAGATTGCGTTACCAAGCGTATCAAACAGTTCCCCGATAGAAGATGACATATCCGAAATCGCATTGTTGGTATTGACCATGATAGCCTGACAGGCGATTTCCTGACTGGATACGTTTTCCGTAAGGCTTTGTGCGATTTCGCCTGTTGTAGTGCCAAGGGTAGATGCAATGGCATCCGCCATTTCACCCCCCGTCTGTACAATACGATATAAATCTTCTGCAATAACATCTGCATGCGCCGTAAACTCCTCAGAACCCGCAGCCACGGTATCATTCATAATCTGTTCAAGGGAGTAGATGCTGTCCTGATAGGATTCGATTACGGACATGGCGCTGTTTAAGCTGTTTTGCGTATCATCTAACACAGTGTTACCAGCTTCGGAGATGGCTTTCCCCTGTTTGTTCCATGCGGCAGAATTCTCCTGAAGATTGTCTGTGAGAGTACTGAGCGTATCACCGATAGCAAGATATCCTTCCAGATATTCACTGATACTCATTTCGCCGTTGTCAAAGGAATTGATGAGTGTGGAGAGTCCGTCTGCGGTCTGCCGTACGGAGTCGGTGAAGAACCGGGCGGCGGCATGATTCATATCCTCCACGGAGTCTGTGAAGGCAGAGGCGTCGAAGCTGTTTATCTCGGCCTGCAGCGCCTCGAAGTAATCCCTGTGGGAGAGAGCGCCTTGGTTGAACAGGTTGGTGATGTGCCGGAGGCGGGCGCCGAGGTCGGAATTTTCAAATACACTGAAAATGGGGGATTTATTTATACCATTTTTTTTCTTTTCGATTTCAGCTTGTAATTCTTCAAATGTTATATTTCCTACATTTTTGATTGTATAGGCAATTTCTAAATCTTCTGGTAAGAGCTTTGCTACGTTTTCTTGTCCAAAAGTAGCTGCCAATTGCTGATAACTTTCAGATTGAATTAACCCCATTGTTTGCAACAGGGTAATCAACTGCTTAATTGTAAGTCCATAATTTTCTGCAATACTAGTTAAGTCTGCATATGCTTCAATCTGTTCCTGCGTTGCAGCATTTGGATTGAAATTTTTTATATCCTCTACGGAAAATGAAGTAATGCCGTCTGATATACCATCAATTGAATCTAATGCGTTGGCAACTTTATCCTTCAATCCATCTGTATTTGGTTGAAAGTCAATATGGAATTGCCATTCTCCAAACAATTTCTGCATTTCAGGGTACATTGATTTAAAATAATCAGCGACATCATTATCGCCATTTTTCAATGCCAAATCAATTGCGGATTGTAATGTTTTAGAGTATTCGTCTGATGCTTCTTTTATTTTAACGGCATCTCCTGAAGTAACTGCATTATTATAAGCTTCTTTTGCCTTACTAATAAAACCAGACTGTTCATCATATTGATTATCTTTGGAACTATCTAAAATCTTTTCGTATAATACATATATATCATATGATTCTTTATAAGCGCTTAACGTCTTATTCATAGAATTTGCTACTGTTGTAATGTTTGATTTAAATTTTTCTGACACATTAAAATCAGCAGCCATCTCTTGGATTCCTAACAAATCATCATATATCTCACTTAAATTACCACGGATTACAAATCCTGAACCATAAGGATTCATCTCTAAACCATAGGTTTTGGCAATCAAAGTGTCTAATGCATCATTTCCCGATTTTTCTATTGTATAATATGCACGCTGCATACTATCTGTCATTTTACTTATGTTGCTTTGAGTTGGTAAAGTTAGTGCCTCCCATGCACCCGAAAAATCAAACTGCATCAACTTATCAATAGCAAATTCAGAATTCCTACTGGAAAAGAAATCACCCGCTGATTGCCAAAACAATTTATCATTAAAATCATTTTTCCATTGGAGATATTGCCTCTTGGTAAGTGAATCAAAAGCGTCCGATTGGTTATTGATAGCGTTGGTGATAATATCAATAGTTTCTTTTTCAATGCCAAATTTTTCAATTAATTCATCCTGAACAGCCATCAAATCTTTTCTTGCCTGAGTGACTTCATTGAAGGAAGAAGACTCATCATTAATTATATTGTGTAGTTCCTCTATTTGTGATTTATAATCCTCTATGTCAGATTTTACGCCATTAAATGAGCTACCTAATTCTTTTGCGCTTTCTGCTGCATTTTTATTTACTTGCGACAGCTGATATAATCCTGTTATTGCTGCCTGTATAGCAAATCCACCCAACATAGTTATTGCAGAATTGAGAACGATTGTTTTCAGTCTTAATGCATCCGTGTTTACTCCAGCCGCTTTTAAATACGATTTATAACCTTCAAGGGATGCCGGGGCTTCTTTCGAACAGGTGGAAAGATATTTTTTAAATTGGACATTATTTTGTACTACTGATTTGCCAAATTTATTGATATCTGTATTACCTGTTACTAGTTCCGCATTCCATTTAGCAATAGCCTCTTTTGCTTCTAAAAAGTGCTTTTTCATGTTCTTTATTGCCGTGAAATCTATGCCCAAAATATTCCCTTGTAAATCAATTCCCCTTTTTTCTTTATTCCATATCTGGGTTATGCCATAATCCCTATTTGTTGCAACCATTGCAGAATTAACAACAGTAAGCATTACCGGAATCTCGCCAAGGGCATCGATCAACGCCTCTGTAGCTTGAATTAACCTGTCAAAGAATGAAATACCATTCATTATCATTTCTTTATTGGTCAATGTATTAACAAAGCTGTCAAAACTATTTTGTAAGGAGTTTAACCGCCCTTCCCATGAATCAGCCGTCTTCTCAGCTTCTTCAAGTGCGCTTCCTGCGCCCTGTGAAAACTCATCTAGCATTTTTTCATACATATCCCATCGGCTCAGCAAACTGCTCAATGCGTTAGCATGATATTTCCCGCCCAAGTCAGAAACCAAACCCTGCTTATCTGCACTGTTATTGGGTAATGAATTATAGATCTTTGCTAAATCTTTTAATATTTCCATTGGGTTACGAAGCGTAGCCATACCGCCTTTGACATATTCAAGTTCTACGCCTAAAGAATGGCACCTTGCTTCAACTTTCTTAAGCTGTTCCTCATCTATAATTTCACCGTCAAATTCACCACTAACCTGTTGAAGATTCAATACAATGCTTCTAAATGCACGTCCAATTTCGGAACCGGCACGTTTCGTCGTCGCGATCATAGTGGCTTCTGCCGCCGTTAATTCCTCAATAGCCACCCCCGCATTCGCCGCAAACGAAGCGGAAACACGGGTTGCTTCGGCAATATTCGTCAAGCTGGCACTATTGCGGTTACTAATATAGTTTGCGCCATCAAGGGCAGCACCCAGCTTTGCAATGCTTCCACCGTATTTATACGCCGCATCGGTAGCAAGCAGGTAGTTATTTGCATTCTCGGCTGTCATGTTACCAGCGGACTGCGCAATCAAAGATAATTCTGCTAATTCCTTTGATAAATATTCATATCCGGATCTTGCCATTTCTTGGACACCAAGCAAGTAATTAGAAGATAATTGCCCATATTTACCCGCTGTTTTAAAGGCTTCATCCCCAAGTTCCTTTAGCTGCCGCTTGGTTAATTCTGATGTTTTACTAATCTCTGTCAAAATAGTGTCATTTGATTTCAAAGTCCTTAACGATTTGACAAAATGATTTATTGCCATAGAAGCAATGCCAAAAACACTGCCTATTTTTGTGATATGCCCAAGCATATTTTTAATCTTATCTGTAGTGGACTTCGTGGCATATCCCGTTGCGCTAGCTTCCGATTTATACAGCTGGAAAGCCTCTGCAGCATTTTTCAGCGTTCCTTTGTCGTTTATAGAATGAATAAGCTCCCTAATCTTCTCGCTTTCCGCTAAAAGGACACCGGACTCTCTAATCTTGGTATTCTTATTAAGGAATGCCGTCAAATCGTTACTGAGTTTTTCCTTTTTCATTCCGACATGAATAGATAACGGAGTTTTCTCAGCATATGCCTTCATATCCGCTATGAGCTTATGTAGTTTCAGTTTCGTCTTGTTATCGTCAATTTTTAATGCCTCAATTTCATCAAAAGTCAGATGATGTAACGTATGATTGATTTCCCTTTTAATATTTTTACGGTCAATCTTTGTTTTCAGTTTTACATAATTAAGCTTTGTCTCTAATTCCTTAACATATTGATTAATTTCTCTTTTAGTGCTCCCCTTTGCAAGCGTTCCTGTAAGCCTTAACATATTAATGGATTTTTCGAGCAGCCGGATATCAGTGCTAATCTGTTTTTTCGACTTTGCCTGTTGAAGTTTCCCTATAATTGATATTAAAAATTCATTGTCGTTCAAGCTTATTTCCTCCTGAAGTTTTAAGCATAATAAAAGAGAGATTACATCAGCAACCTCTCTCATAAAACCGTTTGTTACCCTGTATTAAGTTTTCAAAACTTCTTTTTACATCTGATGCACACTCTATCGAACTTATTCGTTGCAAAACCTGTCAACAGACTAAATTTTCTTGGAACAATTTGTATTTCACTACTGAAACAATAAGGACATTTTATTTCAGGGGTCTCTTTAGGTTCTTGGAATGCATCTGGGATATAAGTACGCAATATTCTTTTTACTTCGTCAAGTCCGCATTCTGATTCTGGCGGTGCTTTAAATTCTTTGATAAGGAAAAAGATATCCCCATGCTCATTCAGATCTATTGGCTTATCCCTTAAACTAGTTGTCTTCCCATTATCACTTTTATGTCCATAATAATACCAAGTAATCCAGTCAGCATGTTCGTCTACACACTGCATATCTGCACCACATAACGGGCAAACATCCGCATTTCCTTGTTTGCCCATCAAATACATTTTATTGAAACTACTACCACATTTTGAACACTTCACTTGATTTGGCTCGTTCATAATTTACCTCTCTTAGTCCATTAACTTCCTTATATTATCATATTACTTTTATAATTATATCACCTCCACTCCCCCTTTGCAAATACAATTCTCGAACATATTTTCTATTCCTTGCTGTCATTTTGCATTTTTCAATTTTCCCAATTGTAGTTCTTTACTTTCTATTTTTCCGTTTTTAGAACCTGATAAAATATCTTTGGTAATTCCGGTTACTTTATAGATATAAGTTGCCGTTGCTCGCTCTAACCTTTCTTTTAATAATGTTCTAAGTTCATTTTGTGTCAATTTGTATTTCTACTGATAGCTTTTTGTTCATCTATATATTTTCTATACAAAAAAATTATACCAGCATCCAGACGGGAGAGTGGAGCTCCATCAATGGCCGGATGACCTATATACATTGTGGAGATACATATAGGATTTGGCGTGGTTATTGTGTTCTTGCCTTAGTGGAGTCAGCGTAAATGTCCAGCTTTTGGAGAGTTGGACGAATGGCTAATGGGCTGTGACACCTCATTAGCCTGCAAAGAAGATTAACGTATCTCAAAAATTCTCCGTTTCTTCCACTACGGCAAGGAGAAATCCCAACATTATCCCGTTCCCTCCTGTATAAACAGTTGCTGTTAAGAAATGGCGTTCTCTATACCGGCGAAGAGCCCTGCGCCAACGCCGAGGGTTGCGAGGGGCTCCGGCTCTTTTTGCACTCCTCGGCGGGAATATCCTTCAGGGCTGTATAGATATCCGAAACAAGCGTTATTATATACTAATGATCGTCCAGCATGCGGGCGGTCATTCCGTGGAGGAAATCCTTGGTTTCCCATTGATTTTTTTTATTTTAAAATATGTGAGTATAGTGTTTTTTTTCTGAAAATAAATTACAATAGTATGGTTTTTATGTAAACAGGGCAGAAGAGAGACCTTAAATTTCTTCTGCCCTGTGGCCGTTTAGGGCGCAGGAATCAATTAAATGTAATACCGGTTATTGTAGTGCTGTATTTAATGGTGTCTGATTTGGTTCTGACTGCTTCGTGGACGCCAACATAGCTGTTATATCCCATTGCAGCGGCGCCTATGTAGTAGCTGCCCTTTAAGCCTGATACATTTATGGTTATGGAAGCGGTTCCCTGCATGGTCAATTCATTGCTGTGGTTTCCGTAATCACGATAGTCGGACGTGTTGAATGCAGACTTGTCTTTTGAGACTCCCACGATGCTTCTGTAAGTATTGTAGTAATACTTGCTGTTGCTTATATAGGCATCGGAACCGGTTTCCAGATACTGGTATTTTACCGTAAAGGTGATTGTATTGATATTGGTAAGGTCGTACAGGGAGTCGTACCAATTATACAGGTATGTGGGAGACTGTGCTCCGTTTCCGCCTGCAATCAGTGTTTTGGTAATATTAGAAGGCTTCCACACCGCATACATAATGGCATCATCGGTGCCGGATAGGGTGTCGCCCGGTGCGTACTGTGTTCCGTCTGCGCTCTGGAGAGCCCATTTTACAAAGGTGTATCCTGTTCTTGTAAAGGTATTTGCTCTAAGGGTAAATGACGGATTGACAGACGTGCCGATGCTGTTGTAGTATCTTATGCCTGACTGGGCTGCCACTGAGCCGTCCGTGGCGCCGTTCCCTTTGTAGGACAGGGTGAGAGCGCGCAGGTACATGCCATAGAGAATAATGTCAGAGCTTCTGGTAAATGAAGTATTGTTATTGTATGTGATACTGCCATTACCGGCCGTACTTGCAGACCATCCTCTTGGCGTCCAGCCGCTTAAGGCTTGCTGCGAGAGGGTAAAGGAAGGATTTGATGTTTTGCCGTTATTATAGTATCTGTACTTGGTGGTATTGTCAGCGGTGGTAGAACCGTTATAGCAGGTTACGGTGACGGGAATCTTGAACACTGCATATAAGGTAAGGGGAGAGTCTCCCATATTTAAAGTTGTGTATATCTCGCCGCTTGCCGTGTTATCGGCGCGCCAGCCCGCAAATGTCCAGCCGGTCTTTGCGGGGATGAATGATTTGGGGGATAAGCAGCCGGCGCCCTCCTCCACCTCCTCTGTGTAGGAAATATTGGTGTCTACAAGGTAGGTCACGGTATTTGCGGCAGACCATAATTTAACGGTTGAATTGTGGTATGCATATTTAAGCGGCTGCCCGTTATGTAAAAGCTTATATTTAGCCAAGCTTCCGTTTGTCAAAATGGACATATTGTTTTCCTTTCCTTTATTACCTGTCAATAAAATTAATTGTTTTTGCGGTATCATCAATTTCGATTCTGAAGGGAAGCGCTTCCTGTATGATGGCGATAATGTTTTCCACATTATTGCCGTTGTTTAACAGGACGTCCTTTGCCAGCTGACGTTCCGATACTAATTGATAACCTTCCTCCGTAGTAAGGTATTTCTCAAAGCTTTTAAATCCGGATAAAATATTCATATTCATCTCCATTTCTGCGCTGCTTTTGATAGTAGATTTGCCAAGACGGGAGCATAGGCCGCTTTGTGTCGGGCAGCGCGCAGACACAAACAGTTTACAGCGGTTTTATCCAAAATGTTTTATTTTGTTCCCTCATAAATTCCAAATCAGGCTCTTCAAAGGAATAATATAGCTGTGGCTCCGCGGTTCTATTTAAGCAATATAGCTGAAGCTCTCTAATCTTATTTTCTATCAGATTAAAAAAAGAGGAGCGAAGGCCTTTTGTTTTTAGCGAGCCGTTATTGATGATTTTTTGAGTGGCCTCCGCATATTTAAATTGATTTATTAAGTTGTTGTGTTCTGTGATTGCGTCCATATCGGAAAGAGCCACGTCATTGTATGGTTTGAAGTCAGGTATCATAATGAAACACCTCCGATTTTATAGTGGTTTCAGCCATATGGCATTTACAGCCTGTTCTAAATCAGGTTTACCGTCAGAAACAATAGTGGATTGGTTTTTCAATATGTGAACCTGCGTATTATATATCTCCTCTTCAATTTTGTTTAAGGTGTGCATTCCGATATAATAGGGCTTTAGCTTTTCATAATTTGTCTCCACAAGGGCGGAAGCGCTGTCGATATTTCCGTTATCCATAAAAATCTGGAACTGTTTAATAATTTCTTTTACTTCCTCATCGGCCTGACCGATATCCTTATAATTGGCGACATTGATTGCCGACGCAGGATAGAGGCTGCCGAAAACTCTTAAATAATCCATAAATATATACCTATCTGTGCGTTGCGAGGCGCACTCAAATCAATAGCTGAATACGCATTTTTATTCAGCCTTTATCGTATTTTGCGCTGCCCTATACGCATCATAAGCTTGTGAATGCAGAGCAGGCATTTCGTTATTCCTGATACAAAGAATAGAATCTGCACATAGTGATTGTTGTGGTGCCGTTGTTAAAATCATGCTGTAGCTGCTTGATAATATATGTGTGGGGGGTATTGTCCTGTTTCTTTTGGTATTCCACCTTAACATTTACATCAAGCCACGGAAGCATTTTAACTGTAACGGTTACCTTGTCATGCCATACGGATTTCTGGTACACATTATATTTTGCATTTTCAATGGCGACATTGCTGGAGATGATATTGTCGTATTCGTTTCCGCTTTTGACATCTAATACTATACCAAAGCCTTGTACTGAAAACGGGCTGTCATTGGCGGCAATAAGCACGATATTCTTCTTGTCACAGTTAAATTTCTCCGAAAAGTAAGACTTAGAGTATAGCTCGTCATTCACATTATCAGTCAACACACAAAGGGCGTGAGGCTGAAATTCTCCCAGATAATAAGCGGCATATTTCCCGCTGTTGTCCTTATTTATTCTAATTGCTATGGTATTGCCGGATTCGATTGTTTCAGGTTCAATAAACGTATCCGTATATTCTTTGTAGAGGGGAATCGGAGCTAGACCGTTAATTTTGACTTGGGGTGAGGCGGCGTTTGGGGAAACGGCGCTAAATCCGATGATTTCACCGGGCGTATATTTTTCGTAAGCCTCAAGCGTCAAATTATAGATTCCCGAACCGTAGGTAGAAGTTTCGCAAAATCTGTCAATATCGTATACCTTTCCGAATACCTCGGTCACATTACGGATGGCAGATGTGTCGTAAGTGACATTTTCTGAATTGTTGGATACTAATATACTTTGAAGATAATCATTTGACAGCACGATGGGAGAGGTTTCGTTAGAAGGAATCATATCAAAACAGAAATTGCCAAAGGTATCAAAATAGACTTGACAATTGGGGTACAAATCCCGCAGTGTGATTAGTATGTCAGCAACGGTATCTCCCGAGTTAAATTTTAAGTCGTAGGGAAGGGTGTTCCAGTCTGTATTTAATTGTCGGTAAGATAAATAGTCGGCGTTGTTTTGGGGCATGCCCAGATATTCCCCAATATCCTCAATCAGATAGTCGGTTATATTTGTTTCCGCCGTTAATATGTTGATTGCGGCTTGTCGGATTGTGTTTTTGACTCCGTTATGCTCCACGGGAATCAAGATAGTGGGTGAGCCTCCAACCTGTCCGTTTCTTATGCCGTTTAAAAAGGAGAAGCTGTCGGATAAGCCCAAGTGCAGGCTGTTAGTGGAAGCATCGTATGAGGTATTGGTTTCGGTCATATGAAAGGTTCCCAACAAATAATATTTGTAGTCGCCTGTCCTATTATTATAGACGCCTGCTTCCAGTTTGAAATTAAGGTTCAGATAGTTTGCAATTTCTTTCTCGATATTAGAATAAAAATCGTCAAGCTTGACGGTAAAAGAGGCTGTTCTTCTGATATCGGAATCTGCGTCAATGCTAAAGCTTCCGACCTCCGATACACCTGTTAGGATTCCAAGCGTAGAGCCGGAGCCGGACAGTATATTGATTCTTATTTTAATTTTGTAATTATTTTGCCGTATTAAGCTTTTGTCTTCTTCTTGTATAATATATTGCATTTATGTTCCTCTTTGATCACAGATATTTAATATCCACATCGGAAAAACCGTTCGTAAATAAATCCTGTTCGTTTTCAACGTCACCGATTTCCGTCCACTCAAAGGTGATTTTTCTCAAATCTTCATGTCCCTCGTTTGTGTCGGCGGGTTTCCCGGTCACTCGAATCATATAAATTCTTCCGTCCTCCAGCTTTAGGATTTTAGGGCGGTTGTTGCACAGCCAGCGCATCACCTGATCCCGGTATTTTACTCCTGCGGCGTTGTCTGCCTGCTCATTGTCGTCCAGCCGCATAAAGCATCCGCTGGTGGAGCCGGTAACATAATTACAGTCTGAATTTGTAAATACGGTGGGATAAGAATTATTGAGCAGTTCGATGACCGAAGAGCTGATATTGCGGGTTGTGTCCGTAAAATCCACATTATAGCAGGTTCCGTAAATATTTTCTTTATCCACTATAAAAAAGCCGTTAAAATCCGTTTTGCATTCGGTGATAACATAAGAATTTTCAATTCCGTTGATTGAGCTTAAAAGCATATATTCGTTTTCGGAATTATTCCTTGAATAAGGATATTGCAGGATAAAATTAAAATCGGTATTGTCCTTTATCGGTATTGTATAAATTGTTTTCCAGTCAAACATTCCCTTTTCTCTTGTCTTTATAATGACGGTATCCGTATTTTTAACGGAAAATCCCACGTTTCCTCCCTCCAGATTATTTTTAAAACCGGCGTTCAGCTTTGTCTCGTATTTCCAGTCATCCTCTAAGCTATAAATGGTGTCATCGGGATTGGAGCTCAAATATAACCGGTTGTAGGTTCCGTTTGAAATGGAAACGCTGTCAAAACCGGTAATGTTCGTTGCAGGGGGAATAAATGTGTTTTTTCCACAAAAAAAAGTAGTTCCTAGAAACATAATGTCCTCCGTTCCGGAGCGTTATTTGTGTAGAAACATCCTACAAAATTTCAGATTTTGTAAGGGAATTCAAATTTGCGACGCTCCGGCACAAATTTGAGGCTTGTCTACCGTTTTAATTGTAATATGCAGCTATGTCGTAGACATTATTTTTTTTATGTATTACAAAGGTAACCGGCGCATTTTGATTGTAATTAGCGGGGTCTGCCACAACAATATGGTTGTCGCATGAGTCGATAACCTGCTTTCTTTTGTCGGTAACAAGCGTTGCCCCGGTTATTTCCCTGAAGATATTGTACTGAGCTGCGCCTGTGTTTACGGAGAGGGCGGCATAATAGATATTGGAGACACGTACTATCTTTAATGAAATTGCGTCGTCCGTGGTTTTTAGGAATTGACCAAGAGGGATTTGACGCGCCTGAACAATAAGCGTTAAATCACCGTCTGTTCCCGCCTCGTAAGTAAGAATATTATCGTCTAAAGTTACTTCTCCGTTTCCCAGAACAAAATTATTGTTAGCCAAACGGTATCCTACGGTCAGTACATTTGTTTTCAATGTGACACATCCTGTTTTTTTATCGTTTGTTGCTTCAAAATGGAAGTTTGCCTTTACGGTATTATATTTGACATTGATTTTAATATATCCGGTATCTATAGACATTCCCCGTTTGGTTTTTCCGAGCGCTCTGATATAGTAAGCGGTATTATTGCTTAACCCGTAAACCGTATGCGTTAAATTGTTTTCCGTATGGAAAGATCCGGATGTATACAGTTGATTCTTGGACGAGTCATACAAATAAAAGACATATTCGTTCAGCAGCTCGTTCTCCGGCTGGGAATAGCATAGGCTTAAAGTAAGATTTGCCTCCGATACAAAATCATTATTGTTGACATTGGAGAAGTAGAAGAGGGGAGCGGTATAGCAATAAAACAGCACTCCATCCGAGAAATTACTGTAATTGTCGTCAGCGTCAAAAATCTGAACCCTGACAGTATAGGATTTGCCTGATTCCATCGTGTTTGCAGGTACTGTATGATTCAGTTTAAGTCCGTCCTGCCTGTTGTCGTATATCTGTTTTTGTGTTAAGTTATCTGTTATAATGATCCGGTTTGACACTGCCTGATTTCCGCTGTAATAAAACGCAAAGGTATGCGGATACGACGGGTCAAAAGCATTGACCGGATAGACTGAAGGAGTGTTTAAGGTTATCATTTTATTCCTGTCCGTGCGCTGCGGCGCGCACTAAATCAGAGCCGGATACGCATTTTTATCCGGCCTTTATGTTTTTTTGTCTGAGATGCTTTGTTATGTGGAAGCTCGGGGTAAAGTTTGATTTTAACCTTATATTACAATTCATAGACTGTTATATCATAAAACTGTAGTCATTGCGTGAAGTAAGTAGCATCGGGGGGAGATGGTCGTCTCGCCGCCGCTGTTGTATCCAATGATTGTTACTGTATTATCATCGCTATTATAAGTACAACCTGTAATGTTAATAGTGGCTGAATGTGAATAGGCCGTCCAACCGACTACGCCTAAGCAAGTATATCCGTCAGGCGGTATCGCGGATATTGTTACGTCGAAGCTGCCGACAGGGATTACGGCGGATGTTCTGGCCATGGACACTTTTAACAAATTGCTTATTTCCATATTTATTGCACTGATTGCACCCGTGACGGTTCCGTTTCCGACACTGGAAATGTCGGTAGTGCCTAACATTTTATACAGATAACGCAGATTCCGGAACGCCGTTGATATTTTTCCGAATATTGAGCTATGCGGCTCCCCGGTAGTCAGAAGCTCCATGGAGCTCCAATCGGAGGGCTCGGGAGTGTCGTTTGTAGTGAAGGTAACAGTGTTGTCCTGAGTATCGCTGTCCGAATCCATTTTATTGTTCCATTTGGTGCGTTCTGTTTCCGAGACGTGAGCCGTTGAGGCCTTGGTGTGGGCATCGAAGGCTTCCCTGTCTGCTCCGCCGATTTCCTTCAAGGTTATGTTCCCGGTGCCGTCAAAGAGGGCGGCGCCTATCTTTCTGGGGTTGGTAAGTCTTAGGGCGCTGAGCACGGATTTTTCGCTGTCATGCGTATTGTCAACGCTGCCCAGCCCGATTTTGGCAGGAGTGATATTATATTCGCCGGTCTGGTACTGTGTTTCTGCGTCTCCCTTGACTGCTGTAATAATGTTACTCCCCGTGCCGGGAACATACCCCAGCGCTGCAGAAATTTCAGCTGCCGTCAGGCTTCCATAGACCGGTTGCGCTCCGTTAGACTTTAGGAATTTGCCCTGATTATCTGTATTTGAGGCCGGCACATGGGTACCGTGGGAAGCGGGGGCCTTATTATCCAGCTGTGTCTGTACGGATGCTGTTACCCCCTTCAGGCAGTTAAGCTCCGCAGCGGTGGCGGTAATGCCGTCCAGTCTGTTAAGTTCATCCGCCGTTGCGGTGACGCCCAGATTCACCAATGCCTGTTCCGGAGAAGAAGCGCCTGTGCCGCCCTGTGTTATGGGAAGAGTAGTGTTGTCGCCGGCCGTGACATGTCCTTTGCTGTCAACGGTAACCTGTCTGTAGGTTCCTGCAGCTATGCCGCTTAGGGGATGCTGATAGACAGGAATTTCCGTATCATTGATGAGAAGGCTGCCGTTTGTATCCGAGGGCTCTGTTTTCGTCGCGTCCGTTCTTGCGTGGGAGCCTTGCGCGTGTTGGAGCGCTGTATTTAAGTTATTTTTGTCGGTTTGGGTAACATGGATGACAGAATTATCCGTGTGGGAATCCAATTCAGCCTGATTCGCTTTTTTACCGATAGATTCGGTGATTGCCTCCACAGCGCTTTCGTTATCTGTAAGTGCGTCGGCAAGCTCTTTTAGGGTGTCAAGAGTTTCGGGCGCGCCGTTAATCAATTCTGCAATTTTACTATCAGTATAAGCGGTAGCTTGCTCATAAGTTCCGTCTATTTCCGGTGTAAAACCCAGAGCGTTTGTCACATTTCCATAGGTCAATTCCTCCCGTATGTCTGCGGAGGATTTATTTTCTACATGCCCAAGACCAAGCTGTCCTTTTGTCACGCCATGGGGGTTGCCGGTGTTTCCGGCATGGCTTTCCATAAACGTTTCCAGACTTTTTCCGCGGGAGCCTTCAAAGACGGTATTTTGGGATTCGCCGAAGGATAAAAACGCAGGTGAAAGCTTAGAGGCCGTATCCAGCGGGGCGACGCCGCCTGCCGTTCCTTTTTGGGTTTTGAGGATGAATTTGTCCGCAATGTCAGGATGGTCTTTAACATATTCCATCAGGACGGACGCAGGCACCTTATAGGAAGATGCGGAATCCTCTGCCAATAATACATGGGAGTTGTCAAGCTGACCCAGAGGGGGAAGGTCTTTTACACGCACTTCCTTTAATGTTTTGTTTTCCTGTTCCATTTTTTATATTCCTCCTTATCTTAATCCGCATATGTGCATATCATGGAGCCTGCCGCAGGGGATTCTTACCCATACGTTTGTGCCGATTTTAAGATCTGTAATTGGCATTGCACATTTTACGTCATATTTTTGTCCTGCCTTGATAATGGTGTATTCTCCGTTTTTGGATATTCCATAAATTACGGAAGGGAAGGTCTGATCATAACCGAGCCTGCTGATTTTGCTGTTCACAGTCGATATAATTTTATCAGTAATAACATCAAGAGCTTTGTTTGTTTCATTTGTCATAGGGGTTCCTCCTAAATAAAGCGTTGAACTTTTGGGGCTGGCGCACTGAGCGGTGAGACAGCCCCAAGAGGCTTGAAATAATTTTATATTGGTTGAGAGTAATTTTGTTATCTTCTTGATGCCGCCTGCAGCATCTTATTCGGAAACTCACGGATGATGGCGTCGGTAAGCCCATCGACATTTTGGACTTCATGTAAGTGTATTTCTCCAATGTTGACGGAAGGTGGCTGTAGGTTATTTCCTACAGCTATATTGTTCAAGGGTGAGTAATCGGGCAGACTGATGCAGGGGGTAAGGTCGATGGCTTCCAAAAGCTTCAGCCTATCTGCGATGTTTTCCGTCTGGAGGGGGGTGAGGACAAGCTCGCCCCTTCGCAGGACTGCAGGGATTTCCTCCGGGTTAATGCCGAACCTCTGCAAAATCTCCAAGGATTTATTGCCGGCAGCTTTACCCACAAAGCCCTTTTCTAATCCGGTGTGGTATTTGGGGAGCCTTAGCTTTAAATCCCTGAGCAGGTTCTCGTAATAGAATACCAGTTTTTGTTTGTTTGCACGGGAGGTTACATCCGTGGCATTGTTTAATTCGGTCTTTGCCATCGACAGTTTGGCTTCTGCGTCGGCTATCTGGGCGGACAGGGCGTTTTTCATAGGAGAATTGTCCGCCGGAGCAGTTATCTTCCCTGCGGCGCCAGTATTGCCGCCTGCTCCTTTCTGTGCCTCCTGTGCCGCCTTGACCTGTTCGTTGGAGGAAGCCCACGCGGCGTCGGCAACAGCCTGCTGGATACGGATATATTCCTCCCTAAAGCTGTTCATGGTTTCCAGCCGTCCGTTTAATATATCAGCTTCCCAGCCCTGCCCTAACAGCATGGCGGCATACTGGTCTTCCACGGATTCCTGATAAGCGCCGGATATCTGTGCCCACTGTTCCTTCAGCTGTTCATAGTAACTGATTTTTTCCTCATAGGAGGCGATTAAGGCGGTATTGTCGTCGAGTCTGGTCTGGATGGCAAGGTAATTGTCCTTAAAGCTTTCCAGATCAGAAATCCTGCTGCTTAATATCAGCCGTTCATAGTCTGCGCCCCATATCTGGGCGGCAAGCTGTTCGTTTGCAATGCGTTTGTGTTCGTCCGGTATCTGCGCCCATTTATCCCGGTATTCCTCTAAGAGGGTGATGGAAGTATCAAGGTCTTCCTGCTCCTTCTGCAACCGGTTGACTTGCTCTTCCCGTTCCATGTCCTTTAAGGTTTCCTGCGCTTCCAGAACGGCCTCCCTGTCGGCGCCGTAAATGTAGCCTGTGCCGGGGCCGGCATACAGCTTGTCCGTGCGCTGGTTCAGGGAGCGCTGCAGCCGGTACTGCGCCTCTTCTTTGCGCCTTATGAGGTCATATGCGTCGGCCTCGTCATTTAAAGCGTCAATCTTGTCCTGAATAGCGTCTTTTTGTTTGTTGATACGGTCGATTTCGTTTTGGTAAACCCTGTCAACCACGGAGAGGACGCTGCCGTAGTCGTCCTTCTGTTTTTCCAGAAGGTCGTTTTGGGCTTTGACGGCATCCATGAGGGTGTTGATGCGGTCGATTTCTTTGTCGTAGCGTCTGGAGACGGCCGAGAGCGCCCTGTCGTAGACGGTTTTCTGGTAATCATACATTTTTTCAAGCGCATCATAGTAATCCTTCGCTGAGATTTTATTGTCACGATAATATTTTTCAATACCATCCCTCCGCTTATCCATGTAGTCTTGAAAGGTAATTAAACCGGCTTCTAATTGCTTTTCCAGCAGGTCAGTCTCACTATCAAGAATGCTTTTCCAGTCGGTTTCCTTTTTAGGGCTTGAACCTGCGGAAGAAGACCTTGGCTTTCCCGAATATAATTTAGGAATTCCGGCCCTTGTACTGGCAAATAGGCTTTTGATTTTTTCGTACTGTGACGCGAAGCTGCTGTATGCGTTTTGCAGCGGTTTGCTGTCGGCAAAGCCGTCTATCTGTGACATTGCTATCAGTGATTTGGCAGCCACATCCATATAAGAATTTGCAAGCTCGTTCTGCTTCTGGGTAAGATATTCTGTGGCAGTTGCCTCATCTGTAATCTGCTGTATATTATTTGCCAAATCGGAGAGTGCCTGTGCTTCCATGTCATTGATGCGTGCCAGCGTTAATTCCTGAAATGCTTCTGCATCCAGACGTACATTCCCCTCCTCGTCAAAAAGGTACTGTAAGTAGTCGTCCCCGAGAGCCAAGACTTTTTGAAGGGTGTCTACCGAAAGGTAGCCCTGTTCGTCAAATTCTTCTTTTGCGGCAAGACATGTTTGATAGGCATTCTCTACTTCGGAGAGTTGGTCGTTAAGCTCGGAGAGGGCGGTAGCGTTGTCTTCAGAATCTTTAAAGGAGAAGACGTCGGAAATGGAAAGGGGGTTTTCATTCAATGTTGAACCTTGAATATATTCCTTTTCTGCTTCCGCAGCATCCCTAGCCCCTTGTGCGATTTCCTGCCAAGCATCAATTTCTTCCTGTGTGTTGATGGAATGTTCCTTGAAGAAAGCAGTGGGGTCGTATCCGTCAAACTTATCTTTCGCAAAATCTATTGCGCGTTGGTACTGTGCTTCGAGGTCATCAACATAATCAAATCCTAACCTAATTTTTAATTCTTCTGGATCTTCATTAATAGCGATAGCAATGGAATTAATGTATTCATTAATTTGTTCTACTATATCACTAACAGGCATATCGCTTGTATCAATTGTGAATAAGTCTATAAGTTCTTTTTGAACTTCTTCGTTTCCTTTGATACTATTTACAATATTATTTACATAAGCACCAACTTTTACCTGTTCTCCATTAAAACTATTCGCAAGTTCCTCATCAATACTATTTACCATAACTGATAGTGCATTTTTTAATTCACTATTGGTAGAGTCATCTAAGTAAAAATCGTTAGTGTTTAAAAAGGCATTTGCCATTAATTTGACCTTAGATAACTTTGTATCAATTTCGGATTGAAAGCCTTGATAGTAAGATTGCACCGTTGCTCTACCTGCAATCAACGCTTCTTCAGTAATATCAGATGTATCAGAAAATACATCTTTTATGGCAGGAAATCCCATTTCTTCTAAGAAATTATATCCTTTATCACCATATGTATCAAATATCATTTGTGCGAGTTTATCATACTCTTCAACAGCAGTATCCATATTACTCATCAAATCTAAAATTTGTTTAGTAATGTCACGTTTTACTGTGGTTGTTACATCTTCTGCACCTATAGAAGAATCCCACCAATCTAGCTCAGAAAGATTTTTATAAGATTCCATAATATCATTTCCGTCACTATCTTTTCCAGTGGCAACAAGTAAATTATAAGCTTCTTGTTGTGCTTCTTTATAAGCGTTCCGAAGTTGTTCTACGTTTCCTTTGAGAGATAGAATAGCAGTACCTTCATCAGTATAACCTGTAATTAAGGTTGGAAATATATCTGCTATTTGATTAACTATTTCGTTGTATCTATCATATTCCTCAGAAGTAAGAGAAACATTTTCTCCTAAATCATTAACTCCTTTTGATAATGATTCATATTCATCTGCTAATGACTCAACAGTAGAAGCATTGTTATCAGCAGTTGTTTTTAAATCATTATATTTAGAAATTAAATCATCTACACGCTCATCAATTTCTTCCGCAGAATCTGTTAACGCATCAAATGCTTTTGTTAATCCATATACAGATACAACAGCAATGCCAATTACAGTAATTAATGCACCGATTGGATTAGTAGACATAGCAAGACTTAATTTTGCCATTGCACCAGATAAAACGTTTGACGCAGTAGCAGCACTTGTTTCAGCAGTCGTTAATCCAAGCATATTCATAATCTGTGCCTGTGTTGAACCAACAACTCCAATAGATTCAAGTTGCTGTTTAACCATTTCTGCATTTAAAGCTTTTTTAGAAATTAATGAACCATTTTCTGCTGTTTCTAAACCTAGTGTAGCAGATATCTCAGCTAATTTTTCTGTAGTTAATGCTTGAGAAGAGATTAATTGTTTTTGTTGTTCGACAGTTAATATACTTTTCTTTTTTACAACGCCATCTAATGTGGCAGCTTCTGCAATTTCACTTGCAGTAACTTTTTCATTGCTTAATACTAAATCTATTTGTGCTTGATTTAATCCTTGAGTCGATAATAATAAAGCCGCTTGTTCTTTAGAAATTCCAGATATTGCATTTCTATAAGCATCAAGATTACCTGCATTTAATCCAACCATTGAAAAATTAATTGCTTTTAATTTATTTGATGCTTCTCCAAGTTGATTTATACTAGAAATTATAGAAGGTAATGTTTTGAATATCATACTATTATTTTATAGTAGTTTGTGGATAACTACTTTAGAGTCATAATCAAGCATTGTGGAGATGCTTGTAAATGTATTGTGGAGATACATTTTTTATGTTATAATTCGTAGTATAAAATTTCAATAGGAGAATACAAAATGAATAAAAAAATCAATTCAATATTTTCTATAATAGGATTTATGACAGAAATATTTTATCTAATAAATGCATTAAATATTTGGATTCATCATATAACAATTAGTTTTACGAATATTATTGATTCAATTTTTAAGATACTAATAGTTATTGTTGGAATAATATTAATAATTATTAGTATGATTTTTCATAAAGAAAATTACAAATTGGTAAATGTAATAAACTATATTTCAATAGGAATTTTAGTTTTCTCTACATTTCTACTTGTGATTTAGTATCAAGGTATGGTATTAATTATCTCACGTCCTTTCATATTTAATATTTGAGTAAAACCACTCAATAGATAGTACAATAAGTTTTATATTATCTATTCAGTGGTTTTATTTAATGAAATTTTTTAAATCAGATATGTGATCAGTTTAACTTTGATTGCTTCTATATCACTTTTTGTAATAGCGTTAGCAGGAGTAAATACACTTCCTATTTTGCCAAATACACCATTAGCATTTTGCCAGTTTCTTTTATAAGTGTTCCAATTGTGGCAAAATATTATCAGAAGATGAAAAAACGATTTATAAATGTACTTCTTGTGGAACAAGAATTAAATCATATTTATCAAGTATACAAATTGATAACACGGTTTCAAAAGCTATTAAAATATGTGGAATCGCAATCATAATATTGGGAACAATATTAAGTTTTATTGTAGCTGGCGGCAATGGGCAAAAATATGAATTTTCTTTATTATTGTTTATAACACCAGAAGCTATAAGTATTATTAGTGGACTTGTTTTTATTGGATTTTCTGAGATTATTCAATTATTAGAAGATATAAAAAACAAATTGAAATAAATTATGTCATTATTAATACCACCTTTCTTTTAATTAGATCTGTTTTATTAACATGTCTTTTTTCTATTCAAAACAACTAATAGAACCGTTTAATGTTTTAAATATCGTACTATTACTTTAATGGTGTTGTGGAGACACCGATACTGTTGTGGATACAGTATTTTCTAACTTGTGGAGAGTTAGATATAGATTTTTATTTTGTTTTACAGTATAATAAGAAAAGAAATTTCAAAGGAGATTAAAAACATATGAAACAGAATCATACATTTACTTTTATTATGTTGTTTTTAATTGCATTAGGGTTATCAGCTTGTTCATCACAAACAACCGTTTTGAATGGAAAATATATTTCTACTTTTAATAATGAAATATATTACACTTTTAATGAAAAAAATTATTCTACAAATAATTTATGGAAAGACATCGATATTATAGACAATGGAAACGGAACATATATTATCGAAAATGGAAAAATTACAACTTATGTAAATGGAGATTATCACTACACATTTGAGGTTGGATATGTATATGATAAATATATTGGTTCTTGGTGGAATGGTACATTACACAAAACATACGAAAATACTACCATAACGAATACTCTAGGAGATTTACTTCTTACATTTAATTTCAAAGAAGACAAGTCCTACGAATATACAGTAACATCAAATAATGAAATTGTACACACTGAAAATGGAACATACACAATAAATGACAATGAAGTTATTTGCACAAGCAAAGATGGAGTAATAACAACCTTTATCAGCACAGACGATAAAGTCTTTTGTATTGAGTATGTAAAAGAATAATTAGTCCAATTTAATCACGATCTTTCATATTTTTTTATTTTAGAGTATAAGACTACTCAATAAATTGGAGCATGTGAAACTTTTTCTGTAAATAGCGTATGAGAGGTCTTCTATGATAAA
>CAMNSZ010000015.1 GCA_946557105.1 uncultured Lachnospiraceae bacterium | reverse complement strand
AATTCTATCTTACATCAGTTTGGAGGTTTACACAAACCTTGGGATACTCCCCAAATATCATAGAAGGACTTAACCGCCAGTACCGGAAGGTAACAAAGACAAAAAGCGTATTCCCAAGCGACAGTTCCTTAGAAAAAATGCTCTATCTTGCCAGTGGGAATGTAATCAAAAAGTGGACACAGCGTTACCGGAACTGGGATCAGGTGCTGAACCAGCTGATCGTTCTTTATGGGGAAAGGCTTACCCGGTACCTGTAAAAAGAAAAAGCCGGGACATCATACCTTACCAAGAAATGTCCCGGCCTTATTCCGCCAGCATTAGCAGTATTGCCAGAAAAACCCAGCCTTATTCCGGAGGCCGGGTGTGGGAAGCGCCCACATAGTGTTTCCTTACTGCTAAGGCCTGATTAGTGTACAAAAAATTTGAAATATGTGTATAGAAACACATAAACTGGCAATACTATTATCAGAAAAGAAATTCCACAACATAAAACCACTTTTGTTCGACAACAAATTTTTACATATCTGATTCCTATCAACAAAGATTTTTCATCCATAGACACAAGATTTTTTACAGCCTCGGATTTTCCGGCTCTGCCCATTCGTAACTATTCACAAAAAGTCTTATATCAGATTTTGAGTTTACACAAAACTTGAAACAGTCTCCGGAAATCTATGTCTCAGGTCGGTAGACTGTCCGCTACACACAACGCCCCCCAACCGACTCTTGCATTCGGATACTCCGTCTCACCGCGCACGGGTCTGGCGCCCTTGCGCAGGTATGCCTTTACCTTCTCCCCATAGAGGAAGATATCGTTACCCCGCACGATTCCCTCTGGTGTTAAGTAGTTGCTACATTATTTTTTTATTATTTTTTAACTCTATTCAGCTGATACTCAGGGGATGGCGTTACGTTGTTGCTACGAAAAACAGCGGCTGGTATAATATAACTGCCACAACACTTTACGCCCGGTGTTACATTGTTGTTGCATTTTCACTGTTGTAATCAAGCTGATTATTGAATGTCCAATGAATATCAATACCCAAGTTACCTTCTATTTCGATATGATTTACAAAGGCTTCTATCATTTCTCTGGTAAGACACTCTATACCAGAATAGCACAATAGACCTTCACTGTCTTTTGGTGGTTTGTTCAATGAATTTATGTGTTGCTCTATTTCTTTTTTCTTTGCTTCATACTCAATTTTCACATTTTTGAGCTTCTGCGCAATTTCATTACGCTTTTGTTGGAATCTCTCCCGATTTAATATCCCTGTATGATAATCTTCAAGGTAAACCAGCTTCTGTTCTTTCAGCTCTTGCAGTCTCTTATCCATATTGACTAAATCCTTCTCCTGTTCTTTTATCCGTTCTTCTCTCATCAATCTTAACTCTTGTAAAATTGTATTCCTATCTGGCAAGAAAACAAGCTGCCTTTCAATTTCACTTAAGACGATTCTCTCCAACTTCTCATTGCTCATTAGTCTACTCATACACCCTGCGTTACTGCTAAGCTTTTCATTCGGACAGTAGAAAAAGAGTTTTTCTCCGGCAAGTTTTATAACCTTCAGGGTGCGTTTACAATACCCGCACATAAGTTTTCCTTTCAGCGGATACTCCAGTCTTTTTCTAGCTCTAACCTTTTTTTGACAGTATTTTGCTTGGACTGCATCAAATACTTCTTTTTCTACGATTGGTTCATGATGATTCTCAAATACTTTCCATTCATCTTTTGGCTTAACAATCTTCTTCCCTGAACCTATCCCCGTTTGCTCCGTTTTACCATATATCATATTTCCAATATAGCTTTCATTGGTTAAAATAGTTCTCACTGTACCGGCTTGCCAAAGCTTTATTGCACGCCGAGCTTCTTTACGTTTTTGCTTTTTTCTTATATTTTTATATTCCAAGGGCGTCAAAACCCCTTCATCATTCAATTTTCTGCAAATTTGGGTCAGATTGTTCCCCTCAACGGACAACTGAAAAATATATCGGATAACTTCTGCCTCTTCTGAAACAACGACCAATTTATACGGGTCACCTTCATCCTTCGCATAACCAAATGGTACAAGGCCTGTAGAATATTTACCTTGCTTACGCTTTGCATTTAATGAACTTTTTACTTTAGCAGACACATCTTTACAATAGAAATCTGCCAATAGGCTTTTAAATGCAATGTCCATATCGGCAGTGCGACCAACATAATCCCTACTGTCATAGCGATCCATAATTGCAATGAAACGAATACCCATAAATGGAAATATCTGCTCCATATAAGTACCCAGCTCTATATAGTCTCTGGAAAATCTGGATATATCTTTAACAATTATTGCCTGAATTTCATTATTTCTAATTTGTTTCAGCATGTCCTGTACTCCCGGTCTGTTCATTGTCATTCCAGAATATCCATCATCATAAAACTCGCAATACTCAAATTGGCTTAGTTCTTTGTCCTGTAAAACATATTTTTTTATAAGAAGTCTTTGATTTGTAATGCTATTACTTTCAACTTTTACATTATCATCTTCCATGGATATGCGATAGTATGCTGCTATTCTACTCATTTTATGTCCTTTCGCTTTGGAATCTATACACAATATCAATTAAACCATCAGGAAAAACACTGATTTTTTCAATTAACGCTTCTACTAACAGTATATTAAGCTTATTGCAATTATCCACTTTTAAAAGGGAACGCAAAAATTGATTTTCTTCTTCTACCCTACTTTTTGTCTTTCTACACTTTTTCTTAATCTCCCGAAGTCTTTTTTCTGCAAAGTCTTCCTGCTCTCTCTTATTTTGCTTAAATACCTCATACTCCTCTCTGGTTATCACGCCTTCTTTATATTGCTCATACATGATGCCCGCTTTTTTTTTCACATACTCATATTCTTCAGCAATTTTTTTTTCCTCAAGTGCATATTCAGCAATTTTACTGTCATACTCTGCCATATTCAGCTTTATCAAGTCTTTTGCCTTAATCTGCTGTTTCTTTAAAACATTACACACTTGTTCTAAGACCAATTCCGTAATTTGCTCTTCTCTAATATAATTCCTATCACATTTTCTACCATCAATCAGATACGCTCTTCGGCAATAATATGCATAATGCCTCTTATCTTTTACCCTGCTCTGGTAATAAGTTGCCTGCATTCCTTTTCCACAGCATCCACAACACAAAATATTACGATAAATATTCTCGGTAATTTTGTTCTTATATTGAATTTTAGTTTCCGTCTTACCACGAGACTTTCGTTCTTTCACTCTTTCAATCAATTCCTGATTAACAATCGCCTCATGAGTGTGCATCACTGTTACCCAGTCTTTTTTCTCCACATAAGATATACCTTTTTTTCCTTCATACAACCTTGACTGAGATTTGCACTGCTGCAAGTTTCCCAAATAATTTGCATTTTGAAGCATCCCTGAAATCGTACCTTCACTCCACTGATGTAATACTTCGCCAGCCTTGCAATAAACATGACCATACTTTTTATAATCTCTAATTCTATGCACCTTATCAGAATAAAGCCGGATAATAATATCTTTAACGGTTACCCCCTGCGCATATAAAGTAAAGATATTTCGTACAACTTCCGCACATTCTTCATTTATTTGAAGTTTATGAATCCCCTGAACCTCAACTACATCATAGCCATACGGTGCAAAGCTTCCAATAAACGAACCACTTTCTGCCGACATTTTTCTATTAACTGCTACTCTTTTTGAAATATCCTTCGCATACATATCATTTACAAGATTTCTAATATTCATCGCAAGCTTACTTCCATTTGCGCTTACCGCCATAGAGTCAAAATGTTCTGCAACAGCTATAAATCTGCATTCTAAAAACGGCAATACCTTTTCTATGAAGTTTCCTGTTTCAATATAATCTCTGCCAAAACGAGATAAATCTTTCACTATAATACAATTTACTCTATTCTCTTTTACATCCTGCATCAGTCTCTCAAAGCCGTTTCGCTCAAAAGATGTGCCTGATATACCTCTGTCTATATAAATATCATATACTACCAAATTCATCTCCCTGTCAGGATCAGAATTATTGTCAAAAATAAACTGATTTATAATATCAATTTGATTTTCAACAGACTCTGACCTCCGGTCGTGATTATCTACAGACAATCTGGCGTAAACACCAACATGATAACTGAATTTACCATTGTTTTTAGACTCGTTATTGACGTCCTTGTATCTCTTTGCCGTTCTTGCCATTTACACCGCCTCCTGCTTCAAAATATTATTTTAAACCACTTAGCTAATGCCATCTAACGTATCCATTCCATTACAGAAGCGAAAAACAATATCAAGTTTCTTCTTCTCATGCACATATACTTTGCTAACCATTGTAACCAACAATTCTCTTGTAAGTTCTCCCAAATCTTTCGTTTCTTTGTATTTGTCTAGCTGTGCTTTTGCTGCGACACCATTTTGAAACATCTTTTTTACAAAAGCCCTTTGATTATTTATCGCAAGTTCAAGTTCATCACATTTTTTAGCATAGAGACAATGTAACTCATCAAATTCTTGCTTATCTATCAATTCCTCTTTCAAATAAGTCATCAGACTACTTTTCAGACCATAATATTTATTGTACTCATTTCTCAATACCCCAATCTGAGTATTATATTCTAGTACCTGTTCATAGTTTATATTTATCTCACTTAATGTATCCATGATTTCTGAGTAAGATGTCATTAAATCCGACCAATAATTTATCTCCTTCAATATAATCTTCTTGAGCACTTCCTCAGAGGTACTGTGCCGACTGCATCCTAACGACTTATTCTTCGTCTGACAAATGTAAAAGACCTTTTTCTTTCCTTTATAAGTATTCACACGCTTAATCATAGGAGTTTTACAATCCGCACACATTAGAATACCAGTAAAAAGATTTGCCGTATCCGTATCAACAGATATTCTTCCATCAAACTTCAACAATTCCTGAACCAAATAAAAATCTCTTTCAGAAATAATGGCCTTATGGGTATTTTTAACCTGTATCCACTCCTCTTGCGGTTTTATAACTCGCTTTTTTATCTTATAGCTTATTTTCTCCTGTTTGCCCTGCTCCATATAACCTATATATACTCGATTTATCAAAATCCGTTTCACTGATGCAGCCGCCCACTTTGCAGTTCCTACGCTCTGAAATCCTGTTGAATATTTCATTCCTAACGATTTCTTATATTCCATAGGTGATAAAATCCCAAGATCATTAAGCTTATTTGCAATTGCTCCTAAACTCATGCCTGCTATCTTCCATAGGAAAATATTTCTAACAATATCAGCCGCATAATCATCTATAATTAACTGATTTTTGTCGTCAGGATTTTTTAAATATCCATATACCGTAAACGCTGATATACACTTACCTTCAAGGCGTTTTACTTTCTGATGTGCTTTTACTTTCATGCTGATATCTCTGCAATAACTATCATTCACAAAGTTTTTAACAGGCAACACTAATGCCTGCTCCGACTTATCTGCCAGCAAGCTATCATAGTTATCAATGACAGCAATAAACCGCACATTAAAAGCCGGAAAGGTTTTCTGAATAAACCGTCCGGCTTCAATATAATCTCGTCCAAATCTTGATAAATCTTTTACAATGACACAATTCACTTTTCCAGCATAGATATCTTCCAGCATTCGCTCAAATTCTGGTCGATTAAAATCTGTTCCTGAATAGCCATCATCAATATAAATATCAAAAATCTGCAAATCATCGTGACTTTGAACATATGCTCTCAATAAATCACGCTGACTACTTATGCTATTACTCTCTGTTTTGTTTCTGCCATCAATGTCTGTGTCATCTCTGGAAAGACGCAGATAAAGGGCAACATCATAAATATCCTTTTTGCTCATATGCATCACTCCTTACTTTAATGCCGTTAATGTAAAACTTCACAAACATACGATTCAAGTCAGGAATCCGCTTTAATGCTGACTTTCTTATTCCGTCGATTTAATACTTTAACTGTGCTATCTGTTTCAAATAATCTTTGACTGCATCTGTTGCCGAATAATTTTCCTTTCCGAAATGAACCCTTACAACATATCCTTCATTCATGTGCGTTAAGGGTTCTTCCTCAATACCATAAACAAAATTTTGCAGTTTTTCTTTTACAGACAATTCTTTATCTATCTCCATTTCCTCAATATCCCACAACTTTTCCTGTTCTTCCATTACATCCACTTCCTGTGCCATCAACTTTTCCTTATTTTATTCTCCTACCTAATTGTCCTATACCCTTCTAAAGCCATCTATATCTAAGTTTTTGATATTTTTCTATCTGGAAAAAAGCTTTTAAACTAACTCCATCTTTTAGAAAATCATAAAACTCTCTAACAGAATTTACATTACAAATAATTTTGTATTATCCGCAACAGCATCATGTGCCTCTTTTTCTGTTCACAAAGGTGTATCAACTCCTTTCTCAAACGCTATATATCTGTCCGATACTGTCTTCTCTTTCTTCCAACTGCCACCTACATTTAATCCGCTTTTTTATCATATGAATAACATACCTTGTCTTATCACCCAAAAAATATATAAGTCGGATGGCTCTGTCATAATCAAAGGCTGTCGCCTGTTCGCAAAATGCTATACTATGACATTTGATTTCTTCACTCTTATAAGATGGCACAAATACGTACATGAGAAGCATTTATCGGCAGTACAATTCCGTTTCTCTGTTTTCAATGCGTTGGAATTGTCTTTTATACATAAAATCTAACGCTTTTGCTAACCAACTCTGTGTCATATTACACAACCTTCTCATCTGCTCAATTATATTGCCAACTATTATTTTATTGTAATGCCACATACTATGCCTGCTTTTGCAAAATAGCAGCTTTTCTTAGGCATAAGAGTTCAAAAAAAGGACCGTTGAGAACTGTCCTTTTAATATGCAATATTATACATGCCATTATGCAATTTGGTTACTCTTGTCCCCAGATTGCATAGTCCATATTGAACTATAATAGTTCCTGCAAATCACAATGTATTCCCGAAAAACCTTTCTCTCGCATATTTAAGCATCAGGCAAATTGAAGTGTTGTAACTTTATTGCAGCACTTCACTACTAATTGACTGCCCCTCATTTACATGCAATAAAGCAATTGTCTCTAAATAAACCAGTATAGCCTTATTTATGCCTTATGTGCACAGTGCCTCTTACTCAAACGATTGATAAACGTTAATATATTCACTGAACAATTCTGCATATTTTCATTCAGCTACTTATATACTTTTCACATTTATAAGTTTTATTATCTTCTCAACTGATTCCTCAAGTGTACACTTACTTGTATCAATTTCTATATTGGGATTTACAGGTACTTCATAGGAACTTGAAATCCCAGTGAAATATAGTATATCCCCTTTCTTTGCCTTTTCGTACAAGCCTTTTGTATCGCGCCTTTCGCAAATTTCAAGCGGTGTACTCATATAAATTTCAATATAATTCTCATCACCAATAATCTGTTTCGCGCTTTCACGATCACGTTGATAAGGAGATATAAACGCTGTCAGAACGATTAATCCGGCATCATTTAAAAGCTTTGCCACTTCAGCAACTCTACGAACATTTTCACTCCTATCATTTTCAACAAATCCGAGATCACGACACAAACCATGACGCATATTATCTCCATCTAATAACATAGTATGCTTTCCCTCTGCCACCAGCCTCTTTTCGACCATATTAGCAATGGTTGATTTACCAGAGCCTGAAAGCCCGGTAAACCATACCGTACATGGTTTTTGCCCTTTTTGACTCGCACGAATTGCACGAGTAATGTCTGTTTTCTGCCACATTATATTGTTAGAATAATGTAGTGGAAGCTCAATAATACCACATCCTACTGTCTGGTTTGTTAAACGTTCTATTAAAATAAATTGACCTATACTCTGATTCAATTTAAAATAATTAAATGCCATTCTTTGTGAGAGTACAATTTCGCAATATGCAAATTCATTTTTTAAGACTTGCGAAACATAAATATTTTTTCCGGAGTCAATTTCAATTTTATGATAAATTCGAGTGACTTTCGCAGGTTGCTCCATGGTACCACACTTAATAAAGTAATTCCTGCCTTCCATCAGCGGTACATCCCCCAACCAAATGACAGTAGCCTGAAAATGGTCGTCGAATTCCGCGGCATTTCTTTTCATTAGAACACTACCCCGAGAAATATCTATTTCCTTATCAAGGCAGATTGTCACAGCTTGACCGATATATGCAGATTTTCTTTTGTTATTAGTCACATATAACTTACTAATACGCGCTCTTTCATTTCCCGGAAGTACAAAAACCTCGTCCCCAACCGATATGCTTCCGTTCTCTATTTGACCTTGGTATCCCCTAAAATTTGGAGCCGGCCTACATACCCTTTGCACCGGCATGAGAAATACATCATTTGCAGAACTCTGTTCAATATTTAATTTCTCAAGATAGGTAAGAAGCGGCTTCCCTTTGTACCACGGTGTATTTATTGACTTTTTGTTTAGATTGTCACCCTCAGTTGCCGAAACAGGAATGATTGTAAATGATTCTAAGTCACAGTTATTTATAGCATGTTTGAATTCACGCCTTATTTCCTCAAAGCGTTTCCGATCATAATGAATAATATCCATTTTATTAACAGCCAAAACAATATGTTTTATGCCCATAAAAACACATATACGAACATGGCGCCTTGTCTGAGTAGAAATACCTTTAGAAGCATCAACCAATATAATAGCTACATCAGCAAATGCAGCACCCACCACCATATTACGCGTATACTGCTCGTGTCCCGGACAATCTGCTACTATAAAAGAGCGGTTTTTGGTTGTAAAATAACGATATGCCACATCTATTGTAATGCTTTGTTCCCTCTCTGCCATTAAGCCATCTAGTAACAGAGAATAGTTTAGTATTCCTTCACTGTTACTCGCTCTGCTTTCCGCTTCAATAGCCTCTTCTTGATCCGCAAAAAGAAGTTTAGCATCATATAGCATATGCCCAATAAGTGTAGATTTACCATCATCAACCGAACCACAAGTAATAAATCTCAGTATACTTTTCATCTAGAAATATCCCTCTCGCTTGCGTCTTTCCATGCTACCATTCACCTCATGATCAATCACACGGCTTGTTCGTTCAGAGTTAACAGCTCTTAGTGTCTCTTTTATAACTTCTGGTAGTGTTTCCGCATCAGATTCAAATCCGCCTGTAAGTGGGTAACACCCTAGCGTTCGAAAACGTATTTTTTTATATTGAATCTTCTCGTCAGGCAAAAGCCTCATACGTTCATCGTCAACCATAATAATGTTATTATCACGAATCACAACTGGACGTTCCTTCGCAAAATACAATGATACGATTTCAATGTTCTCACGCTCAATATACTGCCAAATATCATTTTCTGTCCAGTTTGACAATGGAAAAACGCGAAAGCTTTCTCCCCTGTTAATATGTGTATTGAATAATTTTCCAATCTCTGGTCGCTGATTCTTTGGATCCCACGAATGTTCAGTATTGCGAAATGAAAACACACGTTCTTTAGCGCGAGATTTTTCCTCATCTCGTCGTGCACCGCCGATAATAGCCGTAAATCTATACTTACTAATTGCATCTTTTAGCGCTTGTGTCTTCATAACATCAGTATAAGCAGAACCATGATCAAAAGGATTTATACCTTGGGCTTTCCCTTCCAAATTAGTATACGTAATCAGCTCAAAGCCAATCTCCTTTGCCTTACGGTCGCGAAATTGTATCATTTCTTTAAACTTCCATGTTGTATCTATATGCATTAGCGGAAAAGGTATATGTTCTGGATAAAATGCTTTTATTGCCAAATGTAACAAAACAGAACTATCTTTTCCAACCGAATACAACATAACTGGTCTTTCACATTCAGCGACAACCTCACGCATAATATATATTGCTTCCGCTTCAAGTTGATCGAGATGAGTAAATTTTTTCATTTTACTTATAGCTCTTCCTTCACTTAGTAGAAATTTTATTGTCTTTAGTATATTTCCGTATGTATAGATATTTTTACATATTACTATTAATATTATTTCATACATATCGCTGCTATGAAATTGCAATCACTCTTTAACTCTTCTTTTCATTTATAGCAGAAAATTTTGTAGTAATATCACTACTACACTCGACACATCTTTCTATGAGACTGTTAGTCTGTCTTTCAATATATCTATAACATTACCCTCATTATAATAATATCAAAATCCTATTTTTTGAGTACGCGCTTTTATTCTATTTGCATATACCTTTTGTTCACTCTGCATTGTAATATTCTTATATATTAGTTTTATCATTTAAAACCATTAATTGCGTAGTGCAGATTTTATTTTTTGCCATGTCAAACATTTTCTTTGCTCTTTCATCGGATAATATAGATTGTCCAGTGTTTTTCTTTGCTGGCTAATTCCTCCAGCTCGTCCATAAACCCAATTCATTCTTCATGATTGCCATTTATCTCCTCCATTTCCGGACAAAAAAGTAGGACTTATTCAAAAAATTCCTTAAGTCCCGCTAAAAATTCATGTTATATTGTTGCTAAAAAGGTATAGCTATTCCATTAGAAAAACAATCAGCCTTATGTTATATAATTGCTACACACATAATTTTTATTCAATTTTCAAATTATAAACAGGCCGGTCCTAAACAAAATTCTAAATAGAATCAGCATTTTTATATAGGACTGAATTAGTAAAATTCCTTTGTTTAGAGGCTTCCTCCTAACTTAACCTTATTATAACTCCCTCCCCCCATTCCATCAATAGCGCTGCGCTGCCGCTCACTATGGGAGTGGCAAAAGAGGTTCCCGTCATGGATGCATAGCTCCCATAAACATCCGGCGCCAGAACTCCTACCCCCGGCGCTACCAAATCCGGCTTGGCAAGCCCGGCAGCTACAACTCCCACCGTTCTCTCCCTGTCCGCATATCCTCTGCCCGAAAAATCCGCGTAAGTATCATAGACACTGTTATAGGCGCCCACGGTTATTACCTTTGCGGCAGTCGAAGGGATTGTCAGCGTGACCTGAGGAGTCGGACTGTAAAATCCCGTGCTTTGATTTCTCACCGCACTGCCTGCTAAATACATATAATACTGTCCTGTAACCGTCGTCATTGGCTCAATTAGAATTGTCCATACCCCGCTGTTAATATAGGGTCTGCCTCTGGGTATCATATCCAGATATATCTCCTGTACCGTGGCATAGGGCGCAGGCTTCCCAAGATAAACCAAAATCTCTGTCTGCTCCAAATTTATCGTATATTTTCCACCCTCTATGGCCGTGGACAGCTGCGCTTCCTGACCCGCCGGGGAACGAAGCGTCAGCATATAGTTGTCACTATAATTTTTCCAAATCTGTACATTTAAAGTACGTTCATACTCCGCAACCGCAAGCTCCACTCTTCTGTCCGTCGAGACATTACCAGCAATATGACCTGCTGAATTTCCCTCGTTTCCGCTGCCCACGCAGATAACCGTCCGCCCTATTTCTGCGGCATTGTCCAAGAACCGCTCCAAAAGCGAGCTTCCATCATGGGCGCCATAGCTGTTGCCGAAGCTTAAATTTATAACCAATGGCATCTGCAGCTCATTTGCCTTCCTGAGCGCATAAGTTACCCCTCTCATAATCTCTGTTGTCCGGGGGAAACCCTCTGTATCCGGTATCCCCAGCTTTACAATTAATAAATCGGCTCCAAATGCCACTCCTCTGTACAATCCTTCCGTTCCGATACTTGCCGCCGCAATCCCTGCAACCGCTGTTCCATGACCGCTTACGTCTCTGCTTGGCACCAACTCAAATTGTTCCCTCTCCGAAGTCGCCCTAAGCGCCTGATTTATCTGCTCCTCATTGAACTCTGCCCCAACGGCAAAGCCCTCCGGTGCGTTACCCTGCAAAGTCTGATCCCACAAAAACTTTATACGTGTATCACCGTTTCTTTTTCTGAAATCCATTCTTCTATATTCGATTCCCTCTCCTGTCAAATAAATGCAAGAGGATTTTCAACAATTTTTTGACGCCGTTTTAAGGCTATATCCCCTTCCATAATGGAACAATCCTACCTTCTGTTAAATATATGCGTTCAAAACACCATATTGCTGTTAAATAGTTGCACCGGCTTTACGACAAGGCTCTTAGGACTCCCCATTACCTACACAAAAAGGGCCGTGCTCCAAATGAACACAGCCCTTGCTTATTTACGCTATATATGCATTAATATTTACCGAAATCATCTCCGAGAGAAATAATCTGCTCATTTGAAGCCGGTGCGGAACTCTGATAAGAACCCTTATAAGTAGAATTGCTTCCTGAACCCAAGTTATAAATGGAAAGCATATCCCGCATTCTGGATGCCTGATTAGACAATTCTTCACTGGCTGCCGCACACTCCTCACTTGTCGCAGAGTTAGTCTGTACCACCTGAGATACCTGAGAAATAGCCTGCTCAATCTGTGCCACTGCAGTTGCCTGATAATTAGAAGACTCTGCAATGCCGTTAATGATCACTTCACTATGATGTACTACACTTGCGATTGCTTCCATAGCCTTTGCCGTATCGTCTGCAATCTTGCTGCCCACATTAACTTTGTTAATGGAAGCCTCAATCAATTCGGCTGTTTCTGCTGCTGCAGCAGCGCTCTTAGCCGCAAGGCTCCTAACCTCCTCTGCAACAACCGCAAAACCTTTTCCTGCCTCTCCTGCTCTTGCTGCCTCAACTGCCGCATTCAGTGCAAGGATATTGGTCTGGAATGCAATATCGTCAATAACCTTAATAATCTTAGAAATACTTTCAGATGACTTATTGATATCTTCCATCGCATTAATCATCTGCTTCATCTGCTCGTTACCCTTCTTTACATCTGAGATTGCATTGACAACCAGACCGGACGCCTCGTTTGCCTGCTCTGCATTCTTCTTTGTCTTCTCTGCTATCTCATCGATGGACGCCGTAATCTCCTCGATTGCACTTGCCTGCTCTGTAGAACCCTGTGCCAGCGCCTGACTCGCGCTTGCAACCTGAGAGGAGCTGATGGTAACCTGTGAACCCACATCCGTAATATTTGTCATAACGCGAAGATTGTCGTCAACCAGCTTTTTCAGAGAATATCCTAAAACATCATCATTGGATCTGGGAACCACATTCACGGTCAAATTACCCTGTGATACCTCTTCGGCAATCTTTGACTGATACTTAATGTTTTCAACAACCTTTGTGTACTCGTCTACCAACAGACCAAATTCATCATTGTTATATCTAATCATATTGATATCTACACGACCTAAAGCAATCAGCTTTGCTGCTTCATATAACTGGGAAACATTTTTATCGATACCTCTAATAACGGAAAATGCAATAACAGTCGCAACAATTACGGAAATTATAGCCAAACCAAACAAGAAAATACTTGCATTCAATATGTACCGCTCTACATCACTTACTCCAAGTACCGCCTTCATTGCCAATCTGGAAAAAAATGCATTGATAACCATCAGAACACTGGGAACCGTAAAACTCAAAATTGCCTTTGTTTTCATCTTCATGTTTTTCATAATCATACCTCTCATTCTTCTTCAATAATCATATCATTTACTTGCTCAACAACTGACAAATCTTCATCATTTAACAATTTATCGGGGTCTAACAGCAATTTGACAGAATCACCGACCTTACCGATACCATATACATATTTGTTCTGTACCTTGTCGGTACGTCCTATTGCAGGAGGAGGTAAAATATTTTCTTCTTTAATTTCGACTACCTCGGCAATCTTCTCCACTATCAGCCCTATCAACATATCCTTTACATTAATAACGATAATACAGGTTCTGTCATTATATTCAAAGGGCTTCTGCTTAAATCTCAGTCTCACGTCAATAACGGGAATAACCTTTCCTCTTAAATTAATCAAGCCTTTTATATAATCTTCTGTCTCCGGAATCGCAGTAATCGCCTGAAATTGAATAATCTCGCTTACATATTGGATTTTCAAGCCAAAAAATTCGTTTCCGGACTTAAAGGTCATATATTTTCCCTTTTGTTCATCATGCTCACTTGATGTGAGCTGAGAATTCTGAGGTCTTTTTATCATCTCGTCCATATATCACAATACTCCTTTCCATCACTTATTCTATTAATCCGCCGGCGTCCAATATCAATGCAATGCTTCCGTCGCCGAGCTGTGTACAGCCGGATAAGCCTCTGACCTTTTTAATATAGGAAGGAATCGGCTTTACCACTATTTCCTGCTCGCCAATCAGCTTATCTACAAACAGGCAAACCTTCTTATCCTCCATTTCAAGAATCAGCATTACTCCGTCTTCCACGGATTCCTTGTATCCCTTCATTCCATACCACTCGCCTAAACGGATAACGGGGAAGCATTCACCGCGTATCATAATATACTCTTCACCGTTTGGTTCATGAATCATCATTTCTTCCTTAACGCGTACAAATTCTTTTATCACACTGGTCTCCAGTACGAAAGAAGAACCTCCCGTCTCCATGACAATTCCGTCTATAATCGCAAGGGTAAGCGGAATTTTAAGGTTCATTACGCTGCCCAGCCCCGGCGTGCTTTCTATATCAAGCATACCGCCAATCGTCTGAAGGTTCTGAACCACGACGTCCATTCCGACTCCACGCCCCGAGTACTCGGTAATCTGCTCATTGGTAGAAAAGCCCGGCTGGATAATAAACTGGTAAACTTCTTTATCCGTATAATCGGATTCCGGCTTATTATCATCCAAAAGCCCCTGCTTTCTTGCCTTTTCAAGAATTTTATTTCTGTCAAGCCCCTTGCCGTTGTCCGCCACGCTGATCCAAACCTTGCCGGCCTCGGTTTTCGCCGATAGGGTTACTTTTCCCTTATCCGGCTTGCCGCTGTCTATACGTTCCTCGTTGGTCTCAATTCCATGGTCAACCGCATTTCTCACCAGATGCATAAGCGGGTCGGAAATATGCTCGATAATATTCTTATCTACCTCCGTGTTCTCACCCACCATTTCAAATTCTATATCTTTTCCCAGCTTCCGGGATACGTCAAAGACAATGCGGTTCATCTTCTGAAATGTATTTGTCAACGGAACCATTCGCATGGACATTATCACGTTCTGCAAATCCGTAGAAATCTTGGATAACTGCGCCGCCGCCTTATTAAAGCTATTGAGGTTTAATCCCGGAACCTTTAAATCAGGATTCTGCAGCACTACCGATTCGGAGATAACCAGCTCTCCTATAAGCTCCATCAGCTGATCCATCTTTTTAACGTTGACACTGATGAAGGAAGCCTTCTCCCCTTTGGGTTTATCCTTTGCGAGCTTCTTCTGTTTACCGGGCTCTCTTGATTTAATTACAAAGTCGCCGGGTGCAATTTTCGGCTTTTCCGGTTTTTTCTCTGCTTCCTTTACCTCTTCCTGCAGTTCCTCATCAGCCTGTTCCTGCTTTTGCGTCCGCGCTTCTATGTCCTCCACACTGGATTCCAAATCAATCATTACTTCCGGATCGCCAAAGTCAAAGCCCTGTAGGAACTCTTCTGCCTTACATTCAAAGACGTCCACTCTCTGAATATCGTAACCTACGCCGATTATCTGACGTATCTCTTCTTCGGTACATTGCGCCTGCAGGAGAATTCTGAAACCCTCCTCCATAATTATATCCGAACTTCTTTCGTCCGAAATAATGTCCTCGGGAGAATACAATAAATCCTCTGCAATCTCCTTCAAAGCATACACGCACTTATATGCGCGCACATTCGCCATCTCCGTCTCTGGGAAAAAGGTAATATAAATCTTATAAAAACGGCTGGCGCTTGTTGCAACCGGAGCTATGTAAAACTGCTTCGGCTCTACATGCACGTTTACGCGCGGCGGTTCCTCCCCTTCCTTCTCGGATTCTCCGTTTTTAATCTTGTCCAAGAATTTGTCAAGGTCCGCTATAATGCTGCTGGCGTCGCCGTCTACCGGATTACCGCTGCGAATCTTTTCCATTTCGCTTGAAATGAAATCCTCTACCTCCAGTACATGCTCCACCAATTCCAGATGAGGAACATTCTCGGGATGATATTCTCTCAAATAATAAAAGACATCCTCAAGCTTATGTGAAATAGCCGTAATATTATCAAACATCATGATACCCGAAGAGCCCTTAATGGTATGCATGGTTCTGAATATTTCGTTTATGCTGTCTTCATCAAAGCATTCTTCATCCTTTTGCTCCAAAACACGTTCCTGAAGCTGTTCCAGAAGCTGTTCGTTTTCAAAGAGGTACATATCAAGCATACCATCCGTACTAAATTCTTCAGCCATATCCTTCTCCTTTCCTGTTTATTGATTTTCTTTCGTCAGATTAAGTTCAATTTTTTCAGTGCCTGTTCAAACCTCTCCTGATCGATAGGTTTTCCTGAATAAATGGTACACCCCAATTCAAAAGCCATCTTAACGTTTCTTTCCTCGTTCAAAGCAGTAGTTATGATAATCTTGGCCGCCTTTTCCTCCGGAATATTTCTTTCCTTTTCAAGATTACGGATACCCATAAGCGCCTGATATCCGTCCATTACAGGCATCATGATATCCAGACAGACCAAATCATACGGCTCGTCGTCTTCCAAAGCCATCATATAGGCGTCCACTGCTTCCATTCCATCTACAGTGACATCACATTCACCGTATTTTGACAGGAAATTCATCATAAATTTCCTTGTTGCAAAATCGTCTTCCGCCAACAGAATTTTCATATTTTCTCTCCTTTACATGGTATTTAACAATGTATATGTTCTTTTTGCAATGTTAAACAATTTTTCCTGATATTCCACCGCACCCAAATCATAGGCAACCTTAGGCATACCGTAAACCACGCAGGTGGATTCATCCTGTCCGATGGTTCTGGCTCCCGCCTTCCGCATGGCAAGCAAACCATTTGCACCATCACCGCCCATACCGGTTAAAATAATCCCCAGCGCATTATCGCCCGCTGCTCTCGCCACGGAATCAAACAGCACATCCACGGACGGACAATGCCCGTTCACCTTAGGACCCCGTTTACACTCTACCTGATATGCACCGTTCACCTTGACAAGCCGCATATGCATATCTCCTCCGGGAGCAATCAGCATATGCCCCGGCAATACCCGGTCGCCCGTCTCTGCCTCCTTCACCTGAAGCCTGCATTGGTCATTCAGTCTCTTTGCATACATTTGAGTAAATCCGGGAGGCATATGCTGCACTACCACAACGCCCGGAATATCCGTTCCAAAATCCTTTACTACCTCTAAAATCGCCTCTGTTCCGCCGGTGGAGGCTCCAATCGCCACAACAAGATTATTTCCCTTTACGGAAAGATTCTGCTGTTCGTGCTCCATGACAACCTTTTTAATGTTGCTTATCTTAGCCGTAGACGCAATTTTTATCTTTACCAAAAGCTCGTTTCTGATAAAATCCTCCAGCTGCGCCCGGTTTGATACGGCAGGCTTTGCCACAAAATCCACGGCTCCCGCATTCATGGCGTCAAACACCTTTTCACTCAGAGAGCTGATAACAACCACCGGAAGCGGATACTGCGGCATCAGCTTTCGCAAAAATTCTATCCCGCTCATCCTCGGAAGCTCCACGTCCAATGTCATGACGTCAGGTTTATGTGCTAAAATGGCATCCCTTGCCTCAAACGGATCCTTCGCTATAGCCACGACCTGTATAGCGGGATCCTTATTCAGATTCTGAACCAGCAGTTCTCTAAACACAATAGAATCCTCAACAATTAAAACTCTAATGGGTCTCATAGCTTAACCTTTCCCTTCCTTCTTTACAAAAATTGACGGCCGAACCAGTTGAAAAGGAGTGCTTCCTCTGTCGAGAGTCTCCGTAGTTCCTATAAACAAGTACCCTCCCGGCTCCAGAGCATCATATACTTTTTGCACCAATTCCTTTTTTGTCCTCTCATCAAAATATATCATAACATTACGCAAAAATATAGTATGCATTTTTCTTTTAAAAGGAAATGTGTCCATTAAATTGAATTGACGAAAAATAACTTCTTTTTTCAACTCGTCCGTCACCTGATACTGGGCGCCTCCCGCAATTGCCTTGAAGAAATGCCGCTTCCATTGTTCAGGAATATTATTAAGCTGCTCGGCGCTGTATATTCCCATCATTGCCTGCTTTAAAACCTTGGTTGAAATATCCGTGGCAAGCACCTTTGTATCCCACTGGTTCCGCTCCAGCCCGAAAAAATCCGCCAGAACCATTGCTATCATGTAAGGCTCCTCTCCCGTAGAAGCCGCACCGCACCAAATGCGCAAATCCTTGTTTCTGCCTTCCTTCTTCTTCAGAGCTGGAAGAACAGTGTTCTTAAAAAAATCAAAATGCTCAAATTCTCTCATAAAGTAAGTATGGTTGGTGGTCAGGAAATTGACTAACATCCTTTCTTCCGCCCCGCTTTGATCACGCTCGACCGCATCCATGTATTCATGATAATTCTCCCAGCCCTTGGACCTGACATAATTTTCCAGCCGACCGTTTACAATGACCTTCTTATTGGTAAGATCAATGCCGTAGCGTTGTTTCATATAGACTGCTATTCTTCCAAACTCTTCATCTGTAATCACCTTTCATCCCTCCGCCAAAACAATAAATTTATCACATTTAGCATAATTGACGTGATATCTTACAACAAATCTTAAAAATATCCGGATTAAATTTAATTCCCGACTCTTTACCCATAATTTCCAACGCCTCTTCCTTAGAACAGGCCTCTTTAGCTGTTAATGAACAATAGCGCTCCATAACGGAAACGATTTGCGCTCCCAGAGGAATCTCCTCTTTTTCCAATCCTCGAGGGTATCCGCTCCCGTTCCAATTTTCATGGTGATATTGTGCAATATCGGCGGATATACTTACGAAATCATTATAATCACTGTTTGCATGAATATCTCTCAAAAGCTTTGCGCCGATATTCGTATGGTTGTGCACCAAAGCCTCTTCCTCTTCGGTCAGTCCGGTTTTTTTCTGTAAAATTTCCTTTGAAATTCCAATATTTCCTATATCGCAAAGGGGGGCTGCCAGCTCTAAGGTCTCTATATAAGTATCGGAAATCTTTGCCTCAAACAAAGGAGAGAGCTGCATAGCCAACGCCAAAATCCTGCAGTTTTTACCCAGCCGATCCACATACTCTTTCTCATAATCGGCATTTTGGGCCGCAATATTTACCATGGCATACAAAATATTTTTCTTTTCCAATTCCATTTGTTTGAGCTGCTCGTTCACGGAAATCTGAAGCCGCCTGTTCATTTCCATAAGCTCTCTGTTCGCTTCGTAGAGACGCAGTCTGACGCCTACGCGCGCCTGAACCTCCTCCGCAATAAACGGCTTCGTAATATAATCCTCGCCGCCCAGAGTCAGACCCTCTATAATATCCTGCGGATTATCATACGCGGAGATAAAGATAATGGGTATATCCTTCGTGTTTTCGTTTTTTTTCAAAGCCCTGCACAGCTCATAACCGTTCATTCCGGGCATGGAAATATCCGTTAAAATCATCTGGGGATGCCATTTCTCAGCCAGCTCCAGCGCCTGCTCGCCGTTTTCTGCCAGAATAGGGTGCACTCCCATATTCCCTATAATCTGTTCCAGAATCATTCTGTTAATTTCCACGTCGTCAACAATGAGAATTCCTTCTTTTTCGGCATTCTTATTCTCATAAATCATGTAAAATCTCCTTCCTATTGCAGGAAATCCTCCAACGCTTCAAACTCTTTGGCTGCCTTATCATAATTTTCTTTTTGAACTGCCATTTTCAGTTTTAATACCGTACGTTTTACGTCCTGAGGCGCCTCCTCCGTCAACTGCCTGATGATCTCCGTAAAGCCTTCCGCCTTTTCCCAGTTGTCCATTTCCACGCAAAGAATCAGCTTTGACAGATTTTTCCTCAGACTCTTTTTATTTTCTTCCGTTCCGTATTTTCCGATGTCCTCGGCTTCCCCGCCGTCCGTATTCCCGAAGGATGTCTGCCCCGGATTTTGCTTTAAATCATCAGGCTGCTGCAAAACCGCCTCGTCCCCCTCACAGACGCCTACCCATATGGAAAACGAAAAATTACTCCCTTTATTCTTCTCACTCTCCACCTCGATATTGCCGTCCATCAGCTCCACAAGCTGCTTGCATATATTTAATCCCAGCCCTGTGCCGCCGTACTTTCTGGATATGGACGCGTCCACTTGGGAAAAACTCTGAAACAATTTATCCTTATCGGCCTTGTCAATACCGATACCCGTATCGGAAATAATAAAGAACAGTTCAATCTTGTCGTTTACTTTCGCCGTTCTAAAGACCTCTACCGTAATCTTACCCCATGACGTAAACTTCTGGGCATTAGACAACAGATTATTTAAAATCTGCACTATTCTCAGCTCGTCGCCAATGATGTACTCCGGTATCTGGGGCGATACCGTCATAAAAAACTCCAGACCCTTCTCGGTAATCCTGTTAATATGATTTGCCTTTACATAATCCATCATATTTCTGAAGGAAAACCTGCGCGGCTCCAGGGTAAATTTTCCCGCCTCCAGCTTGGAAAAATCCAATATATTATTAATGATTTTATTCATGTCGCCGCAGCAGCGTTCTATTATCCGCAGCAGCTTTTCCGTATCGTTATCCAGTTTTCTGTCCAACAGCTCCCTGACGTTTCCGAGCACCCCGTTTACGGGCGTCCGAAGCTCATGGGTCACATTAGCAACAAATTCGGATTTTACCTTCATTGCCTCTTCCGCTTCCTGCTTGATGCGCTCCACTTCCCTGCCCAGAAACTCCTTTTCCAATATATCATTGAACATGCATATGTACAATTCGGACGGGGAGCCGCCCTTCAAAATCTTACCCTCCGCGGGAAAGCATGTGGTATTTTTGCGATAGGCAACAAGATTGCGAAGCCCTTCGCCGATATAATCGTCAAAATCAATGCCGGTCGCAGCAGCGGGAAAAGTATTGGGAAACACTTCACCAATATGCCTTCCGCATAAATCGTTATCATATTCCAGCTTTTGGCCTGCCGCCCTGTTCACATAAGAAATTTTCCCTGCGCCGTCAAACATTATAATCATCTCTAAGGCGTCATCAATGGGAAATACACTGTTTTCTTCCTGCCGCATACGCGCCCCTCCTCAGTCACGGTTAAAAACGGGCAGCAAAAAAACACTATTTTTGCTGCCTGTCATCCGTTTCACGATGAAAAGTCAAACATCTTAATCACTTCCACTATATTGAAGAAATCTTCCTTGGCAAGTGAAAAGCATTCAAGTACGTCAGGTGAAAATTGCCCGCATTCGCCGTTCATAATCATATCATATGCCATGTTGTTGGCGTATATGCTCTTATATACTCTGGGACTTACCAGCGCGTCGTAAACATCTGCAACCGCAACAATATGCGCGCTTATAGGTATTTCTTCCCCTACCAGATGATCCGGATATCCGTTGCCGTCCCATCTTTCATGGTGATAACGGCATATTTCGTAACAATACTGATAAAACTCGCCCGTCTGGTTCTTTCGGAACTTTTCCAAAACCTCGCAGCCAATGGTCGTATGCGTTTTCATAATCTCGAATTCTTCCGGCGTCAGTCGCCCCGGCTTTAAAAGGATTGAATCAGGAATTCCTATTTTACCGATGTCATGTAACGCCGCCGCTCTGGAAATCTCGTCTACCTGCGCTTGCGTCAATCCGTATTTCGGGAAATACTTCATCAAATACTTTAATAATATTCTGGTAAAATATTTGATACGCCTGATATGCTCGCCCGTTTCAAGGCTCCTGAATTCCACCACGGAGCTAAGCGCGTCAATCATAAATTCATTGCTTTCACGGATTTTCCTTTCCTTATCCATGATAGCCTGCTCCTGCTCCTTTATGCGCTCCTCCATATGGTGCTTATCCTGATATAGTTCGATAATATTCTTTGCCCTGCGCTTAACAATATGAGGATAAAATGGCTTATGTATAACATCGGCGACACCATAGGAATATGCCTGCTCCTCACTGTTAAGAACTGTCTCGCCGGTAATCAGTATCACAGGAATCTTCTCCAACAAATCATGCTTTTTTAAATAATCCAATACCCCGAAGCCATCCATTACGGGCATTACGACATCCAGTAGAATCAATACTATATTTTGATTATTTTCGATCTGAACAGTGGCTTCAAGTCCGTTTGACGCTTCAATAATATCATAATTACTTTGAAACAGACCCTTTAATATCGCACGGTTCACTTCTTCGTCATCAACAATCAATATCTGCTGCTTATCCATGATTCCTCCTTAATTTATCCATAATTTCCTTATTAATATAAATTATCATTTTTCATTACCGATGTCAATTCATTTCTCTCCAAAACACACGGCCCTACTGTCTGTTTTCCTCAATAATTTTCTGGAAATTTCCGTATGCCTCCTGCAGCTGCTTTTTGCATTCCTCCAGCTCGGATACGTCCACTTCCTCCGCAGGCTTATTTCTTAGCAAATCCGTTATCCGGGAGGAGGCGGCGCGTATGGGCTCGATTCCCAAATTAGCGGTAACTCCCTTTAAGCTGTGCGCACTTTTAAATGCTTCCTCATAATCCTTCTTTTCTATGCTTTCGATTACGCCTTCATAGCTTTTATCATCCATAAACTTCATAATGAACTTCATATACATTGCTTCGTTTCCCAAAAAACGTTTTAAAACCGTTTCCACATCCGTTCCGTTATCTTCCAAGCTTTTTCTGAATTTCTCATCCATTTCTCCAATCCTTATTCCTTTCCTGTTTTCCTTCCGATACATTAAATAAACTGCTTAAAATATATTCCTGTCTTTGAAAATCAATTTGACACTATAATAACATGTTCCCTCCCTCATGTCAAATTGCGCCAAAATTTTCCACACCTCCAACATATGTCCATATGCCGCTCATCCCTGACGATAATTTTATCGATAAATCCTTGCACGATGTGGTCTGTAAGCCTGTATAATTCATTACAATCCGGCGTTTCTTTCTCTGAATCCGTATAACCATTTAACATACCTTGCATTTCAAACAGCACATACTGCTCCAGAAACGTCACATTCAATTTTCCGACGCACTCCCCGCCGGGAGAGACATACTTGCCGGAACAGCTGAAATAAGGATTCAGTCCTCCCCGATAGCAAAGGCTTCTCCCGCAGCAGCCGCATATCAGCCTTCCGGTCAGGGGATGGCTCCTTTTATGGCTTTTCGTTTTTGTTTTCCCCCTGCTTTTTTGGACCTTTTCAAAAGTTTCCCGGTCTATGAGGGGCTCATGATGACCACACAGGACCTTCCACTCCTTTCTGGGTTTTAAATGATTTCTTCCTCCCACCGTCTCCCTGTAGGTTTTTCCATATACCATATCTCCCGCATAAGCTTCGTTCTTTAGGACATGGCTGACGGCAGGACCGGTCCACATTGATTTTTTTCCCTTCACATCTGCTGCCGCCTTTGCTTTTATAATTCTAAACTCCGCAGGAGTCCTTATTCCTTCCTCGTTTAAAGCCCTTGCAATCCCGGCGCAAGTCATTCCCTCTGATGCCATGGAAAATATACGTTTTACCACCTCCGCCTCCTCCTTCTTCGGCAGCAGCAGATGTCGGTCGCGGAGAGATTTCTGATAACCGAAAGGACAGCCGCCGCTCACATACTTCCCCTCCTCCCTGCGCGCCTCCAGTGCGCTTTTAACCTTAAGGGATAAATCCTTGCTATAAAGATCATACAGCAGACTCCGAAAGGAAACATCCAACTCTCCGGCGCCGCTGCGGCTGACATTGCTGTCATAGTTATCGTTTACGGAAATAAACCTTATTCCCATAAAAGGCAATATCCTGTCCAAATATACGCCTAATTCTATATAATCTCTGGAGAACCGGGAAAAATCCTTTACCACAATGCAGTCCACCTGAGAATTTTTTACCAGCTCCAAAAGCTTCCCCACGTCCGGACGGTGAAAGCTTGTTCCCGAGTAGCCGTCGTCACAAAATTCCAAAAGGCTATAATCCGTAAAATGTGCCTGTACATATTCCTTCAGCAAAAGTCTCTGCATCTTTATACTATTACTCTCCTCCTTAGCCTGTAAATCATCCGTCTTGGACAAACGCATATAAATAGCAATCCTATATTGCCCGCCCATTTTTGTCCGCCTCCCCTACGGCCCGCGAAAACTCCTGCCCGCTAAAACGAAATATTATCTCCACCCTTTTATCCGCAAAAACACGGATTTGCTCCACCAAGGCATGTAGCATCTCCTTGGATATTTCCTTTATGTCACCCTTTAGCGCCGCTCTCAAAAAACGGTTTTGTTCCTCCGTCATTATATCTATTTCATTTATTCTCTTTTCAATAAGAATCTGCTCTTCTCTCAGCTCCCCCGTCTTTTTTTCGTTGTCGTGATTCCATTGTGTAAATCCTTCTCTGCCTATTTCCCCGCTCCGGTATCTTATGTATCGGGCGCTTGCCTGACAGCTCCGGCGCCCGATTTCCCTCTTTAGCTCCGTCAGCCTTTTTTTGTGCCTTTTTTTCTCCTCCTCACCTAAATTTCTGTTATATTCCGTTAAATTCTTCGGACTGATACCGCGCAGGACAAATTCCATGCTCAGCGCTTTCTTTATCAGCTCTGTCAACGAATTCTCCCCAATATACTTTTTTTCACAGGAAAGACTGTCCACTCTGGATGCATTTCTGCAAAAATAGCCATATATCCGAAGCCTGCCGCCCAAGGCAAGCTCCTTTCCCGAGCTTACCCGCGCCATCTTGCACTGACAGTCGCCGCAATATAAAAGTCCGGCAAATATATCCTCCTTGGGAGGCTCCTGTTTAGAAATACCGTTTTTCCTGCCATACACCGCCTGCTTTTCAAACCGCTCTGCAATTCGGAAAAATTGCTCTTGCGTCACAAGCGCCTCATGCGTGTTTTCCTTGATGCTCCAGTCCTCAAAAGAGACGTATTGTTTTTCTCTCAGACGGTAGTCCCGTCCGCAGGTACGCGCCTGAACCAGCCAGCCCATGTACGCCGGATTGGTCAGGATGAGCTTTATGCTTCCCCTCGTCCACTCCCTAAGCTCTTCTTTCTCCTGCCCGAAAACATGCCCATACCGCCGATAATCCGATGGTCTGTGCACCTTTTTCCCATAAAGCCATTCCGCCAGCTCCTTCAGACTTAATCCTTCCTCATAAAGCCTGTAAATCTCCTTGACAAGCTTTGAGGTTACGGCTTCCGCAAAAAGGCGTTTTCTTCCGTCAATCCATTCGGCGCGATAACCGTAAGGCGGTATTCCCCCCGTATAGCTTCCCTTTTCCCATTGCAGCATACGGGAGCTTTTCACCTTAGACGCGATATCTCTGGCATACAATTCGTTGGCGAGATTTTTCAAATTTACCCCCATGTCTTCACCCGAGGCGTAAAGACTGTCATAACGGTCGGTGATAGAAATAAACCTCACCCCCAGAAACGGGAAGACTTTTTGGATATAATTCCCCGTCTCTATATAGTTCCTGCCAAACCGTGAAAAATCCTTGACTATGATACAATTCACCTTCCGCAGGCGCACATCTGCCATCAGTCTGTTGAATCCCTCCCTGTCAAAATCGGTTCCCGATTTCCCTAAATCACTGTAGCAGCCAAAGAGACACATATCCGGCTGCCGCTGCAAAAAACACTCGGCCATTTGTATCTGTGTTTCTATGGACTCATTTTTTTCGTTGTTTGCATCAACCGACAGTCTTGCATAAATTCCTACCGAATAGGGCTTTTTGCTGTTTACCGGTTTTTGTCCTTTCCCATTCCTTCCTCCAAATTCCTGCAATTTTTCCTCCCTCCTATGTCCGCGCCAAAAGTCCTTTGCTTTTCCCGTCGCTCTATGGCAGCGTACTCAGACAGCATCAGAGCTCCTATAAATTGTTCCTTACTCCTCAGCTCAATGCAGACTCGCATTCCCTCGTACACTAAAATCCTTTCCACAAAGCAAAGGAGCACGTCACGAGATAATTCCGTTATCTCCAACGCCTCCTTAAAACGTTCCAAACGGATTGTGCCTGCAAGCCCTGAGCGAAACAGGCGGCGAAGCATCTCCTCCTGCCTTCCCACCGCCTTCTGAACCTTTGCATAACGCTCTTCATAAATACTGCGAAAGCTATAAAAATCCTCCTGCGTAATCACACCGCTCTTTAAGTCCTCATACAGGCCGCTGCGAAGCTTTAGATATTTCTCCTCCTCCCCGCGCAGCCTCAGAATTTCCTTATCAAATTCTGCCAGCTCCTCAAATCCGACCTCCAGCCCTCCCGTGCGGGAAAGCACCTTTTCTTCATCGAGAAGCAGCCTTAGCTTCGCTCTCATGCCCAACAGAATGGCTTCCGCCATTTCTTCCTCCGAGATACTATGTCTGGTACAGCCCATTCCCCTGTTTCTTGTAGAACAGATAAAGCACACCCTCGCGTTACCCTTATACCGGTTTATTCTGCGAACCATGGGCTCCCCACAGTCCCCGCAGAACAGCATACCAGAGAACAAATGCGCTTTCCTCTGACCGCCGCAGGCTCTGCCGGGCGAATCCATAAGCCTCTGCACCGTATCAAAATCCTTTTTGGATATCAGCGCCTTATGGGTGTCCGCCACACGTACCCATTCCTCCTTCGGCTTCTCCCTGTACTTATTTATCTTATAATTTATTTTTTCGCTTTTTCCCTGCACCATTGTTCCCGTGTAGATTTCATTTGTCAAAATCCGCTTTACGGCCACAGACGACCATGAAGCGCTTCCATGTAGGGCAAAGCCGGTGGAAAAATTTTCCCCCTTTGACCTTTTGTATTCCATCGGCGACAAGACGCCCGTCTCGTTTAACCGCCCTGCTATTGCCAGACTGCTCATACCCTTAAGCTTCCAGTCAAAAATATTTCTGACAATTTGCGCCGCGTAACCGTCCGGCACCAGTCTGTTCCTATCCTTCTCATCCTTACGGTAGCCGTAAACGGCAAATGCTCCGATAAACTCGCCTTTTTCCCTCTTGACCCTCTGGTGGCTTTTCACCTTACCCGAAATATCCCTGCAATAGGAATCATTGACAAAATTCTTTATCGGCAGCACTAAGGACGTCTCGTTAAAATCCGCCGTAAAAGAATCAAAATTATCCGTAACGGCGATAAAACGCACATGAAATGCAGGAAAAATCTTTTGAAGCAGCCTTCCTGCTTCTATATAATCCCTCCCGAATCTGGATAAATCCTTTACTACAATGCAATCCACCCTCCCCGCTCTCACATCCTCCATCAAACGCTTAAATTCAGGCCTGTCAAAATTAGCCCCCGAATATCCGTCGTCCACATAAATATCATAAAGCTGCATATCCTGCATGTTCCGGATATAAGCACGGCAAAGCTCCCTCTGGGAGCTGATGCTGTTACTTTCCGGCCGGCTTCCCCATGCTCCCTTGCCGCCTCCTTGGACGGCGTCGTCACGGGATAAGCGTAAATAAATACCCACATGATACATTTTTTTCGCATTCATCCTGATTCCTCCCGATACAAAATACGGACATAAAGGTCACGGGGGAGCTTCGCCTATTGACTTTGTATTTTTGTCAGCTTAGACACATATTCCAGCATACAGTCATTTATATCCATACCGCCGTCCTCATACTTAAACTGTAATATATACTCTCCCGACTTTAAAAAGTAAGGATTTCCCACCTGTTCCAGATAATTTCTTACCCGCTTAAGCGGCGGCTCATTTTTTTCTATCCGTATCTCGCTTATATCCTTCAGCTGATTTTTGTCAATCTTCCGAATATCCATCTCTTTCATCTGCTGCAATTCCTCTATTGTGGGAAGCATTGTACGTCCACCTCCTTACTTACTCATCATATGTGGGCGCCGGATTGTCCTATGCCGGCGTTTGCGGCGGCTGATGTCAAATAATTGCAAAAACAATTTTTTTCCTTCCGAAACGGTTTTGTATCTATATAAATTTCTCTTTTCTCCCGCTTTTTTGCCGGACCGCATCCGCAAAAGGCTTTGATTTTGCTTATCGCTTAGCGACTTGACATTATATTAACTCCTTCCCCCGAGTCGAGCACTGCAAGCAGCACACCTTTTCCGTTTAAAAAAGGCTCGCGCATAGTAACCTGTGTCACACAGGCTCTATCCGCGGGCCCAATTTGCGAATAAAAGTATCTCTTCGGCTTTTCCACATATTCAATTTGTTCAAAATCAGATACATTCTCCACCAACTGCTGCGGCACTGTCAAAATGGCATAGCCCGCAATCAGGTGCTCCACTACTATTCCAAGACCCTCCAGAGGCGCCAGACTGCCATGATATTTTACAATCAGCTCCCATGTTCTGGCACTCGTATCAAAGCCTACGTTTAAATCCTCTGTAAGCTCTCTTATTGCTTCCGGCGTCTCCAACGCCAAATTCAGTATATTTTCCAGCTTTTGGTTCATACAAATCTCTATTTTCAACGTTTTCCAAATATATATACGGCCAAATTAAGATTTATGCCGAAAAAAACGTCCTAAACAGCTTCACGGCGTAAGCCGTATCCTTTACTCCCGCCGTCTCCACTGCGGAATGCATGGCAAGCTGCGGAAGGCCTATGTCCACGCTTGACAGGGAAACATGTGAAACAGATATATTTCCCAAGGTGGAGCCTCCTAAAATGTCGGAGCGGTTCGCATAGGTCTGATAAGGCACCTGCGCCTGTCTGCACAAGCCTTTCAGATAGGCGCCCGAAGCTGCGTCCGTGGTATACTTTTGACCGCCGTGATATTTGACCACAATTCCGCCGTTCAAATAGGGTCTGTTGGTAGGGTCGGCCTTCTCCGGATGATTGGGATGCACCGCATGCGCATTGTCCGCGGAAATCATAAAGCTGTCCGCCACCCATTGCAAATACCGGCTGCCGCTCTCCGGCAGCCCTTTTGCAATGCGCCTTAAGGTATCCTCCAAGAAGGTGGAATCTGCCCCCTGACCGGTACCGCTTCCCACCTCCTCATTATCAAAGATAGCGCAGACATTTATATAATCCAAGGGCGCGCTCTCCCCAAAGGCTTTTACAGCGGCATAAACACACTGAAGATCGTCTAGCTTGGGAGACAGCACAAATTCACCGTTCTCACCGATAATCCTGCCCTTTTCCCGCACATATAAAAACAAATCCTGACCCAGAATATTCTCCGCCTTTACTCCTGCTGCCTTGGCAAGCTTCCTTAGCAGTGAATTCCTGCCTTTACCCTCTCCGCATTCCGCATATAACGGCAGCATATCTGTCTGAGGATTATACTCCGCTCCCTTATTTATCTCCCGATTCATGTGGACTGCCAAATTAGGGATCACCAACAAATCCTTATCGATATTCACCGGTCTGGTCTCCACACTCCCCGTTTTGTCATCATACACTGCAATCCGCCCGGCCACGGACAGCGCCCGGTCCAGCCACGTGGAAAGAATCATTCCCCCATACTTTTCCGTGTTCAGCTTAACGTATCTTTCCTCCACCTTCATTTCCGGCGTTTCCTTAAGCTTAAAGGAGGGAGAATCACTGTGCGCCGCCACTATGTGGAAACCTAAGGCCTCTCCCGCCGCCGGCAGGCGAAATGCCATTAAGGAGGAATCATTACGAATTACAAAGTATCCCCTGCCCCACGAAAGCCTCCACTCCTGATTTTCCTTAAGCTCCTGAAAGCCCTCCTCTGTGAGGTGATTCTTTATATTTTCAATCACATGAAAACAGCTTGGACTCCTTTCTATAAAATCCAGCATCTCCTTAGCACATTTGACATATTCCTTCATAATTTTCCTTCCCTGCACTCCGGTGCAATATTGCATGACCTCCCTACATAAACGCGGCTTAACAACAAATCTTCAAAAGCTGTCCCCTTCCGCATACCGATACGTTACCGCAGCCTGCAGGCAAAAATATGCAATCACCCTTCTTCACGGAAAGCTCCCCTACCTTCAGACTGCCCTCCAATATCAAAAATACCTGAAAGGAGGTTTTCTCCACCAGACATTGATAGGCGCCTGTCACCAGCACCCTGTCCACCTGAAAATATTCGCAACGGCACAGAATCTCGCTTGCCGAGCCCGGACGATATCGCATGACCCTCATCTGCCTGCGCGCTAAAGGCTGCTCCTGCATATTAAGCACTTGAACCGCCTGATTTACATGCAGCCTTCTTTTCTCACCGCTTTTGTCGGTTCTGTCATAGTCATAAAGCCGATAAGTCACATTGGAGCATTCCTGTATCTCTGCCAATAATACGCCGCCCCCAATGGCATGCACCGTTCCCGGCCAAATCATAAATACATCATCCTTTTGCACCTGTACCTGCTGCAAATGCTTGAAAAGGGTTCCCTGCTCCAGACTCTCAAGCAGCTGCTCTTTTTTCATGTTATGGGAAAAACCATAAATCAACGAAGCATGCGGTTCCGCCTCCAACACATACCACATTTCCGTCTTCCCCAGCTGCCCTTCATGTTTTAGCGCATACTCGTCGTTGGGATGAACCTGTATGGACAAATCTTCCTTGGCATCGATAAACTTAATCAGCACCGGAAGACCCGCTCCTGCCTTGGGATGACTTCCAATCCACTGCGGCTGCTCCTTCAGAGCCTCTGCCAGCGTTTTCCCCTTATAGGCGCCGCTTACAACCATACTAAGCCCATCAGGGTGCGTGGAGCATTCCCAAGTCTCTGCCAAAGGCTCGATTGGTATCTCTTTTCCGTATTCCTTCGCAAGACGCTTTCCGCCCCAAAGATAATCCTTTCCCGCAGGCGCAAGTAATAGCGGACTATTCAATTCCTTCCAATCTGTACTTTTGTTTGTCGCACACATCAATATCCTTTCCTAACTGCACCTCTATTATCTTAAGCTCCGTTTCCGCTATAACGGTGTGCTTACAGCCTGCCGCCATAGTGATCACATCGCCCGGATACACTACCTGCTCCATACCGTCCACAATAGTACGGCCCCTGCCGCTCATTACCGTCCAAACCTCGTCGCGATGCTCATGACTGTGATAATGCAGCCTATGTCCGGGCAAAAGTACAATTTTGATAGTCATACTCTCCTCCTGAACATCCAAAACCGTAAAGCTGCCCCATGATTTTTCCGCATACATTGCCTGCCCCGTCATCTCGTCCACAAACGGCTTAATATAGCTACTCTGCTCCTTGTCCGAAATCAAAATACCATCCCCGCTGGCCGCAATCACCATATTCTTACACCCCATACACAAAATAGGAATGTTCAATTCGTTGACCACATGGGTATTTTCACAGGTCTCATTCAATGTCACCCTGCCTAATATATTGGTATCCATCGCCTCGGAAAAGGTATTCCATGTCCCCAGATCCTTCCATTCGCCATGGTAGCGCAGAACCTGAATGCGATGCTCCTTCTCCGCCACGGCATAATCAAAGCTGATTTTTTTCTGCTTGGAATAATTGTAATATAAATCCCAGTAGTCCGTAAAATCTATCTGTTCATGCGCCTTTTCCAGCAAATATCCCAGTCTGAGGGCAAAAACGCCCCCGTTCCAAAGGGCCCCCTGCGCAATATATTTCTTGGCGGTTTCCGCGTCAGGCTTTTCCTTAAAGGTAGAAACCGGACTCACGGCCTTGGCGGTTTCCGGAATAATATAACCGTATTTCTCGCTGGGATATGTAGGCTCAATCCCCATAAGGGTAAGATTTGCCCCTCCCTCCTCCGCCAGCCCTGCAAGCATTTTAAGAGCCTCGAAATAGCTTTCCTGCACATAAGGATCCACCGGGCAGACTATTACCGCCTCCTCTACGGGCACCTTCTTTTCATGGTAGAGATACGCCGCTGCCAGACAAATTGCTGGAAAGGTATCCCTTCTGTTGGGCTCCACGCACACGCTCACCCTGTCTCCCAGCTGGTTTTTAATGGAGCTCACCTGCTTTTTACTGGTTGCTACGGTAATACGAGCCTTGCTGTCAACCGCGGTTATCTGACGATATACCCGCATTAACATAGATTCCAGCTCGCCCTCTTCATTCCGAAATATTTTTATAAATTGCTTGGAGCGGATATCGTTGGACAAGGGCCACAGCCTCTTGCCGCTTCCGCCGGAAAGTAAAATAATATTCATTTTCGCTCCCATCTGTCTGCTTTTATCGTTCCGCCCGCATGGGATTTTTCAAAAAATCCTCATAGGCAAGCCTAATACCGTCCTCAAGCTCCGTAGTATAATGATACCCCAGCCTCTCCAGCTTACTTACGTCCAACAGCTTTCTAGGAGTGCCGTCCGGCTTTGTAGTATCCCATTTAATTTCCCCTGTATAGCCCACCGTCCTTGCTACCAGCCGGGTCAGCTCCTTTACGGACAGCTCCTTGCCCGTTCCTAAATTTACCGTCTCGTCGCCGCTGTAGGTATTCATCAGATACAGGCAGGCGTCCGCTACGTCGTCCACATACATAAATTCTCGTAACGGCGTACCTGTTCCCCAGCATACCACCTCCTTTGCCCCCGATTCCTTCGCCTCGTGAAACCGGCGTATCAAAGCGGGCAGCACATGACTGTGCGTGGGGTGGTAATTATCGTTTGGACCATATAAATTTGTAGGCATCACACTGATATAATCCGTTCCATATTGACGGTTTAGAAATTCACAATACTTTAAGCCAGAAATCTTTGCAAGGGCATACGCCTCGTTTGTCTTCTCTAACTCCGAGGTGAGAAGACAGTCCTCCCTCATGGGCTGAGGCGCCATTCGGGGATAAATACAGCTGCTTCCCAAAAACAAAAGCTTTTTACAGCCGTTCTGCCATGCGCTGTGAATCACGTTCATCTCAAGCATCATATTGTCATACATAAAATCCGCCAACGCCTCGGAGTTTGCCATGATGCCTCCCACCTTGGCAGCCGCAAGGAAAACATATTCCGGCTTCTCCCTTACGAAAAATTCCTCCACGGCTTCCTGCCTGCAAAGGTTAAGCTCCTTATGAGTTTTTGTGATGATATTGGTATAGCCGTTCTTTTCAAGGACACGACAGATGGCGCTGCCCACCATTCCTCTGTGTCCGGCCACATATATTTTTGCGTTTTTATCCATCATACCGGTATGCTTTCCTTTCTCTGCATATTCTCCCTGTTCTCCTTGTGCTGCCATACATAAGCCGCACCGCCGCATTTGCCGTCCGCTATGGATTTATAGCCGCTTCCCTTTTTGCCAGCTCCAAATCATACTCCGCCATCAGCCTGCAAAGCTCCTCATAGCTTGTCTTCTGGGGGTTCCAGCCCAGAATCGTCCTTGCTTTTGTCGGATCTCCCCAAAGGTTGACTACATCGGTAGGGCGGTAGAATTCCCTGCTCACCTCCACCAGAACCCTGCCCGTCTTTTTGTCAATTCCCTTCTCGTTTATCCCCTCGCCCTGCCATTCAAGCTCTATTCCCACATACCGGAAAGCGAGAGTGGCAAATTCCCTCACCGTATGCTGCACCCCCGTTGCTATCACAAAGTCCTCCGGCGTATGATGCTGGAGCATCAGCCACATGCACTCCACATAATCCCTTGCGTATCCCCAGTCGCGAAGAGCGTTCAGGTTCCCCAAATATAATTTATCCTGTAAACCGCAGGCAATGCGCCCTGCCGCCAGCGTTATCTTTCTTGTGACAAAATTCTCGCCCCTTCTCTCGGACTCATGATTAAAAAGAATACCGTTCACCGCAAACATGCCATAGGCATCCCTATATTCCTTTACTATCCAAAACCCATACTGCTTTGCCACGGCGTAAGGGCTGTAGGGATGAAAAGGCGTGGACTCCTTCTGGGGTACCTCCTCCACCCTGCCATAAAGCTCAGAGGTGGACGCCTGATAAATACGACAGGTATCCCCAAGGCCCAGCATACGCACCGCTTCCAGAATACGCAGCACGCCCAATGCGTCCACATCGCCCGCATACTCGGGCGCCTCAAAGCTCACCTGCACATGGCTTTGCGCCGCAAGATTATAGATTTCGTCAGGGCGTATTTCACCTACAATCCTTACTATGCTGGAGGAATCCGACATATCGCCCCCATGCAGCGTTATTTTATTCTCCCGAATCAAATGGTCGATACGGGCCGTATTGCTGATGGACGCGCGGCGTATCAGCCCGTGTACCTCATAGCCCTTTTCCAGCAGAAATTCTGCCAGATATGACCCGTCCTGACCCGTTATTCCCGTAATAAGCGCTTTCTTCATGATTATTCATCTCCGTTCCGCATACTCTTCCAAGCCGTTAAAGCATTTGGCTATGACCGACTTCTATGCTCTACATTTCATATACAAATTGCTCCGCCGCTTCCGCCGCCTTTTCTTTTCCTACAAACACACCGGCAATCGCCAAAGCAAAATCAAACGCGGTTCCCATTCCCCTTGAAGTAATCACATTATCGGAAATCTCCACAGGGCCTGCCGTTACCTGCGCCCCCTCCAGATGGCTCTCAAAGGTAGGATAACTGCATGCCTTCCTGCCCTTTAAAATACCCCTGTGTCCGAAAATACTTGGCGACGCACAAATTGCCGCGATATATTTTCCCGATTCGTAAAAGGCGTCTATCTGCGCCATAAGCCCCTCATGTGCCTCTAAGCCCTGCGCTCCCTTAAGTCCTCCGGGAAGCACCAGCATATCGTACTCATTAAAATCAACCTGCGCAAATGTCTTGTCTGTCTCTACCCTGATGTTATGGGAGCCTGTCACCTGATTATCTCCGTTCACGGACACCATATCAATATGCAGCCCGCACCTGCGGCATACATCCACCACTGCCAGACCCTCTATCTCCTCATAGCCATCCGCCAAAAAAATTGCTATCTTCTTCATATAATACCCATTCCTTTCCCGCATAAGCCCTGCCCATGCGGGAAGAGGCTCTGATACGCGCTGACATATTTATCCATATTATAAGGACAGTATACACATTTCCTCACAATATTTCAATTAATAGTTGAACGGACTTGACTTAAGTCGTACCTTTAATCCCTAAGCCTGTACTCCCGTAAGGTATTATTCCCATAATATGCCGCAAAAACTCATCTCACCAAAACAATATAAAGCAACAACACATTTGTAACATTTTTCCACTATATTTCTAGAATTTTTCCTCCGATTGTGATATAATAATTCTATGCAAATGATATGTGTTGCACAGAAATGAGGACTACCATGGAAATTGAACGTAAATTTACAATAAAATCCCTGCCCGATAATTTGGAGAGCTATCCCTGCCACCATATTGAACAGGCTTACTTAAACGTCACCCCCGTGGTGCGTGTGCGCAAGGAGAATGACGAATATTATCTGACCTATAAGGGCGTCGGAATGCTGGCAAGGGAAGAAAGCAACCTTTCTTTAAACAAAGAGGCTTATTATCATCTTAGAGAGAAGGCAGACGGCAATATTATCTCCAAAAAACGCTACCTGATTCCCCTGCAAAATCCGGGCTTCAAGGAAGGCTTCCCCACTCCTCCCGAGGATTACTGCCTGACCATTGAGTTGGATGTGTTTGACCCTCCCTTTGCTCCCCTGATTATGGCGGAGGTTGAATTCGGCAGCAAGGAAGCCGCCGAGGCATTTGTTCCTCCCGACTGGTTTGACGAGGACGTAACCTATCGGGAGGAATGCCACAATTCCTATATGGCGTTGCACCCTGCCTCCGAATTCTTTACAAAAGTATAGCCTTCAATATACCAAAACAGAGACCTTCTCCCAAAGAAAGTCTCTGTTTTTATGTATGACCTGCCAAAACCTCACATGCAATAAGTCACCGGCTGATTTAAAATTCGCTCTCATGCTCCTTAAAAAACTCATAATAAGCACGAACCCCTGACAATTCCGTCCACCTCTTTACATCCACTACGTCCTCGTCCAAATCATAAATTTTAGCGCTCCTTAAGGACAAGAGAAAGGGCGAATGAGTGGATATAATAAACTGACATCCAAAAAAACGCGCCGAATCTTCCAAAAATTTCAAAAGCTCCTGCTGCCGCAGGGGAGAAAGGCTGTTTTCAGGCTCATCCAAAAGATACAGCCCGTTCTCACGAATCTTCTCCGTAAAATAAATAAATGCGCTCTCCCCATTGGAATGCTCCCGCACGTTATTCATTATATTGTTTCTCACGAATTTTGACTGTGTTTTTGTCTTTGCCATATGAGCCTTTTTCAGCCTGTCGTAATCCTCCAGCGATTTCATCTGAAAACGTGAATACTTTGCATCCAGATATTCCTCGAATAATTCCTCCCGTCTTTGATTGACTCCTTCATTCAGGTTCCTTAAATTTAAGATAAAATCAAACACATCATCACTGGTTATAATTCTGCTGTTAGGGGGAACAGGTTCCTCCGTTTCATAATCGCACATATCCGTGTAGGTTTCAAAAAAATTACTCCTGTTGTATAGGGTATCTCGCCCAAGCCCTAATTTCTCGGCAATCACATTCAGGGCGGTTGTCTTTCCCGAACCGTTTCCCCCATATAATACCGTAACAGGCTCAAAATCCAACATCCTCAGAGAATGCTTTGACAATATCAAAAAAGGATAATAGGTGTCGTAGCACGTTCTCTTTTGGTCCATCACAAAACTATACTCCCTCTCCACATCGGGAAATGAAAAATGCTTTAAATATATCATTCCGTCCTCTATTCTCTTCCGTACAGCCTTGCCATGGCATGTATCCTCTCCGCCAGCTCGTCGTTCAACGCGTCCTTATCCATCCGCCACTTCCAATTATCACCCAATGTGGAAGGCGTGTTTATCCTTGCCTCATTGCCAAGTTCCAGATAATCCTGCATGGGAATTATTGCGGTGTCCGCCACGCTGGACACTGCAAGACGAATCAGCTCCCAGATTAGCTCCTTCTCTCCCGTCCTGCTCAGATACCGTTCCAAAAAGCTCCTCTCATGAGGGGAACGCGACTGTATAAAGCCCCACGTAGTTTCGTTGTCATGCGTTCCCGTGTACACCACGCAATTGCGTTCATAATTATGGGGAAGATAAATATTATCCGCTCCCCCGTCGAAGGCAAAATGAATAATCTTCATTCCCGGATATCCGGTACGCTTTACCAGCTCCATCACGCTGTCCGTCAAAAAGCCCAAGTCCTCGGCAATCACCTTTTTATCTCCCAGCTTCTCCTTCATTGTCTGGAAAAACTCATACCCCGGTCCCTTTTCCCAGTGTCCACGCTCCGCCGTAGGGTCCTTGTAGGGTACAAACCAATATTCGTCAAAGCCCCTGAAATGGTCGATGCGCACCACATCATACAGCTCGTAGCAATGGGCAATCCGCTGCATCCACCACGCATAGCCTGTTTTTTGGTGGTATTCCCAACGGTATAAAGGATTTCCCCAAAGCTGACCCGTAACGGCAAAGGCATCGGGCGGACAGCCTGCCACACCGATAGGCTCCCCTTCCTCATCCAATAAAAATAACTCCGGATTCGCCCACGTATCCGCGCTGTCAAACGCCACATAAATAGGAATATCTCCCACAATCTCAATGCCCGAATCATTTGCGTATTTCTTTAGCTCTCTCCACTGCTTTGCAAAAAGGTACTGCTGAAATTTATAAAAACGGATTTCCTCGGAAAGCTCCCTTCGATATTTCTCCAACGCTTCCGGTTTGCGCAGCCTGATATCGTCATCCCATTCTAAAAAGCTGCTGCCGCAAAATTCCTTCTTCACCGACATGTACAACGCATAATCCTCCAGCCAGCCGCTGTTATTACGGACAAATTCGGCATAATCGCCCCGATTCTCCACCCCAAGCGTCTTAGCGCGCTGCCAAGCCGTCCTAAGTACTGCAAAACGAGCCTTGTAAACCTTCTCATAATCCACATAATGCTCGTTGTCTCCGAAATCATAAGAATCGCATTCCTCCTTTGTCAGATAGCCCTCCTCCGTGAGCTTTATCAAATCAATATAATAAGGATTCCCCGCAAAGGTAGAAAAAGACTGGTAGGGCGAATCACCCTTTCCCGTAGGGCCTAACGGCAGAATCTGCCACAGCCTCTGACCTGCTTTTTTCAAAAAATCTACAAACTCATAGCTTTCCCTTCCAAAGGTTCCGATTCCGTACTTGGATGGTATACTGGAAACCGGCAGTAATATACCCTGTTTTCTCATAGCTTTTTCCTCTCAAAATAAGCATAGGCTCTATTCTTCAAGCCTACGTTTATTATATCATTTCCATTCCCCTTTATGCAATATTTACCGTATCAAATAGGCAAAATATGCCACATAACCCATTAACAGAAGCACGCCGCCCAGCCTTGTGAGCTTTCTTTTTCCTACAACGCATAAGAGCAAAAGCGCAGCCGCGCCAACAGCCGCAACGCTGTCAACCATGAAATCCGCTGAATAGGTCACGGGCGTAATTAAAGCCGTAGCGCCTACCACAAACAAAACATTGAAAATATTGCTGCCCACGATATTTCCCATCGCAATATCCGAATTGCCCTTCAGCGCCGCAGTAACACTGGTAACAAGCTCCGGCAGAGACGTTCCCAGCGCCACGATGGTAAGTCCGATAAAGCGCGGGCTCATTTTAAAAAAGGTAGCTATTTTCGTGGCGGCGTCCACCGTCACATCGCTTCCCCAGACAATCAGCCCCACACCTATTAACACCATAGCCAGAAGCTTTATCATGGCTTCCCTTTTATCCGTTTCCACAGCCTCCTGTGCTGCGTTGCCTTTTCTTGCCATGCGGAGCAGATATACTAAATAGATAATCAACAATATTACAAGGATTCCTCCCTCGGCACGGTTGACCTGATTATCCCAAAGTCCCAAAACCGCAAGCAGCGCCGTAATAAAAATAATAAAAGGAATTTCATAGCATACTGTAGACTTCTGCACCGAGATTGCCCGGACCACCGCAGTCAGTCCCAATATGATTAATATATTCAGGATATTGCTTCCCAGCACATTCCCTATGGTTATTTCCGCGCTTCCCTTTAATGCCGCCGAAAGGCTGACCGCCGCCTCCGGAAGCGAGGTTCCGATAGCCACAATGGTAAGTCCTATCACAAGCTGGGGAATGCCGAACCTGTCCGCTATTTTTGCCGCCCCATCCACAAACCAGTCGGCGCCCTTCATCAACATCACAAAGCCTAATATCAACAGTAAAAATTGCAGTAATATTTCCATATTCATCCTCTCTTCCTTCTGAGCTTCCTAAATCAGCCTTCCCAAACACGCCGCGCTGCGTCCGCCTACATGGACATACCTGCTTGTCCGCCAGACTTAGAGTCCCCGGAAAAAGCGCCGCAAGCGTTCCTTCCCGCAAAGACGAATTTTGCTGTGTAAGAACAAAAAAAGACTTTTGCACAAATGTGCTAAAAGTCTTGTTCTCTCACTCGGTATCCGGCAATCCGGAAAAACCCGCGGCGTCCGCCAATTTGCCCGCATAATGCCATGCAGCCTTTTGAGTCGGCCATTTGGCTCATTGCCTGCGGGAATGAAAGCGTGCAACCACGGCCTGACACTTCTTCGCTTCCCGAAATGTCTTGTCACCGGGGTATGTTGATTGCACGTTGCAACTACTCCCTCTTAACTGTAACATAAAGTAACATTTTCTTCCAAAAAAGTCAAGCCTTTTATAGATCAACCCAAAGCTTCGGGCCTGCAAAAAAAATCCAGCCGTTACAATCAAACAAGCACATTTATTCTGAATCTTCCATACAATAACACAACGACAAATAAAGGCTGCGCCATAACGTAAGGTATTCCATGAACCCAAATCCTTCCAGCACGCTCTTTCCCCTAAATATGCTTCCTATCCGGCAAAGCGCCGTTATCGCCGAGCTGTCCGGAGCGGAATATATTAAGAACAGCTTATTTTCCTTAGGCTTTATGCCCGGAATTTCCGTTATCTGCGTAGGCGAAAGTCCCCATGGCGACCCAAGGGCATATCTTATCCGGGGCTGCATTATTGCGCTGCGGATAACAGACAGTCAAAATATTCTGGTTCGGGAGGTATAGGAATTTGCATAAATTAAAAAAAACCATAGCCCTTGTAGGCAACCCAAACGTAGGAAAAAGCACTCTTTTCAACAGATTGACAGGTATGCATCAGCACACAGGCAACTGGTCGGGAAAAACCGTTTCCCTTGCCCGGGGCTGCTTCTCCACCGAAACCGTTCTGTACGAGCTTGTAGACTTACCAGGAACCTATTCTCTGATTCCACACTCCGCCGAGGAAGAAGTCACCAGAGACTTTCTTTGCATGGAGCAATACGACATGGTGATAGTGGTCTGTGACGCTACCTGTCTGGAGCGCAATCTGCTGCTCACACTACAGGTAACAAGCGTCTGTCCTCATGTACTCCTTTGTGTCAATCTTATGGACGAAGCCGAAAAAAAAGGAATACATATCCATCTTAAGCATCTGGAAAAACAGCTTGGGATACCCGTCGTCGGCACTGCCGCCCGGAAGAGAAACGGCTTAAAGGAGCTGACAAAGCATTTACGCCAGACCTCCTGCACCGCGCCGGAGAACGCCGGTTCCAAATCTCTAAATAAATCCGTGGAGTTCTCGGAGGACGACACGCTATTATTTTCTGAGCTTGCCACCGAGCTTAGTCTGGAAGTTATTTCCTATAAAAATTCCGACTATCAAAAAAAGGATCGTGTTCTGGACAGTATTTTTACCGGAAAACACACGGCCTATCCCGTCATGCTCCTTTTACTCGCTTTAATTTTCTGGCTGACAATCGTGGGCGCCAATTATCCTTCCTCCCTTTTATCCACATTCTTTCATTGGGGGGAAAATAAGCTTTACGGACTTTTTTCCACCCTGCAGGCGCCCTCGTGGCTTATCAGTCTTTTAGTTACCGGAGTATATCGTGTGCTCACATGGATTGTGTCCGTAATGCTGCCGCCCATGGCGATTTTCTTTCCGCTTTTTACACTGCTAGAGGACATAGGCTACTTACCCCGGATTGCTTATAATCTGGATTGTCCTTTAAAAAAATGCAGCGCCTGCGGAAAACAAGCGCTTACCATGACTATGGGCTTTGGCTGCAATGCGGTAGGAGTCACAGGCTGCCGCATTATCGCCTCCCCGAGAGAGCGGCTTATTGCCATCCTCACCAACAGCTTCGTGCCCTGCAACGGGCGCTTTCCGACTCTGATTACTCTGATCACTCTGTTTTTTATCGGCTCTAAAACCGGTTTAACCGGTTCGCTTTGCGCCGCTCTTGCCCTTACCGGCTTTATTTTGCTCAGCGTCCTCATGACCTTTGCCGCCTCAAAATTTTTATCGGCGACAATCCTGAGGGGGCAGCGCTCTTTTTTTTCGCTGGAGCTGCCCCCTTACAGACGTCCTAAGCTTGGAAATATACTGATTCGCTCCGTTTTAGACCGCACAGTCTTTGTGCTTGGGAGAGCCGTGACCGTAGCCGTTCCCGCCGGCATTGTAATCTGGGCCATGGCAAATATTCCAGCAGGCTCAGGCACCCTGCTGAGCTTCACCGCAGAGACTCTGGACCCCTTTGCCCGCGTGATGGGACTTGACGGCGTCATTCTGCTTGCCTTCATTCTAGGTATGCCCGCCAATGAAATCGTACTGCCCATCATCCTCATGGCGTATTCCGCCACAGGCTCTCTTACTGAAATCGATAATCTGAAATATTTTAAAGAGCTTCTGACAGACAACGGCTGGACTGTCCGCACCGCCCTGTGTACCTGCCTTTTCTCACTTATGCATTGGCCCTGTGCAACCACCCTGCTCACCGTGCAAAAAGAAACAGGCAGCTTAAAATGGACTCTTCTCTCCTTTTTCCTTCCCACCGTGTGCGGAATTTTGGCCTGTGCGCTCGTCAATATCATACTGAGCTGACCCAAAATCGGCATGGTCAGGACTCAGCCCGCCGTCAGGGTTATTTTACACCGGTGTAAAATATTTAGCCTGCGCCTTGAACATTTGCGCATAAATGCCGTCCTCCCTGCCCACAAGCTCATCGTGCGTACCGTACTCCTTTATGGTTTTGTCGCCAAATACCGCAATTCTGTGACAAAATCTGCAGCTTGACAGACGGTGTGAAATATAGATTGCCGTCTTATTTCCCACAAGACAGTCAAAGTGACGGTAAATATCATACTCGGCAATAGGGTCCAAAGCGGCCGTGGGCTCATCCAAAATCACAATCGGCGCATCCCGGTACAGGGCGCGGCTGATTGCAGTCTTTTGCTGCTGCCCGCCGGAAAGCTCTATCCCATGCTCGTCAATGCTCTTATAAATAATGGTATTCAGACCCTCCGGAAGCTTCCTTGTGTCTTCATAGAAGCCTGAAAGCTCAAGCACGCGCTGAATTTCCTCGTCTTTGGCGCTTTCTCCAAAGGAAATATTTTCACGAAGCGTATACGCAAAAAGTTTAAAATCTTGAAATACCACCGCAAAAAGCTTTCTATATTCCTCCTCGGAATACTCTCTGATATCCACCCCGTCAATTAAAATTTGGCCCTCCGTCACATCATATAGCCGGCATAAGAGCTTTACCAAGGTCGTCTTCCCCGCGCCGTTTAACCCCACAAGCGCCAAATGCTCTCCCTGATTGATTGTGAGATTAATATCCTCCAAGACAAACTGCTCCGAACGAGGATACTTAAAGCTCACATGGGAAAATTCTATAATGTGCTTTCCGTCCGTCACAGCCTTGTCTCCCTTTGGCATCGCCGCCGGGTATTCGAGGAATTTTATATACTGATACGCATAATTACAGCGCTTTACAATCTCCTGACAGCCCACCACGATCCCTCTCATCCCATGATACAATGAGGAGGCGGAAGCCACACACATGGCAAAATCACCGATACCAATCACCTTTGTCAGCGCAAGATAACCGATATAAAAATATCCAAAGCCGTCCCTCAGCGCATTGGCGATATCCATTCCCCAATTATATCTACATTCCATCCTCGCCACATTGCGCCAGCCTTCCGCCTGCTTTCTGGAAATTTTATCCGCCTTTTTACACATCATCTCCGCACTGTCATACAAGCGGATATCCTTTCCGTAGGAGAAATCTGCCAGCTGGAACAGATAATACCCAAATTCCCTGTTTGTTTTTGCCAGCTCCCCATACCACTTCACTTCACACTTGTTATTTTTGGCGTTAAAAAATGCTATGGCAAGAAGTCCTGCTATCTGAATAGGTAAGAGCAGCGGACAGGTCAGAACAATAACCGTTCCCATACCTAAAATTACCGTAACGTTAAGGATAATATCATAAAAACCGTTCAGCACACCTGTCACGCCGCCGCTGTACCAGCTGATTCCTTCCTTTCCAAGATTTAACTGATTCAGGGCTTCCGGATCCTCGGTATGCTCAAAATCTATTTTCATGGTATGCTCGGCAATCTGTAACTCAAAAAATTCGTTAAACCATTCTCCTATGACACTTTTCATCTGCGCCGACACGTTTGACATCACATTTGCCAAAAGATTCACTCCGCAAATCAACGCCGCATAAAAAGCAGCTTTCTGTAAATGCTCTTGAACAGGCGCTCCCTCCACAATCATTATTATTTCATCCAAAAGGAACTTGGGAATGACTACCATTTGTATCTTCTGCATACATTCCGCTATAAATGACAGCACATAAGCTCCGAATAGCATCGGCTTTTCCTTCCACGCCGTCCGCATCATAAACCCAAGAGTCGCCGCTATCACGTGCCGCATACTTTGTTTCTCTTTTTTCTGTCCTTCCTTATTATGCTTCTCCATATGCCGCCTCCTCTTCCGGATTTTCCACATAATACTGCGCCTGAACACGGAACATTTCCGCATAGGAGCCGCCATTTTCCAGCAATTCCTCATGGGTTCCGTATTCCGTAAGCTCTCCGTCCTCAAACATTGCCACATGAGAGCAGAACTGAGTGGAGCTTAGCCTGTGACTGATATAAACCGCCGTCTTCCCTCCGATAAGCTTATCGAAGCTCTCATACAGCCTTGCCTCCGCAAGGGCGTCCAAAGCCGCCGTAGGCTCGTCAAGAATCACCACCGGAGCTTCCTTGTACAATGCTCTTGCCAAGGCAAGCTTCTGCTTTTCTCCCCCCGACAAATCGACTCCGTCGTCGTGCAGTATTTTTAGAAGCTCCGTATCTGCTCCCATGGGAAGCTCCTTAAGCTTTTCGGACAGACCCGCCTTGACAAGACAAGACTCCGCCCTTTCTTTATCTGTTCTCTCCGGCTCCTTCATGGAAACATTTTCCGCCATGGGAAACGCAAACAGCTCCACCTGCTGGAACACCGGAGCAAAAGCCTTGTAGTAGCTGTGTTTATCATATTCCCTGATATCCACCCCGTTTAAAAGAATGCGCCCTTCCGAAGGCTCGTAAAGACGTAAGAGCAGCTTGATAAAGGTTGATTTGCCCGCACCGTTTTTTCCCACCACCGCAAGGCGTTCTCCCGCCTTTACCGTCAAATTCAAATTTTTCAGGGCATATCTTTCCGACTTCGGATAACAAAAGGACACGTTTTCAAAAATAAATTCATAGCAGGGCTGCTTGGGAAGCTCTCTTCCATCCGTTTTCGCATCCCCACCGTCAAAATCAAGGAAGCTGCGGTAATCGTCCACCTCCCTGCTTTTTGCCAAGAGATTGCTGATACTGTTTAAAAATCCGGATATGTAATTAAAAAAGGCGGCTGCCGAAGCAATATAAAGACTGAAATTTCCTACCGTTACGCTTTTGTTTATCACTGCATATAGCAGCCATGCATATACCGCAGCCTGCGCAAACAGCCATAAGACGTTTGAAGCAACAGAAGCCGTAAGCCACAGCCTTGCGTTTCTCTTTTGCGCATCATAACGCTCCGCATTAATATCCCTATACTTGCCAAGCAGCCACTCCCGCAGCCCAAACATTCGGATATCCTTGGCTTCTGCAAAGTTAGTTGTGGTATTCTGGATATAATAGTGCTTTCTCCACCATAGCGCTAACTGATCCCATACTGTTTTTTTTGATTTTATATTGGTGTGGTTATTAATAATAAAATCCACTACCGCCAACGATAACATCAGAAGTACGACGCCTATATTCATGGTACCTAAAATACAGATTCCTACAATTACAACAACCAATGAATTCAGCAAATTTACAATTTGCCGCATCATTCCCTCCACACCGTCGCTATTATTATTGCCGGCGTTTCTTGCCTTTTGGTAACAATCCATCACATCGGGATTCTCCAGATGTTCAAAGTCAATTTTCATCGCCTTCGCATTGATTCGCGCTAGCAGCACTCTGCATCTGATATCAATATAATGGGGCCATATGGAATTATTGGAATAGGTATTTAGCACCGTAACAACCATCTGCACCGCAGCAAAACCAAGCATCAGATACAATAGCTTTCTCCAGTCGCACTCCCCCATTACAGCATCAATAATAAATTTTGATAAAAAGTTCCACAGGTAAATGGAAAACGGCGCGCACACCATCCCAATCGGTATTAAGTATATAAATTTTTTGTTCCCCTCAAACATAGCGCGCAAAATGTAACGCACATTACTGAAAAGGCCATATTCCCTATGAAAAGGGTTCTGCTCCTTCTGCTCTTCATTCCTCTTATCCTTCTTCATTCCATACCTCCATGCTTCCTGCCGAAGCGTTTTTGCAAATTCTATATTAACTATTCCTATCCAGCCAGCCCTTTACTCTTCCGTCAACCTGCAAAGAATAATTATTTGCAGAATTAAGAATAGACTCCGCCGCGGCCAACAGTAAAAGCATTACTGCCGACGAGGCTTCCCGTCTGATGTACGCCTTCTCCTGCCTGTCATGCTCGTCGACCAGCTTTAACTCCCCCAACATGCCTTCGCCGTCTTTTCCCTGAACGCCGCTCAAATATTCCAAAGCCTTTTTGACACATTCCTCCGGCAGCTTAAGACGTCTTGCAATCGTGGCCGCGCCCATACATTCGGTAGTTTCCAAAGAAAGGACAAAAAACAGCACCTTCAGATTCTCCTTCTTCCCTAAAAAAGCAAACAGCTCTGCAAGTCTGTCGTTCACTTGAAAGTACGAGGAAAATCCCCCCTCCGGCTCCTTCATAACTGCGTAATATTCCAAATCCTTGTTTAGTCTCATAAAGGAAAAGCCTGATTGGTTTGTAACGGAAGACACTGTTATCGGATATTTTTCTTCCCGCCTTCTCTCATAATAACACTGGCCATTCGCCCAAAAGCTCAACTGCATTGCCCAGATATAACGAAATATATGCTCAAATCTCGCCTCATAGTTCGAGCCCTCCTTCTCCTCTGAAAGCTTAACAGACTCCAATATTTGCTGCTCCAAGGACACCTCTTTTTTTTCCCGCCCATAGAGATAATCAATGGATACACCGAAATAGTCGGCAATCCTCGGCAGTAAATCTCCGTTCGGGTAGCTTCCGTTTTCCCATTTAGAGATTGCCTGCGGACTCACCCCAAGATAAGCCGCAATCTGTTCCTGAGTTATGTTTTTCTTCTTACGAAGCTTTGCAAACTGCAATCCAAACATTGTTTCCGCCATATTAACTTCACCTCCCGGTTGGATTATTAGAATTATATCATACAGTTTAGTTGATTAAAACTTATAGTTTCAATTTTAATTCTAAATTAATTAGATTTTTATCCATTTTCCAACTTTAAGTAGAAAGAATCAGACCTGAAATGTCAAAAATTTCCATAAGATAAACTCCGCACCTTCCAAGCAAAACAAAATTGTTTATTTTACAAGTGTCGAAAAACAGTTTTACTAATGCATACCTGTAATATAGCACTTACGTTTTAACATATTTCATGCAATAATTGCTAATACAACTTAATTTATCAATTATTGTGGAGGTACTCGGCATGAACAAAACACAAGCTGTTCATTCAAAGTCTGAAGCCAAAAAGCATTCCTATTATTTGTTAATATTTTTACTTGTTTTTTTGTGCATGGGTCAGAGTATATATTGCATAACGGAAATTCAATTATTAAAAAACAATAAGTACAAAAATGCTCCCGATATACGACAGGATTTCGGAAAGCTTTTTTCAACATCACTTGAAAAAGGCGTGGAAACCACGATTTACGCCCGTAATACTGTCGTTCCGAAAGAAAATGCAAAAAATCTGTTCAACGGTAACTGGATATTGAATGCCGACATCAAAATCGGCACCGGAATATTTAGAGAAAATGCGGGAATCGAATATATTGCGGAAAAAGAATTTATAAAAGTATCGCCAAATGAAGAATATAAACTGAAGGTGTGGAAAAATATAGCGGATTATACTTCAGCCACATTATTTGTCGCGCAATATTCCGTTGAAAACGAACAAGCCTTTACCTCTATAACCGCAGTGGACGCCGATACGCTCGGCACAACCTATCTTTTTATACCGACAACGCCATATATCAGATTCATGTTTTGTGGAGACAATAAGGGAAATACAAGGTTTTTACCTAAATTGACATTATTACATAAATCCTCCGATTATATGGAGTATGAACCCTTCAATAAAACGGAAGAAGACATATATAATACTTTAAACGGTAAAAATATTGTTTCCTGCGGGGACAGCGTGGCTTTTGGAGGCGGCTATACAGACGGCTATGTGGGACTTATAGCCGAGAGAAACAATATGAATTTTATCAACTACGGACAAAACGGTTGGACAATGGCCGCTGGTTTTGTCGGTGACGGCATTTGTACCGTTATTGAAAAAATGGATGTTACCGCAGACTATTGTCTTATTGAGGGAGGCCAAAATGATTGGTTTCACAACGTGCCTCTGGGAACGTTAACGGCCGATATGACAAGCTCCTTAGATAAAAATACTTTTTACGGCGCTTTGGAATATGCTTTTCAAAAGGCAATTCATAATTTTTACAATACCAAAATCGTTTATGTATTACATCACAAGCATAAAAAAGCATATTGTACTCAAAACGGAATCGGTTTAACCGAACAAGATTATGTTGACGCAATAAAAAAAACTTGTGATAAATATTCCATTAAAATTGCTGATGTATGGAGCGAATCCCATTTTAATACTGAATATGACGTCTATAATCAGTATACAATGCTAATAACGCAGGATGGCGAAACCTACGGCGACGGGGCTCATCCAAACAGAGAGGGCTATCTGCGCTACTACGTTCCGATTATTGAAAACGCTATGAAAAGTAATTAAAAACACGGGAAGGGAGGCTGACAAAAAGTTGGACACCCCTCTCTGTTTTTGTGCTATAATATTGAAGTAAAAGGACATTTAAGAAAGGAACGACAGTATGAAACTGAAAATAGCCATCTGCGACGACGACAACGCCCAAAGAAAATATCTGTCAGACTTGGCTGACGCTTGGGCAAAAAGAAACCGCCATTTAGTCCGGATCAAGCAATATGCAGACGCAAAATCCTTTCTTTTTGATTATTCTGAAGAAAAAGATTTCGACATACTTCTGTTAGATATAGAGATGCCCGGCATGAACGGCATAGATCTTGCCCGTTCCATCAGACATGATAATACGATGGTGCAGATTGTTTTTATCACCGGATATTATGAGTATTTCAGCGACGGCTTCGACGTGTCGGCGCTCCATTACCTGTTAAAGCCCACAGACGAGGAGAAGCTTCACGCGGTACTGAACAGGGCTGTGGAAAACCTTGCCTACCGCCAGCGCTCCGTTTTACTGAATACCTCAGACGGTGATATCAAGGTATCCTTGGCCGATATTTTATATATAGAATCGGAAAATGTGTATGTGCTAATTCACACCGCACACGGCGTCTACCGCACGCGGGCGACACTGGGCAGCTTTTCAAAACAACTAGACGAAACCTTTTTTAAGGTACATCGTTCCTTTATAGCAGGCTTAAAGTATATTAAGAAAATCACTCGCACAGAACTCACTATGGTCAACGACGAAGTCATTCCTATAAGCCGCAAACTGTACAATGACGTTCACGCCGCGTTGATCAAGTATTTATAAGGAGGCTGCCATGTTGTTTCATAAGCTGATAGAAAAAAGAGTCGCATCCTTTGAAAATGAAATTCTAAAAAAATACTATACCGAGGCAGAGAGCATGTACACCAAAATGCGCGGCTGGCGGCACGACTACCGTCATCATATCCAAACCATGAAGGTTCATGCCGCCAACGGTGAATTGGAAGAAATCATTAAGTATCTGGATATGCTGGACGAGGATTTGACCAATGTGGAAACGGTAATTAGAACCGGAAACCGGATGTCGGACGCCATTCTTAACAGCAAGCTCTCCCTCGCCGCCCGGCAGGAAATCAAGGTGAAGGCCGAGGCAAAAATCCCGGTATCGCTTACCGTATCGGAGTTGGATTTGTGTATTATTATCGGCAATCTGTTAGATAACGCCATCGAGGCGTGCATGGAGCTTCCTCCTGATTCCCGGCTCATTCGTATTTATATGGAAATGAAGGGAAACTATTTATATCTTTCACTTATCAACACCGCAGGCGGCAAGAAAAAGCGCAGCTTTCACACTACCAAGGGCGAAGGACACGGTTTGGGACTTGTGCGCGTCGACGAGATTGTAAAGAAATACGGCGGCTATATCAAGAGAGCCTCCGAGGACGAGGCCTTTTCCACCGAAGTTTTGCTTCCCCAGTAGAGCGGCGGGCTCGTCCTATATTCTTCTTGAAATTAATCGTTTATAAAAAGTGAGACATATAAGCAAAAGGGTCAGTGCAATTGACATCAAATTTTTAACATTTGGTATCAAATTGCACTTTTATTGTTACTCCGTGCTATATTTATAACACGAACAAAAGTGTAGAAAAATACAACTGTTTTTATGACGATTTCCGCCGCCGGCATAGGCGGCGGAACGGATAACTTATGTCGACGCCCGAATATGGGAGTAATGACAGAACGGAGGATTCACATGAATAAAAAAACTCATCAAAAAAAGCGGAAATACGCAAGAATCAGCTGCATTTTCTGGGCAATCAAAAACTTATGGAGGCTTGACAAAAGATTTGTATTCTTTATATTTGCCGCCGTTCCCTTTGCCGTAATCAGCCCTCTTGTAAACTCTTATTTTTCCAAGATACTGATTGACAATATCGGCGCGGGCGCATCCTTTCAAAGGCTTTCGCTGCTTACCCTTTCCTTTATATTTGTTGTCATCCTTTTAGCGCTGTTAAACAACTACTTCTTTTCAAGATGTGAGGCGAGAAGATACTATCCCACTTCGATTTATCAGACGGAAATGAGTAAGTTTCAGGATTATGATACTGATTATGAAAATACCGAAAATCAAGAATTTCAAAAAATTTCCGGATATGCATGGGGAGACGCCTGTCATGGCAATAGCTCCGTGGAATATGTGTGGAAGGATTTATCCGACGCGCTCATCCACATAATAGGCGTGGCGGCATATGCTTCTCTCCTGATGGTTCTAAACCCTGTTATACTTGTTGCTATAACCATCGTATCCATCGCCTCTTATTTTTTCACGCGCATGCAGCCTGTCTATTATGAAAAAAACAAGGCAAAATGGGAAAAGGAAACCAGAAAAAACGACTATCTGCAAAGACTGTCCGAAAATTTTTCCGTAGCTAAGGATATCAAGCTTTACGGGTTGGAAAGCTGGCTGGATAAAATGATGCGAGATTATCAAGCATACATTCTGATGTGGAATAAACGCTGCAGTCTGCGGGGGTTATTTGCCTCCATTTTGTCCGGACTGATGACGTTTATTCAAAACGGAGTCGCCTATATGATACTGATTGGAATTTTGCTGGAAGGCACAATTACCGTGGGAGAATTTGTTTTTTATTTTGGACTGACAGGCAGCATCGCCGGCTTTCTACAGGGAATTATTACGGATATGGCAAAGCTCAATACCCGTGCGGACAAGATTGCTTATTATCGTGAATATTTTGAATATCCCAATAAATTCAATCATCAAAGGGGCTGCCCTCTTCCGGCTTCTTTCGTTAAAATTGAATTAAAAGACGTCTGGTATCGCTATGACGGGGCCTGCGATTACACCTTAAAGGGAATTAATCTTGTGATAGAGGGCGGCGAAAAGCTGGCGCTGGTAGGCATGAACGGCGCCGGAAAGACGACGCTTATCAAGCTGATTTGCGGCATGTATGCACCCACAAGGGGCGAAATTCTTGTAGGGGGAAAAAGAATTGACGAATATAACATCGAAGAATATTATTCCCTGATTTCGGCAGTTTTTCAGGAAGTAAAAGCCGTTGCCTTTACCTGCTTTGAATTTGTGGCAAGCTCTGATTTGGAACGGACTACGGCAAGGGCGGACGCCGTTGCCGCAATGAAGGCGGCGGGCATTTATGATAAGATAAAAGGCCTGCCAAACGGTATGGAGACCCATCTGATGAGGGGAATATACGACGACGGTATAGAACTCTCGGGCGGAGAAATGCAAAAGCTTGTTCTGGCCCGCGCCATTTATAAGAACGGCGCCGTCCTTGTGCTTGACGAGCCAACCGCGGCACTGGATCCAATTGCGGAAAATAATTTATATTTACAATACAAATCGCTAACTGAAGGCAAGACATCCATCTATATTTCCCACCGGTTTGCCTCGACGCGATTCTGCGACCGCATCGTTCTGCTGGAGGACGGCGTTATAACGGAATACGGCTCGCACCACGAACTGATGGCAATGAACGGACAATACGCTTATATGTTTAATGTTCAGAGCAAATACTATAAGGAGGAGGAAATCCATGCGTAAAAACAATATCACAAAAAGAACCTTAAAAATATACCATGCCTACAATCCCAAATATTTTCCGCTCTGTTTTTTGCAAAGTATTTTTAAAGGTGTTATTCCCTATTTCAACTTATGGATGTCCTCGGAGATTGTAACCGCGCTTTCCGAAGGACGTAAGGAACAGGAGCTGCTTCTTTTAGTGGCAATCACTCTTCTGGGAAACCTTTTGATACAGATTATAGAGGCTGCTCTTGGCAGAAGCGCCGAAACCGCATATGAGATTTTAAAAAATAATGAGGCGGCCGCCTTTAACCGCAAAACCCTGTCTCTGGATTATGACAAAATTGAAAATCCCGACGTTCGCATACTCCGGCAAAAAATCAAAGAGAATTCTTATATTAATAATTACGGCGTAGAAAAAATGAGGTGGAACGTTATCAGAAGCATGTCCTGCCTTATTGAAATTACTTTTTCCGCAGTGTTGTTTTTTGAAATGCTCCACTTAATTATGACTGTTCCTTTTCACTGGCTTAGCATAGTCCTTCTCCTATCTCTGATCGGCTTTATGACATTGACGATTCTTTTTCAATTATACGGCAACAAAAAAAGCTCCGCATTTTGGGATAAAATCGGCGAGCTAATGCTGCGTGAAAATAGGTACGGGCAAGGTTATAATCCCGCCGGCATGGATAACCGCATTTACCGTCAACAAATTATCATCAACAAGTTATACAGAAAATTTAATAAGGAACATTTAAAGACCTATTTGAATGTACAGCAGAAGATTTTTATTTTAGCGGTTCCCGTCCGTATCTGCTCCAAGCTGTCGGAGCTGTGTTCCTATCTGATTATTTGCTTTTATTGCACGCTTGGCGCTTTTCCGGTGGGAAGCATTATCAAATATGTAGGTTATCTTGGACAGCTGACGGGAAATATCGGAAACCTTTTTAATGTCATAACCGATTTACGAACCAACGAACGCTTTTTAGAAACCTATCTGGAATATCTTGATATCAAAAACGATATGTATCAAGGAAGCCTGACAGTTGAAAAACGCAGTGACAAAAGGTTTGACATTGCATTCAAAAATGTAAGCTTCCGATATGCGGGAAGCGAAGTCTACGCACTAAAACACATTAATCTAAACATAAAGGTTGGCGAACGGCTTGCCATTGTGGGTATGAACGGAAGCGGAAAAACCACATTTATCAAGCTATTATGCCGTCTGTACGACCCTACGGAGGGCGAGGTTATCATGAATGATTTCAATATTCGCAAATATGATTATCGCCAATACCTTGATATTTTCTCCGTCGTTTTTCAGGATTATAATCTTCTCGCCGTGCCTCTGGGAAACAATGTGGCGTCCGCCGCCACATGGGATATCGCCAAGGCAGAAAAATGCTTATATGAGGTGGGCTTCCGCGAGCGGTATCAAGAAATGCCAAAAGGCTTAGAGACGCCTCTCTACAAAAACTTTGACGAGGACGGAGTTGTGGTCTCAGGTGGAGAAGCACAGAAGATTGCACTGGCAAGAGCGCTGTACAAGGATGCGCCGTTTATTATCCTTGACGAGCCAACCGCGGCATTAGACCCTGTTGCGGAAGCGGAAATCTACTCCAAATTCGACGAAATTGTGAGGGATAAAACTGCTATCTACATCAGCCATCGCCTCTCCTCCTGCCGCTTTTGCGATAAAATCGTGGTATTTGACAAGGGCGAGATTGTGCAAATCGGTACACATCAGCAGCTGCTTGCCGACGAGACCGGAAAGTATCACGAGCTTTGGTACGCTCAGGCGCAATATTATGCTTAATGACCATACCGAAAAGGAGCGCGTCACGCGCTCCTTCTCACATGCCGGGTATTGCTCTCGGCTATTCTCTCGCAAAAAGAAATTTTATTTTCCCGGGGACTGAGCCTTTCGGTAAACCTCCTTGAATACGCAATATAGATACAAAAGACATAGGGCATTCCCAAGTTGGTCTCAAGCAGTGAATTCACCGTGAGCGTAAGCAGCTTTTCCTCCATGGCCGCAAAACCCGCGCTGCGGATTCCTCCCAGCAAAAGCCCCGCTTCCCACCCAAACTGTACAAGGATACCGATTGCCAGAAGCCACAAGATATTAATACGCTCGCTCCTGTTTTTTTGAAACAAATTATAAATAATTACTCCCAAATACCCTGCAAACAAGATTGCCGCCATGTACCCGTGATACGAGCCCGTCGTCCGCTGTATCACAATGGGAGCGCAATCCGCCGAAAATGTCTGCGTAATGAAGGGACAGCAAAACCACCACCCAAGTATCAAAACCGACCATTCCAAAAGCTGTTCATCCTTGGACAGCCACAGCCAAATCCACGTGAAATTAGTAAACCCGTAGCTCATAGACATCCATAAGAGCACCCAGAAAAGACTGTGCCCTTCCGAGATGGAACGCGAGTGGAGCAAAAGATGGAACACCCCATAGTCGACCAGCATATACACTACTCCCATAACAATTCCCACAAGAACCGTCATATATTTCTTTTTCCAAACAAGCAGCAGCATAAAAAATAACAAAAACACAATATCCAGCCATATGTATAGGGGCGCAAACTGCCTCCTTGCAATAATCTCTGTCATAATTTCAAATTTTCCTCCGCTTTCCCTGCGTTCCTCCCGCTTATTTTCTATATAATACATGTAAGATACTTATGAGCATATATTTATACTAAAGCTATATTTTAGCACGTACAAATCCATATGCCAATATTTTTACTTAAAGAGCATTGAAACAGGTTTTTATCTACTGTTCTTAACCGTAAAAATATGCTATTATAATGGTAGAAATCTATACATTCGCACCGAGGAAAATATCTTTCACAACATTTTGCGCCTTGAGAGAAACGAAAGGAGCGGATATATTATGGGAAAAAATGTTCATCTAATTAATATTTATCTGAAAATCCACAACAAGCGGACGTTAACTATGGACGATTTGCGCTATTTAGCCCAGTATGACCCGGAATGTTTTGACAAAACATGCAAAAACGTGGCATACAATATTCCCGAGGCAAAGCCGATTATGGAACCCGTTCATGACGCCCCAAAAACAACAAAACCGATACCGCAGCCCTCCGAAACACAGAATATTCTAAAGATTTTGGACAACCTGAAACAGCTGGAGGCTGATGAATATCTTCTCAACAACGTGGATTCCGACAAAGTAAAAAATTTATTGGGAAATTTGTATATGGAATTACTGTTTCCGCATAACGATAAGGATACCTTTATAAGCTATGGGGATAACGAGAATTCCTCTGCCTTTGATAAAAGAATATAAACCTGCTGAACCAGACAAAAATTCCAAGAAAGTGTCCGCGCGCCTACCTCAAATCTGCCGCCGGTAAGGCATACCGTATATCTGTCATTAACAAATATAATATGTAAAAAGCCGTAAAATCAAGTGCCTGCGCTCATTCATCCCTGATTTTACGGCTTTTTATAAAACTGCGGATAACAGGACTTGAACCTGCACGGGAGTGCCCACCAGAACCTAAATCTGGCGCGTCTGCCAATTCCGCCATATCCGCATACATGTCCGCGTCAATTTCTTTGACACAGCCACGTTATTGATTATAACCTTATCGTTTTAACTTTGTCAAGTGTTTACCTTCTCTTCCCCAATATGACGGATAATTTTCTTGTTAATTCTTATTAAGAAAAAGGCACTCATCCCCACACTGGCAAGCTCTGCAACAGGGAACGACCACCATATCAGCTCTACCCTGCCGCTTAAGGATAAAAGATACGCCACCGGAAGAAGGACGCAAAGCTGTCTTGCTATGGAAACAATCATACTGTACACCCCGTTTCCCAACGCCTGAAAAGCGCTGCCCACAATGATACAGAAGCCTGCGAAGATAAAGCTTATGCAAATCGTCCTAAGCGCCGGCACCCCAATCTCCAAAATTTCGGCTGTGGGATTAAACAAGGACAACAGCTGCACCGGAAAAAGCTCCATGACAATAAGCCCCGTCAGCATAATCCCCACTCCGTACTTTATACTGCTCTTCATTGTCTTTATGACACGTTCCTTTTTACCCGCTCCAAAATTATACGCAATAATCGGCACCATTCCGTTATTTAATCCGAATATGGGCATAAATATAAAGCTTTGCAGCTTAAAATACACGCCGAATACAGTCTGAGCCGCTCCAAACGCCGCCAAAATCAGATTCATCCCGTAGGTCATGACGGAACCGATAGCCTGTACCACAATAGAGGGCGCTCCGACCTTATAAATTTGTAAAATAATGCTTCCGTCAGGTTTAAAGCCCTTAAAGGAAACACGCAGCTCCGAATTATATTTCAAATTAAAAATAACAGCCAGCACAGCCGCCACAATCTGCCCTATGACGGTAGCCGTGGCCGCGCCCGCAACGCCCATACGGGGCAGACCGAAATATCCGAAAATCAAAATGGGGTCTAAAATCAGATTGATAACCGCTCCTATTCCCTGCGTAAGCATCGTATAAAAGGTCTTTCCGGTGGATTGAAGCAGCCTTTCAAAGGTTATCTGCATAAAAATCCCAAAGCTCGCCACACAGCAGATTGTAAGATAAGTCACACCATATTGTCTCACCTGAGCAATCTGCGTCTGGGTATTGTAAAAGGGACCGCTTAAAAAGATACCCACCAATGCAAATATAACATAGCTTACCGTTTCGATAAAAATACCGTTGTTGGCAATGGCATTTGCCCTTTCATATTCCTTCTCACCCAGACTCTTAGATACAAAGGCATTGAGACCCACGGCCGTTCCCACCGCCACCGCTATCATCAGGCTTTGTACGGGAAACGCCAGCGACACGGCGCGCAGGGCATATTCGTCAATCCGGGAAACAAAAATACTGTCCACAATATTATATAACGCCTGTACCAGCATGGCCAGCATCATGGGTAGTGACATGGATAATAATAATTTGTCTATGGGCATAACACCCATCTTGTTCTCCTGCTGCATAAATTCCTCATTTCTGTACTGCTTTTTACGTCTCCGCCTGCCGAGACAATGTACTTAAATCTATATCGCCATTCCGCCATCGGTCTGCTTTCCCCGTATCGGGTTTTGATATCGTGAAGTTATCCAGATACACCATACCCGGAAGCGCTTCAGACACCTTCAGCTCTATGATATTTTCACCGGCATGAAGAGGTATCATCTGCCCGCAAACACGCCAGTCGCTCATCGTATCTGTTTTCTCTAGAGAAAGCGTAGCTATTTTCACATCATTTACAAATAAATCGACAGCTTCACATGCCGCCTCACAGGAATACCTCAGCTTCAGTGCAAACAACCCGCCTCTCTTTTCCGTCACGGTATCTCTGACGGCTGCCCTTTCATTTGTTCCAAGCTTCAAAAAGCCCTGCCCCTGAAAGCCCTCTGTGTCGGTCCAACAGCCGTTCGGCACGTTTTCTTCGATATTCTTATAATCAAACAGCTCCGCCTCATATTGACGTATTCCGGTATAATAGGGCGGCTCCTCAGGCCGCGAAAGCTCCGCCTGTCTATACTGTGTCAGCCTGTCAGCCGCCGTTCCCTCACAGGTTATCAAAATATCCAGCGGTCCGTTGTGCTTTACAGTCAGAGTCAGCACTCCATCCTCCCACGCCTCCTCCAGCACGCTTGCTTTCTGATTATACCCCCTGTCTCGATAGGTATAAACAGGTTTCTCGCTGCTTCCGTAAATTTTAATTACGTCCGTTTTCAGCCCCTTGTCCTCTTCGTCGTAATTGGTAAGATAAATTTCCATATAATCCGCGTATTCATTGATAAGCCCTGATGAATAACCCGAATATTCCAGCTCAAGCCTTTCACAAGTATTATATTTTAGAGGGATGGACGCCTCTGCTATTGTTCCGTTCTTAAAAGGATTGTAGGTTACCCACGTATTCTCATTTCGACCCACATAGCAGGTTCCCTGATATTCCTCCGGAAACAATGCGTCAAATTCACTTACCTTATCCCCCGGCTCCTTCCAGCGCGCCTTTAATTCCGTTTTTTTCAGAACCAGCTCAAAGGAATTCGCCGTTTCATCCGCAAGGGCATATGCCATGGGAATCGTTGGATAACGCCCCGTCCTTTTATAAAGGTTATAATTGCTTCTTAAATTACCGTCGTCCTCCATACGGTACAAGCCCTCGAACAAATCCTCGGGCGTGCTGTACATCGAATCCGCACCGCCAAAGCTCATATCATTAATCAGAATGACCTTCGTCCGTGCGATTACTTCCTCACGGTCAGGAATACGTATCGTTCCGTCAAGCACCTTCCTAAACAAGTCAATCATATTATTCTGGAATTGATCGCACATTTTCCATGCGCGGGAGGTATAGCCATCGCTTCCCTTGACTGCCTCCAGCTCCTTAAAATCGTCCACCCATATCAATTCCGGACCGTCAATCACCGTTGCTCCGTTTAGCGCCATGCGCTCCAAATGAATGGGCAGCCCCGTGGACTGTCTGTATTCGTCCTTTGTAGCCTCCCCCGTTCCCGTCCATGTGGAATCCGTCCAACCGCTCTCGTCATAGCGCACGCCAAAATTACCGCAATAACCGGAGACATAGGCGCCGTACACAAGACTTTCCATATCCTCGATATAGCTTACCTGTGTGTACTTCTCCTCCAAAATAAAGTTCTCCGTATAATCCCTGCATGCCTGCTCAAATTCAGGAATCTGTTTTATCATGGCTAGAGGATTAATATTAGGGCTCCATTGATTTCCGCACCAGCTTACTACCAGATACCCGCCGTATTTATTGCTAAGCTTCAAAAGATTTGCAAAATGCCTGTAACGCTGCTTAGCCGAGACAGGAAAATCTACCTGATCGAAGCCCCAGAACTGCTCACAGTAATTAAAGCCCAGAAAATTAGGATAATCCCTGAAAAATTCCGCATATAAGGTCTCTTCATAATCCGTGGAGCCGTCATAATCCGGGAAATGGCACTGCCCGCCGCTTGCAGGCTGAACCATCGCCCACACCTGATTGTCCGCGCAGGTTCTCAGCCATGATTTCGCCGTCTCATAGCCGTCATGCACAATTCTCCACTTTTTGGCATCCTTATCCCAATTAATGGAAAGAGAAATATTAAAAACCACATAGGGCTTAATATCCTCCGGTATTAAATCAATTATTTTCTGTGGATCCGCATAATTCCAAGAATCAATATGTATCAGCCACATAGGCTGCTTAGGCGACACCGGACGCCTCATTTGACCGCTCTCCCTATCGCTTACCGCTGTCATAATCAATTCTTTTTCCTCAGAAAGCATGTCCTCCTTATTTACAGCCGACTCCATGCCTTCGGTTCCCTCCGCACCCGCAGCCTCCTTTGCAGCATCAGACTCTTTCGTGCCGCCGACGGTTTCTTTTGTATCGCCTTGCGCATATTCAACGCGCTTGCTGCCGTCCGCCGTCTTCTCGCTGCTCTCTCCTGCAGAGCCTGCATCTTTGGCCTTGGCACAGCCTGTCAAAATAACCGAAACCATGGTCAATATCAAAACCGCCGCTGAAAAAGCGCTGTTCTTTTTCTTATTCATATCAATCCCCATTTCTGCGCTGCTCTTTGCGCATAAGCGACTTTGTGGCAAGCAACGCGCAGACACAAATCGCCGTGTGAAAAATGAATTTTTCACACTATATACCCCCTGCTTATTATAATCAGATAAAATGAACGGAAGCCCTCAAATCAAAAGTTAATAAAAAGCCAGCAAACAATCAGTTTACTGGCTTAATGAGACATCGGGGATTCGAACCCCGGACAACTTGATTAAAAGTCAAGTGCTCTACCGCCTGAGCTAATATCCCACAAAAATAAAAAACAGGGCTAGCTGGATTCGAACCAGCGAATGCAGCAGTCAAAGTGCTGTGCCTTACCG
>CAMNSZ010000014.1 GCA_946557105.1 uncultured Lachnospiraceae bacterium | reverse complement strand
CCGGAAAACCTTGTAAAGTCAGCCGGCATAGACTGGGATTCCTTAAGGCAGATGACACCGGAGGTGGAACTATGGGGCGAATAAAAGACGAGGCATTTTTCCAGATGGTGCATGACTACCTGAAAATCTATCTCCCAAGCCAGATGTGCGCCAGCACCAATACGGTAAAGGCATACCGCATAGCGCTCGACCAGCTCATAGGGTATGCCGCTTCAGTCAACGGTATTTCCATCAGCGAAGTCACCTTTGACCTTTTGGACAGCTGCACGGTCAGCGGTTACCTTGACTGGCTTGTTGCAGAGAAAGGATGCCCCGCATCCACAAGGAACCACCATTTTGCCTGTATCCGTTCTTTTTTCCGTTACGCAGCGGCAGCCACCCCGGAAAATATCGTCCTGCAGGCAGGGCTTGATAAGATACCAAGGCAGAAACAGGAAAAACTTTCAGGTGTGGATTACATGAGCAAAGCCGCAGTAAAAGCCCTGCTGGAACAGCCTGACGCAGGAACACGCCGTGGGGTAAGGGATCAGTTTTTTATGATCCTTATATACGACAGCACCGCGCGTATACAGGAGATGCTAGATCTGCGAGTCTGTGACATACGTCTCGGAAACACGCCCATAGCAATACTGAAAGGAAAAGGCTCAAAAATACGTAGCGTGCCACTGATGCCGGAAACAATAAACCACTTCCAGAATTATATGAAGCTGTTCCATCCAGACGGACATATGCATTCCCAGCAGCCGCTTTTTTATGTGGAACAATGCGGCACAAGGCATCCCATGTCAGATGACAATGTCAGGAAATTTCTCCGGCGGTATGGGGCATCGGCAAGGAGGAACTGTCCTGAAGTTCCGGAAAATGTACATCCGCATCTCTGGAGGCACAGCCGGGCGATGCATCTTTACCGGCATGGCATGGCTCTTTCGCTGATATCCCAGTGGCTTGGCCATTCCAATCTTGAAACCACTCTGGTCTATGCTTATGCGGATACCGAGCAGAAACGGAAGGCGATTGAAAAATCCATGGGGCGTGATGTGATCGCCGGGATTGACCTGCCAAAGTACAGTGTCAGTGACGAGGAGATTTTGAAAAAGCTGTATGGACTGAAATAGCGTCCATAATTATCCCGACCTTTTGCGTTAAGGCATCTGCGTCTGGGCGGTCAGATATCCGCCTTTTATGAAAAAGTTATCCCGACCTTTTTGGGCAGAAAGCCCGTAGTTATCCGCTTTTCCGGAAATGGTCGGGATAATAAAAAAGTCGGGATAACTATGATTGTCAAGAAGCCGGTATAGCTATAAAAGATTCGTTACATTTTTCTTGTATATGTATAAGTTCGGTTGATTAAGGGGGAGCAGAAATAAATACATACAATATTAGCGCTTGACAAAAGTTGAGCATATGCTTAATATATAAAGCGTAAGAAAGAAATGGATTTATCTATAGACACGGAGGTAAGGATGACAAAAAAAGAAGAACAGCATGAAGTGCGGAAATGGCAGATTTTAGATATTGCATTAAATCATTTTATCCGGTATGGATTTTATGGAACATCCACTAGAAAAATTGCAGAAGAAGCAGGAATAAGTTCAGGTCTGATGTTTCACTATTTTCCAAATAAGCTGGCACTTTATGAGGCATTAGTAGAAATTGGATGTGAAAAATTGATAATTGATAATGGCGAAGGCGAGTCACCGATAATTTTTTTTGAAAAACAGATTGATTGGTTTTTATCTGTGGCAACACAAAATAATTTTGCGGCAAGAATGTTTGTTTTTATGGGATTGGTAGCCATAAATGCAAAAGATGTTTCAGAGCGTGCAACTCAAATGATAAAAGAGCATGATGTAGAGGCGATGAGTGTTCCGTACATAGAAAAAGGGCAGGAATTAGGGGAAATCAGACCGGGAGATCCTATGACGCTTTCTGTACTCTTTTACAGTAGTGTTCAAGGGTTTGCGGAAACATTAGTTTCTAGAGATGATCTGAAGTTGCCGGATAAGGAATGGTTTTTAGCCATATTAAGAAATGAAAATAGAGAGTACAAGAGGTAAGTGAACAATGAATGAAAAGGTATGTAAACGAGACAAAATTATGCTAGCGGTATTTATATTTGTGACAATCACGGCAGGAAGCTTCGGATATTTCATGGATCAATTACTTACAGAACAACCAGAAGGCAATTCGCTGGGAATGGGATTATGGTTAGTACTCCCCTTTTCTACAGGTATCGCATTACAAATTATCAACAAGGATTTGAATAGAATTGGCATTCGACCAAATTTTAAAAACAATTTAAAATGGTATGCAATTGCAGTCATGGTCTTTCCTTGCATAACGCTAGTTAGCGTAATTTTGGCAAAAATTAGCGGAGGATTAATTGTAAGAGAGATTGAGTTAAATGCTTTATTTGGATTGATGTTTACCACATTTTTTGCAAATTTTATAAAGAATATATTTGAAGAATTTGCATGGAGGGGATATCTGTTTCTAAACTTAGAAAAAATAGGAATGAATGATTGGTATTTGTATTTGACGAATGGTTTAATCTGGGGAATGTGGCATATTACATACTATATGTTTTTCCTGCCGGACGAATATTTTACAGAGATTAGCAGACCAATGATGGTGATAGTGGGAAGTGTATTAATGATTTTCTGGACGCCAATGTTTGTAGAAATACGCAGACTAACAAATTCTGTCTGGTCTTGTGTTATCTTACATTCAATGGAAGATGCAGTACCTACTATGTTGTTTGTAACAGCTAATGTATTTCAGATTGAGGAAAGATATTCTGTTATGTTAGATCCAATATCCGGAATAGTACCTACGGCGTTAGTATTCTTTATTGGATTAGGATTAAGAAAATATCGAGTGAAGCGAGAGCAAAATATTTGTGAAAAATAAAAACATATTAGTTTTTGGAGGTAGAAAGTGGTAGCTATAATCGGTGCATGTTTGTTTTCAATTGTAATTATATTAAGTATTCTTCTTATTTGCGGTTTGCCATTAGGTGAGCTGACAATGGGCGGACAATATAAAGTTATTCCCGAAAAGTTAAGATTTCCCCACGATGAAAAGCCTTGATAAGTAATAAGGCTTGAAATGCTGATAAATACAGCGTTTTTTGAATGTAATAAGGGCGTATAAGAAGTATATTTCTATGATTTTCCATAAATATGGAATTGTAATGAAAGGATTTTCTTCTTGAAAAAATAGAAGAGGCATGCTATATTAAATATATAAAAGGAACAATCGCCCACAAGGTGGGTTGACCAAATAATGTAGATAAAGAATCCACCCCGTACTCGGTCAAAGTTTAGGGGTGGTTTTTCTATGTACGGTTACTTATAAAACGTAAAGACAAACGTAAGCAATGCCAAAAGGAAAAGACCAAAGGTCATTAAATCCTTAAAATCAACTTGCACAAACTGATATCACTGAAGACAATCTTTTGTAGAGGAGCAGAGCAATGTATAAGGTCGGAGAATTGGCAAAGGTAACCGGCGTGAAAGAAGGAACCATACGATTTTATGAAAAATGTGGTTTTCTGGAAAAGGTAGAGCGGTTACCGAACGGATATCGGGTTTATACGAAACATCATTTGTATCAAGTGAAAATATGCCGCCTTGTGTTTGGTGGTTTTGTAAATCGAAGATTACGAAAATCCAGTATGCAATTAATTGCAACGGCGAAAGAGTGGGATTTAAACGCATATGAGACAGCCGCCGCCGAATACCAAAAGGCAATACAGGAGGATATCGAACGAACCCGGAAAGTCATTGAAATCGCTGTAGGTGAAACTAGCCTTCGGGAAATCTCGAATACACGATATACCAAAAAGCAGGCGGCCCGACTGGTAGGTACAACAGAAGAAGCTATCCGAAATTGGGAGCGCAACGGGCTGATTCCCCAAGCAGCAGCCTATCAAAAAAGATATTATTCTCAGGCAGTTGTAAATCGTATGCATGTAATTCGATTACTTTTAGATACCGGTTACAGCATTATGGCAATTTCCCAATTTCTTCAGAAAATGGATTCCGGTGCGTATGCAGATGCGAAAAAAGCATTGATTAAGCCGGAAGAAGGCGAAGATTTACAGAGCTGTGCGGATTATTATTTACAGGCGCTACTTGGTTTGCAGCAAAAAGCAAATATCTTATATAGCCTGCATACAGAAATGAGAAAAGCATAAACCTTGCATTTGTACACCACCTTTTGAATTTAGGATATAATATTCTAAAAATTCAAAGGGTGGTTTTTGAATGCGTCATTTTACTGTCGATGTGAGGAAAGCAGAAACAGAATACGGGTTTATACCCGCATTACAATTACGTTTACCGGATAGGCAGAGAGGCCCATGATAATTGTCGTACCGGGAGGAGGATATTCAGAGGCTTGTAAGGAGGGTGAGAAGGCGGCCATGCAATATAGCCGGTTTTCATGCCGCAATACTTTACTATTGTGTGGAGCCCCATTGTTTCCCCGAACCGCAACGGGCTTTGGTAATGACAATTCAAATCATTCGCGAAAATGCAGTAGAATGAAATGTGCATTAAGGATAGGATTGCAGTGCGCGGTTTCTCGATAGGCGGTCATTTGTGAGCCGGTGTTGCTACGCTTTGGAATAATGAAAAAGTGCTTTCTGTAGAAGAAATCGGGATGGAGCTTCATAAACCAAATGCTTGTATTTTATATTCGACGATTCTTACCACAAGGCTTGGGCATTGCGAAGCGTTTTTAGCCGGACATGTAGGAGAGAGTCGCCTTGAAAATCTAAAGCCGGCCGCTTGTGATATACAAGTAAATCAGGGGAACCACCTCTTACGTTTTTATATAGTACTTACGAAGATAACTATTATACTGCAAAGAGGCACTGAACGAGAACAAAATACCGTTTGAATGATATGTGTTTCCGAAGAGCGGACACGGTGCATCTTGGTGTGATGAAACAAGCTGGGCAAAGCCGCCAGTGGGAAGGGATTACCATACAATCAAACTGCCTGTTGAGTGGTTAATAGAGTTATTCGCCATTACAAAAGCTCTGTGATTTTTAATAAAAACAAAAAACGAGAGACTAAAGGAGTGTTTATGAAAAATCACCTTTTTAATAATTACAAATTTATGCTAAAGACAATATGTAAGGCCTGCGCATCGCGGGTATGGCTGAATATTTTCTTTACAGTTGTAAACGATCTATTTTCGATATTTTATAATGTGCTCTTTTTTGCATATTTTATGGAAACGGTGGAAAAAGGGAAAAATATCATTCAGATTAGTAAGGTGTTGATTGTTTTTGTGCTGATCAATATTGTGTTTGAACTATTGAGCTCCTATTATAATCAGAAGTATGTTCCCCAAAATGACGTCAGGCTTTCGTTGTTTTTAAAGGAAATGATATATAAGAAGATTACGACGGTTGATATAGAATGCTTTGATAATCCGGAATACTACGATAACGTAACGTTTACATTAAATGATTTATTTGACAGAGTAAAGAGTATTTTAAACAATGTATCTCAGTTTATTTCCCATTTATGCTGCGTTATCGTGTTGATTGGATATTTTGCGCAGGTGGATTTTGTCATTGTAATGATATCGCTTATTTCTGTTTTAATGGGCTTGTTTTTTGAGCCTATTGTTAATAGACTCAGGTATTGTTATACAAATGAGAGCTTAAAATACCAACGAAAATATGATTATGTGAAAAGAATTTCCATTCAGGCAGAATGTGCTCAAGAATTAAGGACCACGAATGTGAAAAACGTTCTGAATAAAATACTCGATGATGCATTTGCGGGATTGATGGCGCTTCTAAAAAAGTATTACAAAAAAATATCAATGTTTGACAGTGTTCAAGTTTTTCTGGGATTTGGAATTGTATCTTGTCTTACAACACTTATCTCTATACATAGAATCGTCATTGATAAAACGGTAACGATTGCATTGTTCCTGCCTTTGCTGGGAGCGATAGCACAGTTCACTTGGAGGGCGTCTTCTGTGATAAGCTCTTTTAATGGCATATTGAATGATAATATCTACTTAAATAAATTTAATCAATTTTATCAGTATGAACCGAAAATCGTTTCACACAAAGATGAAATGGTGGATGTATCTTTTTGTGGAATTAAGATAGAGCATCTGTATTTTAAGTACAATAATAATGATACTTATGTTTTGAAAGATATTTGCATGGAAATTCAGCCAAAACAAAGGATTGCGCTGGTTGGCTATAACGGGGCAGGAAAATCTACACTGATTAACCTGCTTTTGCGGCTATACGATCCGGCTCAGGGTCGTATCACTTATAATCAAAAGAATATTTGTGATTACAATGTAAAGAACTATCGTAGCAAATACGGGGTGGTTTTTCAGGACATAAATGTTTATGCTACAACCATCGGACAAAATATCGCAATGGATACGAAGGTTTATTCGGATGAAGAAATGCAAAATATTATGAATTTGTTTCACCTGAAAGAAAAGATAAATAATTATGAAGGCGGTTTTAACACTCAGCTGACCCATGAACTATCTGATTCGGGTGAGATGCTTTCTCTTGGACAGAGCCAGTGTTTGGCGTTAGCAAGGATCTTTATCGACCCGGAAAAGCAGCTCTACATTTTAGATGAGCCGACCAGCGCGCTTGATCCTATTGCAGAAGAAGAGCTTTTTGAGACAATTAATAGTTATCTGGCAGATAAGACCGTTATATATATCTCTCACAGATTTTCGGCATCTAAAATAGCAGATAAGATTTACTTTATGGAAAATGGTCAGATTGTTGAGCAGGGAACGCATGATGAATTGATATGTCAAAGAGGAAAATATGCGGATATGTTCAATTTGCAGGCAAAATACTATAGAGACGATGCCAAAGCTGTATTGAACGATAGATGTACAAATGAAGCGCAAGGAGTAAATCATGAAAGAAGTAATACATAATAATCTGTACATGTTGAAAATATTTTTTAAAACAGTTCCACTGTATTCTGTTTGCTATGCATTACTGACCATAATTAGAAGCGTATTGTTTAATACCGTGGGAAACGTTCTGTTTATACAATACATTGTCAAGTCGGTAGAATTTGTTATTACTCATCCGGAAGAAACGCAGAAAACTGTGACACAGTTAATTATTGCCACGTGCGTATATTATGGTTTGGTACTGCTGTTTAATACGGCAATAGAAGGAATACATAATAATAGTTTGACAAAAAGCGCAGAAATTAAGGTCAATCATGTTTTCACAAAAATGCTGTTTGAAAAATCCAGCTCAATTGACCTTGGCTGCTATGACGACCAGAAGTATTACAATAATCTGGTGGTTGCCAACAATGAATCAAATACTAGGGCTTGGAATACTTACAGGAATTTTGTTAATTTGATTGAAAGCCTAGCAGTATTGCTCTCGTTGTTTTATATTATTAGTTCTTTGGATTTTGTTGTTTTTATCTTGGCAGTTGTAATTAACGTTCTTTCCTCTTTATATCAGATTAAGCTGAACAAAATGAACGGCGAAATTTATAATAAAACCATGCCTTATAATAAAGAAATCGACTATGCCAATCGCATGTTTTTCTTAAAGCAAAATGCTAAAGACATCAAAATGACAAACATTGGCGGTGTTTTGTTTGAGAAACTGAGATCTTCCTCGGGAAAGCTTAGCGAGATTCATGCTGCTTATGGAACCAAAAAGGCGATTATTTGCTCCGGAGATAATTTGATGAAGAAAATCCTTGGGGATTTTGTGACATTATTTTATCTGGCGTACATGGTTCTTGTGAAATGTACATATACTTTTGACGTAATGACCGCTTTGTGGAATGCCTACGGTACAATAAAAGGAAGCATGAATAATTTTGTTAATTCAATAAAGGAATTACATAATAACAGTATTTACATTGATAAGTTCATTCATTTCATGGAAATGGAAAACCACATAGTATCGGATAAGGGGCTGCAAAGCAACGCCGATACGCCGATTACAGTTGAGTTTGTTGACGTGTCCTTCTCATATGACAGCGAACACTATATTTTAGACGGATTAAATTTAAAAATCAATGCGCATGAAAAAGTAGCAATTGTCGGTAATAATGGCGCGGGAAAAAGTACCCTTGTCAAGCTGTTGCTGAGGCTGTATGATCCTGACAAAGGTAAAATTCTTGTAAATGGAATTGATATTCAAAACTATGACTTGGAGTTCTATCGAAAAAATATATGTAGTATATTGGTTCAAAACTTCCAGCTGTTTGCGTTAACGCTATATGAAAATGTCAAAATGGACATCGTCGACAAAAAAGCGGAAGTCATCAACTTGAATAAGGCGCTGGATATGGTTGGACTGAGTAATGTAATAGAGCGCTTGCCTGATAAAGGAGACAGCGATTATTCGAGAGAATTCAATGGCAGCGGCGTGGTATTCTCAGGGGGACAAAAGCAAAAGCTGGCGCTGGCAAGAGTGCTGTCAGGTAACAAAAAACTTGTGGTCTTAGATGAACCGTCAAGCACTTTGGATCCTAAAGCAGAAAGCGAATTTAATGAGCTGGTATTTAATATGTTGCCGGAGAGAACTATTGTTATTATTTCTCATAGGCTATCGACAACAAAAATGGCGGACAGGATTATTTTGATGCAAAATGGAAAGGTGGCTGAAGACGGTTCACATGAAGAGTTAATGAGGAACAACGGCACATACGCTAAAATGTTTGAAACCCAGTCTAGGAGGTATAAATCATGAATGAGGAAACACAGAAGTATATCTCTGTTAAGGGCGCAAAAGAAAATAACTTAAAAAATATCAGTTTGAAGATACCCGGGAATAAGCTTACTGCTTAACTCTGATGACTGCAAAGTTCCCCTTCATTATTGTTATTAGAAAACAGAATTATTGCTAATTACTCTCTGCTATTTTACGGAGAGCGCTCAAGTCTTGAATATAATAACCCTGTTTGTTTTTTTTCAAGTACCCCCTCTTTACAAAATCGGCAAGAACATAGAGCAAGTGACGATAAGTCACACCTAAAAATTCCGCAGCCTCTGTATGCTTTTCTCTATACATTTGGTTACATGAGGTCAGCAGAATAAAATTTGCCAAGCGTACCTCTAGGGGATAAGATTGATTTTTTGAGTAATTATAGGTGTTACTGATTGCCTTCTGACTTAGGAAAAGACAAAGATAACGCAAAAATTTTGTATCGTTCAGTATTTTATCCCTGCAATTGTTTGTGTGAATCTTATAACACGTACAGGGAGTAATAGCGATTACTCCGTTGGCTGCCTCCTGCGCGCCAAGCAATTCCATTTCCCCGACAAAGCAGGGAGCGTTAAGGAAATTTATTAGAGAAATGCGCCCGTTTTCATGGGAAAGAAACAATTTTGCCCGCCCGTTTATTAAATAATACAGAGAATCGGGTTTTTCGCCCTCATACAAAATGTTTTCCGCACTATCAAATTTTACGATTGACGTGTAGGGGCGTATGTCGAAACCGAAATAGTCCGACAATGGAAGATGATTGTAATATTCCTCTAATAATTCATTTTTACGAATCACTATCATAATTCCAGTCCTTTCAACCAGTGTGAGATTTCTCATAACAGGTTATCACGGATTTTTGTATAATTCAAGAAAAGGAGGTAAAATGGAAATGAAGCAAGAGGAATATTGGAATAGTGTATCAGAGAAAAAGCAATTTACCACGCCATTTCAAGCCGGGGAATTTTTGAAATATGTAAAAAGGGACGGTATTATCCTTGATGTGGGCTGCGGATATGGAAGAACGCTTAACGAACTATATCATAATGGTTACCGTAACCTAATTGGCATTGATTTTTCAGAAGGCATGATAGAAAGGGGAAAGCAGCAGTTTTCCTATCTTGATTTACGGGTAAAAAAAGGCGCTGAAATCGCCCTGCCGGACGCAAGTATTGACGCTGTAATTCTCTTTGCGGTTTTAACCTGTATACGGACAAATGAGGAGCAAAAGGAGCTATTGGCAGAAATTAAGCGGATATTGAAGCCACAGGGAATTTTGTATGTAAACGATTTCTTGTTAAATACAGACGAGCGTAACCTTGTGAGGTATGAAAAATATAAAGAAACCTATGGCGTATATGGTGTGTTTGAACTGCCGGAGGGCGCAGTGTGCCGACACCATGATGAGACATGGATAAAGCAGCTCTTGAAAGATTTTTCGGAACAGGAATACAGGCATTTGACATTTACGACTATGAATGGTAATAAATCAAACGGTTTTTATTTTATAGGACGGTTAAACAATATCTAAGCAAGCAAAGAATAATAGTAAAAAAGCAATTGTAAAAAACAGGAGAGGCATGGTTTAGAATGTTATACAGTGGATGTTTTAAAGCTGCTTTATACCAAGAAGTTTTTTGCAGCTTACAATTTTCCTTGCATCTAAGCGCTAAATATCAATAATCATTGATACAGAAGCTTATAATAATGCCTTGGATAAGACGTTAATTTTACGGAATGAACGTGGAAGGCGGCTCTGCAAAAGGCATTGGCCGTTTCGACGCAATTTGACGAACTTCCTCAAATTTTCTGCATATTGTATTAAGAATGATAAATTATAAGGATATGCGGAATAATGAGGGAATATGTATCATTATCACTGGAAACCCATCTTTTTTTCGGAAGAATTATGAAGGAGCACGCGCTGTTTTTGCTGGTAGGGTTTCCTGCATTTGAAACGGATTTTAGGAATCGTGCCGACCGTTTCCGGGAAGCATTTGAGGATGAACTGAGGCGCGCGGTTTGGCTTAGTGACGGAAGAGTGGACGGGAGAGTACTTGACAGCGGGGAAATCGTAACGGAATTTACATTAGCGGCAGAGGAAAAAACGAAAGCGTTGTCGGGAGTTGATATTGACAGCAGGATTACGGAGGCGGAAAAAAGGCTGCGTTCAGGATGGAACGGAAGGATTAGCAGGGAGCTTATATGGAATGTGAGGGAATTGAACCGCCGTATTTTAAGGCTTTTAGATGAGCTTATAGAATTTAAGGAGCAGATTTTGTGTGAAGTGCTGAATTGCAGGCTTTACACGGCAAATTATCCTTTGCTGATTGAGCATATTTTGAGGGAGGCTAAGCTGTATCGTGAGACAATAGCGCAGTTGGAGAGAAGAGGAGAGATTCCTGCAAGGAACAGGCGGCAAATGGAGATATTCTGGAACCAGATTATGATGGAGCATGCCCAGTTTATCAGAGGTCTTTTGGATCCTACGGAATGTGAGCTGATGAAGGCGGCGGACGGATTTGCCGAGGATTACTGCCGGCTGTTGGATAAGGCGAGAGAGCAGGATTTGCGGACTATGGATGAGTTGACCAGAAAAACCATAGAGACTACCGATAAATATCGGCAGTTCAAGGCGGCGGGCACGGAGGGGATTACGGAGTGTAGGATTCGTTCCGTCATTCTTCCTCTTTTGGCAGACCATGTACTTCGGGAGGCAAATCATTACCTGAGAATCCTGCAGCAGTAAATTTGTGAGTAAAAATCAAGGTTTGTAATTTAGTACGCATGGATTGACACAGCCAAATATTCTGTGGTATCATGAAAAAGATAAAGGGAGTAGCTTGCATGAGGAAGCTCATGTTTACTTTACCGTCAATACGATTTTCAAGGGAGAATCCGGTTTTGTAAGTAAGAAGCGAGACTTTGTTGCATTTTATGCAGCAAGTGTCTCGTTTTTTTGTTTTTATAAGCATGGACAAGAAGCTGCAAAATGAAATATTTGAGTTTAGGGAAGCTCGTGATGCGCAGGAGGAAGGATAATTATGGAGGTATTTATTTCACTACTGTTTCTTTTGTTTGGCTTTGTTATGTTGATAAAGGGCGCCGATTGGTTTGTGGACGGGGCTTCGTCCATAGCGGAAAGATTAGGAATACCACAGCTTATTATTGGTTTGACGATTGTCGCAATGGGAACCAGCGCTCCCGAAGCCGCCGTAAGTATTACGGCGGCCTTAAAAGGCAGCGCGGATATTACCGTGGGAAATATTGTGGGAAGCAATATATTAAATATCCTGATTATATTGGGAACTTCATCGGTCATTACCCCTCTTGCGGTTTCAAAATCCACAGTATTTGTAGAAATTCCGTTTATGATTTTGATAACGCTGCTTTTACTTCTTCAAGGTCTGAGCGGGGATGTGGGATTTTTTGACGGCATTATATTGTTGATTGTTTTTTCGGCGTATTTAGCGTATCTGTTTGTGACGGCAAGGAAAGGCGGAGACCGAGACGCGTGCGCCGCAAAAGGACTCGGGCTTAAGCAGGCTGTTTTAGGAGCGCTTGCGGGTCTCGCACTTATTATAGTCGGAAGCGACATAGCGGTTGAAGCGGCCGGTAAAATAGCAAGGATTTTGGGGATGAGCGAGCGCTTTATCGGTTTGACGATTGTGGCTCTGGGAACATCACTGCCTGAATTATTTACATCTGTATCGGCCGCAAGGAAAGGCAATGCCGATATTGCCATAGGAAATATTGTAGGCAGCAATATTTTTAATATATTGTTTGTTATAGGAATTTCCGCGTTGATTACCGAGGTGCCGTTTTCGTACGGATTTTATGCGGATACGGCGGCGGCAATTTTTTCGGGCGTGCTTTTGTGGATATGCGGCGTTAAGAGCAGAAGGATGGAACGTTTTAGCGGAATTATAATGTTGCTTTGTTATGCCGTTTACTTTATTTTTATTTGTATTTAGGTAAAATTTGTCTGTGACGAAGCAGGGCTTTGGCTTTTAAAATTCCAATAAAAACGTAAAATAATGATGTGATATTGAATCGAGAAGGAGTGATTTTGTGGATATTTTTAATATTTTGACGCTGCTTGGCGGACTGAGTCTGTTTCTCTTTGGCATGAATATTATGGGACAGGCTTTGGAACGGCGTGCCGGCGAAAAAATCCGTTCAATGATAGGAAAATTTACAACCGGCAGGCTGGCAGGGCTATTAACGGGTTTGGGGGTGACGGCTGTAATTCAAAGCTCCTCGGCTGCAACGGTTATGGTAGTGGGTTTTGTGAATTCGGGTCTTATGACGCTTAAACAGGCAATCAATGTAATAATGGGCGCAAATATCGGAACGACCGTAACGGCGTGGATTTTGAGTCTTTCGGGAATTGACAGCGGGAGCCTGTTCTTACGGCTTTTAAAACCCTCGTCGTTCACTCCGGTTCTTGCTTCGGCAGGTATTATTCTCTATTTGTTTTGCAAGGGTCATAAGAAAAAGGATACCGGTATTATTCTGTTAGGCTTTGCAACGCTTATGTTTGGTATGGAAACAATGTCCGAATCGGTTTCGGGTCTTGGCGGAGAGCCGTATTTCCGGAGCCTGTTTGTAATGTTTAAAAATCCTGTCCTTGGGGTATTGGCAGGAGCGATTCTTACTGCAATCATTCAGTCAAGCTCCGCGTCGGTTGGCATTTTACAAGCGCTTGCATCAACCGGACAGGTTTCTTACGGAGCGGCTGTTCCCATTATTATGGGTCAGAATATAGGTACCTGCGTAACGGCAATGCTTTCCTCGGTAGGAGCCAATAAAAATGCCAAACGGGCCGCTATGGTGCACTTGTCCTTTAATACAATCGGAGCGGTCGTCTGGCTGACGGTGTTCACACTTATAAAAGAGCTTTTTAATCCCTTACTTTTGGATAGAGCAGCTTCGCTCTTTGGAATTGCCATAGCGCATTCGGTGTTTAATATTCTGTGTACGGTGTTGCTGCTTCCGTTTTCGGGTTTTCTTGAGAAGCTCGTAAATAAGATTGTTCCGGATTCAAAAAAACCGGAAACATACGAACAGCTTGACGAGCGTCTGCTTGCTACTCCGCCCATAGCCCTTGAGCGCTGTCGGGAAACGGTGGCAGCTCTGGCAAAGACTGCTTCCGAATCGTTAAAGGAGGGAGTATCAGCCTTACAAAAATATTCGCCTGAGCTTGCGGCTTCCGTTCGGGAAAAGGAGGAAAAAACCGACTATTATGAAGATATACTTGGCACATATCTTGTAAAATTAAGTGCAAAGCAGATTAGTGAATCAAACAGCGCCGAGGCGGCAAAGCTGCTAAAAATCATCGGTGATTTTGAGCGAATAGCCGACCATGCCGTAAATATAGTTAAATCGGCAGAGGAAATGAATAATAAAGAATTGCAGTTTACCACAGCTGCCGTATCGGAGATATATGTGTTTTCGGCGGCGGTTATTGAAATTTTGGATTTGTCAACCACAGCATTTTTGAATGATGATACGGATGCCGCCTTTACGGCGGAAGTCCTTGAGCGGATTGCAAAACTGCTAAAGGAACAAATCCGCAGCCGTCATATACTGCGGCTGCAGCGGGGAGAATGTTCAATTAGCGCCGGATTTATATTGTCAGATTTACTGACGGATTTGGAACGAACTTCTCATCATTGTTCAAATATCGCCGCATGTATAACGGATATTTCCGATAATAATATGAATTTGCATCAATCCTCGCGTAAATCCAGAAATCGAACGGATGATTTTAGTGAAAAGTATAATGACTTTTTAAATAAATATGCGATATAGGCAAAAATCAGGAGCGTGAGAACGGGCAGCTTTGACGCTTCAATCCTTTACAACCCGTTCCAGCCGTTCACCAAGCCGGCTGAGTATTTCATTTGTAATCGTGCCTGCCTTATCTGCAAGCTCATATACGGTGATTTCCTCCTTGCGCCAGCGTCCGATGATTATGGCGGTTCCGCCGGCGGATACATGAGGGATATCCGTTACGTCCACAGTTGTCTGGTCCATGCAGATGCGCCCGATAATTGTCGCCCGGCAGCCGTTTATCAGCACTGAACCCGCGCCGCAGGAGAGGGAGCGGGGCAGTCCGTCCGCGTAGCCGATGGCGCAAGTAGCGATTCTTATTTGCCGTTCTGCTGTAAAACAAAGCCCATAGCCCGCGCTTTCACCGGGGAAAAGAGTTTTCACGGAGGTGATTCGTGCCTTTAGGGATAAAACGGGTCTAAGGCAGGGGGCGGATGCGTCCAAATCCGCCAGACTGCTGCGGACGCCGTACAGGGCGATTCCCACTCTGGCATAGTCGCCTGCAAGCTGGGGATAATTCAGTACGCCGTAGCTTGCCAAAAGATGAGTCTTGACGTCACAATATCCCTGTCTTTTCAGGTGATTCATAACGGCAGAAAAGGTCTTTGCCTGCTTCCCGGTGAAGGAAACGGCTTCCGGGTCGGCGGTGTCGTCGGCGCATAGATGTGTGTAGGCTCCTTGAATCTCTAAATTTTTCATGGCAAAAATCTGACGGATAAGCTCTCTATGCTCCGCCCTTTCACCCAATCTGTGCATACCCGTATCAATGGCGACGTGAACGGCCAGCTTTCTTCCATAACGGTTCAGCTCTAAGGCATAGGCGTGGTCAAGTACGGTCTGCGTCAGCCGGTATCGTCTGAGCAAGGAGAATTGTCTGGGGTGTGTATAACCTAAAATTAGGATTTCACCTTTTATTCCATGCTTTCTAAGCTCGATTCCTTCTGTAATGCATGCCACACAAAAGGCCCTTATTCCCATGGAATTTAACATTTTTGCGATGAGTACGGCGCCGTGACCGTAGGCGTCCGCCTTGAGCACCGGCATCAAGGTAACGCCCTCCGGCAGGAGAGCTCCCAGCGCGGTTACATTTTGACACAGCGCCTGAGTATCAAGCTCAATCCAGGCACGTCCTTGGGGGAAGTAAGTCTTTCTTTTCTTCATTTTGCGGCTCTCCATTCCGTGATGATAAAGCCGTCCATATTATTTCCGGAAACGGAATACGGCATCCGGGGCAGAATTTCAAGGACGGTATCTCCCGAAGGGGAAGCCTTAAGATAGGAGACCGTTAAGTCCAGCTTATTCCACTGATAATGGAAGCAGAGTTCACCGTAGGGATATAATTTGATAAATTCCGTGTATTCCTCCAGAGTCAAGTGGTTTTCCGACATAATAAAGGCATGGGGAATACCTACATAGCGAAAGTGCCATGGCTCATGTCCGATGCCTGTGACGGCTTCCTTGTTTGCAGGGTATCTCTCGATAAAACCGTAATCTGCCGCATTTTTACGAAAGGTTTCGCAGATACCCTTATAGGGGAAGTCAGGACATATAAAATCAATGTTGTCCTGACTAAGACCCAAATCAATGGCAAGCCCGGTCTGATGTTCGCTGTGCCCCGGCGCGGCGACAAATTTTTGTGTAAATTCCAAGCCGTTTTCCGCAAGAGAATCATTCCAAATATTCTGCTGCTCCTCCATGGAGCGCCAGCCGCTGACCGGCGTAATGCTGCTCCAACCGTTTATTTTTTTCATCAGCTCGCATAAAAGCACGGCGGCGCGGCGGTTCATGTGGATACTCTCGTGAAATTCCGTCACCGGCATCAGGTCATTGCTTTCCTCTTCCTGATAGCCGTGTTCGGCATTTACCAAAATCAGGTTTCCGGTGTAAATATTTTGTCTTGGTAAAGAGTGTACAATCATATTTTTCTCCAATCACAAGCAATCTATGGGTTCCAGTGCAAGCTCGATGAGCCTGTCCAAAATTTCGGGAAAGGAAATCCCTGCCGCCTTCATCATGCCGGGATAGCGGCTGTGCTCCGTAAAACCAGGGATGGTGTTTACCTCGTTAAAAACGATGTTTTCCTCGGGAGTGAGAAACATGTCCACCCGCGCAAAGCCTCTGCAGCCCAAGGCGCTGTAAATGGTTTTGGCTGCTTCCTTAATTCGCCGGCAGGCTTCGGCGCCGATACATGCGGGTACATAAATGGAGGAAGTTTTCAGCGTATACTTTTCTGTATAGTCAAAAAAGCCTCCGGAAAGGACAATTTCATCTACTTCGCCCAAGATAAGCTCCCTATTGCCCAAGACGGCGCAGCCCACCTCGCAGCCTTCGATAGCCTCCTCTATTATCGCTTGGTTGTCATATTTGAGGGCAAGCTCAATGGCGGGTTGCAGCTGTGCTTCCTGTGAGACCTTTGTCACACCATAGGAGGAGCCTGCCTTTACCGGCTTAACAAACAGCGGGTAGCCTATTTGACGGGAAAACTCCAAGGATTCTGTTATGTCGTGGCTTGATTGCGTAACAAGCGCCTGCGGAACGGCAATTCCCGTAAGGGAGACAAGTCTGTGAGCTCTGTCTTTGTCCATGCAAAGGGCGGAGGCAAGGACGCCGCAGCCTACAAGAGGGATTCCCGCCAGCTCAATCAGACCCTGAAGAGTGCCGTCCTCACCGTACTTTCCGTGCATTACCGGGAAGGCGGCATCAATTTGCAGCGCTTCTATGCTCTCCTCTCTAAAGAGTAAAAGCCTGTGTTCGCCGCGGTTTGGCGAGAGCGCTGCGGGTATGCAGTCCGCCTCGTTCAGCCAGCCGTCCTGTTTGATTTTTTCTATATTTCCGGTAAAATAGAACCATTCTCCATTATCTGAAATGCCTACGGGAACCGCCTCATGTTTTTCTTGATTTAAATTTCGTATTACTGCATATGCAGATTCCAAAGATACGCTGTACTCGGAGGAACAACCTCCGAAAAAAATAGCGATTTTCAAAGTGTACACCTGTCCTTTCTTTTCTTGATAATTAATTGCCAAACGATAAACTTCCGTCCTGTTTCAATGATTGTATCAGGATGGGAGTTTTGGTATTTTCGGTTTTCATTTAGAAATTCTTATAATTGTTTTATGAAAATCATACGATTTTCTGACGGCATATAAATTCTGTTTGACTTATGGATGAACATATCAGGGATGTGATTGCTTTTGAAATATATAAGAGTGGCAGTTGTAATAATTTTTAAGATGATTTACAATATATGTGAATTAATTTATACTTTTGTTAAAATAAAGGAGAGGTAGGATTATGTTAAAGAAATTAAGTATTTTAGTTAGTGGTATGATTTTGCTGCTTTCATTAGCAGGCTGTAATACGAGCAAGGCATATACTTATAACGTAGAGACGGGTGATTCCGTTAAAATTTCACTGGATACTTCGGATCAATATGATATAACGTCGAATTTGCCGTTTGTCATTTCTCATGATGAAGAGACATTAAGTCAGGGTGTTTTTATGACCGCTGAAAATTACAGCCAATATGCCGAAGTGGTAAATGCAGACGAAACGGCAACGCTTCTTGATTTCGGCAGCAAGGACGGAAACCAGTATATTTTTTGGTCCTATAATGGGGCAGAGTATAATTATGCCATACTGATAGGGGATTCCAACACGGGTGTACTGTTGGGAAATAACGTGTCGGAGGAGTCCGCTCGTGAATGCTTTGAAAGACTTAAGATTAGCGTAGTGAAGTAGTAAGGATTTGATTAAATAAGGGAGGCAGTTCACCGCAGTCATGAATTCCTGTTGTGAACTGCCTCTGCATTTTTGTATTTGGGGAGATATACGGTAAGCGTAATGGTTTCGTCCGAGCTATCGGCATGGATACTGCCGCCATGCAGCTCCACAATTTCCTTGGAAATGGCGAGACCCAGCCCGGAGCCGCCGGTAGCTGAGGAACGGGAAGAATCCAGACGGAAAAACTGGTCAAAAATCCGCTCAAGCTTTTGGGGAGGAATGGTTCTGCCATGATTTTGAACGCAGATTTTCACACAATCGTTCACCGGTCTCATGGTAAGCGTAATACGGCTTTTGGCATAGCTGTAATTGACGGCATTGCGGATTAGGTTATCAAATACACGCTCCAGCTTATCCCTGTCGCAGAGAATCTCCACATTGGAGGCAAGCTCGGTGTGCCAGTATAGCTCCTTTTCGTCCAGTATCGGGTCAAATTCACTGATAATCTGCTCTAACATACGGCTTAAATTAGTGCGCTCAGGCTCTAGGGTGAGCGCCGTCAGATTAAACCGGGTAATATCAAAAAATTCGTTAATCAAGTATTCCAAGCGTTCCGCCTTATCCAGTGCGATTCCGGTGTATCTGGCGCGCAGCGCGGGGGATATCTGCGGCTCGTCATGAAGCAGGGCCAGATATCCGATAACGCTGGTAAGGGGAGTTTTCAAATCGTGGGCAAGATATACGATTAAATCGTTTTTGCGTTGCTCCGCTTCCTTTGCTAACATGGCGTTGTGGACTGCCTGCTCCTTGAACAGATTCAGCTCGTCCTGTACGCTTTTTAAAGCGTTCGGCAGGATAATTGCCTCGGAGTCTGGCATGGCAAGCTTTTGGGAGGCGGCGACAATATCATCCAGATAACGCAGGGGCTTGGAGATGAAATAATAGGTGATGAGCATCCATCCTACAAAGCATATTGTGCCCCCCACAAGGAGCAAATAGTCCCGTATCCAGCGTAATAATTGATATAACGGGTTGTAAGGCTGCCAGATAAAGAGGGTAGTTATGCGCCAGGCAAAAAGCACCAGCAGCACAAATCCCACAAAAAATCCCAAAAGAGACAGCATGTATTGAATCAGAATATGCCTTGTCAGTTCGCTTTTATAGTGTTTCTTTTTTCTACTCAATGGTATAGCCTACCCCCCAGATTGTCTTGATAAATTTTGGCTGACGCGGCGGCTCTTTCATTTCCTTTCTGAGCCGTGCTATATGTGCCATTACGGTATTGTTGTTTTCTAAGTATTTTTCTCCCCAGACCGCTTCAAAAAGCTCCTCGGAGGAGACTACCCTGCCTTTGTGCTCGCACAGATACCACAGAATATTGAATTCTATGGGAGTGAGGTCCAGTTCCCTTCCGTTAATGGTGCATTTATGGTTGTTTCGGGAGATATGCAGTCCTCTGATGTCGTGGGAATCGGTCTCTTGCAGCGCGGCTTCGGCGGCATTGTAGCGGGTATAACGACGAAGCTGCGTCTTTACCCGTGCCATCAGCTCCAGAGGGTTAAAGGGTTTTGTAATATAATCGTCTGCCCCCAGCGTCAGTCCCGTAATCTTGTCCATATCCTCCACTCGTGCCGTGAGCATAATAATGGGATAAAGGTGATGCTCGCGAATTTTCTGGCATAGCGTGAAGCCGTCCATATCCGGAAGCATAACATCCAGTATGGCAAGCGTTAAGTCCGTACTGTTTACGCATTCCAGCGCGTCCGCGGCATTATAAAATTTGAAGACCTCATAGCCCTCGTTTTTCAGATAAACCTCCACAAGGTCGGCAATCTCCTTTTCATCGTCTACAATTAAGATATTTTCGTTCATATGACAGGCGGTATCTCCTCAAGCGCTTTGACCTGATGGGTTTCCTATGTAGAATTGCACGGATTTCTTTAAACAGGTCATTTTTGTATATCATAACATAAAAAAGCTAAAATTCAATCATTATGTTTCAAAAGCTTATCTGCTGGACGGCGGAGAATTTTTATTATACAATAACTATATCGAAATTCAGCTGGAACTATTATGCCATTCCATAAGTGGCCGTATGTGCGGGGGAAGTATGAAAACAGTGAGTATTTTGGGGAGAACCTGTTATATTGTTCAGAGAGGGGCGGACGGACCTGTTATATTTTGGGGCGTAGGGCAAAACGGCGCCCGTGAGGTTGAACAAACGGAAGAATATCTTCAGACTCTGGCGGCGGGAAAAGCTTATATACTGGCGGCATATGAGGTGCAGGATTGGAATAGGGATTTTTCTCCATGGGAGGCTCCTGCTTTGGTTGGTACGCAGAATTTTGCCGGAGGCGGGGAGAGGACCCTTGACTGGCTGTTGAAGGAATGTGTACCTTACATTAAGCATAATTACGGTGAGAAAGGGATAATGGATTGTTTTCTGGCAGGGTATTCTCTGGCGGGGCTTTTTTCCTTGTGGGCGTTTTACAAGGCAGGCTGCTTTAAGGGAATCGCCTGCTGTTCGGGGTCGCTATGGTATCCGGGGTGGGAGGAATTTATGGCGAAGGCGCAGGCGCCTCCATGCAGTGCGGTTTATTTAAGCCTTGGAGGCAGGGAAGAGCATACCCGCAATAAGGCCATGGCTTCCGTCGGGAACGCTATGCGACGGCAGGAGCAATATCTGCGGGAAGACAACGGCGTTGTAAGGCATAAGCTGGAGTGGAATCAGGGAGGACATTTTGCGAACCCACGGCAGAGGATAGCAAAGGGAATAGGGTGGCTTCTCCAAAACAGTTAAAGAGAAAGGAAATGAAGACGTATTATGAAGACGGCAAATGATTTAAGACAAAAGCTTAGGGAAATAGACCACAGGGGATATCCGGCATATAAGGATTTAAGGGGAGAATATGATTTTAGGGAATATATATTGTCCATCGACCATGTGCAGGGGGACCCGTTTGCGGCTCCTTCCCGGGTTTCCGTAAGGGTAGGGAGGGAGCAGGCAGGTATACCGGCGGATTACTATGACACTTCTTATAAAAGGGTGACTCTGCAGGATCATCTCACAAGGCTTTTCGGGGCGCAGATACGGGGCGGCGCTTTTCAGGCAAAGGGTTCGGGCAAAAGCGGGCTTCTCTGCGCATCCGAGTGCGGACAGGAGGTTCTGGAGCGGACGGCGTGCGCCGTGGCGCAGGGCGTTGTGACGGTTCGCTTTGAGGCGGGCTTTCCGGCAAACGGCAGAACCATCAATGCAGGAGAGCTGGAGAAAATGCTGTTTCGGATTCTGCCTGAATGTGTGCAAAAAAGTTTGTTTTACAAAAATATAGATAAACGCGGATTGAAGGCGGCGATAGAGCTGTGTGAGGATCAGCAGTTTATCAGGGATAATTTGGACAATATGGGCTTGTGCGCCTTTATCGCAAACGGTTCGGTGCTGCCCAGATTAAGCGGCGTCTCGGAAAAGCCTATGAAAGGAGCAGTGGCGTTTACATCGCCTGCATCCATGGAGGTAACTATGGAGCTGCCCCATAGGGGAGCGGTACGGGGTATGGGTATTCCCAAGGGAATCACACTGTTTGTAGGAGGCGGCTATCACGGTAAATCCACAGTGCTGCAGGCGCTGCAGGACGGAGTTTACAATCATATTGTGGGAGACGGCAGGGAGCTGGTGATAACCGACAGCACGGCGTTTAAGCTTAGGGCAGAGGACGGACGCAGTATAACCAATGTGAATATTTCGCCCTTTATCGGCCACTTGCCAAACGGAAAGGATACAAAGCACTTTTCCACGGAGGATGCCAGCGGAAGTACCTCTCAGGCGGCAAACCTGATAGAAAGCATCGAGAGCGGCAGCAGGCTGCTTTTGATAGATGAGGATACCTCCGCCACCAATTTTATGGTGAGGGACGAGCTGATGCAGAGGGTTATCTCGGCGGGAGAGGAGCCCATCACACCGTTTATACAAAGAGTGCGGGGATTGTATGAGGATTTGGGCGTTTCCTCCGTAATTGTGGCGGGGAGCTCCGGCTCTTACTTTTATGTGGCGGATAAGGTAGTGCAGATGAAGGATTATGTGCCTGTGGATATTACGGAAAAAGCAAAGAGCGCCGCAGCGCAGTTTGGAGACTGGGAAGCGGGAGGCAAGGAGCGATTTCCGGTATTTGACGAAAAGAGGGCCCCTAAGCAAAATCCTGCGTTGGTTAAGGATGACAGATTGAAGCTTAAAAGTATGGGAACAAGTGAAATCCTGTTAGGCAGGGACATGGTGGAGCTGCGCTATCTGGAGCAGCTTAAGGATTCGGAGCAGGCGGCAGCGTTGGCGCAGCTTTTAAAGGAGGCGCAGTGCAGGCTGATGGACGGACGGCGGAGTATGCGCCAGATTGTGGATTTATTGGAACAACAGTTGGACAAAGGAGGACTTGAAAGTCTTTTTGAGCACAAAGATGTGCGTACCTCTCTGGCAAGACCGAGGAGACAGGAAATTATGGCGTGCATTAACCGGTACAGGAAATTGTTTTTTTAAGAGGGAGCCGTCGTATATTAAAAAGGGGGATATATGGATAAGGTCGAAAAGAAAAAAGTTGGGGCAACGGATGACATGTTAATGAATCACTCTGATTTAAAGAATATGTCAAAAGAACGTATTCATGAAAGCGGGCTTGAGGGCAGTCCGGTGATTGACGTACTTGATTATATTTCGGAATTGCGTAATGGAAGGAGCAGCTGTAAAGTACGTATCTTTACAGAGATTTTATTGCGGCAGCTGATTCAAAAGACATCCCGATATACGCTTTCAGAGACGGATATTTCTAGGATTATACTTGCCTCCGCCACACGTGACATTGGTAAAATCATGATTCCCGACGCCATTATAAATAAGCCGGGCAGACTGACCGAGGAAGAATTTCTTATTTTGAAAAAACATACCCTGATTGGCGCCGATATTATGAAGAGGGCGTTAGCGGGGCAAAATATATCGCTGTTTCAGACTGCTTATGAGATATGTCGCTGGCATCATGAGCGATATGACGGAAGAGGATATCCGGACAAGCTGAAGGGAGAGGAAATCCCGATATCTGCCCAGATAGTTGCTCTGGCGGACGTATATGATGCACTGGCCGGCGGACGGGCCGATTGGAGAGCGTATTCTCACGAGACCTCCGTTAGGATGATGCTTAACGGAGAGGTTGGGGCGTTTAATCCGCTGCTGCTGGAGTGTTTATCTGACGCCGGAGAAAGAATCCGGGAGGAGATGCAAAAAGCAAGTGATACGATTTCGTGAATATATAAAAGCATCTATATGTAAGGGGGCTGAATTTGGAGGAGAATTGCTAAAAATTTGGAAGATGTGCACAAAAAAACTTAAGTTTTGCTTAAAAAGTATGGCAAAAAGCTCTATGATGTGATATTATACTGTATAATATCAGCTGATACAATCGGTTGTACGTTGTCGAAGCATATGTACACGGACAACGATTAAGTCAAGATAAGGAGATGGGAGTATGGATCATATCAGTAATGAGAAAAAGGAAAGCCTGAAAAGGGATTTGCAGGCTGTGAGGGAGGAGGTCAGAGATTTTAAGGAAACGGTTGAGAATGACAGAAAGGGCAATACCTTTTCCATGTTAAAGAGAATCCTGCTTATTGCGGCTATCCCTGCAATTATTATGGGGCTTGCCTGCAGCGTTTTCGGGGCTATCAGTATATCTACAGGCATGCAAAAGGAGGTATTTGACGGATTGCAATCAACCTGCGCCTCTGTTGCCTATATTTATGACGCCGTGAACGACGGTGACATTATGGTAGATGAAAACGGTCAGGTATACAAGGGTGAATATGTTGTATCGGGCAATTTTGACGTCGTAGACGATATCAAAAGGGAGACCGGGGTAGATATCACCGTATTTTATAAGGACACTCGTGTCGTGACTTCTATCATGAGCAGGGAGACCGGAGAGAGGCTGATTAATACGAAGGCTTCGGATAAAGTAGTGGCTGAGGTTTTGGAAGGCGGCAGAAATTACAAGGATTCGGATATCGTCATTGACGGTACGGACTATTATGGATATTATATTCCGTGGAAGAACGGCAACGGCGATGTGGTGGGAATGATTTTTGCCGGATGTACAAGTGCAAGCCAGAATTCCTTTATTATGCAGAAATGTCTTTCCCTGTGCGGTCTGGCAGTCCTTGTTTTAATAGTTTCGGCGATTGTTACCATCTTTTGGGCGAGAGACCTCACTTCCGGAGTGAAAATAGCGGAAAAGGTCATCGAGGAAATGGCGTCAGGAAATCTTAATGTCACTATCAAGCCTAAGGCAATGAGCCGGACGGATGAAATCGGAGCCATGAACAGGTCGCTGAATAAATTTATTGTCAAGATGAAGGAGATAATGTCCGACATTAAAAGCTCGGCGGACATTCTGCTGGATTCGGGAAATTCTCTTGATGAGATGGCGGCGCGCACAAATGAGACTACAGGAGAAATCAGCAGGGCTATCGAGGATATTTCAAGAGGCGCCGTCAGTCAGGCGGAGGAAGTCGAGAGCGCTTCCGTGCAGATTGGAAATATGGGCAGCCAGATAGAAGAGATTGTGGGCAGCGTGGCACATTTGGGTAATACGGCGGAGCAGATGAAAAAGGACAGCGATGAATCGGCGGTTATTATCGGCGAGCTTAGTGCGTCAAACGATAAAACTATTGAAGCAATACATAAAATTGATAAACAGGTACATGCGACAAATGACTCTGTGCAGATGATTCGTCAGGCGATAGAAATTATTACATCCATTGCAGGGGAGACGAACCTTCTTTCCCTGAATGCGTCCATTGAGGCGGCGAGAGCAGGTGAGCATGGCAGGGGATTTGCCGTTGTTGCTACTGAAATCCAGAAGCTTGCCGAGCAGTCAAACGCATCCGCAAGAAGCATAGAGAAGGTTATTGATGAGCTTCTTGTAGAGTCGGAGACCACCGTAAAGGTAATGGAAGAGGTTGGAATCATTATAGCGGAACAGCAGGCAAAATTGAATGAGACAAAGGAAAAATTTGAAAGGGTGACAAATGGCGTTGACGCCACGGACGAAGAAACGAACGCAATCAAAGGATACACGGAAAGTTGTGATAAAGCAAAGGCTATCGTTGTGGATGTTATTTCAAATTTAAGCGCTATATCGGAAGAAAATGCTGCAAGCACGGAAGAGACAACTGCCTCCATGCAGGAGCTGAATGCAACAATTACTCTTCTTGCCGAGGCGGCAGGCGATTTAAAAGAACTGTCGGAGGGCTTGAGCAGGGATATGAAGTTCTTTAAGTTCTAAGCGAAATGCTTATATCCCTAAACGGATCTTATTTACAATAAAAGAGGGTGACACATGATAAACTGATTTATGTGTCATCCTCTTTTGATAATTATATTTTTCAAGGTTATTTGACAATTAATTCCGTTTCTAAATCTCTATATTCTTCAGCCAAATCCAATTCTTCCGTTAGATCCAATACGGGGGCGCCGTCTATATCAAAGTGAACCCGGCGGATGCCGCTGCTGCGCACGCCTTTTACTCCGGGTCTGGCATGATAAGTATTCCAGACAGTTCCCTCTTCGTCTATCACATAAGCGTTATGGCCGGTACCGAACTCTCCTTCTACGCTTCTGGAGGTTAATATGGGATAATTGGTTTTTGTCCAATTTTCACGCCGTAAAAGATCCATGCCTTTTTCGATGCGTAAGAACCCGACCACATAGGAGGTGTCTACGGCGGCGCTGGAGAAGGTAAGATATAGTGTGTTCCCGCGGATGAGCGCAAAGGGGCCCTCATCCACAAAGGTGTGGTTGTTTGCCCAGCCGTAATCAGGCTTTGACAGGACGACGGGGTCGGTCAAAAGCTTCCATGGCTCTTGGGGGTTCAGCTTGGCGATATAGAGCCATGCGCCCAAGTCCTTGGGGAGAAATTGCCGCTGAGACCAGACTACGTAATAATCGTTCTCCCATTCAAAGCAGGTCATATCCAGTGTAATCTCTTTTCCTGCCTCACAGATATCCGTGCCGTCTCTTCTTACCACTCTCCTCGGTGCGGACCAGTCTGCCCTGTTGGCAGGATTTCCGCCTTCCCTAAGCTCCATGATGTGGCTCTCCTCCCAGAAAAATTCACCGGGGGTTGCCGCGTGGAAAATATACAGCCTGCCGTTTATTTCATGAAATTCGGGCGCCCACAGAAGACCGCCGATACCCTCATATGTCTGGGAGTCTAAGAGAAGGATTTCCTCCGCGTCCGTCAGCTGTGCAAGGGTGTCCGCTTCTCTTATGTAAAGGGTGTGGTTGCCGTCGGCGTCGTTTGTTGCAATAAAGTAATATTTACCCTTCCATATAGCTACACAGGGGTCGGCTCTGTTAAATGCCACGGGAAATGCAAAATGCTCCTGATGTACCCGGCCCTTGATTCGATAAGCTCCTTTGCGGGTGAAATCCACTGCCGATAAATCCCAGTCGACGGACTTGGCTGCGCTTGTGCCGTCGCTGTACAATGCCGTTGCCTTGTATTTCTTAAGTTCTTCAGGGCTGGAGGCGTCTACACGGCGGGGAAAATCAACGCTTACATTATGGGGCGTTAGAAGCTTTTTCCTTAAGCGGTCGGCTGTCTTGTCCGGTATTTCCAGCATATTAACGAAAACGGCGCCTTCTATTTCCGTGGAAATTTCGGATGTCTGTACAGGTGCTGCTTCTGTGGGGGCGGTGTCGCACTTAAGAGAGGAAAGACTGTTTACCGTTACGCTGTACCACTGATTTTCACGGTTCTTCCAAGTGATAAGACAGCTGTCTTCGTCTTTAGGGCAGGTACAGTAAACATTTTCAATATAATCCTTGTCCAAGGGCAGCAGACCAAGCTCCTTATACTCAAGAAAATCCGTGGTGGTAAAAATGAGAATGCTTCCCTTACTCTCTTCATCATCCTCCCCGTCGCCGCCGGTACGCAATGCCGCTATGCCATAGAGGCTATCTCTTAACCGGAAGATATAAGGATTTTTAATGCTTTTGGGGTTCAGGGAACCGTCCTCGTTTTCGGTTGCCTTTGCAAACAATACACCGGAATTATGATTCAGCGCTTGAAAGCTGTCAGGAGTATCGCTGATCGCCAAGTGCATACTATATGCCAGTCTGGGGTCATAAATCACCTCGTCAATAGGCTGGCGGGTGTAGCTTAATAAATATGCCATATCGTGTTCTCCTTTTATATTTTACTATGTATATATTGTACATATTTGATTTTACTCTTGCTGTTTTGGAAGTAAAATGATTTATTGTACTGAATATTTGATATATTGTCAGGTAGCGGAAAAATTTGATTTATAAGGGGCAAAAATTTTCCGCGGTTTATGAACGGGCAAGGAAAACCTGCGTTTTATATGCCGGCAGGAGAGCGGGCGTATTGACAATATCGGGAAAATATGCTTTTATATATTAACAAACAATATAGCGGCAGTTCGGAACCATCCTGCCGGGGCGATGCCGGTTAAAGCTTTGCCCAATCAAAACTAGGGAGTAAAGGCATAGGGCTGTTATGCCCGTTTATATTGCACCCTGTCGGGTGCTTTTTTTGCCGATAAAAGATTATGGACAGATACAATATTATTGAAGAAAAGAATAAACGTGAGATTGTTCTCCTGCGGGGCAGCGGCTGTGCGTATAGGAAATGTACCTTTTGCGACTATTATACCGACAGCTGTATAAATCCGGAGGAGAATTTTGCGTTAAACAGGACCGTGCTTGAATGTGTGACGGGAAAATACGGGGATTTGGAGGTGATTAACTCAGGCTCGGTGTTCGAGCTGGATGAAAATACTCTTTCCCTGATAAAGTCGGTCTGTTATGAAAAAGATATATCTACGCTCCACTTTGAGGCGCATTATCTCTATCGAAACAAAATCCCTGCGCTGCGGGAAAGTTTTGGGGATTTTGACCTAAAATTAAAGCTGGGATTGGAGACCTTTGATTATGATTTCAGGGAAAAGGTGCTGAAGAAAGGTATTGGAGAGAGAGAGCCTGCTGTTATCAGCAGGAATTTTGACGAAGCAAATTTCCTGTTTGGGGTTAAGGGGCAGAGTACGGCAGGCATGAAGAGGGATATCGCGCTGGGGCTTAAATATTTTCAACGTATCTGCATTAATATCATGTGTCAAAATACATCAGTGATTAAGCCTGACGAAGAGGTAATAGAGCGCTTTATGGATGAGATTTATCCTTTATATAGGGAAGACGGGCGGGTGGATATACTGATAAACAATACGGATTTCGGCGTGGGGGATTAGCCGGAAAAGGCGTTGGGGCGGGGCAGTTAATGTTTGGGCGTTTTGAGCCGGGGCATCAAATGTGGTCTTACAGTAAGCTGCTTTGATATGGAGGATTATTTATGATAAATGAATTATTGTTATCAGGTTCGGTAGTTTTTATTTTCGGAATGACGCTTTTGAGCTACAGGCTGTTTGGCAGGGCGGGCCTTTATTGTCTTTCGGCGGTTGCCACAATTCTGGCAAATATAGAAGTGATTTTGTTGATTAACGCCTTCGGCATGGAGCAGACCCTCGGAAACGTGTTGTTTGCGGTGACTTTTCTGATTACGGATATTTTGTCGGAGTGCGAAGGGAAAAGAGCGGCGAACACTGCCGTTTTTGTCGGGATATTTTCCTCTCTGTTTTTCCTTTTGCTCTCACAGAGCTGGCTGCTTTATGTTCCGAGTAAGAATGACGTCATGATGGGAGCCGTTGCCGAGGTATTTTCTAACACACCCAGAATGATTTTGGCTTCTCTGGCAGTATATGCAGTCAGTCAGCTGTTTGACGTTTGGCTTTATCACAAGTGGTGGGCGTTTACCGAAAAGCGTTTCGGCGACAGAAGAAAATTTTTGTGGCTGAGAAACAACGGTTCGACCTTGATTAGCCAAATTTTAAACACGCTGTTGTTTACATTGCTTGCGTTCGCGGGAACCTATGATATAGCAACCCTGTGGTCCGTTTTTTTGTCAAGCTATGTTATTTATATATTTACCAGTCTGTTGGATACGCCGGTCCTATATTTGGCGAGGAGAATGCACGAGCGGCAACTTTTTTCGGCTTCGGACTAAAGTATTCCCTCAAGCCGCCGATAAACATAATATAGAAAATTAAAATATTTAGTCATGAAGCGGAAGAAAGGAGGAGTCCGGGATGCGTATAGAAGCATATACACAGGTACAACAGCTCTATCAGTCAAAAAAGGTAAACCGAAGCCAGAAAGCGGGCGGCGGCGCGCAGACGGATAAGCTGCAGATAAGCAGCATTGGTAAGGATATACAGACGGCGAAGGCGGCTGTGGCAGGAACCCCCGATATCAGGGAAGAGTTGACGGCTCCCATAAAGGCAAGAATTCAGAGCGGCACTTATGCGGTGGACAACGGCAGCTTTGCAGACAAATTGTTAAAGAAATATGAGGAAATGAGGTAAGCTAGGTGGCAAGCTTAATGGAGAACCTGATAGGCATACTGGAAAAGGAAAGCGGTGAATATGAGGTGCTGCTGAGCTTATCTCAAAGCAAAACGCCGGTTATAGCAAGTGGAAATTTAGAAAATCTACAGAAAATCACGGATGAAGAGCAAGACTTGGTGGGCAGGATTAATCACTTGGAAAAACTAAGAATTGAGGTTACTGCGGATATTGCCAACGTGTTGAACAAGGATGTTGAAGCGCTTAAGCTTACGAATCTTATCGCAATGCTTGAAAGCAGACCTGCGGAGCAGAAGGCGCTTGCCGCTGTCCATGACAGGCTGCAGGCAGCGGTGCGAGGATTAAAAAGAGCTAATGAACAAAACAGGGAATTATTAAATAATGCGCTTGAAATGGTAGAGTTTGAGATGAATATGGTTCAAGCGGCAAATGCGGCGCCGGAGACGGCGAATTACAACAAGGGCGCCTACAGTGTGGGCGATACCATGGGTGTGGTCAGCAGAGGCTTTGACACAAAGCAATAGTCCGCACATTCCCTTTATTCTTGTGAAATGTTGAGGTGAATATTATGCCACTAATGGGTAGTTTATATATAGGAGCATCCGGATTACAGACAAGTCAGAATGCGCTGAATACCACGGCGCATAATCTTTCTAACGTTGATACCAAGGGCTATACCAGACAACAGGTACAGCAGTCGGATAGGCGTTATACAACTTTATCCAGAACCGATTCTGCGATTTCTTATCAGCAGTATGGTCTGGGTGTCGTTTATTCCAGAGCAAAACAAGTGAGAGATATTTTCCTTGATAAGACATACCGCCGGGAATCGGGGCGCAGTATGTTTTATAAGGTGTCCACAGAAGTCATGGAGGAAGTGGAGGGCCAGCTGGGAGAGCTTAACGGCGAGGCGTTTCAGACAAACATGACGGATTTCTGGACGGCTATAGAGGAGCTCAGCAAGGATCCCGCAAGCTCTGTAACGCAGGGGCTTTTGGTGCAGAGGGCTTCGGAGTTTATAGAGCGCGCTCATGACATATATTCGGGTCTTTCCTCCTATCAGAATAATCTTAATATACAGATTAAGAATCAAGTAGATAAAATAAATAAATACGGCAATCAGATTATTGCCTTAAACGATCAGATAAGGGCGATTGAATGCGGCGGCATAGAGCATGCCAATGACCTCAGGGACGTAAGAAACAGGATTTTGGATGAGCTTGCTGAGCTTACCAATATGAGCTGTGAGGAAGACAGAACAGGATGTGTATCCGTTAAAATAGAGGGAGTGGATTTCGTAAAAGGCAACAGCTGCTATGAAATCGGTATGAAGGTAGATGAGACTACAGGCTTTTACACACCCTTCTGGCCGCAGAATGCTTCTTATGTGGTTAAGGCGGACGGTACCAGAGAGTATAATATAGACGGCGCGGAGGTTTTCGATCTGACTATTGAAGTGTCCTCTGATTTGGGAACGGATGTGGGCGGCTTGAAGGCTATGCTTTTGGCAAGAGGGGATCACAGAGCCGATTACACTGATATTGCCAAGGACTATGATTCGGTTTCGCAGTCTGTCGTTATGAATATACAAGCGGAATTTGACCAGATGATTCACAATGTGGTAAGCAAGATTAACAGCATTTTGGCGGATGCCGCAGGAGTTGTTAAGGGCGATTTGACCTTGGATGACGGAACAAAGCTCGAAGGGGTGAGATACTGTGAGGTCAAAGAGGAAGGTTATCTTCGCAATGACGACGGCAGCCCTATCCAGCTTTTTGCCAAGATTGCCACAGATGGCTATTATAAGGTGGAGGCAACGGACGCAGACGGCAATAAAGCGGAATATTGGGTTTATAAAGAAGAGAATATGAAAGAGGGCGACAGCCTATATACAATTGCCAATCTGCAGATAGACCCGGGTCTGATGCAGAAGCCTTCAAAGCTGGGATTTAGGCTTCCGGACGGTTCGGAGGACAACGCAATCGTGGAGGCGTTAAAACATGCCTTTACGGAGGAGGCGTACACACTGAACCCCAACGTGCTTAAGAAGACGAATTTTATAGATTACTATGACGATTTGGTAGCGCAGGTGGCAAATTCCGGTTATATGTTTCGCAGTATTTATGAAAATCAGACGACTACGGTGGAATCTACCTACAATGCAAGGGAACAGGTAATAGGAGTGTGTACCGACGAAGAATTGTCCAATATGATAAAATTTCAGAATGCTTATAATGCATCCAGCAGATATATTAATGTAGTCAGCGAAATGATTGAGCATATTATCAATACGCTGGGAATGTAAAATGCATGTATTGAAGGAGGAAAAGTAAAATGCCATCACAATTTTTTGGACTGAATATTGCATACACGGGGCTGCTGGCAAGCAACGCCGCACTGAATACCACCTCCAATAATATTGCTAATGTGCAGACAGAGGGCTTCAGCAGACAGCAGGTGACACAGCAGGCGTCCAATGCATTGCGGGTTTTTCAGACCTACGGCTGTGCGGGCGCGGGTGTTGAGGTTCTTGCCATAGAGCGTATCAGAGATGATTTTTACGACGGCAGATATTGGGATAATAATGCCAAGGTCGGGGAACATAGTATGAAACAGTACTATATGAAGCAGGTTGAGTCCTACTTTGACGACAACGGTAAAAATGCAGGCTTCAAAACCGTTTTTGATCAGTTTATGATAACCGGTATGCAGGAGCTTTTAAAGGATCCCAGCAGCGACACTGCAAAATCCCAGTTTGTGGGCTATGCAGGCGCATTGACCGAGTATTTTAACGGACTTGCCGGCAACCTTGAATCTATGCAGAAGGACGTGAATCAGGAGATTAAGCTAAAGGTAGATGAAATCAATTCTTTGGCGGGAGAGATTGCAACTCTGAACAAGCAGATTAATACTATTGAGCTTTCCGGCATGAAGGCTAACGAGCTGCGTGACAGAAGAACGCTTTTATTGGATCAGCTGTCTGAGATTGTGGACGTGGAGACAAAGGAAACACCCATTACAGACACCAATTACCCTGAAAGAGAAACAGGGGGCACCCGTTTTCTGGTGAAGATTGCCGGAGGACAGCTTTTGGTGGACGGAAATGAGTACAGGGGGCTTGAGTGCGTAGCGAGAACCGCCTATGAAAAAGTGAATCAGACGGATATTGACGGGCTCTATGAAATACAGTGGAAGGACGGTCAGAGATTTAATCTCTATAGTGGGGCAATGGGGGGCGCCCTCCGCGGTCTGGTACAGATGCGCGACGGTAACAACGGAGAGAATTTTACCGGCGAGGTGACGGCAGTCGGCACAACCGACAACGGTGCGAAGGATACGGTGACCATTCAGGTGGAGAAGCATTACCTGAAGGACTTAAATAAATGTAATTTGTCGGATCAAGGCGGTATAATCAGCTTAGGAAATCAAGAATTTTACTATGATTCATGGGAGTGCAGCCTGACCTATGACGATAACGGCAACGCGGTTTATAGCTACACCTTTACTTTGTCGGATAAGACCAAGAATCCTTCCAGATTGACAAACGACCGTATCGGCAAGGAAGCAAGCATAGGCGAGAGTCTGAGTTATCAGGGAATTCCTTATTATATGAACCAGATGAACGAGTGGCTTCGTACCTTCTCGCAGAAATTCAATGATATCCTGACTTCGGGATATGATTCCAGCAATAATCCGGGAACAATGCTGTTTACCGGCAATATGACGACGGATGATAAGCAGTTTGGATTTCCGGATGGTATGCGGTACGATACTTTTACATATGAAGCATATAAACAAAAGGTAGAGGAACTGAAGTCGGAATATATGAAAGCGGATCCTGCCCTCTCTGAGGCGGATGCTTTAAAGAAGGCGAAAGAGGCGGCTTCCATGAAGGTAACTACGGCCGATGACAGCTATTATCGTTTAACGGCCAAGAATTTTACCATCCTTGCCGCAATGGAGCTTGATCCCTCCCTGCTTGCCAATAAATTTAAGCAGGGCGACGGCGTAGAGCAGGACGATTTGCTGAACGCCTTGAAGGACATGGTAAACAACAAGGATAAGATGAGCTTCAGAGGATGTTCTGCTTCCGAGTTTTTACAGTGCATTTTGTCTGACGTGGCGTTGAACGCCGAACGGGCAAATATTTTCTACCAGAGCTTTCACGATATTGCAGGCTCCATCGACATGCAGAGAATTTCCATTTCCGGCGTGGACGAGGACGAGGAGGCAGTGAATTTGGTAAGGTATCAGAACGGATATAATCTTGCATCTAAAATGATACAGACGTTGACGGAAATTTATGATAGATTGATTTTGGAGACGGGAGTCTAGGAAAGGTGGGATAACCTGTGAGAATTACGAATAAGATTATGCAGAAAAATAATCTGTCCAACATTAACACAAACAAAATATATCAGGATAAGCTGAGTACCCAGATGTCTACGCAGAAAAAGGTGAACCGGCCTTCGGACGATCCCGTGGTGGCTATTAGAGCGCTGCGTTTAAGAAGCAGTGTGACGGAAGTGACGCAGTATTACAGCAAAAATATTCCCGATGCAGAGAGCTGGCTGGATGTTACCGAGGGCGCCCTTAAGAATTTGACACAGATTATAACTAATATGATAGGGCAATGTGAAAAGGGTTCCAACGGTGATTTAAAAACTACGGACCGCGAGATTATTCTGGAACAGCTCAAGGCGCTTGGCGATGAGGTTTACAGCACGGGCGATGCGGATTATGCAGGAAGGTATGTCTTTACGGGATATCGCACCGATACCTCGCTGAGCTTTGCCAAGGAAGAGACAAAAGGCTACGAAATTTTAGAGCAGATAGACAGCAGCGCGATAGATTCCATTACAAAGGTGAACACGGATAAGCTTCTCGATTTGAATTCCGGCAATTTCAATGATGCAGGTTCCGGTATGGCGGATATCAACGAGGAAAAAATATCTGCAGTGGAAGCCTACCGCATCAGGCTGGCATATGACGATTGTACCGACGGGGGAACCCCTTCCATCAGCTTTCAGCAGAAAAAGGCGGACGGTACCGGCTATGAGTGGGTAACATGGCCGACAACCAATCAGGACGGCAGTATAAGCGGTGAAATAAAGCAGATGCATTCCTATGACGATCCTTATACGAAAGCGGCCGAGGATGATGATGCTTTGATTTATGTGCCGGAAACAGGAGAGCTTCTCTTGGGAAAAAATCGCTATGAAACTCTGATGGCAACCAAGGATGACGTAGCTACCGTGGAGGATGAATCGGAAATACGTGTGACATACCAGAAGGAGCATTGGAGCAAGGGAGATTTAAGACCCGAGCATTATTTCCGCTGTGAGAGCGAGGGAATTGTTTATAATGAGGAATATACAAGCGGCAAGGTAGAAAAGCAGGAGATAGAGTATGATGTAGGATTTAATCAGACAATCCGTGTGAATTCTACGGCAGACGAGTGTTTTCAGCATGGTATAGGCAGAACGGTTGATGATTTGGTGGATTCTATGCAGTCGGTTCTGGATTTGGAGGGAGTAAAGGCAAATTTGGAAAAGATGCTTACCACCGCCAACGGAGATGATGCGAAAATTTTACAGACACAGCTGGATGCTGCCAATAAGGCGCTCACTCTTGCCAAGGACAAATGTCAAAAGATGTTTGAGAGGGGAATTACCACTTTTCAGGGTTATCTTGACGATGCAAATCTGTGTACCACCAACTGCGGCACCAGAAGCAGTAAGCTTACCCTGATAAAAAACCGTATGCAGAACCAGAAGACGACATTTGAAACGTTGAAGAGCGAGAATGAGGATATTGATATCACGGAAGTGGTTATTCAGTTAAAGAGCGCGGAAATGACATACGAAGCGGCTCTTCTGGCTGCAGGAAAGGTTATGAAGTCTACTCTGCTTAACTTTATTTAAGCTTTCTGCGCTCCGAAGCGTTATGTGAGGCGCCGTTTGGGGCGCTGCGCCCAGACTTAAAATATATTGACAATAAATTTTTGAATTTAGCCTATCTAATACGAGAGCCTGACGAAATGGGCAGACAGGAGCAACAATGAAGATTAACACTAGGATTTTTGGGGAAATTGAAATTTCGGACGACAAGATTATCACGTTTGAAAACGGAATCATAGGTTTTCCGGATATGAAACGTTTTACTCTCTTACACGATGAGGAGAAGGGAACCGGCGTTGGAATCCGGTTCCTGCAGTCCATAGAGGAGCCCGGCTTTGCCATGCCCGTGCTGGATCCCCTTATAGTAAAGCCGGATTATAATCCCGAGGTTGACGACGAGCTGTTGTTAAGCGCGGGCAATCTGAACGGGGATAATATTTTAGTGTTGGTAACGGCGAGCATACCCTCCGACCTGACACAGATGAGTGTGAATCTGCAGGGGCCCATTATTATCAATGTGGAGGAGCATAGGGCATGCCAGATTATAGTGGACGGAAGCTTATATCCGGTGAAATTCCCTATATACGAAATCCTGCAGGAAAGAAAGGCGGGTGAATAAAATGCTGGCTTTGTCACGCAAAAAGAACGAGGCAATTATAATTAACAACAATGTGGAAGTGACAATACTGGAGGTTAAAGGAGATCAGGTGAAAATCGGCATTACGGCGCCAAGGGAGGTGCCGGTATACCGCAAGGAGGTCTACCTGCAGATTCAGGAGTCCAATAAAGAGGCTGTCAATGTAGACGGAATAGAAGCATTAAAGGATTTGTTGGGATAAATACAAGAGGAAGACGCAAATTTTTTGCGCCCTCCTCTTAATTTTTTACGAGTATATACCGATAAAAGGAATAGAAGCTTGATTTTGGAATGGATTTCAAAAAAATATATTAATATTTCACATGGAGGTGGCTGAAATGGCAATAGAAGCATTAACAGGAGTAATGAGTGTACAGGCACAGAACGCAGTGCCCCAAAGGAATGTACAGACGGAGAAGACGGAGGCTCCCGCGTCGCAGGCTGCTCAGGCAGTGGATAGTGTAGATAAGACTATCGGTGTTGTTGAGAATGCGCAGAATAAAGGCGAAGCCGGCAACTCGTCAGAGCAGGGTCAGGAGCAGGCGAACAATGAGCAGATTCGCAAGGCTGTAGAGAAGCTGAATAAAAATATGGCGCATTCCGAAGCCGTATTTGGCATTCACGAGGATACCCATCGGGTGACAATCAAGATTGTGGATCGTAACACCAAGGAGGTTATCAGAGAGCTTCCGCCGGAGAAGACTTTGGATATGATTGCCAAGGTATGGGAGCTTGCGGGCATTATGGTGGATGAAAAGAGATAAGTAGGAGGATATAACTATGGCTATGAGGCTGACAGGACTTATGTCCGGTATGGATACAGAGAGTATTATTCAAGAGCTGGTCGCGGCAAAGCGTACTAAGGTGGATGATACCAAGAGGGCGCAGAAAAAGCATCAGTGGAAGCAGGAGGCGTGGAAGAGCCTGAATGCACAGGTACTCAAGCTTTACAACGGCGCTCTGAGCAATATGCGTTTTGAATCTTCCTTTATAAAAAAGACGACGAAGGTTTCCAACCCCAATGTGGTATCTGTTATCACGGGTGAGGGGGCTGTGAACAGCGTTCAAAGCCTTCAAATCAGCCGTCTGGCAAAGCCCACATATGTTACGGGCGGAACCTTGAAGGGCGCTGAAGGAGACTATAAGGGAAGCAGCAAGCTGACGGAGGTATTGGCTGACAGCGGTATAGACTTTAATGAGGAAGATGGTTACGGCAGAATAAGCCTGACGGTGAACGGCGAGACAAAGTCCATTGTTATTGATAAGGACATGACAATTAACGGTTTTACTACCGCTTTGCGTGATGCCGGCGTCAACGCTTCCTTTGATGAGAAAAATCAGAGATTTTTCGTAAGCTCCAAATCTACGGGATTAAAGCAGAATTTTGCGCTGGTAGGAGGAGATGTAAACGGCTGCAAGATGTTAGAGGCATTGGGCATCAGCACTTACGGGGCAACGGAGCAGAATTATTACGACGAGCTTATCAATAATCCGGAGAAGGTTATTGCAGGCAGAATACAGACTGAAGAGAAGAATTTGATTGCCCGCAAGGACAGCCTTGTAGAAAAGCGCGACAGTCAGCTGGATCAGCTGAAATCTTATAAGTCACTTTTATTTAAAGATATTGACATTACCAAGCCGCTCAGCGATGAAGATAAGATAAGGGTTAAGGAAAGGATTGCAAATCTTAAGGATTCTAAGAATGCAAACGAAAAAGCGGCCTACAGAGACTTAAAGAATTGGTCTTCAAACTACGAAAAGACCACACAGGAATTAGACGATATTGTAACAAATAAGCTTGAAGCGACCGGTAAGGATCAGGACGGCAAGGATATTTACAAGATTAAGGATGCCTATGCAGGCACTATCAGGGAGCAGGTACAGAAGGAAATTGCAGCCGCATCCCAGATTAAGGATTTATATGCAAATGGCACCTTAAAGGAAACAGTGGCAAATAAGATGGAAGGCGATAACGCCATGATTACGTTAAACGGCGTAGAATATGTTTCCGATAGTAATACCTTTGATATAAACGGTCTGACGCTTACGGTAAACGCAACCACTGCGGAGAACGAGGTGGTAACTATTACCACTGAGGATGATACGCAGGGTATCTATGACATGGTAAAGAATTTCATTAAGGAATATAATGAAATCATCAACCAGATGGATAAGCTTTACAATGCGGACGCAGCTAAGGGTTATAAGCCCCTGACTGACGAGGAAAAGGATGCAATGTCCGATTCCGAGGTGGAGGAATGGGAGAAGAAGATAAAAGATTCCATTCTTCGCAAGGATTCCACTCTTAGCACCGTTTCCAGCGCACTGAAGGAAATCATGATGTCCGGTATAACCATAAACGGCAATAAGATGTATCTTTCCAGTTTCGGAATTGAGACACTGAGTTATTTTACGGCTGCCGACAATGAGAAAAATGCATATCATATCGACGGAGATGCGGATGACGCTGCCACTGCAGGTAATGCAGATAAGCTCAAGAGCATGATAGCAAACGATCCGGATACGGTAGTATCATTCTTTACGAAGCTGTCAAAGGATATGTATTCCAAGCTCAGTGAACTGATGAAGGGAACCGAATACAGCTCCTCCTATACTCTTTATGAGGATAAGAAGATGAAGGAGGACTATGACGATTACACCAGTAAGATTAAAGAGCTGGAGAAAAAACTGAACGCTTACGAGGATCAATGGTACGCCAAGTTTGCGTCTATGGAGTCGGCTTTGGCAAAGATGCAGAGTAACGCTAGCGCCGTAACAAGTCTGCTTGGCGGCTGATAAAACGGAGGTAACAATATGGCATTGCCTAATGCTTATGCACAATACAATAACAGCAAAATATTAACGGCTTCTCCTGCAGAGCTTACCTTGATGCTTTATGAAGGTGCTATTAAGTTTTGTAATATTGCAATGGCGGCAGTGGAACAGAAGGATGTTGAAAAGGCCCATACCAATATCGTTAAGGCGCAGAAAATCGTGGACTATTTCCGTCAGACATTGGATATGAAGTATGAGGTTTCGCAGGACTTTGAGCGTGTTTATGTATATTTGGAGCAGCGTCTGGTAGAAGCGAATCTGAAAAAGGATAAGGAAATTCTCGAAGAAGTGACTACTCATCTGCGCTCCATGCGCGATACATGGAAAGAAGTTATACGTCTTAACAAAGAGAAAGGAACTGCATAATGGAAAGTCAGTTAAATATTCTTGCGGAAAGCCTTGATAAAAAACTGGAGGTGTTAAAGGAAATTCAAAAATATAACACTGAACAGGAAAAGAGTTTTTTGGGCGGTCGTGCGGACTTAGATAGCTTTGATGAAGCCGTGGAGCAAAAGGGGCAGTTGATCGAGAAGCTTCTAAAGCTGGATTCGGGCTTTGAAGCTATGTATGCCAGACTTTCCGAAGAATTAAAGGGAAACAGGGAAAAATATGCAGAGCAGATTAGGGTGCTAAAGCAGAAGGTTACTGAAGTAACGGAGCTGGGTGTCTCCGTGCAGGCGCAGGAAGAGCGTAATAAAAAGCTGGTTGAAGAATATTTTGCAAGAGAGCGCGCGGGTATCCGCGACGGTCGCAAATCCTCAAAGGCAGCTTACGATTACTATAAGAATATGAGCGGTTCCGGTTTTGTACCGCCGCAATTTATGGACAGTAAGCATTAATAAATTAGTCATATGAAAATGCCACTCTTTTGAGTGGCATTTTTGCATATTTTTTTGGGATTTGGAGATGATTTATAAAAAACAGGGCTGGAAGAGGAAGATTGAAAAATACGGTAAAAGCAAGGTTATTCAAAATTGTGGGCAGCGTTATTGTCTTGGGTGTTTTGCTGGGCTTTTGGACGGCGGCTGCGGAGAAAAGGGCGCATTATACACCGGAATATCCTATGGAGGATTTAGAAGCTTATCTGAGAAAGAAGGAATTGTCGGAGGAGGAATATATTCATTTATTTTGCCAGACCGGCTTAGGAAAAGCGGCGATAGACGAGCTGATAACAAGGGGCGATTATGAAAGAATCAGTAAACTGCAGCAGGATTTTTTTAAAGAAGCGAAGGTTTGCTGCGAGCCTAATACCATTATAAGCAGGGAGGAAATTCAGGTTTGTTCATCGGAGGATTTATTGGTAGAAATACCGGTGGTGGAAAACGGGGATATTTTAATAACCTTTAACTGCCATGTGTTGGGCTGGAGGGTTGGGCATGCGGGTATAGTGGTAGATGCAGAAAACAGGCAAACCTTGGAGGCGCGGGTGCTTGGCAGTGATTCCGCTGTTATGTCCTTGGAGCACTGGAGAAAGTATCCTTCCTTTGCAGTACTGCGTTTAAGGGGCGCGACAAAGGAGGAAAGACAGCAGATTGCAGAGTATGCCGCGGCACATCTTGCCGGAATTCCTTACCGGCTTATGGCGGGTATCCTGACAATGCCCTCACAGGAGGAAGTTGCCGGAACGCAATGCGCACATCTTGTATGGTACTCGTATATGCATTACGGATATAATTTGGACAGCAACGGCGGGAGGGTGGTGACACCGCAGAACTTATTTGACAGTCCGCTTTTGGAGGTTGTGCAGGTATATGGTATGGATATACGAAAATTAAAGTTTTCTAAAGAATCTTAATTTTAATAGAAAGAATCTTAATTTTCATAATAAGTCTTGAAAAGGCACACGAAATACCGTATATTAAATTTGTACACAGTTTAGACAGACAGTTTGGAGGAGAGAATAATGACAAAAGCAGAGATTTTAAAGAAAGAAATTTTGAGGCAGTATCGTAGTGTGCGTCAGTTCGCAATGGAAATGAATATTCCTTACAGTACGTTAGTAACTGCTTTGGAGCGCGGTATAGAGGGTATGGCTTACGGAACGGTTATCAGAATGTGCGATAAGCTTAGCTTAAACCCTGTGGATTTTTCCTCCTTGGAGAGAGATACCTCTTTAGGGGCACAGCTTTTGGAAAATCGTGTTATGCAGTACTATGTAAAATTGAATCAGGACGGACGTGATAAGATTTTAGAGCTTATGGATGATTTCGTTCAGATTGACAAGTACAAGGCGAAGGGCAAGAAGAGCAAATAATATGAATTATGATTATCTAGTTGTCGGAACCGGTCTTTTTGGCGCAGTGTTTGCCCATGAAATGAAAAAGGCAGGAAGAAGCTGTTTATGTATTGATAAGAGGGAAAATATTGGAGGGAATATCTACACGAAAGAAGAGATGGGTATTCAGGTCCATAAATATGGAGCGCATATTTTTCATACCTCCAGCCGGAGGGTGTGGGATTATGTGAATCAATTTGCGGAATTTAATCATTATATAAATTCTCCCATTGCCATATACAAGAATGAGCTTTACAATATGCCTTTTAATATGAATACCTTCAGCAGGCTTTGGAGCATTCGCACTCCTGACGAGGCTATGGAAAGAATCGAGGAGCAGCGTCAAAAGGAGGCGGTGCTTAAGCCGCGGAATCTGGAGGAACAGGCGCTCTCTCTGGTGGGGCGCGACGTTTACGAAAAATTAGTGAAGGGTTACACGGAGAAGCAGTGGGGAAGGGATTGCCGAGATTTGCCGGCATTTATTATTAAAAGGCTTCCCGTACGCTTTACCTATGATAACAATTATTTTACCGATAGATTTCAGGGTATTCCTATAGGCGGATATACCGGTATTATAGAAAAGCTTTTGGAAGATATTCCGGTACGGCTTGGGATTTCCTATCGGAAATTCCTTGCGGACAATGCCGGGAGGAAAGAACCCGATGAATTTGGAACGGTGCTTTACACCGGTATGATTGACGAATATTTTGACTATCAGCTGGGAGAGCTGCAATACCGCTCTTTGCGGTTTGAGGAGGAATATCTTGCGGATTGTGACAATTATCAGGGCAATGCAGTGGTTAATTACACGGAAAGGGAAGTACCCTTCACCCGGATAATAGAGCATAAGCATTTTGAGTTTGGTACCGGAAAGGGCACCGTTATCACAAGAGAGTATCCCGTAAATTGGAAGAAGGGCGACGAGCCTTATTATCCTATTAATGATGAGAGAAACGATACCTTGTTCGGACTGTATCAGGAGCTTGCTGCGAAGGAAGGGAAGGTTTTGTTCGGAGGCAGGCTGGGGCAGTATCGTTACTATGACATGGATAAGGTGATTGAAGCGGCATTGGATATGGCGCAGGCACAGATTGATAAAGGCAGGTAGATTGAAAAAATCTACTTGCCTTTTTTGTGTAAGCCTGTTATTATATAAAATAGTTTGAAAGTCAAATAAATAGACAATCAAATAGTAAGGTTTACAAAGTAATTTAAATGCTGCCAAAGCAGAACAGAAAATTGTTGGAGGCTTAATGAGGATATGAACTGGGATGAAGCGATACATGATTTGGATGACAGAAGAGGGAAGGCTGCCGCAGGCGGCGGACAGCTTAAAATGGATAAGCAGCATAGTCAGGGAAAGCTGACGGCCAGAGAACGTATTGATATTTTGTTGGATAAGGGAACCTTTGTAGAGATAGACGCTTTCATGGAGTCGAGAATTGATGATTTTGATTTGGATAAGCGTCGTGTGCCGGGCGACGGCATTGTGACGGGTTATGGTGAAATTGACGGAAGATGCGTGTTTGTGGCAAGCGAGGATTTTACCGTGATAGGGGGTACCCTGGGAGAAATTCATTCCTTGAAGTTTACCAAAATTCAAGATATGGCTATGGAGATGAAAGCGCCCTTTATCTGTATCAATGACAGCGGAGGAGCCAGAATCGAAGAAGGGATATCCTCTTTAAGCGGTTATAGCGGAATGTTCCTCAGACACACAAAGGCTTCGGGCATGATTCCTCAGATAGCCGTAATTTTAGGCCCTTGTTCAGGCGGAGCCTGTTATGCGCCGGCTATCTGTGATTTCATTTTTATGGTCAAGGATATATCGAAAATGTTTATAACCGGTCCAAATGTGGTTAAAACGGTGATTAATGAAGAAGTCAGTGTGGAAGAGCTGGGCGGCGCCGATGTGCATGCAAAGAAAAGCGGGGTGTCTCATTTTACATATGATTCCGAGGGCGAGTGCCTGATGGGCGTCCGAAAGCTTTTGTCCTATCTCCCCAGCAGCTTTGAGACAAAAGCGCCGATGGTGAAGAGCATTGAGGAAAAGGAATCTTTATTGTTTTCTGTCAACAGAATGCTTAATAAGCTGACGCTGCGTAAAAACGTGCTGGAGAAAAAAGCGGAAAATCCCTGCGCAGGATTGAGGGATATTGTTCCGGATAATTCACGTAACGCTTATGATGTAAAGAAAGTAATTCAGTGTATTGCGGATACATCAAGCTTTTTCGAGGTACAGAGCCAATTTGCTACGAACGTGGTGGTGGGCTTTGCCAGAATGGCGGGGGAGAGCGTAGGCTTTGTGGCAAATCAGCCAAGCAGTATGTGCGGCTCGTTGGATTATCATGCCTCAGATAAAATGGCGCGTTTTATTCGTTTTTGCGACTGCTTTAATGTTCCGCTGGTGACTTTGGTAGATGTTCCGGCCTTTCTGCCGGGAACGGCACAGGAGCATAACGGTATCATACGCCATGGAGCAAAGGTGCTTTATGCATATTCCGAGGCTACCGTACCTAAGATTTCACTGATTATGAGAAAGGCATACGGGGGAGCGTATATTGCCATGAACTCCAAGGAAATGGGAGCGGACATAGTGTATGCATGGCCCATTGCAGAGATCGCTGTTATGGGAGCGGACGGTGCGGTGAATATTGCCTTTAAGAGAAAAATAAAAGCTGCGGCAGACCCGGAGGCAATGAGAAAGCAGTGCAAAAAGGAATATGAGGAACGTTTTTTGAATCCCTATGTGGCTGCTGCAAGAGGGTATGTGAACGAAGTGATTAAGCCTGAGGAATCCAGAGATAAAATTCTTTCGGCACTGAAGATACTAAAGACGAAAAATATCGAGATACCTAAAAAAAAGCACGGGAATATTCCCCTATAACCGGAATATAAAAAAGCTTCCACGTTATCAAGGTACGCGGAAGCTTTTATGATACGGAAACATTTATAATGCAAAAGCTTTTATAATATTGTAAATTTCGCTTTTGTAAGGGAAGAATGCAAAGCATTCTTTAACAATATCCGTTAAACATCATGCCGCTGTATGCGCTGGTAGCATAAGGGCTTACAAAATTGTGCCCCGGATTTTTGTAAGCTACAACGGTTTTTTCCACATAATTCATGGGATTCAGAGAAATCTGATTGCTCTTGCGAAACAGGGAACGTGAAAAATCCTTCAGGTAGCCGAAGGTCTCCGAGATGTCATCCGACTGTCGTGCGGTTTCCCGAAGCATATCTGTATCAACCTTTAAGGTGCTGTCCTCTGTGAGCTGTACTCCCATGGACTCCAGAGAATTGTGGTAGAGAGAAGCAATCCCCTGCATTTCATGCACCAGCTGCCTGCTTTTTGACTGAGAATCCAAATAAGAGGAAACTGCCTTCACAAAGTCGTTATAGCCGCCAATCAGATGAACCACATTGTCGGTCAGGGATTCCAAATCCGGTTTCAATCCTATCCGGACCGGCTCGTCATCTCCACTGACGCCCTTAAGCTTCACATCAAACTGTTTTTTTATAGTAAAATGGTTGGAGGACGCAGAGTGTTCCTCACCGTTGATGAGAAAACGGGCATTGGACGCCTCGCGGCTGGTATAATTTAAACCAAAATAATCTACCGCGCCGGAGGCCTTGCCGGTATGATGGTCACTAACGGTAAATATCCTCGATTTACCTAAGGGAATACCGGTGGCTTCGGATTCCATGCGGATTGAGGTCTGGGAGTCGGCTTCCGTTAAAGAAGCCTTGATGCCAATGCCGGAATTATTAATCAGACGCACAAGCCGCTCCTGTACGTCGCGGTTAGTCTCACCCTCGCCGATGGAAAATTGAAATTCATAATTCATGTCGTTGATAGCTACGTCAAAAGAGTAGGTATCGGGCTTAAGCTGCACCTTGGTATCATTCAGGAAAAGCCCCATGTTTTCTTGAGAGGAAGCCAGAGAACGCACTTCCAAGGCATAATCAGGTATTGTCTCCTCGGGAGACTGGGAGCCGATAAAGGTGGCTGCCGCTATACCTTCGTCGGTTGAGTAAGCGCTCTTCTTGCTGAAAAGACCGTTTTCCTCAAGACCGCCCAGCTGTGCAAGGGTATTATGCAAATCGCGGGCATTTTCCTTAATGTCTACCGCATAAAGCTGTGTGACTTTATTGGTGGTAGGGAGATACCAGGGAGATTCTTTATTTAATTTGACAATGGAATTATAAACATTGCGGAGTTCACTCTTTTTGTGAGCGTCATAGCGTGTAATGCTCTTTGGCGTATAAGTGGATAAAAAATTATTGTAGACTGTGTTCAGTGCAATGCCCATTGCCATACCTCCTTTCTTCCCTGAAATCCAGTGATAAATGGTTGTTATTGTTGTTCTATATTAATCAATTGTATGTACGAGCATGTTAATGCGCATAATAATCCACTTTCATACGTACAGTGTAGCACAAAACCGACAGGGAAGCAAGAGGCCATGGGGAAAAACAGTAAAAATACATATGGTTTCAACACATAATAACATAATATGAATACAGAGATAACGGCGGATTCCGCATGAGCGGAGAAATGAAAAAGAGAAAGCCCGACCTGCAAAAAAACAGTTGACTCCTGCCTGTAACTATGTTATAGTAAGCAAGCGAGATAAGTTTTATGTCTTTTTTTTATGCTTAATTTTAGAGAATCACAAAATATGTGGAGGTAGACAAATGCGTACAAAAATTACATTGGCATGTACCGAATGCAAGCAGCGTAACTACAATACTACCAAGGATAAGAAGACACATCCTGACAGAATGGAAACCAAGAAATATTGTAGATTTTGTAAGACTCATACAATGCACAAAGAAACCAAATAATCAGCCGTTCTATATTTAGGAGGTCAAGATGGGAGATTCCGCAGAAAAGCAGGCGCGCCCCGGTTTTTTCAAGGGTGTTAAATCTGAATTTAAGAAAATTTCATGGCCGGACAAACAATCCACATTAAAGCAGTCTATTGCGGTGGTGGTAATATCAGTCGTTATGGGAGTTATCATTGCCATTTTGGACTATATAGTTATGTATGGAGTTGATTTTTTAACATCAATATAGAGCGAGGGCGATTGTATGGCAGAGGCAAAATGGTATGTGGTTCATACCTATTCAGGATATGAAAATAAGGTCAAAGCCAATATTGAGAAGACTATCGAGAACAACAAGCACCTTGCAGAGCAGATTTTGGAGGTGCGGGTTCCGCTGCAGGAAGTGGTGGAATTGAAGAACGGCGCCAGAAAGACCGTTCAGAAGAAAATGTTTCCGGGATATGTGCTCCTCAATATGGAGATGAATGACGATACTTGGTATGTTGTTCGTAATACCCGCGGCGTGACCGGATTTGTAGGACCGGGAAGCAAGCCCGTTCCTCTTACGGAAGCTGAGATGAAGCCATTAGGAATCAAGACAGAGAACGTTTCCATTGATTTTGCGGAGGGCGACAGTATCGCAGTGGTGGCAGGCGTCTGGAAGGATACCGTGGGTGTTGTTCAGAAGCTTGACTTCAGCAAACAGACCGCTACGATCAATGTGGAGCTGTTCGGCAGGGAAACCCCTGTGGAGATTAGTTTTGCAGAGGTTAGAAAGCTTTGAATTTAAAACAGTTTTATGATGGAGATATTTTTCGGGGTATAATTTTGTGCCCCGCTAAAATATAAATGAGCAATTCATGCAACACGAAGGGGATACCGGAGGCAAAAACAGGTATCCGAGTGGGAGCAGGGGCGTTTTTACGCAGTACCTGCGCCGATTTACCACATTATAGGAGGTGCCACAATGGCAAAGAAAGTAGAAGGATATATTAAGTTACAGATTCCTGCCGGTAAAGCAACACCGGCTCCACCAGTTGGTCCAGCGCTTGGACAGCATGGTGTGAACATTGTTGAGTTTACAAAGCAGTTTAACGCAAGGACGGCAGACAAGGGTGATGTTATTATTCCCGTGGTAATTACCGTATACGCAGACAGAAGCTTTAGTTTCGTTACAAAGACTCCTCCTGCAGCCGTATTGTTAAAGAAGGCTTGCAATATTAAGTCCGGTTCGGGTGTACCCAACAAGACTAAGGTTGCTACCATTTCCAAGGCAAAGGTTCAGGAAATCGCAGAGTTAAAGATGCCTGATCTGAATGCTGCAAGTCTGGAGGCGGCAATGAGTATGATCGCAGGTACCGCGCGTAGTATGGGTATTGTTGTAGAGGACTAGGCGTGTAAGGATTTCGGTATGTTCAACAGACGTTCGGAACCTTTCGTTCACATTGGAGACTGTAATTATAAATGATTGGGAGACAATGAAAATTGTCGCTGGAACCTAGGAGGTAAAATAATGAAACATGGTAAGAAATATGCCGAGGTTGCTAAGCTTGTAGACAGAACAATGTTCTATGAGCCTGACGATGCGATTGCACTCGTTAAGAAGACTGCAACTGCAAAATTTGACGAGACTATTGAAGTACACATCAGAACCGGCTGCGACGGACGTCATGCCGAGCAGCAGATAAGAGGTGCGGTGGTACTGCCTAACGGAACCGGTAAGACCGTTAAGGTATTGGTATTTGCAAAAGGTGATAAGCTGAATGAGGCGGAAGCTGCCGGCGCGGATTATGTGGGCGGCGAAGAGCTGATTCCCAAGATTCAGAACGACGGATGGCTTGATTTTGACGTAGTAGTGGCTACCCCTGATATGATGGGTGTTGTCGGACGTCTCGGTAAGGTTTTGGGTCCTAAGGGACTTATGCCGAATCCTAAGGCGGGAACCGTGACTATGGACGTGGCAAAGGCTATCGCCGATATCAAGGCAGGTAAGATTGAGTACAGACTGGACAAGACAAACATAGTTCATGTTCCTGTGGGAAAGGCTTCCTTTACGGAAGAGGCTTTGCAGGAAAACTTTAATGCACTTATGGACGCTATTGTAAAGGCTAAGCCCAGTGCGCTGAAGGGTCAGTATCTGAGAAGCATAACCCTGACCAGTACTATGGGTCCCGGAGTAAAGGTTAGCGTTGCAAAATTCTAAACGGATCTAAAAGGGGAAGTGCAGCCGTGCATTTCCCTTTTTGATTTAATTGCTGTGAATACAATGTGCTTGAGTAGATTAGGAGCGGATTCTTTTAGGAAAAGCAAGACTTTTATGGTCTTGCTTTTTTGTTTGCAATAAGCGCTTCAAATATGAAAAAACGGCTTGATAGAAGCGCATAAGACGGACGGAAGAAATATAAGAAATATTTTTAATGTTTTGGTAAAAAATAAACAATAGTTGAGTAAAGGCGGAGGGAAAGATTCATTACAATTACTTTAGTTTGTCGGCAGAGGTGAAACGTGCGCAGGATTATAAACAAAATGTCGGAGGAAAAAAATCAGGAGAGATTTATAGCCTTTGGACTTTTCCTATTACTTATTGTATTACTGATACCATTATTATGGATTTCAAAATATAATGTAATGGCGGTAGACGATTATAAATATTTAAATATTGCTTGGAACGGGTCCTATGAGGAAGAGCAGAATATATTGGATATTTTGCTGGCACAAATGAAAAATGCTTTTGACTGCTGGAAAACATGGCAGGGGCAATATTTTGCAAATTGGTCAATAATGAGTTTTCTGGCGCTGCGGGGCGCTGAAAATTATTTTTTTGTTACATTGGTAACCTTAATTCCTTTGCTGTCGGCAGATTATGCATTGGTATATGTTATTTTGAGGAAAGGCTTTGACGCAACTCTTTCGCAGGTGTGCATCGCGGTTTTTCCGGTGATGATATATCATTTGTCCGTACCGGCATCTCTGGTAGAAGCATTTTATTGGCTAAGTGGGGCCGTTACTTATACTACCGTTTATGCAATGAGTCTTGTTTCGATAGCTCTGCTGGTAAATTTGTTATTTATTTATAGTAAGAAGAGGCGATTTGCGTCATATGCAATTGTTTTGTTGCTCTCTGTCTGCATGGGCGGGGGTAATTTTGTGACGGGTCTGTTTATGTTTCTTGTATTTTTCTTTTTTGCAGCGTACGCATTTGTTTCAAGGCGTAGGCATCGTTTGTTTTACTTGATAAATTTGCTGATATTTGTGATGTCCTTTTTGCTGACGATATTTAGTCCGGGTGCAACGAATCGAAGAATAGAAAATAAAGAGTCGCAGATTTCTGCAGCCAAGGCTGTTTGTCTGTCACTATTGGAGGCGGTCAAATATGTATGTACATGGACGCAGCCGTTTATGATTCTTTTGGCAGCGGCGATGCTTCCTCTTTTTTGGAAGCTGGTTAAGAAAAAGAAATATCGTTTTCCCCTCCCTGCATTGGCGGTCCTGTTCGGCTTTGGAGTATATGCGGCGCAATTTACGCCGAACCAATACGCTTTAGGTATTTTGGGCGCATATAGAGTACAAAATATTTATAGGTTTCAATTGATTTTTTTGCTGCTCGGTAATGAATTTTATATATTGGGATATTTACATCGAAGATTTCCTTTGTTAAAATTTCGTTTGCTTGAAAAGTTAAAAAAGGTACCGTTTATAACGGCTGCTTATGGAGCGTTGGCTACATGCGTTGTCTTTGCATGTATGTGCTACTATGCGAAAGATACCATGTCGTCAATCAGCACATACAAAAGCTTAAGGAACGGAAGCGCTAAAAAGTATTACGAGGAATATCGGGAACGTGTGAATATTTTGGAGGATGACACCATAGAGGATGTTGTGTTTATTCCCTATTCGTGTCCTCCTTATGCGTTATATTTTGGAGACTTTCAGAAGTCCTATAATTGGGTTAACGAAGATGCAGCCCAAATTTATAATAAAAATAGTATTAGAATTCAATGATTAAATTGCCGGCAGCTTAACATCTGTATATATGTGAAAGGACCATAGACGTAAAAAACGAAAATATACAAGTTGAGGGTTGACATGGATAATTAGACCGTGTTACAATACTTACGGTTTTTAAACCAAGCCGAAGACAGTAGGTGTGAGGGCGACCGAGCATAAATCCTACCGAGGAAAGAGTTTATGATTAAGACTTTTTGCCTTCCTGTCTTCAGGAAGGCTTTTCTTATACAGACTCCTTTCGGCAGGGAAAAATCCCGAAACATTCTATAAGGAGGTTAAAAAAATGGCAAAGGTAGAATTGAAGCAGCCTATCGTAGAGGAGATTTCCGCCAGCATTAAGGACGCCCAGTCCGTAGTTTTGGTAGATTACCGCGGACTTACGGTAGAGCAGGATACCCAGCTGCGTAAGAATTTACGTGAGGCAGGAGTTACCTATAAGGTTTACAAGAATACTATGATGAACTTTGCATTCAAGGGTACGGAGTTTGAAGGCTTAACCCAGTATCTGGAAGGCCCCAGCGCAATGGCTCTTTCTAAAGACGACGCAACCGCTCCCGCAAGAATCATTGCACAGTTTGCTAAGACCGCCGACAAGCTGGAGATTAAGGCCGGCGTGGTGGAAGGCACCGTTTATGATGCCAAGGGTATCGCGGCAATAGCAAGCATTCCTTCCAGAGAAGTCCTTATTTCCAGATTGCTCGGAAGCATGCAGAGTCCTATTACCAATTTTGCTCGAGTTATGAATCAGCTTGCAGAAAAAGGCGGCGCGGCAGCATGCGACGCACCTGCGGCAGAGGAAGCGCCCGCAGCAGAAGCTCCTGCCGAGGCAGAGGCGCCTGCAGCAGAGTAAATAATTAGAAACATAAGTAAGAAATCATTATTAATTTAAAAATGGAGGAAAATAAAATGGCTAAATTAACAGCTCAGGAACTTATTGATGCTATCAAAGAGTTAACCGTATTAGAATTAAATGACCTTGTAAAAGCTTGTGAAGAAGAGTTCGGCGTATCCGCAGCAGCAGGTGTTGTAGTTGCGGCAGCAGGTGCCGGCGCGGCAGAGGCAGCAGAGGAGAAGACAGAGTTTGACGTTGAGCTTACCGAGGTTGGCGCAGAGAAGGTTAAGGTTATCAAGGTTGTCCGTGAGGTAACCGGCCTTGGCTTGAAGGAAGCAAAGGATGTAGTTGACGGCGCTCCTAAGGTAGTTAAGGAAGCAGCTTCCAAGGACGAGGCTGAGGATATTAAGAAGAAGCTTGAGGAAGTTGGCGCTAAGGTTACCCTTAAGTAATTATATTTAAAGAAAATGTGAATTTACAACGGACAGAAGACCGAAACGGTTTTTTGTCCGTTTTACTATCGAAAGGTATGAAGCTGTGCTTTTGGATTGGTTCCCGCAGGCGGCTGGAAGGATGCATTTATACATTTGAATGTCGGGTGGATTTGGTGATGTAGAAACAGATGCCTGATATTGATTCAATTATTTCAATTGTCTTAAACATTTCGGAATTTTTTGGTTAAAAAACTCTTTTTTTTCTTGACCCCATTCCCATTTTGTGCTAATATGGATAGTGCACTATTGTGCGGAGTTATGCTTATTTGTTGAAAATACAAATATAGATAGGCTTTAAATCTGAAAGAACGGGGTGAAATGTCAATGGAAAAAAACAGAATACGTCCGATTGCCGATACAAAGGTTATGCGTATGAGTTATTCAAGACAAAAAGAGGTTTTAGAGATGCCCAACCTGATTGAAGTCCAGAAGGATTCCTATCAGTGGTTTTTAGACGAAGGCTTGAAGGAAGCCTTTGAAGACATCTCTCCCATTGCCGACTACAGCGGCTCCTTGAGCTTGGAATTCGTAGACTTTGAATTGTGCAAGAATGACGTGAAATATTCTATTGAGGAATGTAAGGAAAGAGATGCCAATTACGCAGCGCCTTTAAAGGTGAAGGTTCGCCTTTATAATAAGGAAAAAGAGGAAATCAGTGAACACGAGATTTTCATGGGCGATTTACCCTTGATGACTGAGACCGGTACTTTCATTATTAATGGTGCAGAGCGTGTTATTGTAAGCCAGCTTGTACGTTCTCCCGGTATTTATTATGCGATAGGTCATGACAAGATTGGTAAAAGGCTGTTTTCTTGTACCGTAATCCCTAACCGTGGTGCATGGTTGGAGTATGAGACGGATTCCAATGACGTTTTTTATGTTCGTGTAGACAGAACCCGTAAGGTTCCTATCACCGTGCTGATTCGTGCGCTTGGTATCGGAACCAATGATGAAATCAGAGAAGTATTCGGTGATGAGCCGAAGATAGAAGCAAGCTTAGGAAAGGACACTGCCGAGAACTATCAGGAGGGTCTTTTAGAGCTATATAAAAAGATACGTCCCGGTGAGCCTCTGAGCGTTGAAAGTGCCGAAAGCTTAATTAACGCTATGTTTTTTGACCCCCGAAGATATGATTTGGCAAAGGTCGGCAGATATAAATTCAATAAAAAATTGGCGCTGAGAAACAGGATCAGACATCAGATTCTGGCTGCGGATGTGATAGATCCTTCTACGGGTGAAGTGCTTGCTGCGGCAGGAGATAAGATGACGGCAGAGCTTGCCGATACCATCCAAAATGCAGCGGTTCCTTTTGTTTATATTCAGACAGAGGAAAGAAATGTAAAGGTTTTGTCCAATATGATGGTGGAGCTGACTCATTTTGTGGACTGCAACCCCAGAGATTTCGGTATACATGAGCTTGTCTATTATCCTGTGCTGGCACAAATTTTAGAGGAGTTTGGCGGCGATGCGGAGAAGCTGGCAGAAGCTATAAAGAAAAATGTACATGAATTGGTACCTAAGCATATAACTAAGGAAGATATCATTGCTTCCATCAACTATAATATGCATTTGGAATATGGTCTGGGAAACGACGATGATATTGATCATTTGGGAAACAGACGTATCCGTGCGGTGGGTGAGCTGTTGCAGAATCAGTATCGCATCGGTCTCTCCAGAATGGAGAGAGTGGTAAGGGAGCGTATGACAACTCATGACGCCGAGGAGATTTCTCCTCAAAGTCTGATTAATATTAAGCCGGTAACCGCAGCCGTGAAGGAATTCTTTGGTTCCTCCCAGCTGTCCCAGTTTATGGATCAGAACAATCCGTTGGGTGAGCTTACCCACAAGAGACGTTTGTCCGCGTTAGGTCCCGGCGGTTTGTCCAGAGACCGTGCGGGCTTCGAGGTTCGAGACGTACATTATTCACATTACGGAAGAATGTGTCCTATTGAGACGCCTGAAGGTCCTAATATCGGTTTGATTAACTCTCTTGCGAGCTACGCAAGGATTAATGAATATGGTTTTGTAGAGGCGCCTTACCGCAAAATCGACAAGTCGGATGTGTCCAATCCCCGTGTAACGGATGAGGTTGTGTACATGACTGCCGATGAGGAAGATAATTACCATGTAGCGCAGGCGAATGAGGCGTTGGATGCAGACGGCCATTTTGTGCGAAATATCGTATCCGGACGTTACCGCGAGGAAACGCAGGAATATCCCAAGACGATGTTTGACTATATGGACGTATCCCCTAAGATGGTATTTTCCGTGGCTACGGCTTTGATTCCCTTCCTTGAGAATGATGATGCGAACCGTGCGCTTATGGGCTCTAACATGCAGCGTCAGGCAGTGCCGCTTCTGACTACGGAGGCTCCTGCGGTAGGTACGGGTATGGAGACGAAGACTGCCGTGGACTCGGGTGTGTGTATCGTGGCAAAGAAAGCCGGTACGGTGGATTATGTATCCTCCAATATGATTAGAATGACCTACGATGACGGAGAAAAAGCGGAATTTCATTTGACAAAGTTCTCCAGAAGTAATCAGTCTAACTGCTACAATCAGAAGCCTATTGTATTCAAGGGGGACCATGTTGCCGAAGGGCAGGTGATCGCAGACGGTCCTTCCACCTCTATGGGTGAGCTTGCTCTGGGTAAGAACCCGCTGATTGGCTTTATGACATGGGAAGGCTATAATTACGAGGATGCGGTTTTATTGAGCGAAAGACTTGTACAGGAGGATGTATACACCTCCGTGCACATTGAGGAATATGAGGCGGAGGCGCGTGATACCAAGCTGGGGCCCGAGGAAATTACCAGAGATGTTCCCGGCGTGGGCGATGACGCGCTGAAGGATTTGGACGACAGAGGTATCATTCGTATCGGTGCGGAGGTTCGTGCCGGTGATATTCTGGTAGGCAAGGTTACTCCAAAGGGAGAGACGGAGCTTACTGCGGAGGAAAGGCTGCTGCGCGCTATTTTTGGTGAGAAGGCAAGAGAAGTAAGAGATACGTCTCTGAAGGTACCGCATGGCGAATATGGTATAGTGGTGGACGCAAAGGTATTTACAAGGGAGAACTGCGATGAATTGTCTCCCGGTGTAAATCAGGCAGTTCGTATTTATATAGCCCAGAAGAGAAAGATTTCGGTAGGAGACAAGATGGCAGGCCGTCATGGGAATAAGGGTGTTGTATCCCGCGTGCTGCCCGTGGAAGATATGCCTTATCTGCCTAACGGGCGTCCTTTGGATATTGTGTTGAATCCCTTGGGCGTGCCTTCCCGTATGAATATTGGACAGGTATTGGAAATCCATCTTTCCCTCGCAGCTAAGGCATTGGGCTTTAATGTTGCCACACCGGTATTTGACGGCGCCAATGAGAAGGATATTATGGATACTCTGGACTTGGCAAACGATTATGTAAATCTTGAGTGGGAAGAGTTTGAAAAGAGGCATAAGAAGGAGCTTTTGCCAGAGGTTATGCAGTATTTATCCGATAACAGAGAGCATAGAAAGCTGTGGAAGGGCGTGCCTATCTCCAGAGACGGTAAGGTTCGGCTGCGGGACGGAAGAACCGGTGAATATTTCGACAGCCCCGTAACAATCGGACACATGCATTATCTGAAGCTGCATCATCTGGTAGACGACAAGATTCATGCGCGCTCTACCGGTCCGTATTCCTTAGTCACACAGCAGCCCTTGGGCGGCAAGGCTCAGTTTGGCGGACAGCGTTTCGGAGAGATGGAGGTTTGGGCATTGGAGGCATATGGCGCCTCTTATACCCTGCAGGAGATTTTAACTGTCAAGTCCGATGATGTGGTTGGACGTGTAAAGACATATGAGGCAATCATCAAGGGAGATAACATCCCCGAGCCGGGTATTCCCGAGTCCTTTAAGGTATTGTTGAAGGAGCTGCAGGCGCTTGGCCTCGATGTAAGGGTTCTTCGTGAGGACCAGACTGAAGTTGAAATTATGGAGACTATCGACTATGGTGACACAGATTACCGCTATGAGATGGAGGGTGACCGTAAGTATGACGATTATGAGAACGGTGCCTTAGGTGAGATGGGCTATCAGACTCAGGAATTTGATGCGGACAGCGGGGAGCTTGTGAGCACGGAGGACGAGGACGAAGACTTTGATGACGAGGCATTTGATAGCTATGATGATGTCGAGGAAGAGTTCTAACAAAAATAGAAGGGAGTGCCAAAATGTCAGAAACAAAAAACGAAGTTTATCAGCCGATGACATTTGATGCCATCAAGATTGGGCTGGCTTCACCGGATAAAATCCGTGAGTGGTCCCATGGTGAGGTATTAAAGCCGGAGACAATTAATTACAGAACATTGAAGCCCGAGCGCGACGGCCTGTTCTGTGAGAAGATTTTCGGACCCAGCAAGGATTGGGAGTGTCATTGCGGTAAGTATAAGAAAATCAGATATAAAGGCGTGGTCTGTGACAGATGTGGTGTTGAGGTTACCAAGGCGAGTGTCCGCAGAGAGCGAATGGGGCATATTGAGCTTGCCGCTCCCGTGTCGCATATATGGTATTTTAAGGGTATTCCCAGCCGTATGGGTCTGATACTGGATTTATCGCCCAGAGTTCTGGAGAAGGTTTTGTATTTTGCATCCTATATTGTGTTGGATCCCGGTGATTCTAATTTGGAATATAAGCAGGTATTGTCGGAGAGAGAATATCAGGATGCAAGAGAAGTCTGGGGCAATAAGTTCCGTGTAGGAATGGGCGCAGAGGCTATTAAGGAGCTTTTGCAGGCTATTGACTTGGAGACGGAGGCCGTAGAGTTAAAAACGGGCTTGAAGGAGTCCTCAGGTCAGAAGCGCGCCCGTATAATAAAGAGATTAGAGGTAGTAGAGGCCTTCCGTGGTTCAGGCAACCAGCCTGAATGGATGATAATGGATGTGGTTCCGGTTATCCCGCCTGATTTGCGGCCTATGGTTCAGTTGGATGGCGGACGTTTTGCGACCTCCGATTTGAATGATTTGTATAGAAGAATTATTAATAGAAACAATCGTTTAAAGAGATTGTTGGAGCTGGGCGCTCCTGATATTATTGTGCGCAACGAGAAGCGCATGCTTCAGGAGGCGGTTGACGCTTTGATTGACAACGGCAGGAGAGGACGCCCCGTAACGGGCCCCGGCAACCGCGCCCTGAAATCTCTTTCCGATATGCTTAAGGGTAAATCGGGACGTTTCCGTCAGAATCTTTTGGGTAAGCGTGTGGATTATTCCGGCCGTTCCGTTATTGTGGTAGGTCCCGAGCTTAAGATTTATCAGTGCGGACTGCCCAAGGAAATGGCTATCGAGCTGTTCAAGCCCTTTGTTATGAAGGAGTTGGTAGCAAAGGGAATCAGCCAGAATATAAAAAATGCCAAGAAGCTCGTGGAGAGATTGGACACACAGGTATGGGATGTGCTGGAAGAGGTCATCAAAGAGCATCCTGTTATGTTGAACCGTGCTCCTACCCTGCACAGACTGGGTATTCAGGCATTTGAGCCTATTTTGGTAGAAGGTAAGGCAATCAAGCTGCATCCCTTGGTATGTACCGCTTTTAACGCCGATTTTGACGGCGATCAGATGGCAGTGCATCTTCCCTTGTCCGTTGAGGCACAGGCTGAGTGCAGATTCCTTCTTTTGTCACCGAACAATCTGCTTAAGCCCTCCGACGGCGGGCCCGTTGCCGTTCCCTCGCAGGATATGGTACTTGGCATTTACTATTTGACACAGGAAAGACCCGGAGCTTTGGGTGAAGGCAAATTCTTTAAGAGTGTAAACGAAGCAATTTTGGCATATGAGAATCAGGCTCTGACTCTGCACTCCAGAATCACCGTTCGTATGAGTAAAATCAACGCGCAGGGAGAGCTTGTGAGCAGTAATGTGGAATCTACATTGGGAAGATTTCTTTTCAACGAGATTCTTCCTCAGGATTTGGGCTTTGTGGACAGGAGCAAGCCGGAGAATCTGCTGCAATTGGAGGTAGACTTTCATGTGGGCAAGAAGGGTTTGAAGCAGATTCTGGAGAAGGTTATCAATACGCATGGAGCTTCCAAGACTGCCGAGGTATTGGATGATGTTAAGGCAATAGGGTATAAGTATTCTACAAGGGCGGCAATGACCGTATCCATTTCAGATATGACCGTTCCCGAGAAAAAGCCCGAGATGCTGGAGAGGGCGCAGGCAACGGTTGACAAGATATCGGCCAACTACAGGCGCGGTCTGATTACCGAGGAGGAGAGATATCGTGCGGTAGTCGAGACATGGACTGAAACGGATAAGGAATTGACCGAGGTGCTGCTTGCAGGACTGGATAAGTATAACAACATTTTTATGATGGCGGATTCCGGCGCTCGTGGTTCTAACCAGCAGATTAAGCAGCTTGCAGGTATGCGTGGATTGATGTCAGATACTACCGGTAGGACAATCGAGCTGCCTATCAAGTCTAATTTCCGTGAGGGGTTGGACGTTTTGGAGTATTTCATGTCGGCGCACGGAGCCCGCAAGGGTCTGTCCGATACGGCTCTGCGTACCGCTGACTCAGGTTATCTTACCAGACGAATGGTTGACGTATCACAGGAGCTGATTATTCGCGAGGTTGATTGCGCGGAGGGAAGAACGGAGATTCCGGGCATGGTGGTCAAGGCGTTTATGGACGGCAAGGAAACCATTGAGGGCTTGAAGGATAGAATTACGGGAAGATATTCCTGCGAGACTATTAACGATAAGGACGGAAATATGATTGTAAAGCGCAATCATATGATTACGCCCAGCCGCGCCGCTAAGATTCTCAGCGTTGGCGTAGACGAAAAGGGAGAGCCTATAGAGGCAGTCAAGATTCGTACCATACTGAATTGTCGCTCCCGCAACGGTATTTGTGCAAAGTGTTACGGAGCTAACATGGCAACAGGCGAGGCTGTGCAGGTGGGTGAGGCAGTAGGTATTATTGCGGCGCAGTCCATCGGTGAACCCGGTACGCAGCTTACCATGAGAACCTTCCATACAGGTGGTGTTGCAGGTGATGATATCACACAAGGTCTTCCGCGTGTAGAGGAACTTTTTGAAGCAAGAAAGCCAAAGGGTCTTGCCATTATTGCTGAGTTTGGCGGAAAAGCGGAAATACGCGACACCAAGAAAAAGCGCGAGGTAATCATCACAAATGAAGAGACGGGTGAATCCAAGGCGTATTTAATACCTTACGGTTCACGTATCAAAATTATTGATGGTCAGGTATTGGAGGCAGGCGACGAATTGACTGAGGGAAGCGTAAATCCTCATGACCTTCTTAAAATTAAAGGTATTCGTTCCGTACAGGATTACATGCTTCGTGAGGTGCAGAGGGTTTATCGCTTACAGGGTGTTGATATATCTGATAAGCATATAGAAGTCATCGTACGTCAGATGCTTAAAAAGGTGCGTATTGAAAATAACGGCGATACGGATTTCCTTCCCGGCACATTAGTTGATGTCTTGGATTATGAGGATATGAATGAAGAGCTGATAGCAAAGGGCTTGGAGCCTGCAGACGGCAAGCAGGTGATGCTTGGTATTACCAAGGCAGCGCTTGCAACGAACTCCTTCCTTTCGGCAGCATCCTTCCAGGAGACTACCAAGGTCTTGACGGAAGCTGCAATTAAGGGTAAAGTAGATCCATTGATTGGCCTGAAGGAAAACGTTATAATCGGTAAGCTGATTCCGGCGGGAACAGGAATGAAGAGATACCGCAATACCAAGCTTAACACAGATGAAATGGACATTATTTCCTTTGACGAAGAGTTTGACGAGGGAGAAGAATTCATTTTTGGCGATGGCTTGGAGAGGGAGGCTGAAACCGTAAGGTTAGACGTTGACGAGATCTCCGGTGCTGAAGACGCCGAGCTGGAAGCTACTTTTGAGAATGTGTGATATATTGTAAGACGAAAGCCTGATTCAGACTGTGTAGACTAATCTGAATCAGGCTTTTACAAAATTGTTTTTTATCAGTCCGAAGGAGAGACGGAATAAAAATGTGTTATGACACCGGTATAACCGTCGTGTGATAAGTTTATTATATTTAGTGTAAATTTACCCGGGGATGTTATATCGGGCATTATTTGATAAAAGGAGGAGGGTTTTGATGAAGGTTTTGGTGACGGGCAGAAACGGACAACTGGGTCATGATCTGGTCAATGAGCTGACGGAGAGAGGAATAGAAGTTGTAGGTGTGGATATAGAGGAAATGGATATCACCGATGCGGAAAGCGTGGGCAGGGTGATCGGCGAGGAGGCGCCTGATGCGGTAATCCATTGCGCGGCTTATACGGCAGTGGACGCAGCGGAGGACAATGTAGAGCTGTGCAGGAGAGTAAATGCGGGCGGAACACAGAATATTGCCGATATGTGCAAGAAGCTGGATATTCCCATGGTTTATATCAGTACGGATTATGTGTTTGACGGTGAGGGAACAAGACCTTGGGAGCCGGAAGACGAGTGTAAACCGCTTAATGTTTACGGGCAGACGAAATATGAAGGGGAGCTGGCAGTACAGAATACGTTGGAAAAGTACTTTATTGTGCGCATCGCATGGGTATTCGGTTTAAACGGAAAGAATTTTGTGAAAACAATGCTTAAGCTGGCAGAGAGTCACGACTGTCTGACGGTGGTAAACGATCAATTCGGTTCGCCTACGTATACTTATGACTTGGCGAAGCTCTTGGCGGATATGGTTTTAACGGACAAGTACGGCGTTTACCACGCTACAAACGAGGGTATTTGCACGTGGTATGAATTTGCCTGCGAGATTTTCAGGCAGGCGAAGGTCAAGGTGGAGGTGAAGCCTGTAAGCGCCGAGGAGTATAAGGCAAAAGCGAAAAGGCCCTCCAACAGCCGGATGAATAAGGATAAGCTGGAAAACAACGGATTTGAGCGACTCCCGTCATGGCAGGATGCGCTGGGAAGATATTTAAAACAAACCGGCGTGTAAGTAAAAAATAGTGTTGACAATATAAACGTAAGCAAGTATACTATCTTAGTGTGCACGCGAATGCATATTTTTTGGTGTGCCGCAAATAGTAACTTATTATTACATTCAAGAAAGAGGTGAAACAGAATGCCAACATTTAACCAGTTAGTAAGAAAAGGACGTCAGACTGCAGTAAAGAAGTCTACTGCACCGGCTCTTCAGAAGGGATACAATTCTCTTCACAAGAAAGCAACCGATGTGTCTGCTCCGCAGAAGCGCGGTGTATGTACTGCCGTTAAGACAGCAACTCCTAAGAAGCCTAACTCAGCGCTCAGAAAGATTGCCAGAGTTCGTCTTTCCAACGGAATTGAGGTTACAAGCTATATTCCCGGTGAAGGCCACAATCTTCAGGAGCATAGCGTTGTTTTGATCCGTGGTGGTCGTGTTAAGGACTTGCCCGGTACAAGATATCACATTATCCGTGGTACACTTGATACCGCAGGCGTCGCTAACAGAAAGCAGGCTCGTTCCAAATACGGCGCTAAGAGACCTAAGGAAGCCAAGAAATAAATCTTGGTAAGGGTAGCTATAATGTCTGCGGCAGGACTGCGGTTTGGGCATTATGAGCGTAGCAGGCAATTCTTGGAATTGCTTAGTACCACAATAACGAAACTAAGAAAAGTGTTGGAATTCTGTGATACAGATAAATTGTTTTGACAGATATAACAGCGCGAACACTTGGGGAAACACATGTGAGTACCGATGATTTATTTAACGTCAGTAATTGCTGGCTAAAGTGCGGCTTACCGCACGATTTAATAAGGAGGGAAGAACCGTGCCACGTAAAGGACATATTCAGAAAAGAGATGTATTGGCAGATCCTTTATATAACAATAAGGTAGTTACCAAGCTTATCAACAATATCATGTTGGACGGTAAGAAGGGCGTAGCTCAGAAGATTGTATATAAGGCATTTGCAAAAGTAGAAGAAAAATCCGGCAAACCGGCTCTGGAAGTATTTGATGAGGCGATGAATAATATCATGCCCGTTCTGGAAGTGAAGGCAAGACGTATCGGTGGTGCTACCTATCAGGTACCTATCGAGGTTAGGGCTGACAGACGTCAGGCGCTCGGGCTTCGCTGGCTAACCATGTTCTCACGCAAGAGAAGTGAGAAGACTATGGAAGACAGACTTGCAAACGAGATTCTTGACGCTGCAAACAATACAGGCGCAGCTGTCAAGAGAAAAGAAGATATGCACAAAATGGCAGAGGCAAACAAGGCCTTCGCACATTACAGATTCTAGTTGTTTTTTTAGAACTATAGGAGGAAAAAATCTTGGCTGGAAGAGAATATCCATTAGAGAGAACCAGAAACATTGGTATTATGGCTCATATCGATGCGGGTAAGACCACATTGACCGAGCGTATTCTTTATTATACCGGTGTTAATTACAAGATTGGTGATACTCACGAGGGTACTGCTACCATGGACTGGATGGAGCAGGAACAGGAGAGGGGTATCACCATCACATCAGCTGCTACAACCTGCCATTGGACTTTGGAAAAAGAAACTAAGCCCATGCCCGGCGCGTTGGAGCATCGTATCAATATTATTGATACTCCTGGCCACGTTGACTTTACTGTGGAAGTAGAGCGTTCCCTTCGTGTATTGGACGGCGCCGTAGGCGTATTCTGTGCAAAGGGGGGTGTAGAGCCTCAGTCCGAGAATGTATGGCGTCAGGCTGATACCTACAATGTACCTCGTATGGCATTTATCAACAAGATGGACATTCTGGGTGCAAACTTCTATGGAGCAGTAGAGCAGATAAGAACCAGACTCGGTAAAAATGCCGTTGTTCTTCAGCTGCCTATCGGCAAGGAGGATGATTTCAAGGGGATCATCGATTTGTTTGAGATGAAAGCTTACATCTATAATGATGATAAGGGCGACGATATCACCGTGACCGATGACCTTGGAGATATGAAGGATGATGCGGAATTGTATCATTCCGAATTAGTTGAGAAAATATGTGAATTAGATGATGATTTGATGATGCAGTATCTGGAGGGAGAGGAGCCTTCTGTTCAGGAAATGAAGGCAGTTCTTCGTAGAGCGACCTGTGAGTGTACGGCGATTCCCGTATGCTGCGGCTCCGCTTATCGCAATAAGGGCGTCCAGAAGCTTTTGGATGCAATCCTTGAGTTTATGCCTGCCCCTACAGACATCCCTGCTATTAAGGGTATCGACTTGGACGGCAATGAGGTGGAGAGACATTCTTCCGACGAGGAGCCTTTCTCCGCTCTTGCATTTAAGATTATGGCAGACCCCTTCGTAGGAAAGCTTGCATTCTTCCGTGTATATTCGGGTTCCATTAATTCCGGTTCTTATGTGTTGAATGCAACCAAGGATAAGAAGGAGCGTGTCGGACGTATTCTGCAGATGCATGCAAATAAGCGTGCAGAGCTGGATAAGGTATATTCCGGTGATATTGCGGCAGCAGTCGGTTTTAAGTTTACTACCACCGGCGATACTATCTGTGACGAGCAGCATCCGGTAATCCTTGAGTCCATGGAGTTTCCTGAGCCCGTTATTGAGCTTGCAATCGAGCCTAAGACAAAAGCCGGTCAAGGCAAGATGGGCGAGGCTCTTGCAAAGCTTGCAGAGGAGGATCCTACCTTCCGTGCCCACACCAATCAGGAGACCGGTCAGACAATTATTGCCGGTATGGGTGAGCTTCACTTGGAGATTATCGTAGACCGTCTGCTTCGTGAGTTCAAGGTTGAGGCTAATGTAGGTGCGCCTCAGGTTGCTTATAAGGAAGCTTTCACAAAGGCTGTCGAGGTAGACTCTAAGTATGCTAAGCAGTCCGGCGGACGTGGTCAGTATGGTCACTGTAAGGTTAAGTTTGAGCCCTTGGAGGCTAACTGTGAGAAGTTTGATTTTGATCCTAAGGCTAATATACTGATTAACGAGCCTCCTGTATTATTATATGAATCCACCGTAGTAGGTGGAGCTATCCCTAAGGAATATATTCCTGCAGTGGGCGAAGGTATCAGAGAAGCGGCTCAGTCAGGTATCCTTGGCGGATTCCCTGTGCTTGGCGTCCATGCAAATGTGTATGACGGTTCCTATCATGAGGTTGACTCCTCTGAGATGGCATTCCACATTGCAGGCTCCATGGCATTTAAGGAAGCAATGCAGAAAGCAGCTCCCGTGCTCCTTGAGCCTATTATGAAGGTTGAGGTTACGATGCCGGAAGAGTATATGGGTGACGTTATCGGTGACCTTAATTCACGTCGTGGCCGCGTTGAGGGTATGGACGATATCGGCGGCGGTAAGATGGTTAGAGCATTTGTTCCCCTTGCCGAGATGTTCGGATATTCAACAGACCTGCGTTCTAAGACTCAGGGTCGTGGTAACTACTCCATGTTCTTTGAAAAGTACGAGCCCGTACCTAAGAACGTTCAGGAGAAGGTTCTTGCGGCTAAGGCGAAATAATTCGGCTTGATATAGCAGGTTTATTTTGCAGAGGGCGTTTTACTAAGAGATTTTAGCTGCAAAAACGGTATTTTTAATAAAAAAATGTAATTAAATGACGGCAAGGGCTTTGCGCACGTAAAATGTTCGCAAAGCATGCCATATTTTACAAAAATTAACTTGAAAAACTACTGATTATTTAATATAATCAGAGGTAGCCGAGTTGAATCACGCCGAAGTGCGGGATAGCACTTCGGTAAATAAAAAAACAGTTGATTATTTTAAGGAGGACTACAATAATGGCTAAAGCTAAATTTGAAAGAACAAAGCCCCATTGTAACATTGGTACCATCGGACACGTAGACCATGGTAAGACCACTTTGACAGCAGCAATCACCAAGGTTCTTGCTGAGAGAGTTTCAGGAAATGAGAAGGTAGATTTTGAAAATATTGATAAGGCTCCCGAAGAGAGAGAGCGTGGTATCACCATTTCTACCGCACACGTAGAGTATCAGACAGAGAAGAGACATTATGCACACG
>CAMNSZ010000013.1 GCA_946557105.1 uncultured Lachnospiraceae bacterium | reverse complement strand
GCCACTACCTCGCGCAGGTCAAAAGGCTTTGTGATATAGTCGTCCGCACCTGCCTCCAGCCCGCATAGCTTGTCCTCTACATTTCCTCTTGCCGTCAGCATGATAATAGGTATCATATATTGCTCGGTCAGCATGCGGCATACGTTCACACCGTTTATATCCGGCAGCATCCAGTCTAAAAGGACTAGATCGGGCGGGTTGTCGTGCGCCATGGAGAAGCCCTCACAGCCCGTGTATGCACATTGAACCAAAAAGCCTTCTTTTTCAAAGCCGTATTTTAGAATATCCGCTATGGGCTTTTCGTCTTCAATAATTAAGATTTTTTTGTTTTCCATCCGCTTTCCCTCATTGGTTTTTAGAGTAATATACCTTGTAAGTATAACGCGGACATATCCGAAATGTAAACAAACTGTATCAAATTTTAGAGTTTTGGTTCACTAAAACAAAATGTAAAAAATTCAGCTAAATTATACTGGAAATAGAATATATTTTATGCTATAATCATATATATTAAATGATAAATAAAGATACTTGTAGAGAGTTTTAAAAGGACAGGGAAACGGTGGCATGGGGAAGAATTATGCGGGAAGGCCTCATTTGAACTGGTAATAATTTTGGAAAGAGGGGAAACAATGTGACCGTAGAAGAGATTTTAAAATATTGCTACGATAATTTTGAGGGAACAATATTGAAATGCGGTATGGGCCAGAAGGGAGTTTTCTACAATCCGGACAATCACTTTATTGCGGGCGTGCCTGTTTTGACCGTAGATGAGCACGACAGTGATAAAGACAAAGAATCTAAGCTGGAAAGAGAAAATATTTACCGTATAAATATGGAAATCGGAAAGAGTACCTTTAAAAGATTGTTTGACGTAACCCCGAGGCGTATTAAAAAAAGCGGGATTGACAGTATGAATTATGATTTTACCATGTTAGACAGGCTTATGCCTCATCCTGCCGCCGCATGGTTAAGCAGAGTATGTATATTGAATCCGTCAAAGCAGACCTTTGAGGAGTTGAAACCGCTTATAAACGAGGCGTATAAGTATGCCAAGAAAATGTACGAGCAAAACATCCGATTTGAAAAAGCGATTTATAATACGATTACTATCTAAGAATTTTAAGCGGCAAAATAACGGAACGGACAGCTAGAAGGCAGATATTGTTTTAAAGGAGCTTCTTTAAATGATATCTGCTTTTTACGTGTTGTAGGGAAGCCGAAGGCGGTTAATGTATTTGACATTTTTGCTGTTTGATAGTATACTTTGAACATGATTTCTAGTGATATTTCAGGGCTGGGTCAGCCGAAATTATATACTATTGAAGCGGAAAATAAAGATAAATAGCCTATGCGCATATTCCGGTAAGCCGGGTCATTAAAGCAGCGGGGAAAAGAGGATTATTATGGAGAAAAAGACAAGACAAATGTTATTGACCAGCGTCATATGCTTAGTAACGCTTTGTCTTATAGTTTTCGTCTGGTTGGGTATGGTGATGGACGGGAAAAGTCAGGATACGATAAGCGAGGTCAGCAGAACCTATATTTCGGAAATGAACAACCAGCTGCAAAAAAAGTTCAGTACGATTATCGATTTATATCTGTCACAGACGGAGGGCATTATACAGCGTGTTGAGGCAGGGGATTTCTCGGAAGGTGAAGACCTGAGGGAGGAATTGATTTTGTGTGCCGAAGTCAGAGGCTTTCCCTATTTAGGACTTTATACTAAGGACGGGGCCTGTGATTTGATTTACGGGGATACGCTGGAGGCGAGAGACAAGGAGGAATTCAGCCGGCTGCTTACCGATCCGGATATTAAAATAAGCAGCGGCATCAGCGAAAATGGCGAGCATCTTCTGCTTTTGGCCGTGGACGTAGCCTATCCGATGAAAAACGGCGGCTCCAGCGACGTGTTAGTGGTAGGCGTTCCTATGGATGCCTTGGAGGATGCGCTTGAGCTGGACGAAGAGGGAGCCCTTTTGTTTTCACATATTATCGGCAGCGATTCTTCATTTATCGTAAGAAGCGGAGGAGCATTCAGGGACAGCTATTTTGAACGTATCAGGGCGAGCTTTACCGAGCATGCGGGGAAAACGCCTGAGTTATATGAGCAGGAGTTAAAGGAAGCAATGGCGGCGAAGGAGGTCTATAGCGCATGCGCAACGGTTGAGGACGTGCATTCATACATATATTGTACTCATATAGAGCACACTCAATGGTATATGCTGTCGGTTATGCGGTATATGGGCTTTGATATGGCGGTAACCGAATTGGGAACCCAGCGCCAGTATATGATATTGATAGCCAGCGGCATCGTTTTTGTGGCCATAATAATTTTGTTTATTTTATATTACAGAATGACGCAGAGGCAGTTGATAAGCCTGAGTGAGGCGAGAAAGGAAGCAGTAAGGGCAAACAGGGCAAAAAGTGAATTTTTATCCAGCATGAGTCATGATATCAGGACTCCTATGAACGGTATTGTGGGTATGACGGCCATTGCACAGGCTAATATCAAAGATACTGCGCGGGTTACGGACTGTCTTGCCAAAATAGCATTGTCCAGTAAGCATTTGCTTGGACTGATTAACGATGTGCTGGATATGTCCAAAATTGAAAGCGGAAAGCTGTCGCTGAATAAATATCAAATTTGTCTCAGGGAGACAATGGAGGGTATAGTCAATATCGTACAGCCTCAAATAAAAGCTAAGCATCAGAATTTTGATATATTTATTCAAAATATTCAGACGGAGGATGTGTATTGTGACAGCGTGCGTCTGAATCAGGTGCTGCTTAATTTCTTGTCCAATGCAATCAAATTTACTCCTGAGGGAGGGCACATTAACCTTTATCTCAGGCAGGAGGATTCGCCTAGGGGCGGCGAATATATACGCTGCCATTTCAGGATTAAGGACAGTGGTATCGGAATGACGCCGGAATTCCAGAAAACTCTTTTTGAAAAATTCACGAGAGAGAAGAAAGAGCAGGTTGATAAGATAGAGGGTACAGGTCTGGGAATGGCAATTACAAAGGCTATTGTGGATGCCATGGGAGGCACTATCGAAGTCCAAAGCTCGCCCGGTCTGGGAACGGAATTCCATGTGACGCTGGATATTGAACGAGCTACAGTGCAGGAGACGGAGATGGTTCTTCCCCCGTGGAATATGCTGGTGGTGGATGATGATGAAGATTTGTGCCACAGTGCGGTAGCTTCATTGAAGGATATCGGCATTAATGCGGAATGGGCGCTGGACGGAAAGTCTGCAGTGCATATGGCAGAAAAGCATCGAATGGCGGGCAATGACTATCAGGTTGTGCTCTTGGATTGGAAGATGCCCGGCATGGACGGTATTGAAACTGCAAGGGAGCTCAGAAAATGTTTGGGCGAGGATGCTCCCATTCTCATTATTTCCGCCTATGACTGGAGCGATATAGAGGAGGAGGCAAGAAAGGCGGGAGCAAGCGGATTTATTTCCAAACCGTTATTTAAATCAAATTTGTATTTAGGGCTCAGCTCTTATATGGTGGGGGAGGAAGAAGAAAAGCAGAAGGCGGAAGAAGAAAAGCAAAAGTTTACCGGGAAAAGGATTTTGCTTGCTGAGGATAACGATTTGAATTGGGAGATTGCGGAAGCGATTCTTTCGGAGGTAGGCTTTGAACTGGAAAGAGCAGAGAACGGTCAAATATGCGTGGAGAAATTCAGCCAGTCTCAGACAGGATTTTATGATATCATTTTGATGGATATCCGTATGCCGGTAATGACAGGATATGAAGCGGCAAAGGCAATTAGGGCGCTGGATCGTGAGGATGCAGGTCTGCCTATTATAGCAATGACGGCGGATGCCTTTTCGGAGGATATACAGCATAGCCTTGAGTGCGGTATGAATGACCATATCGCAAAGCCTATTGATATTAACAGGCTGATTCAGATTCTTGACGAGTATCTTTAAATTTTATGGAACGTTAATCGTAAATTCCGATTTTGGTGTCCGTGAAAAGGGCGCACGGTACGGGAGGAGGGGGTTTGAACGTCCGTACCGGTTGCATATATAATGTGAATAGGTAAAAGGGTCAACCTGATTTTCAGGTTGACCCTTTCCTGCCATATAGGAAATTTCGTCTTTACAAGGAGAGAATGCAGTCAGGTAGATTTTATAAGGCTTAAAATAAGTTATCTCTGGTAATATTTTTTAACCATTTTTCACTCTTATAGCGTCTGAACACCCAAGGCCATTTTACAAATTCATCGGTACAGAGAAGGAAGTAGACCCAAAGAACGGGGAGCTTCAGCACAAAAGCCGCGATAAAGCCCAACGGTACCGCATAGCACCACATGTCTATTGCGTCACAGAACAGTCCGAAGCGGCTGTCTCCTCCGGAACGGAAAACACCGGCTATCAGAGTGGTATTTACGGCGGCTCCCATAATATAGTAGGTGTTGATAAGAAGCATATATTTCAGATAATGAAGAGCGGTGTCAGTGAGACTTTCCTTTGCATAGGCTATGACGAAAGGGCTTGCCGCCAGAACGATAAGTCCGCCCACAATTCCGCTTATAACGGTTAGCTTCATCAGACGTCGGCTGTCGGCTTTTGCCTCCTTGAGCCGGTTTTCCCCCAATATGTTTCCGAGTAAAATAGTTCCGGCGCTTGCGATACCAAAGCAAAGTATGGTGCCGAAATTGCGGACGACTATCACAAAGGAGTTGGCGGCGACCGCATCCGTACCGAGATGACCTATAATCACGGAATACATGGAAAATCCCAGACCCCATACGATATCGTTTCCCAGAGCGGGGAGGGAGAGCCGGACAAAATCCTTGAAAAGAAGCTTGCTGCGGAGGAAAATGAAGCGAAAATTCAGCTTGATATCCTTGCTTAATGCAGACACTATCAGGCAGCCGGCAAGCTCTGTTAGACGGGAAAGGGAGGTGGCGATGGCAACTCCCATGGCGTCCAGCCTTGGCGCTCCGAAAAGCCCGAAAATGAATACGGCATTCAGAAAAATATTCAATGAAAAGGTAATTATATTCAGGATAGTGCAGATAGTAACCCGACCGATACTTCTGAGCACCGAAAAATAAATTTCTATAATGCTCCAGCACAGATAGGCGACGCTCATATAGCGCAGATACGAGGCGCCTATGCGGATTAAGCCGGTATCATCAGTAAACAGGCGCATCATGTATTGGGGGATTGTGAGGGAGAGGACTGCAAAGGACAGTCCTGCTGCAAGTGAAAAGCGCAGCGCAATCCCTTCTATAACCTCGATGGCATGCATATCCTTTTTCCCGTAATATTGGGCGCAGAGCATGGTAACTCCCGTACCCAGCCCGTAAAATACGGAGAAAAGGATATTTGCATACTGTGAGGCAAGAGAAACCGCGGATATGGAGGACTGCCCCACATAATTCAGCATTATTACGTCGGCGGAGCTTACCGCCGCGCTTAAAAGATTCTGGATTACGATAGGAAGCACTAAATGGAAAATTTTACGGTAGAATTGGCGGCTGTCTGCCGACAAAGCATGAAACCTTACTGCCGTTGTCATAACATAACTCCTTACCTGTTATTTACGCCGCTAATCAGAAGCTGTGGCCGCCGCCTCCGCCTCCGCCGCTGCTGCTGCCGCCGCTACTGCTGCTGCCGCCGTCGCTGCTTCCGCTGTCGCTGTCCGAACTTATGGGGCTGTAGGTCGTGGTCTGGTGGGTATAGGTAGCCGAAGGAGGCGTCGCATAGAACCTTCGGTGTATTTTTTTCATGAGCTCCTTCTCCTGCGGTTTGCTTAAGCGGGAGAAGACACAGATATAGCCAAAATTGATGAGTAATGCCAAAATCAAGGCAAGCAGCCCATTGCTGATATACTTCATCGGCTGCATGATACGATTGCCGGTAAGCAGCGTATGTATCTGTGCAAAGGCTTCGGACGCGCAGGTGTAATAATCGCCAATGGATGCGTCCCAATATACGTTGTCTGTGATAGAATCGGCATAGGAGCTTGTAATGACCTTATATACGGCGCCATCACTATGAATCCATATTTGCCGGTTATCCATATCAATGAGAAACAGAGTGCCGCTTGAGGTTCCGAATATTTCGCCGTAATATTTTCCTGCATAATTTTTGGCGCTGACGCTGTTGCTTGAAATGGTTTTGAAAGCAGCGTTTCCGTATTCTGTTATTTTCTCCATCTCAGACGCTAACAGGGTAATTTCTTCCTCCGTAAGCAGCTCGGCGTCGTCTTCTATTTCCGTGCGATAGCCGGTGTCCGGATTTACATAACAGGTTTTTGCAAAGCAGCGCAGCTCTGGGGTTAAAAGGATTCCCAAAGAAAAGAGAAGTCCTGCGAATATTTTCCATGTTTTAAGGGTATAAGGTTTATGCAAGCTCATCACCTCCTCGTCTGTTTAGCTGAGGCAGTTTACGGGTAGTCAGCACATTGTGCTGTTTGATAATATCGAGAACCGCCCAGCATGCCATGCACATACAGATAACGGCTCCGCCGTAATAATATAAATCAAACACAGGATTGATAATCCAAATAAGTACGGCGAGAACAATTGCGCATATAGGCTTTGCCAAAACGGGAAGCTTCTTTTTCCGGCTGCCTTTTGGAAGAGGAGGCTTTTTTTTGCGAGGTTTTTTTACTATAAAAAATATCACAAGAGGACTGGCGGTAAACAGTACAATGAGTAATGTCATTAAGCGCGTTATAATATCGGTGTTGATATCCAAAAAGCTTCCGAAAAGAAAGCCTGCAAAAAGAAAAACGGGTACCAGCACGGATATAATTAATAAGGAAATAGGTATTAATAAGTACTTTAAAACGGAAGAGGACTTATTGGCCCTGCCGGCTTGCACAGGACGGCTGTTATCCCTGACGGCGTTTGTCTCTCTGACGGCGCGCAGACCTATATCATCCGTACCGTTTTCTTTTTGAATAATGCGGGTTAACTGAATATTGGACACTATGGTGCATAAGAGCGCTAAAAGTGCGGAAATAATCAGAGAAGCAGCGGGCTTTAACGTAAAAAACATATTTAACAGCACAAAAAGAGGGAGAGCCAAAAGCAGTGAGCCGATTAGATATTTTCCGGTAGCTACGGGCAGGTCGGCGGCGGCTTTGCCTGTCTGTCCGTTTACGACTGCGTAAGCGATACGCTCACCCTTTCGGTAGGACAAAAACCAAACGGGGAACATGGCTAGCTCTGCTTCGATAGTTTTAGGACGGAGCGCTGCCTTCAGAGAATGCAAATGGTCGGAGCCGTTTATGTGATAGCGGGACATTCCCTTTTTTGCAGCCATCTGCCGGCAGCTGTCATTGACCGCTATATTCACGGCTTCTTCTCTATAGAGCCTGTCGTCCACATCGTTAGTGTCGGCATAGAAGCCGCTCAGGAAAGAAGGATGAAAGGTTTTTCCCTTTTTTATGTCAAAGGGGGCTATGGCGCCGCTTAAGCTGTCGGAAAAGGAGGAGGACGCATCAAAAGCAATACCGCTGTATTCGGCATTTAGCTCGCTCTGCAGCAGGTAGTGATCTGTGTAAAGATAGTCTCCCCTTCTTTTTGTAGTGCTGCCGGGAAAGGTTACCGGACCTTTATTTTCAAAGGAATATACCCAATAGGGCATGTATATGCCCCGGAATTTCTCGATGTGCTTTGTGTCCTTAAGCTCTTTTGGGGCAAAGACGGCGCGGTTTAGCATTTTAAGATAAGATTGTTTGCAATCTTCCATTGTCTTGGAAAATGGTATTATATAGCCGGGCTTTTTCTCTTTGCTGATACGGCTGTCTAAAATGGTGGAAGAGCCGCAGAAGCTGCAAAAGGTTGCGGCAGTTGTATCCTCACTGATAATTTCGCCCCCGCATTGAGGGCAGGTAAAGACCGTTACCTCATATTCAGTGCTTTCTTCCGCATCTTTTTCCTTTTGGAAGCTGTAAGGATCTAATATCGTTTCACAATGTTCACAGTATAGCATTTGTCTGCCGATATCGAATTTCAGATTGGCAGCGCAGTTAGGACATTCGTACATAGTGTTCTCCTCATAAGTATAATAAGTAACCGTTTATCTTGCCATTACATTCTATCACAAGTAATACATGAAGGGAATCGTTCCGTAAATTTTTTATAAATTTAATTACCGCTTAAGATATTTGTGGTAGTATATAGATATGGAGCAAGATGTGATGAAGAGAGAGAGCAGATGAAGAAAGAAATGGTACACAGTCTGGCGGAGCTTGGCGGGGCGGATAAAAATCAAAGAGAATTGTCGGAAGAAGAATACATAAATGCAATTGCGACGCTCTTGAAGGGGCAGGATTTTATGAGGCTGGGACATGGAATAAGCGGCGGTAGGTGGGAGGCGGTGATGTTGACGGCGCGTCGTCTGAAAAAGGAGTGCAATGCACTGGGAGTCACATGCTTTGACAAGGGGCTGGAAGGAATCAGGGAAGCCGCTCGAAGGCGCAATACAGGTGACGCCTTGCGGATTATGACGCAGGTTACGGCAAAAAGAGTGTTTCTTAGAAATATGATAAACGGGGGAAGCCTTAAATGAGATATGTGAAGCCTCATTATTATGATAAATTTTCCTGTACCGCGGGTCAATGTCCTGATACCTGCTGTGCAGAATGGCTGATTACGATTGACGACGCTTCTCTGGAAAGATATGCAGGGTTTAAAAGCGGTTTCGGCAGTCGGCTTGCGGGAGCGATTGACTGGGAGGAAGGCTGCTTTCTGCAGTATAAAGGCAGATGTTCTCTCTTAAATGAGAATGGACTTTGTGATATGGTGGCAGAGCTGGGAGAGGAATACTTGTGTGAAACCTGCAGTCGTTATCCCAGACATGTTGAGGAATTCAAAGGGGTAAGGGAGCTTTCGTTGTCTCTTTCCTGTCCGGCGGCGGCAGAGATAATTCTGGGCTGCGGGGAGGGGCTTCGTCTCCTACAGGAGGAAGATGAAGTAAAGGAGCCGCTCAAGGAGGAATTTGAGGATTTTGATTTGGAGCTGTTTCATCGGCTTCAGGAGTCGCGCGAAATACTTTTTCGCATTATACAGGATAAGGAGACAGAAGCCGGAAGCACGGAAGGGAATATGGGGGGAGGACCTTCTATAGAGCGGCGGATGCATATGGCTCTGGAGCTTGCCGGGCGACTGCAGATATGTGTGGACGCGGGCAAGGCTTCTGACATGAACGGAGTGCTGCGAGAGTTTTCCACCGTATACAATGACGGAATACATGAAGGAGAGCATGCGTTTGACGAAAAGAGGCGCTTTTTTAGAATGAGGGAGGGCTTTGCCGTGCTGCAGGGGCTTGAGAGGCTTCGCGACGAGTGGGAGGAGGTGCTTTCCGGTACATGGAATACTCTTTATGCAAGAGGGGAAGCACACTATCTAAAGGTGCGTGGAATATTTTTGAAGGAATACGGAGCAGGCGGAAGGTTTTATGAGGATTGGAATCGTTTTCTGGAGAATTTTCTGTTGTTTTTCTTGTATACTTATTTCTGTGGCGCCGTATATGATGATTGGGTGTACAGTAAGGTGGCGCTGGCTGTTTTTTCCGCCGTTTATATACAGGAATTTGTAATGTTTTGTTATATTTCATCCGATAAAAGTATAGATAAGGGTGATTGGGTAGAATTGGCATACCGATATGCCAGAGAGATAGAACATTCGGATAATAACCTGAATCTGCTGGAAGAACTGCTGCAGAATTCAAGACTAGCGTAAGAAAGGGATTGAGAAAGTGAAATTTTTTAAGTGGCTGTTTTATATAATAACCATATTAATTATGTGCGGATGCGCAGGGGTATTGGTATGCGCTTTCAATCCGTCTCTGACCCAGTCTCTGGCGCAGACGCTGGACGGCTTTGGTCAAAGCGAATCCGCCGATGCCGGCGGGAATGGGTCCTCCTTGATTGTTCAGACGGGAGAGGATAATGGAATTGATTGGAATGGGTTGAATGCGCTGGGAGATAGTATATATGTGACTCCTTCGCAGGATAAGATTAGCGCGCCCTCAAACGTAAGCGGGAAAAGCGGTTATGAGCAGATTCGCGGGGATGCTAAGCAGGTCGAAGAGGAGGAGGGCGATCTGCTGCAAAACGAGCTGGGGGCAGGCAACACAGGCGATAATCTGCAGTTTGACGAGGAGCTGTATCCTTATTATGCCATGCTGACGGAGTCTATGCAAAGATTATACAGGCAGATTTACGCCAATGCCACAGGGCTTGTGGATTCCTTTGCCCCGGCGGTACCGGTGAACGTAAATCAGCTGAAAAATGTTTTTGAGGCAGTATATAATGATCAGCCGGGGCTTTTTTGGCTGGAGACGGGATATTCCTGCAAGTACCTGCAGAACGGCCAGTGCTTGGAAATTATGTTACAGTATAATGAGACTGCAAATAATCTTGAAGGTGCAAAGGAAAGCTTCCAATCAAGGACGCAGGACTTTATTGCAGGCGCGCGCACTCTGGGCAGCGATGCGGATAAAGAAAAATATGTGCATGATATGCTGATGCAGAGCGTGGAATATAGTACGCAGGCAGCCATAAACCAAAGCGCCTATAGCGCATTGGTGAATGGGCAGAGTGTTTGTGCCGGCTATGCCCGGGCGTTTCAATATTTGATGCAGCAGTTGGGAATTCCCTGCTATTATTGCACCGGCTATTCAGGGGAGGACCATGCATGGAATATCATACGTTTGGAGGATACCTATTACAATGTGGATGTAACATGGAACGATACAAATCCCGCTACTTATGATTATTTTAACAAGACGGATGATGAGTTTGCGGCCACACATATGCGTAAGGGCTTGTCCGTTTATTTGCCTGCATGCAAGAAAAAAGAGGCCGCCGGCAGCAGCAATGGCATATCCGACGGCAACGGAGGAACCGGCGCAGAAAATGGCGGCGAGGGGGAGGATGGCGCTCAGAGTCTGATTAATCCTAACCCGCAAAAGCCCTTGAGCTGGACGGGTAGCTTTACGGGAAGCGGCAGAGAGGATAGCGAAACGGATGCAAAGAAGGAAGAAAACCTGAAAAAAGCGGGAATAACGGAAGATGAGGTTATGGAAACCATGAAGGAATATTATGAGGATTGCCTCAAGCAAATGACGGATGCAGGAACCGGCCTGCAGCAGTTTTCCAATGTGGTTCCCGAGAGCCTATGGGGAGATGTGGAATCGCAATATTACAGCGAAGGCTACCGCAAGGGTTACGTGGACGAAGCGCTTAAGAAGCTGGGGGTGGAGAATTTTGCCATACAGCTTCAGGCACAGAGGCTGGGAGGAGGTTATTACAGACTATATCACAATATTTCTACTTGGTAATTATGGAATTTAAGCAGGCTATTTTACGTCAATGTATTTTTTTAATGCTTCAAAGCTTTCTCTGCTTATGACGTGTTCGATACGGCAGGCGTCCTCAACGGCAATTTTGGCGTCTACTCCCAGCTTGGAAAGCCATGAGGAGAGAAGCTCGTGACGTTCATAAATCATCTCGGCGATATCCCTTCCGGAGGACGTAAGAGTGATGAAGCCTTCCTTGGACACGGTAATATGCCCGTTTTCACGCAGGTTTTTCATTGCAACGCTGACGCTGGATTTTTTGAAGCCAAGCTCTGTTGCAACATCAACGGAACGCACCACAGGGTGCTTTTTGCCCAATATTAATATAGTTTCTAAATAGTTTTCTGCGGATTCGTTTATCTTCATATGCAAGCTCCCGTTATGTATGCTTTATCGTTTAATCAGTATAGCATAAGACTTGGCTCGGGGCAAATATATTTTGGTCGGAGCATTGACAAAAGAATGGAGTTAGTTTATACTAACTTTGAAATGCCGATGACGGTTTTTTGAATGAGGTAAGGAGGCTTTGATTATGGGAACTTTCATTGTGCTGATATTGCTGGCAACGGCGATAACATTGGTGATAAGAAGCATGCTTTGTGACAGAAGGAGCGGAAAGTCGCTACAATGCGGCGGAGACTGTAAGCACTGCGGAGGACATTGTGCCCATAAATAACACGGGGTTACGGGGAGAGTATCTTCGGATGCAAAAAGAAGAGCGGTTTTAAGCCGCTCTTCTTTTTGTGATATATCGGGGAAAATATATCCCGGAAATTAGGTGAATTCGTTAATAAAATAAGTGAAGGGATTACATTGCCTCATGGAAGGTACGGCTGATGACATCCGCCTGCTGCTCAGGGGTAAGCTTGATAAAGTTTACGGCATATCCGCTGACACGGATTGTCAGCTGGGGATATTTCTCAGGATTTTTCTGTGCGTCTAAAAGCATATCGCGGTTCAAAACATTGACATTTAAGTGATGACCGCCTTTTTCGGCATATCCGTCTAAAAGATTTACTAAATTATCGACCTGTTGTGCATTTTTTGTACTCATGTGAAAGCCTCCATTCTTTTTAATTTATTTAATAATAGTAATGGTTATTAATTTATATTTAGAGTTTAGCATAAATCATTTTAATTGTCTATAATAAATTAAAATTCCATTGTTCTTTTTTTTATACAATATGCAGGCATATCTTGGACAGGGCTTCATATATTGAGAAAAGAGGATATGTAAAGGCAGGTAAAAAACATGTCTGACAGTTTGCTTGGATTATTTCCCTTAAAATGGCGGGAATTTTGGAAAAAAGTGGCGGCGGAGGAGGAAAATTTACAGGAAATTCGTCTGCGGGTTGACCGCCCTATATTAATTATAAGGCAGGGAGAAGAGTGCTATTTGGATGACAGGGGATGCTATACGGACAAGCAGGAGGAGGCGTGTGTTTTGGGAGAGGAAGACCTGCAGGCATTCATGCAGCATATATGTAATTATTCCCTATATGCCTTTGAGGATGAAATAAAGCAGGGGTTTATAACCGTAGCGGGCGGACACAGGGTAGGAATTGCAGGACAGGTTGTGTTGGATAAGCCGGGAAGCGTGCGTACCATCAAGCACATTTCATATATGAATATCCGTATTGCACATGAAATCAAAGGGGCGGCGGATGCTGTGCTGCCTAAGCTGTACATAAACGGAAGACTGAAAAATACATTGATTATATCTCCGCCGGGTTGCGGTAAGACAACCCTGCTTAGGGATTTAATACGACAAGTATCCGACGGGAATGCTTATGGGCGGGGCCTGTGTGTGGGAGTGGTGGATGAACGCTCGGAAATAGCCGGCTCCTATATGGGAAGGCCTCAAAATGACATTGGCATGCGCACGGACGTGCTTGACGCCTGCCCGAAAGTTCTGGGAATGATGCTGCTTCTGCGCTCGATGACGCCGCAAGTCATTGCGATAGACGAGCTGGGAGGCAGGGAGGATATGGAAGCGCTTCATCTTGCGGCGGCCTGCGGGAGCAGAATCATTGCAACCATCCACGGAGAGGACCTGAATGATGTCTACCGCAAGTTTGGATCGGACAATTTTTTGCAGGAACGGATTTTTGAATGTTTTCTGGTGCTTGGTAAGAGAGAGGGGAAATGCAGGATATTGCGCCATTACGGAAAGGAGGAGGCTTATGCTGAGATTGGCGGGAACGGTGATGATTGTAGGGGGCTGTCTGGGTCTGGGACTTTGGTATAGGCAGCGGATGATACTCAGTGTACAGGTACTTAAGGACTTAGGGCAGATACTGGAAATGCTGAAAAGCGAAATACGTTACGGAAAAGCAACGCTTCCGGAGTGCTGCAGACATATCAGCGCGCATATGAAGGAGCCTTATAAAAGCAGCTTTATGGAAGTATTTTATCGAATGCATGAAAACACGGGAGAAAAATTCGAGGTAATTTTCGGGGAGGTATTGGGGAGCTGTTTTTCCAAGCTCCCCATAGAGGAGACGGACAAGGAGCAATTTTTACAATTTGTCTCGCCTAACAGCTTTACGGAGGAAAAAATGCAGCTTTGCGCAATTGAAAAGAGTGAGGAAAGCCTGCGCCGCAGGGCGGATGAGCTTGAGAAGGAAAATACGCAAAAATGCAGGATGGCAGTGGGCTTAGGGGCGATGAGCGGGCTGCTTTTAGTGATTATATTGCTATAATAATGGGGCAGAATGTGAGGAAATATGGGAGTAAGTCTGATTTTTAAAATTGCGGCAGTAGGTATTCTGGTTACCATATTGAGTCAAATATTAAAGCACAGCGGAAGGGAGGAGCATGCCTTTCTGATCAGTCTCGCCGGACTTGTGCTGGTGCTGACATGGATCGTTCCGTATATCTTTGATTTGTTTCAGACCATACAGGCTCTGTTCGCACTGTAGGAGGGGAAGAGTGAGATGTCAGAAATCATCAAGGTGGGTGTGTTCGGAATTGTGGGGGTGCTTTTGGCGCTGCAGTTTAAGGGGAACAAGCCGGAATACAGTATGTACATAGGATTTGGGCTGAGCATTTTGATTTTCTGCTATGCCCTGCGGCAGGTGGAGGCGGTTATGCTGCAGATTGACACCATCAGAAAATATCTGGGAAGCGCTCAAGGGTATTTGTCTATTTTACTGAAGGTGATCGGTATCACTTATATTTGTGAGTTCAGTGCGGGAATCTGTAAGGATGCAGGTTTTGGTGCGGTAGCGGCACAGATAGAGATTTTGGGGAAGCTGTCCGTTATGTTTGCGGGTCTGCCCATTCTATTTGCAGTTATAGAGCAGATACAGAGCTTTATGTAATATGTGCGGGAAAGTATTTATGTCGGTTGACTGATAGATACAAAGCGGCGTATGTGTATCGTTCTGCAGACAGGACGATCAAAGCAGCGAGGAGACGAGGAGTGGCATGATAGAGTTAAACAGTATTTGGCAGGATTATGGGTTAGACAAGCTGGAGGAGGGAATGCATACTCTGTTTCCCGAAAAAAGCTTTTCTTTGTCGCAGCTTCTTTCCCAGATGATGTCAGGAGATATTATAGGGGCGATTATGCAGCTTTTTCAGGGGAGCGCCTCCCATATCACGGCGCAGCTTGGCGGCATGAAGAATATTTTTATCTGGCTCTTGGTGCTGGGCGTGGTCTCAGCTCTGATGACGCACTTTATGGAGGTGTTCAACAAGCAGCAGATAGCAGATTTGAGCTTTTATTTTATCTATCTTTTGATGTCCGTTATTTTGCTTAAATGCTTTTCACAGGCGGCGCAGACAGCCGTTGCCGCAATAGAAAATATTATATTGTTTATTAAGCTTCTGCTTCCTACATATCTTCTTGCCGTGGGTATCGCCACAGGAAGCACTACGGTGGGAGCCTCCTATCAGCTTATGCTGCTGCTGATTTACGGGGTGGAGAGCATTCTGCTGGGAGTGGTGGTGCCCTTGGTACACAGCTATGTGATGCTCTCTGTGGTAAACGGAATCTGGATTGAGGAAAAGCTGACGCTTTTAATAGAATTAATGGAAAAATGTATTGGCTGGGTGTTGAAGGCGGCGTTGGGGGTAGTGACGGGAATCAGTCTGTTTCAGGCAGTGGTTACTCCTGTGATAGATTCGGTAAAGCACTCTACTCTGCGAAAAGCCATATCGGCAATTCCGGGAATCGGAAACGCGGCGGAAGGAATAATGGAGCTGGTTCTCGGCTCTGCGGTAGTGATTAAAAACAGTATAGGTATTATTTTGCTGATATTGCTGCTAGTGCTGTGCGCGGCGCCGTTAATTCAGATTTTCATTACGGCGGTGCTGCTAAAGGCAGCGGCGGCGTTTATGGGAATTGTCAGTGATAAGAGAATTACCGCATGCGCCAATCATACGGGGGAGGCGGGAATGCTTTTGTTTCGCACGGTGGGGGTGGCAATGCTGCTATTTTTGATTTCCATTGCGCTTGTGGCAGCGGCCACCGGCAGAGGAATATAGCCGCAAGCGGTAAGATAAGTACCGGATTGAACAGAGGCTTTGGCGTGGAGGGTTTATATGCTGTCAGGATTATTTCGGGCAATTTGTCAGGTGGGAATTTTTATGATATGTGCACAGACGATAGTGCATTTCAGACCAAACGGGTCCTATGAAAAATATTTAAAGATGTTGGTCAGCGTTATGCTGCTGATTCAAATATTTTTGCCGATAGCAAAAATATTTTCGGGAGAGGCAGGTATGGATATTGAGGAGAGGGTGGAGTGGTTTGAGCAGAATCTTGAGGAGGTCACTCGAAAGACTGTAGGAAATGCGTTCCGCTCGGAAGACATACTGGAAAAAATGACGCTAAAGGAGGTGCAGGATAAGCTTGCGGAGCAGTCGGGAAATCCGGAGGCCTCTGATATAGGGAAAGAAAATTATGGCAATGAAGTTTCAAGTATTGATTCCGAACCTGCCGGAGAGGGTGCGGAAAATAAAAATACAGCTTTAAAGGTGGAGAAGATACGGGTAAAGGTGGGGAAAAATGATGAAGCTGAAGGTAAATGAAGACTTAAGGGAAATGGTCAAAAAGTGGTTTCGGCGCGATAATCTGATAGTTTTAATATTGTCAGGGGTTTTGCTGTTTATCATTGCCCTTCCCACAAAGAACACAGACAGACAGGACGGCAAAATACAGACATCGGAAACCAAAACGGCGGAGGGAGGCGTTAACGAAAAGGCCTCGAAAAGTCAGGAAAACGGCGTAAAGGAATTTAAGGAAGAAATGGGGCAGCAGGAGTATATCGCATATTTGGAGGAAAAGCTGAAAGCTACCTTGTCCGATATGGCGGGAGTAGGCAGGGTGGAGGTGATGATTACTCTGAAGGCGTCAGAGGAGCTGGTGGTGGAAAAGGATGAGCCGGTGAGCCGTTCCAACACCAGCGAGGAGGATTCCGAGGGCGGCAGGCGTGTCACGGCACAGCTGGAGTCGGGAGAGAGCACTGTGTATCGCACCGTGGGCAGCGACAGCGAGCCTTATGTGATAAAGACGCTTACCCCTACGGTGGAAGGTGTGGTGGTAGTTGCAGAGGGAGCGGGAAACGGCGGCGTCAATAAAAATATTACCGAAATAGCGCAGGCGTTATTTGGCGTGGAGGCACATAAGGTAAGGGTTGTAAAAATGGAAGGCAGCAGATAGCATATATCTATTTTCTGGCTCATACAATGAAGTAGTAAAAAAGGAAAAGGGAGAGTACCGTGAAAAATCTAATTAAGAAGAATCAGCTTATGATTACCGCACTTGCGATTATGATAGCTATTGCAGGGTATTTGCAGTTTGCGGGAACCAATCTGGAGGAGGAGTACCTGACTGCGGGAGACCAAAAGCAGGTAGACGCAGTGGACTCGGGCGGAGTTATAACGGATAATTATACTGCCGGCGGAATACAGGAAAATTTAAATCTGGACGGTCTGTTGGATTTGTCGGAGGAGGATTTGCTTTCGGAGAATCTCACGGAGATTGAGAGTCTTGACTCGGATGTGGATGTGATTATGGAGGACTATCTGGAGGAGGGCATGGATATCGTAGGAGGAGCGCAGACGGCGGATGCTGCCGGAGATTTATCCCAGACACAGGTCGCCGAAGCTACGCCAGACGTAGGCGAAATTCCGGGAGAGGCAGTATTTACGGCATCTCAGGGAGTGGAAATGCTTTCCGATGCCAAGCTTTTAAAGGAGCAGACAAGAGCTAAAAATAAGGAAACTCTTATGGAGATTATCAACAGTGCGGGGCTGACCGATCAACAGAAGCAGGATGCGGTAAACAGCATGGTACAGATGACGGAAATTGCGGAGAAGGAGACTGCCGCCGAGATTTTGCTTGAGGCTAAAGGCTTCTCAGACGTTGTCGTCAGCATAAACGGCGACGCGGCGGATGTGGTGGTCAACGCTACGGAGCTTACGGAGGTACAACGCGCGCAGATTGAAGACATTGTAAAAAGAAAGACCGATATAGCGGCAGAAAACATCATTATCAGCACTATGGTACGATAAATACATAATGGCATTAAGATACAATCTGCGATTAAGGAATCCTTGAAAATTTATTTCGGGGATTCCTGTTTTACGATAAAAGCGGGATTATGCAAAATAATATATTACGCGGTGTAAAATTGTGGTATAATACAGAAGAACGTTGTTTCAACTTTTGATTCCATATGCGCCAAAGCGCATATATTTAATAGGATAATATTGAAACAGAAGAACGTTGTTTCAACTTTTGATTCCATATGCGCTAAAGCGCATATATTTAATAGGATAATGTTAAAATGAATCAAGACAAAACAAAGGGAAGCAAATCATATGAGAAGAGTTTTTTTGATTGTACTGGACAGCTTTGGCATAGGTGAGATGCCGGATGCAGCCGAATACGGGGATTTTAATGTAAATACACTGGGAAGCGTGGCTAAGAGCCCTTATTTTCATATGCCCAATATGGCAGGGCTGGGGCTGTTTACAATAGACGGAGTGAGCGTGGGAAACAGGGAGCAGAACGCAAAAGCCGTGGTTGCGCGAATGACGGAGGCCTCCAAGGGAAAAGATACTACTATAGGACATTGGGAGATTGCGGGAATCTGTTCCTCAAAGCCGCTTCCGACTTATCCGAAGGGCTTTCCAAGGGAGGTTTTGGAGGAGTTTACAAGGCGGACGGGCAGGGGAGTGCTGTGTAATCTGCCTTATTCGGGTACACAGGTGATTCAGGAATACGGCGACGCCCATATGAAAACGGGTGATTTGATTGTCTATACGTCCGCAGACAGTGTGTTCCAGATAGCGGCGCACGAGGAGATTGTGCCGCTTGATAAGCTTTATGAATATTGCCGTATTGCAAGAGAGGTTCTGCAGGGAGAGCACGGAGTGGGCAGAGTGATTGCACGTCCCTTTATCGGACCCTGTGGAGGAGCGTTTACAAGGACGGCTCATCGCCATGATTATTCGTTGCTGCCGCCCAAGTCTACTATGCTGGATATGCTTTCCGAAAGAGGCCTGCAGGTGATAGCAGTGGGCAAGATACGGGATATTTTTGCAGGGAAAGGAATAACCGAGGCGGTTTACACAAGCGGAAACGAAGAAGGAATCAGGAGGACGCTGGAATATTTGGATAAGGACTTCGAGGGGCTGTGCTTTATCAATCTGGTGGATTATGACATGCTATACGGACACAGAAGAGATGTGGACGGCTACGCCGGAGCGCTTAGCTATTTTGACGGGAAGCTGCCGAAGATTATGGAAAAAATGCGTCCGGAGGATATTCTTATGCTCACGGCGGATCACGGCTGCGATCCGGCATATCAAAAGACCACGGATCACACAAGGGAGTATACGCCGTTTATTATGTATGGACGGGATATAGCCCCGAAAAATCTGGGAACGAGAAAAACCTTTGCAGATATAGCGGCTACTGTGGTACAATACTTCGGGATTGAACCTGCGTTTGCGGGAGAGAGCATGCTCGAATCGGGCATACCCAAATAATTTTCCATATGGAGGAACAATAACAGTGAATAACTATACGGAAGAAATAAACCGTCGCCGTACCTTTGCGATAATATCCCACCCGGATGCGGGAAAGACAACCTTAACGGAGAAATTCCTGCTTTACGGAGGCGCAATTAATCTGGCGGGAAGCGTAAAGGGAAAGGCGACTGCAAGACATGCCGTGTCTGACTGGATGGAGATTGAGAAGGAAAGAGGTATTTCCGTGACCTCCTCGGTTCTACAGTTTGAATATGGCGGTTATTGCATTAATATTTTGGATACGCCGGGACATCAGGATTTCTCCGAAGACACTTATAGAACTCTGATGGCGGCGGATTCCGCGGTGATGGTAATCGACGCCTCCAAAGGTGTGGAGGCGCAGACCAGAAAGCTTTTTAAGGTCTGTGTGATGCGAAAAATTCCCATTTTTACTTTTATCAATAAAATGGACAGGGACGCCAACGACACCTTTGAGCTTTTGGACGATATTGAGAAGGAGCTGGGAATCGCAACCTGTCCGGTAAACTGGCCCATCGGCTCGGGAAAGGGCTTTAAAGGCGTTTATGACAGGGAGGAGAAATGTGTCATCGCGTACGCCGATACCGAGAAGGGAACCAAGGAGGGAACGGCCACTCGGATTCCCGTCAAGGACGAGGAGCACCTGCGCGAGGTTATAGGAGCCGAGGCTGCGGACAAGCTTTTGGAGGAGATTGAGCTTTTGGACGGCGCCAGCGCGCAGTTTGATTTGGAGGAAGTGAGAGGGGGGGATTTAACGCCGGTATGCTTTGGCTCTGCTCTCACGAATTTCGGCGTGGAAATTTTTTTAAAGCATTTTTTGAATATGACTACGACTCCCCTTGCAAGAAAGGCGGATATCGGCTTGATAGAGCCTGCGGAAAATGAGTTCAGTGCGTTTGTTTTTAAAATTCAAGCAAATATGAACAAGGCGCATAGGGACAGGGTTGCGTTTATGCGTATCTGTTCGGGTAAATTTGACGCCCAGATGGAGGTTCGCCATGTACAGGGCAACAAGGTGATGCGTCTTTCACAGCCCCAGCAGATTATGGCGGACGAGCGTAAAATTTTGAGCGAGGCGTATGCGGGGGATATTATCGGCGTATTTGATCCGGGTGTTTTTTCCATTGGCGATACGCTCTGTATGCCAAAGGAGAAATTTCGGTTTGAAGGTATTCCTACCTTTGCACCGGAGCATTTTGCAAGAGTCAGACAGGTAGATACCATGAAGAGAAAGCAGTTTGTGAAGGGAGTGGAGCAGATTGCACAGGAGGGCGCCATTCAGATTTTTCAAGAGTTCAACAGCGGGCTGGAGGAAATTATTGTTGGCGTTGTGGGAGTGCTGCAGTTTGACGTGCTGAAATACCGTCTTGAAAATGAGTATAATGTGGAAATACGGTTGGAAAACCTTCCCTATGAGCATATCCGATGGATTGAGAATAAGGAGGAGACCGACATTGCTAAGCTGACGGGAACCTCTGACATGAAAAAGGTGAAGGACATGAAAGGGAATCCGTTGCTTCTGTTTGTAAATTCGTGGAGCATCGGTATGACTCTGGATCGTAATCCGGGCCTTGTGCTTACAGAGTTTGGCAGGAACTAGACTCGGAGCTGTGAGATCATTCATTTCTACCGGCAGAGAAGGCGTGAAGGAAATGCGTATTCAGTCATCGATTTGAGCTTCTTTTCTTTGGGAAGGGCTTATCGGGAAAGGCATGGGAGTAAAATTGAGAAAAGGCGGAAAATGGACTGAGATAATTCTGATGCTGTTGTCTGCGGTATTGGTATTGGGAGGCTGCGCAGATAATTCTGTCCTGAGGGAGACTGCGCAGACGGCGTCCGTGCATACCGGACAGGGCGTGAGCGACGAGCGGCAGGAAAATATCAATACCGTAAAAAAACCCGAGGAGGACGCCTTTAGCTTTATTATGGACGGGGCGTCGAGTTTCACCTTTGACAGGCTTGGAGAAGCGGAACAGATCTGGTATAAGGATATGGAAAGGCTTATCGGGAGCATGGAGGAGAAGGGGGAACTGTCAGAGCAGGGAATTCAGTCAGGATTGGATGAGACAAATATCGACAAGATTTTTCAATGTCTGCTCAATGACCATCCGGAATTTTTTTATGTGGACGGGTATACTTATACCAAATACACAAGGGAGGATGAATTGCTTTCCGTTGAATTTGCGGGGAATTATAGCATGGACATGGACGCTGCAAGGCAGAGAAAGGCCATGATAGAGGAGGCGGTAGAGCCTATTGTGGGGGGGATAAGCGCGGACGCTTCGGATTATGATAAGGTAAAATATGTGTACGAGACTATCATTCTTAACACGGAATATAATTTGAACGCTCCCGACAATCAGAATATTTATTCGGTGTTCGTAAACAAGAGCTCCGTATGTCAAGGTTATGCCAAGGCAACCCAGTATCTGCTGAACCGTCTCGGCGTCGAGTGCACTATGGTGCAGGGGAGTGTGGATACAGGAGAAGGGCATGCGTGGAATTTGGTTTTGGTGGACGGAAGCTTTTATTATGTGGATACAACATGGGGGGACGTGTATTACAAAGGAGAGAGCGGAAATCGTTCCAAGGCAGGATATCCCGAAATAAACTATGATTATTTGTGCATTACCACTAAGGATTTGCTGCGAACCCATATTTTAAATACCTATGTTCCCCTGCCGGAGTGCGTGGACACGAAGGACAATTATTATGTGCGGGAGGGCGCGCTGTTTACGGCTTATGACAGGGAACGGATGAAACTGCTTTTTGAAAATGCAAGACTTGAAAACAAGACCTTTGTAACGGTGAAATGTGCCGATGAAGCTTGTTTTAGAGAGATAATGAATGCATTGATAACGGAGTATGAGATTTTTGATTATTTTGACAAGGAAGACAGGGAAGTGTCCTATAGCCATGACGAGAAGTGGTTGTCATTGACTTTTTGGGTGACAAATGAGTAGGGGAATGTTATAATGTTAAAAAAATGTAATATGGAAGAGAGGTATGGGCATGGAAAAAGAGATAGATAAAAGCACCGTGGTCTTAAAAGAAGATGAAAATATCGGCGCCGTACAGATTGCGGATGACGTTGTGGCTATGATTGCTTCACTGGCAGCCACCGAGGTGGAGGGCGTCAGCGCAATGGCGGGCAATATCACCAATGAGTTGATGAGCAAGGTGGGAATGAAGAATTTGACCAAGGGAGTCAAGGTTGAAGTGGCAGAGCAGAAGGTGCGGGTGGATCTGGCTGTAACCATGGAATACGGATATAATATTCCCGCTACCTGCCAGAAGGTTCAGAGCAAGGTGAAAAATGCCATTGAGAATATGACGGGACTGACCTGTAGTGATGTAAATATCCGCATTGCAGGCATCAATATGAAAAAGGATAAATAGGAAATTGCTATGAGACGACATGAGTTGAGGGAGCAGGTTTTTAAGCTTTTATTCCGAATCGAATTTAATGAACCCGAAGATATGCCTGAGCAGCTTAAACTGTTTTGGGAGGGCTACGGCGCGGGAGAGGATGAGGCGCCCCTGAGCGAGAAGGATGCGTTATATATCTCGGGAAGGGTAGAGAAAATTCAGGAGAAGCTTTCGGAGCTTGATGTGCTAATCAACCAAAATACCGAAGGGTGGGATACCACCCGTATGGGAAAGGTGGAGGTGACCGTTCTTCGCCTTGCAATATACGAAATTCTTTATGATGAGGACATTCCGGAGGGCGTGGCGATAAACGAGGCGGTAGAGCTTGCCAAAAGGTACGGACAGGACAACGCCGGCGGCTTTGTGAATGCCATTTTAGCAAAAATTGTAAAGCCGGGTGATGGAGATTCGTAATATTTATACCGTAGGACAATTAAATTCTTATATCAAAAATATGTTCACGCAGGATTATTTTTTGCAGGCGCTTTTCGTGAAGGGAGAGGTCAGCAACTGCAAATACCATTCCTCTGGACATATTTATTTTACGTTAAAGGATTACAAGGGTACCATAAGCTGTGTGATGTTTGCGGGAAACCGCGGCGGGCTTTCCTTTCGTCTGGCCGAGGGGCAGCAGGTGATAGTGGGCGGAACCGTTGACGTTTATGAGCGCGACGGAAAGTATCAGCTTTATGCAAAACAGATTGTGCTGGACGGCGCGGGGCTTCTCTACGAGGAATACGAACGGCTTAAGAGAGAGCTTGAGGAGCTGGGAATGTTTTCCTCCGAATATAAGCGGCCTATTCCTAAGTATATCAGGACGCTGGGGGTGGTGACGGCGGATACGGGGGCGGCTGTGAGAGATATAATTCAGATTGCTGCAAGGCGGAATCCCTATGTGCAGATTATTCTTTATCCGGCAATTGTGCAGGGTGAAGCTGCAGTGGAGAGCATTATCCGTGGCGTTAAGGCGTTGGAGGCAATGAAGGTGGATGTGATGATCGTGGGCAGGGGCGGCGGTTCCATTGAAGATTTATGGGCATTCAATGAAAGAGCCGTGGCGCAGGCGGTTTTTGACTGTTCCGTTCCCATTATTTCGGCGGTGGGACACGAGACCGACACCACCATTATCGATTACGTCTCGGATTTGCGTGCTCCTACTCCCTCGGCGGCGGCGGAGCTGGCGGTCACGGATTTAAAAGAGATTGACAATAGGTTTGCGGAGTACGGGAGCGCTCTGCAATCGTGTCTTGAGCGTGTGCTCGGCGATAAGAAAAAGCAGTGCAAGGGCTATGAGCTGCAGCTGAAATATTTAAGTCCCGAAAGTCGTATCAGAGAGCGGAAGATGCGCGGTATGCAGCTGGAGGAGCGCATGCAGGAGAGAATGAGGGCGCAGCTTGACAAAAAACGGCATGAGCTGGCATTGTATATAGAGAAGCTGAAAGGCTTGTCTCCTCTGGAGAAGCTGAACAGCGGTTTTTCCTATGTGGAGGATAGCAGCGGAAAAAATATCCGTTCCGTTTCCCAGGCATCCGTCGGTCAGGAGCTGATTATACGGATGAAGGACGGAACGATTGCCGCACAGGTTGAGAGAATCGGAAAGGAAGAGACTATATGAGTAAGTCTTCTGAAAAGCAGTTGAGTCTGGAAGAAAATTTCGAGAGGCTTGACGGGCTGGTGGAAAAGCTTTCGGAGGAGGATATTTCTCTGGAGGACGCCTTTAACGCTTACAGCGAAGGCATGAAGGTTTTGAAACAGTGTAACGAACAGATAGACAGGGTGGAGAAAAGGGTGTTAAAGCTGAGTGAGCAGGGAAGCCTTGAAGAATTTGAAGCATAGTAATGCGGTACGGGATGGTAGGAAAATGGAACAACAGGAATTTAAGTCGCTTTTGCGTCAAAAGACATCGGAGATTGACGCTCTGATTGAACAATATCTGCCGGAGGAAAACGGATACCAGAAAACGGTGTTGGAGGCTATGAATTATAGTCTGCTTGCCGGAGGGAAGCGCCTGCGCCCCATGCTGATGCACGAGACCTTTCGTATGCTCGGCGGCAGCGGGAGGGCGATAGAGCCCTTTATGGCTGCAATTGAGATGATTCATACTTATTCACTGGTTCATGACGATCTGCCGGCAATGGACAATGACGAGTACCGCAGGGGCAGGGAGACTACATGGAAGGTGTACGGAGACGCAATGGGAATACTTGCGGGAGACGGTCTGTTAAATTATGCCTTTGAGACGGCGCTTGCGGCGTTTGATTTTGCGGAAGAGACCGGCACGGAGGAAATGAAACGGATTGCCGGGGCATTGAAGCTATTGGCAAATAAGGCGGGAGTTTACGGTATGATAGGGGGGCAGACGGCGGATATCGAGGCAGAGGAACGTAGAACCCCTTTAAGTACAAAGCAGCTGTTGTTTATTCATGAGCATAAAACGGCGGCTTTGATACAGGCTTCTATGATGGTGGGCGCAGTTCTCGCGGGCGCGGGGAAGGATGAGCTTGCAGCAATCGAGAAATGTGCATACAATATAGGAATTGCATTTCAGATTCAGGATGATATTCTGGATGTTACCGGCGACAGCGCAGAGCTTGGAAAGCAGGTAGGAAGCGATGCGCAAAATAACAAGCAGACCTATGTCACAATAAATGGTTTGGAGAAGTCAGGCGCCGATGTGGAGAGGCTTTCTAAGGAAGCCCTTCGTATTCTTGCGGATTTTGAGGGGGAACATGATTTTTTGGAGGAGCTTGTGATTAACTTGATCCACAGACGCAGGTGATACATAACCAGAGGCAGTAAAGAGGATGAATATATGTTACTGGAAAAGATTGAAGATGCGAATGATATAAAAAAAATAGCCGTGGAGGACAGAGCGGTTCTGGCCGCCGAAATCCGTGAATTTCTGATAAAAAAAATCAGTGTCACGGGAGGCCATTTGGGCTCGAATTTAGGAACGGTAGAGCTTACTATGGCGCTCCATCTTGCTCTGAACCTGCCGGAGGATAAAATTATCTGGGATGTGGGTCATCAATCTTATACTCATAAGCTTTTAACCGGACGAAGGAACGGTTTTGATTGTCTACGCCAATTTCATGGCATGAGCGGATTCCCCAAAAGAAAAGAAAGTAATTGCGACGCCTTTGACACCGGACACAGCTCAACCTCTATTTCGGCGGGGCTGGGGCTTGTCAAGGCAAGAGATATAAAGGGAGAGAAAAACACGGTGATATCCGTTATCGGAGACGGTTCTCTCACCGGCGGTATGGCCTATGAAGCGTTAAACAACGCGTCTAAGCTGGAAACCAATTTTATTATTATTCTCAATGACAATAATATGTCCATATCCGAAAATGTGGGAGGCGTGTCAAAATACCTGAATAACATCAGGACTGCTACGGGTTATCAGGATTTAAAGGAGGGTATTTATAATGCGCTTCTTAATGCTCCGGGGGGCAACGGAATGGTAAACCGCATCAGACGTGCAAAGAGCAGCGTAAAGCAGCTGGTGATACCCGGGATGTTTTTTGAGGATATGGGCCTTACTTATTTAGGCCCGGTGGACGGACATGATATAGAGAGCCTGATAAGGGTAATTAATGAGGCGAAAAGAGTAAAGGGCGCGGTAATCATACATGCCATTACCCAGAAGGGTAAGGGATATTCCCCTGCGGAGAGGCATCCTGCAAGATTTCACGGTGCGGAGCCCTTCGACATTGAGACGGGTCTTCCGTCAAAGCCCAGAAACGTGGCGAATTATACGGATATTTTTTCTACCGTTATGTGTAAGCTAGGGCAGCGGGATGAGAGAATTGTGGCGATTACGGCGGCGATGCCTGATGGAACAGGGTTAAAACGTTTCCACAATATGTATCCCGAGCGCTTTTTTGACGTAGGGATAGCGGAGGAGCATGCGGTAACATTTGCGGCAGGTCTGGCTGCGGGAGGCTTAATACCCATTGTGGCGGTTTATTCTTCCTTTTTGCAGAGGGCGTATGACCAGATAGTACATGATGTGTGCATACAGAATCTGCCGGTGGTTTTTGCCATTGACAGGGCGGGACTTGTGGGAAGCGATGGGGAAACCCATCAGGGTATTTTTGATTTTACATATTTGTCGGGAATTCCTAATATGAATATCTGCGCGCCCAAGAATAAGTGGGAGCTTTCGGATATGCTGAAATTTGCCGTAAATCTTAAGGCGCCCATAGCAATCCGTTATCCCAGAGGAACGGCTTATGACGGATTGAGGGAATTCCGGGCGCCTATTGAGCCGGGAAAGGCGGAGTGGATATACAAAGAAGGTGAAATTGCGCTTTTTGCCATTGGGAGCATGGTATGTACCGCAGAGCATGTGCGGGATATTTTAAAAGCGGAGGGGTATCAGGTGAGTATAATAAACGCCCGCTTTGCAAAGCCCATAGACAGGGAGGCGGTGCTGGAAGCCTGCGGCAGTCATAAGCTGATTGTGTCCATGGAGGAAAATGTAGCCTGCGGAGGCTATGGAGAGAGGGTCTTAGAGTGCATGAGCGACAACAAAAAACACAATGCATATCTCAATATCAGTATTCCGGACGCTTATGTGGAGCATGGTAACGTCGCGCTTCTTAAGCAGGAAATCGGTCTTGACGCTTTAAGCATAGCGCAAAGAATCCGTGAGAGGCTTAAGGAGCTTTGAGAAGTCTGGCCGCGGATGTGGGAAAACAGGTAAAGACAGAGTATGACAGCGGTATGCAAATAAGCTTGGACATGGAGAATTACGGTTCAAGAGGCAGGAGAGTCAAAGGCGCAGATGAAGGAACGCTTGGATGTTATTTTGGTAAATAAAGGATACGCACCCTCGAGGGAAAAGGCTAAAGCGATAATTATGTCCGGTAATGTATATGTGAACGGGCAGAAGGAGGACAAGGCGGGTACGTCGTTTGAGGAGAGCGGGATAAAGCTGGAGGTCAGGGGAGGCGCGCTTAAATATGTGAGCCGCGGAGGGCTGAAGCTGGAAAAGGCGATGCAGGAGTGGCAGTTTGATTTAAAGGACTGTATTTGTATGGATATCGGAGCCTCCACAGGCGGCTTTACCGACTGCATGCTGCAAAACGGAGCCGCAAGGGTATATTCCGTGGACGTGGGCTACGGACAGCTTGCGTGGAAGCTGCGCAGCGACCCACGGGTAGTATGTATGGAGCAGACTAATTTCAGGCATATGGTGAGGAAGGATATTCCCGACATACTGGATTTTGCCAGTGTGGACGTATCGTTCATTTCGCTCACGAAAATACTCATACCGGCGAGAAATCTACTGCGGGAGGGCGGGCAGATGGTATGCCTTATTAAGCCGCAGTTTGAGGCAGGCAGGGAGAAGGTGGGCAAAAACGGCGTGGTGAGGGAGCCGGAGGTTCACGAGGACGTAATCCATAAGATCATAGATTACGCTTACAGTATCGGCTTTTTGCCGCTGCATCTGGAATATTCCCCCATAAAGGGCCCGGAGGGAAATATAGAATATCTGGTGCATCTGATGAAGGAGAGGGAGCCTTCGGGGGAGATAATGAATTTGTCGGAGCATGAGGCGGAGGAGGCGCTGAAGCAAATTATTGCGCAGGGAAACGGTCTGTCTCACACAAGAGAGTGGGAGAAGGTAATTTCGGAGGTTGTTGAAAGGTCCCACAGGCTATAAAAATTTGCGAGGGAGCGACGCAAGTTTTGATATACCGGCTATGTCTGAGTAAAATACGTTCCGGTATGGAGGATTGTCATGAAGCATTTTCTGATTTATACTAATGAGCATAAGGACGGAGGGCTTCGCACAACGGAGCATATCCGTGATTATCTTAGGGCAAAAGGGCAAAGAGTGTCCGTGAAAATAAAGTCGGTCGACTGGAAGGATAAAGCCTTGGACGAAAAGGAAGGGGAGGGCGGCGTTTTTGCGGATATAGATTGTATGCTTGTGCTGGGCGGCGACGGTACGGTGCTGCAGGCGGCAAGGGAGACCAGAGCCCTGCATATCCCTATTATAGGGGTGAATCTGGGAACTTTGGGATATATGACCCAGATAGAGCCCGTTAATCTGGAGGAGGCGCTGGACAGGCTTATTACGGGGGATTATGAGCAGGAGCGCCGCATGATGCTGAAGGGCAGGGCTTTTCTGGGAACGGGGGAGAAGGAAGAAGAATGGGCTTTAAACGATATAGTGATAGCGAGGAGCGGTTCGCTTCAAATAATCAGATTTAACATTTATGTGAACGGACAGTTTTTAAAAAATTATAATGCCGACGGGGTGATTGTCACCACGCCTACCGGCTCGACAGGCTATAACTTGTCGGCGGGGGGGCCTATTATAGAGCCGCGGGCGGAGCTCATTATGGTGACACCCATTTGTCCGCATACTTTTTATCAGAGAAGTATAGTGCTTTCACCGGAGGATATCATAGAAATAGAAATTCCGGAGGGAAAGGAAGGGCAGATACAGACCGTGGAGGCGAGCTTTGACGGAACGCATGCAATAGTCCTTTCCACAGGAGACAGAATGCAGATTGTCAAGTCTCAGGAGAGCGCGGAATTTATACAGCTGAACAGAGTCAGCTTCCTTGAGGTGCTGCACAGGAAGATGAGCGATAGCTAGCCCGTCCGGACAGGCGAGGTTTTTGGAGGAAGAAGCAGGTGAAGAAAACCAGACTTAGGAAAATAGTAGAGATTATTGAAGAGTATGATGTGGAAACGCAGGAGGAGCTGGCAAGCCGTCTAAAGGCGGCGGGCTTTGAGGTGACTCAGGCAACGGTTTCCAGAGATATCAAGGAGTTAAAGCTGTCGAAGGTTCCCGCAGGAAACGGAAGGCCGAAATATGCGATTCTAAAGCAGGACGACGGGTATATGGAGGATAAGTATATACGCGTGCTCAGAGATGGCTTTGCGTCCATGGACATGGCTCAGAATATCTTGGTGGTAAAGACGGTATCCGGTATGGCGATGGCGGTAGCAATGGCGTTGGACGCAATAAAGTTTCCCGAGGTTGTGGGCTGTATTGCAGGGGACGATACGATTATGGTGGCGGTGCGTACCGTGGAGGAAACACAGCGGCTGATGGACAAAATACACACGCTGTTGGAGAAGCAGGTAGTTGTGCCGCAGGATACGGATTATGAGGCATGATAAGCGCAGTGCGCAGCCCGTTTTTACATAAGCGTCTCATCGGGCGGAGACGTAGATTTTTGCTTTGGGGAAGGTACTAGGGAGATATACTATGTTACAAAGCTTGCATGTGAAAAATTTAGCGTTGATGGAAGAAACGGAAATAGAGTTCGGAGAGGGATTAAATATCCTGACGGGTGAGACCGGCGCAGGAAAATCCCTTTTAATCGGTTCCATAAATCTTGCTCTGGGGGGGAAATTCGATAAAGAGCTGCTTAGAAAGGGCGCAGACAGCGCTTTGGTGGAGCTGGTATTTTTTGTGCAGGATGAGAGGGTGTCAGGGAAGCTGAAAGAGCTCGAGCTGGAAGAAGCGGAGGATGGCACAGTCATTATAAGCCGTAAGCTGCAGGCGGGAAAAAGCACCTGCAAAATTAACGGAGAAACGGTGGCGGCAAAGCAGGTGAAGGAGCTTGCCGAGGTGCTGATTGATATTCACGGTCAGCATGAGCATCAATCACTTCTCAACAAAAAAAAGCATATGGAAATATTGGATTCCTACTGTGGGGAAGCATATCTGAAACCGGCAATGGCGGTGGAGGCAGCCTTCGGGGAGTGCAGAGGGCTGAAAAAACGGCTGGAGGAGGAGACAATGGACGAGCAGGAGCTTGCCAGAGAAAAATCCTTAGCCGAGTTTGAATTTCAGGAGATTGAAGAGGCGAAGCCTGTTCCCGGTGAGGACGAGGAGCTGGAGCGGCGTTATAGGAAAATGGTAAACGGTAAGCGGATTACCGAAAGCCTTGCAGAGAGCTACCGTTATACGGGTAATGACGGACAGGAGGGAGCAGGCAGCTGTTTAAGCAGAGCGTTGAGGGCGATACGCAGCGTCTCTATGTATGACGGCAGACTGGAGGAGCTGGAGCAGCAGCTGAGCGAAGTGGACAATCTTTTGGCGGATTATAATCGCGACGTGTCAGAGTATATGGCGGATTGTGAGTTTGACGAGGAGAGCTTTAGACAGGTCGAGGACAGGCTGAACGTCCTAAACCATTTAAAAGGGAAATACGCCTGTTCGCTGGAGGAGGTTTTGAAATACAAGGAGTCCAGACAGCAGCTGCTAGAGAAGCTTAAGGACTATGATATCTATATTGAAGGTTTAAAAAAGGAGCTTGCCGCTGCGGAAAAGAAGCTTTGGGAGGCGTGTGAGGCACTGTCTCTTGTCCGCAGAAGGAATGCCGGTATTCTGGCAAAGAAGCTGAAGGACGCTTTGGTGCATTTGAATTTTCTGACGGTAGATTTTGAGATTGCCGTAATTCCAAAAGGACAGATAACCGAGAGGGGCTATGACGAGGTTGAATTTTTGATTTCTACGAATCCCGGCGAGGCGCTAAAGCCCTTAAATCAGGTGGCCAGCGGCGGCGAGCTATCCCGTATTATGCTTGCCATTAAAACGGTTCTTGCAGGACGGGATTCCATAGATACTCTGATTTTTGACGAAATAGACGCCGGCATCAGCGGCAAGACGGCATGGAAGGTTTCGGAGCAGATGAATATTGTTTCCGGAGCCCATCAAGTAATCTGTATTACCCATCTGCCGCAGATTGCAGCGATGGCAGACATTCATTTTGTCATTGAAAAAAGCAGTACGGACAATACTACAATTACCGATATTCACCGCATGGATGAAGAGGAGAGTCTTGCCGAGCTGGCAAGGCTTTTGGGAAGCGACAGTCTCACGGAGGCGGCGCTTGGCAACGCAAGGGAGATGCGCAGTCAGGCTCTTACTTATAAAAAGATAAATTTGTCCGGAAATTGAGAGCTTTGGCATATGCCACGGCAGTAAGCCGCTCTTATGTGGAAGATAGGTTTGGAAAATTTTTCATAAAAATGCAAATGTTCCATAAGTAAAATTAAAAAAGTCTCACATACTAAGTGATAGCAAAGAAATACGCATCTTTCTAATTTGAAGGATGCGTATTTGCATGGAAGTATGCGGTTATATATGTTAGGGTGCAAGTTAATGCATTTTACTTTGATATAAACAGAGGAGTATGTGTGATATGAGACAATTTACGGACAATGTAAAAAGACAGGCTGGAGAGGACATGGCTCAACTCTTGTCCGGATGGAAACGCAAAAGGAAAAGGATACGCATTTACCGTGGCTGCCTTATTGCGGCGCTTTTTTTAAGTTGCGCGGCTCTTGGGGGAACCGGTTACTATTATATAGACAGCAGTATTCCTTCCACTATGTATGTGAGGGCGGGCGAAGAGCAGACATTTCATCTGGGAGTGCCCGCAAAGGCGGAGATTGTCAGTGTCGGTACACAGGGTACAAGCAATATTCCTAAAAATGCCATTACCATAGATTTGAACCAACCGGTAAAAATGCGGACGGGGGGATTGGAAAAGTATCTGATGGAGGTTCGGCTTTTCGGATTCCTGCCCTTTAAACAGGTGGGTATTGAGGTTGTAGAGGAGCAGGAGCTCATACCCGTAGGCGCGCCTGTGGGAATTTATGTAAAGACGGACGGTATACTTGTGGTAGGTGAAGGAGAATTTTTAAACGAAGCCGGCGTAAAATGCGCTCCGTCAAAATATATACTGAAGTCAGGAGATTATATACAAAAACTAAACGGGGAAGAGGTTTCGGAGAAGGATGTGTTTATAGAAAGTATTGAAAACTGCGGTGGGAAAGAAATTGTATTAACAGTGGAAAGAAACGGTGAGATTATGGATTTAAAAGTCCAGCCGGTACGCGACCAGAACGGAAAATATAAAATAGGCGCATGGGTCAGGGATAACGCCCAAGGGGTAGGCACCATGACTTATATTGATGAAAACGGAAATTTCGGGGCATTGGGACACGGTATCAATGATTTGGATACCAGCACGCTTATGAATACAAACGACGGAACGCTTTACCAGACGGAGATAGTAGATATACGCAAAGGAAGCAGTGGAAATCCCGGAGAAATGACAGGCTTAATAGTCTATGCAAACGATAGGATATTAGGAGACATTACGGAAAACAGTGAAAGGGGCATATTCGGAAGCTGTAATCAGAAAGCGCTTGGGCTTGCTACGAAAGAGCCGGTTCCTATAGCCTTCAAGCAAGAGATAAAGAAAGCCCCGGCGCAGATTCTCTGTACGGTTGACGGTAATACAAGGTATTATGACGTGGAAATTACCGCGCTGCATTTGGATCATGACAATGTTAATCGCGGAATAGAGCTGAAAATTACCGACCCGGAGCTTCTGGAGATTACGGGCGGTATTGTGCAGGGTATGAGCGGAGCGCCCATTATTCAGGACGGAAAATTTATAGGAGCGGTGACTCATGTGCTGATACAGGACAGCACCAAGGGGTATGGAATTTTTATTGAGAATATGTTGGAGCATTAACGCCCTGTTTTGTGGAAAGATATTATTTGTGTGGAAAATGAATGAAAAATATTTTATAATATGACATATATTGTCATATTTGTAGAGGTATTATCAGCTCATACAAATAACATATTTTTAAATAGGAGGGAGCTATGGGAAGACCACAGACAAAGAAGGATTTACTTTTGGCGGCTGACACTAATTATGATAAGCTGCTTCAACTGATTGACTCCATGACGCAGGAGGAGTTAAACACGCCCTTTGATTTTTCGGGTGACGAGAAGAAAAAAGAAGCTCACTGGAGGAGAGATAAAAATCTCAGGGACATTCTGGTACATCTTCATGAATGGCATAAGCTTTTGCTTCAATGGATTGAAAATAATCAAGCAGGTATTAGAAAGCCGTTTTTGATGGAGGGCTATAATTGGAAAACCTATGGGGATATGAACATGGTATTTTGGGAGAGGGCAAAAGGCGTCAGTCCGGAAGAAGCAATGAAGCAATTTAAGGATTCTCACGGAAAATGCATGGAGGCAATCAGGGCAAAGACGGAGGAAGAATTGTTTGAAAGGAATGCGTTTGACTGGGTCGGCGGAAGCACCTTAGGCTCTTATTTTGTCAGCGCGACAAGCAGCCATTATGATTGGGCAATGAAAAAAATAAAAGCGCATAGGAAGAAGGTAAATGGTAAACAGACTGTTTAGAATGGTATATCTTTTAATGGATAAACCGCAGGTGACGGCAAAGGAGCTGGCAGAAAAACTGGAGGTCACGGAGAGGACGATTTATCGGGATTTGGATAGGCTGTCTTTGGCGGGAATCCCGGTATATACAAATCGGGGCAAGAACGGAGGAATTTCCCTTCTGCCGGATTATGTGCTTGACAGGGCGGTTTTGACGGCTGACGAAAAGACTAAGGTTATGGAAGCTCTTTGGGCTTTGAAGGAGCTTGGGGTTGGAGATGAAAATGCAGTCCTTGATAAGCTGCAAAGCTTTTTTGGGAGTAAGGCGCAGGATTGGATTGAGATATCCTTTTCCGCTTGGGGGGATGAAGCCCAAGCGGAAAAATTGTTTTATCAATTGAAGACTGCCATTTTGCAATGTAGATATGCAGAAATTGAGTATTCAGGCAGCAGACAAAAGACAACAAGGCGTCGCATAAAACCTTTAAAGCTGTGTTTTAAAAATCAGGCATGGTATTTATATGCGTTCTGTGAATGGAGAAAGGATTATAGGTTCTTTAAGCTTAAGCGAATATCGGATATAATTGCATTGCCGGATTCCTTTGAAAGGGAAGAGGTAGGAAGAGTGCTTGATGATTCTTATGCAAGGGAAAATGCGGGTAAACAGCCTGTAAAAGTGACGCTTAAGGTGAATAAGGAGCTTGCTTTCAGGGCATATGACGAGATGCCGGTGGTGGAAAAATGTGAAAACGGAGATTTGCATTGCGCCATTTCGGTAACGGACATGGAATGGTTTATAGGTTATGTGCTTTCTTATGGAGAATACATAGAGGTGATTAAGCCCCGGTCTGTAAGAGAGCTTTTGAAGAAAAAGGCACGGGAGATTGTAAACATATACGGAAATGATTAAAGCAAAGGTTAGGCGGGCAGACCTGTATTTTCGGAGGCGTTGGAGGAACATAAAAGGGCGGGCTTTTCCCTTAAAAAAAGTCAAGACAGCCTTTGAGCCGCGGGTTATAATAACCCTACATCGCGATGTTGACAATCAGCATATTCGTATTGTCCGTTATGGTACGCCGGAGAGGAGTTCGATATGGGTTATCCAGTATATGTGGTGGCAATGATACGTTATGTGGAAGAAAATATAACGGAGGGAAAAATTGATTATAAAAAGCTGGAGAGGGAGATAGGGTTTTCAAAGGCTCATATAAGAACCTTGTTTCGGCAAAGCGTGGGCTGCCCTCTGGTGCAATACGTGAGAATGCGGAAGATAAAGCGTTCTGCTATGGAGCTTTTAAATTCCAGCGAATCCATAATTCATATAGCATATCATTACGGCTTTTCCAACCCCGAGACGTATACCAGAGCTTTTCAAAGCGTTATGGGAATGACGCCCAGTATGTTCCGCAAAACCAGGCCCATTGTAGGGAAGGAGAAGCTGGCTAACGGCATCTATAGTATCGGACTCCTTAAGCAAAAAGAGAAAAGGAGCGATACGTTTATGGAAAAAGAGATTTATAAGAATAATGATAGTACAATTTTATATGGCGTAACAAAGGTGGCTTATGGATGCTATGGGGGCATGACTCCTTTTCCTATGTGCTTAAAGGCATGCTTAGAGTATCTTGGGGAGGATTTGGAATATGCGGACGCCATGGTATTAAGCGCGGCAGCGTTTCGTTTTGCATGGAATCGCGATAAGTGGGATTTATCCAATGTGGATATTTTTCATACATTTGAAGAGTCCAATGAGATTTATCGCGTTGGCGTCGAGGCATTGGGGCGTGAATTCTCCTTTTTGGAGAGGAAGGAAGATACCACAAAGGAAGAATTTATATCTTTTATCAAGAAGCATATAGACGAGGGTCATCCCTGTATAGCGCTAGGCGTTGTGGGGCCGCCCGAAGCATGTATTATCACAGGCTATCAGAGGAACGGGGATGTACTTCTGGGATGGAATTTTTTTCAGGAGGAATCGGAGTTTGCCTCCTGCGTGGAGATTGATAAAAGCGGTTATTTTGTAAGTGACAAGTGGTGGGAGAATACTGATACGCAGGCGGTAATGTGTATTGGTTCCATTGTCGGGGAAGGATACTCCATAAAGCAGCTTGCCGAAAACGCGGTAAAAGCGCTTACTCCGAGAGACGAAACGGCGTACAGCAAGGGGGTAAAGGCCTATGATGCGTGGAAGAACGCTTTGCAGGATATAAAGAGTTTTCATGCGAAAGATAATTATTCCGTCCTGTTTGAGAAGCTTTTATGTCATATGGATGCGATTACCTGTCTGTCGGACGGGCGTTCCTGCGCATCCTCCTATTTTGGGAAGATGGCGCAAAGTGATAAGTCTAACGGTGACTGCTGCAAAAAAATTGCGGAGGCGTTTGCAAGGACTGCGGATGCAGTCGCAAGGATGCGCGAGTTGTATGGAAGCTGGGAGAACTCTGATGTGATGCTGAAAAATCTGGCGGATGCTGATGTCAGGGAAAAAACATGTATTCTTATAGACGAGGCGCAGAAATCTGATTTAGAGGCATTGGAGCTTATTCGGCAATTTATCGAGGCTGTTTCAAGTTTTGCGTAAACTCAAAATCTGATATAAGATATGTGAATAGTTATTTAAGGGCGGATGCCAGTTATGTGGCCTTCCGTCCTTACCTGCATTATACAGGGATTTCTAAGCATGTCAATAAGACCTGCCTTAACCTCTTTTACAGGTTTGGGATAGTTCCGATTTATCTAAGTGAGGTATTCATCTCGTGTGTCAGGCTGCAAAGATTTTTATATTTTAGGGGTAAGCAGCAAGATAATCCATGGACAGAGAGTCCTTCGGAAAATATAATGGAAGACATAGATTATAATAAATGACTCATGAATGGAGAAAAAGCTATGATTATTCCGAAGCATTATGAAAATTTAAATATTTTACATGAGAATACCATGCCGGAAAGAGCGTATTATATTCCAGCTTCCGAGAGAATGGACAGTCTGGTGGAAAACAGACAGGCTTCCGACAGATTCCTGCTTTTGAACGGTACATGGAGGTTTAGGTATTATGCCGGCATCTACGATTTGCAGGAAAATTTTTACGAGGCGGATTATCCGGCAGAGTCTTACGGCGATATGCCGGTGCCGGGAGTTTGGCAGAATGAAGGATATGATAATCATCAATATACGAATGTAGCTTATCCCATACCGTTAGATCCTCCTTATGTGCCCTGTGAGAATCCCTGCGGGGCGTATATTCACGATTTTGAATATAAGATGACAAAAGAGGCGCCCAGAGCCTTTCTGAATTTTGAGGGGGTAGACTCCTGTTTTTATGTATGGCTTAATGGACGGTATGTGGGCTACAGTCAGGTTTCCCATTCCACAAGTGAGTTTGAAGTGACGGATAAGCTTATACAGGGGAAAAACAGGCTTGCCGTTCTGGTCTTGAAGTGGTGTGACGGTACCTACTTGGAGGATCAGGATAAATTTCGTATGAGCGGTATTTTTCGTGATGTTTACATACTGAAAAGACCGGCTCATATGCTGTTTGACTATTTTACCACCACTCATATGGAGGGTGATTCGGCAAGCGTAAGCATTAAGGCTTCATTTTTGGGGGAGCCGGCGCCTGTGAATATTTTTGTTTATGACGAGGAGAATCGTTTAGTGTCGCAGGGGCGGCTTGAAGCTGAAGCAGATAAGCCGTCCGAGTGCAGTGGAAATGTGGACTATGACGAGGAAAACAGATATAAGTATGGCGCTAAACTGACAATTCCTTCCCCCTTCTTATGGAATCCCGAGACTCCTTATCTTTACACATTAGTGTTGGAAACGGAAAATGAAATCATAACGGATAGGATAGGGGTGCGGGAAATACATATTAAGGATTCCGTTATTTATGTGAATAATGTGGCTGTTAAGTTTAAGGGCGTCAACAGGCATGATTCGGATTCTGTGACAGGCTTTGTCATTGGCTTGGAGCAGATGAAGAGAGATTTGTTTTTGATGAAGCAGCATAATTTCAATGCCATCAGGACCAGCCATTATCCCAATGCCCCTTATTTTTACCAGCTTTGTGACAAGTATGGCTTTTTTGTCATTGACGAGGCGGATAACGAAAGTCACGGAGTGATGATGCAGTATCTGGGTGATTGTGACTGGGGTGAGCGGGCAAAGCATTGGAATGAGCCCCTCGCGGATAATCCCTCTTTTATTCCTGCCATTGTGGACCGCACCAGATTATGCGTCCATCGCGATAAAAATCGTCCCTGCGTTGTTATTTGGTCCATGGGGAACGAGGGAGCTTATGGCTGCGGCTTTGAGGAGGCGCTTAAGTGGACAAAGAAATTTGACAATAGCCGTCTGACTCAGTACGAGAGTGCAATATATATAAACGATAAGAGAGAGTATGACTTTTCAAATCTGGATATTAACAGCAGAATGTATGCTTCTTTAGAGGATATCGGAAATTATCTGCACGGGAATCCGGATAAGCCCTTCTTATTGGTGGAATATTGTCATGCCATGGGCAACGGACCGGGAGATCTTGAGGATTACTTTGAGGTTATTAACGGAAGTGATTTAGTCTGCGGCGGTTTTGTGTGGGAGTGGTGTGACCACGCTGTCTATAAGGGGCGGACAGAGGACGGAAAAGCTGTTTATTATTATGGCGGAGACCATGGCGAGGAGCCTCATGACGGTAATTTCTGTATGGATGGTCTGGTGTATCCTGACCGCAGACCGCACACGGGTCTGTTGGAGTATAAGAATGTGTGGAGACCGGCAAGAGTAGTGAATTTCAGTCAGGAAACCGGCAGGCTTTTGCTCCGCAATTATATGGATTATATGGATTTGAAGGATTATGTGTATCTGACCTACGAAATTACCTGTGACGGCGAGACGGTCTCTTCAGGAAGGGTATCGGAATTAGGCTCCATCCTGCCCCATAGGGAGGGAAGCTGCTTTATTGATGGTACCGTTCCCGAGAAGGGAAAATGCTTTTTGATAGTAAAGTATCATTTACGAAAGGCGTCGGAAATGATAGAAGAGGGGTATTTACTGGGCTTTGACGAGGTGCCCCTCAAAAACGACGATAACAGAAATCAAAGGGCGCTGGGGCTGCTTGGCGGCGAAAGAAGCGGCGGCTTGAAATGCGGTCTTCCCTGCCCTCATGTGGAGGAGTGCGACAGATATATAACGATTAAGGGGAATAATTTTACTTATATATACAATAAGCTTACGGGGCTGTTTAAAGAGCTGATTATTGACGGTCACGGGCTTCTGACAAGACCTATGGAGATCAATATATGGAGGGCGCCTACGGATAACGACAGAAATATAAAGCGCAAATGGTTTGACGCACATTATAATCGAAGCACGTCCAGAGCTTATTCCACGGATTACAGGGTGGAAGGCGGGCAGCTGGTAATTAAAAGCGTGATGTCGATGGTCTCCGTCTCCGTTCAGAAATGTATGGACATCGACGCGGTGTGGATGGTGGACGGCGCCGGTGAGATTGACGTAAAGCTTTCCGTAAGACGGGATAAAAGGTTTCCGGAGCTTCCAAGGTTCGGTCTGCGTCTGTTCCTGCCAAAGGAAATGGATAAGGTAACGTTTTGCGGAATGGGACCGGGCGAGAGCTATCGCGATAAATGCAGGGCAAGCCGGCATGGTATTTTTGTAAATCAGGTGGATGAGCTGCATGAGGATTATATCAGACCGCAGGAGAACGGCAGCCATAACGATTGTGATTATGTGACGGTGGAGAGCGCTTTTGGCAGTCTGACGGCTGTAGGAGAGAGAGTCTTTGGCTTTAACGCGTCAGGCTTTACGCAGGAGGAGCTTACTGAAAAAGCGCACAACTATGAGCTTGAACCCTGCGGCAGTACCGTGCTGTGTTTGGATTACGGGCAAAACGGTATCGGTTCTAACAGCTGCGGACCGGGCGTGCTGAAAAAATACAGATTGGACGAAGAGGAATTTGTTTTTGAGATAAAATTGATTGTACGGTGATTGGGCGGCCGATGAAAAACGGCAATGCATATTTTATGAAGCAGGTTCGGCTGGATGCGGGAGAAGCTGCGGATTGCTGCGGGGTGAATGCCCCGCAGTCTTTTATAGGATAAAGTAAATTAAAATTTTTATTGACAAGAAAACATGGCGGAATGCAGAAGAGGTTTAAAGCGTTTCGCATTATTGCAAAAACGTTTATAATGATTTTCTTTTCCCGCCAGAGGGAGAGAAATGAAATACGAAAAGCAGAGGCGTTCAACATAAACAGCGCCTCTTGCCGCGGAAGAGTGTACGGAAATGGTATTTGAAGGATTTCCCCATAGGGAATAAAGAGGAGGCAATCTGTATGAGCATATTTGAATATGACGGGGATAAGAGCGGGAAGGCATCGGAGGAGTATGCAGGTCAGCCATATAAATATTCATTTGAGCTTTGAAATGATGCAAGTTACATACCAACCTATTGAAATATTTTTTGAAAGGATTATTGTATTAATATCAAAGGATTGGGGGGCGTTAGAGGTGGATAAAATAATCTCAGTAAATCATCTCAATAAAAATTTCAAAGATGTAAAAGCAGTAGACGACGTTAGTTTTTCCGTGGAAAAAGGCGAATTATTCGGATTTCTCGGAGAGAACGGAGCAGGGAAGTCTACGACCATAAATATGCTGTGTACTCTCTATGAACCTACTTCGGGTGAAGTAAGGATTTGCGGGTGTAGGCTTGGGAAGGACAACGAAGAAATCAAGAGAAGGATAGGAGTAGTTTATCAGAATAATTGTCTGGACGCGCTTCTTACCGTCAAAGAAAATTTAATGCTGAGGGGAAGTCTGTATGAGTCCGATAAAATAACGTTAAAGAAAAAGCTGGATTCGGTTTGTGAGATTTTGCAGCTGGATGATGTGTTAAAAAGAACCTATAGGAAGCTTTCCGGAGGACAGAAAAGACGCTGTGAAATTGCAGCGGCATTGATCCATGCACCTGAAATTTTGTTTTTGGATGAGCCGACTACCGGGTTGGATCCGGCAACAAGAAAGAGTGTGTGGAAAACCATTGAACGGCTGCAAAGCGAAATGCAGATGACCGTATTTCTCACAACGCATTACATGGAGGAAGCGGCAAAAGCGCGCCATATCGGCATTATGGAAAAGGGAAGGCTTATTCATTTGGGAACACCGTTTGAGCTAAAGGAGAAATTTGCACGGGATAAGCTTATTATTATGCCAAAACAGGGCAAAAGGCAAGAGACGATGGAAATGCTCCATCAGGAAAACTATCAATTCCGTGTGAGTGAAGAGAGGATTTTGATTCCTTTGTCGTCTACCATGGCTGCCGTTCCTCTGATAACAAGGCTGGAAGCATGTTTGGAAGGATTTGAAGTGCTTCAGGGAACCATGGACGATGTCTTTTTGAATGTGACAAGGGAGGAAGGGAAGGCTGAATAAGTGTCGAAGGGGCTTTCAGCCTTATGTATGCGGGAAAGGCAGGAGTATAAAAATGAAGAAATTAATAAGTCTTACAAAACGGAATATGCTTGTATATATGAGAGACAGAAGCGCAGTGTTTTTTTCTCTATTATCTATGTTGATAACGCTGATTCTTATGGTAGTTTTTCTGGGTGAAATGAATGTAGAAAGTATAGTGAATTTATTAGGGGAATTCGGAGGGGCTCGCGACGTGGAGGCCGACAGAGAGAATGCGCTTCATTTAGTACAGTATTGGACGCTTGCCGGTATTCTGGTTATAAATGCGGTGACGGTGACGCTTACGGTCATCGGAACCATGGTATCAGACGCTTATGAAAACCGTCTGGAAAGTTTTTATTCTGCGCCTGTAAGTAAGGCTGTGGTAGCCGTTGCTTATATATTGTCTGCCATAATAATCGGTTTTTTGTTTTGCATGCTGACAACTGTGGCAGGTCTTGCGTTTGTCTGTTTTAACGGCGGAGAAGTGCTGTCCGCAGCGGCAATATGTAAAATAATGTTTTTTACATTTATAAACGTCAGTATTTTTTCCGTTGTCATGTATCTGGCAGCCCTGTGTGTCAAAAGCAGCAGCGCATGGTCAGGAATTGCGACGCTTGTGGGAACATTGGTAGGTTTTTTGGGGGCGGTTTATGTGCCTATGGGTAATCTGCCCGAGGGGGTGAGTGCTGTCTTGAAATGTCTTCCCATTTTGCACGGGGCATCTTTGATGAGGGGCATATGCTGTGAAGAAGTACTCAGGCAGACCTTTTTGGATATGCCTAAGCAGGTAGTCGACTCTTATGAGGAATATATGGGAATCAGTATTGTAATGGCGGATACCGTGGTAAGTGAGCAATATTCAATTCTATTTATGGTGTTATGTGGAATAGCGGCATTGGCGGCAGTCATTATTTTCGTGAGGAAGAAAAATATCAGCGACAGATGAAGGGATAAAATTATTTCATGAAAATAACAATTTTGGATTTAAAGCCCGGAGAAGAAGAGGAGCTTATAATAAAGTGCAGTGAAATTTCCGACGACATTAAGAGGCTTCTGAATTGTTTTAAACGGGGAAACAGAAAGCTGAGCGTCTATAAGGATGGGTGCATCCATTTGATAGAGCATCAGGAAATTTATTATTTTGAGACGGTTGAGCAGAAGGTTTTTGCATATGGAGAAGAAGCGGTGTATGAGATAAAGAGCAAGCTGTATGAACTGGAGGAGGATTTGCCGGAACAGGATTTTTTGAGAGTGACGAAGTCAATGATCTTAAATCTGAATAAGATTGAGAGTCTCGCTCCCGCATTGGGCGGCAGATTTGAAGCGCTTTTAAAAAACGGAGAAAAAATTATTATTTCACGGCAGTATGTGGTTTCGCTGAAAAGAAAACTCGGCTTGTAGGAGAGTAGAAAGAGGGATTTAGCAGGCAGGTATGGAAAAGCTTATAGAATATACGAAAATTGTTTTAAAATTTTATACGAAAATAACAACGGCAGTTTTTTTCTGCGCAATGATTTACATTATGATTTTTTGGGGCACAGACTATGAAATTGAAATAATTTGGGTAGGGCAAATACTTTTTGTGTCCGCTCTATGCGCGTTGGGAATTGTCATTCATCCCTGTGACGATGAGGAGGGATACTCTAAAAAGAGTTTTTTCCTTCGGCAGCTTCTTTATTATTTGTATGTAAATGCGGTGGTAATGACGTGTGGATATCTTTTTCATTGGTACTATGCGGAAAATTGGAAAATGGTTTTGGGAATGGAGGCCGTGATTCTTGCGGTATTTGTTATTGTTACTTTGACCACCTATCTGATAGAATACAAGGAAGCGCAGAAAATGAATAAAAAGCTTCGGGAGAGGAGCAAACCAAAAACCGGAAGCCTGATTTGAAAAATAAGCTCCCGGTTTGGAATAATAAGTATCTTTCCTGTGAACTTCATCCGCCAATTATTTTTTCATTGCGGCACGTTTTCTTAAGGTGGTATCCAGAATTTTTTTCCGGATGCGCAGACTGGTGGGGGTTACCTCCAAAAGCTCGTCCGTATCAATAAAATCCAAGGCCTGCTCCAAAGAGAGAATCTTAGGTGGGGTAAGGCGCAGCGCTTCGTCGGCGCTGGAGGAGCGGGTGTTTGTAAGCTGCTTTTTCTTGCAGACATTGATTTCAATGTCTTCGCTTCTTCCGGTCTGCCCAACAACCATGCCTGAGTATACTTTTTCGCCGGGTCCGATAAAGAGAGTTCCTCTTTCCTGCGCATTATAGAGACCATAGGTAATTGCTTCCCCTGCTTCAAAGGCTATCAGTGAGCCTAATTTGCGGTATTGAATATCGCCCTTATAGGGTCCGTAGCCGTCAAAAACAGTGTTGAGAATGCCGTTGCCTTTTGTATCGGTCATAAATTCCCCCCGATAGCCAATAAGTCCGCGTGCGGGAATAGAGAATTCCAGACGGGTATAGGTTCCTCCGGAAATAGTACCCATATTTTGAAGCTCGCCCTTCCGCTGGCCTAATTTTTCGATAACGGCTCCGGCATATTCGTTGGGAACATCTATATAGGCAAGCTCCATAGGCTCCAGACGTTTATCGTTTTCGTCTTTTTTATACAGAACCTCTGCCTTGCTTACCGCAAATTCAAAGCCCTCGCGGCGCATATTTTCTATTAATACGGACAAATGCAATTCTCCGCGGCCCGAAACCTTGAAGCAGTCGGCGGCATCGGTTTCCTCCACACGAAGTGACACATCGGTATTCAGCTCCAGGAAAAGTCTGTCGCGTAAATGTCGGCTGGTAACAAATTTGCCCTCCTGCCCAGCTAAAGGAGAGTCGTTTACCATGAACTGCATTGCAATGGTAGGCTCGCTGATTTTCTGAAACGGAATGGCAAAGATGTTGTCGGGAGAGCAGAGGGTATCCCCGATATGAATGTCGCTGATGCCCGAGATTGCCACGATGGAGCCGATGGTGGCCTCCTTTACTTCAACCTTATTTAAGCCGTCAAATTCATACAGCTTGCTGACCTTAACCTTAATCTGTTTATCAGGCTCATGATGGTTACAGATAACGACGTCCTGATTTATTTTGATAGTTCCGTTGTCAACTTTACCGACGCCGATACGCCCCACATATTCGTTGTAATCTATGGTGCTGATAAGCACCTGAGTTGCAGCATCGGGGTCGCCCTCGGGAGCGGGAATATAATCAATTATTGTCTCAAACAGAGGTCCCATACTGGTGCCGGGGTCTGATGCTTCAAGAGATGCAACGCCTGCTTTGGCAGAAGCAAAAACAAAAGGGCAGTCCAGCTGAGAATCATCTGCATCCAGCTCTAAAAATAATTCTAAAATCTCATCAACGACCTCGTCAGGTCTTGCCTCAGGCCGGTCAATTTTATTGATACATACAATGACGGGAAGCTTTAATTCCAAAGCCTTTCTTAAAACGAATTTTGTCTGGGGCATGGCGCCTTCAAAGGCGTCTACAACCAGAATAACGCCGTTGACCATTTTCAGTACGCGTTCGACCTCACCGCCAAAATCGGCGTGACCGGGGGTGTCAATAATGTTGATTTTTGTTCCCTTGTACATAACCGCGGTATTTTTGGCAAGAATGGTGATACCTCTTTCGCGCTCGATATCATTGGAGTCCATTACGCGCTCGGCAACCTCCTGATTTTCCCTGAATACGCCGCTTTGTTTTAGAAGCTCGTCCACCAGAGTGGTTTTACCGTGATCTACGTGAGCTATAATTGCAATATTTCTAACATCTTCTCTTTTTTGTTTCATGAATTCAAACCTTACCTTTCTTGGTAGATAAATGCCGATGCTTGTAATAATTTGTCATAAGCTGTAATTAAATGTTGATAACTGTCATCATAAGTCTAATTTTGACGAGCGATTTATCTGTCGAATCTCAAACTGCTATAGTATAGCACTATTCTTTTGCAAGCGCAAGCAAAAAGCGCGGATTTACTGAATATTTTAGAGGTTTTGTACCTATAATTTTATGGAAAAGAATGTTAATTTATGCGTATATTGACGATATGTGCGATGAAATGTGGTACTAATTTGGTACTAAATAGAGTATAAGTAATATTGTATTACAGGTTTTATTACCGGAAAAAGTCTTAAGGTGTAAGAAGGGAGAACAAAAATGACAGATAAGGTAATTGAAAACAATCAGGTAACGGTTATGGGTGAAATAGTCAGTGATTTTTCTTATAGCCATGAAATTTTTGGGGAAGGTTTTTATATGGTGGACGTGAAAGTAGAAAGACTCAGTGACAGTCATGATATTATACCCATAATGGTGTCGGAGAGGCTGTTGGACGTATCCGCCAGCTATATAGGAATGCTTATTTGTGTCAATGGGCAGTTCCGTTCCTACAATCGCCACGAGGAAAGAAAAAACAGATTGGTGCTTTCCGTATTTGCCAGAGAAGTGGAATTTTTGGATGAGGTGGAAGAGAGTTCCAAGACAAATCAAATTTATTTGGACGGGTTTATTTGCAAAGAGCCCATATACCGAAAAACACCTCTCGGCAGAGAGATTGCAGACCTGTTGCTTGCAGTAAATCGCCCATACGGCAAATCAGATTATATTCCCTGTATCTGCTGGGGAAGGAATGCCCGTTATGCAAACGGTTTTAAGGTAGGTGAACGCTGTGCCATTTGGGGCAGAATTCAGAGCCGGGAATATATGAAAAAGCTGGATGAAGAGCATGTGGAGAAAAGAGTGGCATTTGAAGTATCAGTCAGTAAACTGGAAATTTTAAATGAGGAGGATGTAGTAGCAGAAGAAGCCTAAATTACAAAAAGTTGCCAAAGCAGGAAAATTGTGATATATTTACTAACAAGAGTTTTATGACAGCACAAAGGTTGCTTTAGCGGCAGAATGTGAGGAAGTATGGCAAAAGGGTTGATTCATATTTATACGGGCGATGGGAGAGGAAAGTCGCCGGCAGCTTTGGGGCGTGCGGTGTTGGCGGCGATAGAAGGCAAAAGTGTCGTTATTATTCAGTTCCTGAAAGGAAAGGGGCTGGGGAACAGCGATTTTTTGCGCAGAATGGAGCCTGACATTAAAGTATTTCATTTTGAAAAGGCTGACGAGAATTTTGAGGAGCTTTCCGATGAAAGAAAGCAGGAGGAAATTTCTAACATTAAAAACGGTATAAACTTTGCCAAGAAGGTACTTACGACAGGAGAGTGTGATTTGTTGATTCTGGACGAGATGCTTGGGCTGGTTGAGAAGAATATAATAACTGTCGAGGAGTTTAAAGGGCTGTTAGAGTTTCGCGATGAAACGGATATTATATTGACAGGAATCACTCTTAATGATGAAATTTGTATGCTTGCAGACGAAGTATCAAAAATAGAGACGGTAAAGTTTAAGGTTTGGGAATAAACCCGTTGACATACGGATAGGAAAATGCTATCATACATTCATAATTAACATATTGAAGATAGAGGTTGCGTATTTCAAGAGTAGTTTTTCTGATGTGACAGGCGCAGAAGAGGAGAAATGAAAGGGAAACACGCCGAAAGAGGAGATGACCTGTGAATCAAATCTTGGGAATATGGTTAAGAGCCATATGACTGTCATCTAGGAATAGATGGGGTGCTATCAAGAGGATATATTTTGTATATCGTTCGCCAGCGCCGTATGCGCTGGCGTTTTTGATTGTAGGACGGTAATAACGTAGAAATGGAGGAAGCATATGTCAATTTTTAGAGGAGCGGGTGTAGCGATTGTCACACCTATGAAGACAAACGGAGAGGTTGATTACGAGCAGTTTAAGAAGCTTGTAGAATTCCAGATTGAGGGAGGCACGGACGCAATTATTGTGTGCGGAACCACCGGTGAAGCTTCCACTCTCACACATGAGGAGCATTTGGAGGTTATCAGGTATTGTGTAGAAATAGTGGCAGGAAGAATCCCGGTTATTGCAGGAACCGGTTCTAACTGTACACAGACTGCAATTTATCTTTCAAAAGAGGCAGAAAAATACGGGGTAGACGGGTTATTGTTGGTAAGCCCCTATTATAATAAGGCAACTCAGAACGGACTTTATCAGCATTTTAAAGCAGTTGCGCAATCCGTGAAGGTACCGGTGCTTTTATATAATGTGCCCAGCCGTACCGGCTGCAATATTTTGCCGGAGACGGTGGTACGTCTTTGCAAGGATGTGGAGAATATTGTAGGGGTAAAGGAAGCAAGCGGTAATATCAGTCAGATTGCACAGCTTGCGGCTATCGGGGAAGACGTAGTAGATATTTATTCCGGGAATGACGACCAGATTCTTCCTATTTTGTCATTGGGCGGGTTGGGAGTTATTTCCGTGCTTTCAAATGTAGCGCCGAGACAGACACATGAGATTTGCAATAAGTTTTTTGAGGGAGATGTGGCGGGAAGCCGAAAGCTGCAGCTTGAGGCGCTTAATTTATGCAACGCGCTGTTTTGCGAGGTCAACCCTATTCCCGTAAAGAGGGCTTTACAATTTATGGGTATGATAGACGGAACGCTTCGTATGCCTCTGACAGAGATGGAAGAGAAAAATGCAGAAAGGCTGCAAAGCGCCATGAAGCAATATGGCATTTTGAAATAAGAAATAAAGCCAATAAAATTCGACAAGTAAAAATGTATAATTGCTTGGGAGAGCACTAGGGAATTACAGGTGGAGAGGACTGAGGAAAATGGTTAGAATCATAATGCACGGGTGTAACGGCAAAATGGGTCAGGTTATCAGCGGGCTGATAGCTGCCGACGAGGGAACGGACATGGCAGCCGGAATTGACGCCAGAGACGAGGGGCATAATCCCTATCCGGTATTTACCGATATCGATAATTGTGACGTGGAGGCGGACTGTCTGATTGATTTTTCGGCGGCGGCGGCAGTGGATAAAATGTTGGATTATTGTGTGGCGAAGGGTCTTCCTTGTGTGCTTTGTACAACAGGCTTAAGCGAGGAGCAGTTAAAAAAGGTGGAGGAAGCGTCAAAGAAAATTGCAATTCTTAAATCTGCGAATATGTCTTTAGGAATAAATTTATTGCTTAAGATGCTGAAGGAGGCGGCGGGAGTTTTGGCTCCGGCAGGTTTTGATATGGAAATTGTCGAAAAGCATCATAATTTAAAGGTGGATGCCCCCAGTGGAACCGCTCTTGCTCTGGCAGACTCCATTAATGAGGAATTTAACAATGAGTATGAGTATGTCTATGACAGAAGTGCCAGAAGGGAAAAAAGGCCGGTAAAGGAAATCGGTATCAGCGCAGTTCGCGGAGGTACCATTGTAGGAGACCATGACGTTATTTTTGCCGGCGCGGACGAGGTGATAACCTTTTCACACACAGCGTATTCAAAAGCCGTCTTTGGCAAGGGTGCGGTGCAGGCTGCAAAGTTTTTGGCAGGAAGAGCTGCCGGTATGTATAATATGGCGGATGTTATAGACGCGAGTATTTAACGCGGAGCTCCAAATATAGCGGGAAGTATCGGATTACAAAAAGGAAGCTTAGTGAATTGCAAGCTTCCTTTTTTAGTGGGTCTGTAATTCGCTTATTGAACGGTAGTGCCGGTGCCGTTACCGGTGCCGCCTGTGGTACCTGTAGTACCTGTGGTATTGGTGGTGCCTGTACCGTTATCTCCGCCGACCAAATCGTTAGTGATATCCGAAACGCCGTCTGCGGCATCATCTACGATATCGCCTATGGTATTACCGGCATCGTCTAACAGCGAACCTCCGTTGTCACCGTTTGTAGTTCCGAGGTCGGTACCGTCGGTAGTACCGTTATTAGTAGTGCCGGAATTTGTATTGTTGTCGTTTACGGTGCCGGAATTATTTCCGTTGTCAGTGTTTCCTGTATTGTTGTTTGTGCCGGTTTCGTTTTGGGCACCAGTTCCGGCCATACTGCCGGAATTGTTGCTGTTGTTGTCGTCATTGGTACATCCGCTTGCAATACACATGTAGACGATTACAAGCCCAAGCACCAGAAGCTTTCTTACGTTTTTAAAAGATTTTGCTTTTTTCATAATTCTCCTCATTTCTGCGCAGCCTGAATACATGAGCCTTGAAAGGACATGAAAGCTTGTGAGGGCTGCGCGGACACAAGCTTATAAATTTATTCAGCAAAAAAGTAAGCCGAGACGGTTACAGGTGCTTTTGCTGACTTGTTAGTAGTATGTGAGAGTTTTTTGAATTTATACAAATTGAAATGATTATTTTTAATGGAAAAATGTAAGAAATTGTAATAAGATAGAGAGGTAAGATAATTCATATTCATATATTATTAATTTACTATTAATTAAATAAATTTAGAAAGCGGGACAGCATATGGAATTCAGACCATGTATTGATATACATAACGGCAAGGTAAAGCAGATTGTGGGAGCAAGCCTGCGGGATATTGATAATCACGCATTGGAGAATTATGTGGCAAAAAAGGATGCCGCCTTTTATGCCGCTTTATATCGTGACGCAGGTTTAAGGGGCGGACATATTATTTTATTGAATGGAACGGACAGCGAATATTACGCCGCTACACAACGGCAGGCTTTGTCAGCGCTTTCGGTATATCCGAGAGGGCTTCAAGTAGGAGGAGGTATTACGCCGGAAAACGCAGAGCAATATTTAGAGGCGGGAGCTTCTCATGTAATTGTGACCTCTTATGTGTTTAAGGACGGACATATTCACTATGACCGCTTAGAGGAATTGGTAAAAGCCGTTGGCAGGGAACATTTGGTTTTGGACATGAGCTGTAAAAAGACGGAGCGGGGCTATCTGGTGGTGACGGATCGCTGGCAAAGGACTACAGAGGAGCTTGTGGATTATGCTTTACTGGACAGGTTATCTTCATATTGTGATGAGTTTTTGGTTCACGCAGTGGATGTAGAGGGAAAAGCCGAGGGAATAGAGGAGGAGCTGGCCGTGCTTTTAGGAGGCTGGAGGGGAAAACCCATCACCTATGCCGGTGGGGTACACAGCTATGAGGATTTGCAGCTTTTGAAGAAGCTGGGAAACGGCAGACTGAATGTTACGATAGGAAGCGCTTTGGATTTGTTTGGCGGCAGACTTGGCTGGGAGAAGGTAGTCAGCCTGTGCAGACGCTGATGTAGAGCATCAACTAAACCCCATGTCTTCTGCGGACGGAATAGCCGGCGCTGCATGGGGTTTAGTTTGGTATCCTACAATTTGGTTACGTTTACGGCTTGAGGGCCCTTTTCACCGTTTACTATCTCATATTCAACAGAAGCGCCTTCTTCTAAGGTCTTAAAGCCTTCCATATTAAGCCCTGAGAAATGAACGAATACGTCATTGCCCGATTCATCGGAAATGAAACCGTAACCCTTTTGGTTGTTAAACCATTTTACTGTACCTTTGTTCATAATAATCTCCATTCCGCCGACAACCCGCCAAATTGGGCGTCGGCATAATTTTTGAAAAAAGAATCATTCCTTCCGGAACCTATACGTGCAATCAAGCAGATTCGCAACGCTTCGGCACAAATCTGCGTGCAGAAAGCAGTCTGAAAATCATGCCATATTTTGCAACATCATCATAATAGCATAATGTCTTGTATAAGTAAAGAGTTGTCAGAAAATTAGTTTATGCGTTGAAGATAGTGGTGGAAGATATTTTAAAATACGAAATAAAAAGAATTTGCTTGCCTTCTGAGATAAGATATGTTAGATTATATGACAGCTGACAAGACAGCCAAGTATACATGTCGGCTAAAATAGATGCAAATCGGCGGTGAGAAGGTTTGCGAGCAGCAGAAAGGTATGGTTACATAGTATGAAACAGATGAAAAAGTGGTTGAATGAAATTTTTATTGACGGTTTGAGCGGCATGGCGTTGGGGTTGTTTTCGACTCTGATAATCGGTACGATTATTGCTCAGATTGGAAGTCTGATAGGCGGAACGGTAGGAAGTTATCTGACGGCGATAAGCAATGTGGCTAAGAGTCTTACGGGAGCGGGAATAGGCGTTGGCGTTGCCTGTAAGTTTAAGCAGGGTCCGTTGGTCACGGTTTCCGCCGCGGTAGCGGGTATGATAGGAGCGTTTCCGGCAGTGAATACCATGGAGGCATTTGCCCTTGGAAAGCCCGGCGAGCCGTTGGGAGCCTTTATTGCAGCAATTGTTGCCATAAAAATAGGAAAGCTTGTGGCAGGAAAGACAAAGGTTGATATTATTGTAACTCCCTTTTTATCCGTTATTTCAGGCGCCGTAGTGGGTTTTGTAGCAGGCCCCCCTATATCCGCATTTATGGCATGGTTAGGACAACTGGTGAATTTTAACGTTGAAAGGCATCCTATTATAGGAGGTATTATTGTGTCGGTTTTAATGGGGATGATTTTGACATTGCCAATCAGCTCCGCTGCAATCGGTGTTTCCATGAGTATAAGCGGATTAGCCGCGGGAGCGGCCACAGTGGGCTGCTGCTGTAACATGGTAGGCTTTGCGGTGGCAAGCTATCGTGAAAATAAATTAGGCGGTCTGGTCGCTCAGGGAGTGGGAACCTCCATGCTGCAGGTACCTAATATTGTTAAAAAGCCGGTTATCTGGCTGCCAGCGATTATCTCAAGTGCGATATTGGGTCCTATTGCTTCCGCAGCGCTGGGAATGACTAGCACTCCTGTGGGTTCGGGTATGGGTTCGGCAGGTTTTGTAGGGCAGTTTGCCGCTTACGCTTCCATGACGGAAAACGGAACGAGCGCAGTTATAGCACTTTTGTTAATTGCATTGATGCATTTCATTTTGCCCGCCGCATTGACTCTTTTCGTATCCGAGCTAATGAGAAAGAAGGGAATTATTGCACAAGGGGATATGGCGTTGGAGGTTTAAAGTACCTTAAAAATTGGTACATATAGACAAAAAGAACGTCTACTTTTAGGCATATTAATAAAAAGTTAAGAAATTTGTTGGAGAAATGTTACAAAAATATTAACACGACGTTGCTGAAAGGAGTTACCTGTGGTAAAATGATGTAGTTTACCGGAGGTGATTTCTTTATGCAACGTAAAAAACATAAGCGTAAAACAAATCATGTATTGATTGTTACATCCGATGCAGTTGACGCAAATGTAAAGCAGTATAGAGTCAGGCCATGGATTTGGGAAACGATTATTATCGTCTTGTGTGTGATAATCGGAGCCATGATAGGCTATCTTGCCTATGAGGAAAAAATCTGGGAAGCGGCTGTTGAAAAAAACAATGCGCAGGCTGAGGCTATGGAGGCACTTCTGCAGGAGAAAGAGGGATTGGAAGCCGAAGTACAAAGCTTAAACGGTAAGATTCAGATATTAAGTGAGACAGTGAATCAGAAAGTTGAGAGCGAGAGAGAACTGACAGAACAGCTGGAAAAGCAAAGTACCCCCACAGAATTTCCGCTTACAGGCTCTGCATCCATGGAAGAGGGAACGACAGAGGATGCGCCTATATGTATTTTTACGGCATCACAGGGAACCACTGTTGTAGCTACGGCCAGCGGAAAGGTAATTGCCGTAAATGATGACGTAGAATATGGGCATAACGTATGGGTTGACCATGGTAACGGCTATATAACCATCTACAGGAATCAGGGAGAGCCTTCAGTAAATCAAGGAGATTCAGTTGTGCAGGGAACAACATTGTTTCTGATAGGAGAGTCCAATACGAAGCTGGGCTATCAAATGATGAAGGATGAGTCTTATATTAATCCTATGGATATGCTGGTAATCAGCGGTTAAGGGAGGAGAAGATTATGTTGAGCAAAAAAGATAAGGAAATCAGAATAGGTACATTATTGGGAAAAGGAACCGAGATAGAAGGTGATTTTTCCTCGGAGGGCTCGGCGAGAATTGACGGTACCATTAGGGGGAATGTGACTGTTGACGGCAGCCTGATAATTGGTGCAACGGGCAGCATACTTGGCAATATATTTGCAAAGTCGATTCTTGTGGGCGGTGAAGTAATAGGTAATATTGACGCTCCCGATAAGATAGAGCTTGCGTCTGCCGCAAAGGTTCTGGGAGATATTACTACCAATATGGTGGTAATTGATGAGCATGCGGTTTTTCAGGGCAGATGCGATATGAACCAAAATGTGCCGGACAGAAAAACGAAAAGCAAGGCTGTTCGCGCAAGCAAGAAATCCGCAAAGGCTGCTATTGCTGAGGCATTGAAGGATGTGGAGGATGTCGGCGGACAGCATGAGGAGTTCACAGCCCAGATGGACAGTGACGATATTATATAATATGTTAGTCAATAATATACTAAATAAAAAAGCACATCATGCCTGCGGATAAAATGTCCAAAGGCATGATGTGCTTTTTTATTTGCCGATTCGCTTAAACACCAGATCATATCCGTCGTTCCCGTAATTGAGGGAGCGGTTTACTCGGCTGATTGTGGCAGTGGAAGCGCCGGTTTTCTCTGCGATATCCAGATAGGTTTTGTGGTCCTTGAGCATGGCGGCGACCTCAAAGCGCTGGGAGAGGGAGAGCAATTCGTTGACAGTGCATAAATCCTCGAAAAAACTATAGCATTCCTCCCGTGACTCAAGGCTTAGGACAGCATCAAATAAGGAATCAACGGCATCCGTTTTAATTTTTTTATTCATACATAATCTCCGTTCCGGAGCGTATTGCTCCCTGTCTGCTTTTATACTGTAAAATTTTATAGTGTTAATAATGCATATTTTAACATACTAAAGTTGTAAAGTAAAGGGAAAACAAGAAAACAGTTGCCATGTAGTTTTGAATACTATATAATAAGATTGTACTGAATGTCATAAGCACTTTTTTGATAAAGACTTCGGAATGGAGAAGGTATGAAAATTAATACGGAAAATTTATTAAATAGTATTTTAGAGAGTCTTGAGAGAATTGAATACATTAAGCCGGAGGATATTCCGGGAATTGATTTGTATATGGATCAGGTCACAACCTTTATGGATACCAGACTGAAATCTACGGCACGTTATCCGGGCGACGACAAGATACTCACTAAGACAATGATTAATAATTACGCGAAGAATGATTTGCTCCCATCCCCTATAAAGAAAAAATATACTAAGGAACATATTCTTTTATTGATTTTTATTTATTATTATAAGGGTTTTTTGTCTATAACGGATATACAGACACTTTTAAAGCCAATAACCGAACAGTTCTTTCAAAATGGTCAAGAGTTTAATCTTGAGAGCATCTATAAAGAGGTGTTCAGTATGGAAAAGAAGCAGGTGGAGGAGCTCAAGTCGGATGTGATAGAGAAATTTAAGGAGGCGGAGAAGACATTTACGGATGCTCCGGAGGAGAACAAGGAGTTACTGCGCGAATTTTCTTTTATCTGTCTGTTAAGCTTTGACGTCTATGTGAAGAAGCTGATTATTGAGAAAATGATAGACGAGTTTGCCAAGGACAGTTCCGCCAAAGGAAGGAAGGCAGGCGCTCAGAAGGATGGCGGGAAAACGCAGGGGGAACAGGATATCCGTTAAGCGTGGATGAACAAATTGGGGAACGGATAAGATGGAAGGGCTTGTACGGGAAAGGCACGGGAGTAAAATGAATATTTATATGGATTTGCATACCCATACCGCGGCAAGCGGTCATGGGTATAGTACATTAAAGGAAAATATTGAGGCGGCAAAGGAACTTGGATTGAAATACTTAGGGCTCAGCGAGCACGGACCGGCAATGCCGGGTGGTCCTCATGTTTTTTTCTTTTCAAACTATAGATGCATTCCCAGACATCATGGGGATTTGCGTCTGTTTTGCGGCGTGGAGGCAAACATTTTGGATTATGAGGGAAATCTGGATGTAGAAGAAGAAATTCTTAGGAGAATGGATTATGTGATTGCCAGTATGCACACATTCTGCGTAAGACCGGGAAGCTTGGAGGAAAATACCAGAGCCGCCATCAGGGCGATGCAGAATCCTTACGTTAAAATATTGGGGCATCCGGATGATTCCAGATACCCCTTGGATTATGAGCTGCTGGTAAAGACGGCATTGGAGGAGAAGGTGGCGTTGGAGGTGAATAATTCTTCACTGAATCCGCAGGCGGCCAGAAAAGGGGGAAGGGAAAACATTATCGCTCTTTTGAATATTTGTAAAAGGTATCGTGCGCCTGTTATTTTGGGAACCGACAGCCATATCTGCTATACGGTGGGGCGCTTTGAGAAGACGTTCGAGCTGATTAGGGAGGTAGATTTTCCCGAGGAGCTGATATTAAACGGCAGGCAGGACGGTATTGCGCAGCTGGTGAATTGTCTGTAAAACAGAGGAGACCTTGAGAGGCTTATAAATGTATAGGACATGGGAAGCCGGACATGCACGTTTGCCCATATGCGTCATAAGATAAATCAGCAATCAAAAAAGGAGGCTGATTTATGACCTTGAGAAAGAGTGTGTCGGTACTTTTAGTTCTTGTACTTACATTGCTGTGCGGTCTGACTGCTTGTGCGGATAAAACGCAGGGAGAGGCTGACGGCAGGACGAAGGTGGTACTTAACGAGGTGGCCCATTCCGTCTTTTACGCGCCCATGTATGTGGCGCTTGAAGAGGGATACTTTGCGGAGGAAGGATTGGATATTGAGCTGGTAACGGGCTTCGGTGCGGACAAAACCATGACGGCGGTGCTTACGGGCGAAGCGGATATCGGGTTTATGGGATGTGAGAGTACGGTTTATACTTATGCCGGAGGAACTCAGGACTATGTGGTTAATTTTGCACAGCTGACCCAACGAGCAGGAAATTTCTTGGTGTCAAGAGAACCTATAGAGAACTTTTCATGGGATATGGTAAAGGGCAGGACGGTGCTGGGAGGAAGAGCGGGCGGTATGCCTGAGATGGTATTTGAGTACATTTTAGAGAAAAACAATATTGACCCTAAAGCAGATCTTACAATTGATCAAAGTATTGATTTTGGTTCGACTGCAGCGGCATTTTCGGGAGGGCAGGGAGACTATAGCGTTGAATTTGAACCCCATGCCACGGCTCTGGAGCAAAAAGGTGACGGATATGTGGTCGCTTCCTTGGGAGAAGATTCCGGTTATGTACCATATACCTCCTTTTCTGCTAAAAAAAGCTATCTGGAGGCTCATCCGGATACTGTGCAGGCGTTTACCAATGCGCTTCAAAGAGGGATGGACTATGTACAGTCGCACACACCTGACGATATTGCAAAGGCGATTGCCCCGCAGTTTACGGAGACGGATTTGGATACCCTGACAACTATTGTGAAGCGGTATTATGAACAGGATACATGGAAAGAAAATCTGGTTTTTGAGGAGGAATCCTTTACATTGCTCCAAAATATTTTGTTGGACGCAAAAGTGCTTACGGAGAAGGTTCCCTATGGGGAGCTCGTGAATACTGATTTTGCAAAAAAGGCGGCGGAGTGACACTAATATTATTTAGATAAGCAAAAGGTGACGGCCGCCCCATAAAACAGACGCCTTGTTCGGCGTCTGTTTTATGGGGCGGCCTTAAGTGATTGCCGATAAGGAGTGTCATGGCACGTTTGCGCCTCACGGCGTGCGATATAAAATGACTGCAAAAGCAAGAGGCAGAAATCCATTTCTTATCAGCTGTTGCGTGACGCCTGACCTGAAAGGTAGCGGTAAGCCCATCATAAAGATTTACCGCTGTTTTTTGCCCAAAAGCGGACCGACAAGCCACAAAAGAATATCATGCTCCCTGACGCCGGAAGCCGGACGGTCTGATTCCGGCTCCTATATCCGCTATATATTTCCGAAACAATTGAATTAATCGTCAGTAATGCCAAAGATATGGGAGCCCGTACAAAAACAGTGACAGGCAGGCCGTATAAAAATGCAAGAGCAAGGCAGCAGGCCTTTGCAGACGCAAAAAAGGTTTCCTGTAAAGAAAAATATGAAAATTACAAAGAAATGTTGAGACAAACATGAAAGTTTGGTACAATACAGATATACATGTTCATAAACTGGTATTATTAGAAAATACAACAATATGGAGGAAGAAGAATGGGTTTAATTAAAGCGGCAAAGGATGCGCTCGGCAGTCTTGTGGCAGATCAGTGGCGCGAGTATTTCTACTGTTCCTCCCTTTCGAGCGATGTGCTTGTGGTCAAGGGAGAAAAAAAGGTTACGGAGGGGCGTAATAGCAACACCAAGGGAACAGACAATATTATATCTAACGGTTCCATTATTTCCGTCAATTTCGGACAGTGCATGATTATCGTGGATCAAGGTAAAATTGCGGACTTTTGTGCGGAGCCGGGAGAATTTGTCTATGATACGTCAACAGAGCCTTCCTTGTTGTATGGAGATTTAGGCGAAAATATAAAGAACAGCTTTTTGCAGTTTGGAAGAAGATTTACTTTCGGGGGAAATACGGCGAAGGATCAAAGGGTGTATTATTTCAATACCAAGGAGATTATGAACAATCTTTACGGAACGGCTACACCTATTGATTTCCATGTTGTATCTCCAAGAACGGGATATGAGCTTGAGACAACCGTAAGATGTAACGGAGAATACAGTTTTAAGATTATAGATCCCCTTGTATTCTATGCCAATGTCTGCGGAAATGTGGATCAAAGCTACGCAAAATCCGGAAGGGGTGCGGAATTGCTGAAGCTGATGAAGGGCGAGCTGCTCAGAAAGCTGCCCGTTGCTTTGGCTAAGATTGCCGCACAAGGTATTCTTCCTTATCAGATACAGATGCATACGGAGGAGATAACCCAATATCTTAAGGCAGAGCTCAGCGAGGAATGGACGATAAACCGTGGTATTGAAGTGGTGTCTATTACCATTGCCGCTACCGTTCCTGCGGAGGATCGTGATAAAATCAATAAGTGGAACGATATGGTTATGCTTGCTTCCGCAGATATGCGTGCTGCGGCTGAGACAGAGGCTATGTCCACCTTTATCAAGAATTCGTCCTTGAACGGCGCAGGCGGTGAAAGCGGAGGCGCTAACGCTATGGACAGCATGATGGGCATGATGGCTATGAATATGATGCGGCAGGGAATGAACGGCGCAGGAGTCATGAACGGGATGAACGGCGCGGGAGTCATGGGCGGAGGAACGCAGCCTGCTCCACAGGCGCAGATGTCCTCACAGGGCGCGGTACAGCCGCAGATGATGCAGCCGGCAGGCACGGTGGCGGATGGGGCTGTCCTTGGTTGGACCTGCGCATGTGGTTTTGCGGACAACAGGGGGAAATTCTGCGTGGAATGCGGTCTGCCTAAGCCGGCCTTGGACGGTTGGACCTGCAGCTGCGGACATGTAAATCAGGGCAAATTCTGTATGGAATGCGGCAGGAAGAAACCGCAGGGCGCGCCAATGTATAGGTGCGATAAATGCGGATGGGAGCCGGAAGACCCTGCAAACCCGCCCAAGTATTGTCCGGAGTGCGGAGATATTTTTGATGAAAATGACATAAAATAATGCTTCGGCATGGAGATTAAGATTGGTACAGGATACAGCAGGCAATCATTGCCCAAAGACATGATATGCCTGCTGTGTTTTTGAGTTGTCAGGAGCGAGGGGTAGGGATATGAAGGTTTTAATAGCTATAATTATTATATTAGTATTGATATTGATAATTATAGGAATTATTTATTATGCATATATAAGAATAATGGGTAAGATCCAGTCGTTTTCAAGACTTGCCTTCGGAACGTCTTCTTTGACACAGGGAGTACGTAAGATGGAGCTTACCGAAATGACAACGCCGAAGTCTATAGCTGCGGCCACAGGTTTGTATTTGCCCAGTATTATGAGAGATTTTCCGGAATTTCATTATGATGAGATGAGGACAAGGGCTGAGAATGTATTAAAGTCCTATTTGCGCAGTGTGGACGAGGGAGACGGCGGCATTCTCACGGAAGGAACGAGCGACCTTAAGGAGGAGCTGAAGCTCAGGATACAGACGCTTAAAGATGAAGGGAAAATCGAACATTTTGAGCGGATAACCATACATAAAACGGAAATAAACAGGTACAGAAAAGAAAAAGGCAGATGCAGCATTATTTTTCAGTCTGCCGTCGGACACGTCCACTATATAGAGACAAGGGGAAGGGCGGTTTCAGAGGATGAAAAGCGCCTTAAGCAAACCAGATATAACACGGAATTGGTGTATATTCAGGATAAGGAGATGATAGAGGATACCGCTGACAACGGACTGGCGATGAACTGTCCAAACTGTGGGGCGCCGCTTACAAGGCTGGGAGCAAAGATATGCCCCTATTGCGACAGCCCTGTGGCGGAATATAATATCAGAGTGTGGAATTTCAGCAGAGTTGCGGAGGTAAAATAAAGGAGGCTTTATGAGTATTTACGATACTTTAAATAAGGAGCAGAAGGAGGCAGTGCTACACACGGAAGGACCGTTGCTCTTACTGGCGGGGGCCGGAAGCGGTAAGACAAGAGTTTTAACGCACAGGATTGCCTACCTGATAGATGAGCTTGGCGTTAATCCTTGGAATATACTGGCGATTACATTTACCAACAAGGCGGCGGGGGAAATGCGGGAGAGAGTAGATAATATCGTAGGCTTTGGCGCTTCCTCCGTCTGGGTCAGCACTTTCCATTCCACCTGTGTAAAAATTCTGAGACGTTATATTGACAAAATAGGATACGACAATAAATTTACTATTTACGATACCGACGATCAGAAGACGGTTATGAAGGGTGTTTGCAAAAGGCTGAATATTGATACCAAGATACATAAGGAGAAAAGTCTTTTGAGTGCGATTTCCTCGGCTAAGGATAATCTGGTGGACGAGCGAGAGTTTGAGATTCAGACTATGGGAGATTTCAATAAGCAAATTCAGGCGAGGGCTTATCGGGAATATCAGGAAACCTTAAAAAAGAATAACGCTTTGGATTTTGATGATATTATTGTAAAGACAGTGGAGCTTTTCAAGACCAGTCCGGAGGTTTTAAATTCCTATCAGGAGCGTTTTAGGTACATTATGGTGGACGAGTATCAGGATACCAATTTGGCGCAGTTTGAGCTTGTACGATTATTGGCGGACAAGTATAGGAATCTCTGTGTGGTAGGCGATGACGACCAATCCATTTATAAGTTCAGAGGAGCGAATATCCGCAATATTTTGGATTTTGAGCTGCACTATCCCGAGGCGCGCGTGATTAAGCTGGAGCAGAATTATCGTTCCACACAGAGTATTCTTGACGCGGCAAATGCGGTGATACAAAATAATGTGGGGAGAAAAGAAAAGGCGCTGTGGACAGATAAAGGAACAGGCAGCCACGTCCATTTCAGGCAGTTAGACAACGCCTATGAGGAGGCGGAGTACATTGCTGATGATATGACCCGTAGGGTGAGAAAGGACGGAGCCGGTTTCGGTGATTTTGCAGTGTTGTATCGCACCAATGCGCAGGCGCGTGTTTTGGAGGAGCGCATGGTGGTGGAGGGGATTCCTTACAGGGTTGTAGGAGGAGTCAACTTCTATGCCCGTCAGGAAATCAAGGATATGCTGGCTTATTTAAAAACCATTGACAGCGGCAGGGATGAGGTGGCTCTGCGCCGTATTATCAACGTGCCCAAGAGGAGTATAGGCAGCGCTACCTTGGAAAAGATTGCCGATTATGCACAAATAAGAGGAATTTCTCTATATGAGGCTATGTGTGAGGCAGACCAAATTATGAGTTTGGGAAAAGCGGTTTCCAAGGTTGAAGGATTTGTGAATATGATTCAAGTATTCAGGAGCGGACTTACCTCCTATAGCATTGCCGATTTGATTAAAGCTGTGGTGGAGCGGACGCAGTACGAGGACTATTTAAATGGTATGGATGGCGAGTCGGCGGAGGATAGGCTTGCCAATATCGATGAGCTTATAACAAAGGCCGTCGTTTACGAGGAGACACATGATGACGTAAGTCTGTCGGAGTTTCTGGAGGAGATTGCGCTGGTTGCAGATATTGACAATGTGCAGAATGGCGATAATCGGGTGCTTTTAATGACCTTGCATAGCGCTAAGGGATTGGAGTTTCCCGTGGTGTATCTGGCGGGCATGGAGGACGGCTTGTTCCCAAGCTACATGACGATTGTCTCTGACAACAGGGAGGATATCGAGGAGGAAAGGCGCCTTGCCTATGTGGGAATCACAAGAGCTAAAGAGGAGCTTACTCTGACCTGCGCCAAAAGCCGTATGGTAAGGGGAGAGACGCAATATAATGCTATCAGTCGTTTTGTGAGGGAAATTCCCACAAACCTGCTCGATAGCACCGAACCTTCGCTCAAACGGTTTCAGGAGATACAAAAAGCGGAAACGGATTTTCGACCGAAGGCAATCTTACGCCCAAGGGTGACGGCAAAGGCGGACAAGCCCTTTATTGCAAAAGGTATGGGCAGTCTTAACCAGCTTGCCGGTATACAGAAGGGTTCCTCGGTACATGTCGTGGGAGAGCTTGAATACGGTGTGGGAGACAGAGTGACACATGTCAAATACGGCGAAGGCAGCGTAACCGCAATTTCCAAAGAGCCCAGAGACTATAAGGTTACTGTGGCATTTGACGCGGCAGGGCAAAAAATTATGTACGCATCCTTTGCAAAATTGAAAAGATTGTAGTAATTTCCCATTCAATGTGATATACTAGTTAAAAGTGAAGCAAGTTTTTGTTAGCCTCCTCATAATGGCAGGACGCTTATATCAAAATAGATAACAGGATAAAGGAGAAAGGTAGGTATTTTTTATGAACAAGTTGGAGAATTTAATGGATATGGCTAAGTTGAACGATTTTCTTGGCAAAAAGCAGGATGAGAAAAAGAAGTGCAACGTTCTTTTGTGGGCGCTTGCAATCGCGGGGGCAGTAGCCGCCGTGGCAGGAATCTGTTATGCAATTTATCGTTACTTTACTCCTGATTATCTGGAAGATTTTGAAGATGATTTTGATGACGATTTTGAGACGGAGGAAGACGACGAGGACGATTTCTTTGAGGATGAGAGCGTAACAGAGTAAATTAAGGAGTGCCTTGGCAAGATGAAAAAAGGACAGGTTTTTGAAGGCTTAGTGGAGCGGGTGGATTTTCCAAACAAGGGTATTTTGCAGGTAGGGGAGGACACCGTTATTGTAAAAAACAGCCTGCCCGGACAAAAGGTTATGTTTTCGGTAAACAAGATTCGCAAAGGGAAGGCGGAAGGCAGACTTTTGGAGGTGACAGAGAAATCACCATTGGAAGTAGGCGTTCCGTGTTCCCATTTTGGCGTATGCGGCGGCTGCTCCTATCTGTCGCTGGCTTATGAGGAAGAGCTTCGCATTAAGGAGGAGCAGGTAAAACGTCTGCTGGAGAGTGTGCTTTGCGGACAAGAGCAGTCATACAGGTGGGAGGGGATCAAAGGCAGCCCGCAGGTGTATGGTTATCGCAACAAGATGGAGTTCTCCTTTGGAGACGAGTATAAGGACGGACCGCTTTCCTTGGGAATGCATAAAAGGGGCGGCTTTTATGATGTGGTTTCGGTGAAGGACTGTAAAATAGTGGACGCCGATTATCGTTTGATTCTAAAGACTGTGTTGGAATATTTCGGAAAACGCAGGGTATCTTTTTTTCATAGAATAAGGCATGAGGGCTATCTTCGCCATTTATTGGTAAGGAAAGCTTCCGCCACGGGAGAGATTCTCGTGGCGCTGGTGACGACCTCTCGGAATCCATGGAATAAGATGCCGCAATCGGCCGGACAGGCGGAGGATGCTGCCGGTTTGGAAATTTTAGCTCAGGACATGGCGGCTACAAAAGAGTTGCTTGAAGGCTTTCGTGAAAGTCTGTTGGCGCTTGAGCAGGAGGGTAGGCTTTTAGGGAGGTTTGCGGGGATTTTACATATTACAAACGATTCGTTGGCGGATGTGGTGAAGAGTGACAGGACGGATGTGCTCTATGGAACGGATTTTTTTTACGAGGAGCTGTTGGGACTTAAGTTTAAAATTTCTACCTTTTCGTTTTTTCAGACAAATTCTTACGGTGCGGAGGTGCTTTACCGGACTGTCAGAGAATATGTAGGCGATTTGGGCGGCAGGGATAAGACAGTGTTCGATCTTTACAGCGGAACCGGTACCATTGCCCAGCTTATGGCGCCTGTGGCCGGCAGAGTCATCGGCGTGGAAATCGTGGAGGAAGCGGTGGAGGCTGCAAGGCGCAGCGCAAAGGAAAACGGGCTGTCCAACTGTGAGTTTATAGCCGGTGATGTGCTTAAGGCTCTTGACGAGGTGGAGGTTAAGCCGGACTTGATTATTTTAGATCCGCCCCGCGACGGTATTCATCCCAAGGCGCTGCCCAAGATCATTTCCTATTGCGTGGAGCAGATTGTTTACATTTCCTGTAAACCAACCAGTCTCGTGAGGGATTTGGAGGTATTTTTGGAGAATGGTTATATGGTGGAAAAGGCAGTGGCGGTGGATCAGTTCCCTTGGACAAGCGGGATAGAGACGGTGGTTTTGCTGTCGCGTAAGGTCTGATGCAGCGACAATTGCTGTGCAATGAAGAAAGCGGTATGAGCAGTAGCTTTGTAAAAGAAATAATTTATTTTAGAAAGGGGATTTGTATATGAAACGATATGTTATGTTTGCATAGCACTGGCTATGGCAATAAAAACCAGTTGTTATAGCCAATGCTATTCCTAAAAAAATATTAGTTTAGGAGGCAGACATGGGCTATATAAGAGCAGAAGAAATTCTGCCCATTGAGATAATAGAGCTGATACAACAGTATGTAGACGGAAAAAATATTTATATTCCACGCAAGTCGGCACATAGACAGGCATGGGGAGCAGGCACCCAAGTTAAACAGGAACTTTTGAGGCGTAACGAACAAATTTATAAGGATTATCTTGCAGGGAGCAAGGCTTCAGAATTAGCCTGTAAATATTATATGTCGGAGAAGAGCATACAGCGTATCATAAGAAAAATGAATAAGAAAAATGAATGAGTAAAGATGTGTGAGGTGGAAGGCTATAACACATGGGGAATGCAAAACAAACCTTCAAAATATAATGCGCAAAAGGCTGGCGGAGGGGCGGGATAATCGTCGCTCTGCCAGCCTTAACTGATGTAGTGTAACACGCTGAAAAAAGCACAAGTAAATCATTTCCGGCTCCGTGTCCGTGGCACTGTGAATTTTACAAAAAGCGCGGAACATATACCGGATATGCTTATGGCCTCTTGTATACAAATCATGCAAATTTACCATGTTCCGCCATAAAGGGCGGCGGAGAGTTAATTGTTGCTTGAATTTATATCCTTGATATACATAAATATGCAGATTATCGTTAAAATGGTTTCAACAACGGGCTGCGCCGCGATCACACCGTTCAGCTTCCAAAAGTGATTCAAAATCATTACTCCCGGAATAAATAGCGCCGCATTTCTTAGAGTTGTAATGGTAAGTGATTTGATTGCTTTTCCCAATGCCTGAAAATAACTTGTCGTCATATTGATAACACCAAGCATAGGAGCCGACAGGCAAAGGACTTTCAAAAAGTATCCCGTTTGTTCAATCAAAACGCTGTCTTGTAGGAAAATAGCGGCAAGCGGCTTCCCGAAAAGTACAAAGACAGCAGTAAATACCCCACCCATGAAAATTCCGTATAGCACCGTGTATTTCACGATATCAGACATTCGCTTTTTCTCATTTCCTCCATAACAATACCCCACTAAAGGGGCAACGCCCTGTGATAATCCTACTGACAACAAAATCGGAATCATATCAAGTTTATATGCAATTCCATAAGAAGCTACTGCGTCAGACCCGTAAATACTGATATAGTTGTTAAGGATAATATTGGAAACACTCATAAGCACCGTGATGAGAGCACCCGGAATACCGATGCTTAAGACATTACGAATCATTACTGCATTTGGTAAAAAACATTTAGGCGTCAAGGGAACTAATTGATTTCCCTTGTATTCTTCACGAATCATGCAGGCAATATAATATATCGTCGAGCATACAAAGCCTAAAGATGTTGCAAGTGCGGCTCCTGCCGTTCCCCATCCCAGAATAGCTATGAAAATATAGTCTAATACCATATTGATTACATTTCCAAGTATCAATCCAATGGTACCCTCCTTGATCAGACCAGCCGAACGGAATAAATGAACGAAGCCATTTGCCAGCATAATAAAAGGAGCCCCTATAAAAATCCATTTCAGATAATCGCAGGTATAGGCAATGTTATTTGCATCCGCTCCGGATATTTTTGCCAACGGCTGTAAAAATGCCAGTCCTAAAGCAAGCGTAATAACGCCTGAAAGTGCCATTGCATATACGCTAAAATTCATGGTTGCCCCGGCTTCTTTTTTCTTTTCTTCTCCCAATAATCTGGCAATTACACTGCTGCCTCCCATTCCGAAAATGCAGGCAACGGACATAATAATAAGCAGTATGGGCGCACATAAGGTTACGGCGGCGATTGTTGCGGGTTCTTTTGTCAGAGAAACAAAAAATGTATCGGCAATATTATAAATAAGCGTTGTAAGCTGTCCCAACATAGCAGGTAATCCAACTCTCGTAATTGCTTTGGAAATATTTTTTTCTTCATAAACTGACGTCATATTTTCTTTTCCTCCCTTGAACTTTTTTTTATTGTAATGTAAAATATATACAAAAAACAGGACATATGTCCTGTTAAAGGAAGCTTTATGAAAAGAATATATGATAAAAAGAAAATTGAAGCCTGTATTGCTGGCAGTAAATATCATGCTGTACTTGACTCATTGGACGTAGATTTTTGTCTGATAGAATACGAGAAAGGCGAATTAGTGAGTTCGCCCTTTCAAAACGAAACCTTATTCCAAATTGTGGAGCAGGGTTCTATAAACATCTATTTCATTCGTGATGATGGCACGCGTTATTCGCTGTCAAACGGAACTGCCGACTACTTTCTCGGGGACATGGATATTTTTTATCCAAAAAGTAACAACATTTATGCCGAAGCGGTTGAAAGCCTGACCTGTATTTCATTTTCTGTCGAAAAACACAGGGAAATGCTGCTCTCCAATAACAAGTTTCTGGAGCTTATTTGTAACAGTCTTTCGGTCAAAATGGGAACTATGACTACCATTGAAGCCGCCCCTGCTTCCCTTACAGAACGGGTTATGTCCTATATGAAATATAAATGCGATAATGAAACCTTAAAAGGAATAGAGCAGGCCGCTTTTCATCTTCATTGCAGTGCAAGGCAGCTCCAAAGAATCTTAAATCAGAGTGAAACCGCCGGATTAGTCAAAAAACTGGGGAAGGGAACGTACAGGCTGATGTAAAGTGCAGCTCTAAGGAGGCCTTCACAGCTGCCTGCATCTGCTGCGTATTTCCTTCAAGAAACAGTCTTGCACGCTCAAGCGGTTTGTTATTGCCGGTGCGTTTCAAGCGTCTTCAGAGAAGGGAGGAGCTTTAGAGGCAAATGATTTTAGTCGGAACGAGGTTGAATTGGGAATGGAAAACGTAGTTAATAAATACGGAGTTGGCAGCAGGACAGAAATGTTTTTTACAGATACCTGACGGAGGGATATTCTTTTCAGGTAATAAAAAAAGTTGAGGAGCGATTTATTATGAGATTTGGTTTTTCTTATGTGGGATTGATTTTTCTGGTTATGTTGATGGTTCCCAATATACTGTGGACAAGGAATCAGCCGAAGGATCATGAGAAGTATGCGGTCAGGGAAAACAAGATCCTTTTGTTTTTTGAGAGAATAGGGGAAGCGTCAGTTACCTGTATAGCTTTAATTTTTTCGGATTTCAATGTCGGAAGGCTGTCATTATGGTCCTTATGGCTTCTTGCGGCGGTTTTGGGAATCGGGCATATTGGAATCCACTGGCAACATAAAAAGGAAACGAGAGCTGCCCTCTAATAATATTAGAGGGCAGCTTGCTATTATTTATTTTTCCATCCGTTCGTCCACAAGTCTGGCACGGCGCAGTGCAAAATAGATAAGGGGTATGAGAATCAATTGGACGATTATGCCGGGTAAACTCTTTATGAAATAAGAAGCCGCCCATGCGCTCCAAGAATAGGTGCCGCCGGCAAAAAACAATGCGCGGGCAAGTCCTGCGGCAATCCTGCCTGTAATCATGGCGACAATCAGGCTGATGTATAAATTGAATATTATTTTTCCGGTTTTAACAAAATGAATGAGAAGCCCGGATACAAATCCGTAAACGGCAAGCTCGATCATCATAGGCGGAAGCTTTGCGGCGACGGGCATAGAGGTAATCAGACTGGAGAGTAATGGTCCGATGATTCCGCAGGCAAGCCCATAAGAAGCTCCGCATACGAGACCGCATAAAAGCACGGGCAGGTGCATGGGGGATAGCAGAGTGCCGGCGTTGGGGATGGCGTGCAGGACCACGGGGAGCACAATGCACAGTGCGATACACGCGCCGGTAATAACGATTTTGTTCAAAAAAATATTTTTTTTCATGTGATATTCCTCCGTAAAATTAAAATAAAAGCCATGAAGAACAGCTCTTTATCAGAAAGAGCGGATACCTTCATGGCATGTTTTTGGTAGAACAATATGACAGACATTTTGAATCGCCCTTCTGGGCGCGCCGCTTTTTCATAAAACAGCGTACAAATCTGTCTTTTAAATAATAATATCAGAACTGAAACTTTTGTCAAGCGGTAAGCAGCAGTTTGCGCGGCTGTGGATGATTAACCGCAATATGCATCAGGCGGAAGGTAAAAGTTTGCGTGTCATATGATAATGCAGGCGGCGTACAAGATAAAGATATAAATAGCGAGGACAGACTATAATATTGCTGTTGAAATACAACGGTCAGCCGTGGTATTATTTTGGGAGGATAAGCGATTCATAAGATTTAAAAATAAATAAGTGAAGCTACAATAAGAAAGGAGACATGCTCCGGTGAAAAAGAAAATTATGGTGGTGGACGGTCAGGGAGGCGGTGTAGGAAGAAGTCTGGCCGAGGCGCTTTTGGAGAGGCTGCCGCAGGCGGAAATACTTGTGGTGGGCGCCAACGGGGCTGCAACCTCCAATATGATGAAGGCGGGCAGTGTTGCGGGCGCCACAGGGGAAAATGCGGTAGTGTTTAACAGCGGCAGGGTGGACGTGATTGTAGGTCCCGTGGGGATTGTTATGGCAAACGCCATGCTCGGAGAGATTACGCCGCAAATGGCCAAGTCAATATCCTCCAGCGAGGCGGCTCTGTTTTTGATTCCCATGAATAAATGTCATGTGACTATAGTGGGCATGGAAAACAAGAAACTGTCGGAATACATCAAGGAAGCCGTGGAGAAGATTGCGGGGCTTGCTTGAGTAAAATCCGGAAAATTAAGCCTTGCGGAAATGTGAACGGCTTGTTATCATGAAAAAGACACAAACGGCGGGCTTGGGGAGGAAGTTTAAATGTTAGAATGTTTTTATCCTGACAACGAGGCGGATTCCGCCTATGCCATAGATTATGAGAGTTTGTTCAGGAAAGGGTACAGAGGAATTATTTTTGATATTGATAATACGCTTGTGCCGCATGGAGCGCCGGCAGACGAACGTGCCGTAGAGCTGTTTGGACGGCTTAAGCGCTTAGGTTTTGGAATAATGCTCCTTTCAAATAACAAGGAGCCCAGAGTGAAGATGTTCAATGACAGTGTGGGAGCTTTATATATCTTTAAGGCGGGTAAGCCCAAGACGGCAGGCTATAACCGTGCAATGCAGCAGCTTGGCACTACTCCGGAAAATACCCTGTTTGTGGGCGATCAGCTTTTTACGGATGTGTGGGGGGCAAAAAACGCAGGGATTGTGACGTATTTGGTGAAGCCCATTCATCCTAAGGAGGAAATTCAGATTGTGCTAAAGAGGTATTTGGAGAAAATCGTATTGCATTTTTATCATAAGCGCGCGAATAAATAAGAAGGAATGTGAGGAATAAAAAGTGATTAACGGTTATACCCGCGTCTGCGGGGTTTTTGGAAATCCGGTGGAGCATACGGTGTCACCGACGATACATAATTTTTTGGCAGAACAGACAGGACAGAATCTCGTCTATGTTCCCTTTCATATAGAGGCGGGGCAGCTGGAGGCTGCGGTGAAGGGAGCCTTCGCGCTAAATATGCTGGGCGCCAATGTAACGGTTCCCTATAAAAGCGAAGTGATTCCTTATCTGAAGGAGGTCGATTCCCTTGCTGCGCGAATCGGGGCCGTCAATACGCTGGTGAGAACCACAGGAGGCTTTAAGGGTTATAATACGGACATGCCCGGACTGTATCGCGCCATGTGTGCGGACGGGGTGAGCATTGAGGGGGAAAAGGCGCTGATACTTGGCGCGGGAGGCGTGGCTAGGGCAGTGGCGATGCTTCTGGCACAAAAAAAGGCGGCGGAGATTATTATTATGAACCGCACGGTGGAAAGAGCGCAGTCCATAGCCGACGAGATTAACGGGGCGGAGGGGAGGAAGCTCGCAAGGGCGCTTTCCATATCCGATTTTAATAAGCTTTCCAATGACGAAAAATATTTGGCGATTCAGGCAACCAATGTAGGTATGTATCCAAAGACAGATGCCTGCGTGATAGAGGACGAGGCATTTTACCGAAGGATACACACGGGATATGATATGATTTTTAATCCCTTTAAAACAAGATTTATGCAGCTTGTTGAGGCGCAGGAGTGCAGGGCGTTCAACGGTTTGAAAATGCTTTTGTATCAGGGAGTCATCGCTTATGAGCTTTGGACGGGTGAAACGGTTTCGGAGGAATTGGCGGAGCATACCTACGCGAATATGCTGAAGGCCTTAGGGCAGTGAAATACTTAAACGTAAAGAGGAAGAAATATGGGAGCGCGTAATATTATTTTGATTGGTTTTATGGGTAGCGGTAAATCCACAGTCGGAATTAAGCTTTCATGGAAGCTTAGAATGCCCGTGGAGGACACGGACAAGCTGATTGAAAGGCGGGCAGGAAAGAGTATCGGTGAAATTTTTGCAAAAGAGGGTGAAGAAAGCTTTCGCGCCATGGAGACAGAGCTGTTAAAGGAAATCAGCGAGCGGAACTATGAGCGAATACTTTCGGTGGGCGGCGGAACGCCGGTAAATCCTGTAAACAGACAGCTTTTAAGAAGGTGCGGAACCGTGGTTTATCTTAAGCTGAAGCCGGAGACCGTGTACGCAAGAATAAAGGGAGATACTACAAGACCGCTTTTACAGTGCGAAACCCCCCTTGAGAAAATACGCTCTTTGATGGAAGAAAGAGAAGCTGCATATACGGAGTGTGCGGATATTATAATAGATGTGGACAAGCTGACCATGGAGGGAGTGGTTCAGAGCGTTATTGCCCATTTGAAAATGAAAAAAATGACAAAACGGGAGAATTGCAGGATGAAGCTTTTAGTGATTAACGGACCCAATCTGAATTTTTTGGGAATTCGAGAGAAGAATATTTACGGCGCGCAGGATTATCAATTTCTTTTGGATATGCTTGCAGGAAAGGGGCGGGAGACGGAAAGCGAGATTTGCGTGTTCCAGAGCAATCATGAAGGCGCTATTATAGATCGTATTCAGGAGGCATATTTTGACGGCACACAGGGAATTGTAATTAATCCGGGCGCTTATACTCATTACAGCTATGCAATCAGGGACGCCCTTGCCAGCATAACGGTACCAAAGGTTGAGGTTCATATTTCGGATATTACAAAAAGGGAGGAATTCCGCAGGATTTCAGTGACGGCTCCCGTGTGTGATAAGCAGATTTACGGACAGGGGCTTGAGGGGTACCTGCAGGCGATAGATTTTATATTGGGCAAAAAGTGATATTTTTGAATAAATTTTTTCAAAAACAGTTGAAATATGTGTCTTTTTATATTAAACTGTTAAAGAATTATAACGTGAAAATTTTAGGAGGATTTATAGTATGATTTCTGCAGGTGATTTCAGAAATGGTATTACCATTGAGTTAGATAATAACGTTTACCAGATTATCGAATTTCAGCATGTAAAGCCGGGTAAGGGAGCAGCCTTCGTTCGTACGAAGCTGAAGAATATCAAGAACGGCGGCGTGGTAGAGAAGACCTTCAGACCTACCGAGAAATGCCCTCAGGCACGCATTGACAGAAAAGATATGCAGTATCTGTATGCAGATGGAGATTTATTCTACTTTATGGATACAGAGAGCTATGACCAGATAGCATTGAACAGTGAGACTGTCGGCGATGCACTGAAATTCGTAAAAGAAAACGAGATGTGTAAGGTTTGCTCCCACAACGGTAATGTTTTCTCTGTAGAGCCTCCTTTGTTTGTAGAGCTGGATATCACGGATACCGAGCCGGGCTTTAAGGGCGATACGGCTACGGGCGCTTCCAAGCCTGCGACTGTGGAGACAGGAGCTGTTGTGTCTGTTCCTCTCTTTGTGGAGCAGGGAGACAAGATTAAGATAGATACCAGAACGGGAGAATATCTGTCTCGTGTGTAATTGCCATATAGCAAGCATGGATGGTCAGCGGTTTAATCCGGTATTCTTTTAATGAAGACTTGTAAGACAATGGACTTACTCCTTTTTGGAGTGCCATTGTCTTTTTTTAAAAGCGAAGGCATCGACTTGGCGGGATGTATTGCAGAGCCTTTCTTTTTAGGGTGACGGTGGCATGGCTGGCGTCTGAGCGGCGCGGCATATGCAGATGTCAGGCAGGATTTAGACAGGAAAATAAGCGGCTGCGCGGAAAAGAGGGAAAATGACATTAGTGGATTTTGCAAAGCAGATACAGCTTAAGGTGAGTGAAAGCCTTGGTTGTATGTATCAGGTTCGTCTACAGGAGGTACAAAAGAACAATAATGTGTGCCTGCAGGGGCTGATCATTCTGGAGACGACACAAAATATTTCACCGACTATTTATCTGGATGATTTTTATGAAGCTTATTTATGCGGTTACACAATGGAACATATAGTTGAGAAAATTCTGGATATCTATAAGGACGATATGCCCAAGAAATCAGTGGACATGGGATTTTTTAGGGATTTTTCACAGGTTAGGAACAGGATTTGTTACCGGCTGGTAGCCGCCGATAAAAACAAGGAGCTCTTGGACAGAATCCCACATAAGCGCTATATGGATTTGGCAATTTGTTTTTATTATGCTTATGAAGGAGATGTGTTGGGGTCAGGTACAATTTTAATTTATAATACGCATGTGGACATGTGGAATACTTCGACGGAGGAGCTGCTTGTTCTGGCGGGAGAGAATACGCCTCAGATCTTCCCGTGTAGATGCGAATCCATGAATTCGATGCTGGAGGAATTTACGGAGGGAAATTGTGACCGGACAAACGAAACAGTATCAGGAAAGGAGGAGAGGGAGCGGTTTATGCGGGAAATGCCCATGCAGATATTGAGCAATCAAAAAGGAGTGTACGGCGCGGCGGTCATTTTGTATCCGGGCCTGCTTCGGGAAACGGCGCGTAAGCTGCAGGATGATTTTTACATAATACCAAGCTCCATCCATGAGGTAATACTTCTGCCTGACACAGCCGTTAAATCGGTAAGCGAGTTGAAAAGCATGATAAAAGAAGTCAATGCTACACAGGTAGAAAAGCAGGAAATACTTTCTTTCAGTCTCTATTTTTACAGTCGTGAAAAGGATTCTGTAATTCTTCTTTAAAATTTCTATGATTTTCCAAAAAAACGATATAGACATATTAAAACTTTTATGATATTATAATCAGGGTGATGTAACAAATTTGTAATAATTTGCATCCGTAGTCTAACGGATAGAACGAAGGCCTCCGACGCCTTTAATGCAGGTTCGATTCCTGTCGGATGCATTTACATCACCCTGATTATAGTTTGATACACAAAAATTTCGGAGCCGCTCGCGGCTTTTTCCATTATCGGACAGGAAGGTGGCATAAGCGTTATGATAAGGGCGCCTATGTGGTTTTAGGATGAGAAAGGTGTTGTTTTATGAAAGATAATATGAGGAAGCTTTTGGATTTTGTCGTCAGGAAAAGTAGAATTGTTTTTCCCGTAGTTGTGATGGCTGCGGTGGCTGTTACTGTTTTGGTGGCGCTAAAAGCAAACGGCGTGAAGGCCGAGCAGGTGGAGAAGCTGTCAGGTGACGCTCAGCCGTCCACGGAGGCACCGGGGGAAGCCTTAGAGCCTAAATATGAGGAGATACCGCTTGTGCTGAACGAGGACTCGGCCATACACTCGGTGGTGGCTACTTATTACAATGCCATGGCGCTTGGCGATTTGGATACGCTTATTGCAATCTGCGACACAATTGCGGAGGATGACCTGATTCGTATACAGGAGACTTCCAAGTATTTGGTATCTTATCCGGTGTTGGATATTTACACAAAGCCGGGCTATGAGGAGGACTCTACCATTGCCTATGTATATTATAAGGTAGTTTTCACGGGCAAGGAGGCGGAGTATCCGGGTTATCAGACGTTATATATCTGTACCAATGAGCAGGGAGAGCTCTACATTAAAAGGGACGGCTTTAGCGATGAGGTTCAGGATTACATTACGGCAATGAGCATACAGGACGATGTTGTTGATTTGAACAACCGCGTGACAGTGGAATATAACGAGCTTTTAGTGGAGCAGCCTGACCTTTGGGCATACTTAAAGGAATTGGATAAAGAGGTTAAAAAGGTTACGGGTGTGATGCTTGCGCAGCAGGTATCCGGAGAGGCAGTGGCAGCGAACGGAGACGGCAGCGATAGTCAGGAAGGAGACGCAGGGGAGGCAGCGGCTCCTGAAGCGGGCGGAGAGCCCGAGGCACAGACGCCTCAAGAGCTTTATGCAACAGCCACAACTACGGTAAATGTGCGCAACTCCGACAGCGAGAATGCGGATAAGCTGGGCAAGGTATCAGGAGGAACAAAGCTGCAGGTTTTGGAGCAGAAGGTGAACGGCTGGACTAAGGTTTTGTTTGAGGGTAAGGAGGGCTTTATCAAGTCGGAATTTCTGCAAGTAGCAGAGAGCGCCGCCGAATCTGAGGTGATTGGCACGGTTAAGGCGACTACGAATATCAACGTGAGAGCATCGGGCAGTGAAACTGCAGAAAAGCTGGGAGTTTTGGCCGGCGGAGATACGGCGGAGCTGATAGCCAGAGAGAACGGCTGGTGTAAAATTAAGTATAACGGACAAATCGGCTATGTAAAAGCAGATTATGTAGAGTAAATGAAAGGTGTCCGTATAATTTTTAATAAATAGTATATGCTAATATTAACTAAGAATAAAAAGCCTTTTACGGTAGCGCCGTAAAAGGCTTTTTGAGTGTCGCACAAGGAGGACAGATGGGGGTAAAGATGAAATCTCAGGAAGTGGCAGTGTATCGTGAAATTCAAAGAAATACAGAAATGGCAATGAAGGCAATTGATACTATTTCGGATAAAATTTATGACGAGCAGCTTGCAAGACAGGTATCCAGACAATCTCTGAAATATTCTGAAATTCATAACGAAGCGTCCAGACAGCTTTTGGAGGCAAAGGCAGAACCTTATCATTCAACTTATTTTGAAGATATGATGTTGAAAACAGGGATACATTATAATACCTTATTAAATACCAGTACGGGGCATATAGCAGAGATGATGATTAAGGGAAGTAATAACGGCATATTGGAAATGGAAAAAATATTAAAGCATAACGAAGAGGCGGGGGAGCGTTCTACAACGCTGGCCAAGCAGCTAATAGATTTTGAAGAGAAAAATGTGGCGAGATTAAAGGATTATTTATAACAGTGCATGTTTGCGAAGCTTACAAGTCGTCCGTGCAAATTGTATACATGTATAATTTCTTGTGCAACTTGTATAAAAAACTGTAAAAAACTTTTACAATTTAGTGGACTAAAGTTTATTGTTAATTTGCAAATGAAGCGTTATAATAAAAAGCGTGGACGAAATGCCAGGAGCACAGGAATCAGTCCTGTGCTTTTTGAAAAATCCATATATTGTTACATATTCAGTAAAGGAGGACATAATAATGTCATACGTTGATGAGGTATTTGACATGGTGGTTGCCAAGAATCCCGCGCAGCCCGAGTTCCATCAGGCTGTAAAGGAGGTATTGGAATCTCTCCGTGTTGTTATTGAGGCTAATGAGGAGAAGTATCGCAGGGATGCTCTTTTAGAGAGAATCGTAACCCCTGAGAGACAGCTTCTTTTCCGTGTTCCATGGGTAGATGACAAGGGGCAGGTACAGGTAAACAATGCGTTCCGCGTACAGTTTAATTCTGCAATCGGACCCTACAAGGGAGGCCTGAGATTACACCCTTCCGTAAATCTGGGTATTATAAAGTTTTTAGGCTTTGAGCAGATTTTCAAGAATTCACTGACAGGTCTTCCAATCGGCGGCGGTAAGGGTGGTTCCGATTTTGACCCTAAGGGTAAGTCCGACAGGGAGGTTATGGCCTTTTGCCAGAGCTTCATGACTGAGCTTCACAAGTATATCGGCGCAGACACTGATGTTCCGGCAGGCGATATCGGTACAGGCGCAAGAGAAATCGGCTTTATGTATGGTCAATACAAGAGACTTACCGGCCTGTACGAGGGAGTTCTCACAGGTAAGGGGCTTACCTATGGAGGCTCTCTTGCAAGAACGGAGGCAACCGGTTATGGTCTGCTTTATCTGACAGAAGAAATGTTAAAGTGCAACGGTAAGGATATAGCGGGCAAAACCGTTGTAGTGTCCGGCGCCGGTAATGTGGCAATTTATGCTATCCAGAAGGCACAGCAGTTAGGCGCTAAGCCTGTAACATGTTCCGACTCTACCGGTTGGATTTATGATCCCGAGGGTATTGATGTTGCACTTCTTAAGGAGGTTAAGGAGGTTAAGCGTGCAAGACTTACCGAGTATGCCGCTGCAAGACCCGGTGCGCAGTACCATGAGGGTAAGGGTGTCTGGACCGTTAAGTGTGACGTGGCTCTTCCCTGTGCAACTCAGAACGAATTGGATATTGAGGACGCTAAGGTGCTTGTTGCGAACGGTTGTTTTGCCGTAGCAGAGGGCGCTAATATGCCTACTACTCTGGAAGCTACCAAATATCTTCAGGAAAACGGCGTACTGTTCTGCCCCGGCAAGGCGGCGAATGCAGGCGGTGTTGCCACCTCCGCGCTGGAGATGAGCCAGAACAGCGAGAGGCTTTCCTGGACCTTTGAGGAGGTTGACAGTAAGCTCAAAAATATTATGGTAAACATTTTCCATAACCTTGACGAGGCGGCGAAGAAGTACGGCATGGACGGTGATTATGTTGCGGGAGCCAATATTGCAGGCTTCTTAAAGGTTGCCGAGGCGATGACCGCGCAGGGGATTGTATAAGAAAAATTTTGGTAAAAGTGCATGAAATGTGGAATGGCGTAGTTGCTGTGAATGGCTTAACTACGCCATTTCTTTTTTAGACGATTGTGCAAAACGACGAAAAAAATTAGAGAAAATAGCCTTCTCAAATTTGTAATAGGCGTATAATAGGCACGCAATAGGCAAGCTCCAAGTTATAATAGGCAAAAGGCGTTGTGGGTAGAGGGTGTACTGAGAATCTTATTGAGATAGGGATATGGCAGGAGCAGATTCGTGGATTTGCAAGTACGCAAAAAAGAAAATGAAGCTGGGTGAGAACAGGATAAGAATTGTTAAAAACGTCGGATTGTGTAAGCCGGAAAATTGTGCTATGATTTTTGAAAGAGAGTAATCGTGTACAGAGTGGTAGCCTCCCGGACTTGCAAAAGAGGGGAGGTGGTGCGGATGGATACATACGAAGTTTTAAGCCTGTTATTTTTAGGCGGTACGTTCCTCGTAGCACTGCTTGCCTACATCGACAGTAGGAACAACAAGCGAAAATAAATAAGCCACTCTTGTCTTGGCCGACGAGTGACTTATTTTTGTCAATTTACCGAGGCTAACCACTTTGTGGGCGGTTGCTCTCTTTTATATCTTTATTATAGACCGGAATGCAGGAAGTTTCAAGAGGTAAAATAAAAATTAGACGATTTTACGGTGCGTTGAGTGAAGATAGTAATAGGCATATAATAGGCAAAGGGGCTGGAAAGCCAGTAAAAACAGGCATCCTTGTGTTAAGGCGATGACCGCGCAGGGGATTGTATAAGAAAAATTTTGGTAAAAGTGCATGAAATGTGGAATGGCGTAGTGACTGAGAATAGCTCAACTGCGCTATTTCTATTTTATGGGAGCAACTAGTCAAAATTCGTGTTCATGCGGAACCTTGGCGACTGCCGCGATAACGACCGGAACTTGCGAAGCGTGCCTTGTCTCGTTTAGCCGGCCGCAGCTGCCTTGTCTGAAATGTATATAATCTATTTGTATATTTTGAAAAATATTGTAAATACGGGCCGATTAACAATAGCACGCCGCCTTATAAAATTACCATACTTTTAAACTATCAGGCTCGTTTTTGTCTTTTCCTGTAAAATATAAAAACATTTCCATCAGTTTACACAATCTATTTATAGTGTGTTATAATCTATCATGTAATTTCGCTTCCCTTATTTTTGCTCTTGCAGGGCTCGTAAAGCTTTGTGAAACGATATGACACAGAAAACATAAGTGAAAGCTCACTTACAGAAAAATTAGTATTTATAAGGGTTAGCGGGGAATGCAATAATAAAATGGAACAGCTGATGTACCCTTCAATTATGTGATTGCACAATTACATTGAGCGAGTAGTCTTGTGAATGATGACAAAATTGTATAGGCTGGATGAAAGGAAAAATTGATGAACAGCGCACTTTTGACGATAGATGATTTTTCATCTAAAAATACACCTGCAATTGTAGATTATTTAAAAGAGAAAGGAATAAAAGCGATATTTTTCGCAACAGGGCAAAATGTGGAGCGCTATTATGAGGAAGCGCGCTACGCTGTGAAGAACGGGATGATTGTGGGTAATCATAGTTACTCGCACCCTGCATTTTCTTCTTTATCTATGGAAGAGTGCATCAAGGAAATTGAAAGATGTGAGAGTGTCCTTGATAAATTATATCAGGATATCGGTGTAGAGAGAACCGTTAAGCTGTTTCGATTCCCCTATGGAGATAAAGGCGGCGGTAACAAGGCTGCTTTACAGAGGTATTTTAGAGAAAATGGATTTCATAAAGTGAAGGATACTCAGATTACATATCCATGGTGGAAAGAAAACAGCCTGAATGCGGATATTGATACGTTTTGGACTTTTGATTTTGCGGAGTATAATATTCGGCCAAATTCCGGTTTTACCAAGGCGTCCGTGTGGGAAAAGATGCATGATGCAAATCCGAAATTTGGTGCGGCTTTATTTGGGGAGAATAACAGACATATTCTTTTGCTGCATGCACATGATGAGACGGAGGAAATGCTGCCTGAATATTATAAGGTGTTTATTGAGCATCTTTTGAAAAATGGCTTGACATTTGATGAACCTGAATTTTTTTGAAATAATAAGGGAAGCGTCAAATTCCCATTTATAGAAGGGGTTTCAGTTACAAGGAAGTAATTTCAGATTCGGCGGTATAGCCCCGATTATAAGGGCTGTACCGTCTTTTCTTGCGCTCAATGAGCGCATTTCTTATGTACTTTGCAGTTTTTCGATTGACAGAATAGCTGCCGCAATTTATAATATAATTACAGTTATATATAATCCTGATTATAAATGGAGGTGCAGGTATGACGGCAAAGGCGAAAGTCACAAAAGAAATGATTGTTAACGCGGCATTTGAAATTGCAAAAGAAGTGGGAGCAGAAAATATAAACGCTCGGACAGTTTCACAAAAACTCGACTGTTCAACGCAGCCCGTTTTATATCATTTTAAAAGAATTGAAGATGTCCGAATCGCAGCGCATAAAAAAGGAAGCGAATTTCATATTAACTATGTGACAAATTTAAGGGGCAAATACGAACGCCCCATGTTAGAAATGGGTATGAGATATATTCAATTTGCCGTAGAAGAAAAAAATCTTTTTCGGTTTCTATTCCATTCAAATTACTATACAAACGGTTGCCTTTCTGATTGGCTCACAGAGGAAAATTTAGGTTCTGTATTTTCTGTTTTGAAGATACAGGCAAAGGTAGACAATCAACAGGCATATAGTATGTTTTCTCAAATTTTTTTGGTAACACATGGAATAGCCAGTCTGCTTGCTAATAATGCAATGATTTATGATGAAGCATATTGCATAAAAACACTGTCTAATGCTTATTTTGGAGCAATGTATCTGTTGAAAGAGGGAGAGTTATTATGAAAAAAACAACACAGATAGGATTGAAAAAAACAATAGTAATGGTTTTTGGTACGACTGGACTATTTACTATTTTGTATCTTATAACGGGAATAGTGTTGCCGCAACTACCTACCCTTTTAATATTCTGCATACTTGGAGGCTTGTTTTTAATGCCTGTTGAATGGTTTCTAATGTTACGGCAGAGCAAGAAAGACTATGGTAAATATTCTCTTGAAGCTGCACTGATTGGGCAAGAGAAACAGCCTATCATAAAAATACTTTTTTTTGCGTCGCTATTGTTTGGTGTAGCGGGAATATTTTCATTTACGTTACTGCCGTTTGAGAATATGCTACTATTTACATTACGGGAAAAGCTGCTGTCATTTTTGCCCATAGGATTTGATTGGAATAATATAGAATATATAAAGAGTTTTCCTAAAAATATTATAATGATTACTTGCGCAGTATATTTTATATTTAATGTTTTGGTTGGTCCCATTACAGAAGAATTTTTCTTTCGGGGATATTTAACCGCATATAACAGTAAATGTGGAAAATGGGCACCAGTAATCATAACAGTTATTTTTTCGTTGTATCATTTTTGGCTTCCCTTTCAAAATGTTTTTCGTATTTTTATATTTTTGCCTATGGCATATATCAGTTATCGAAAAAAGAATTTGTACATTTGTATGGTTTCTCATATTTTGTGCAATTTATTTACGACAATCTCTTTTATCATAGCCGTAGTCAATTAAATATAAATGTTTTTTACATAATTTTCAGTGAGGAAGCAAGAAATGAGAATGAGCAAGAATGAAAATTGGATATTGTGTCCTATATGTGGAAATAAGACAAGGCTACAGATACAGAATTAAAAAGCTTAAGGCCAAAACGCAGAGCTGATTGGCAAAGCGACAAATCAGGATTTATCGCGCAGTTTTGGAGACTGAAAAATCGGTATTGGAGATATGGCAAGTGAATGAATACATGAAGTATTTATCGGAAATAATTCTCGAAAAGATTGTCTTAAACTTGTAAAAAGTGAAGCAGAGAAATATTATAAATCACATTCTCTTGATGATTGTTTTAACATGGGAATTGAGCTTTATTATTCGGATAATTTTCAAATACAGGAAGTGGGTATTTTCCTTTTGGGATATTCGGCACATCACAATACCTCTGCACTTTCTTTGTCTTTAATTCAAGAGTGGCTAAACAGCAATTGCGCTAATGTTCGCAGAGCTGTTTCAGAAGGATTCAGAGTATGGACAAGTCGTCCTTATTTTAGGGATAATCCTCAAATAGCAATACAGTTATTATCTGCTCACAGAGAAGATACAAGTGAATATGTGCGAAAATCAGTAGGAAATGCTTTGAGGGATATTAGCAAAAAATATCCCGAATTGATTTCGGCGGAATTAAATTCAGGGGATTTATCATCTAAAGAAATCAAACAGGTATATAAACTGGCGAGTAAATTTTTAGATTGAAATTGAAAATAACTTCGGGTGTGTAGTTTTGTGACATAATGAGCACCTTTTTCTTTATGCCTTTGATTATATCTCATTAGCCACTTCCGTTACAACTTTATTTTAGCACTTCAACCACTACATATAACTACACAATTATGCTCAGGAGGCATTTTAGATGAAGGTAGACAGAATATTGGAAATTATTATTTATTTAATTAATCATGACAATGTTCCGGCCAGTTATTTGGCAGAGCGTTTTTATGTATCTGTCAGAACAATACAACGGGATATGGTCAGTATTTCCTCAATCGGCATACCTGTTTATTCAGAAGGGGGAAAATACGGGGGATATTCTATTTTACCAACTTACAAAATAAGAAATAGTAACATTAGGAATGATGAACAGCAGATGATTATAAAAGCGCTTGAAAGTCTGGCAACCTCCTATACATGTGATACGTTAAAAGCATTAATTGAAAAATATAATGCAATCATAGAAAAGGAGGGCGGACAAAAGATATTTTGGGATTTTGGCGTAACAAGGGAAAATAGTCATGTACAAAACGTGAATCATATGTTAGAACAGGCTATTGCAGAAAGAAAGCACGTCATATTTCATTATCGGAATGCAGATGGAAAAAAATCAAAACAATATATAGAACCTTTAGCAATACATTTTAAGTGGTATGCATGGTATTTGTTTTCCTATTCTCCCGAAAAGAAACAGTACAGGACATTTAAAGTTGCCCGCATACAGAACCTGCATGTAGACGATACAGTTTCTGTTATCGAGCATGGAAATATTGAAAAACTTATGAAAGAATCTGAACAGGAATATTATCAGACATGTATTCACATTGAAGTGCGGTTTGACAACGAGTATACAAACCTGATGGCAGAATACTTTCCCGATTGTCCGGCAGAAAAACTTACAGAAACTATGAGCCGTATTTTTATTGACGTTCCCGCAAAAGAAAGATTGTGGAAAGCATTGTTACTTAGTTTTGGAAACAAAATAAAAGTAATAGGACCAGAGGAATATAAGAAAGAACTGATAGAAACCGCAAAAAAATTTTGGTCTAATTACGACATATAGATGTCGCGGGTAACGTGTATAATGCAATAAAACACTGGTACGGGAAAGGAATTACATTTTATGAAAAAAGAAGAATTATTTACACCAATCAGAGAAAAGTATGATGAATTAAAAAAGGCTTTAAAGGGAACAGACATCGGAAAGATAAGAGAATTGACATTGGAAGTCCATGCTATGGTACATCCTGCTGAAATATCCGGGAGAACTGAAAAGACGATTGCGGATTATGTTCTGGAGTATATGTTGATGGGAAACCAGAACGAGGTAGTGCCAAGAGAGGACCATGATGTAGATTTGCATTATGCAGGAACGAGAAGAGTTCCTATGTGTTGGCAATTTTGGCATACATACCGTATTGAAGATTTGGTAAGCAATATTTTAATGGTAAATCAGAATCAGATTTTTAACAAAGAATGGCAGAAAAAAATCGGCGCTTCCATTAAAGACACTGGAAATGCGCTGGAATTTGATGAAGCAGTGGCGTTTGGAAAAGGGTTAAATGTTCTTGCTCTTCGTGATTATATGATTACAGTAGGAAAAAATACACGTTGCATATTGGAAAATTTAACATTGGATCAAATACAGTCTATGGTGCCGGAAAAATGGGTAATGAGAATATTGGAAGAAGGCGGTGTGACCACAGATTTTCGCTCTGTATGGCTGCTGGTGTTTTGGGGAAGACTGACGAGGGGAGGTATGATTTTAACTCCTATGACAAATCATCATATGATGCATTTACCTCCCTGCCTGAATAATTTGCCGATTTTAGACTAATTAATAAACGGGGGCTTCTTAAGAATGTGTAAGATTTAGTCTGGATAAGTTCATTTGCGGTGAATATACTGATTTCAGATGAAGGAGCTCTGTAAGGCTATTCCAACAGGTTTTTGTTATCAAAAGTTCATTTTAGATGATGAAGCAGCTTCTGGACTAATCTATCATGGACTAAATGGCGTATATATCCAAGATTATAAAAAATGGATAAGACTTGACGCAAGAGGAAATAAAACTGGTGTGAATGCACAATTTTCAATAGAAAACGAATCCTGATATAGAGGTATTGGAAAAATTGAGAAAAAGCAAGACGAGGACAGAACTTTGGGAAAATCTTCCTACTGAACTTGAGTATAACAAACAGTGTTAAATTCCGATTTATCGGACAAGACAATAAATCATTAAAGAGCCAGACATACAGACACAGAGCCAACAGACTTATGAGAAATCACAGTTTGCCGGCTCTCTTTATGTTCCAAAATATTAAGCCGCTTTTATTAAACTAAATGGATTGGTTAACGGCTGGCAGGGGCAAGCATAATGAAGTACAAGCGGTACTGTCAGAATTGGACCGGAGACCGTTTCAAGTTTTGTGTAAACTCAAAAAACTGATATAAGATTTATGAATA
>CAMNSZ010000012.1 GCA_946557105.1 uncultured Lachnospiraceae bacterium | reverse complement strand
GTAATTCTATCTTACATCAGTTTGGAGGTTTACACAAACCTTGGGATACTCCCTTGGACCGTAATTGACCTATTAAAAAAGAACGCTTATTATCAATGCTTTCCAAGGCTTTTTCTAATTTTCTACAGGATTGTATCCCAGACTACGGTACAAGGGCCGTCTGACATGTTCAGAAGGCGGCTGCAAAGCGCTTCTCTGTCCGCGATATCCTTCTGGGCGTCTCCTCCGGCGTCCGCGCGCCACTCACGATAGCCCTTTATGTAGCTGTCATATAGCTCGTTCCAAGAATGGTAGTATTTCTGCATAACACGTCCGACTTTGACAGATTCGGCCATCATTTCCTGACGTTCAATATAACCGCCCACAAAGCCCATTCCTAAAATTTGGCAGGCGCGGCAGAGATCCCACGCTCCCTTTTCGATATCCTCCTGCTCACAGTCGGTTCCTTCTTCGTAAAGAGAAATCAAAAAGCTCACCTGATCCAGAAGCTGTGCCTTATTACTTACTTCCCAGTCTCTGCGAAGCATAACGCGCATGGAGGCGCCCTCCTGCTTGCTCTTTGTGGTGGAGCCTGCAATGTAATGCCAGTCTCCCTCTGCGGCACAAGCCCACATTGCGTAGGTAGCAATAACCCATTTTTCCACATCGTTTTCGGGAGCGGTTACGTTTACCGCTTCTTTTTTTCCGAAACCAAATAATCCCATAGTACCATCTCTCCTTTTTGCATAATATCCGATTGGCCAAGGCCCAATAAGGTCAAAAGCTTTAGTCAACCTCTTATTTTGATTCTATATTACAATATCAATATTATAAATGCAATAATCTGCCTGTTAAAATAATCCGAACCTCTATGCCAAAGCATGAATTACATAGGCGCCGTCTACAAAATTTCAGATTTTGTGCAAAAAGGACTTTGAGCCCAATGTACAAGATAAGAGATGCCTTAATTTGCGGAAAAATGAGGTTTCTTTAGTTTTTGACTTATAGGTATGGCATAAGCGATGAAAAATTGTTATAATCTATAACAGAGCCGTTTGGAGGAGGTAAAAGGATATATGAAAGTATTATTATTAAACGGAAGCGGGCACGCGAAGGGCTGTACCTTTACTGCGCTGCAGGAGGTAGAGGGCGCTTTGAAAAAGAACAAAGTAGAGACGGAGATAATACAAATAGGTGGGAATCCCATTGCCGGCTGTATAGGCTGCGGGGCTTGCAAGAGTACCGGTAAATGCTTTCGGGAGGGCGACGGCGTCAATGAATTTGTGGAGAAGGCAAAACAGGCAGACGGCTTCGTGTTTGGTTCACCGGTACATTACGCTTCATCATCGGGAATGTTGACCTCCTTTTTGGATAGGGTATTTTATGGAAAAAGCAGTATTTTTCAAGGAAAACCCGGCGCCTGTGTCGTAAGCTGCAGAAGAGGAGGGGCAAGTGCGACCTTTGACCAGATTAATAAATATTTCACTATTAACTGTATGCCTGTGGTGTCCAGTCAATATTGGAATATGGTTCACGGAAATACGCCTGAGGAGGTTCGTCAGGATTTGGAGGGAATGCAGACCATGCGTACACTCGGTAACAATATGGCATGGCTTTTGCAGTGTATTGAAGCAGGCAGGAGTGCAGGGATTTATTTTCCGGAGAGAGAACCGGCAGTATTTACAAATTATATCAGATAGTGTCATAGGTTAAAAAATAAGCTTCAGGGCTTATTTTTTAACTGTAAATTTGTGTCAAAACATCTCAAATCGGAATTATAGCTGGAAATCTGAAATTTCGCATGCAAAGCCCTCACAAATAATGCTTCGGCGAGGAGGCATACGGAAACGCTCAGATATGGAGGTTTAGTGTCAAGTCATGGCGGCAAAAAAGTTTTATGGTGTAAAAAAAGGTAAAAGTGTAGGGGTGTTCTCTACATGGGAAGAATGCAGAACCATGGTGGAGGGGTATCCGGGAGCGGAGTTTAAAGGCTTTGCCACACGCGCTGAGGCGGAGCGTTATCTGGGGCTGACCGGCGAAGGGAGCAGGAATATGCAATCGAAGAGGACACATGCCTCTGGGGCGGAGAGACTTCTTGCTTATGTGGATGGAAGCTATGATGACAGCTTAAAAAAGTATGCCTTTGGCTGTGTTTTTATATTGGATAAAGATACTGTCTATACGGAGTGCGGCAACGGAGATAATCCTCAGTCCCTGCAGCACAGAAATGTCACAGGAGAGATGCTGGGAGCCATGTACGCCGTGAAAACCGCTATGTTCAACGGCTTTTCTTCCATTGAAATATGCTATGATTATCAGGGTCTGGAGAAGTGGGTGACGGGAGAATGGCGTGCCAAGACGGAGTTGACGGGAAAGTATGCCGCAGCGATGCGGGAGTGGGGAAGGAATATTAATATTACCTTCACCAAGGTTGCGGCCCATACCAATGTAAAATATAACGAGCTTGCCGATTTGATGGCCAAAAAAGGGCTGACGGAAGCAAACGGTGTGCCGAGAGTGCGTTTACTGACAGAGCTGAACAGATACCTTAAAGAATGATAGATATTACGGATTTAACGGATAGGAAACAGGGTGGAGAAACGAAGCAAAAAAGCAGTTTCATTAGAAAGGCTCGGCTGACCGACTGACAATGAGGGCGGCGCGGATATGGTGAATTAAATGGAAGGGATTAGAATAAATAAGTATCTGGCACAGTGCGGCGTTTGTTCCCGCAGAGAAGCAGATAAATTAATTGAGCAGGGAAAGGTATGGGTGAACGGCGAGCCTGCCGGTATGGGACTGCTTGTGAGCAAAACAGATGAAATTAGGGTCAATAAAAAACTGCTGCAGGGTCCAAAGAAAAATGTAGTATTGGCATATTATAAGCCTGTAGGGGTAACCTGTACAGAGAAGGACAGGCATGCGGATATAAAAATAACGGACGTAATCCAATATCCCGTGCGGGTTACCTATGCAGGTAGGCTTGATAAGGATTCGGAAGGGCTCTTATTGCTTACTAATGACGGAGACTTGATAAATGCTATGATGCGCGGGGCACACTGCCATGAAAAGGAGTATATTGTCAAGGTGGACAGAAGGATAACACCTGATTTTTTGGCGGGAATGTCCGCAGGAGTATATTTGGAAGAACTGGATATAACAACCAGACAATGTAAAATAGAGGAAATCGGCGAATACACATTCAGAATTATTTTGACCCAAGGAGTCAACAGACAGGTAAGGAGAATGTGCCAGAGCTTCGGATACCATGTCAAGAGTCTGAAAAGAGTAAGGGTTATAAATGTGAAATTGGGAGATTTAAAACCCGGAAAATATCGGGAGCTGGAAGAAGATGAGATGAAAATCCTCTACAGACAGTGTGGAATGTTAAATAAAAGCAAATAGGAATAGGGCAGGAATATAACATGCAGTTATCGAAGATAGAGAGAATCAAATATTTGGTGGGTAGATTGCTGGAAGCATCCAAGGCTTATTATGCCGAGGATAAAGAAATTATGAGCAATCTGGAATATGACAGATTATATGACGAATTGGTTGAATTAGAAAAAGAAACGGGTGTTATTTTGTCCAACAGTCCCACTATAAACGTGGGGTACGAGGCTGTAGAGGAGCTCCCAAAGGAGCGCCATGAGAGTCCTATGCTATCTCTTGGTAAGACGAAGAGCAGAGAAGAGCTGCAACAGTGGCTTCAGGGCAATCCTGCAATTTTGAGCTGGAAATTGGACGGCTTGACGATAGTGCTCACCTATCGCGACGGAAAGCTTGAAAAAGCAGTTACGCGCGGTAACGGCGAAATTGGCGAGGTCATAACAAATAATGCCAAAACCTTTAAAAATCTGCCGTTGAACATCGCCTATAAGGGGGAGTTAATTCTTAGAGGCGAAGCTGTTATCGGCTATTCGGATTTTGAGGCGATAAATAAGGAAATCGAAGATGAAGCTTCAAAATATAAGAATCCCAGAAACTTGTGCAGCGGTTCGGTGCGTCAGTTGAATAGTGAAATGACTGCAAAACGTAACGTACGTTTTTTTGCATTTGCATTGGTGAAGGCAGAGGGCGTCGATTTTCATAATTCAAAGGAGGCTCAATTTGTATTTTTGATGGAGCAGGGCTTTGAAGTGGTTGATTATAAGATTGTTAAAGAAGATACTATTTTAGATGCGATTGCTGATTTTGAACATCGCATAGAGAGCTATGATATTCCCTCCGACGGTTTGGTTCTTACTTATGAAGATATTGCATATGGCCAGTCATTGGGAAGAACCGCTAAATTCCCCAGAGATTCAATTGCGTTTAAATGGGCGGATGAGCTTAAGGAGACGGTTCTTACCGAAGTGGAGTGGAGCGCCAGCAGAACAGGTCTGATTAATCCGGTGGCAATCTTTGAGCCGGTTGAACTGGAGGGAACGACGGTGAGCCGCGCTTCCGTGCATAATATTAGTATTGTCAAAGCGTTGAAGCTCGGTATAGGGGACCATATAACGGTGTATAAGGCAAATATGATTATTCCTCAGATTGCGGAAAACCTGACGGGCAGTGATACGTTGGAGATTCCCAAGCTGTGTCCGGTATGCGGCGGACCTACTATAATCCGCCAGACGGCAGACGTGCAGTCTCTGTATTGCACGAATGAAAAATGCGCCGCAAAGAGGATAAAGGCATTCACATTGTTTGTAAGCAGAGACGCCATGAATATTGACGGATTATCGGAAGCAACCTTGGAAAAATTTATAGAGCAGGGATTTATTCATGAGTATGCCGATTTATTTTATTTGTCGCGTTACCGGAATAGGATTATTGCCATGGAAGGGTTTGGAGAAAAGTCCTATCAGAATCTGACAGACAGTATAGAGGCGGCTCGCAATACTACGCTTCCCAGAGTAATTTATGCTCTCGGTATAGCAAATATCGGTGTTGCAAATGCAAAAATGCTGTGCCGATATTTTGATTATGATTTAAATAGTCTGCGTCATGCCGATGTAGAGACCCTGAGCGCCATTGAGGGGGTGGGAGAGGTAATAGCCTCTGCCTTTGTGGATTATATGCAGGATCAGGAGAATCTGCAAAAGCTGGATAAGCTCTTGCAGGAGCTTCATATAGAAAAACCCAAGGTAGATATGGACAGTCAGACGCTTGGCGGCATGTCCTTTGTCATCACGGGAAGTCTGAAGCATTATGCCAGCCGGAATGAGCTCAAGGAGGCTATTGAACTTAAGGGAGGGAAGGTTACGGGAAGCGTTACCGGCAAAACAACCTGCCTGATTAATAATGATATTGCGTCTTCCTCCTCTAAGAATAAGAAAGCAAAGGAATTGAATGTACCGATTTTGTCAGAGGAGGAATTCCTCGCAAAATATTTTGGCGCATAAGGGAAGAGTGACGCCTATCCGAAGAATACTTTGTATGGCGACTTGTCGAAATACTATACCCAGATACTTTTTATCAATAAATTTAGGCTGATAAAGCTATTGGGGCTTGCCCTTAAGTGATGAACGGTGTAAAATGTAAGAATTAATAGCGGATATAAGCATAAGTAACGTCGTTAATGCAAAACGAACGCGTAATGCGTTTACTGTATTGAAAAGGAAAGTACGAGGAATATAAAATGCCTATAAAGACACAAAGCGAACTGCCTGCAAAGGAAATATTGGAGAACGAAAATATATTTGTGATGGACGAATCCCGAGCGCTGCATCAGGATATCCGTCCTCTGCAGGTGCTGATTTTGAATAATATGCCCATTAAGCAGGATACGGAGCTGCAGCTTTTGCGCGCGTTGTCCAATACGCCGCTACAGGTTGACGTTACCTTTATGAATGTAAAAAGCCATGTGTCTGTGAATACTTCAGCAAGTCATTTAAATAAATTTTACATTACATTGGATGAAATCCGAGACCGTAAATTTGACGGTATGATTGTCACGGGGGCTCCGGTGGAGGATATTTCTTTTGAGGAGGTTGACTATTGGCAGGAGACCTGTGAAATTTTTGAATGGGCTAAGACGCATGTTACTTCCACGCTGCATATTTGCTGGGCGGCGCAGGCGGGCTATTATTACTACTACAAAATTAACAAAAGGCAGCTTCCTCAGAAGCTGTTCGGGATTTACGAGCATAAGGTCGCCAATCGAAAAATACCCTTGGTGCGTGGCTTTGACGATATTTTTCTGGCGCCCCACAGCCGGCATACGGAAACTCCGGCAGACGAAATCCATGCTTGCGGGGAGCTTACCGTTCTGGCGGAGTCTGAGACTGCGGGAGTATACCTTGCAATCGCCGAGGGGGGGAAGAAAATATTTGTAAGCGGGCATCCCGAATACGACAGATACACCTTACATAATGAATACCATCGTGATTTAAAGAAAGGGCTTCCCATTCAGGTGCCGTACAATTATTATCCCGGAAACAACCCTCAGGAGAGGCCCTTGCTGCAATGGCGCGCCCACAGCAATAATCTATACAGCAACTGGCTCAATTACTATGTATATCAGGTAACACCGTATGATTTGTAAGAAAGTGGTTACCTGATATACATTAATATCAGGTAACACCGTATGATCTGTAAGAAAGTGGTTACCTGATATACATTAATATCAGGTAACACCGTATGATTTATGAGAAAATGCTGTATTTTACTAGGTTTTATGCGGGTTTTGAGGTTTTGGACAAATAATGTATTTCCATGTAAATCCATGCTTTTTTATGCCGAAATGGTGTGGTAACAGAGAACGAGAAAAGAGCCTAATATACAGTGATCAAAAAGATAATCAGACATATGTTCGATTAAAAAATGTGAAGAAAGGAGAGTATCCTATACGTATGATTTTAAAAGAAATAATATTTTTAATGCGTGAAATGATTCTATTTTAACAGGTGTACTGACTTCAGCTATTAAGCCTATAATATGGTCTTTTATGCCGTCTACTAGTCTCATAACTGGGCATAAAGATTTTTATTACTATAATATTTATTGCCAAATGTGACGAATATACAAAAACGTAAAAATAAGTATAAGAAAATTGCGACTATTCTAAATCTAGTAAAATAACATAATCTTTATCATTATAGAAAACATAAACAAAATAAGAGACACCACCGGGGATGCCTCTTATCTGCGCTTATCACTTTTTAATTACGATCACACAACATCTCCATGTCTGCATCAGGACTTACACCGCCAGTAACGACATAAAGCAAAACTGCAACAATACCTCCAAAAATTAATAATCTACCCATATTGTCCTCCTTTCATAAACATATGAACTGATTAACTTATACAGCATCAATTTGCTTTTTAAAATAGAACGATAAGAGTTAAAAAATAATGTTTATATTTACATTATATGCAAATCATTGTGATATGTCAATACTTTTAACCGGATTTAAAATATATATGGAAATAATATTTCACTTTGAATCGACAAAAAGCATTAAGGTTAAAAATATTTGCCCAAATCGACCTTTTCGTATATGGTGGTAACTTAAATTGCAATGTTTTTTCATATTTTGGAGCCTGAATGGTGCCCTGATTTTCTGTGAAGATATAAAACGAAATGAGCAAATATACGACAATACCATAATATGTATGCGGGAAAGCGCTCGTTGTGTTCGTTCTCTTGTCTGATATATCAGCAGGTGCGGTAATAATAGAAAAATTACGTCCGAGTGTTATAATCTATATGTTAAAGAAAGTGGCAAATTTGAATTGCCGGAGATGTCATATGGCAAACAAGCTGATTTTTGCAAACAAATAGTATCGTTGCAGATATCCGTTCGGGAACAGGTTTATTAACAAAGGAATTTGTCAGATATAGCTATGAGACATATGCGGTGGAACCTGATAGAGATATGCGTAAAAAGGCAGAAGATAATCTGTTCCACTATTTACATTTTCATTCGATTAATGCTTGTGCCGAAAACACAGGACTATGTCAACATTCTGTTTCGCTTATTACAGCTGCGTCAGCATTTCATTGGTTTAATATTACAGAATTTAAGCGTGAGTGTGTACGGATACTTGATGGTAACGGACTTGTTTGCATTATATATAATGTTAGAATGTAGGATGAGTTTTCTAAAAAGCAATGTAAAATATGCGAAAAGTATTGTGATGAATTTGAATCTTTAACTCATGGTTACGATAAAGCCATCAAATTGATAGAAAGATTCTTTGGAGGAAATTATGCGACCCATGAATACAATTTTTTGTTGGAGTATACAAAAAAGAAATTTATCTTTTTCTTATGCACCGTTGCCGCAGTCAAACAATTATAATGCTTATGTATGCGAAATAACGGCGTTACTTGACGAAACATTTAAAGCCACACCTATGGCTTGCCGGACAGATTTTGCCTGTTGAGAATGAGGCTGACGTTAATGTAGTTGACGCCAGCCTCATTGAAAATCCGCTCACTGCCTACAACACCGCACAAGGTGGTTTTGACGAAGTTTTGAGAAAAATTTTACAAAAAGTTTTCCTTATATTCTGCTAGGAGGAAGTTTCAGAAATGCCAAATATTTATAAAAGAAAAACAGTATTTTTTTGGCAAACGGTTAAGGAAGTTTTACAGTATGTCTATACAGCTCTAGCAGTTAGTCAAAATCATTCTTATTACCGCCATATTGTTTCCGGGAAAGATGAAAATGAGGTAAAAATTTGGAAAATCTATTGACTTTTAGAACATCGTTCAATATAATGTGGTTGAACAATGTTCAAGAAGGGCTTGATATGGACAAAAACGCTAATGTAAAAAATCGCATTATTGAAGTGACAACCGAATTGATTGAACAGTACAACGGTAACCTTAAAGATATTACTGCCCGTATGATTGCAACAAAAGCAGACGTCGGATTAGGCTTAATCAACTATCACTTTGGAAGTAAAGAAAAATTAATAACGGAATGTGTGCAACGCATTATCGGAAAAGTGGTTACAGAATTTCAGATGCCGAAGCAATATGAAACAGATAAAGAACGTTTAACAGCTTGCGCCACTTATGTTTTTGAATTTCTATTTGAACATTCTGCAATTTCGCGTGTTTCTATTTTGGGTGATTTCCAAAGTTATACGAAGAATTGTAATTCTATACTTACTCAACGGGGCTTTTCGCTGTCTTTGAAGAATGATATATCGAATGAGGCTAAATCTATGTTTGTATTTATTCTTACTGCCGCAATGCAGACAGCATTTTTAGGAAGTGAAACAGTCAAACAACTGCTTGGTTATGATTTTACGAAAACCGAGGATAGAGCCGCATATATTGGTAAATTAGTCGATATTCTTTTTGAAGGGACGGTGCAGGTTGATGAATAAGAAAATAGGGGTGTATGGCTCTGCCGCTAATTTCATTGCGATACTCTGCTTTGCTCTGTCTATGTTATTTGGCTTTGATTATGGCAGTTACTTTTCTTCTATGTTCATTGCATTTAGTTTTGTACTAATGATGTGCGGATATGCTTACTTTTCAGAAAAGAAAGCCAAATTATCGGGCTATGTTTCGGCGGCTTTTGCCGCCATATATACAGCTATCATTTTATTAGTCTATTTTGCACAATTAACAACTGTTCGACTAAATGATTTAACACAACAAGCTACGGTGCTTCTTGATTTTCAACAATACGGACTGCTCTTTAACTATGACTTATTAGGCTATGCTGTCATGTCATTAGCTACATTCTTTGCAGGATTGACGGTAAAACCACAGACGAAAAGAGACAAGTGGCTGAAATATCTGCTCGTGGTACATGGAGTGTTTTTTATCTCCTGTTTGATTATTCCTATGTTTGAGGTATTCAAAGCGGATAGCCCAACGTGGATAGGTGTGGCGGTATTAGAATTTTGGTGCTTATATTTTTGCTGTATCAGTATTTTATCTTTTTTGCATTTTTCTAACTGCAAGGAATAAGGTCCGTAATGAAAATTAAAGAATAGTCAGTATTGGATATAATTCTGTTGACCTGTGCATAATAGCAGCATATAACATAAGTACAGTAAACGGTATGTTTATGAGTACAGAAAGAGGCGTTTTATGCTGGAAATGGTCGGACCGGCAGGCTGATTCTCTTTAGAGAATGCCTGAAGAATGGTATTGTGCCGGTTGTGAACGAGGATGTAAATAGAAATGAATATCTGTAATCGTTGAAAGAGTATAGGGAAGAAAGCTCTCTGCGTAAGTTAATCGGTCTGTTTGAAAAAGAGCAGCAGTTCTATTTGGAAAAGTGTAAGTATTTTATATAGTATTGGGAGAAATGTTCAGTTTGGAGTAGGTGAAAAAGAGGGTATAAAGGAAGGAGTTGATATTATAGCGACAACTAATATAACAATGAGAATAGATGAGGATTTAAAAGCGCAGCGGCAGGAGCTTGTTTCTAATCTCGGGATGGATATGACATTTCATTGCTGACAGATGTAATTAAGAAATATATGAAATTGATAATGGAGAGCTCATATTATATTTGACAAGAACAGGAATATATAACGATTTGTTTCAAAATTTAGTAAGATGGAAAATGGAAAGTATTTGGAAAACAAAAAGTATACAAACTTTACATCAAATAATAACTACGATAATGCCTTGAAAGATATTTTAGACAGACTTTCAAAATTACCGGATAGTATTGAAAGAACAGCTTATTTTAAAGAGCAGGTGGAATTTTATAAACAATTATTAGATCAAATGAAAGAAGGATTAAATATTACTAAGAATGCAAATGAACGTCTGGTTAGGAGGAAGGAAAGTGGGGTATGCAAATTTAGAACAACGGATGGTAAACGCATATTTAGCAGTGTTCCCGGAATTTGTACCGGAAAAAGGTGCCGAGGTCAGTATATCAGAACAAAAAGCTTTTTATGATTTAATGAAGAAACTGTACCAGCTGCTATTTCATGATCCATCATTGATTGTCTCAACGCTACATGAAGATGACGCATTTCCAAGCCGTTATAAAAAGGGATATGGAAAACCTGAGTTAGAAACTAATGTACTAAAAATTAAGAATGCAATCGAAAAGCTATTGCAGAATATGTTCCAAATAGGACAAGGCGCTGATGTAAAATTAAACAAAAGGCAGTTGAAAATTTTGTCTGCATTGGGGATTGAAGATTTAAAGAAACTGCCAGCCGCATGGGTTTGGATGTCAAGTCGCCCCGATGCAACCCAAACAGCTTTTACATATTGTCTTTTCCGCAGAGACTATGTTTACTCTGTTGATGTGTATGCACGTTTATTGGGGGAGAAAGTATTTCGCAGGCTTGAAAGCTGGATGGTTTCAAATGGATATAGACCATATGATATATATGATATAACAGCAAGTAATTGTAAATTAGCATTGACTTATGCGAATCCAATGTGGGGCAATGAACAACCCAACGGCGGTAATGAATACAAAATTAAGCACACAGGAATATCAGTGCAGTATGATGCCTATGTGCGTAATCCTACGGCATTGGGTTTATGCATTCCGTATGGAATGAAGAACTTTTTAGAAAATTTTGATTCTATGAATCAAAAAGTCAAAGATTTCGTTACGGAACGTACAAAAAGGTGTGATGGATGTAGATATTGCATTCAAACGGATAAAACGGGTGTACGACCCTTGGCGTGCATGTCAATAACTTATAAGCAAGCAGAATATAAGCTGTGTCCATACTTTCCTGGATACAATTATTCTTGGACAAGCATTGACGATAGTCTTGTGGATAATATTATTGAGATGTTGACTTTTATGGATACGTTTGCCAATAGCACAGTGCAATGAAGAAAATGAGCATAATCCGTATGTTAGACAGTATAGCCAAATCTCCTTGTCGGCGCTCAAGAGGGCAAAATTGCAGAGAGCTTTTGCCCTCTATTTATTATAGGTGGAGCGTCACGCGGTAGAAGTGATAAGAACCTTATAAAGCGAGCTTTTGCAATTGTGGAAATAGCGGGGCGCCGGTATACTATTCGTATCCGCTAAAACGTATTGATAAAAAACTTGACTTTTACGAATAAGCGATTAATAATATAAGTAGTTTTTCGCATTTTGTGCTGCGCCAAAATGTGAAGTGCGCGTATCTTTTAAAACAGTCGCAGCATGGAGGTTAGGATGAAGAACAAGCTGATAAAGGGTATCGGTATTTTGGCGCTGGCAGCAGTATTGGCTGTATCCGGAGGCAATGGATTGACAACGACAGTTTTTGCGGAAACCGTGTCAGGAGGCAACACAGGAGAGGAGACTCCCGGCGGAGGCAACACAGGGGAGGAGACTCCCGGCGGAGGTGACGAGATTCCTGACGAAGGAGGCACGGACACGCCGAGCGTTACGGAGAGATTGTCGGCTCCTGACGGCCTTGCATGGGATGGCTGGAAGCCTGCGTGGAAAGCAGTGGCAGGCGCAAAGGATTATTGGGTTGTAATAAATAAGGGCGAGGAAACAGTGTATGATTATGTGGAATCGAAGGTTAACGCGGAGGAAATCCTGCAGCAAATCGTTTCATGGGGAGATGGCAGCTATACCTTTAAAGTGATGGCTCTCAAGGAATCATTGGATGAGTATTCCGAAGCCGACAGCGATTGGTCGGCCGTCTCTGCTGCGAAGGTTTACGCAAAGCCCACGAAAAAGCTTGGAACTACGGTGGGCTGGTGGGATAAGGAAACTCCCGGTCTGTTTCGCTGGAACTCGGTAGGTGATAACGCAGTATATGATATAATTTTATATTATTATAAGGCTGACGGAACCAAAACATTTGCGGAAACGATTCAAGGCGTAAGTTCGACACATCTGCAGCTGAGCGATTATATAAATAAGTATGGAAAATTTAGATATTATGCCATGATCAGGGCGCTTAGCGGCGACATTACAGTTGTTTTAGATGGTGATGTGGGCGAGCCTTCCGAAATTTACGACGCTGCTTCTAATAGCGGAAGCAGTACAGGCGGCAGTATCTCAAATAGTACAGGAAGCGCTGTAGTTTTTCCCGATTCCAGTGTTCCGGTGAGCAACGCCACAGCCACCAAGGCTAAGGTTTCTTCAGAGCTTTCTGCAGTAAATGCGGCGGCGGGCGTAAAAAACGGAGAGCGTCTGCAAATGGAAATGCATGGCTTTGTGGGTGAATCCATGAAAAAGTTCGTTGATGAAACGGTAGATTCTGCAGGGGCTAAATTGGGCTATATACTGGACATTACATTGAACGTTATGGGGAGCAACGGGGCGCCGGTCAGAACGGCAAGCGAGTTGAATTCACCGATTGCCATTACGGTTGCCGCTCCGGACAATGTGGACGGAAATACATATGACTTTGCTGTGCTGCGTGTGCACGAGGGGGTAGCGACAATCTTGCCCGATGAGGACAATGACCCTGCTACCGTCACATTCAGCTCAGACAGCTTTTCGGTTTATGCCGTTATATATGGCGAGAAGGGAAGCTTTGACAATATCAAGGCAGCCGCCATAAAGGACAAGGTTCCTAAGACCGGTGATGCGCTGCCTATAGTGATTCCTTCGTTAGCGACCGTATTGTTGGCGGCTATGGCTGTTATGTTTGGCAAGAAAGAATTATTCAGGAAAAAGAATTGATTGTTGAGGCTGCCGCCCGGCTGGATTTAGCCGGAGCGGCAGCTTTATTTAGCTGCTATGAAGGACTATTCATAGCGGGTGATGGTTATGATTGAAAATTTAGGGCTGATAGATATGAACGAGGCAAAGAGCAGGGTTCTTGAGTTTGATTTGGACGAAACAGAATATGACGTATATAAGTATGACTTTGAAGATATACGGGACGATTTTCTCGAGTTTGATTTAGCGGAAGAGGAATACGGAATTCTTGAGTTTGATTGGGATGAAGAGAATGAGGGGCTGGAATTTATTGACTTGGGGGAAGAGGAGTGGGAGGTATTCAGGAAGGTAATCCTGACCCTGCCCCTGTGGCGCAGGGTAGCGGCGACAGTATGCGCTCTTCTTGCGGCAGCAGGCGCAATCATGATTGTATGGATAACGGCGGACACCTTTATGAAGGAACGATTATCGGAGCAAAAGGTGGAAGAAATCAGACAGCAGCAGAAAAAGCAGCTTAATCTGAAAGAAGGAACAGAATGGGGAGGCATGTGGGCGAGCGTTAAGAATGCGGAGCTTGTCTGGGAAGCTTTGAGAGAAAACCCCTATACGGATACATTTTCCAGAAACGATGATATGATTGCATGGCTAAAAATAAAGGATACGGTGATTGATTATCCTGTTATGCAGACTATGGAGGATGAAGAGTATTATCTGAACCGGGATTTCTATGGAAATGAAGATAAATCAGGCAGTCTGGTGTTGGATACGGACAGCTCTCTGGATGATGACGCGATGACCACTAATCTTATTATTCATGGTCATAATATGAAGGCGGGAACTATGTTCGGAAGCTTGGATGAATACAGAAGTGAGAAATATTATCGAGAGCATCAGTGTCTGGAGCTCTACACAAGAGGAGAGCTGCGCAAATATGAGGTGCTTGCTGCGTTTGGCAGTCGTATATATTATTCTACGGATAAATCATTTAAATATTATACGTTTTTTCATGCAAATACAGAGGAAGAATTTCAATATTTTTATGATAACATAAAAAATTTATCTATTTATGATACCGGAGTAACGGCGCAGCCGGGGGATAATTTTCTGACGCTTTCCACCTGCGCTTATGATGTAAAGGACGGAAGATTTGTAGTGGTAGCTAAAGAAGTCGAACGTGAGTCCTTACGGTAAAGGCGAAACATCATTGACAACAATTTTTAATACATAGTATAATAGAATCATAAATTATTGACGATACATATTTTATAATTTTGGAAAAAGCAGAGTGAAAAACTATGAGTGAAAAATTAAAAAACAAAAAGCTTTATTTTGCAGCGGCAGCGGCAATCATTTTGATTGCCGTAATTATAGCTGTTATTGTGTGTCTGTGCGGAAGGAACGCTAAGTCTTACCGTTCCATCAAGGTAGCGGAGCTGAGCGGGAGCGTCATCATAGAGAGAAAGGGTGTTGGCAGTCTGGACGCATCGGAAAACATGAATTTGGTATCGGGGGATTATCTGCGTACGGCGGACGATGCCTATGTGGTTTTGCGTTTGGATGCGGACAAATATGTAATGCTGGGTGAATCAGGCGCCATGGAGGTTACGGCAGAGGGAAACGAAAGCGATGGCAAGACCTCTATCAGATTGGATGAAGGAAGCGTGCTGAGTGAACTGCAGAATCCCTTAAGCGAAAGAGCAGGCTATGAGATTGCAACTCCCAACGCTACCATGTCGGTACGGGGAACCGTATATGAAGTGCGCAAGCTTTCGTATGAGGGTGAAAACGCCGTTATGGTTATAGTATATGAGGGAAATGTTGCCGTCGGACTTGGTGACAAAGAGCCTGTGTTATACGGGGCGGGTGAATATACCATATTTACGGATAGTAATCCGTCTCGATTCCTGACGGAAAGAGGCGAGATTCAGGATAGTATAATGGATGAGCAGATGATAAACCGTCTGCAGCAGATAAACGGCGGGCAGCGCAAGTTAAATATGGGTAAGGTTAAGCTGGAGGACTGGCAAGTTTCCGATGAAGAAAATGTTGATATTGCGAATCAGGAAAAAGAGTCGGAGGATTCTGAGACGCTAAGTTCCGAAGAGGAGCCGGAGGAGACGGTAAGTCCTGCCGCTACAAAGGAGCCGGCGGCTTCAAAGCCTAAACCTACGAAGAAGCCGGAGGCGACAAAGACGCCCGAGCCCGTGCGGACTCCCGAATCTGCACAAGCTCCGGAGGTATCGGCAACACCTGAGCCCACGAATCCTCCGGAGGAAACGAGGACGCCTGAGCCGGAGGAGACGCCGGAGCCTACAAGGACGCCCGAACCTACAAAGACGCCGGAGCCTACAAGGACGCCGGAGCCTACAAAGACGCCGGAACCTACAAGGACGCCTGAGCCTACGATACCGCCGCAGGAGACGACGGCTCCGAGCATATCACCGACTCCAGACGCTTCGATACCGCCACAGGATCCGTCTGTACCGCAATGCAGTCAGGCGTGGTGTTATCCGGATCAGGGTTCGGACGGCTCAGGCAGTTATCATGTATATTATTTTATACCGGGTATAACTTCGGCATATCAAACAGACGGGGTGTGGTATGCGGATTATATAAGCGTAATACCGAATGAATATAAAACCGATACGGTACAGGCGCTCGCTCGCTTGGATGAACCGAATATACCGACGAAAGGGAAAATTCCGAATGGCAATGAACTTGGCGTATCCGGAGAGGTAAGGTTTGCAGGCTGGTATACAGAGGCGGGAGAGAAGTGGGATTTTACCAATGGAACGGTAAATTCTAACCTTTGTCTCTTTTCGGTATGGGAAATTGACGGTGTATATTATTATCCTGTGATATACAGGGATTCAGATACAAATTATTATTATTGTGTGGCAATGAGAGAGGGCTGTGCAGGCTTTGAAAGACCGGAAATTGAAGGTGTGGGCAGGTATGAAGGGTATACTTATCCGCATAAGGGGTCAAGCATATTGGCGGCATGGATTAAGACTAATCAGGATGGTGCGCTGTGGGGAATGGGAACGGAGGTTGTTGACGGAGTGGAATCACTGAAGGCGCTGTGGGTTGATGTGGATACATCATGGCGTTGTCTGGTGAAGTTTGCAGTAAATGATCAGGGAGATTTGGCGGATATCTTTTTGGTAGAACCAAGTACTACCGAACGACCCGCCCCAAGCAGAGCAATATCAAATAATATAATTCTGAACGGAGCAAATCAAGGTCAGCCGATAGAGGATTGGGTAAACTCTGAAAATACGTCTTATAAGGATGTAATGCTTGAACCGGGCAACGAATATCTGTTCAAAGCAAAATGGGGAGCTTCAGGCGGTAAATGAGAAAATGGATTTTAATTGTTGCTTCTTCTCTGACAGCGGCGCTGTTAGCCTGCCTACCGTTTATGGAAAAGGCGGAATACTGGTTTGGCGACATTATATTTATGGAGGAAAAACCGGTAGACAACCGTATTAAAATTATTGGGATTGACGAAAAATCCCTTCGGGAGATAGGGGCTTTTTCGGAATGGTCAAGACAGCAGGCGGCGGATTTATTGAATTCTTTTGATCCGGAGCGCGCTCCTGCGGTGATAGCTTTTGATATCAATTATTTCGGAGACAGGGATTCGCAGGGCGATACCGCACTGGTTTTGGCGGCGGCTAAGTTTGAGCATGTGGTAATGGCTTCTTATGTGGAGTATACCTCAAAGCTGGAGCAGCTTCCGGACGGAAGCCTACAGATGAATACATTATATGTGGAGCAAATAGAAAAGCCCTATGAGGCACTGAGAAACGTTACCGTCAGCGGTTTTACGAATGTGGTACAGGATAAGGATAATTATGTAAGGCGCTCCCTTTTGTCGGCAGACGACGGTGAAGAGACGGAGTACGGCTTTGCGTGGCAGATATATGCCTGCTATAAGGAGTGGGCGGGGGAAGCAGATGTTTTTCCTGAAATGAGCGAAAACGGTATCTATGGTTTTGATTATACCGCAGAGCCGGGAATGTATGAGATATATTCTTATACGGACGTGCTGAACGGTAAATATGATCCGAAAATATTTAAGGACAGTATTGTGTTGGTTGGCGCTTATTCTCAGGGAATGATGGATCAATATATGGTACCGGTTGCAAGGGGCGCCGTCATGAACGGGGTGGAGGTTCAGGCTAATCATGTAAACGCCCTGCTTTCCGAGCGTACTTATACGGAGCTGCCGGATTGGCTGAGGATATTACTGGCAGCGGTGATTGTGTTTTTGTGTGCATGGCTGGTGTTTAGCAGTCGGTTTCCCATAGGCTTTGCCGGCTGTGTAGTGATTGAAGCCATGATTTTTGCCATTTCAAAATATTTGTACAGCCGAGGAAGCTACTGGCGTAGTTTTCTGCCGGTTTGTTTTGTGGCGGTAATATTTTTGTTAAGGGTAGCTGTGGGATATGCGACGGAGCGGTTCCGCAAACGTAAAATATTAAATGTATTCCGAACCTATATGGCGCCGCAGGTGGTGGATGAACTGGGTAAAAGCGGAAATTATGAGATTGAACTGGGAGGGCAGAACAGGGAGATAGCAGTGCTTTTTGTGGACATCCGGGGCTTTTCTTCTCTTTCAGAGGGGCTTTTAGCCGAAGATGTGGTTGGTTTTTTGAATCGTTATCTCGGATTGGTAACGGAGGCGATTTTTAAGAATGAGGGAACGCTGGATAAATTTATAGGTGATGCGGTAATGGCGGTTTATAATGCACCGCTGGACATAGAAGATTATTGGTATAAGGCCGTTCAGACCGGACTGGATATTATTCATTCCGTGGATATGGTAAAGGAAGAGATAAAGAGAGAGTTTGGAATTGAAATAGCATGCGGTGTAGGCATACATTGCGGCAGTGCCGTGGTGGGAAATATCGGCTGTAGCTTCAGAATGGATTACACGGCAATAGGCGATACGGTAAATGTTGCCGAGAGGCTGGAAAGCATTGCCAAGAGGGGGCAGGTGCTGATAAGCAGTGATATGTACGAGCATGTAAAGGATCGATATAAGGCTGTTTCCGTAGGTAAACAGTCGCTTAAGGGCAGACGTGACTTAGTGGAGGCCTATTTATTGGAGGATACGGATGGAGCAGATACAAGCGAATAAGATATTGGAAATAGGGATTCAGCTTGCTTCGGAGCGGAATTATGACGAGCTATTGTCTAAAATTATCAATTGCGCCATGGAATTGACGGAGTGTGACGGGGGTACATTGTATATTTTTGACGGCGAAAAACTGCAGTTTTGTATAATGAAGAGTAATTCCCTTGGAATTGACCAAAGGGGAACAAGGGAGAAGCAGTATCCTCCCGTAGTTATGGACGAGAAAAATATATGCGCATATTCGGCAATCCACAGGAAGCTATTGAATATTGAGGATGCGTACAGCTGTGATGAATTTGATTTCAGCGGACCGAGAGAATATGATAAGATGACCGGATACAGGACTAAATCCATGCTTGTATTTCCTCTTGTGAGCCATGAGGACAAATTGGTGGGAGTGGTTCAGCTTATTAATGCAAGGGATAAAAACGGGAAAGTTATACCCTTTGAGAAGGAATATGAAATGGTGATACAGTCCTTGGGTTCACAGGCAGCCGTTGCCGTGTCGAATATGCAGTTTGTTCAGGAAATAGAGCAGCTGATGATGTCCATTACACAAGTGTTTACGGATGCTATTGACACTCGTATTCCTTATAATTATTATCATTCCAGAAATGTCTATTTATTTGTACAGATGCTTGTAGAATATATCAATAAGCAGCACGCATTAGGTAAGACGGAATATTGCTTTTGCGCTGCGGATAGGGACGAGCTGTTGATGGCGGCTTTGATGCATGATATAGGGAAGCTGGTGATACCAAACGAAGTTATTAACAAGGATTCCCGGCTGGGGGGGAAGCTTCCCTTGGTACTGGAACGTTTTGAGCATTTAATGGCTTTGTATCATATTGATTATCTGGAGGGCAGGATCAGTAAAGCGAAGTGGATAGAAATCAAAAATTATTTTGTGGATGCGGGTCATAGAGTGGAGGAGATCAATAAAAAATCCAGTCTTTCCGAAGAGGATTTGGCCTATATTCGGGATATGGGATCAAGAAGCTACATGAAAGCCGGCGGAAAGGAAATGGGCTATTTGTCCTTGGAGGAGGTAGAGTGTCTTACAATTCCCGCCGGTAATCTCACTAATGCGGAGAGAAGAATGGTGCGTTCTCATGTGGAATATACGGAAAGATACCTTCATAACATGAATTTCGGCAAGCGTTATCCCCACATTATTAAATGGGCCGGAGCACACCATGAGCTTTTGGACGGAAGCGGATACCCCCGGGGGCTTAAAGGCGACGAGATACCTTTTGAGGCAAGGATTCTTGCAGTGGTCGATGTGTTTGAAGCTCTGACCAGTTCCGACAGGCCCTATAAGAAATCCATGGAGGAGAAAAAGGCTTTTTCCGTTTTGACGGATATGGCTGAAAAAGGAAAACTTGACAAAGAAGTGCTGCGATTGTTTCATGAGGCGGTAGACGATAACGCAGGCAATATAAATTTATTTATTCATCATGAGGAGTAGTTATGCTGGAGATAATTCCTGATATTGAGGAACTGGACAAATATGAGAGGCTGGCGTCCGATTACGAGCTTGGCTATGAATATAATGATTTTTTTAATCCCGGGCTGCTGGACAATGCAGACGCCTTAAAGGAGAGAATCGGCTTATACAGGCAGTTAAACCGCCCGTTATGTCAAGATACTCTTCATGGTGCGTTTTATGATATTGTACCCTTTAGTTGGGACAGCGGAATACGCAAACATAGTTTGTACAGGATGCAGCAGTCCGTGGAAATTGCGGAGGAGCTGGGGTGCAGGGCAGTGGTGTTTCACACGGGAATTATTCCCTCGTTCTGTGATAACGGGCTGTATTATCGGAACTGGCTGGAAAGCATGGGTCATACGGTGCGCGTATTGGTTGAGCAGAGCAGCCGGGTGGAGATATACATGGAAAATATGTTTGACGATTCGCCGGTATATCTGGCACAGCTGGCAGAGACGCTTAGGGATGTCAGCCGCTTTGGTGTTTGTCTGGATGTTGCCCATATGATGTTAGTGACAAAGGAGCCGGAAGAGTGGTTTAGAACGTTAAGCGCTTATATACGTCATTTTCACCTGAACGATAATCATTTGAAGACGGATGAGCATCTCGCGCTGGGGCAGGGCAGTATCCGTTGGGAACATATTTTTAACTTGATGAGGCGGTATGAATTGGTACCTGCATTGGGATTAATTGAGGTGAAGGGATTTCACAAGATAAAAAGCAGCTTGGAATTTATTAAAAGAACAGGTATATTTTCCCAATCTTGTCCATATACTATAACTGAGTAGAGGCGGCAGAAGCGCCGTGAAGATTTAAGGAGGCAGTTATGGCAAGAGGACAACGAAAGACGATAGAGGAAAAGATAAATGCAAAACAGGAGTTGATTGACGCACTGATGACCCGTATAGAGTCGGAGAAAAGAGAGCTGGAGGAGCTTTATGCGGAGAAGCGCCGCAGGGAGTTAGAGTCGGTGGGCGACCTGATTGCAGAGTCGGGGTTACAGACCGATGAGGTTGCCGCATTGCTGCAGCAGTATATTGATGAGCGCGCAAAGTGTGCATCCTGATATGTTGGGAAAAAACAAGCGGGAAGAGTTTCGTTTACGAAAAATTCTTCCCGCTTGTTTTTGACTTTTACCGCCAATAGTTACAGCGGCCGGTACTGCAAGCGTTTAAATTTAAGATTAAGATTTCTTACAGGAAAACATTCCCGTTGATTTATGAATGTACATAGCGCCTTCTCTTTGCAATTTTTCACAAAGCATTTGGCGGAAATCATCCTTACGGCAGTCCAAAATGAAGGAAGCGTTGCCGGGATAAGAGTAGACATAATTATAGATTGCATCAACGTTATCCACAATCAGGTCATTTTCCTGATCTTCACGGCTTACGGACGGGAAAAATTTACGCAGCTGCGGTTCGGCATTCTCCAGACGAAAACCGGAAGTAATATTGTCATAGGGAACGCAGATCCGGGAATCAAATTCCGCAACCAAATTATGAAGCTCCTCCATGTGGTGGTCGCCGACGGTAGAGCAGTAAAATGTGCCGTCGGGTTTTAGCGCCTGATAAACAGTCCGCAGGCAATGCTCTCGGTTTTTGACATGATATAGCATGTGATTGGCAATAATGTAATCATATTGCGCCGATGCAAGGTCCGGTGAAGCTGCATCCATAACCATGTATTGAATGTGAATATTCCGCTCGGATAACTGCTTGGAAAAGGGCTCTAAATTGGTACGCGTCTGCTCCAGCATGCCCTCCGAACGATCGGTGAGAGTGAGCGTCAGTCCGTCAGGCAGGCAATTTATATTTTCCAGCCATAGAAGTCCTGTTCCGCATCCCAACTCTAAACAACAGGTATTCGGTTTTAGCGCAAGCCGCTCGAATACCCATTTCATCCAGCCCTGTGGATTAGTGCTGTAATTGTGAAGATAAATCCGCTGTTCCAGATTTGTAGCGTTTTGATACTGTTCCATGACATTTTCGTCATCCGACAGAAGATTTAGCAGGCGTACCAGCAGGTTCCACTTATCGACGCCGTCATGGCTTGCTGCCATATCAATAGTGGAAATAAGCTGTTCCAAATGCTCCTTACGCTTTAGCAGCAGCTCCTTTTGTCTGGAGAGACAGGTATCCATGTCCAAGGCTTGCTCAGCATCGGCATTCAATATTTTTTCTATTTGCTCCAGAGAAAATCCCAAATATTTCAGCATTAAAATGCGCTGCAGAACTTCAATGGATTTTTGATTGTAGTACCGATAACCCGAAGGGGAATGGCTCACCGGCTTAAGCAATCCTTTTGTGTCATAAAAACGTATCGTTCGCAGAGAGACGCCCGCTATTTTGGCAATTTCTCCCGCAGTGTACAGTGTTTCTTCCATAGGTTACTCTCCTGTTTATAGTTGATAAAATAGTGTCTCCCATATCAAGTATACCTGCCGCATGTGATGACTAACTGCTTAAGTGCCAAGGGCTCAGTATGCCGGCTGTAGCGCTTCGATATGGGAAAGAGGCCTTTCGGATATCCGTAGTTTTATCTTAGAGGGTTACCTAAGGGAAGGGTCAAGTATTATTTTAAATTTTTTTGCGCCGTGGAAAGCATCAGCTTGATACGGTTTAACTGATTTACCTCGCTGGCGCCGGGGTCGTAATCAATTGCCACGATATTTGACTGGGGATAAGCCTTTCGCAGCGCCTTGATCACTCCCTTTCCCACCACGTGGTTGGGCAGACAGCCGAAGGGCTGCGTACATACAATATTCGGAACCCCGTCGTGTATCAGCTCCACCATTTCGCCTGTTAAAAACCAACCCTCGCCTGTTTGGTTGCCAATGGATACAATGGGCTCGGCAAAGGAAGCTATCCTGCGGATAGGCGTGGGAGCGGAGAAATGTCTGCTCTTTTTCAATTCCCTTACGGATGCGCCCCGCAGAAGGTGCTCGATTGCCCAAATGCCCAAAGAGGAATTCCGCGCGGCTTTTTTGCTGGTTCCAAGGTATTCTGCTTTGTAAATTTGGTTGTAGAAACAGTAGAGCATAAAGTCAATCAGGTCGGGCACTACGGCTTCGGCGCCCTCGGACTCCAAAAGCTCCACCAGATGATTATTGCCGGCAGGAGAGAATTTTACTAAAATCTCTCCCACAATGCCTACGCGGGGCTTTCTAATATCCAAAATAGGGATTTGGTCAAAATCCCGTATAATCTGACGGCACATTTTATTGAATTTCAAGAGGTTAACATGCTTTGCGGATACGAAAGCCTGTGCCCTTTTAAGCCATTTTTGATGAACGGCGTCGACGCTGCCGGGGGTCGCCTCATAGGGGCGCATACGGTATACGCAGCGCATAAACAGGTCGCCGAACTGGGCTGCGATTGCGGCGCGCAGTAATAAGTCCGCATTCAGACGGAAGCCGGGATTGGATTCAATGCCGCCTAAATTTAAAGAGATAACGGGTATCTGCTCCATGCCGGCTTTTTTTAATGCTCTGCGGATAAAGCCGATGTAGTTGGTGGCGCGGCATCCGCCTCCCGTCTGAGACATGATGATTGCGGTCTTGTTTAAATCGTATTTTCCGGAGAGAAGCGCCTCCATAAGCTGTCCGACTACCAGAAGAGAGGGGTAGCAGGCGTCGTTATTTACATATTTTAGACCCACGTCCACAGAGTGCTTGTTGTCATTGTCAAGTACTACAAAATTATAGCCGCAGGCATTAAATGCCGACTGTAAGATTTCAAAATGAATAGGTGACATTTGGGGGCATAAAATCGTATAATTATCTCGCATTTCTTCGGTAAAGGATACCTTTTCGATTGCAGAGGAGCGTATGGTACGGGTTTTGCCCAGCTTTTCACGCACTCTGATAGCGGAGAGAAGAGAGCGAATACGGATTCTTGCCGCGCCCAGATTGTTTACCTCGTCAATTTTCAGACAAGTGTAAATCTTGTCTGAGTCGGAGAGGATATCGTTCACCTGATCGGTGGTGACGGCGTCCAGACCGCAGCCGAAGGAGTTTAGTTGAATCAAATCCAGATTGTCCACTGTCTTTACATAGCTTGCGGCTGCGTAAAGGCGGGAGTGGTACATCCATTGGTCGGATACAATCAATGGCCGTTCGGGTGCGGCAAGGTGGGAGACGGAATCCTCCGTCAAAACCGCTATATCGTAGGAGGTGATAAGCTCGGGGATACCGTGGTTAATCTCCGGATCTATATGGTAAGGGCGTCCGGCAAGGACAATTCCTCTTTTACCGGTTTCCTTAAGGTATTTAAGGACTTCCTCGCCTTTTTTTTGCATATCCCTGTGTGCGTTGGCCTGCTCTTCCCAAGCCGCATGACAGGCTTCGGCAATTTCGGCGGCAGGTATTTCGCCGAATTCCTTGGTGAGAGCGGCGGTAATGGTGTCCACGCTTGAGAAGGACATGAAGGGATTGCGGAAGACAACCTGTCCGCTGCTGATTTCTTCCACATTATTCTTGATATTTTCAGAGTATGAGGTCACGATAGGACAGTTGTAATGATTGTTTGCCTCTCCGAATTCGTTTCGCTCGTAAAACAGGGCGGGATAGAAAATAAAGTCGACTCCCTGTCTAATCAGCCATGTCACATGACCATGGGCAAGCTTTGCGGGATAACATTCCGATTCGCTGGGAATGGATTCGATGCCCAGTTCATATATTTTGCGGTTTGAGCTGGGAGAAAGGATAACCCGATATCCAAGCTTTGTGAAAAATACATGCCAGAAGGGATAATTCTCGTACATATTCAGGACTCTGGGAATTCCCACCGTTCCTCTTTTTGCCTCGTCGGCCTCCAGAGAAGGGTAATTAAACAGCCTGAGCAGCTTATATTCAAACAGATTCGGCACATTGTTGGCGTTCTTTTGACCGCCGATACCGCGCTCGCAGCGATTTCCGGAAATATATTGGCGTCCTCCGGAGAATTTATTGATGGTAAGGCGGCAGCTGTTGGTACAGCCCTTACATTTTGCCATGCTGGTTTCAAATTGCAGGGCGCAGATTTTCTCGTAGGAGAGCATGGAGGAATGAAAGCCTGCCTCGTAGCGCTCCCTCGCAATCAGAGCCGCTCCGAAAGCTCCCATGATACCGGCAATGTCGGGGCGTATCGCCTCGCAGTCCGCAATTTTTTCAAAGCTTCTGAGGACGGCGTCATTATAAAAGGTACCGCCCTGCACTACGATATTTTTTCCAAGCTGTGAGGCGTCCGATACCTTGATAACCTTAAATAAAGCGTTCTTTATAACGGAATAGGCAAGCCCGGCGGAAATATCCGCAACGGAAGCGCCTTCCTTTTGCGCCTGTTTAACCTTGGAATTCATGAAAACGGTACAGCGTGTTCCCAAATCTATAGGGTGCTTGGCAAAAAGCGCGGCGCTTGCAAAGTCCTGCACATTGTAATTCAGGGATTTGGCGAAGGTTTCGATAAAGGAACCGCATCCGGAGGAGCACGCCTCGTTTAACTGTACGCTGTCAACGGTCTGGTTTTTGATTTTGATACATTTCATGTCCTGTCCGCCGATGTCAAGGATACAATCTACGTCAGGGTTGAAAAAGGCGGCGGCATAATAGTGCGCAACGGTCTCGACCTCGCCGTCATCCAATAAAAAGGCGGCCTTCATTAATGCTTCACCGTAGCCGGTGGAACAGGAGCGCACAATATTAACACCCTCCGGGAGGGAGGAATAGATTTCCTTGAGAGAACGGATTGCCGTGCTTAAGGGGCTTCCGTCGTTGCTGCTGTAGAAGGAATAGAGCAGGGAGCCGTCCTCGCCCACCAGCGCAATCTTGGTGGTGGTGGAGCCTGCATCTATACCTAAGAAGGCATTGCCCTGATAGTCGGATAACTCTCTGGATTGTACGTGATTTGCCCTGTGGCGCCGGGTAAAAGCTTCATATTCGGAGGTGTCTGCAAATAAGGGCTGCATACGCTCTACCTCAAACTCCATGTGTATTTCGCAGGAGAGCTTGCCCACCATTTCCTCCATGGTGTAAGAAATCTCTTCTTTGGCGTTCAGAGCCGAGCCGATAGCCGCAAAGAGATGGGAATTATCCGTGTCAATAATATGTTCCTCGTCCAGCTTTAAGGTACGGATAAAAGCAAGCTTCAGCTCAGACAGGAAGTGGAGAGGACCGCCGAGAAAAGCGACATGCCCTCTTATGGGCTTACCGCAGGCAAGTCCGCTGATGGTCTGGTTTACCACCGCCTGAAAAATGGAGGCGGATAAGTCCTCTTTGGTAGCGCCCTCGTTGATGAGGGGCTGTATATCGGTTTTGGCAAATACGCCGCAGCGTGCCGCAATGGCGTATAAGGATTTATAATTTTTGGCATACTCATTCAAGCCTGACGCATCGGTTTGGATAAGGGAAGCCATCTGGTCGATAAAGGAGCCGGTACCTCCGGCGCAGATACCGTTCATACGCTGTTCCACATTTCCGCCCTCAAAATAGATGATTTTGGCGTCTTCGCCGCCCAGTTCGATGGCGACGTCCGTCTTGGGGGCAAGCTCCTTTAAGGAGGTGGCAACGGCAATCACTTCTTGTGTAAAAGGCACCCCTAAATGGTTGGCAAGCGTCAGCCCGCCGGAGCCGGTGATCATGGGATACAGGGTAAGGTTTCCCAGATTTTCATACGCTTTGTTAAGCAGTTTTGAAAGCGTTTCCCTGATATTGGCAAAGTGTCTTGCATAGTCGGAAAATAAAATATTATGATTTTCATCTAAAATAGCAATCTTAACGGTAGTGGAACCTATATCAATACCTAAGGCAGCTTCATTTTTCTGTAAATTCATATATAACTACATCCTTCCTAAAATCGACATTCCTTTGCATTATACGACACATATTATGAAATTGCAACGAACAAAAACTGTAAAAAACTAAAAAGTATCTAAAATCGGAAAATGGTTTGTTTACTTATTAATGCGGTGATGTTAAAATAGTAAAAGCAGTCATGGCGTACGCTTTTCGCATCATAATAAAAGCTATGCCGGGAGCGTACGCTTCATGCAGGAATCGTCTGCCCAAAAACGGCTTGACAGGATGGAGGAGACAAAACAGGATGGGAAAGTTCGAGAGAAAGTTTGGGAAATATGCAATACCGAACCTGACGCTGATACTGATCATGTGCTATATAGTGGGGTATATTATTCAGCTGGTCAACGGTAGTTTTTTTGTGTTTCTGACTTTGGACCCTTACAGAATTTTACATGGAGAGGTGTGGAGGCTTTTTACATGGCTGGTAGTTCCGCCGGACAGCTTTAACTGGCTTACTATCATAATGCTCTTGTTTTTTTACAATATCGGTACGTCAATGGAACGCACCATGGGAACCTACCGGTATAATGTATATATTATCACGGGTCTTTTGTTTACCATAATCGGAAGCTTTTTATGTATGGCGTTTGTATATTTTGATATAGGGGAAACGGCTGATTTGTTTGCCGAAATCTGGACATATAATATGCAAGGGCGGGGCGCGGCGAGAATTTTCAATACCTATTATATAAATTTGTCGGTTTTTCTTGCTTTTGCGGCAACCTATCCGGAGGTTCAGGTGCTTTTGATGTTTGTGATTCCCGTGAAGGTAAAATGGATGGGAATTTTAGACGCTGTGCTGATGGTATATAGCATGATAGAGGGAAGTATTTTCCACAGATTTCTTATAGGGGCGGCACTGTTGAATTTCGGTGTGTTCTATCTTCGTTCCAGAAATCTTTCCCATATGAATCCCAAGCAGGTGAAGCGCAGGGCGGAATTTAAACAGCAGGTAAGGCAGGGGATGAAGCCTACCACCCATAAGTGCGCAATCTGCGGCAGGACGGAGGAGAGCAATCCTGAGCTGGAATTTCGCTTTTGTTCTAAGTGCAACGGTAACTATGAGTATTGTCAGGATCATTTATTTACCCATGAGCACGTAAAATAAGCGAAGGGCCGGCTTTCGGTCCAAGAAAGGCACGGTTTTTATGAATAAAGAAGTATTGTTTGCACAGTCGTTGGAGCAGATAAGAAAGCTTGCAAAACAGCAGGGAAACTGCGTCAGTGAAGAACAGGTGAGGGAGAAATTTGCTCGGCTTGAGCTTTCGGACGATAAGCTTCAGATGGTATACGATTATCTGCTTCAGCATAAGGTGGGAATCGGAGAGCCTATGGATCCCGACGATTTTTTGACGGACGAGGAGAGGGATTATCTGCAGGATTATTTGGACGAGATAGCAAGGATGCCTATGTGCAGCGAGAGTGAAAGAAAGGCGTATACTATTTCGGCCATGGCGGGAGAGGCGCAGGCAAGGAACAGGCTTGTGGAGCTTTATCTGAAGGATGTTGCAGAGATTGCCAAGCTGTATGCGGGTCAAGGCGTGTATCTGGAAGATTTGATTGGGGAAGGAAATGTGGCGCTCGCCATGGGAGTTACCATGCTGGGAAGTCTGGAGAGACCGGAGGAAGCGCAGGGGATGCTGGGCAAAATGATTATGGACGCCATGGAGGAATATATTAAAGAGAATGCCGATAATCAAAAAAAGGATCAGAGGGTGGCGGATAAGGTCAATGAGGTGTTTGAGAAGGCAAAGGAGCTTTCGGAGGATTTGCGCCGTAAGGTTACGGTGAAGGAGCTTGCGGCCGAGACCAGACTTACCAGAAAGGCGATTGAGGACGCGGTCAGGATGAGCGGTTTTGGAATCGAATATATTGATTCTGCCGCGAAGGATATTCTGCCGGAAACGGAGTGCTGAAGCAGTATGCAAAAGACGGTATATGAAGATTACAAATATAGTATGCAGGATACGACTTCTTTGTATGTGGGAGCGAAGTATACCTTGGGAGAGATTTTGGAGGAAGAGAACATCCCGTTTAAATTTCGCCTGATTGTGGAAAGATATATTTTGCCGGAGGCTGATTTGCAGGATACTTTGGAGACGCATCTGTATTATTTGAAGCCTGAGAGCTTTACGGTCAAAATATATAAGCAGATAAAGGCCAGAGCGAAGGTTAACATCATTGAAGAGAAAAAGTCTTTTACGGGAAAACGAAGGAAGCGGTATACTACAAGGCTTCTGAGTGTGGAGCAGCTTGCGGCTATGACGCCCTCTCAAAAGGAGGCAAAAGGCGTGGTAATTCAGGAGCTTTGCATGAGCAAGCTTGCGCTGATGACATTTTAAAAATTACCGTCGCATAAGCGGGAGAAGACGTATCAGTCAATGGCGGGAGAAGCCTTTTGTTGAAATAATATTGTTATTGAGCGATATAAAAAAATATTTGGAGAATAATATACCAAAAGCGGCGCCCATTTTGAAAAGAAATACGGATATATTAAAAAGAGCTATCCGGATTTAGGAGAAATTATTTTTGAATGGTATGAAATGAGAGCGCGGCCGAGCGCGCAGGCAGAAGCAGTCTTATAGGAATGCTTTTTGCAATAAAATTAGGAGAGGAACGATACATGTTATGCGTATAGAAGAATTAACTGCTTATGAAATATTGGAAAAAAGAGAGATTGCCGATATTAAAAGCATGAGCTGCCTGATGAGGCATAAAAAGACGGGAGCGAGAGTTGCCCTTCTTTCCAACGATGATGAAAATAAGGTGTTTTACATCGGTTTCCGCACGCCTCCGAAGGATTCCACCGGTGTGGCGCATATTTTGGAGCATTCCGTTCTCTGCGGCTCCAAGGAATTTCCCATTAAGGATCCCTTTGTGGAGCTGGTCAAGGGCTCATTAAATACTTTTTTGAATGCCATGACCTATCCGGACAAGACGTTATACCCGGTGGCAAGCTGTAACGATAAGGACTTCCAAAATCTGGTTCATGTATATTTAGATGCGGTTTTTTATCCCAATATATACAAAAACGAGTTTATTTTCCGGCAGGAGGGCTGGCATTACGAGCTGGAGGATATAGGGAACGAGCTTACCGTCAACGGAGTGGTATATAATGAGATGAAGGGAGCTTTATCTTCGCCGGACGACGTTCTGGAGAGGGAGCTGATGAGTTCGCTTTATCCGGATACCGCCTATGCCTACGAGTCAGGGGGAGATCCGGAGGCAATCCCACAGCTTACCTATGAGGAGTTTCTTGAATTTCACAAAAAATATTATCATCCCTCCAACAGTTATATTTATCTGTATGGGAACATGGATATGGCGGAGAAGCTTGATTTTATTGATAAGCATTATTTGTCCGGCTTCGAGGGAATAGAGGTGGATTCCCGTATCGGGGAACAGTCTGCATTTAATCGGGTCAACCGTGTGGTCAAGGAATATCCTGTAAACGAGGGCGAGAGTGAGGAGGAAAATACTTATCTTTCCCTGAATATGTCCGTTGCCGACAATCTGGACAGAGAGCTGTATGTGGCGTTTCAGGTTCTGGATTACGCACTTTGTTCCGCACCGGGAGCCCCTTTAAAGCAGGCGCTTGTGGATAAGGGGATTGGCAAGGATGTTTACAGCATCTATGAAAACGGTATCAGGCAGCCTTATTTCAGCGTGGTGGCAAAGGATACCTCTCTTTTAAAGGAGGAGGAATTTCTTGCGACAATAGAGGAGGTTTTGCAGGGAATTGTCAGGAACGGCTTTGATGAAAAGGCGTTGCTTGCAGGCATCAACTATTACGAATTTAAATACAGGGAGGCAGATTTCGGCTCTTATCCCAAGGGGCTTATGTATGGGCTGCAGATGCTGGACAGCTGGCTTTATGACGAGAGTAAGCCCTTTATTCATATCGAGGCTGTCGAAACCTTTACAAAATTAAAAAAGAGAGTAAAGGAAGGCTATTTTGAGGAGCTGGTAAGAATTTGGCTTATGGAGAACAAGCATCGCAGTATTGTTATCCTGAAGCCTAAGGCGTCGCTTTTGGAGGAGCAGGAGGAGGCGCTTAAGGAGGCGCTCGCCCAAAAGAAGGCGACAATGACTAAGGAAGAGCTTGGGGAGGTTATCGATAAATACAGGGCGCTTAAGGAATTTCAGGAGAAGGAGGACAGCAGGGAGGATTTGGAAAAGCTGCCCATGCTGAAGCGCGGGGATATGAAGAAAGAGGCGCCGGCTTTTGTCAACGAGGAGCTTTCTATTGGCAATACCCTCCTTCTGTACCATGAGCTTGATACCAACAAAATAGGATATCTTAGGCTGATTTTTGACCTGAATGAAGTGCCGGAGGATTATTTTGCTTATGTAGGTATTTTAAAGAGCTGTCTGGGTCTTTTAAATACGGAGAATTACCGATATGGAGATTTGTTTAACGAGATAAATTTAATTACCGGCGGTATGGCGGCGGTAAATAATGCTTACGGAAACGTAAGCGATTTACAGTGCTGCAAGGTGACTCTGGAGCTTAAGACAAAGGTGCTGTATCATAATATAGAGAAAGCGATTAAGCTTCTGCAGGAAATCATTTTAACCAGTGATTTTACGGATACAAAGCGTATCTATGAAATATTGGCGGAGGGTAAATCGCGTATGCAGGCGCAGATGATGTCGAGCAGTCACAGTGTTGCCGTGGGCAGGGCAATGGCTTACGGCAGCGTGGCGGGAGCCTTGAACGAGGAGCTTTCGGGGATACCCTTTTATCGTCTGGTTGCCCGTCTTGAGGAGCACTTTGACGAGGAGAAGGACGCTCTGGCGGAGAGGCTTAAGGAGCTTGCCAAAATGATATTCCGCAAGGAAAATCTCATGGTGGATTTTGTGGGTGACAGGGAGGCGGTAAGCAGGCTGGAAGCGCCCGTTGAGGAGCTTAAGAGAAATTTGTATGCCTGCGATGTGAAGAAGGAGCATTATATTCCCAGTCTGAGCAAAAAGAATGAGGGCTTTATGACCTCAGGACAGGTACAATATGTGTGTAGGGCAGGAAACTTCCGTAAAAAGGGACTTCCTTACACAGGAGCGCTTAAGGTGCTCAAGGTATTGTTAGGCTATGAATATTTATGGATGAATGTCAGAGTAAAGGGAGGCGCTTATGGCTGCATGTGCAGCTTCGGCAAGCTGGGCGAGAGCTATTTTGTGTCCTACAGAGACCCTAATCTGAGCCGGACTTTAGATATTTTCGAGAAGGCGGCGCAGGCGATATCGGAATTTGATGCTGATGAGCGCACTATGACCCAATATATTATCGGAGCAGTCAGTGATTTGGATACGCCCTTAAACCCGGCGGCTATGGGGCTTAGATCCCTGAGCGCCTATATGACGGGGGTGACCGATGCATTACAGCAGAGAGAGAGAGACGAGGTGCTTTCCGTTACGCCGGAGGATATCCGGGCTTTGTCCAAATATATTGACGCCTTTCTGGAACAGGATTGTCTCTGCGTTGTGGGCAATTCGGGTAAAATCAAAGAGGAACAGGATTTATTTATGAAAATTGAAAATCTTTTTTGAGCCTTTCCCATAAGAGAAAGGCTCATGTGGGAAAGGTATGGGTATAAGTATGAGAGGAAGAACAAAGGAATATTTAAGAGTTAAAAATATGGCGGTTCTGTTTTTGACATGTTTGATGATATGTCTTGCAGGCTGCGGGGGAGAGTCGGTAAATAAAATGTCCGACATGAAGCCTCAAAGCTCAGCATATTCTGTTTCACAGGAGGGAGAAATCTCCGAAGGAGGCGCGGAGATAGGGGCTGCAAATAGTATTGGCGACAGTGCCGTCCGTTCAAATCGTAAGCTGATAAGAACGGTGAACATGAATATTGAGACAAAGGAGTTTGACGTTCTTTTGGATTCTATCCAAGAACAGGTCAAGGCACTGGACGGCTACATAGAGAATATGAATACCTACAATGGAAGCGGCTATTCCGGGTACAGGGGCAGACGCAGTGCGGAGATGACGATAAGAATTCCGGCGGAACAGCTGGATACTTTCCTGAACGCTGTAACGGGTATAAGCAATGTGGTAAGGCGCATCGACAATGTGGAGGATATCACCTTAACCTATGTGGATTTGGAGAGCCATAAGAAAGCGCTCGAGACAGAACATGACAGGCTTCTGGAGCTTCTGGAAAGGGCTGAGACACTGGAGGATATTATTACATTAGAGAGCCGTTTATCCGATATACGCTATCAGATGGAAAGTATGGAAGCACAGTTGCGCACATATGACAATAAAGTGGATTATAGTACGGTATGTCTGGATGTGGATGAGGTAGAGGTACTGACTCCCGTGCAGGAGAAGACAACATGGGAGCGTATCGGCAGCGGTTTTGCGGACAGCCTGAAAAATATCGGAGACGGTTTGGTAGAGTTTATAGTATTGGTTTTGATTAATTTGCCTTATTTGATTTTACTGGCCATAGTCGTTACGGTAATTGTATTGGTAATTCGGTTGTTAATAAAGCAGGGGGATAAGAAGAGACAAAAGCAGGCAGAGGAGAGGGCGAGGCAGCAGGCGCAGCTTCAGGCGAGACAGATGCAGATATTCCAACAGGCGCGGCAATCGGCCCAACAAGAATCAGGAGATAAGGAAAGAGACACAGATGAAAGAAAATCCGGCATTTAAATCAGGCTTTGTAACACTGATCGGCAGACCTAATGTAGGAAAGTCCACATTGATGAACAAGCTTATCGGTCAGAAGATAGCAATCACTTCAAATAAGCCTCAGACAACCCGCAACCGCATACAGACGGTTCTTACTTTAGAGGAGGGGCAGATTGTATTTTTGGATACACCGGGAATCCATAAAGCGAAAAATAAGCTGGGGAACTATATGGTAAATGTGGCGGAGCATACATTGAACGAGGTGGATGTGATATTGTGGCTGGTGGAACCGACGACGTTTATCGGAGCGGGAGAGAGACATATTATCGAGCAGCTTAAAAAGACAAAAACACCTGTGATTTTAGTGATTAACAAGACGGATACAGTAAAACGGGAGGAAGTTCTTACTTTTATAGACGCTTATCGAAGGGAGCTGGACTTTCAGGAGATTGTGCCTGTTTCCGCGTTAAAGGGAGAGAACACGGACACTCTGGTCAGATGTATTTTAAAATATCTTCCGTACGGCGAGGCATTTTATGACGAGGACACCGTTACTGACCAGCCCATGCGACAGATTGTGGCGGAGCTGATAAGAGAGAAGGCGCTGCGCCTTTTGGAGGAGGAGATTCCTCACGGTATAGCCGTAAGCATTGAGAGCATGAAGCAGCGGAAAAAGCTCTGCGATGTTGAAGCGACCATTATTTGCGAAAGAGAGTCTCATAAGGGGATTATTATCGGAAAGGGCGGTCAGATGCTTAAGAAAATAGGCTCAACGGCGCGTCCGGAGATAGAGGATTTACTGGAAATGCAAGTAAATTTACAGCTTTGGGTCAAGGTAAAAAAGGATTGGAGAGACAGTGATTTCCTATTAAAAAATTTCGGCTACAATCCCAAAGATATCACGATGAGCGAATAGAAAACAGCAAATTGCAAACCCTAATACAGGCAATAAAATTTTACCGAACCGATTAGGGGGAAGCATAAGATGCAGTCACTAAATTACTGGAAGCAATTTGAAAGTACCGGGAAAATTGAGGATTATTTATCATATAAAAGCGGCGGTGACGCCGCGATTCACTCTTCCATGGGCACGCAGACAAAGCCCGAACAGAGTTTGAGACAGCAAGGAGCAAAGCCTTATGCAGGAGTTCGTATGTGTAACGGGAATGATACTGAAACAGACGGCATTCGGGGAATATGACAGGCGAATTTGCCTGCTTACCAAGGAAAAAGGAAAGATTTCGGCTTTTGTCAAGGGGGCAAGAAAGCCGGGAAATCGTCTGGCGGCAGCCACGAATCCTTTTTCCTTTGGCAATTTTAGATTATATGTGGGAAGAAATTCTTATACGGTTGCGGAGGCGGACATACAAAATTACTTTGAGGACTTGATGACGGATTATTTGGGCGCTTATTACGGCATGTATTTTGCGGAAATAGCGGATTATTATACCAGAGAAAACAATGACGAACGACAGATGCTAAAGCTTTTGTATCAGTCGTTAAGGGCTGTTTGTGCGCCGGCGCTCCCTAACCGGCTGGTAAAGTGTATTTATGAATTAAAGGCGATTGCAGTAAACGGAGAGTTTCCCGGTATACCTGCGGACAGGGAGCTTTCCGAATCCGCAGCCTATGCCATTCAATACATAGCGTCGAGCTCCATAGAGAAGCTTTATACCTTTACGGTAAACGACACCGTGCTGGAGGAATTGCAGGAGGTGGCGGAACTGTATAGGAAGCGTTTTATGCTCTATAATTTCAAAAGTCTTGAAATACTGAAAACTCTCTGTTGAAATTCCACTATAAGTTGGGTATAATGTAACTCATTAGGTCAGTAAAAGTTAAAGGAGACTCTTTATATTATGAGGAAAAATATAATACTTTGCGTTTATTGCCTCGCCGCATTGCTGATTTCGGGCTGTAGTAGGGAGAAGCTTCCGGAGGTAATAGACAAAACGACTATTTCCGTAGAGAAGGACGGGCGGATAAGCGCATATGTGGTGGAGGATTTCGACAAGGAGTATTACAACATTTCGGAGCTTACCCAGATGGCAGTAGCGGAGGCAGGAGAATATAATACAAAGAGACAGACGGGAGATATAATTCCCGTATCGATAATCAAGGCGCAGATGGTTGCGGACAGAAACGATAAAGCCATAATAGAGTATCAATATGACAGCGCCGAGACCTACACGGATTACGATTACAACGAGAGTGAAATATTCTACGGAACGGTGGAGGAAGCCTTGCAGAAGCAGCTTGACTTAAATGTCGTGCTTTATCATATAAAGGATAATACTATTCTTTCCAAGGACCAGTTGATGGCCGATAAGAATAGACAGCTTATTATCACTGACGAGAGAGCCGTCATTTATTGTCCGGGGAAGGTCAGCTATCTGAGCGAGGGAGCCGTCTATAATGCGGACGGGAGCGTAGACACTGCCAAAGCGGAGGGCTTAGTATATATTTTATTAAAATAGGACAATATTATGTGGCTGCACCAATTGTAAAGGGCAGTCTCGGAAAGGTTGGAAATATCATGGAAAAGACAATGGAAAAAATCGTAGCACTTGCCAAAGCGAGAGGATTTGTATATCCCGGCTCGGAAATTTACGGTGGACTAGCCAATACATGGGATTACGGTAATCTGGGCGTGGAGCTTAAGAATAATGTAAAGAAGGCATGGTGGCAGAAGTTTGTGCAGGAGAACCCTTATAATGTGGGCGTGGACTGTGCTATTTTGATGAATCCGCAGGTATGGGTGGCAAGCGGTCATCTGGGCGGATTTTCCGACCCGCTGATGGATTGTAAGGAGTGTCATGAGCGTTTTCGTGCGGATAAACTGATCGAGGATTTCTGCGAGGAGAACGGTATTGAACTTACTGAAAGCGTAGACTCATGGAGTCAGGAGCGGATGAAGAGCTTTGTGGAGGAGAAGAACATTCCCTGTCCCGGCTGCGGTAAGCATGATTTTACCGATATCCGTCAGTTCAACCTGATGTTCAAAACCTTTCAAGGCGTCACCGAGGATGCAAAAAATACAGTGTATCTGCGCCCGGAGACGGCGCAGGGTATCTTTGTGAATTTTAAGAATGTACAAAGAACCTCCCGCAAGAAAATTCCCTTTGGTATCGGGCAGATTGGTAAGTCCTTCAGAAATGAGATAACGCCGGGTAACTTTACCTTCCGAACAAGAGAATTTGAGCAGATGGAGCTGGAATTTTTCTGTGAGCCGGGAACGGACATGGAGTGGTTTCAATACTGGAGGGGCTTTTGCCGTGACTGGCTGTTAAGCCTTGGGATGAAGGAGGAGGAGATGCGTCTGCGCGACCATAGCCCGGAGGAGCTGTGCTTCTACAGCAAGGGAACTACGGATATTGAATTCCTATTCCCCTTCGGCTGGGGAGAGCTGTGGGGTATTGCCGACAGAACCGATTATGACCTGACGCAGCACGCCAACACCTCCGGCGAGGATATGAGCTACTTTGATGATGAGAAGAAGGAGAAGTACATACCTTATGTTATCGAGCCGTCCCTTGGTGCGGACCGCGTGGTTTTAGCCTTTTTGTGTGCGGCTTATGACGAGGAGGAATTAGAGGGCGGCGATATGCGCACCGTGCTTCGTTTTCATCCGGCGCTTGCCCCTGTGAAAATAGGGGTGCTGCCTCTTTCTAAAAAATTGAGCGAGGGAGCCGAGAAGATTTTTGCGGAGCTTTCCAAGAAATATAACTGCGAATATGACGACAGAGGAAATATCGGTAAGAGATACCGCAGACAGGATGAAATCGGCACGCCTTTCTGCGTCACTTATGATTTTGAATCCGTTACGGACGGCTGTGTGACCGTGCGCCTGCGTGATTCCATGGAGCAGGAGCGTGTGGCGGTTGCCGATTTGGACGCATATTTTGCGGATAAGTTTAATTTTTAAATATTAGCGTTAAACGCTTCGGAACGGAGGAAACCATGAAGGCATATGGTGTAAATGAACTTAGAAGAAAGTATCTTGAGTTTTTTGAGAGCAAGGATCATTTGAAAATGAAGAGCTTTTCGTTGGTGCCGCACAATGATAACAGCTTGCTGATAATTAATTCCGGTATGGCGCCCTTAAAGCCATATTTTACGGGGCAGGAGATTCCTCCCAGACGCAGGGTGACTACCTGTCAAAAGTGCGTGCGCACCGGGGACATCGAGAATGTGGGAAAAACGGCGAGACATCTGACCTTTTTTGAGATGCTGGGAAATTTTTCCTTTGGGGATTATTTCAAGCACGAGGCTATTGCATGGAGCTGGGAGTTTCTGACTAAGGTGATTGGAATGGAGCCGGAGAGACTTTACCCCTCCATATATTGTGAGGATGAAGAGGCGTTTGATATCTGGACGAAGGAAATAGGCGTTCCGGCCGAAAAAATCACACGGTTTTACCGGGATGAGAACGGCAGCTGCGACAATTTTTGGGAGCATGGAGCAGGGCCCTGCGGTCCCTGTTCCGAGATTTATTATGACAGAGGCATAAAGTATGGCTGCGGTAAGCCCGACTGTAAGGTGGGCTGTGACTGCGACCGTTTTATGGAGGTATGGAATAATGTATTTACCCAGTTCGACAATGACGGACACGGTAATTATACAGAGCTCTCACAGAAAAACATTGATACCGGTATGGGCTTAGAGCGCCTTGCGGTGGTGGTTCAGGATGTGGATTCCGTGTTTGATATAGATACCATGAAGGCGATTAGAGACCGTATTTGCGGGATTGCGGGTGTAGCCTATCGGGAGGACGCCGCAAAGGATGTTTCCATTCGTCTGATTACCGACCATATACGTTCTTCAACCTTTATGATTAGCGATGGTATTATGCCTTCCAACGAGGGAAGAGGCTATGTGCTGCGCCGTCTGATTCGTCGTGCGGCAAGACACGGCAGGCTGCTTGGCATAGAGGGCAAATTTTTAGCTGATTTGAGCCGGATCGTTATCGACGAGTGTAAAGACGGGTATCCTGAGCTGGATGAAAAGAAAGCATTTATATTGAATGTCCTCACGCAGGAGGAGGATAAGTTCGACAAGACCATTGACCAAGGCTTAAGTATTTTAAATGAAATGGAAGAGGAAATGAAGAATCAGGGTGTCACCGAGCTTAGCGGTGAGAATGCCTTTAAGCTGTATGATACTTACGGTTTTCCCATGGATTTGACGGAGGAGATTCTTGCGGAGAAGGGCTTTACCATAGACCATGCAGGCTTTGGCGTGTGCATGGAGAGGCAGAAGGAGAAGGCGCGAAAGGCAAGAAAGGTTACAAATTACATGGGGGCAGACGTAACGGTGTATGAGTCCATTGACCCTGCCGTTACTACCCGGTTCGTGGGATATGACAGATTGCAGCACAATGCAAGAATTACCGTTCTCACAACCGAAACGGAGCTGGTGGAAGCGCTAAGCGACGGGCAGGTGGGTACTGTCATTGTGGAGGAGACACCCTTTTATGCTACGATGGGCGGTCAGAATGCCGACAACGGAGTAATTACCACCAAGGACGGGAGCTTTGAGGTGAAGGATACAATTAAGCTTCTGGGCGGAAAGGTGGGGCATATAGGAACCGTCACCCACGGCATGATTAAGGTGGGAGATATGGCAACTCTAACCGTGGACGCAGAAAACAGGGCTGATACTTGTAAGAACCACTCGGCAACCCATCTGCTTCAGAAGGCTTTGAGAGAAGTATTGGGAAGCCATGTGGAGCAGAACGGCTCCTATGTGGACCAAGAGAGGCTGCGTTTTGACTTCAGCCATTTTACGGCAATGACAAGGGAAGAGCTTGACAGGGTTGAGAAGCTTGTCAATGAAAAGATTGCCGAGAACATTCCTGTTGTCACCGAGGTCATGAATATTGAGGAAGCAAAGAAAACAGGGGCGATGGCGTTATTTGGCGAGAAGTATGGAGAGACGGTCCGCGTAGTAAGGATGGGAGATTTTTCCGTGGAGTTCTGCGGCGGTACCCATGTGGCAAGCACGGGCGCTATAGCGGCGTTTAAGATTATTTCGGAGAGCGGCATAGCGGCAGGCGTGCGCAGAATCGAGGCGTTGACCGGAAACGGTGTGCTTGCTTATTATCGCAATTTGGAGAAGATTTTGGAGGAGGCGGGCAAGGTCATGAAGTCAACGCCTGCGGCATTGGTTGAAAGATGCGGGCATGTGATGGCTGAAATGAAGGCGCTTTTGGCCGAAAACGAATCTTTAAAGAGCAGGGCTGCAAAGGACGCTCTGGGCAATGTAATGGATAACATTGTGGAAGTAAAAGAAGTGAAGCTGCTTGCCGCAAGCGTGGACGGCGTTGACATGAACGGGCTGAGAGACCTTGGCGACCAGCTGAAGGAAAAGCTGGGAGAGGGTGTAGTAGTTCTTCTCTCCAATCAGGACGGCAGGGTAAATATGATAGCCATGGCGACGGAGGGCGCCGTCAAGAAGGGAGCCCATGCAGGTAATCTGATTAAGGGTATTGCCGCACTTGTAGGAGGAGGCGGCGGGGGACGCCCCAATATGGCACAGGCCGGCGGCAAGAATCCGGCAGGCATTCCTGACGCCATTAAGGAAGCTGAGGGCGTGCTGAAAGGACAGCTGGTCTAAAGCGTTAAAACGAAATATGCATATTAAGGAGTGCAGATTCTTTAATATGTATATTTCTTGAAAAAAATGGTTGACGGCAGAAAATTTTGTGTTATAATACTTATAGTGTGCATGTGGTTAAACGCTGTACATAAGAATAACCCAATCAGTCGTGTTACTAGAGGGACTGAAGGGAGGTCGGGTGTGTAGTCATGTCAAACGTAATCGTAAAAGAAAACGAAACTTTAGATAGCGCATTACGTCGCTTTAAGAGAAGCTGTGCTAAGGCAGGTATTCAGCAGGAGATTCGTAAGAGAGAGCATTACGAGAAGCCAAGCGTAAAGCGTAAGAAGAAATCTGAAGCAGCAAGAAAACGTAAATATAACTAATCAATAAGTCCTTAGCCGATTTAAAACGACTGAGGACTTTTACGTTTTATGCAATTTTGCGTCTCCGTGTAAATGATAGCGTATTATAAATTTTACATAATCATGTATAGGAGCGCCGAGGGGTGAAGGTATGTGGACAAAAGATTTAGTCGGAATTGATTTGTATCATCTGGTGGCGGCATTTGTGCTTTACAGTATGCTGGGATGGCTTGTAGAATCAATTTATATGTCATTCTGTAACAAGAAAATTACTAACCGTGGGTTTGGTAAAGGACCCTTCTGTCCCATATATGGGTTTGGAGCCGTTTCCTGTTATTTGATTCTTGGACCTCTCAAGGGTCAGTACCTGAAGGTCTATCTGATTGGTGCAATTCTGGCTACCATTTTTGAGTATATTGTCGGCAGGGGGATGATTAAATTTTTGGGGGAGCTTTGGTGGGATTACAATGAGAAGCCCTTCAATTTTCAGGGGATTATCTGTCTGGAAAGTACGATCGCATGGGGATTTTACGCCATTGGCGTAGTGCACATTGTACATGGAGCGATTATTTCACTGGTGGACATGGTGAACCCCGGCATCGGCACCGTACTGATATGCCTGATACTTTTATGCGTGGCTGTGGACTATATCATTCAGCTGCTAAAGGTATTTCATGTGGATGTCAAAGGCAAAAAGGATAAGATTGTTGAGCACTGTCAGTCCTTTATGGCCAGATGGTATTGATAAAGCCTTACAGGAATATAATTTGCCATACTCCCATATTCTTAATTAAAAGAAAATAGGAGTGTGGCTTTTTTATGTATTGGAAAAAAAGAATTACGGCAGTGTTCCTTTGCTTTATTTTTATTTTATCCTCAGGGCTTCCTGTGAAAGCGCAGGTTCAGCTTTCGTCACCCTCGGCAATTCTGATTGAAGCGTCTACGGGGCAGGTTATTTTTGAGCAGGATGCGTCTACCAGAAGAAGTCCTGCAAGTATTACCAAGATAATGACTCTTCTGCTTGCTTTTGAACAGATTAAGGCCGGAAAGATAAATCTGGAGGACGAGGTGTTAGTAAGCGAGCATGCCAGTTCCATGGGAGGTTCGCAGGTATATTTGGCGCAGGGGGAGATTCAGACATTGGATACCATGCTGAAGTGCATAGCCGTTTCGTCGGGAAATGACGCCTGTGTTGCGGTGGCGGAGCACATTGCGGGAAGCGAAGAGGCGTTTGTTGATATGATGAACGAAAAAGCAAAAGAGCTTGGAATGCTGGATACGAATTTTGAGGATTGCTGTGGGCTGACGGATTCGGACGGACATTATACAAGCGCGAAGGATGTGGCTATCATGTCCAGAGAGCTTACGACGAAGTATCCTGACGTGTTTCATTATACGCAGATATGGATGGAGGATATTACACATGTGACCAGACAAGGCTCCATCAATTTCACTCTGTCAAGCACTAATAAGCTTTTAAAGCAGTATCAGTGGGCTACAGGCTTGAAGACGGGTTCCACAAAAAAGGCAAAGTATTGTCTCTCTGCAACTGCCAGCAAGGATGGCATTGATTTGATTGCGGTAATTCTGGGAGCGCCGGATACCAAAACAAGGTTTTCCGAGGCGCAGGCTCTTCTTACTTACGGATTCAGCACATGTAAGCTGTACATAGACGAGAATAAGGAGGCGTTACCGCCCTTAAGAGTGGAAGGAGGCGTGGCGGAGGAGGTTCCCATTCGGTATATGGGGGAATTCCGCTATCTGGATATTGCAGGAAACGATTTGGGGCAGGTGGAGAAGAAGCTGGAGCTGCCGGAGAAGGTGAAAGCGCCTGTAAAGGCAGGCGAGGAGGCGGGATGTGCGAGATATTTTCTGAACGGTACGGAAATAGGTAAGGCCCCGGTCCTGTATGGGCAGGATATAGAGAAGGCCCTGTTCCTTGATTACCTGAAAAAAACAATCGGATTTTTCCTTTTGTAAGTTCGGAATTTGTGGTAAACTTTTCACGATGGTACTGTGCAGGTAAAGCGAAGTGAGTGGGCGTCATGCCGACGCGCTTACAGGAGGCTGGGGTTCCTTTATGATAAATATTTTATTTACGGTTTTCATAATTGTGATTTTGATTTTATTATGGGTTATGATTTTCGACAGCAACCGCTTTGTGGTGGTTAGACACGGCTTCTCGGACAGGAGAATCAAAAAAAACTGCAGGGCGGTGGTGCTTGCCGATCTTCATAATAAATGCTATGGGAAAAATAACGGGCTTCTCCTTTCTGCAATCAGGGAATGCAAGCCGGATTTTATTCTTGTGGCGGGCGATATACCTACGGCAAAGGAGGGAAAGGGGCTGGAAATTGCCGTTTCCCTGATGAGAGAGCTTGCCAAGGAATATCCTGTCTATTACGGAAGCGGTAATCATGAGCATCGCATGAAGCTTTATCCCCAAACCTATGGCGATATGGGACAGCGGTATGAGGAGGCCTTGCGCGAGGCAGGGATACGTCGCCTTGTAAATGAGCATGCCGGACTTGAGGAAAACGGCATCGTGATTTACGGCTCAGAGATAGACAGGCTGTTTTATAAACGATTTAAGGTACGAGATATGGAAGAGGATTATCTGGAGAGTATATTAGGTAAGCCCGAGACGGAGCGGTACTCGGTTTTAATTGCTCATAATCCGGATTATTTCCCTAATTATGCCGCATGGGGGGCGGATTTGGTGCTTTCGGGGCATGTACACGGAGGCATTGTGCGGGTTCCCCTTTGGGGAAAGGGGGTAGTGTCTCCCAATGTGAGACTTTTTCCTAAGTATGACGGCGGTATTTTCCGGGAGGGAAAGTCCACTATGCTGTTGAGCAGGGGGCTTGGGCTGCATACTATTCCCTTTCGGTTATTTAATCCGGGGGAGCTTTTGGTGGTGGATTTTATCCGAGAGGACAAGCTATAAAATTATGGAGGGATGTACTGCCATACGAAACAGGAACGTATGTTTTGCTTGAAAAAGCCGATTATTATTAGTAGAATATAGGTTGCAAAATAAGCTTCGGCATGGAGGCTTAGACTGTCCGTACGAGCGTGACGTGAATAGATAATAGAGCTGACCGAGGAATAAGAACATGGCGATACCCGTAAAATTGGAGGCGTTTGAGGGCCCGTTGGATCTCTTGCTTCATCTTATAGAAAAAAATAAAATTGACATTTATGATATTCCTATCGTGGAAATTACAGAACAATATTTGGATTATATCAGGCAGATGCAGTCCGAGGATATGAATGTCATGAGCGAATTTCTGGTGATGGCGGCAACGCTGATAGATATTAAGTGTAAAATGCTTCTTCCCGTGGAGGTCAATGAGGAGGGAGAGGAAGAGGATCCAAGAGCGGAGCTGGTGCAGAAGCTGTTAGAGTATAAAATGTACAAATATATGTCCTTAGAGCTTAAGGATCTGCAGGTTGACGCCGCCAGAAACCTGTACCGCGAGCAGAGACTGCCAAAGGAGGTGGCGGCATATCGCCAGCCCATTGATTATGAGGAGCTGCTCGGTGATATGACGTTAAATAAGCTTCATGAAGTATTCAAATCCATTGTAAGGAAGCAGGAGGATAAAATTGACCCTATCCGAAGCCGGTATGGCAATATTGAGAAGGATGAGGTTGATATGGAAGCAAAAGCTCTTTATGTGGAGGCGTATGCCAGAGAGCATAGGAGCTTCAGCTTTCGGAAGCTTTTGGAAAGGCAGACAAGCAAGATGGAGGTAATCGTTACCTTTTTGATTATTTTGGAGCTGATGAAGGTGGGGAAAATAAATATAAGTCAGGAAGACATTTTTGACGATATCATGATTACGTCAAATGTTGCATAGGCAGATCTGGAAATTAGAAATCGGGAGATAAGGGATGGACAGAAAGAGGCAGGAGGCGGTTATTGAGGCCGTTCTATTTACCATGGGGGAATCCGTGGAAATTAATAAGCTGGCAGACGTCATAGAAGAGGACGTAAAAACCACCAAGGAAATTTTACAGGATATGGCGCGGCGCTATGAAGAAGAGGACAGGGGAATTGCACTGACGCAGTTTGACAGTGCGGTGCAGCTTTGTACAAAATCGGATATGTATGAGTATTTAATAAAAATTGCCAAGGCGCCCAGAAGGATGGTGCTGACGGACACGGTGATAGAAACCCTTTCCATTATTGCATACAAGCAGCCCGTAACCAGAATCGAGATTGAGAGAGTCCGCGGAGTGAGCTGCGACCACGCCATTAATAAGCTTTTGGAATACGGCCTTGTCACGGAGCTGGGAAGGCTGGACGCGCCCGGAAGACCTCTTTTGTTCGGAACAACGGAACAATTTCTGCGCAGCTTCGGAGTGAAAAGCCTTGAGGACTTACCGGAGCTAAATCCGGTACAGATAGAGGAATTCAAACAACAGGCGGAGCAGGAGGTGCAGCTTAAGCTTGATGTGTAGGGCGCAATATGCGCCTTGTTTTTTGCCTGTCCGTCCTTTTAGATGAATCACATACGAATAAAAAACTAAAACAGCCTCATATACTTATAAAAAAACGCGGGAAATCATATGTGGAGAAAGCGGGTAAATAGGTTCATAGGGGGCTTTTTTTGCGCCCTATTTTTATTTATGCAGCTACAGATAAGAGCGGTGGCAGAAGGAGAGCCGGATTTGTATGCGACGGCGGCTGTTCTTGTGGATGCTGACACCGGCAGAGTGCTTTACGGGAAGAATGCGGATACGCCAATGGCAATGGCGAGCACTACGAAAATAATGACTTGTATTTTGGTGTTGGAAAACGGCAATTTGAATGATGAGCTTACGGTTTCTTCCTATGCGGAAAGTATGCCGAAGGTAAAGCTCTTTTTGCGGAGAGGGGAAAAATACAGGGTGGAGGATTTGTTATATTCTTTAATGCTGGAATCGCACAATGATTCGGCGGTTGCACTGGCGGAGTATATAGGAAAGAAATATCTTTCGGAGGAGCTGGTGAAAAAGGATACGGCGGATTACAGTGTGGAGGAAAGCAAACAGGCAGTATCAGCCTTTGCTTTTCTGATGAATTCAAAGGCAAAGGAGCTGGGCTGCGAAAATACATATTTTATTACCCCGAACGGTCTGGATGCAACGGAGACCATTACGCTCAACAATGGGGAGGTTCTGCAGAAGGAGCATTGTACAACGGCGGAGGAGCTTGCCTGTATTATGGCCTATTGTATAGAAAAATCGCCCAAAAGTCAGGAGTTTCTGCGGATTACCTCAGCGCCAAGCTATACCTTTTACGCCAACCAAAGAAGCTTTTCCTGTAATAATCATAACGCCTTCCTCAATATGATGCAGGGAGCCATCAGCGGCAAAACAGGCTTTACAAACAAGGCGGGGTATTGTTATGTGGGAGCGCTTGAAAGCGAAGGAAGGACCTTTGTGGTATCGCTTCTCGCCTGCGGCTGGCCCAACAACAAAACCTACAAGTGGAGCGATACGAAAGAGCTTATGGAATATGGTATGGATAATTATTCTTATCAGGAATTTTCCCCTCAGGTAACATGCGGTACGATTCGCGTTGTAAGCGGGGCGGCAAGGGACGGAAGCCCTTATCACGAGGTGCTTGTCAGGACGCACAAGACGGGCGACTGCCTGCCGATACGAATGCTGGTCAGCGAGGGTGAGGAGATAAAGGCGTCCGTGACGTGTAAAAAAAGCCTGCGTGCGCCGGTTGAGAAGGGAACGCAGGTAGGCAGCGTTACATATTATCTGATTAACAGGAACGGGGAGAAACAATATCTGGCGGAGGAGGCGATCTGTGTCAGCGAAAGCGTAAAAAAAATTGATTTCGAGTTTGTGATGAGATATGTTTTACAAAGCTTTCTACTGTAAAATGTAAGTAAATTTAAATTTTCTAAGATTTCTGAAAAAAAATTGCAATTCGTTCTTTGCGAGTTGCTTTTTTTATGGTATACTGTTACAAACAATAATCATGGGGGCATTTGCGTTATTTATAAAACCGGATGCCGGCCTAATATTAAATTGTTAGTTTTTATTTATTATAAACGGAGGGCTGAAAGCATGAGTACTACTTCAAAAGCGAGTCAAAGAATTACAGCTTTACTCGATGACAACAGTTTCGTTGAAATCGGCGCGCTTGTGACTGCAAGGGCAACCGATTTTAACATGAAACCGACCGAAACTCCTTCTGACGGATGTATCACCGGCTATGGAGTAATCGACGGTAATCTTGTGTATGTGTATAGTCAGGACGCGTCCGTGATGAACGGCAGTATAGGTGAGATGCATGCAAAGAAGATTGCCGGCCTCTACGATTTGGCAATGAAGACGGGAGCGCCGGTAATCGGTTTAATCGATTCCGCAGGGCTGAGACTGCAGGAGGCGACGGATGCACTTGCCGCGTTTGGCACAATCTATTTAAAACAGACAATGGCTTCCGGCGTGATTCCCCAGATTACTGCAATATTGGGAACCTGTGGCGGCGGGCTGGGGCTTTTCCCCACGATGACGGACTTCACCTTTATGGAGGAGAAGAACGCAAAATTATTTGTAAATGCGCCAAATGCTCTGGACGGCAATGTAATCACTAAGTGCGATTCCTCCAGCGCGGCATTTCAGTCTGAGGAGTGTGGTATTGTAGATGTTGTTGCCGATGAGGCGGGAATATTTGCCGGAATCAGGGAGCTGGTAAGCATGCTTCCCGCAAACAATCAGGACACCTTAAGCTTTGAAGAGTGTACCGACGATTTGAACCGTTCCTGTGAGGAAATTGCAGGCTGTGCAGGGGACACCTCCATAGCGTTATCCATTCTTGCGGACAACGGTCGTTTTTATGAGATTAAGGCAGGTTATGCGAAAAATATGGTGACGGGCTTTATTCGTTTAAACGGCGTTACCGTTGGCGCCGTTGCCAACCGCTTTGAGATTTGTGACGAAGAAGGCAAGGTGACAGAAAAGCTTGGAGCAGTGCTTACAAAGAAGGGCTGCGAGAAGGCTGCTGATTTTGTGAACTTCTGTGACGCGTTCGGCATCCCTGTTTTAACGCTTACCAATGTGACAGGCTATGAGGCGACTCTTTGCTCCGAGAAGGGAATTGCAAAGGCTGCGGCAAAGCTTACTTATGCATTTGCAAACGCAACGGTTCCCAAGGTAAACGTAATTATCGGAAAAGCCTATGGCACTGCTTACGTGGCAATGAACTCCAAGGCAATCGGCGCAGATATCACCATGGCATGGCCTGATGCGGAAATCGGAACCATGGACGGCAAGCTTGCCGCAAAGATTATGTACGACGGAATGGGGGCCGATGTGATTAATGAGAAGGCGGCCGAGTATGAGGCATTGCAGCTTAGCGTAACCGGCGCTGCAAGGAGAGGATATGTGGACCAGATTATAGATGCGGCAGATACGAGAAAGTATGTGATTGGCGCATTTGAAATGTTATTCACAAAGAGTGAAGACCGTCCGGCAAAGAAGCACGGAACAGTCTAGAAAGGGTGATTATAGTTATGAAGAAATTTTTTGGCTTGTTATGTATGATTACCTGTATCTTTGGATTAACAGCCTGCGGAAGCGATAAAAAGCTGACGGATTACGAAACTACAAAGGTAGAGTTTGCGAAAACCATTTCCACTCAAAATATTGTTCCCCTTTTATGTGAGATGACTGACGACGCCGAGAAGGAAGCTCTTTCCGTCTACACTATGGAGGAGTTGGAAATTGTATTTGAACAAAAATATGGTTTAAAGGTAAACGGAGCCGCAGTAAAGACGGCAATAGATTCCTTTGATTCGGCTATTGAAGCCATAGGGGCTGTGACAGGCGTTGGCGAAGCCACGGCGGAGATTAATAAAAAGCAAATTGTTGTGCATGTACAGGTAAACGGTGAGAAAAAGAATGCGGAGGCGGAGATTATTCTTTCCAACGATATGTTTATGGTCGTTGAATCGGCTGCGCTTAATCCGGTTTCTTCCATGGGAGAGCTGATGGAGAAGGCTGCGCTCAACACTCTGCTGGGCATGGGAACCGTATTTTTGGTACTGATTCTTATAAGCATGATTATTTCCAGCTTTAGCCTGATTTCCAAGATGCAGGGTAGAGAATCTAAGAAAAATAAAATCGAAGTGGATTCCACGGGTATCGACAATGCGGTTGCACATATTGCAAGACAAGAGGAGAGCAGGGACGAGACCGACGATTTGGAGCTGGTTGCCGTGATAGCCGCCGCCATTGCGGCAAGCGAGGGCGCCGCTTCTGCAGACGGCTTTGTAGTCCGCTCTATCCGCAAGGCAAATAGAGGCAGATATTAATATTAATGCACATTACATTCACATTAATAAACTTATATTTATGGAGGAATAAAAAATGAAAAATTATACCATTACCGTTAATGGAAACGTATATGACGTAGTAGTAGAGGAAGGTACATCTACCAAAGCGCCCGTAGCGGCAAAGGCGCCCGCAGCGCCCAAGGCGGCTCCTGCGGCAGCACCCGCAGCAGGCGGCGCGGCAGGAAGCGTCAAGATTGAAGCCGGCGCGGCAGGTAAGGTATTCAAGGTAGAGGCGAGTGTGGGTCAGGCTGTGAAGGCAGGCGATCCCGTGGTTATCCTTGAGGCAATGAAGATGGAAATTCCCGTTGTAGCGCCTCAGGACGGCACAGTAGCAAGCATTGACGTATCGGTTGGCGACCCTGTTGAAGCCGGAGCATTACTGGCAACCATGAACTAATCCGCACAGATTAGAGTCAAGAGCAAAACAACAGGAGGTCAACAAATGGAGTATGTTTTAAATACATTCAGCAATCTGATTCATCAGACGGCGTTTTTTAACCTGACATGGGGAAATTACGTCATGATAGCGGTTGCATGTTTTTTCCTATATTTAGCTATTCGCCATGGGTTTGAGCCTCTGCTTTTAACCCCGATAGCATTCGGTATGCTGTTAGTAAACATTTATCCGGATATAATGATCAATCCGGAAGATGCAGCAAACGGTGTCGGCGGATTATTGCATTATTTTTACATTTTGGACGAGTGGGCAATCCTTCCTTCCCTGATATTTATGGGTGTGGGCGCCATGACCGATTTTGGACCGCTGATTGCAAACCCCAAGAGCTTTCTTTTGGGTGCGGCGGCACAGTTTGGTATTTTCGCCGCATATTTTGGAGCAATCGCGCTTGGGTTCAATGATATGGCGGCAGCGGCAATATCCATTATCGGCGGTGCGGACGGACCTACTTCTATTTTTCTGGCAAGTAAACTGGGGCAGACGGCCATCATGGGTCCCATAGCGGTGGCGGCATATTCGTACATGTCACTGGTACCGATTATCCAGCCTCCGATTATGAAGCTTTTTACAACCGAGAAGGAAAGGAAGATTAAGATGAGCCAGCTTCGTCCGGTGTCCAAGCTGGAGAGAATCCTTTTCCCCATCGTTGTTACTATTGTAGTAGGCTTGATTCTTCCTACGACGGTTCCTCTGGTAGGTATGCTGATGCTCGGAAACCTGTTCAGAGAGTCGGGCGTGGTAAGACAGCTTACGGATACGGCTTCCAACGCGTTGATGTATATTGTTGTTATTCTGCTGGGTACCTCCGTAGGCGCAACTACCAGCGCGGAAGCATTTCTGAATTTTGATACCTTAAAGATAGTAGCGCTTGGATTGATTGCCTTTATGTTCGGTACTGCGGCCGGCGTGCTTTTCGGCAAGCTGATGTGTGTGGCTACGAAGGGCAAGGTAAATCCCCTTATCGGTTCGGCGGGCGTATCTGCCGTTCCTATGGCGGCACGTGTATCACAGAAGGTCGGTGCGGAAGCAGACCCTACCAATTTCCTGCTTATGCATGCAATGGGTCCTAATGTAGCAGGCGTTATAGGAACTGCCGTAGCCGCCGGAACCTTCATGGCGATATTCGGTGTATTCTAAAGCTGTGCACAGATTCAAGTAAAGACGCAGCTGATTAAGCTTGCTTAAGCAGATGCGGCTTTGCACTTAACATTTCATAAAAATAATGGAGGAATTCGTAAATGTCAGAACAAATAAAAAAACCGATTAAAATTACGGAAACAATATTGCGTGATGCACACCAGTCTCTGATTGCCACTAGAATGCCTACTGAATTTATGCTTCCCATCGTAGACAAGATGGATAAGGTCGGTTATCATTCCGTGGAGTGCTGGGGCGGTGCAACCTTTGACGCCTCCCTTCGTTTCCTGAAGGAGGATCCGTGGGACAGACTCAGGAAGCTGCGTGACGGCTTCAAGAATACGAAGCTTCAAATGCTTTTCCGTGGACAGAACATTTTGGGCTACAGACCCTATGCGGATGATGTTGTGGAGTATTTCGTACAGAAATCTATCTCCAACGGTATTGATGTTATCCGTATCTTTGACTGTTTAAATGACCTTCGCAACCTGCAGGCGGCTGTGGATGCTACCAACAAATATAAGGTGCAGGAGGGCAGGGGGCATGCGCAGGTTGCGTTGTCCTATACATTGGGCGACGCTTATACTTTGGAGTATTGGACCGATATGGCTAAAAAGATTGAGGAAATGGGTGCGGACTCTATTTGTATCAAGGATATGGCAGGACTTCTTGTTCCTTATAAGGCGACCGAGATGATTTCTGCAATGAAGAGCGCGACGAAGCTTCCCATCCAGCTGCATACCCATTATACCTCCGGTGTTGCAGGTATGACCTACTTAAAGGCTGTAGAGGCAGGGGTGGACGTGATTGATACCGCCATGAGTCCTTTCGCCATGGGAACCTCCCAGCCGGCAACGGAGGTTATGGTGGAGACCTTTAAGGGAACCCCTTATGATACGGGATTTGACCAGAATCTGCTTGCCGAAATTGCGGATTATTTCCGGCCTTACAGGGATGAGTGTCTTGCAAACGGTCTGCTCAATCCAAAGGTTATGGGGGTTGATATCAAGACATTGCTTTATCAGGTGCCCGGAGGTATGCTTTCCAATATGGTCAGCCAGCTGAAGGAGCAAAATGCAGAGGATAAATATTATGATGTGCTGAAGGAGATTCCTCAGGTCCGCAAGGATTTGGGCGAGCCTCCATTGGTTACTCCCTCGTCCCAGATTGTGGGTACACAGGCGGTATTCAACGTACTGATGGGCGAGAGATATAAGATGGCCACCAAGGAGACGAAGGCTGTTCTTCGCGGCGAGTACGGTCAGACTGTAAAGCCTATGAGTCAGGAGGTTATCGACAAGGTTATTCCCGGTGAGGAGAGGATTACCTGCCGCTATGCCGATCTTCTTGACAATGAGCTTGATAAACTGGAGAGCGAGATGAAGGAATGGAAGCAGCAGGACGAGGATGTGCTCAGCTACGCCCTCTTCCCTCAGGTTGCAACAGATTTCTTTAAGTATCGTCAGGCACAGCAGGATAAGGTTGATATGACTCAGGCCGATACTAAGAACGGCGCTTATCCTGTTTAAGTAGGTAATATGCAGTCGGGAAAAGCCGAGCGTATTAATGCGCATGTAAAGAGAAGAATTATACGAAATATAAATTTGAAATAGTGCTGTTATCCTAAGACGGAAAATACTTGAAGGGTATTTTCCGTCTTTTGGTAAAGGGCAAAGGAATTGCCGGGGCATTTTATGGGGCTTGACAAAATCTATATTCCGCAAGTAAAATAACAAGTGTTATAGTAGTGTTTTAAGATAAGTGGACACAATTCGTTTGGCAGGGGAGTGAGAGATACTATGGCTCGCAAGGAAGTTATTACTATTGAAAATATTTTAGACACCGCTTTTGCCATGACAAGAACGGAGGGGGTTTCCAACGTCACGGCGAGAAGAGTGGCAGCAAAAGCAGGCTGTTCTACACAGCCTATTTTTCGTGTGTACAGGAGTATGGAGGAGCTGTGGACTGCGGTATATTTGAAGGCTGTAGATTTTTTTCAGGACTACTATAGTCTTTATCCCAGAACGGGAAAGACCCCCTTTTCTAATCTGGGGATGGCTTATATTGCCTTTGCAAGAGAAGAAAAGCATCTCTTTGAACTATTGTTTGTCACCGGCGTAGAGCAAAAGAAGAGCATGTATGAGCTTTTGAACGGAGAAAAGGGCAATGTGGTTTATGAAGTCAACCGTGCCGCGGCAATGGGATGTCCGGCGCCGGGGGATTTATTTATGAAAATGTGGATTTTTATTCATGGGGCGGCATGTATGACCCTTACGGGTGATTACGATTTATCGGATGTGGAGACATTAGAGCTGTTGGAGCGCTCCTATGAGGCATTTGCAGGAGAAAAGCGGAGTGAGGAGTAGGAAGGACAAATGGAGAGGCAGCATGATATTTTAACCAGAATAAATGAACACTATGATAAAATGAGCAAGAGCCATAAGGTCATTGCAAATTTCATATTTGGACATTATGAGCAGGCTGTATTTATGACGGCTGCTAAGCTGGGGGAAACCTTGGGAATCAGTGAATCAACGGTGGTACGTTTTGCATCCGGCATAGGTTATGACGGTTATCCCAAGTTTCAAAAGGCATTGGAGGAGTGTGTTCAGAATAAACTAAACAGTGTGCAGAAGATTGATGCAAAGTATGGGAAGAGTTCGCAGTCGGAGATTCTGGCGTCCGTGCTTACCGCGGATATTGAGAAGCTTCAGGACACTATTGAGAATCTGGATCCGGCGGCCTTTGAGACGGCTGTATCGACGATTTTGGAGGTGGATACCATATATATTATGGGGCTGAGGAGTAATGAGCCGCTTGCCGCTTTTTTACATTTTTATTTGAATATGATCCGGGGAAACGTGAGACTGCTCAACACGACAAGCGTCAGCGAGACCTTTGAACAGATGATGCATATCAGTAATAAAGATTGCTTTATCGGCATCAGCTTTCCACGATATTCCATGAGAACCTTAAAGGCAATGGAGTTTGCAAACGACAGGAACGCCAAGGTAATTGCCATTACAGACAGTATCCACTCTCCCATGAACCTATATTCCTCCTGTAATTTACTTGCAAGAAGCGATATGGTGTCTATTGTGGATTCTCTTGTGGCGCCTTTGAGCGTTATAAATGCATTGGTGGTTGCCCTGTGTTTAAGATGTCCTCAGGAGGTTAGGCAGAATTTGGAAATGCTGGAGGAGGTCTGGAATAACTATCAGGTATACCTAAATGATGAGATTAATTTTATCGATGATGAGCCGATGCTGAATTACTCATTGCGAAAAGAAAAATAAGGGTATAAATAATATTTCAAATGGCGCGACAGACATCGGTGAGACACAAATGTTTGAGCCGTCCTGACATGGAGGGTTAATGTGGGAAAAGTAATTGTAATAGGAGGCGGCGCGGCGGGTATGATGGCGGCGCTTGCGGCGGCAGAAAAAGGCAGTAAGGTGATTCTGCTGGAGAAAAACGAAAAGCTGGGAAAAAAACTTTTTATTACGGGCAAAGGCAGATGCAATGTTACAAATGCCGCAGATACGGAAGCATTATTTGAAAATGTGTGCACAAATAAGAAATTTTTGTATAGTGCATTTTATCAATATGACAATCAGGCCGTTATGGATTTCTTTGAGAGGGCAGGCTGTCCTCTTAAGACAGAGAGGGGAGGACGAGTGTTCCCCGTCTCCGACCATTCCTCGGATATCATAGGAGCGCTTTTGCGGGAATTAAAAAAAAGAGGCGTGAAAATTATGCCGGATACATGGGTGCAAAGCATCGAGGTGAGACAAGCGGCCGATAGGCCTGTATTTACGGCGGTGAAGCTGGGCGACGGCAGTCTGATTTACGGTGACAGCTGTATTGTGTGTACCGGAGGGCTTTCTTATCCCGGTACGGGCTCTACGGGGGATGGTTACCGTTTTGCAAAGGACACAGAGCATAGGCTTGTAGAATGTAAGCCGGCGCTGGTTCCGCTCGAGGTGGAGGAAGACTGGTGCAAGACCCTTATGGGGCTTTCCCTGCGTAATGTTGCCGTGCGCCTTGTATGTGGGAAAAAAGAAATATATCAGGGCTTCGGAGAGATGCTTTTTACCCATTTCGGGGTCAGCGGTCCGTTGATTATCAGCGCAAGCAGCTATTATGTAAAGAAGAATTCCGATAAGGAAACTACAAAACTATATATTGATTTGAAACCCGCCTTGGATGATGCGCAGCTTGACAAACGGATTTTGCGGGACTTTGAGGAAAACAGAAACAAACAATTTAAAAATTCACTGGGAGGACTTTTTCCGGCAAAGCTGATACCGGTTATGCTAAAGCTTTCCGGCATTAATCCCGATAAAAAAGTAAATGAAATCACCTGTCAGGAGAGGCGGGCTTTTGCAGCGCTGATAAAGGAGCTGCCGCTTACCGTTACGGGAACCCGTTCCTTTGCAGAGGCGATTGTCACGCAGGGAGGCGTTTCGGTAAAGGACGTAAATCCGTCTACCATGGAGTCAAAAAAGGTAAGTAATCTGTATTTTGCAGGGGAGGTGCTGGATTTGGATGCCTTGACAGGAGGCTTTAATCTGCAAATTGCATGGTCTACGGGATATCTGGCAGGAATGAACGCTTAAAAATTCGGACGTCAGGGTGGATTGAAAATAAGCCTGTCAGTCTATAATTAAATTTTGAATTTGTGCTGACGCCCGGATTCGCGGGTTGTTGGCGGCATGGAGGATTAGTATGAGTTATAATATTGCAATTGACGGACCTGCGGGCGCAGGAAAAAGCACGATTGCCAGAGCCGTGGCAAGAAAAATGAATATGATATGTGTGGACACCGGCGCTATGTACCGCGCAATGGCCTTATTTATGCTGAGGGAGAAGGTTGATTTGTCGGACGGGGATGCCATCGGTAAAAAGTGTGCGGATGCGGATATTTCTCTGGGATTCGAGGGAGGCGTACAGGCGGTATATTTAAACGGTGAGAATGTGAGTGCCTGCCTGCGTACCGAGGAGGTGGGGAATATGGCGTCTGTCATAAGCTTGCAGCCTGCGGTCAGGAAAAAGATTGTGGAGCTGCAGCGGGCGATTGCCGCAAGGAGCGACTGTATTATGGACGGAAGGGATATCGGAACCTGCGTGCTGCCGGATGCGCAGGTGAAAATTTATCTTACCGCCAGTAGTGAGGTCAGAGCAAAAAGACGCTTTGAGGAGCTGGCTGCAAAGGGCGAGACATGTGATCCGGCAAAGATAAAGGCGGATATCGAGGAGCGGGACTATCGTGATATGCACAGGGAGCATTCTCCGTTAAGACAGGCGGCGGACGCCGTTATGGTGGATACCTCGGATATGACTATTGAAGAGGCGGTTGAAAGGATATCGGATATATGTAAAATAAACTGAACGCCGGTATGGAAGCGTAAACCTATGAAATTTCTCAAAGGATGAATCGGAAAGGAATTTGTTTCATGGAAATCAGACTTGCGCAATGTGCAGGATTTTGTTTTGGCGTAAAGAGAGCGGTAGAATCCGTGTATGAACAGATAAAAACTGGGAAAACTATATATACCTATGGACCTATTGTACACAACGAGGAGGTTGTTAAAGATCTTAAGGAGAAGGGCGTGGGTGTAATTGAAAATAGGGAGGAGCTTCTAAAGCTTTCATCGGGCAGCGTTATTATCAGGGCGCACGGCGTTCCGAAAGAAATCTATGACATTTTGGAGCGAAAGCATTTGGAGTGTATAGACGCGACCTGTCCGTTCGTAAAACGTATTCATCAAATAGTGGACAAGGAGAGCAGCGAGGGAAAGCATATAATTATTATAGGCAACCCCGGACACCCCGAGGTGGAGGGGATTATGGGCTGGTGCAACTCTACCGCCACAGTGCTGGAAACTCCGGAGGAAGCGTTGGAATATAACCCGCCCGCGAACAAGAAAATCTGCATTGTCTCTCAAACGACATATAACTACAATAAATTTCAATATATAGTTGAAATTTTTCAAAAAAAAGGTTACAATGATAGTGTTGTGAATACTATCTGTAATGCAACTGAGGAGCGTCAAAGCTCGGCGCAGGTTCTTGCGGCGGAGGCTGACGTTATGATAGTGATAGGAGGCAAGCACAGCTCTAACACGAGAAAGCTATATGAGATTTGCAGCAAGGAGTGTGCCCATACCTATTTTATACAGACACTGGATGACTTGCATTTAGAACTACCTAAAGCTGTTCGCCTGGTGGGTATTACTGCTGGGGCTTCCACCCCAAATAAATTAATCGAGGAGGTTCAAAATTATGTCAGAATTAACTTTTGAACAAATGTTGGAAGAATCATTAAAGACAATACATGCAGGAGAGGTAGTCGAGGGTACAGTTATCGATGTTAAGCCGGATGAAATCATCCTGAACATCGGATACAAGTCGGACGGTATTCTTACAAAAAATGAATATACCAATGATTCCACCGTAGACCTTACCGCTGTTGCTAAGGTTGGCGATACCATGGAAGTGAAAATACTTAAAGTAAACGACGGTGAAGGACAAGTACTTTTAACTTACAAGCGTCTTGCCGCCGACAGAGGTAATAAGAGAATCGAAGAGGCATATAATAATAAAGAGGTATTAAAGGCTACCGTCGCGCAGGTGCTTGACGGCGGACTCAGCGTTATTGTTGACGAGGTAAGGATTTTTATTCCGGCAAGCCTTGTCTCCGATACTTATGAAAAAGATTTAAATAAATATGCGGGTCAGGAGATTGAATTTGTTATCAGCGAGTACAATCCTAAGAGAAGAAGATACATCGGAGACCGCAGACAGCTTATTTCCGCTAAGAAGGCAGAGCTTCAGAAGGAGCTTTTTGCCAGAATCCATGAGGGTGACATTGTCGAGGGTACTGTAAAGAACGTTACAGATTTCGGCGCATTTATTGATTTGGGCGGCGCCGACGGTCTGCTTCACATTTCCGAGATGTCGTGGGGCAGGGTTGAGCATCCCAAGAAGGTATTTAAGGTTGGGGATACCGTTAAGGTTTTGATAAAAGAGATTAACGGAAGTAAGATTGCCCTCTCCTTGAAATTTGACGATGCAAATCCATGGAAGGATGCGGCAAACAAGTATGCCGTAGGCAGCATGGTAACCGGTAAGGTTGCGCGAATGACCGATTTTGGCGCTTTTATAGAGTTAGAGCCCGGTGTAGACGCATTGCTTCATGTTTCCCAGATTTCCAAGGAGCATGTTGAAAAGCCGACGGATGTACTTAGCGTGGGTGAGGAAGTAACGGCAAAGGTTGTGGATTTTAACGAGGAGGAGAAAAAGATTTCCTTAAGCATCAAGGCAACCATGGAGCCTGATACTGTGAAAGAGCAGGAGGAATCCGATGCAGACGTGGTTTCCGTTGATATTGATGCGGTAATTGCGGCAGACGAGGCTGTCGAAGAATAAGCAGTAGAGTGAGGTACATTCTATGGCGTATGATTATGAATATTTTAAGAGGGAGATTTTGTCGCTAACGACCATTGATTTGAGCAGCTACAAGGAAAAGCAGATGAAACGCCGGATTGATACCCTGATTGCCAAGCACAAAATAGAAGGGTACGACAAGTATGTGCAGGCAATCAAATCGGACAATCATTTGTTTGAAGAGTTTGTCAATTACATTACCATAAATGTCTCCGAGTTTTATAGGAATCCGGAGCAATGGAAGATATTGGACGAAGTCATTATCCCCGGACTGATTTCCAGATTTGGCAGGAATCTGAAAATTTGGAGTGCGGCGTGTTCTACCGGCGACGAGCCATATTCATTGGTGATGGCGCTCTCCCGCCACCTGCCGCTCAAGCAGATAAAGATATTTGCCACGGATTTGGATAAACAGGTTATCGCAAAGGCAAAGGTAGGGCTTTATGCGGATAAGAGTATTGCCGCAGTGCCCGACGATTTTAAAAAGAAATATTTTACACAGGTAGGTCCTTCCTATAAGATTTCCGATGAAATCAAGGACAGGGTTGAGTTTAAAGAACATAATTTGTTAAAGGATGAGTATCCTGCAGATTGTCATATGATTGTCTGCCGTAATGTATTGATTTATTTTACGGAGGAGGCAAAGGACGAGGTATTCAGAAAGTATTTTAGGTCGTTGGCGAGAGGCGGTATCCTTTTTGTGGGAAGTACGGAACAGATTATGGGTTATAAAGAGATGGGATATGAGAGAAAATCCTCCTTCTTCTATGTGAAGCCCGGTTGATCAGGCGGGAAAACAAGTCCGGATAAGAGAGCTTATTTGAGGAAACAAAATAATTTTATGATAAAAAGGAACCGACAATTTTTAATTGTCGGTTCCTTTTTGTGCCGGCGCATATTTGTATTTAGTAAGTAGAGGCAATCATTGCGAGAACATGCGAAGCATATGCGGTAAAGCCGGCACGGTTCTTTTTCATTTCGTCCGTCAGTTCAAAAAACAGTTCTTTACTCTTATAATCGCGCATAAAGAAAGGCTCGAAAAGAATCTCCCATTGCGGCAGGTAGGCGGAAAATTTGCGGGTATAACAGGTAGCCGCGGTAGCCTGCAGGCGGTAGTCCTTGTCCACGAATGTGGCGACGGACTTGTGGAGCGCTACGTCTTCGTCGGGAAGGTAATAATAATCCCTATAATTGGAATAAAAATATTTCAGCTCTTCCTCATAGATAGGAACCTTTAAGGTGGCTTCCGGGCCCTCTCCGCGGAAATAGCAGGCATTGGCGGAGGCGGAGACCGGCATGGGAAGAGGCGTGGGGAGAGTCAGAGTTATTAACAGCTCCTTGCGCTTTTGGGAATGCAGGTCGCGGTAATAATTTGCCTGAACCTTTCTCGCCTTAATTGGTTCGTTGAAAAGGTCATAATAAGCGAGAATGGGAAGAATTTGCAGCATTCCCTTTAAATCGTCTGCATTGTGCAGAAAAAGAGCGCTTTCCGAAAAGCCGGAGGGAGATTTAACATAGTCGTGATAAATGCCGATAAGCTCCCCGCCGGAAAAAACATCCTTGCGTCCTACGCCAAGAAACATTTCCAATGTTTTTTGTTTGCAGTTTGGCAGCTTTAAAAAGAATTTATACGGTGAAATTCTCTGATACAGATCAATGCCGTCAAATGCGTCGAAGGAAAACGGAAGAGAGAGCTGGGCGCATTTCTTGGAGATAAAGGGCAGGTCAAAATTGTTTCCGTTAAAATGTACTAAATATTGATATAACTTGGCAAATTCAAAAAAAGCGGATATTATATCGGCTTCCTGCTCATAATTTTCGGACAGCCATTGTATAGTGCGCCATTTCCCGGCCTGAAAGTAGGCGCAGCCAATCATATAAATCCGGCTGGACTGGACGGTAAAACCAGTGGTCTCGATATCAATAAATAATATGCGTTCCAACGGAGCAAGCTTTTCCAAGGGGTAAGAAACGGAAAAACCCTCCAGCGTTTCTTCGGAAATTTTCATGGGAGCCTCCTTTGTGGTTAAATATGTTTGGTACATAAGAATACTGTAAGGTTTATTGTAATAATCATAACATAAATTTTAAATTTACAGTAGTATTTTATATAAAAAAATAGTATATTTAAATAGTACAAGAAATATTGCAAATTTCGATATTTTTACTATGCATTCAACAAATTTTATATCCGTTTGGGAAAGCTTGACGGGTAAGAAAGGATATGAGCAGTATGGCAAAGTTGACATTTGTGGGCGGTATCCATCCCTATGATGGAAAGGAATTGTCTAAGGATAAGCCTATCAAGGAGATTCTTCCCAAGGGTGATCTGGTGTATCCGCTTTCGCAGCATATCGGAGCGCCGGCGCAGCCCCTTGTGACAAAGGGTGACAGGGTGTTGGTCGGGCAGAAAATTGCGGAGAGCGGCGGCTTTGTATCGGCGCCTATTTATGCGTCGGTATCGGGAACGGTGAAGGCGGTCGAGCCGCGGCGGGTAGTTACGGGCGACAGTGTTATGAGTATCGTAGTGGAGAACGACGGCCTATACGAGGACGTGGGCTTTTACCCTATTGCCCCTATGGAAAAGCTGAGCAGAGAAGAGATTATAGAGGCAGTCAAGGAAGCCGGGATTGTGGGAATGGGCGGCGCAGGGTTTCCCACCCATGTGAAGCTGTCGCCTAAGGAACCGGCGAAAATCGAATATGTAATAGCCAACTGCGCCGAATGTGAGCCGTACCTGACGTCGGATTATCGGCGCATGCTTGAAGAGCCGGATAAAGTAATCGGAGGACTTAAGGTTATTCTCAGGCTGTTTGAAAATGCGCAGGGCATTCTGGCCATCGAGGATAACAAGCCTGATTGCGTGGCGCTGTTTAAGCAGCTTACCAAGGACGAAAAAAGAATCAGCGTCAGAGCGCTTAAGACAAAATATCCGCAAGGGGGAGAGCGCACGCTTATCTATGCCGTCACTGGAAGAAAGGTAAATTCCTCCATGCTGCCGGCGGACGTGGGCTGCGTTGTAAATAATGTGGATACCATAGTGGCAGTGTATCGCGCTGTGGCGGAGGGCAGACCCTTAATGGAGAGGATTGTGACTGTGACGGGCGATGCGATTGCCCATCCCCGTAATTTTAAGGTGCGTATCGGAACGAACTATAGCGAGCTGATAGAAGAGGCGGGAGGCTTTAAGGGAAAACCGGAGAAGATTATCTGCGGGGGTCCTATGATGGGCTTTAGTATGTTCGAGCTTAACGTGCCTATTACCAAAACCTCCACGGCGCTGCTTGCGCTATCCAAGGATGAGGTATCCGCCATGGAGCCGGGACCCTGTATTAACTGTGGAAGATGCGTGGAGGTGTGTCCGGGAAGAGTGGTTCCCAGCAGGCTTGCGGATTATGCGGAGCATTTTGACGAGGAAGCATTTTTGGAAAATAACGGAATGGAGTGCTGTGAATGCGGCTGCTGCAGCTTTATTTGTCCGGCAAAGAGACCTCTGACTCAGGAGATCAAGTCCATGCGAAAAATACAGCTGGCAAAAAGGAAAAAGAACTAGGGAGGAAAAAAGAGTGAGCGATTTATTAAAGGTATCGTCCAATCCCCATATCCGTTCTAAGTCTACTACCGTCGGGATTATGGCTGCGGTGATTGTCGCGCTGCTTCCGGCCGCGGGATTTGGAATTTATAATTTTGGGCTGAGAGCGCTGTTAGTGATTCTGGTAACGATTGCATCCACGGTGCTTACGGAATTTTTATTCGGATTATATAAGAAAAAGCTTACCGTTATCGATTTGTCCGCGGTGGTGACCGGACTTCTTCTTGCATTGAATCTGCCGGTGAATATACCTCTGTGGATGGCGGCGCTTGGCGGTGTGTTTGCAATATTGGTGGTAAAGATGCTTTTTGGCGGACTGGGGCAGAATTTTATGAATCCGGCATTGGCCGCAAGGTGTTTTCTTTTGATTTCCTTTCCCTTGCAGATGACGGATTTTGCTTGTGACGCGTATTCGGGAGCAACGCCTCTTGCGATAATAAAGGCGGGAGGGGGCGTGGATGTGACGGACATGATTCTGGGAAACACGGCGGGAACCATCGGAGAAACATCCATGATAGCATTGGTAGCGGGAGCATGTTTCTTATTGCTTACAGGAGTGATTGATTTAAGGATTCCCGGCAGCTACATAGTCACCTTTATCGTGTTTATCGTGTTGTTTGGCGGGAGGGGATTTGACCCTTCCTACATTTCCGCGCAGCTTGCCGGCGGCGGACTTATGCTGGGAGCCTTCTTTATGGCGACGGATTATGTAACAAGGCCCATTACTATAAAAGGGCAGTATCTGTTCGGAGTATTTTTAGGCTTGATGACAGGGATTTTCCGTTTATTCGGACCGAGTGCGGAAGGGGTCTCTTATGCCATTATTTTGGGAAATCTTCTTGTGCCCTTGATAGAGAAGGTGACAAGACCTGTTGCTTTCGGAAAAGGAGGCAGAAGGTATGAAAAATAATTCGGATATTAAAGTAATGTTGAAAGAAGCGGGTATTTTGTTTGCAATCACGCTGATTGCCGGACTGGTGTTGGGATTTATTTATGAGCTCACCAAGGAGCCTATTGAGATTCAGAGGCAAAAAGCGGTGCAGAGAGCGTGTGCGGCAGTATTTTCGGAGGCTGAGGAATTCAGAGAGCTTTCCTGTACCGTGGATGAAGAGCTTGCGGCGGAGCTTTCCGAGGACGGTGTTACGGTTGGAACCGTTTATGAGGCATTAGGCGCCGATAAGACAGTGTTAGGATATGTTTTGCAGACGACATCCTCCGAGGGATACGGAGGCAGCATTGTGTTGTATATGGGCGTTACGCTGGACGGAGTGTTAAAGGATATTTCTATATTGGAGATTTCGGAAACGCCGGGTCTGGGTATGCAGGCGGAGAAGGTATTGGCGCCGCAGTTCCATGAGAAAAAAGCAGGAAGTTTCACTTTTACCAAAACAGGAAGCCAGTCGGAAAGTGAGATTGACGCCATAAGCGGAGCTACGATTACCACAAAAGCGGTGACTAACGCCGTAAACGGCGGACTTAAGGCGGCGGCGCGGTTAATGCAGGGAGGTGGAGTAAATGAGTAAGAAATCGTCATTTTCTACGGCGGGAGAAAGGCTTACCAACGGTCTTTTAAAAGAAAACCCTACTTTTGTGCTGATGCTGGGAATGTGCCCTACGCTGGCGGTAACTACATCTGCTATAAACGGTTTGGGAATGGGGCTTACCACCACGGTGGTTCTTATGCTTAGCAACCTGATAATCTCCCTGCTTCGGGGAATTATTCCTAATCGCGTGAGAATTCCAGCCTTTATTGTTATTATTGCTTCTTTCGTAACGGCGGTTCAGCTTCTTTTGGAGGCGTATATTCCTTCCCTGAACGAAGCGTTGGGAATGTACATTCCGCTGATTGTAGTAAACTGTATTATATTGGGAAGGGCGGAGAGCTATGCATATTCCAATCCTCCCATACCCTCTTTGTTTGACGGTATAGGTATGGGACTTGGCTTTTCCTTTGCCTTAACCTGCATAGGCGCGGTGCGTGAGTTTCTTGGTGCGGGAACGTTCTTTGATTATCCCATTATGCCGGATTCTTACACGCCCATCACCATTTTCATATTGGCTCCGGGCGCATTCTTTGTGCTCGCCGCGCTCACCGCATTTCAGAATTATTTAAAGGAGAGCAGGGAGAAGGTGGGAAAGGAAGCAAGACATATCGGTTCGGGCTGCAGCGAGGACTGTATGAATTGTTCCGATAAGGGCTGTTCCAAGAGATTTTATGATACTACTGCGGTGAATCAGGGAAAAAACGATGAGCTGGAATTTATAGACATGGAAAAGGGGGACAGATAAATGGACAATGTTAAGGATTTATTGGTTATTTTGATTGGCTCCTCCTTGGTGAGCAATGTGGTACTAAGCCAGTTTTTGGGGTTATGTCCGTTTTTGGGAGTATCCAAAAAAATTAAGACTGCAGGGGGTATGGGAACTGCCGTTATCTTTGTCATTACCCTTGCGAGTGCCGTTGCGGGAGTAATTTATAAATTTATACTCAAGCCCCTTCATATTGAATATTTACAGACAATTGTATTTATTTTGGTAATAGCCGCGCTGGTACAGTTTGTGGAAATGTTTTTGCGTAAAGCGATGCCTTCCTTATATGAGGCCCTTGGCGTGTATCTTCCGCTGATTACCACCAATTGTGCGGTACTGGGAGTAGCGCTTACAAATGTACAAAAGGAATATGGTATCCTGACAGGTATTGTAAACGGCTTTGCAACTGCCGTGGGCTTTACCGTTGCTATTGTTATTTTAGCCGGACTACGTGAAAAAATGGAATATAATGACGTTCCCGGACCCTTCAGGGGAATGCCTACGGTATTGCTGACGGCAGGGCTTATGGCGATTGCCTTCTGCGGATTTTCAGGATTATTATAGGAGGGAAAACGACACATGAGTATAACAGGAATTATGGCGGCGACGGCTGTGGTAAGTGCGGTGGGTATTTTTGTGGGACTTTTTTTGGGAGTGGCAGGCATTAAGTTTAAGGTGAAGGTAGACGAGAAGGAGGAGGCGGTAGCCTCCGCACTTCCCGGAAATAACTGCGGAGGCTGCGGCTTTGCCGGCTGTTCGGGGCTTGCCGCGGCAATCGCCAAGGGAGAAGCGCCGGTAAACGCATGTCCGGTGGGAGGAGAAGCAGTAGGAAAGAAGATTGCGGAAATAATGGGAGTTGATGCGGGAAACAGCGTAAGAAAGGTGGCTTATGTGCACTGCAAAGGCGATTGCGAGAAGGCGGGCACGGATTATGACTACAGCGGCGCCGAAGACTGCCGAATGTTGAGCTTTGTGCCCAACGGCGGACCCAAGTCCTGTAATAGCGGATGTCTGGGCTATGGAACCTGCGTTAAGGTATGCCCGTTTGACGCTATTCATGTAGTGAAGGGCGTCGCCGTAGTGGATAAGGAAAAGTGTAAGGCATGCGGCAAATGTATTGCCGTTTGCCCCAAGCATTTGATTTCTCTGATACCTTATGATACAAAGCAGATTGTGGCATGCAGCTCTACGGATAAGGGCCCCGTTACTATGAAGGCTTGTCAGGTAGGTTGCATTGGATGCGGTATCTGTGCTAAAATATGTCCTAAGGGTGCGGTTACGGTGGAAAATTTCCATGCGGTTATAGACCCGGATAAATGTGTGGGCTGTGGGGCCTGTGAACAAAAATGTCCCAAGAAGGCTATTGTGCGGGCTTAAGCGGTACATTCTGAAGGCGGGGCAGGTTTGGCGAATGATACGAAAGGAGAAATGCGGATGCGTTTGCCGGAGGATTATGAGGAACGTTCTAAGCTGACCCCGACGGTTGTGTCGGCGATTGTTGCAGTGACATTGTTTGTTGCCATTATCTTAGTGGTTGTGCTTTTGATAAACAAGAAGGATGGATTCAATGCGGTAAGAAGCAGTCAGGTTCAGGAGCAGGCGGCGGCTAATGGGCCCGCGGCTCCCGATAAGAAATATCCGGATACGAAGGATTTACTTTCAGGGAGTACCTTGTCGCCGGAGGATTTTGATTTCTGGGATATGTATCCTGAGGAAAGTGAAGAGACGGGCGGGAACGAGGAGACAGAGCCGGAGGAATCCGAGGAAAACGACCCTGCCACCGACGGCAGACATACCTTGATACAATATGCCGACGGTAAGGAGGAATGGGTGCTGATAAGTCCGTATCTTCCCAAGCATGAGTATGATTTCACTAAGCTGGTGTGCCAGTCTGATTTAATGAAGTATTATGTGGACGGAAAGCAGGTTTCCTTTGTGGGCGCCGATATTTCCAAATTTCAGGATTACGTGGATTTTGTAAAGCTGAAAAAGGCCGGTGTGGACTATGTGATGCTTCGCGTGGGCTTTCGCGGTTATAGCAGCGGTCAGGTGGTTTTGGACGATTATTTCCTTGATAATGTGAAGCGCGCGGGAGATGCAGGCTTAAAAATAGGAGTTTACTTTTTCTCTCAGGCAATCAGCGAGGCGGAGGCAATAGAAGAGGCAAACATGGTCATAGAGCATATAAAAGACTATAATATTACCTATCCGGTTGCATTTGATATGGAGGGTATTGATAATGATACCGCCAGAATCGACAAATTATCCAAAACAGAGAAGACTAAAATTGCCAAGGCATTTTTGGATACCGTCAAAAATGCGGGTTATAAGCCCATGATTTACGGTAATAAGGAATGGCTGTTAAAACAGATAGATTTGTCCAAGCTGACGGCATATGACGTATGGCTGTCTCAGATGTCAGATGTGCCTGACTATCCCTATAAGTTTTCAATGTGGCAATACAGCAATGATACTACTATTGACGGAATAGCAGGATATGCGGATTTGAATATCAGCTTTATAGATTATACGGAGAAATAATTTAAAGGTTCCATGAAAATGGAGCCTTTAAATATGTCCGAAGGAGTCCGTTAAATGTAAGCTTCAAGGCTTATAGTGAAGAATGCTTTGAGAGATATCCAGTTTGGAGTAAATTTCGGCATATTTTCGGGGAGAAAGCCCTTCAATATAATTCGGCATGTAATTTTTGGTGATGCCGTTTTTCTTTAATACGTCAATAGCCTTATTATAGGCTATGGCGGCTTCCAGCTCGGTGGAATATTTTCCTACCACATAGCTGCCCTTGATATGAATTCGGACGGTATAAACGAATCGTCCGTTTTTTTGTGTACAGCGGACGCCATGGTAGGTGTTCCAGATTTCGAGGTTTTCACGGCGGAAATCAGTGGAATCGCCGTTGCGGAAGCGAAAGTCCACACCGCATACCGCGTAATTTTTTATGCCGAACCTGCTCCCAATATTGACCTGCATACCATAATCCGCCACAAAATAATGATTTCCGCGCCGCATGATTTTGTGGGAGGAGAAATAGAACAAGTCGTCCGGATCAAATTTCAGTATATGGGTGGGAGACATATAATAATAGAAAAGCTTTTGCCCCATATATATGGGATTTCCGAAATAAATGCCGTTATCACGAAAATTCAGGAGGCAGACCCATTTTTCAAAGGAAAGAGGAGAGCTCTCGCCGTAATGCCGAAAGGTGATTTCATTATTTGTTAAAAGGCGAAGACCTTCAAGATAGGCCTTGTGCGCCTGCTCCGGTGTGGAATGGCTGCCAAGACTGATGTGCTTGCGCCGATAAGTAAGGGACGCACGATAATAGACCTCGCCGTTTTTTTTGGAGGCGGGGAATACTCCGGGAAAATATTTTGTTTGCAAAGCTTTTTTTTCGTCTTTCATAATTTCTCGTTTTTAGACCTGACAGCGCGTTTTTTGTAGATGTATATAGTATAACATTTTTCATAAATTTGTACAAATTAGAAATATTTTCAGGACTTGCCTCATAAACTAATATATCGGAGGTGTTGTCCAATGTATAAAAAAGCATTAGGCTGTTTGGTGCTAATATATCTGTTATTTTCATTTGGATTCCTATGTGTCGAGGGAGTGGAGGGCAATTTAAATTCCGTATCGGCTTTTCAGCTTTCGATGCCCAGAGCCATAATTGCCGACCAAAAGAGCAGTACGTTGGGAATTGCCAGCATAGCGGCGTCGGGCCAGAGAGTAGTGGAGTGCGACGTGCTGGAAAAAAAGCTTGCGTATGACCTTCCAGAGGAGGAGCTTGAGATTCTTCTGCGGATTGTGGAGGCGGAGGCAGGAACGGAGGACGAGGACGGGAAGCTTTTGGTGGCAAACGTAGTATTAAATCGTATGAACGATGAAAAATTTCCCGAAACGGTATCCGAGGTGGTGTTTCAAAGGTCGAAAGGGGTGACTCAGTTTTCGCCTGTGGCAAACGGAAGATTTTGGAAGGTAGAAATCAGCGAGGAAACAATGGAGGCGGTCGGACGAGCTCTGGAGGGAGAAGATATCTCGGAAGGAGCATTATATTTTGCAGCGAGAAAGTATGCCGACAGCAATAAAATGAAATGGTTTGACGAGAATTTAACCTTTTTGTTTAAGCATGGAGGACATGAGTTTTTCAAGTGAAGTGATTGCGCCAAAAACAAAAGTGTGCTATACTAACCTAAGTCTTCGGATGGCGGCGGTTTAAGATGTGCCGGCAGGTGGAGACACCGGGAAAAGTTATGCCTGCAGGGAGTAGAACTCTTCTTTAAACATACAGGTATAGGAAAGGGTACGGTTATATAGATGGAAGTATTATATCATAGCACACGGAGTAAGAGTGAGCCGGTGACAGCCTCACAGGCAATTTTAAAGGGACTTTCAGATGACGGAGGTTTATTTGTGCCGGATCATATCCCTTCCTTGGATAAGAGCTTAAAGGAATTATCGGGTATGACCTATCAGGAGGTCGCTTATGAGGTTATGAAGCTGTTTTTGACGGATTTTACCGCACAGGAGCTGAAAGACTGTATTGACAGAGCCTATGACGGTAAGTTTGACGCGGAGGAAATCGTTCCTCTGGTAGAAGCGGAGGGAGCTTTTTATCTGGAGCTTTTTCACGGCGCTACCATAGCGTTTAAAGATATGGCGCTGTCGATTTTACCCCATTTAATGATTACTTCCGCAAAGAAGAATAAAATTAAAAACGAAATCGTTATTTTAACCGCTACCTCGGGAGATACGGGTAAAGCGGCTTTGGCAGGCTTCGCCGGGGTAGAGGGAACCAAAATTATCGTATTTTATCCTAAAAACGGAGTCAGCCCCATTCAGGAGAGGCAGATGGTTACTCAAAAGGGTGACAATACTTTGGTTGTGGGTATCCATGGGAATTTTGACGACGCGCAGACCGGTGTGAAGAAGATTTTTTCCGATAAGGAGCTCGCAAGAGAGATGGATGAAAAGGGTTTTCAGTTTTCCTCCGCCAATTCCATTAATATCGGCAGGCTGGTGCCGCAGATTTGCTATTATGTATATGCTTATGCAAAGCTTTTGCAGGAGGGTAAGATTGCCGAGGGGGAAAGCATTAATGTGGTGGTTCCCACGGGTAATTTTGGGAATATCTTGGCGGCGTTCTATGCAAAGAATATGGGACTTCCCGTTGGCAGGCTGATTTGCGCTTCCAATGATAATAAGGTTTTGTATGATTTCTTCAGCACGGGTACATATGACAGGAACAGGGAATTTGTTCTTACCAGTTCTCCCTCCATGGATATTTTAATATCCAGTAATCTTGAGCGGTTGATTTATCGTATTGCCGATAACGACGCCGATAAGAATAAGGAGCTGATGGAAGCGCTTGCCTCTCAGGGGAAATATATTATAACCGCGGAAATGAGAGAGAAGCTTTTGGATTTTTACGGAAATTATGCTACAGAAGCGGAAGCGGCGGAGATTATCAGAAAAATATACGGCGACTGCGGCTATGTGATAGATACCCACACGGCTGTTGCAGCGGCAGTGTACGAGAAGTATAAGGCGCAGACGGGCGACATGACTAAAACCGTGATTGCCTCCACTGCAAGCCCTTTTAAATTTACCCGAAGCGTTATGAATGCCATTGATGGAAAGTATGACAGTATGAGCGACTTTGAATTGGTAGACGAGCTTTCAGGGTTGGCAAATGTGAAGGTTCCCATGGCCATTGAGGAGATACGCACCGCCCCTGTACTGCACGATAAGCAGTGCGACGTGGATAAAATGCAGGCAGTTGTAAGGGAGTTTTTGAATATCTGACGGTTATATTGAACGGAATAAACAGGTATGAGTAATACCGGCGGATGTTTGGCAGAGCCAGACGTCCGCCGGCTTTTTGTATGGTTTAGAAAGGCATGAAGATATGAAAATAGGTCTGCGGAAAGCAAAGGAGAAGAGATAGTCGGTTCATTGACGTCATGACTAAGGAGCAGTTAAAAGGGGGTGGAAGGCGTTAGCTGCGGCGGTTTTATGATGGGGCGGATACGGGCAAGGAGATTGGGGGTACAAAAGCGCGCTCATATTTAATTATGACGAGGTGCTTAATGTGCTTCGCAAGAGGGCGCAGCTTTATTTAAGCAAATTGTAAAAAAGCTTGAAAATTATTTTTCGATTAGAGACATTATGATTTAAAGCATACATTTATTACATAACTTATATTGACAATCATAATTATACAGAGTTATAATAAATATATCATAAATATTTGTGATTGATATAGTCTATCGGGAAATTTATTTAGTTAGAAAGAAAGGAAAATGTATCTATGAAAGGCTTAAAGAAAAAATTGGTATTAGTGGGATTGGTTGTTATGATGCTGGGGTGCTCGATTACTGCCAGCGCGGCAGGCAGTATGAGGGCGGTGCACGAGCATGCGTTTTCGTTATATAATGAACATGTGTCTTATAAATCAATTCATGGAGGCGAGCATCCCTACGTCAGAGACGGAAAAACTCTTTCCTGCAATATGGTAGTTATATATTATCGAGATTATTATAAATGTGCTTGCGGGGCAGGCGAGTATAGGAACGACCATGGCGAAGTAAAACACTGTGATTGCGGATTATAATAAAATCAAAGGGGAAGTTTATTTATGAAAAAGCGGCAACGTTTCCGTTTGCTTTCCGTTATTATATTGTTTTTCTTTATAACCGGCTGTGAAATTTCTTCACAGCCGGTTATTGATGAAAATGAGGCGGATAAGGGGTTTTATAGTATTTTGGAGCTGACGCCTGTTGCGGACCCGGAGAAAGCGCTTGAGCGGTTAGCGGAAGAGGTAGTGACGAGGGAGGGCTTACAATATACTGCTGGAAGGCTTGAAATGTGCGGGGGGAATTTATATCGCCAGTTGAAGGTTTTGGATGAAGACGGGTTTACGCAGGGAATCTGGCTGTTGAGTCTCAAGCATCCCTATGACGAGTGGAGCGTTACATCAATACCCGCGCGCTATGAGGAGGACGGCAGGCAATATGTGATAAGTAATATTTATTTTTTGGAGGGAGAGCCTGCTTTCTGCACCCTGCTGTGCCGTAACGATAACAGATATTATTTGGGAGCCTGCGGGGAAGACGGGGTGGAGGAAGTGAAGGGAATTTTTCCGGAAAAGCTTGAAAACTATAGCTTGAGGCTTAGTGGGAACGGGCAGGCATACGCTTATAACAGGACGGAAGGAAATCTGGTTATTTTGGATGACGGACTTCGCATTCAGGAGGAAAGAACCTTTCAGGGGCAGATTTATGATGTTTTGCCGAACTCGAAGGCTTCAGATGTTTATTTATATGCCTATGATGAAAAAGGGGCGGGAATTTGGGAAATATCAAAGGAAGAGTGTATGACCAGACTGGAGAACTGGGATGAGGAGGCGTATCGGATATGTGTGTCTTACGACGGCAATATATATTGGGCGAACAGAGAAAAGCTGTGGCGCTACAATAATACGGGCGCACAGCTGTTATGTACTTTTTCCGAGAGCGACTATGTTTTAAATGCAATATATGGTCTGGAGATGAATGAGGATAAGGGCGTAAGGATGCTTGTTCAAATTGGCGGCGAGTATTATATGCTGCGCGCCGGAGAGGATACAGAGGGAGAGACTGAAAAAAAACGGGAGATAGAGATAGCCTTTGGACAAAATCATATCGGCTTACAAAGGGTTATAGCCGCATTTAACCGTCAGAGCGATATATGGCGCATTGTGACCAGACTGCCGCAGGAGGACGAGGAGCTTGCGGATTATTGGGATAGGCTTCAGCTGGAAATCAGCGCGGGTAAAGGACCGGATATTATTTCGGATGAAGCAATCTGGGATGCGGAGGTTTATATTCAAAACGGTTACTTTGAGAAGCTTGACGGGGTTTTAGAGGATGAAAGCCAGTATTTGCCTGCGGCGTTAGAGGGCAGCAGGAGAAACGGAGCGCTTTATGGTATGCCCTATGATTGCCAGCTGTTTTTTGCCACCTATTCGCGTAAGCTATCCGGAAAACGCAGTTCATGGACAGTGCCGGAGCTTATGGAGGCTGTGAAAAATTCGGAGGCACGCATTTTACAATGCGGTTGCGACGGAGTGGATATTGTAAAATATTATGGGCTGTTTGATAATGAGAATACTATATATATTGACTGGGAGCAGGGGGAGAGTCATTTGACGGAGGAGCCCTTCTTGGAGCTGTTGGATTTTGCCTTGAATTATGCCGACACAAGGGGAATGCTGAATCAGGAGGGCAGGCTGCTTTCTTCGGGAGAAGCGGTGGCAACCCGGCCGATAACCTTTGCAGATCCGCAGATGCTAAATTATCTGGACGCCTGTTTTTCGGGAGAGGCCGCTATGCTGGGATATCCAAAAGCGGAGGGAAACGGCATATACGCAAGATGCCGGGAACTGTTTTTAAACACGGCGTCAGAGAACAAAGAGGGGGCGTTGGAATTTTTTAAATTTATGATGTCTGAGGAAATACAAAACGAATATATAGATTTTAAAGCCGTATCAGGTCAGGAGGCGGCGGGCTGGAGACCGCAGCTGCCCGTCCATATGAAATCCTTTGAGTATTTGTTGGAGATTCGGGGGAAGCAGTGGGGGAACAACATAGAGACTATAGACTGCGGGAACGGTGTGAAATATGACAGGGGGAGCTTAAGCGACGAACAGATTAGCGAATTTTATTGGCTGCTTGAACAGGCACAATCCGATAATTGGAAGGTATTGAACATTATGGATATAGTGGAGGAGGAGTTAGAACCATATTTTGCAGGAAGCATTGAAGCTGTGGAGGCGGCAAGAATACTGGACAATAGGGTACAGCTATATTTAGACGAGACAAAATAGTATGCGGCGGCATGTACGCACGCAAAACGTTTTGGCAGAATCCGCCGACAGCGGCGCAGGGCAGAATCAGGTTTGGATTCTGCCTTGTCTTTTTTTGTTATTCGTATTAGAATTATTTGAAGAAAAGGTTTTCAATGTTCCGTTTTTCAAAGGTATACAGAGGTCGGGTCATAAGGATTTATAATATTTCAGGAGGGAAACGATAATATGAATGCAAGAGAGCTGTTAAAAAAGGTGGATCATACTCAGCTGAAGGCGTTTGCCACATGGGAGGATATTGCAAGGCTTTGCGAGGAGGCGATTCAGTATCAAACGGCGAGCGTGTGTGTTCCGCCTGCTTATATCAAAAGAATAGCAGATGCTTACGGGGATAAACTGAATATTTGTACAGTGGTAGGATTCCCGTTAGGCTACAGTGTGACGGAGGCAAAGCTTGCGGAGGTAAAGCAGGCGCTTGCGGACGGCTGCAGCGAGATTGATATGGTAGTCAATATCGGTGATGTAAAGAATGGATTATATGAAAAAGTGGAGGATGAAATAAGGCGGCTAAAGCAGGCCTGTGGAAGCCATATTCTTAAAGTGATCATTGAGACCTGTTATCTGACGGAGGAGGAGAAAATCGCCATGTGTAAGGCGGTGACAAATGCCGGCGCCGATTATATCAAGACGTCCACAGGCTTTGGAACCGGCGGGGCGACAAGGGAGGATGTGGAGCTGTTTAAGAAGCATATCGGAGCCAATGTGAAAATAAAGGCGGCAGGGGGCGTGTCGTCCTTAGAGGACTTGGAAACGTTTATCGGGCTTGGCTGCGACCGTATCGGTACATCCAGAGCAGTAGGACTCTGTGAGGGGGAGCTGACAGAGGGCTATTAAGTCGGTCAGGCGGAGTTAGGCAGTCCTGCGGGATGGAGAGATTTGTAAACGGGATTCACTGTAATATGTGTTTAGAATATACAGAACCGGTAAATTAGAGAAGTCCGCAGTATAGGCGGACTTCGGAAACGAGGTAACAATGGAAAACTACCATATACGCGATAGGTTAATGGCGTTGCGGGAGCTGATGCGGGAGAAGCGTATTGATTATTATATGATACCTACCGCAGATTTTCACAACTCCGAATATGTAAACGACTATTTTAAGGTAAGAGAATATTTCTGCAATTTTTCAGGCTCAAACGGAACGCTTCTGGTCTGGCAGAACGGCGCGGGGCTTTGGACGGACGGAAGATACTTTATTCAGGCGCAGTGGGAATTAGAGGGAACAGAGGTGGAGCTTTTCCGCATGTTTGACGAGGGCGTTCCCACTATGGAGGAATTCCTCAAAGAACATATGACGGACGGGCAGACGTTTGGATTTGACGGACGGGTTCTTTCCATGCTGGAGTGCAGGCGTTATGAAAAGGCGCTTGCGGAAAAAAATATTCGTTTCGCCTACGGTCAGGATTTGGCTGAGGAGCTCTGGGCGGACCGCCCCGATTTCCCGGCGGGAAGAGTCTGGGTTTTGGAGGAGAGCGTCGCAGGGAAAAGCGTTGAAGAAAAGCTTGCCGATACACGGGATAAAATAAAGGAGGAGGGTGCGGAGGGGCTTTTTTTGACAAAATTGGATGATATTATGTGGTTGTTCAATATACGCGGCTGTGATGTAGAATGTAATCCTGTGGCAATGTCCTATGCTCTGGTCATGGAGGACAAGGCAGTGCTTTTTATTCAGGATAAGGCGCTGGAGGAGAGAACACGGAAGTATTTAGCGGACCATGGCATACAGACGGAGGAATATCATGATATTGCAGCTTATATTAAGGAAATGAAGGCAGGAAGCAAGATTCTTTTAGATAAGCGCTATTGCAGCTACATGCTGTATAAGCTTTTATGCGGGAAGCATACAATCGTGGAAAAAAAGAATCCTACCGAGGCGTTAAAAGCGGTGAAAAGCCCTGCCGAGCTTGCACGAATGAAGGAGATATACCTTAAGGACAGCGTTGCGGTGACAAAGTTCATTTGTTGGTTAAAAAACAATATTGGACGGCAGGAAATTACGGAGATTGACGCAGCGGATTATTTGGAAAAGCTAAGGAGACAGATTCCTGAATTTGTGGATTTGTCTTTTCCGACCATTGCGGGGTACAAAGAAAATGCCGCGATGATGCATTATGAAGCGACGCCGGAAAACCATGCTGTTTTGAAACCGGAGGGAATGCTTCTTGTGGATTCGGGGGGCCAGTATCTGGGAGGAACCACTGACGTTACAAGAACCATAGTGTTGGGCCATATTTCGGATGAAATAAAGCTTCATTATACTATGGTGACGGCGGGGATGCTTAAGCTTACCCATGCTCGCTGGCTGTACGGCTGCAGCGGAAGAAATCTGGATATTCTGGCTCGTCAGCCTATCTGGGAACTGGGGCTTGACTATAAGTGCGGAACAGGTCATGGAGTGGGATATATATTAAATGTACACGAGGGGCCCCAGAGCTTACGTTGGCGATTTAGTGAGACTGCCGACGAGACGGTTTTTGAGGAGGGGATGGATATTACAAATGAACCGGGTATTTATATAGAGGGAAGTCACGGCATACGCATAGAGAATGTAATGGTTGCGCGGAATGATGTGAAAAACGAGTATGGTCAATTTATGCATTTTGACACGCTGACATGGGTTCCGATTGATATGGATGGCATTGAAGAAGGATATCTGACGGAGGAGGTACGAGCCTATCTTTATGAATACCAGAGACAGGTCTTTGAGAAAATTTCCCCTTATCTGAATGAGGAAGAGAAAATATGGCTCCGCAGGGAGACAAGGGCTGAAGACGACGTTAACCCTTGAAGAGGCGGTTCTACTGTTTTGCAGAGGGTAGAAGGGTCATAGATGTATATTGAAGATGCTGAAAAATGAAGGCTAGCAGAGGAGGAGAACAGTGAGAAAGCTGATAATGATTCGAGGAAATTCAGGAAGCGGAAAATCAAGTGCCGCGAAGGCATTGCAGCATAGGTTGGGGAGAAATACACTGATGATTCCACAAGACGTGGTGCGGCGGGAAATGCTTTGGGCACACGATGGAAATAATACGGCAGCGATACCTCTGCTTATATCGTTGTTGGAATATGGATATGCAAACAGTGAAATTACAATTATGGAAGGAATTCTTAATTCGGAATGGTATAAGCCTCTGTTTCAGCAGGCGGTACGAATTTTTCAAGTACAAAACATATATGCATATTATTATGATTTAACATTTGCCGAAACATTGAAGCGTCATGAAACAAAGAGCAATAGGTTTGATTTTGGAGAAACGCAAATGCGCCGTTGGTGGAATGAGAAAGATTATATTGGTTTCATTAAAGAGAAAACGATTACGGAAGAATTAACGTTAGATGAAACCGTAGAATTAATTTTGTCGGATGTTCAATATATGGCGGCAGATAAACAGGCAAAAGAAGGAGTTTGAATGAAATATTGATAAGCCGTTTGCTGGAGTGCCCCAAATTTTACAGGGCAGGGTACGGCTTTATTTCGGACGAAACGGCTGGGCGAGACGGCAGATTTACATAATCTTAATTGTAAAATCGGTATAAATTTTCACTTACCTTTATTGACTTTTATTTGCAGTTTTGAGATAATACAGAAGAATATGGCGATTCTTTTACAAGATACTTGGAATTGCCGTAAGGTCACATATTACCTCTTGGAGTATTTCCCGGAGTGTAAAAAATACATTTTTAAGGAGGACGTATCAAATGTCAACAAAAGCTTATTATCCGATTTCCGAGATCGGCGCAGGCAAGCCGGGTTTTTCCAAAACACGTTCTATCATTGAGGGCGCTTTCTACGGCAATAATGTAGTTAAGGTGAATACTCTGAAGGAAGCATATGAATTGGCTAAGAACTCTCCCGGTACCGTAGTTACCGATATGCCTGTTCACAGGGCGGAGGAGATTGGTCTTGAAAGAGACGCAAAGGTTCTGCTTTTTAATGACGGTGCAGTTACCGGTCGTTATGCTCAGGCGCGTCGTATTAAAGGTGAGCCCGGTGTGGATGCTGGCAAGCTTGATAAGATTGTTATGGATGCGGTATACAGGGCGCGTTGGGAGACTTTGTATCATGCCGAGTGTTATATAGGTCTCGACCCTGAGTTTATGGTAAAGGCACACCTTCTGATTCCTGAAGGAGAGGAGAATATCCTTTACAACTGGATGCTGAACTTCCAGTATATGTCTGATAAATATGTTGAGATGTATAAGAATTCCCAGCCTGTCGGCGGCGGCAAGGAGCCTGACGTTTACATCTTTTCCAATCCCCAGTGGGTACCTACCGAGGCTCCTGATCTTGACTTTAGCTGCCTGAGCGACCCTCTGACTCTCTGCTATTTTGATACGGATCAAAACTGTGCATGTATTCTTGGTATGAAATATTTTGGCGAGCACAAGAAGGGTACGTTGACCATGGCTTGGGCAATTGCCAACAGAAACGGTTACGCTTCCTGCCACGGCGGACAGAAGGAATATATTCTGGCTGACGGCAGCAAGTTCGTTGCGTCTGTTTACGGTCTGTCAGGTTCCGGAAAGTCTACGCTCACACATGCAAAGCACGGCGGCAAATATGAGATTAAGGTTCTTCATGACGATGCGTTCATTATCAATACGGATACCTGTGCATCCGTTGCACTGGAGCCTACCTATTTTGACAAGACTGCCGATTATCCTACAGGCTGCCCTGACAATACCTATCTGCTTACAGCTCAGAACTGTTCCGCAACTCTTGATGAGGACGGAAAGGTTCAGCTTGTAACCGAGGATATCAGAAACGGTAACGGACGTGCGATTAAGTCTAAGCTGTGGTCTCCTAACCGCGTAGATAAGATTGACGCTCCCGTAAACGCTATATTCTGGATTATGAAGGATCCTACCATTCCTCCCGTAGTAAAGCTTAAGGGCGCTGCACTCGCCTCTGTTATGGGTGCAACTCTGGCAACCAAGACTTCTACCGCGGAGCGTGTTGCAGCAGGAACCGATTTGAACGCGCTTCGTATCGTTCCTTATGCGAATCCGTTCAGAACTTATCCTCTGGCAAACGACTATGAGAAGTTTAAGAAGCTGGTTCAGGAGAAGAACGTTGACTGTTATATCATCAACACCGGTGATTTCATGGGCAAGAAGGTTAAGCCTGCAGATACGCTTGGAATCTTAGAAACTATTGTTGAGAAGAAGGCTTCCTTTAAGCAGTGGGGTCCTTTCTCCGATATTGAAATTATGGATTGGGAAGGCTTTACTCCTGACTTAAACGATAAGGAGTATACGGCGGCATTAAAGTCTGCTATGCAGAACCGTGTAGACGCAGTAGAAGGCTTCGCTACCAAGAAGGAAGGCTATGATAAGCTTCCCGACGAGGCATTAGAGGCTCTTAAGAGAATTGTAGAGCAGGCGGCAAGCTTATAATTTAGAAACTGTAAAAAGTAAGATTACTATAACTGCATTACAGCTAAAATCAAATAGAGGATGTCCTTGTCCTATGAATTTGGCATTCATAGGGCGAGGCATCTTTTTATTTATGTCTCTTTATTCCGAATAGGCGGTAAGGTGAGCCGTAGTTTTTTGCCGGTAATATCTTTACATATCTTTACATTTTTTTATAATTAGCGTATACTTACAAAAGTATGTCCTTTGAATGAATACATATGATTGCCGCGCAGAGACAAATCAAGCTTTTTGTTTGCGGTATAAAGACTTTTTAGCGGAAAGGATTGCAAGATAAAGTTATGAGAACTCTAACAGAAATTCGTTGGCACGGTAGAGGCGGACAGGGAGCAAAGACGGCGGCGCTTTTGCTGGCGGACGTTGCCTTTAATATGGGAAAGCATGTACAAGGCTTTCCTGAATACGGTCCCGAGAGGATGGGAGCTCCCATTACCGCTTATGACAGGATAAGCGATTATCCCATCAGAGTACATTCCAATATTTATGAACCCGATTTTGTGGCGGTAGTGGACGATACCCTGTTACATACGGTGGATGTTACCATGGGATTAAAGGAAGACGGCGCCATACTGATTAATACGCTGAAAAAAAAGGAAGAGATAATCCCCTTGTTAAACGGCTATAAAGGAAAGGTGTTCGTTATTGACGCAAGAAGAGTCTGTATGGAGACCTTGGGGAAGTATTTTCCCAATACTCCCATGCTGGCAGCGATTGTAAAGGTATCAGGGCTTATGGAGGAGGATGCGTTTCTTCGAGAGATGGAAAGCTCTCTGAAGCATAAGTTTGCGAAAAAGCCCGAGGTACTGGAGGGCAATATGAGGGCTCTGAAAATGGCGTTTCAGGAGGTGTACTAATGACTTTAAAGGCTGAATTTATCAATGAAAAAACTTCATGGCAGGATTTGACGGAGGGTCTCCAGATACATGAGCCGGCGACCTCAAAGCTTTTTGAGACGGGGGAATGGCGTACTTCGACGCCCGTGTGGGAGAAGGACAAGTGTAAGCAGTGTCTTTTGTGTGTGCCCTATTGCCCGGATACATGCATTTTGGTGTCCGAAGACAGAAGAGGAGAGTTTGACTATGCGCATTGTAAGGGCTGCGGCATTTGTGCCAAGGCGTGCCCCTTTGGCGCGATTACCATGAAGGAGGGTGAGTGAAATGGCGATTAAGGATAGAATGTCGGGAAATGAGGCTGTGGCACATGCTATCAGGCAGATTAATCCGGATGTTATGCCGGCGTTCCCTATAACCCCTTCGACGGAAATTCCTCAGTATGTGTCTTCTATGATTGCAAACGGTGAGATAGATACGGAATTTATACCTGTGGAAAGCGAGCACAGCTCCATGAGTGCGGCAATCGGCGCCTCGGCGGCGGGAGCAAGAACTCTAACGGCAACCTCCTCCTGTGGCTTGGCGCTTATGTGGGAGGTTTTGTATGTTGCGGCGTCCAACCGCCTGCCCATTATGATGGAGGTAGTAAACCGCGCCTTGTCGGGTCCTATCAACATTAATGCAGAGCATTCGGACAGCATGGGCGCAAGGGATTGTGGCTGGATTCAAATATATGCGGAAAATAATCAGGAAGCATATGACAACACCCTACAGGCATATCGTATAGCGGAGCATGCGTCTGTAAAGCTTCCCGTTATGATTTGTCAGGACGGCTTTATTACCAGCCATGCGGTGGAAAATATTACTCTGTTGGAGGACGAGCCTGTCAAAAGATTTGTGGGTACCTATGAGCCGGAGCATTATCTTTTACGGGAGGACGAGTCGATGGCGGTGGGGCCTTATGCCGTTTCCTGCTATTGCATGGAGGCAAAGAGGGCGCAGGCGCAGGCGATGATAAATGCAAAAGATGTTATATTACAGGTGGCAAGGGAATTTGAGGCGATTTCCGGAAGAAGCTACGGTTTTTTTGAGGAATATCGCCTTGAGGACGCGGAGTATGCCATTGTAGCAATCGGCTCGGTTTGCGGTACAATTAAGGAAGCCGTTGACGGACTTAGGGAAAAGGGCTGCAAAGCAGGACTTTTGAAAGTGAGGGTCTTCAGACCCTTTCCGGGAGAAGAGATGGCGGCGGCGCTGAAGCATTGTAAGGCGATTGCCATTATGGACAGATGCGAGGGATATAATTCCGTGGGAGGGCCTTTGGGCGCGGAACTTACTGCCGCATTATATCGTGTAAAGGCAGTGAGCGAGGTTGTAAATATAACTTATGGATTATCAGGCAGAGATGTAAAGGTATCCGATGTGGAAGTGGTATACGACGGACTTGAGAAACTGGCGCAGGGTGAGAATTGTTTCGGAGAGTATCCTTACATAGGACTTAGAAGCGCAGACAGGGCAGAATAGATTTGATATTCCGGCATGGAGGATTGGTATGGTACAGAAAAATACATTTGATTTCAGGGAAATACAAAGGAGGCAGGAAAGGCTGGCGCCGGGGCATAGAATGTGTGCGGGCTGCGGCGGAACAATTGCCGTCAGGAATGTGCTAAAGGCGCTTCACCCGGGAGACAAGGCGGTGGTGGGAAACGCTACTGGATGTCTGGAGGTTTCTTCCTTTATGTATCCCTATACGGCATATGAGGACAGCTATATCCACAATGCCTTTGAGAATGCGGGAGCCACTCTCTCTGGTGTGGAGACGGCTTATAGGGCTTTAAAGAAAAAGGGGAAAATTAAAGAAGATTATAAGTTTATTACTTTTGGCGGGGACGGCGGTACATACGATATAGGCTTGCAGTCTCTTTCGGGGGCGATGGAGAGGGGGCATGATATGGTGTATGTGTGCTATGATAACGGCGCTTACATGAATACGGGGGTGCAGCGTTCCTCTGCAACGCCTATGTATGCGGATACCACAACCACGCCTACGGGGAGGATTTCAAGCGGTAAGCCCCAGACCAGAAAGGATTTGGCGGCCGTCATTGCGGCTCACAATATTCCCTATGTGGCGCAGACTACCTTTATAGGTAACATGAAGGATTTATATGTGAAATCGGAGAAGGCGATTTATACGCCGGGAGCCGCCTTTCTAAATGTGTTGGCGCCCTGCCCCAGAGGGTGGAAATATGATACGCCGGACATTATCGAAATCTGCAGGCTGGCGGTGGAGACCTGCTATTGGCCGCTGTTTGAGATTGTAGACGGAAGATGGATTTTAAGCTACAAGCCCAAGAATAAACTGCCTTTGGAGGACTTTTTACGCAAGCAGGGACGCTTTAGCCATCTTTTTAAGTCCGGCAGCGAATATTTACTGGAGGCGTTTCAAAAAGAGGTTGACAGAAGATGGGAGGAATTGTTATTCAGATGCGGGGAATAAAATTTTTCCGATAAGAAAAACCGAAGGATAAGGACAAGAATAAAAAGGAAAGAAAGGGAAATTTATAAAACATGAATAAAAGGAAGCTTTATGTGACGCTTGCGCTGGTGGCCGCGCTGGCTTTTTCCGGATGCGGAAGCGATTCGCCGCAGGAAAAAGACGATATGACAGAGAAGGAAAACTTACAGGGAACTACAAAAGCTGCGGTTACGGAAAATTTTGAAGAAACGGAGAGTGGAGACATGCAAGACAAGCAAAAGGACATGATTGAGGAGGCGATTCGTCAGGAAACTTCGCAGGTAGAGCTTGAAGGCGGCGATTCACAGTCGCCGGAAATGCTGAAAAAGGAGCCTACGGCTGAAATAAGCGAGGTAATTCCTGTGAAATATATCACACAGAGATTTGACCAGTGCGGAACCATTGAACAAATTTCTTATACTACATATGATTATTTTGGCGACGGTTCCGAAATCGAGAAATATGCCAATGTATACCTTCCCTATGGCTATGACAAGGAAGAAAAATACAATGTGCTTTATCTGATGCATGGTATTGGCGGCGACGAGAATGAATGGGGAATGACGGGAATGACCTCAAAAGTAAAAATTATTATGGATAATCTGATATATAACGGAGATATTGAACCGTTTATTGTGGTAACTCCCAACGGACGCTCAGGAGCTGATTTTGCCAACAAAAATGCAGATTACAATTCCTTTTATGAGTTTGGCAAGGAGCTGCGGAATGATTTAATTCCCTATATAGAGAGTAATTATGCCACATATGGGCAGTATAATAAGGACGGCTATGACCAAGGAGAGACAAGAGCGCACAGAGCGATGGCAGGCTTATCCATGGGGGGCATGCAGACTATTAATATCGGTATGTGCGAATGTCTGGATATAATAAGCTACTTTGGCGCCTTTTCCGCTGCGCCCACCTCCTACGAGGGAGCAAAGATAGTCGAGATTATCGATACGAAATTTCCGGAGGAGGAAATTAAGTATTTTTACAATATCTGCGGAACGGGTGATTCCATCGCCTATGAAAGCGCTTCAAAAGCTGCGGCAAGCCTGCCTCAGATGAGCGACAGATTTGTTGATGGGGAAAATTTTATGTGGCAGGAGCTTGGCGGAGGTCACGATTTTAATATATGGTATCTTGGATTCTACAATTTTGCGCAGAAGGTATTTGATTAATCGCATAAAAGTCGTATGGCGCAAAAAAAATGACATGATATATGTACTTACCCGTGATTTGATATGATATCATTAAAACGAATTGTTTTGTTGCTTTATGTATTAAGTAATTGATTTTACGACAGCGGGTATATACGGTTTTTACACCGAGGCATGGAGAAAAGTTATGCAGGTATATGGAAAGAATTTCGTGGTTCTCGAAAAGGATATTCTTTGTGAGTGCAAGAATATAGACGTTCCCATTCTCAATGGTCCTATTATTCATAATCACGACGGTTATGAGCTTTATCTGCTGCTTGACGGTAAGGTAAATCTATATACGGAAGGGGAAGGCAAGATATTGGAGAGAGGGGATCTTGTCTTGATAAAGCCTTATGACTTTCATCATGCCAAGATTCTTCAATATGATAAGTATGACAGAGTGGTGATTAATTTCAAGGATTCCGTATTGGACAAGATTTCCAGCGACAAAACGGATTTATCCCAATGCTTTAATCAGACGCCGTCGGGCAGGCTGCATTTCGCCCATTTGGGCGAGGAGGAGATTCAAAGGTTTTTGTCGTCTGCAGTGGCTCTTTCGGAGGCGCTGAATGATACAGCCTTTGGAGCGGATGTGTTGTCAAAAGCGCTTTTGACACAGATTCTGGTGATGATCAATCGTTGTGTTACAGTCAGCCCCAATATTGAATTTATGGGGATAATGCCCAAGCTGGTGTCGGACACCTTTGCATATATCGAAAAGCATCTTGCGGAGGATTTGTCTCTTACAACGCTGGAAAAGCATTTTCAATATAATGGAACCTATATCAGCCGATGCTTTCGCAAGACCATAGGGATTACCTTGCAGCAATATATAATTGCCAAAAGGATAGCTTTGGCCCAGCAATATTTGAGGCAGGGAATCAGCCCCTGTGACGTGTGTTTTATGACGGGATTTAACAATTATTCAAATTTTTCCCGGACATTTTTACAACAAATTGGTATTTCTCCCAAAAAATATCAGCTGTTGCATACAAAATAGAGTAAATTTAAACAGTCGTCTTCCGCGGCGGCTGTTTTGTTTTCAGCAACAAGTTTAATTTTGCAAAAAAAATAGTTGGATTTTATGTATTTGTTGCAAATACTTATATGCTATTCTAGTATAAGAAACAGAAGAGAAAACTGCTTACAGTGATACTGTTTCCCGGCTTGGCGGCTTTACATATTAAGGAATCCGGAATAAATAGTATGTAAGATGCAGGTTGGGCTTGGTATAATTAAAGGAGGATGAAAATGAAAAGTAAAATTGTTAAAAAATTGACCGCTGTTTTTTTGGCAGCTGCAATGACTGTAGCAATGGTAGGCTGTAATTCGGGTACAGAGACAAATGCATCCGTAGACGGCGACAAGAAAACAGTAGAGGGTACCGAGAGTTCTGCAGAAGGAACCGATTCTGAAGCATCAACAGAGGAAGATTTGGGCGCATATTCTATCAGGACAGATGCTAACGGCAATAAGATTGATCTTGGCGGTATCGAAGTTGTTATTCGTGACTGGTGGTCCACCGGAGAGCGCACGGATGCAGCCGATGCATGGACAGAGGCGCGTTATGAGTATCTGGACTGGATTCAGGAAACCTATAACTTTACGATTAAGGAAGTGGCAATCAGTACTTGGGAATCCACTCCCGAGGATTTTGCAAATTACGTTTCTACAAACGGCGACGACAATTATTATGTGTTCGCACTGCGTACAGGCGACGAGCTGATTGCGGCAATGAACAGTGGTCTCATGTATGATGTTTCCACACTTGACAGCATGGATCTCTCAGATGATAAGTGGGTTCACGCCATTACCGAACAGTACAGCAAGAAGAATGCTACTTATGGCTTCCGCAGCTACATGGGTACCACATTAGGCGGAAGAGGCGTATACTTCAACAAGAAGGTTCTTGAGGATGCAGGTATTGACCCTCAGAAACTTTATGAGTGGCAGGAATCCGGCGAGTGGACATGGGATAAGTTTGAAGAGGTTTGCGCTCAGGTAGAGGAGGATACCGATAACGATGGTATTGTTGACCGTTTTGCGTTGGCAACCTATAACACCGTATGGTATACCATGGCTGTTTACTCCAATTTCGGCGATTTTATCGGCAAGGACGAGAACGGTCTTTATATTAACTGCCTCGAGAATCCCGAGACTATTGATGCTTTGAACTGGGCTTCCGAGATGTGGCAGAAGTATGATGCTTCCAAGGCATATCCCGAGGATGCTCAATGGGATTACTGGACAACTGCATTTACAAACGGTGAAGCTGCTTTCTGTTCTGCAGAGCTTTGGAGAGCAGGCGGATTCCAGACAGCTATGGAAGATGATTATGGTTATGTATGCTTCCCTAAGGGGCCTAATGCAACTGATTACGCTAATGTATGCTCCGACAATCCTTATGCAATTCCTGCCTGCTATGATGCAGACAAGGCTTGGAAGGTTGCATTTGCATATGACCTCTATACAGAGCCCGTTCCCGGCTTTGAGGATTATGCGTCATGGAAGTCCGATTCTTATCAGAACTTCAGAGATACGGAAGCAGTTGATTTTACCGTAGCAAGATTGATGAAGAACGGCCGTCCTGCATATGATGCATTGATTCCCGGTATTGCTCCTGCCGATGACGTTATTTTCAAGATCAGCAAGGAGAATACTCCCGCTCAGCAGGCAGAGGCTGTAAGACCTACATGGGCAGCTTTGCTTGAAGAGGCTAACAAGTAATTATATTAAATATTTTGATATGTTGAGGAATGGTATTTTCCGGGTACCATTCCTCTTTTTTCAAATTTCCAAAAATTTCAGTTGTAATCTTTTTGCAGATTGGCTATAATAGAAGCAACCTGAGATGCACGATAACTCTTGTTAGTTTTGAACCTACATTTACTTTAAACGGGATTCCTATATTGCCAAGTGGCTGTCAAGCCCTCACTCGCAGGCGTTAGCCCGGAGGATTGGAAGGGAAGGCAAAAGGTTGGTTGCGGTCACCCACCTAGCGCTGCTAGGAGTCAAAAAACAAGAGGCGGCATTTTGGGCAATTTTGTAAATAATTGTATTATTACAAAGGATAAGGGGCAGCCTACAAGGCTGCTCTTTTAAGGTTTCCGTTAAAGACGTATGTGAGGTATATGAGATTTGAGACAAGGGTGGCATAGGTGGAGCAAATCCCAGCGCATGCAGATAAAGGCGCTTATCTGCGTGCTGGGAATATTGTTAATATTGATTTTGATTGTGGGAAACATTATATTCACATTAATACATAGCTTGGAGCAAAAAGAGGAAGAAAAGAAGCAGGAACCCGAGCATATTCCGGTAATCGAGGTAATTCATAATGTCTGGATTATGGAGACTAAGGGCGAGGAACTTTTGATTTTCAGAAACGGTGAGGAAGAAAAATATCCCTATGGGGAGATACAACTGCCAGAAAATGCAAGAGAACAGCTGGCGGATATTGTGCTGACGGACGGTGCGGTGACGGAGATTTCCTTAAAGACCGATAAGATTAACGGCAGGGTGCTCAGTGCGGACAATTCTTTTGTGGAGATAGAAGGATACGGGAAGATACCGCTCGCAGAGGACTATAGAGGCTATCGCATTTATAATACGCTGACTATGTGCTCTGTAGGAGATCTGCCCTTCGGATACTCCTTTACGGATTTTGTGCTGGAGAAGGGGAAGATATGCGGGTTTCTTATAGCTAAAGAAGAGGCGATGGAATATATCAGGGTGCTGATAAAGGCAGGGGATTATAGCGGTCTTTTACATCAGGAGGTGGTTTTGACCGCGGACACGGATTTTATAGTGGAGTATGGAAGCTTTGACGGTATTAAACAGGAGGAGCATTCTGCCGGAACGGAAATTCGTATCAGTCCGGACAGCGCTTATTTTGAGGGGGATAGAATCAGCTTAATTCCCAAGGTGCTCACAGGTAAGGTGCTGTTAAAAAATGTAAACCGCAGTCAGGGAGTACCCGGCTACAGGGGGCATATTGAGCTTGTGAAGACCGCGGAGGGAATCGCGGTAGTGAATCAGGTGCTTCTGGAGGAATATTTGTATTGTGTGGTTCCGAGCGAGATGCCGTCCTCCTATCCGGAGGAAGCGCTTAAGGCACAGGCTGTCTGTGCAAGGACATATGCTTATGTGCGAATGCTGAAGGCGGGGTATCCTATGTATGGGGCGCATGTTGATGACAGCACCTCCTATCAGGTATACAACAATATTACGGAGCAGGAACGTACTACCACGGCAGTGAAGGAAACCTATGGGCAGCTTTTGTATACGGCACAGGGCGTACCTGCGGAGACATATTACTATTCGACTTCCTGTGGTGTGGGAAGCGACGCCAAAATCTGGAAGACGGAGGCGGCAAAGGCTATAGATTATCTGACAGCCAGAGAAATTACTCAGAACGGGGAATATGGTTTAGAGGCGGGAGAGGCATTTAAAGACGAAGAAACCTTTGCCGAATTTATCACAGGGAAAAACTCGGCTGATTTTGAAGTGTCCGAGAGCTGGTATCGGTGGAATTATAAGGTGAAAAAATTGGATGCAGAACATATATATGAAGTACTAAAGCAGCGCTATCAGGCAAATAATAAACTGGTATTAACACTTAAGGGGGAGGAATTTGTCAGCGGGGATATTAAGCAGTTTTCCAAGATTAAGGACATATATGTGTCAAAACGCGGAAGCGGCGGTATTGCAGATGAGCTGACGATTGTGACGGATAAGAATACTTATAAAGTCATATCGGAGTATAACATCCGATGCGTGCTGTGCGACGGTAAGAGTAAGGTGGTTCGTCAGGATGGCAGCGAGGTTTCAGCGTCTACACTGCTGCCCAGCGCATTTTTTGTTTTGTCCACTAGTAAAGAGAAGAAAAATGTGGTAGGATATACACTATGCGGCGGAGGCTTTGGGCATGGTGTGGGCATGAGCCAGAACGGAGCGAAAGGAATGGCGCAGTGTGGATATACCTCGGAGGATATATTACGATTTTTTTATGAGGCCTGCAGTATTCGGAATGTGTATGGGGAGCCGTCTGCTTAAAGCCGGATTGTATTATGTTCCGCATGACATGCCGATAGAATTCAGTATGAGGAGAAAATAGGGTGATTCGTGGTTATTACAGGCTTTTTCAAGATATATCGGCGAGGATGCGTAAGCAGAGTATCAGTGCTTTTTCGGCCAGTACGGCATTCTTTTTCTTTTTGTCCATGGTGCCTATGCTGATCATGCTTTGCACAATTCTTCCGTATACGCCCTTGACGGAGCAAAATCTGGTTACCCTGATAACGGATTTGACGCCCGATAGAGTGGACGGTCTGGTGCAGGACTTTATTGCAGAAATATATGATAAATCAGGGGGTATCCTGTCCGTGGCAGTCTTTGCAACTATATGGTCTGCAAGCAAGGGCCTGCTTGCCTTGATGAGAGGCCTAAACGCTATAAACGGGGTGGAGGAGAAGCGGAACTATTTTATTGTACGTCTGGTGGCTTCTTTTTACACTATCGTTATGCTGCTTGTGGTGCTGGTTTCTCTGTTTATCATGGTATTCGGAAACCAGCTTGTAAATCTCATATTGCACAGAATTCCTACCCTGCAGGCGCTTGTGTCTGCGGTAATGAATTTCCGTTTTATGTTTGTCTGGCTGGTGCTGACCCTTCTTTTTGCGGCAGTATATGCCTATGTGCCGGACAAAAAGCAGCATTTCAAGGAGCAGATACCGGGAGCCATATTTACTGCGGTGATATGGAGTGTATTTTCATGGGGGTTTTCAATGTATGTAGATTGGGCGGATTTTAGTATTTACGGGAGTCTTGCCATTATTATCATCGTTATGCTGTGGATGTACTCCTGTATGTACATTTTTATGGTGGGAGCATATATTAATCAGTATATGCTGGAGAGAGAGGAAGCATAGTGACGCTTCTGAATGACTATTAACGAGAAAGGAAAGAAATTATGAGGGAGGAGAACAAAGGAAAAGGTAGACGGGCATTTCAAAACAATATTTATGCACTCCGTCTTTTGTGGAAGGTGTGTCCTCAGATTGTAGTTCACGGCGCAATTTCGCGGGTTTTGGGGTATTTTGAATGGCTTTTTTACAGTGCTTTTTTTATGCGATATGTGATAAACGCATTAGAGACGGAGGCGGAGCTTGCTTCCATATTGACGTTTCTTGCAATTACCGTGGTGGTCTTTGCGGGAATGTCAATATACAACAATTATGTCGGCGGAAGGGTACTTCCCGTTTCCATGGCGGGGGTTTATAAAAAACTGAATCTGGAATTATTTGAAAAGGCCGGAAATGTGGAGCTTGCCTGTTTTGAGGACAATGAGTTTTACAATAAATATACTCTTGCGGCCGACAGGGCGGCAGAGCGGCTGGTAGAAACGGTCAACAATATCTGGGGCGTTATTTTCGGTGTGGTCGCGGCGGCGGCATCCTTTTATCTGATGTATGACGTGGATAAAATCTCGGTGTTGTTCGTTATTTTTCCTATTATAGGTAATTTTGTGTTTAATAAGCGGTTAAGTCAGATTGATTTTGACCGCAATAAGGATATGGCGCCCCATCAGAGAAAAATCGCTTATGTCAATCGTGTGATGTATCTTGCCGATTATGCAAAGGAGGTCCGCCTGACGGATGTGTTTGCGCTGATGAAGAGGAATTACAGGGAGGCTATAGCCGGAGTGGCGGACGTGACTAAAAAGTATACCTTCAGGGCAATGATTAATCACTGGTTGAGGGTGATGTTTACGTTTACCTTTATTTTTGAGGGAGTGTTGATTTACGGGGCGTACCGTTCCTTAGTGACGCACACTATGAGTCTCGCGCAGCTGGCGGTGCTCACTAGTATGATGGTTTCCACCACATGGATTTTGATAGGATTTACAGAATCGTTGGTGGTGAGCTTTAAGAACGGTTTGTTTGTGGATAATCTTCGCACCTTTATGGAGTATGAAGCAAAAATACCTGAAGATTCAAAGGGTGAAGATCCGGGAGACGTAATTGAGAGTATTGAATTTAGAGGGGTAGGCTTTTCTTACAAGGATAAGCGGGTGATTCACGATTTGTCCTTCGAGATACGGGGAGGGAAGACATATGCGCTGGTAGGGCATAACGGTGCGGGAAAGTCGACAATTATCAAGCTTCTAATGCGTTTTTATGACCCTACCGAGGGTGTGATACTCTTAAACGGCAAGGATATAAGGAGCTATGACCTGCAGAAATACAGGGCGCTTTTTGCTACGGCATTTCAGGATTTTCAGATTTTTTCTCTTTCCGTTATGGAAAATGTTTTGATGAGGAAGGGAAGCAAGGAAGAGGAGACAGAAGTTATTCATGCCTTGAAGCTTGCGGGCGTATACGATAAGATAGAAGGCCTTCCGCAGGGGATACATACGATTCTTACAAAGGAATTTGCAGAGGACGGGGCGGTGCTTTCCGGTGGGGAATATCAAAAGATAGTGGTGGCAAGGGCGTTTGTGCAGAAATGCCCGGTGAAGATTTTTGACGAACCCTCCAGCGCATTAGACCCTATTGCGGAGTATCGTCTCTTTGAGAGTATTCTGCGTGACGGAAAAGACAAGACCATGCTGTTTATCTCTCACAGATTATCCTCCGTACAGAATGCGGATTGGGTATTTATGCTGGAAAACGGTCAAATTATCGAGCAGGGCTCCCATGGTATGTTAATGGAGCAGAAGGGGGCTTATGCGGATATGTATGAAAAGCAGGCTGTAAATTATCTGGCGTTAAACCATGAATCGGAGCGCCGGGGAATTTTTGCCGCAAAGGAGGTAAATCGATGAAGCGCGTATTGAAAAATCATTTATTTCTTTGGAAGCTATGTTTTCGCGCCGCGCCCACTTATATGCTGTTGGTTTTGTACGATGCATTTCGCTATCAGTTTATTATTTTTCTCGAGCATACGTTGGGAATCCGCTATGTGCTCCATTGCGCGGAGTACGGGGAACCGTTTTATAAGGCGTTTCTTGTTATAGGGATAATTTTATTAATTAATATAATACAGATTATACCCGATGGCTATTTTATACATGGGATAACCTATCGTGCCAAGCCCAAGCTATATCGGGCTTTGAAGGAACAGATGTATCAGAAGGCAAAGCAGCTGGACTTGGCGTGCTATGACAATCCCAAATATTATAATGATTTTGTGCTGGCGGTAGCCGAGGCAGAGTCTTCCATTGACAGGTTTATTGAGCTCTTAAATTCTATCGTGCAGAGCATTACCGTAATCGTCACTACAGGGGTATTTTATTTGATGACGGACAGTGTGGGAATCCTGTTTGTATCGGCTTCCTTTTTGTTAAGCTTTTTCTTGTCGAAGAAGCTGAATAAAATAAATTATGAGGTTCGGCTAAAGGTTAATCCGTGGGAAAGAAAACGCAATTATGCAAGCCGCGTGTTCTATCTGAAGGACTATGCCAAGGAGTTAAGGCTCAATCCTCAAGTATCGGAGCTTCTCAAGAAAGAATTTATTGAGGCAAACGACCATATTGAGGAGGAGCAGCGCAGGGTTTCCGGCAGGAGAGTAGGTTTTCAGTTTTTACGGTATTACTGTGCGGGAGATTTTATTACGGACGGTCTATATGTGGGCTATTTGATTTTTCAGGCGGCAGTGCTGCACACCATAGATTACAGTAACGCAGTGGTGCTTTTCGGGCGTACGGGCAGCTTAAGGAGCGGCTTAAGGGGGCTTGCGGAGATTGCCCCAAGGGCAAACGAAAACAGTCTGTATGTAGATAAAATCAGGGAATTTCTCGCATATGAGCCTACGCTTGTCCATGGTGTGGGAGACAAGGTTCCCGAGGGAACGGGCTGTGTGGAGCTTAAAAACGTAAGTTTTCGTTACTCCGATGATACGGAAGAAATTTTGCATGACATCAGTCTTGTGGCAAGGCCCGGAGAACGTATTGCTATCGTCGGGTATAACGGCGCGGGAAAGACTACACTGATTAAGCTGTTGATGCGTCTGTACGACCCTACAAAAGGAGTTGTGAGTTACCATGGAAGAGATATCAGGGAATACGATATGGACGACTATCATAAAAAGATTGGCGTAGTGTTTCAGGATTATAAAATGTACGGGGCAAGCCTTTTTGAAAATGTAGTATTGAACGATATAGAGGTGGACCAAAGGGAACGCAGTCAGGTGGAGGACGCGTTAAGACGAAGCGGCTTTGAAGAGCGGCTTGCAAGTCTGCCAGAGGGTCTTGACACTCAGATTACAACGGAATTTGACGTAAATGGAGTGGATCTTTCGGGGGGAGAGAGTCAGAAGACGGCAATTGCAAGGGCATTCTACCGCAGGGCAGACATATTGATTATGGACGAGCCCTCCAGCGCCTTAGATCCCATATCCGAGTATCAGCTTAACAAGGCGATGCATGAGGCGGCGGTGAACAAAACGGTGTTCTATATTTCCCACAGACTGTCCACTACAAGAGACGCAGACCGGATACTTATGCTGGAGAAGGGGCGTATCGTGGAAGAGGGAACCCACGAGGAGCTTCTTAAGCGGAACGGGAAATATGCCGAAATGTGGAACGCTCAGGCAGGGAAATATGCGGTAGGATAAGGTGACAGCCGCCATGTGATGTTAGATTTTCTATTGAACATATAAATATATGTCAGAGAATAATATTTGCTTAAGCAAAATGAAAAGCAGGGCATTATCGGCGTAATTGAAATTTTACTTGACTTTTTCGTATAAAGTTATTAGTATAAAGAATAGTAAAAAGAAAAAGCGTTGAAGGTGCATAGTAGAGCTTTGTTTTCCCTCAGAGAGAGGAGGTCGTTGGCTGTAAGCCTCCTTGGATTTAAATAAAGCGGCGAATTTCCCACCGAAGCTGCTTAAAGGAAGCGTAACCGCAGGAGAATGTGGCGGCGTGTGTATTTTAAGTCGGGTTGTGGCCGTTATAACACAAATGAGAGTCTGTGTAAACACACAGGAACTTGGGTGGTACCGCGATAAAATTCGTCCCTTGCAGTTTTAACTGCAGGGGATTTTTTATGCCAATGTGTGTTTTATAAGACGGCGTAGTAGTATGGCGGCGACCAAACTAAATAAAAAGGATGTGTAAGGAAGAAATCTTCATCCGGCAGGTTTGTAGCTTCGCGCTGCTTTTACAAACACTGCACTATATCAGGAAGCGGCGCAGAAATGAGGGCAATTATGGAAGAGAAAATTTTACGTCTGAAGGCGCAGCTGGAGGAAGAGCTGGCAAAGGTGAAAGACGTCGCTGAGCTTGAGAATATTCGAGTGGCTTATCTTGGTAAAAAGGGTTCTGTCACCGAGCTTTTAAAGGGCTTGAAGGAGCTGAGCGGCGAGGGGAAAAAGACTTTAGGACAAAAGGTAAATATATTAAAGGGAGAGGTCGCCGGTAAAATTGACGATTATAAGGTAAAGCTTGCGGAGGCGGAAATCTTAAAGGAAATCAACGCCATGCCGGAGTTTGATATGTCTATTCCGGCAAAGCTGGAGAGAGGCTCTTATCATCCCATCACTTTGGTACAGCGTGAATGCGAGAAGATATTTAAATCCATGGGGTTTACCGTGGAAGATTACAGCGAGGTGGTGAGCGAGTATGAGTGCTTTGAATCCCTTAATATTCCAAAGCATCATCCCGCAAGAGATATGCAGGACACCTATTATCTGGAGAACGGTCAGCTGCTGAAGACCCAGACCTCTGCTGCGCAGAACGCTATATACAAAAAGTATAAAGATGCACTGGTCAATGAGGGAAAGCCCATTAAGGCTATTTTCCCGGGAAGGTGCTTTAGAAACGAGGCGACCGACGCCTGCCATGAGAATACCTTTTTCCAGATGGAGGGGGTTATGGTGGGTAAGGACATTTCCATCTCCAACCTGATTTTCTTTATGAAAACAATGCTTTCCGAGGTGTTTAGGAGGGACATTAAGGTAAGGCTAAGACCGGGTTTTTTCCCATTTGTGGAGCCGGGCTTTGAGCTCGATATCAATTGTCTTATCTGCGGCGGCAAGGGCTGTCCTTCCTGCAAGCACAGTGGCTGGCTGGAGCTTTGTCCCTGCGGAATGATTCATCCTGAGGTGTTAAAGGCGGGTGGAATCGACCCTGAGGAGTATACAGGCTTTGCTTTTGGATTGGGGCTTACAAGACTTGCCATGATGAAATATGGAATAAAGGACATTCGTGACTTAAACAGCGGAAACTTAAAGAGTATGGAGCAGTTTACGGACGGAGAGTAAAACAAAAATCATAGAATGTATTCAGTGCAATAAAGCGACAGTCTGAATTTACAACCGGGTGTCCGGAGCAGGGTATTGACTACGGCGGGCCGGTTATGCGGAACATGAGGAAGGAGAGAAAACGATGTTTTTATCTATGAATTGGATTTCGGATTATGTTGATTTATCCGGATTGGATAAGAGAGAGCTGATTAGCCGTTTTTCATTATCCACGGCGGAGGTGGAGAATGAAATTTTTTATAAGGGAAGTGACTTAAGAGGGGTAGTGGTTGCGGAGATTAAGTCTGTGGAGGAGCACCCTGAATCCAAGAAGCTTCATCTGCTTAAGGTAGACGCCGGAGCTGGAGAGCTTACGGACGTAGTGTGCGGCGCTCCCAATGTGAGAGTGGGGATGAAGACGGCGTTTGCCAAGGTGGGAGCGCAGATAGGGGATATTACCATAGCGCCCAGAAAACTTGCGGGTTTTCCCTCCAACGGCATGTGCTGTTCCGAGAAGGAGCTGGGCATCAGCGACGATCATTCGGGGATTATGGAGATAACCGACGATGTGTCCTTGGGAGTTGATTTGAAGGAGCTTTATCAGATTGACGATATAGTGTTTGAGGTGGATAATAAGTCTCTCACTAACCGTCCCGACTTATGGGGGCATTATGGCATAGCGCGAGAGTTTGCCGCTATTTCCGGCAGACAGTTGAAGCATTTGGAGGTTATCGACCTGTCACAGTACGATTCTCTTCCCGGTGTGGATATGAAGATTGAAAATAAGCTGTGCCAAAGATATTCCTGTTTAAAATTTGAAAATATCAGCAGGAACGTCAGTCCCGTCAATATGAGGATACGTCTGTACTATTGCGGCATGAGGGCTATCAATCTGCTTGCTGACCTTACCAACTATCTGATGCTGGAGATGGGTCAGCCCATGCATGCGTTTGATTCGAGAAAGGTGGAGAAGATTAGAGTAAAATGCTTTGACAAGCCTTTTGTGTTCAGAACCTTGGATGGCGTGGACAGAAATATAGATGAGAACACATTGATGATTTGTAACGGGGATACTCCGGTGGCAATCGCGGGTATTATGGGAGGGCTTGATTCTGAGATTGTGGGGGATACCACCACCCTGACACTGGAATCTGCCACCTTTGACGCAGTATCGGTACGCAAGTCTACAGTGCGTCTGTCGCACAGGACGGATGCCTCTATGCGCTACGAGAAATGTCTGGATCCGGAGATGACGGTAAAGGCAATCGCCAGATTTGTGAAGCTTCTTATGGATATTGACGGCGGCGTTAGGATTGTATCCTCCCTGACCGACGAGTATGCCGTGAAATTCGGGCAGGTAAAGCTTGATTTCGACAAGGCATATGTAAACCGTTATACAGGCATTGAAATCAGTAATGAGCACATTATCAATACGCTGAGAAGTCTGGGCTTTGGAGTGGAGGCGACGGGAGACGAATTCCATGTGGAGGTTCCCTCATGGAGAGCTACCAAGGATGTCACCATTAAAGCGGACATTATTGAGGAAATCACCCGTATATACGGTTATGACAATTTTGACGTGCACACTACCAAGGCGCCCCTGTATCCTGTCCGTGCCTATGAGGAGAAGACCGTGGAGGATAAAATAAAGGATGTTCTTGTGAAAAAATACGCGCTTCATGAGGTTCATTCCTATATCTGGGCATACTATGACGAGTATAAGGCGCTGGGTATAGAGATTGAGGATAATGTGAAGCTTGTTAACAGCACCAATCCCAATATAGAGACATTGCGGAAATCCATGATTCCCACTCAGCTGTGTCAGATAAAGTCCAATTTTCAGTATGCATCTGACTTTGGTATTTTTGAAGTGGGCAGAGTGGTGGAAGGACTTACGGAGGAAAATCTGTGTAATGAAAGGAAAAAGCTTGCAATTACATTGTTTAGTAAGTCCAAGACCACACAAGAGTTATATTTTGAACTTCGGGATATGGTTGCCGTCATGGCGGATGACATTAAGCATACAAAAATTTTCCTGAACAAAAAGGAAGCCGTTCACTCTTATCAGCATTTGAAGAATCTGAATGCAGTCGTGGCGGGAGATAAGGAAATCGGAGAGCTTGGCGTAGTTCATCCCACGGTAGTGAAGAAAATAGATAAGAAAGCGGCGATTGTCTATGCGGAGCTTGATGTGGAGGAGCTTGCAGGGGTGGCGAACGGGGGCATTCATTATGAGGAACCGAGCCGTTTCCCTGAAATGACAATAGATTTATCTTTTGTCTGCGACACCTTTGCGCCTGTTTTGTCTGCAATTAAGCAGGTAAATAGTGAGCTGGTCAAGAAAGTGGATGTGCTGGATGTTTACTCTGATGAAAACGGCAAGTCTATAACGGTGAGAATGCTGTTTTCACACAGCGAAAGGACGCTTACAAGAGAGGAAGTAACTCAGGTTACGGACAAGATAATTTCTATTCTTGCTAAAGACAAAATAGAATTGAAAAATTGACGCTGGAGGCATTGTGCCGCAGCGATTATCTTTAAGAAAGGAATTTGCCATGGAAAGAAAAAATATATGGGAAACTTACGATTCGAAGCATCTGAAGAAGCTGGAGAGGCTTAATAAGGAGTACAGGGAGTTTCTGGACAACTCAAAGACAGAGAGAGAATGTATTGACACTATAGTCAATATCATTGAAGACGCCGGTTACAGGGAGCTGGAGGGGCTGGCTAAGCAGGGGGAAAGGCTTTCTGCAGGCGATAAGGTCTACAGCGTCTGGATGAATAAATCTATTGTTATGTTCCAGCTTGGAGATAAGCCTTTGACGGAGGGAATGAATATTCTGGGCGCCCATATTGACAGCCCCCGAATGGATATTAAGCAGAATCCTCTTTATGAGGACGGCGGGTTTGCATATCTGGATACCCATTATTACGGCGGTGTGAAAAAATATCAATGGGTGACGCTCCCTCTTGCTCTGCATGGCGTAGTGGTAAAGAAGGATGGTACTACCATAGAAATCAATATAGGCGACAACGAAGACGACCCCGTATTTTTCATATCGGATTTGCTGGTTCATTTGTCTCAGGAGCAGCTGGAGAAAAAGGCCTCAAAGGTTATTGAGGGAGAGGCTTTAGACATTATTGTGGGAAATAAGCCCCTTGTGGTCGACAAGAAAGGGGAAGATAAGGCGGACAAGGACGAAAAGGAAGAAAGGTCTGCGGGAAAGGAGGCCGTAAAAGCCGGTATTTTAGATATTTTGAAGAGTCAGTATGATATGGAGGAGGAAGACTTTATCTCGGCAGAGCTGGAGGTAGTTCCTGCGGGAAGGGCAAAGGAGGCGGGACTCGACCGCAGTATGATTCTTTCCTATGGTCAGGATGACAGAGTGTGTGCCTTTACCTCTCTTAAGGCAATGCTTGACACAGATAAGACAAAGCGCACGAAATGCTGTATTCTGGTGGATAAGGAGGAAATCGGCTCAGTGGGCGCCACCGGTATGCAGTCACGTTTCTTTGAAAATATGGTTGCCGAGGTAATGAATCTGACCGGAGAGTACAGTGAGTTAAACGTGAGGAGATGTCTTTCACATTGCTGTATGCTTTCCTCTGATGTAAGCAGCGCTTACGACCCGGCGTATGCGGCAAGCTTTGACAAGAAAAATGTTGCCTTCCTTGGGGGAGGGATGGTTTTGAATAAATTTACGGGAGCCAGAGGTAAGTCCGGTTCCAATGACGCCAATGCGGAATATCTGGCACATCTGCGAAGGATTTTCGCGGACAAAAAGATTTCGTTCCAGACTGCGGAGCTTGGCAAGGTCGACTTGGGAGGCGGCGGAACCATAGCTTATATTTTGGCCTTGTATGGTATGAATGTTATCGACAGCGGCGTTGCCGTGTTAAATATGCATGCTCCATGGGAGGCGACAAGCAAGGCGGACGTCTATGAGGCGTACAGAGGCTATAAGGCGTTTGTGGAGGGCGCGGAATTGTAGGGAGCGTCACAAATCTACCTGATGGAAAACGCAAATTGGGTATTGCGATACACAGTCGCATAAACGCTGTGGAACGGAGATTATTATGAATAAGGATACGGAAAATACAACGCCCAAGCAGCTTTTAAAGTCGGATTTCTATTTTGAACTGCCCGAGGAGCTGATTGCGCAGGATCCCTTGGAGGATCGCAGCTGTTCGAGACTTCTGGTTTTGGATAAGCAAACGGGAGCCGTAGAGCATCATGCTTTTAAAGAGATAACGAATTTTTTAAGGCCGGGGGACTGTTTGGTGCTAAACAATACAAAGGTAATTCCCGCAAGGCTTTTGGGGGAGCGGGAGGGAACAGGCGCCCATGTGGAGGTACTTCTTTTAAAGCGGCAGGGCGGTAATGTGTGGGAGACCTTGGTGAAGCCGGGCAAAAAGTGCAGACCGGGAACAAGACTTTCCTTTGGCGGAGGAGTTTTAAAGGCAGAGGTGCTGGAGACTGTGGAGGAGGGCAACCGCCTGATACGGTTTGAGTATGAAGGGATTTTTGAGGAGATTTTGGACCGGCTGGGGGAGATGCCCCTGCCTCCGTACATTACCCATAAATTGCAAGACAAGAATCGATATCAGACTGTTTATGCCAAATACGAAGGTTCCGCCGCGGCGCCTACGGCGGGACTGCATTTTACCAAAGAGCTGCTGGAGCGCATTTCGGATATGGGCGTGGAGCTTGCTTATGTAACTCTTCATGTGGGGCTGGGAACCTTTCGACCGGTGAAGGAGGAAAATCTGCTCGACCATCATATGCATTCTGAGTATTATGAGGTGACGAAAGAGGCTGCTTCAAGCATTAACCTGACGAAAGAAAGGGGAGGCAGAGTATTTTGTGTGGGAACCACCGGCTGCCGTACGGTGGAGAGCGCATCTGATGAAAGCGGCCGGGTTGTCGCCGGATGCGGCAATACGGATATTTTTATTTATCCGGGTTATCGGTTTAAGGTGCTGGACGCCCTGATTACTAATTTTCATCTGCCGGAATCCACACTGGTGATGCTTGTGTCGGCGCTTGCGGGAAGGGAGAAGGTGCTGGCGGCATACGAGGAGGCAATTAGGGAAAAATATCGCTTTTTCAGCTTTGGAGACGCTATGCTTATTGTGGACTTGCAGGAATAGCTATTTAATGCTATACTAAAATGCAGGGGCGGTATGTACGGTATCGCAGAAACGGAGATTTTACAATTATGGAAGAGAGAAGAAAGTGCAAAAGAACACAGCTGCCTATTAGCATGGTAATTAAGAAGCTGAGCGACGGCGGAAACCAAGAAGTCGAGATTGAGGTAATCGATGTTTCCAAGAGCGGCGTAGGTTTTTCGGGCAAAGAGCTGCTAAAGGTGGGTGAGGTTTATGAGGCATTTCTGACAATTTGGACAAAAGAGATTATTCATGCTTTTTTACAGGTTGTTAGAATTGAAATGAAGGGTGATGAGTATATATATGGCGCTTCCTTCATAGGAATGCCGGAGGTGGATGCCAGCCGTATCGGAGTGTATCAGGTTGTCAAAGAAAATGGACAATAAGCGTGTGACTGCAAAAAAGACGGCAGCCAGTATTTTGGCGGCCTTGATTCTTATTGTTCTGTATGCGATTATTTTTTCGTTTTCCGGTCAGGACAGTGATGAATCGGGAAAGGTCAGCAGTTATGTTTCAACAAAATATGTGGAAATATTAAATGTATGGACAGGCAGACAATGGACAGGTGATTTTCTGACTGTGGCGGCTGATTTTTTTGAAAACCCCATCCGCAAGACGGCTCATTTTGCCGAATATGCCTGTATGGGCGTTTTAGTGTACATTATTTGGAGGCAATGGCTTGAGAGGGGCGGGCGATTGTACTTTATTACGATGCTTTGGACGATCGTCTCGGCGGCTGCCGATGAAATCCATCAATTGTTTATTCCGGGGCGTTGCGGATGCTTCACGGACGTATGTCTGGACACTGTCGGCGCGGTGTCCGGAATGCTGTTTTGTATTCTTTTGGAAAAAGCAATGGGAAAAGCACTGGGCGTCAGACACGTTAAGTGCGTTCGTAAATAGTATATCCCTTGCTGTTAAGGACTGTTTTTGCCTGCTGTATGGAGGCTTCTTCATAAAATTCAATTCTGAGTACACCGCCTTCATATTCTCGATTGTGTACAATCCCAATATTTTTTATACTTATTTGATGAAGGGCAAGTATGGTTGCGATTGCCGCCAATGCGCCCGGTTCGTCAGTGATGTCTATGGTAATTGAATAGGAGCTCTTTATGGGGCCGCTGGAGGCGTTGATAAAGGAATCTCTGTAAATACGGGCGCCGTTAAATAAATTATAGAGCGCGTCGTCGTTTTGCTCCTTAATATTGACAAGGATATTCTGCAGGGAAGAGATGTAGGAATCAAGCAGCGCCGCTATATTTTCCGTGTTGGTAAGGCAGATTTGCTGCCACATGGCGGCGGAGGAGGAAGCGATCCGGGTGATATCCTTGAAGCCCCCTGCCGCAATCATTTTCATGATACCGTCGGCAGAGTCGCTGTCACGCACCAGATTTACAAGCGAAGCGGCAACAACATGGGGGAGGTGGCTTATGGCGGCAGTTACGTAATCGTGCTGTTCAAAGCTTAAAATGAGTGGAAGCGCCCCGATTTTTTCAACCAGCTTTCGGTAGGCTGCAAGCTTTTGCGAGCTGACGCTTTGGGTGGGAGTCAGTATGTAGTATGCATTCTGCAACAGCATAGATTTAGAGTTCGTATATCCGACGCGTTCGCTGCCCGCCATGGGATGGCCTCCGATAAACTGATCTTCGAGCCCGGCCTCTTTTATCGCGTTGTGAATATCGGTCTTTACGCTCCCCACATCCGTGAGCAGACAATCAGCCCCCATGCGCTCTTTTACAGCTCTCAGATTATCATCATTTTTTTGAACGGGGGCGCATAAAAATATATAGTCACACCTACGGAAGCTTTCGTCGATGGAAACGGTGACGATATCCGCAACCCCTTCCTCTAAAGCGGCGTTTAGGGTGTCTGTATTTACATCATATGCAATGATATTCGTATTCGGTATATTTTCTTTGAGCGCCTTGGCGATGGAACCTCCGATAAGTCCCAGCCCGATAAAGCCACAGGTAATATCAGTCATACACAGCCTCTTTCTATCCCCAAAATGTTGAAACAAAAGCCCCTGTTTCAACTTCTGATTCCATGTGCGCCGTAGCG
>CAMNSZ010000011.1 GCA_946557105.1 uncultured Lachnospiraceae bacterium | reverse complement strand
AAAATCTGATAGAGCCTTGCCCCGATTTCCTGCCGGGTTTCCTGTTCTGATTTTTTTTGAAAGGCGGGGTAGATGTTAGTAACGGTCAGCCTCATTTTATCTATGGAAAGACTTTCCTTTCGTATCTGGGTATCGGGTGTAGGAGAGTTATCAGTTTTTGGCATGAATGTTCTCCTTTGACGGTTTCCCTAAATTTTATGAGAAGCGGCAAGTACACTATACGGGAATAGCGTAAACTCCGCGAGCAACGAGCCAAGCGGAAGAACTGTCTGATTTTAGACAGGGAGCTTGCTCACTGGATGAAGTCGGACAGTTTTTCTATTTGGCGACTGCCGCGAGAGTCACATACTGCAAAGTATGTGACTGTTCCCTCTACTACTTACTACGCACGGGAGGTAAAATTTGGCAAAGTTTTTGGAAAATTTTATAAAAAGTTTAGAATAGCGGAATAGCAACCATAGGGCCCCCGTACTCAATCCCGAAAAAAATAAATTCTAAGCGTCCACAAGAACAGAAAAAGACACCGGGGAATGACAATCTATCAATCATCATTCCCCGGCGTTTATCCGTCAAATTTATAGCCGACACCTAACACGGTTTTTATGTAGGTCGGGTTTTTGCTGTCCGGCTCTATCTTTTTCCGCAGGTTGTAAATCACATTGACAACGCTTGAATGGCAGCTATCGCTGTCCATGTTCCAAACGGCTTCAAAAATCTGTGTCCGTGTAAGGACAATGCCGGGATTGGAAGCAAAGAATACAAGGGTACTGTATTCTTTGCGGGTAAGGTTTACTTCCTCCCCGTCTTGAAATACCTGCCGCCTGTTCTGAATTATTTCCAACCCCGGAAAAGACATTCTCGGCGCAGGAATAGGAATAATTTGTACGGTTTCAACTAATATACAGTCAGAGATTGCCGCTATGATTTTGTCAATCACTTTTTCCTCTTGTTCATTAAGTGTCAACAGTAGTATTTTCCCATGCGGACACCTCCTTATTTGTTTTTTATTCAAGTTTTCTGCAAGATATTTAGGAGAAATTTCATTATGCCGTTGCCTGTTCTGTTTCTGTCACGCCATGCGTTGATAGCTGCAAAGCGTATAACGACTTTGTAAAAGTCATGGAAAGAATACACGATATGCTCCTTATATACTTCTATGCAATCCATAGAAATTTCTCCCTTTCTCCCACATGGGGCGGTTCATTTCTCACAATTTTGTCGGCTCTTTGATGATGTGTTATCAGCTCTGCGTTTTCGTTTCAATTCCTTTAATCACTGTTACCTGTAAATCCTTTGCGTCAATCAAACTTTCCTGTCTGTACTTCGGGCAGTAGAGAGGAAAATTTTTCAACTCTGTATCTGCCCTTATCTGTAACCTTGTCTTATTTCCGCAGACAGGGCAGCGTACCCATTTTGCTCTATTGTTCATTTCCATAATAAGATAGACACTTCTCCCATTCTCCCATAATAGGGCAATACTTAGCTTTTGATTTGTTACATATTTATAATTCAAAAGATAGTCATGCTTTAATGATTGCCAATCAACCAAATCTAACCATATTTAAATACCTTTATTTGATTGCATCAAATCATTGTATTCCTCGTTAAATATTTTTGAAAAAATACAATATAAAGCAAGGCAGCCACAAAAGAACATTTTAGTATATCGAATAGTCATGCTGATTTCGGTTGAATATGGAGAAAGAAGCTGACTTCCTAATAAATTTGAAAACATATGTACCAGTGCTCCCGCCAAAATGCTTCTTTTCGTTTTTATATAGACATATGAAACGGCAAAGTTGAAAAGCATAACACTTGGTATGTACATAACGGCATCAAATAACGAATCTTGAAGTAAATTATATTGCGCCTGTTCCGGTGTAAAAAACCATGTCAAATGCCAAGTCCCCCAAATAAAGCCTAAGAGCAAAGTAGCTTTTGTAAATCCGTACCTTACAAGCAATCTATCCAAAGCATAACCTCTCCAACCAAATTCTTCATTTAGCGGACCGGAAATGACAGAAATGAGCAATATCAAAAACAGATTAAACGGATTTTGTACAATCGCATGAATAAAATTCATTCCCGGCATTTCATAATCTAACAGACACACGCCTATCCAAATTCCCACAGCCGAAATCAATGCAAAGAATAAAATTATTAAGACAAGCCATTTTATCCCCATATACCGAAAACTAAAGCAACGTATAAAATAATCTTTTCTCTGTTCTTTTGAGTATGTTATGAATACAATAAACAATGCTGTAACAGATGGTGCACCGCCGCCAAAATAAAACAGAAATGTTCCTAACGGTGTTCCCTCTATTCCCATAAAAACAGAGGCAAATCCAAATCCCCATGTCCACGCAAGCGTAATGATAAAAAACAGAATCAATAGCTTTGTGTCATTAGATTTTCTCATTGTTTTTACGTCTCCTTTCCAATTGTGCATTAATATAATGAATATCCTTTTTAACAACTGCCATATCAAGAAAATAAGCCGGAACATATACGATTGCCACATACACAAACGCCATCCACCAGTTTGATTTAAAAAACCATTCAACAAAATATCCATACAGGAAAACAAAAATAGAAACAGAAAAATACTCAATCATAATATTTATCAAAAAATGTGTGCATATGACTTGCTTTACCAAATGTTGAATAACGTTAACAAAAAAGGACAAGATAAAAATCTCAAACACAAGCATGATTTCCGGCGTCATTCCAATCAATAAAAATGAAAAGAAAAATACTACTAAAATTATGATAGCTGCGAATATGAGTGTTTTTTTCAGAATTTCTTTTAGCACCTTACGTCCTCCTTTAAAATATTCTTAATATTTTTCAAATAAGTTCTTGCCACAATCAGCTTTTCGCCATTGATCAGTGTTGCTTCAAGCTGGCTGTTCATCAGTTGTTTTATGCTATAAAGCATATCCATGTTTATCAAACAAGATTTACTGATTCGTATTATACCTGTTTCTCTAAACATTTCTTCAAATTCGTATAATTTTTTCTCCGTCATATAAACTTCATCTTTCGTGTACAAAAAAGTTTTTCTTTCTACAGCTTCCATGTAATATATATCCGAAATGTGAATTTGAAAAACCTTTCCGTTGCTATTACCACTAACCACAAAATCAAGAGCTTCAATTTTTTTAATTAGCCTTTTGGTTTTAGTATCTAATATGGGGTATTCAATAATTATTGTTAATGGTTTACCATTTACTTCCCTTGTCTTTATCTCCATTATCTTCCCTCCATATGGTATCTTAGCATAAAAAACATGAAATAAGAGATTTGCAAACACGACCTGCAAATATGGTAACATCAATTACAATTTAATATCAACTATTTTGCCAATTTATAAATAAAAATGAATGGAATATGGAGGATTCCGTAGTAGTCGGCATTGTGGAAAAACAGTGTGGAATTGACAGTATTAAGTAATAAAAAGAGAAAAAGATTCCGGGGAATGGCACTATATAAGCTACCATTCCCCGGCGTTTCATTACTCCATATCCTCAGCAGGCAAAAACACAAGCCCGGCAAATTCTTCTTTATGCCTTTCCCATACTATCAACGACAAACAGCCCAGTCAAGGACGTAAACGCCGCTAAAGCGGTAAATCCTTGACTGGGCTGTTTGCCATTGATAAAGGGTAATTAAGGCATAAATGAATATTTATGTTGTAGCAACCTCTTTTCCTTTCCATTCCCTTCATGCGATAGGGATAATCAAAACTTGTCCTTTTTGGTGTGAAAGCCGAAGTCCGCAGCTTTGAGGGGCGCGTGGGTATGCGTCTTAGTGATTATATTGTGCGTGTTCTGATTTACTGCAATCTTCCCGGTTTGCTTCACCGAAACGCTGGAAATGCACAATCTCACGTTCGCGCAGGAATTTGATAGGCTCGCATACGTCGGGGTCCTTCACAAGGCGAAGAATATTGTCATAAGTGCTTCTCGCCTTCTGCTCTGCCGCCATATCCTCCATCAAATCCGTAATAATATCACCCTTTACCTGAAATTCACAAGCATTGAAAGGAATTCCTCCGGCAGCCTGCGGCCATACGCCGATAGTATGATCCACATAATATTTATCAAAGCCGCTCTTTTCTATCTCTTCCATGGACAGATTTCTAGTCAGTTGATGCACGATGGCGCCTACCATCTCAAGATGTGCCAGCTCTTCGGTACCTATATCCGTAAGAACACCGGCAACCTCTCTGTAGGGCATGGAATAACGTTGGGAAAGATAACGCATACTTGCGGCAAGCTCACCGTCCGGTCCACCGAACTGAGAAATAATAACTTGAGCCAGATTTGCATTGGGTTCCTTAATATTTACCGGAAACTGCAGTTTTTTTACATAATTCCACATTTAATTGCACGCTCCTTCCCATGGCAGTGGCGCCATACCCCATCTCCATTCCTTATTGCTATCGGCATAATCAAGTGTAAGAGGATAAAATCTTTGGGCAAACTCCTTCATAAGCTGATTTTTAATTCTGTTATAATGGTTAAAATATTCCATAGCGCTGCGGTCGTGAGGATGCGTATCCAAATATAAAGTCAATTCAGTCAACGTAAAGTCCACGATACCGATGTCCTTTAACATCTGCTCCTTGTTTCCCATTATACACATCTCCTTCCTGTAAAAGGCTTATTTAGCTCAGGAAAAATAGTTCCATAGTGAAATGCCTTTTCCAAGTCATCATACATTTTGTCAAAATGCTGCCAGGGCACATATGCCATTGCAATCGGATATTTCTCAAAGTGTTCGTCAAACAAATAGTCCTGCATATGATTACCTTTCATAAATCTACGGATTGTTTAATATTATGATATGATAGGTATTCGTTTTGGTGCAAAAAATCCCACGGCCATAGCATTCGGACTACAACCGCAGGATTTTCTCATTAAAAGTATATATTCCGTTATTATATTTTTATTTTATCTGGCATCTCCCATAAAAAACAGTGCAATAGTTCCCGGACCTGAGTGAGCTCCTATAGTAGGTCCTATGTTATTGATAAGAAAGCTCTTGATACCGAACCTCTCCGTAATCTGGTCGCGGACAAATTCAGCATCCTCTATGGCATCTCCATGGCTTATGAATATAATGTCATTATCCGACTTAAACTTTCCCATCTTTTCTTCCATATAATCAACAAGCGCCATAAGGGATTTTTTTCGTCCCCGCACCTTCCCTATCACAATCAAATGTCCTTCTTCATCTACATGAAGCTTAGGCTTGATTCCTGCCAATGTTCCGATAAATGCCGTCGTCTTGCTTACACGTCCGCCACGGTAGAGATGGAATAGGTCGTCCACGGTAAAAACATGGACTAAATTCTGTATATGGGAATTTACCCAGTCTGCAACCTCGTCCAAGCTCCTTCCCTCATCACGCAGACAGACTGCCTTGTGCACAATCAGCCCCTCTCCCAATGAGGCGCAAAGAGTATCGAGCACAATAATCCTGCAGTCGGGATGCTCCTCCATTACCTCCGCAGCCGCCAGCTTGGCGCTGTTATAGGTGCCGCTTAAACCTGAAGAAAACGCAAGGTATAATATCTCTTTATCCTGCTTAATATATTCCTCAAAATAAATTTTCGCCTCCTCGGGATTTATCTGAGATGTTGTAGGCATTTTGCCCTCTCGCATCATTGCATAAAATTCCTTCCAAGGCATCTCCTTATCCCGTCCGTAAGTTACGTTTTCCATAATATAACCAAGATTCATGCACCCAAGCTTATGCTCCTCTAAATACTCAAGGGGTAAATCCGCTGTGCTGTCCGTTACTATCTTAAACATGAAAGAATTCCTCCAATCGTCCTTTTTGCAATATTGTAAACTCAAAATCATTCGCCTTTTAAGTACAAGCTTACAAATAATTATATAGCACGAATTTGCTTTTTCATTATACCATAAATACATGCGTTTTAGCGCATATGGAATCTATTATACCATGTGCGCTAAAAATCAAGCGGCTGCACGGCAGACATTTGATTTTTAAACCATGACTTTCGGTATCATTCGCTGCGCAAGCGGCATAGTTCTGCGCCGGCAGAATTATTATACCACCATAAGCCCTCTATTTCAATTTAAAACTTCCTGCTATTTTTCTTATTCTTTGTTTAAGAAATATACCTCGATTTGAATTATATTTGCCATAAGCAAATACCGCCAATAGTATTAAAGATGTTAAATAAGGAGCTTTACAGGATACCGGCTCATTGCTATTTATGCAGTGCGCCGGGAAGCCTTCTTCTTATCAGACGGCTTTTGAGCTTATTCCATTTAAAAGGGAACAACGGGTAAATATAACTCTCATGAGAAACGGTTTTATTCAAAATTAAAAACAGTACTGTGACAAAAATTCCCCCCAGATATCCCCATAAGCCAAAAAGCTGAGCCAATATCAGATTTAAAATCCGCATAAACTTCAGAGCATATCCCAGCTCATAATTTGCCTGTGTGTAATTGGCTATCGCCACAAACGCCATATACAACATAACTTCACTGGAAAACCATCCGCTGTTTACGGAAAATTCTCCCAAAACAAGAGCCGCCATAACGCTAAGAGGAGTACTCAGCATATTGGGGGTGTTCACTGCGGCAAGGCGCAGTCCGTCAATTGCAAGCTCTAGTATCAAGAATTGCCAGATTAAGGGAACATTGGGAGTCTCCTTCAAAAGAATAAAAGAAAAGCTCTCCGGAACCCATTGCGGATGCGTGGCAAGCAGCAAATAGGTAGGCGTCAAAAGATAAGTCAAAAATGCAATCAAAAAGCGGGTCATCCTCAGATAGGTTCCGGTAATAGGCGGGAAATAATAGTCGTCCGCCTCCTCCACCACGTCAAATATAGTGGTAGGCGTAATCATTGCCGAGGGTGAATTGTCCACCAAAATTACAATATTTCCCTCTAAAATCTGTGCGGCCGCCGTATCCGGTCTCTCCGAATACTTAAACTTTGGGAAGGGATTATACCACCTCCTCTGATATAAACATTCAGCCAGACTCTCCTGATTCATGGTAAGAGAATCTACTTGAATATTTTCTATTTTCTGCTTGATTTCTTCCAAAAAGGCATGGTCCACTCTTGAATCCATATAGCACAGAACAATGTCTGTCTGGGAGCTTTCTCCTGCATTCATCATTTCCATTCGCAAATCGGTGCTGCGAATCCTTCTTCGTATCAATGCCGTATTAAAAATCACAGTCTCCACAAAACCATCCTTTGAGCCGCGAAGCACTTTATCTTTTTCCGGCTCCTCCACGCTTCTCGACGGATATGTTCTTGAATCTATCAAAAGGGCTTTCTGAAAACCGTCTACAAAGAGAACAAAAACACCTGACAGCAGAAAATGTAAAATGTTTTTCCAATTATTATCCAAATCCACTTCTATATAAGGAATATTCTGTTTTGACATTTCATGGGCGTCCTTGGGCATTTTGTCGGGAGTAATATTCATAAACTCCGTAAGCAGCTTTTGTATTAAATCATCCTTACAAAAGCCATCGACAAAATACATGCACGCCTCCTTGCCTCCGATATATATGACCCTGTGAACTACGTCGAAATTACGTTCAATATCCAGCTTTGCGTTCAGATATTTCATATCCTTCTGTAAATTCCCGGAGATTAAGCCTTCCTCATAAAGATTATTGTTTTCCAAAATAAAACTCCCTTCCGCAAAAAACAAGCTATAAACATGTATCATGCCGCTTTTACCTATAGCCAGCCGGCATGTAGTCCGTCTCATGAGCTAGTTTCTCCGAAAAGGGAGTAAAGTATGCTGTTTTAATTTGTTTATGCCTTTGTTGTACTGCCGAAACCGCCGTTTCTTACTCCCTGCGTCTCGTCGTCCAACGTAATCCCATACTCCAAAAAAATACCCTGTACAAATCCCGTACCCTTGGAAATATCCACAATCCTTCCTTCATTGGACGCATTGGTCAGCTTCACAAAAATGTGCCCTTCATTGTCGGAATAAAAATAATCGCTGTCAATAATCCCAACGGTATTATTCATCTGTAGACGGTATTTAAAGCCAAGACCGCTTCGGGGATACAGCTTTAACACCCAGCCCTCCTCTATCTCCGCTCTGATTCCCGTGGGAATTTTAATTGTTTCGTTTGGCTGCAGGGTGAAGGCAAAGGGAGCAAAAAAATCATACCCTGCGCTTCCGCTTGTAGCCCTCTTTGGCAGCTTAAGGGAATCATAAATATCTTCTATATCATTTTTTGTATATTGGGAAAAGCTTTCCTCCATGGATGCTACAAATTGTTCCCTGCTCACTTTATGAAATCTGGCTATCCTTTGCATAATATTCTCCGTTTCAAGATTATTTATCAAAACGTGTTCGCCCTTAAGCGTAATCGGGGCAACGCAGCACAGGAACCTTTGGGTCCTCCTGCGCCAGCGTCTGCTTTACATCAATCACCCGCTGATTCTTACTTCCCTTCCATAAGAGCTTCGGGTCTTTCTCCTCTATATGAAACTCTCCGTCCACAACAACGTCAACATACTGCATTATAGGTGAATCGAAAATATTTTCCCAACTGTCGCCGGTATACATCCAGATAGTTTTATCCGGATACTTTTCCTTTATCTGCGCCATAAAATTGCGAACGTCCAATCGGTTTGCCGGATGGAGCGGATCTCCCCCCGAAAAGGTGATTCCCGAAATATAGCTCTTATCTAATTGTTCACAAATTTCCTGCTTTGCTTTTTCGTCAAAAAGGAGTCCGCCGTCAGGATCCCATGTCACGGGATTGTGACATTCCTTACAGCAATGGTTGCAGCCTGCCACCCAAAGCACCACCCGCAGCCCATCGCCATTCAGCATATCGTCCTTTGTAATATTGTGATATCTCATACGTTTTCCGGTTCCTCATTCTATGTATGCGAAGCAACGTACTCTGGTCATAACAGTATACGTGTTATCTGCCGGCTTTACATACTTTTCCTTTCCGCAATTTCTGCCATTTTTGCATCGTTCAGCCTCGTGTCCCCATGTACACGGGAATATGACAAATAGCCGTTCATCCTGTCAATCTTGGTTAAATTGCGGCTGCCGCATTTTGGACACACATCCATCTCAAGCTCCTGATGACCGCAATCGTCACAGTATGCAAGAGAAAGATTTACGCCCTCATAGAACCCCATATCCATAGCGCGGCGTATCAGAGTCTTGATTGCCTCTATATTATAGTCAATAGGATACTTCACGTACTGGATTTTCCCGCCGTTGCTCAAATCCCAAAAACGATTTTCCAAATTCTGCTTTTCAATAGGAGTAATCTCCTCTGTCACATGACAATGAAAACTGTTACTTACATATTCCCTGTCGGAAACACCCTCAACAATCCCATACTTCTTTCGGAACTGCTTCACCTGCAGGCCACAGAGATTCTCCGCAGGAGTTCCGTAAATAGCATATAGATTGCCGTCCTCCTCCTTGAATTCGGCTATTTTTTTGTTGATATGTTCCATAACCTCCAAGGCAAAGGCGCCATCCTCCACCAAAGATTTTCCGTTATATAGCTCCTGCAGCTCGTTTAACGCCGTAATACCAAAGCTTGCCGTAGCCGCCTTAAGCAGAGGCTTAATTTTATCGGTAAGCTTCAAATGACCGCCCAAAAATCCTCCCTCACAATAAGCCAAAGGGTTTGTGGAGGCACGCATTTCTCCCAAATACGCATAAGTACGTATATGGAGCTGGCGTATTAGATTCAGATAATAGTCTAACACGGTATAGAAATCTCTGCTCTCCTTTCTTGCCTTGGCAAGAATCATAGGTAAATGCAGGGATACCGCGCCGATGTTAAACCTGCCCACAAAAACAGGCACATCCTTATCGTCTGCCGGATGCATTCCTCCCCTCTCATACCAGGGGGACAGAAAAGCACGGCAGCCCATGGGAGACACAATCTTCCCATACTGCTTGTACATACTGGCTACATAGCCCTTTCCCGTAAGACTAAGCCAATCGGGATACATGGTCTTAGCAGAACATTTCACACCTGCCTCAAACACGTCCTCTAAAGGTTTTCCCGGACCGTGTAGATTCTCGTCATATAAAAATACAATTTTAGGAAAAAGCACCGGCTTTTTGCATTCCTTTTTCCCCTGCCCCTTTTTTCTCACATCCAGCATCGTAATCGTGGCAAGCTTAGCGAACCTTCCCGTTCCGGTACCTGCCGTTACCGTAATAAAAGGATAATCGCCGCGACTGCTTGCGACGGTATTAAATTTATACTCCCAACCCTGAAAGCCCTGTTCAAATTCCTTTATGACATCTTTGTACGCGACCTCCTCTGCCTTTTTCTCATCAATACCTAAATCCATATATTTTTGCACATAACGGTTGTAGGATTTCTCGGCATACGGTTCTAAAATATAATCCACGCTGGGTACCGTAAAGCCTCCGTACTGCTGGCTTGCGGCGCTGAGCACAATATCTCCGATAACGTCAAACGCAACGTCCAGCGTCTTCGGCTCATTATACCAGATATTCCCCATCTCAAAGCCGCCTGTCAAAACATTTTGAACGTCAAACAGGCAACAGTTCATGGTATCTCTCCTTGCAGACATATCATGAACATAAATATAACCATCACGACATGCCTGAATCTCCTCCGTAGTCATAAAGAACTTCTGGTATAACTCTTTGTTCAGCTGATTAAAAATCAGGCTTCTCTTTGTGGAAACAAGCGCCGAATCCGTATTGGCGTTCTCCTTGTCTCCTATATACATAATGGACTGGCTCTTTTTATAGACATCGTCAAGCATACGCACAAAATCCTGCTTATAATTGCGGTAATCCCTATAGCTCTTTGCCACAAGAGGCTTCACCTGCTCCAGCGCGCTCTCCACAATATTATGCATGATGGGAATGGGAATCTCATCGGTATCCAGCTCATTTACCTTATCCACAACATACTGACAGATATGCCTCTTCTCTTCCTCGGTAAACTTAGTCAGCGCGCGGTATGCGCTTTTGCCCACGGCATTAATAACCTTTTGTACGTTAAACGCCTCTTTGCTGCCATCCTTCTTTATCACATAAACCGTTTTTGACGGCATAAATTCTTCACTATAATTTACCTCGTTAATATCCGCATTTTCAAAATTACTGCTCATCTATTCTCATTCCTCCGCTAAATAGCCTCTGTCTCACCGGCATGCTCTCTGTACTATATGTAGGGGTTGGCTCTGCCCCAAGGTCAATATGTTGTATTGTTAAATATCAGTATAGAAAATAAAATTATACTTGTCAACCGTTCTGTCTTAATATTTCTTCAAGCCACTCACAATATTTTTCTTTCACAGACGATGGCTTTACAATCTCGGCCTCGCTTCCGATACCTGCAAGCCATCCAAAAAACTGACCGCTCACGGCAATCTTTGCGCGTACATAAAAAAAATCTTCACCCACGGAACGAATATCCGCCTCTTTGCCAAAACGATCCAGCACCACGCCGATAAGCCGCTTCGGGAACCGTAGGGTAACACTCTGCTCATCGCCGCCGTACATCCCGAATATCCGGTTGGTATATGCTGCGATATCCACCCTCTCAAACTGCTCCACACCCTCCCTTTGCCGTGATAACACCTCCACATTCCCCATTTTGTCCACACGATAGTGCTTTATGATGCCATCAATACCGTCATACGCCGCAAGATAATAATTTTCTTCCCGCCAGATTAAAGCCCACGGACTGACGCATCTTCTGCCTTTCTCTCTGGGGGTAAGCTCCTTTTTCAGGTTCCAGTCTAAATAAGTAAACTCTATCTGCCTGTTTTCCTGTATGGCGCGATGAATATTGTCGATGCTGTAGTAAATGCTTTCATTCTCTGTCTTTACACGGCCGGCCACATAAACCTGTCTCTGCAGCTTTCCGGCGTCATATTTCCCCGCCTTGCGCTCAAGCTTCTTTATCAACTCTCTGGATTTTTTGGTAGTAATAAAACGGGAGGACTGAACTGCATCCACTAACAGCTTTAACTCTGCCAGCTCAAATTCCCGGCACGCCATATAATAACCGCCGCCCAGTCTGCTATGTACCTGAATAATGTCATATCCGAATTCGCACAGCTTTTCGATATCGTCGTAAATACTCTTTCTCTCGGAGCGAATATCGTTTGCAGCAAGCCTCTCAATAATTTCCGCCGTACTCATGGGATGATTTTCGTCCGTATTTTCCTCCAGTATTTTAGCTATGTAAAAAAGCTTCAGCTTTTGCCCCGAAGATTTCGCCATAGTCTGCCCTCCGTCAGTTCCAGCAGTCCACCCCCCGCAGAATCTCCTGCAGACTGCTTATCTCGTAATCCGGCTTATAACCGCTCTCATTAAGCGCTCCCTCACGCCTGTACCAGCAGGTAGCAATACCCGCCAGAACTCCGCCCCTTATATCACTGCTCAAGGAATCTCCAACAAGCAGAATCCGGCTTCTGTCCTTTTCCTTCACGGAATTTAAGCAGTAATCAAAAAATGCTTTTTCAGGCTTGGGGGCGCCAATCTCATCTGAAATAAAGAAACCGTCCATTATCTCATAAAAGCCGGCAAGCTTGAGCTTATTCCTCTGGGTGGCAGCCACGCCGTTTGTTACTACATACTGCGCTACACGGCCCTTTAACGCTTTACATATTTCAAGGGAATTGTCTCGATAACAATAAACACTGCCCAACGCCTCCTGATACTCCGTACGGAATGCTTCCACGTCCACATTTTGGATATGATATTCCTGAAACAAAGTAACAAAACGTCCTGTTAAAAGCTCCGCCTTTGTAATCTCGCCAAGCTCCAGCCTTTTCCAGTAGCTGTCGTTTATCCTATCATACCTCTCAATGATTTCCTCGGTTATCTCCCTGCCTATAGTCTGAAAGCACTTGCTTATGGCAAATCTTTGTGAATAAGAAAAATCAAGCAGCGTGTTGTCCACATCCCAAAATATTGTCGTAAACCTGCCCATTAAACAACCCTGTCCCTATTCGCTTTTATTGTCGGCTTCTACAGCCTTTACACTCTCTCCCTGTAGATTCTTACGCTTTCTGAGTGTGATTCCAAGCATAATTGCAGCTCCGCCAACTATTACAATGATAGCCATTAACAATAAATAAGATAATAAAGAATTAATCAGATTAATCATAATCTTCCTCCATACCGGAACATTTTTACCTCTTAAATCAGTATAGCAACGGACCTTCACATCGTCAAGAAGTTTCCCGTAACAGTTTGTTCTAATACACAGACTATAACCTTAAAACGTAATCTTTTCCCAGATTCCTTTTTGCATAAACCGCTCCGCTTGTATAGTGGCATGCCGGATTATATCTTCGTTATAACCCATTATCTGTAGCAGCTTTATAGCGTTTCGGCTTGTCGCCCTTCCGCCTATGAGCTTATAATTAAAGAAAATATCACCCTCCCGTATATCCTCCTCAAAGTGATAATTATCGTATTCCTCTTCCAAAAGCTGCGTCAATTCAATGTCATGTGTTGCAGCAAAGCATAGAAGATTTGACCCGGAGAGACTTTTTAAAATTTGAGTGGAGGCGGCTATCCTCTCCACGGTATTCGTTCCCCTAAGCACCTCGTCCACAAAACATAAAACCCTTCCGGAGCTTTTCCCCGCCGTCTGCAATATCCTTTTCAGCGCCTTAATTTCCACGATATAATAGCTTTCACCGCTCTCTATATCATCCCTAAGAGACATGGAGGAATAAATTAAAAACAGTGGCGCCCGATAACTGTCTGCCGTACAGGTGTGAATTGTCTGCGCCATTATGGCATTAATCGCTACTGTCTTTAAAAAAGTAGATTTCCCCGAGGCGTTAGAACCTGTTAGCAGTACTCCCCTGTCGGTGGAAACACTGTTTTTCACCGGTTTGGACAACAAGGGATGATAACCCTCACAAATTGACAGCACCTTTCCCTCCTTAATCTCATTCTCCTCCAAAAATTCAGGCACACAATATCCGTTTTCCAGAGACTGCCTGAAAGCGCCTATGGCAATTGCAGCTTCTATATAACCAATCTGTCCAATCAATCCGTCGACGTCCTCAACATGAACCCTAAGCTGTGACAACATCCTGTTAAATAAAAGTAAATCTATATGAAACACCATACGGACGTAGTCTAAAATAATATCCAGAGGATTTCCCGTACTTGCGGCGGAAGCTCCCTTTATGACAAAATTTGCTCCCTGCCGCATACCTCTTAACCGGCTCTTATGCTTCTTAATCAGCTCCCATTCCCTATCACACACGGAAATCTTTACCTTAACCAGCTCGTCACAGATTCTCAGCAGACGCATAATATAGGTGAAGCTGATGATATAAGGCTCAATCTCTTTTTTTTGACTGAAATAAGAAGTAATATTATAACACATCAGAAGAGTAAGCCCGCAGAGAGCCACAGGCAGATGAAAGGGTGCCAATATAATTAAAGGAATAAACAAAATATCCGTCAAAAGGTTTTTCTTATTGGAACGCTTCCCTAATAAATCAAGATTATCCAAATAGTCATAGAGCGAAAATTTACCGGTATATCCCAGACGCGTCATTAACACCTGCAGCTTAACCCTGTCGTCAGGGTTTTCCTGAAAATAGCGAATAACTTCTTCCTGATGTGCAAACTTCTCTTTATTCACCGCAACACTTCTCAATGTATAATATAAATACTCCTCGCCTGATGCCGAGAGAGTATAATTCATTCTTTTGAAAATTTCATCCATGTTCAAATCATTCCAAGTAATGTCATCCAACTGCCCTTCTTCCTTATGCTTTCTGAAGTAACTGGAAATTCGCTCGTAGCGGTCCTTGGAATATTCCTTCTTCGGAAGCTTCCCGTAATCAATGTACAAGGATTTTATATACTGCCTTTCCCTCTTTTTTGCCGAAAAGGCTTCTTTAGCAAAAACACAAACAACAAATAAAATAAATGCCAAAATAAAAACAAGATATTCCATTTTTCTCCCATCTGTCCGATACTATATCCGCTCCAATAGCCAAAACCATAGATATAGCAGACAGGAGTTTCCTCCTGCCTGCTATGATAAAACAACCTTTATTTTTTACAGGAAAATATATTTCAAAATAAAGAGTACCGTTAAAATATACATTAAAATGCTGACCTTCCCCTTTACCTTCCCCGCGCACAAATGAAGAATCGTCCACGAGATAACACCGATAGCAATTCCCTCCGAAATACTGTAAGCCAGCGGCATTGCAACGATACACAGGAACGCAGGAATTGCTTCCAGCATATTATCCCAGTCAATTTTTGCCACGGATGCAATCATATAAAAGCCCACGATAATTAACGCCGGAGCAGTTGCAAAAGAAGGAATCGTCAAGAATAAGGGTGCAAAAACTATAGCCAGAAGGAACAATAAACCGGTGGTAATGGCTGTCAAACCCGTTCTGCCGCCCTCTGTAACACCAGCAGCGCTCTCCACATAGGTAGTAGTTGTGGACGTTCCAAGTATAGCGCCGGCGCTGGTAGCAACAGCGTCTGCCAGCAAAGCGCCCTTAATTCTGGGAAGCTTACCGTCCTTGTCCAGCATATTTGCCTTAGAGGACACGCCGATCAGGGTTCCCAAGGTATCAAACACATCTACAAACAGGAATGCAAATACAATTACCACCATATCCAAAATTTTCAAGTTACTAAAATCCACCTTAAATACCTGTCCAAAGGTGCTTCCAAGCGGCGAGAAATCAAAGGAAACAAAAGAAGCGGGAATAACGGAATACATTCCAAGCTCTGCATTAGGCTGATAAAACCCAATCAACTCACAAATAATTCCCAATACCCAAGTAATTAGAATTCCGAAAAGAATACCGCCCTTAACCTTCTTAATCAGCAGAAATCCCGTAATCAATACGCCAATCAGGGCAAGAAGCGCTCCCATGCCTACAGAATTAAAATTATCCTTAAAATTCTGATAAGTAACCAAAGTAGAGTCGTTGTTTACAACAAGCTTCGCATTCTGCAAACCGATAAAGGCAATGAAAAGTCCGATACCGGCGCTAACCGCAGACTTTAATGTCATAGGAATTGCATTAAAGATTGCCTCGCGTACGTTGGTAACAGAAAGAATAATAAAGATAAGGCCCTCAATAAATACTGCTAACAAAGCAGCCTGCCATGGATATCCATACCCAAGCACAACCGTATAGGTAAAATACGCATTTAAGCCCATACCGGGAGCCAAAGCAAAAGGATAATTTGCCAAGAGTGCCATCAACGCCGTTCCGATAAAGGAAGCAAGCGCCGTTGCAAGCAGAATTGCCTGCTTGTCCATTCCGGCATCGCCGAGAATGTTAGGATTAACTGCCAGAATGTAAGCCATTGTCATGAAGGTCGTAATACCCGCCATAATTTCCGTTTTTACACTGGTGTTATTCTCCTTGAGTTTGAAGAATTTCTCTAACATGTTTTTTCCCTCCTAAGTAAATTTTGTGTGACGAATCAATCTGACCCGCCATCTGTTTAGAGAAATACATATATGATATCTGACTTTACTCAGATAACATCCGCTTTAAAATGCTATCGCAGGCTTTATAGATATCCTGCGGACTTTCACCGATATTATACTCTCCGTTCCTGTAAAGTATCTTACCGTTTATCATAGTCATCAGTACGTTCGCCTTGCTCCCGCTGTAAACCAGATTCGCAGGAATATTATGCTCCGGCTGCATATTGGGAGCCTGCATATCAATCATGATAATATCTGCCAGCTTTCCCTTTGCAAGTATATCCGCTCTATGCAGCCTCATAGCCCTTGCTCCGCCTGTCGTCGCCATTTTCAGAATTTCCAAAGCTTCAATGCTTGCCGCGTCCTTTTCCCTGATTTTGCTAAGTCCGCTTACCAGAAACATTTCGCGAAACATATCAAGACAGTTATTGCTGGCCGGCCCGTCCGTGCCTATCGCCACAGGTACCTTTTGTTTTACATAATCCGCTATGGGAGCAATACCGCTCGCCAACTTCATGTTAGATGCAGGATTGGTAATCACATACATACGGCGCCTGCGAAGCACCTCCATATCCTCCTGCGTCATATAAACACAGTGATATCCGCCTCCTCCAAACTCAAAAAGCCCAAGAGAATCCAAAAAAACCAAAGGCGTCATTCCGTAACGCCGCTTACATTCCAACACTTCTTTTTCCGTTTCCGCCAAATGGGTATAAACAGGGGTTCTATATTTATGCGCCAGTCCCGACACCCCGCAAAGCAGTTCCTTGGAGCAGGTATACTCTGCGTGAAAGCCTAACTGATAGCTAATCAGCGGACTCCTTTTATTCAACTCCAGATATTCCTTCTCCATCTGCTTTAAGGAAGAAGTAAAATTATTAAGTCCCGACACCAGTACGCAGCGCATACCCATGTCGATACAGGCTTCTGCCACAGCCTCCGGATCAATATACATATCAAAAACGGAAGTGATACCGGCAGTTAAATATTCCAACACTGCAAGCTTGGTAAAGGTATAGATATCCTCCTTCTTTAGCTTCGCCTCCATGGGAAATACCTTTTCGTTCAGCCATTTGGCAAGCTGCAGGTCATCCGCATAGGAACGCAGGAAGGTCATAGCAGAATGGGTATGGGCATCCTTAAATCCCGGCATCAGAAGATTTTGCTTACAGTCCAGCTCAATATCCCATGCTATTTTCGGATAGGACTCTTTGACTTCTGCTCGATTTAGCTCAGTCTGTTCCGCAACAAAGGCAATCTTCTCGTCTTTAATCCATATCTCGCCTTCAAAAACAGGGCGCTTCCTTTCCATTGTTAAAATTCTGGCGTTGTATAAACGGATTCTCATTGAATAGACCCTCCACCAAAACCAAATGGCAGCATATCTGCCAATGTATAAACCTTATATTCATTTACGCCTTTTGCTATTATTATTTGAAAATCGTCTCCGGCAAATTCCTTCATCACCTGACGGCAAATCCCGCAAGGGTAGGCATATTCCATAGGCAATTTATCCTGAAGACCACCCGATATGGCAATGGCAAGAAAATTTTCCTCGCCCTCACTTACAGCTTTGAAAAATGCCGTTCGCTCGGCGCAGTTCGTAGCACCGAACGAAGCGTTTTCAATATTACATCCTCGGTAGATTCTGCCGCTTCCCGTTAAAAGAGCGGCGCCTACCTGATAACCGGAGTATGGGGCATAAGCGCTGCCTCTTGCTGCCAACGCGGCTTCTATCAACTCCACCGCCGTCTTCTGGAATGTGCTGTTGTCCTTCAAATCTTCTTCAGGCATATTCCTTCCCCCTTCAAATATTTCGCAACACATGTCTTCTATTACAGAAGGTTTTCCTGCCTAAATCCCCTGATGACTTCCGTGACCAGCTTCTTAAAGCCTGCCGCAGACTTATCTGCCGCAGACTGCACCTCCTCGTGACTTAAAGGTGTGTCCGTCATGCCCGCCGCCAGATTACTTATACAGGAAATTCCGCAGATACGCATACCGCAATGATTTGCACAAATTGCTTCCACAACGGTGCTCATTCCCACCGCGTCACAGCCCAGAGCACGAAGCAGCCTAATTTCTGCAGGCGATTCAAAGGAAGGACCCGTAAGCTGCGCATAAACTCCCTCCTGCAACAAAATCCGGTTTTCTAAAGCCTTGTCTCGAATAATCTGCTGCAAATCCTTGTCATAAACCGTACTCATATCCGGGAAGCGTGTTCCCAGCTGGTCAATATTGGCGCCTATCAAGGGATTGGGAGCAAATACGGAAATATGATCCCTAATAAGCATTAAATCCCCTGCATGAAAGGAGCCGTTGACGCCTCCCGCCGCATTAGTAAGAAACAGTATTTCCGCTCCCATAAGCTTCATTAGCCGAATGGGAAGCACCACGTCGGAAATATCATAGCCCTCATAGTAATGGACTCTTCCTTTCATACAAACAACCGGAATACCATCAATATAGCCATATACAAATTTTCCGGCGTGCCCCAAAACGGTAGAAACCGGGAATCCATTTATATCGCTATAGGGAAGCTCTGACTCCACCTCTATCTGATTTGCATAATCCCCTAATCCGGAGCCTAACACCAGTGCAACCTTAGGTACAAAGCTTGTCTTATTGCGGACACATGTATAACAATTCATTAATTTTTCATAGGTCGGATTCATTATTCCCTCTCCATAACAATATTTTCAAACATTAATTATATTATACAGAAAAACAATTGAAAAAGCAATGAAAAAAGTTCATGAAAAAGTATTCCCACGTTACTTTATCATAAACTTTTCTCATACAATTTATTCCTTTACACCGCCGATAGTCAAACCGGTAACAAAATACCTCTGCAAAAACGGATATAAGCATATAATGGGCAGCATTGTGACTACCGTCGCCGCCGAGCGAACGGTTATCGGAGTAATAGCCGCCGCTGCGGAGCCTCGCTCACTGGCGGACGCAGCGCTGCCGCTCTGCTGCATTACGGAGGATAACAGTTTCATCAACTCATACTGTAAAGTGGTATACTCTGTTTTCATTCTATTATATAGCATAGCGTCAAACCATGCATTCCACTGACCTACCGCCACAAACAACACTACCGTTGCATACACGGGCTTACACAAAGGAGATATAATTTTCACAAATATCGTCATATAACCTGCGCCGTCCAACTGTGCCGATTCTTCCAGACTGTCCGGCAAGCCTAACATATAAGTACGCATAACCAACATATTCCATGCGCTTATCGCACCGGGCACCACATATACCCAAAAAGAATTTGTCAATCCCAAGTTTTTATACAATAGAAAAACGGGAATCATACCGCCGTTTACATACATAGTAATAACCCAGAATAATGACAGCTGGGATTTAAATAAGAATCTTTTTCGGCTGACAACATACGCCAATAAAGCATTGATTACTACCGAAGATACCGTGCCGATTACCGTCCTTGCCACTGTAATCTTTGCACCTGTTATAAGATTTTCCATCGCAAGAACTGTCTCATAGTTTTTAATCACAAACTTTCTTGGCAACAAATAAATACCACCACGCACCGCATCAATTCCGTCGTTAAAGGATATTGCAACCGTGTTAAGAACCGGATACAGTGTGATAATCACGAAGGCGATCATAAACAAAGAATTTAATATAGTAAACACTTTACTCCCTACAGAGCTTTTCACTTTCTTTTTCTTCATATCCTTTCACCTCCTAAAACAACCGTTCTTCACCGGCACGTTTTGCCAGTTGGTTGCATATCACAATCAAGGCAATACTTACCACGCTCTTAAAAATACCCGCCGCAGTACCAAGAGAAAAGTCGTTTTGGCTGATACCCCATTTTAAAACATAAATATCAATGGTATCAGACACGCTCTTTACCAAACCGTTACCTAAAATATATTGAACCTCAAAACCGGCATTTAATACATTACCGATATTCATCAGCAGCAAAATCATGATGGTTGGCTTGATGCCTGGAAGAGTTATGTAACGAATCTTTTGCAGTCTGCTGGCTCCGTCAATGGACGCCGCCTCATACAGACTGGGGTCTATTGCAGTAATTGCAGACAAATAAATAATTGCGTTCCAACCCGTTTCCTTCCAACAATTGGCAAATGCCACTATCGGCCAGAAATATTTTGGATAAGCAAAAAAATTAATTGCCTGATCAATAATATTCGCTCTCATCAGTAGATCATTAACGATACCGGTGCTTGACAAGGCATCATGCAAAATACCTGTAACGATAATCCATGAAAGGAAATGAGGCAGGTATGAAATAGTCTGCACCGTCTTCTTCGCAATCGTAGAACGTATTTCATTCAATAGTACGGCAAATAAAATTGCCATAACAGTGCTGGTCAACAAATTCAAGGCGCCCATGCAAAAGGTGTTCCTTATTACCCTTAAAAAGGTAGCGTCTTCAAATAAAAACTTAAACTTATCAAATCCTACAAATTTAGAACCAAGAAGACCGTTCTTGGGCTTATAATTCTGGAAAGCCATAATCCATCCGGTTAACGGCCAATAATAGAATACAATACCATAGATTGTTACAAAGAAAGAAATAATCAAAAGAGTCTTCTGCCTTTTAATCTCCTTCCAAGTGATTTTTTTATCTCTTTTTACGTTTGCCGCTTTTTGAGCCATTGTATCACTCCTATCTTACAGCCAAAAGGCAGCAATAGTCTTTGTTACGAAATACCTATTGCTGCCTTTCTCGTGCAATCATTTCAGAATATCACAGTTCCCATTTCCTGATTTATTTAAAAGTATCAAGAATTGCCTGCATCTCACTTAAGAAATCTTCAGGCTTGCAAGCGTTGTAAGCCTCCATATATTCATCCCATGCAGCGTCAAAATCCTTAGCCATAACTACCTTAGGAAGATACTCATGCTTAATTTCACCCATCTTAGCCCAAGCAACACCACCGGGAGTCTCCGTAGTAAAGTTGTTTGAATAGCTGTACATAGGGAACCAAGGTCCGTTTGTCTCAACTACTGAACCGATCATATCGGGATAGTTACGAGCGCCATATGCTGCAAAGCAATCCTTCAGAGGTTGAGCCATATTCAACTGGAACTCGGAAGGCTGCTCGGTAGGCTGGTTTGCATTCTTGCCGTCACGACTGGTACCGCCCCACTGAGGCAGATAAGAATACATACAACGATGAGATGCCTGATAAGAGGTATCGGACCATTTCATTCTCTGGTCGTCGGTTCTGTAATATAAGCCGTTCTCGTCCACCTGATAATCAACATCCTTAACACCCCAGAATCTTAAATCATGAAGCTCCTGATCCATAGCGCAGTCAACAAGGAACTTAAATGCCTTCTCGGGATCCTTACAGTCAACGGTAATAGCAACACCGGAAGCCTGATTTACGGTATCGTCATAGGTATGCCATCTGTTTTCCATACCTGCTTCGGTTGTCAGACCAAGGGGTACGTAATTGCAGCCCTTCGCATCAAGACCCTGCTGCTTAAATACGTCGTTTACGGTGTTTGCAAAATCCCACCACTGGTCAACCATACCAAGCACACGACCGGTAGACAGCTTTGCAATATACTCGTCATAGGTCTGGGTAAAGCTTTCGGGATCTACAAAGCCCTTATTGTATTCCTCATTCAGCTTTCTCAGATACTTCTTTGTATCCTCGGAGGTATTGTAGTCACCGATTGTAAGAGTTTCCCTGTCAACCAGTACGGAACCGTCATTGGGATGACCTGCAAGGAACTGACCTGCGTTCTCCAGACAGAAGTATCTCCAATCCTCACACAGGATAGTGTATGCCATGTTCGGCGTACCATCATCCATGGTAGGATTTGCAGCCATATACTCCTCAATCACCTTAAAGTAGTCATCCATAGTCTCAATCTTCGGATAACCTGCCCACTCAAGTACTCTTACCTGAATCCAAAACGCCTCATCATTGTGGGTCGTCGCCGTACTCTGCCCCATGGTATTACCGAAAGGATTAATCCAGTAAATATGTCCGTCAGGCTGACGGAATTTTTCCCACTCCTCGGGAGTAAACCACTCGTTCTTAAAATCAGGATACTTATCAATATAATCATCCAAAGCCACGAGAGCTCCTGCGTCTACCAGAAGCGCCATATCGTCGCTGTCGATGAAGTCGGGATACTCTCCGCCTGCAATCAATGTACCCGTTGCTTCTGAAGCAGACTGACCGGTCAGCCATGTCTCCTTGATTCTTACGCCCCATTTCTCAGCAATTATCTGAGCAATTTCGTTATCACTGTTGATTTCAGAACCGGGCATGGTAATGAACATTGTAAAATCAGTGATTTCCTGCGGCGTATCGCTTTCGGTGCCTGTCTGGCCGCCTGAGCCCGCAGAAGTGGAAGCGTCTCCTTTTGCTTCCTTGTCGCCACATCCTGCCAATGCGGAAAGAGCCATCACGGAAGCAAGCAAAATTGTTGCCAATTTCTTTTTCATCTTTCATCCTCCTTTTCTAACAATTTAACATTGTTATAATAATATTTTATAAAAATATAATATTTTTGCAACCCGACAAACCATAGAAAAAAGCCCGACAAATTATAGTTGCACAACATCTTCTATAATTTGCCGGACTTTTTCGTCAAATTGTCCGTGTTCTATTCAACTCAAACCTTAACCGACTGAATTATGCTATTAAAAGTCAATAAATGTCATCTATATATATACTATTTTACCTGCTTGCGAAATTTTGCCGGCGTACATCCCTTCAGAGCAATAAATTTGTTGATAAAGTAATCCATATCCTTATAGCCCACCTCCTCGGCTATCTCATAAATTTTTTTATCGGAGTACAAAAGCAGCTCCACCGCCGCCTCAATCCTAATACGGTTTAAATAATCCTTGAAGGCTTCCCCGTACTGTTTTTTAAATGACTGACCAAGATATGCTGCATTCACAAAATACTTTTTACTCAAATCCTTTAAGGTAAGGTTTTCTCTGAAATTCTCTTTTAAGTCCGCCTCTATCTGACTTAGAACACCCTTGCTCTGATTTGCTCTAAGCTGCATCAGATAATCTCCGTATTCCAATAAAAGCTTGGTCATATTTTTCCCACTGACATCCATATTAATCTGCTCGAAGGTACTCTCGTTTATTAGCCGGAACACCTCCTGCTGATTAATATTTTCATCCTGCTCCGAGGCAAGATGCAGGAGTTCAAACATAAGATAATTGACCACCATATTTATCATACGGGCGTCAAGCTCCCCACGCCTTAGCTCCTCAAATATCATATAATATCCGTGCTCTATGCCCTCTTTGTCATTTACCTTTACCGCACGAATCAAGGCGTCGATAGTCTGTTTATTTACCAGCTTGTCCATCAGGCTAAAGTTCTGGTTTTCTCCCATATCGATGCCCCTAAAGGAATATGCCAGTAGAACCGACTTACAGGAATCGGATATTTCCTCAATGTCCTTCACTTTGCTTCCTACTATAACAATAACGGGAAATCCCACACTCTCCTTTAGCTCCCGCGAAAAAGCCTCCAGATATTCCTGCTCGGACGCCCTGCCCCATTCAATAAATACATCTTCCGTAAAAATTATGCCGACGTCATAACCTTCCTGCCTGATAGAGGCGTCAAAAATACATAAATATTCTTTTTGCGGAAAGAAAACAAGACATTTCTGATACAATTCCTTTTGAAGCCGTCTTTTTTCTTCTTCTGTCAGCAGCTTTATTTCTTCAGCTCCCGCGTCAAGCTCCACACTGATATATCGAAAAGAACTGCCCTGCCCTAAATACTGTTTAATAAAATCCACATTATCGGATCTATACTTTCCGCAACAGACGGAGAGCATGTTTTTGGCAAACACCTCTCTCTCCATAATAGTGCTGTCCTCACGTTTCTTACTGTCAAGCGCACGAAGCTCTCTTACTTTATTCAGCACATTGAGAAGCTCGCTCTGCTCCACCGGCTTCGGCATATAATCCAGACATTCATTCTGCAAAGCCATGCGCACATAGCCGAAATCATTATAACCGCTGAGAATTACAAAATAAGCGTCCGAAATTTTTTCCCTGCGAACCTTCTCCAATAACTCAAGACCAGTCATTTTAGGCATTTTAATATCCGCAATTACCAAATCAATCTTTTCCTTCTGCAGCAGCTCCAGAGCCTCAAAGGAATTAGAAACCTTCCCCACAATCTCAAAGCCTTCCCTGCTCCAATCAATGATCACGGACAGACCCTGCAAAATAAAGGGTTCGTCATCTACAAGCAATACCTTCAACATTATTATCCTCCGTGCCGTACCAGCCTATTAGCTCTTTTGTTCATTACTCCGTTCTGCTTCCTCCAACGGAATAGTAATTGTAACCATAGTTCCTGCCCCGATTTCACTGTCCATCTCAAAATGTACCTTGCCGTCAGTCGCCATTTTCAGACGCAATGCCGCATTTAAAATTCCCACATGGCGATTTTCTTTTAATGTCTCTATTTTTACATTTATCATTTCCTCTACAAGCTTTTTACATTTATCCTCAAACATACCGCTGCCTGTATCCTCCACCTCTATAACCAATTCCTTATCCTGCTTATAAATCCTGACAAATACCCAGCTGGAGGAGGTCTTGTTCTCCATGCCGTGCACGCAGGCATTCTCCACAAAGGTCACTAAGGTCAGCTTTGGCAGCCAGTAATCATCACACTCTTCGTCAACGACAATTTCATAAGAGAGCTTCGAGCCAAACCGATATTTTTGCAGCTCCAGATAAGCCTCAATAAATTTGATTTCCTCTTTCACACGGACAAAATCACTGCCCCACTCCACGTTCTGGCGTTCCATCAGGGCAAGCTTCTGTACCATATCCGCAGTCTCAAACTCCTTCTTGATGACACTATGCATGCGGATGCTTTCCAGAGCATTAAACAAAAAATGGGGATTAATCTGACTATGCAGCGCCAAAAGCTCCGCCTTCTGCCTTGCTATATCAATCTCCTGACTTTTTAACCTGTTTTTGTATACGGTCTGAATCAGTTCGTTCATTCGCTTTGCCATTTTGTTATAGCTTGTCATCAACACACTAATTTCATCCTGACCCTTTACTTCAGGAAGCTGCTTTAACTCGTCCCCATCCACATTTCCGAACACATTGTCCAGCTCCTTAATACGCTGAGTGAAGGATTGGTTTATCAGTTGCATAAGCATAAAAGGTAATATTACATTAAAGCAAATCAGACACAAAATCAACGGAAGATTATTCCGAATTACATCTACAAAATTTACTTCAGGGGGCATAATATAAATGTCCCATGTATTTCCATAGACATTCATGATTTTATGCACCCCCGCGTTATTCATATTTTTCGCCTGCATCCGCTCAAACGGTACCTGCAGGCCTCCCCTGCCGTCATTGGAAAAGAGAATTTTATCCTTTTCACAAATATAAAGCGTTGACGAATATTTGGCATTGGCAATGGTCCTTGAGATTCCGCTATAGTCCAAATCCAGCTTTAAAGCGCTTTTCTCATGCCCCTTATGATAGTAATCCATGCGCCGCACCAAAGATATGACTCTTTGGCTGCCCAGACCGGTATTTGCATAATCGGAGAAAACCACAATCTCATCCCGGCTCACCTCCAATTCCTTATACCAATGTGTGTCTAAAGCGGCCTCAAGTCTTTTAAAATAACCTCCGTTTACGACACCTGCATTATCCGCATAAATAACAACGTTATAACGGCTGCTGCTGACGCTTACCGTATAAAGGGAATCCTTGATAAAATCAAGGTATTGATTATAATAATCCAAAGCAGAGGTAAACTCCGACTTCATAAATTCATTTACATAACGGTTGCCATAAATATTCTGTATCAGGCGGACGGCATTATCTATGGAGTCACTAACGGTGTATTTTACCGAATCTGCAATATTATTCATTTCCTGCCGTGTCGTCTTTCTTTCAAAGTTTACAATCAAAGAAAAAATTATAGTATCCGTAATCAGCAGGGGCAATAGCACACAGACAATCTGCATTATCATAAGCTTTCGCCCCAAGCTGAGGTTATTTAATTTTTCTATAATAAATTTATTTTTCAATTTTTTATCCCGCATACATTTTCACCAATCTTAAGTATACAGCATTACTTCCGATTTATCAAATAATAATACAAACCATTCCGCCGTTGCTGTCGTTGACAATCTTCTGCATGGTATCCTGCAGCTTCATCTGACTCTCCTCCGTGATAGCAGTCACTTTGGTGGTGATGCCGTCGCTCACCAGCTGCTCTACCGTCTTACCGAAAATATTGGTCTCCCATATACCGTCTCCCATATCGGCCTGATTGATATAACGTATCAAATCATCAGCCTGCTCTTTGGTTCCCACAATGGGCGCGATTTCCGTCTCGATATTTGCCTTGATCATATGGATGGAAGGGCTTATTGCCCGTATCTTTACACCGAATTTGTTTCCGTGCTTGATTAATTCCGGCTTATCTAAAACGATTTCCTCCCTATCCGGCGTCACTACCCCGTAGCCCTTCATACGCACGGTATTTACCGCGTTCAATACCTTTGAGTATTCCTGCTTCATAGCCGAAAATTCTTTTAACCTGCTGATTAACTGATATTCGTCGGCAATGCTTTCCCCTAAAAGCTCCGTCAGCATCTGATAATAGTAAGCTTCATCCACGTCCAGCATCACCCGCACCACGCCGTCCGAAAGCTGAATCCCGTCCGCCTTGCAGCGTCTGACGTATTCGCTTTCCAGCGCTACCGGATTTGTGATGGCATCCCGTATGGTGTTATATTCCTTCATAAGCGCCCGCACCTTATCGGTGATATCCTGCTTCATACGATTATCCGCCGGAAGCATCTCCACCCACTTCGGCATATAAAATTCCATAGCGGATATGGGAAATTCATATAAAATGTTCTCCAGTATTTGGTTGATATCTTCCTTTTTAAGCTGCTCACAGTTTACCGTAAGCGCCGAAACGCCGTATTTTTCCGAAATCTCCTCAGCCGCCTTTTTCGCCTCCTCAGAGTAAGGCTTTTTACTGTTTACAAGAACTAAGAAAGGCTTCTGTAATTGTTTTAATGCAAGTATGGTCTTCTCCTCCGCATCCAGATAATTGCTTCTGGGTATCTCTCCGATACTGCCGTCGGTTGTTATTACCAGCCCGATGGTTGAGTGGTCGTTCATAACCTTATCCGTTCCGATTTCGGCGGCCTGAGTAAAGGGGATCTCATAGTCGAACCAAGGAGTCTTTACCATGCGCTCCTCATCCTCTTCCAAATGTCCGGTAGCGCCCTCCACCATATAGCCCACACAGTCAATCAACCGCACCATCACCTCAATATCTTCACCCAAAACTACCCTTGCCGCCTCATTGGGAATAAATTTCGGCTCCGTGGTGGTTATGGTTCGTCCGCCGGCGCTTTGAGGCAGTTCGTCCTGCGCCCTCATCTTTGCATGACCGTCCTCCATATAGGGAAGCACCAATTCATCCATAAAGCGTTTGATAAAGGTAGACTTTCCTGTCCTGACCGGTCCAAGTACCCCTATGTAAATCTCTCCGCCGCAGCGTACCTGTATGTCTTTGTATAAATCGTATGTACTGCCACTATAATGCTCCATAAACACTCCTCCTGCATATGCTGTTACAATATATGCAAAAAGGCGGGAAATATGAGTCCCACCTTTTTAAGCCGGCCGAAGAATAAACGGGCATTATATCATTAGATAATTCTTATTGCAGCACTACTCTCTTAAAGCTCTTTTTCCCGCGTTTTACTACAATCCCTTCGCCCGCAAGCTGCTCCTGCGCATATGCGGACCTTATATCCGTCACCTTTTCATTGTCCACGGTAACGCCGCCCTGCTCTACGGCACGTCTTGCTTCAGAGCGGGAAGCCGTCAACCCGGATTTCACTAAAATACCCAGAATATCTATCTTTCCATCCGTAAAATCCTCCTTCGTAAGCTCACAAGTAGGCATTTCGGCGGCATTGCCGCCCGTGAACAAAGCCCTTGCGCTTTCCTGCGCCTTGGAAGCCTCCTCCTCTCCATGTACAAGCTTTGTAAGCTCATAGGCAAGGATTTCCTTTGCCTGATTTAATTGGCTTCCCTCCCATTTGTCCATCTCGTCAATCTGCTCAAGCGGCAGGAAAGTCAACATGCGCATACATTTTAACACGTCCGCATCCGCCACATTTCTCCAGTATTGATAAAATTCAAAGGGAGAGGTTTTGTCAGGGTCAAGCCATACCGCCCCCTTCTGGGTCTTCCCCATCTTTTTGCCCTCAGAATTGAGAAGCAGAGTTATGGTCATAGCATAAGCGTCCTTCCCCAATTTACGGCGGATAAGCTCCGTTCCGCCCAGCATATTGCTCCACTGGTCGTCGCCGCCAAACTGCATATTGCAGCCATACTTCTCATACAGATTCAGGAAATCATAGCTCTGCATAATCATATAATTAAATTCAAGGAAGCTTAAACCCTTTTCCATACGCTGCTTATAGCACTCTGCGGTAAGCATACGGTTCACACTGAAGTGTACGCCGATATCCCTGATAAACTCAATGTAATTTAAATCTCTCAGCCAATCCGCATTGTTCACCATCATTGCCTTACCCTCGCCAAACTCTATAAAGCGGCTCATCTGCTTCTTAAAGCATTCGCAATTATGGTCGATTGTTTCCGTAGTCATCATAGTTCGCAGGTCGCTCCTGCCCGAAGGGTCCCCTATCATTGCCGTACCGCCGCCAATCAGGGCAATGGGCTTATTGCCTGCCATTTGCAGCCTCTTCATCAGGCAAAGCGCCATAAAATGTCCTACGTGAAGACTGTCCGCCGTTGGGTCAAAGCCTATATAAAAGGTCGCCTTGCCGTTATTGATCAGCTCCTTTATCTCCTCCTCGTCCGTCAGCTGCGCAAGCAGTCCCCTTGCCTTTAATTCCTCAAAAACCGTCATTTTATTTATCTCCTTATGCTATATCTATTTACTGCAAATTCCTACTTAATTCCAAAGCAATCCTCTATGTCGCTTCTTTTGGAGCAGCCATACGAAATTCACCTCTGCAGCGCAATGAAATCAATTACGGCGGGTCCGTTTGACAACCGTCCGAGCAGATATTTGATTGTTTCGCAGTTTTCTCCCTATTTATTTACCATAAGCTTTATCATCGCCTGATTCAGCCCGTCCACAGTAAGCTTATACATAGGGAAAAGCTCCTTGACTGCCGTTTCCGCTTCTCTCCACGGCGCTCTTCCCGGCGCCATCTTAGGATTTAACCAAACTACCTTTTTATACTTGCGTTTTACAAGCCTAAGCCACTCATAGCCGGAAAGCCCGCCGTTAGGACCTCTGTAATTACCCGTGTCGGAATACAATTCCTCAGGCGCCATTGCGGCGTCTCCCACGATTATCACCTTGTAATCGCTGTCCACATTGCGGAACATCCACTCGGTGTCCACCCAATCGCCGTTCTCACACTCCGGCGTCTTATAAAGCTTACTGTAAATACAATTATGGAAATAATAAGTCTTGACATCCTTATAATGATTGGACTTATGCACAGCCTGAAACAAATCGTTTAAAAGAGCGCTGAAGGGAATCATGGTTCCTCCGGAATCCATCAAAAGCAATAGCTTTACCGCATTCTTTCTGGGCTTTTTCATCACAATCTGAAGACACCCGCCGTTATTACAGGTCTTGTCCACCGTGCCGTCAATGTCGAGCTCCGTCTCCGGTATGTCCAGTCTTGAGGAAAACTGCCTAAGCTTACGGAAAGCAAGCTGGAACTGCCTGTTGTCCAGAACCCTGTCATCCCTGAAATCCCTGTATTTTCTCGCGCCCACCACAGAAAAAGCAGACTGATAGCCGGTCTTGCCGCCCACCCGGACGCCGCCCACATTTCCTCCCATATTGCCGAAGGAGGTCTTGCCCATGGTTCCTATCCAAAAGCTTCCGCCGTTGTGCTCTTCATTCTGGTCCTTTAGGCGCTGCTTAAAAGTTTCCTCTACGTCTTCCTTGTCAATTTGCAGGTCTTCCATTTTGTTCAAATGGTTCCTCGCCTCCTCATGGGCAAGCTCCAACATATCCGACTTATCCAGCCAGCGAAGCATCTGGGCTCCCACCTCGGTTTCGCGCTGCGCCGCCTTAAAGCATTCCTCAAACGCCATATCAAATTTATCGAAATCCGTCTCGCTTTTTACCAGAATCATCCGCGCCACATAGTAAAACTGCGTCAAGGAGCTGCCGCAAAGCCCCTTGTCTAGCGCTTCCTGCAGGGTCAGCCACTCTCCTAATGTCACATGCAGCCCCTTTTCCCGCAGGTTATGAAAAAATTCTATAAACATGTTTCCGCTCCTACCGCTACAGGCTGCCGTCGTGGCGCACCAACTCCAAATCCTCGTCCTTCTTCACTACCACGCCGATAAACGGCAGCGCGCCCTTGATTGTTTCCGCCGAAATCCCGCCAAGCTGTAAAGCGTTGACCCAGTCAATCAGCTCGGAGGTGCTGGGCTTCTTGCGGATATCCCGGATAGCGCGGATATTATAAAAGGTATCCATTGCATTTTTAAGAAGATTTTCCTCCACATTAGGGAAATGTACCCGTACAATCTCCTCCATAAGCTCAGGAGACGGAAAATCTATATAATGAAATATACAACGGCGAAGGAATGCGTCCGGCAGCTCCTTCTCCGCATTAGAGGTGATAATCACAATGGGTCTGTGCTTTGCCTTCACAGTTTTCTTTGTCTCATTGATATAAAACTCCATCTGGTCAAGCTCCCACAATAAATCGTTTGGAAACTCCAAATCCGCCTTGTCAATCTCATCGATCAAAAGCACCACCTGCTCGTCGCTGTCAAACGCCTCGCCCAGCTTTCCCAGCTTAATATATCTGGCAATATCATCGACGCCCTCCTCGCCGAACTGTCCGTCATAAAGACGCTGAATGGTATCGTACACATACAGACCCTCCTGCGCCTTGGTGGTAGACTTGATATTCCAAATAATCAACTGCTTGCCAAGCGACTTCGCTACCGCCTCGGCTAACATCGTCTTACCCGTTCCCGGCTCTCCTTTTATCAGTAACGGCTTCTTTAAAGCAATGGCAATATTTACGCTTGCCATTAACTCCTCGCTAGCCACATACTCTTTCGTTCCCTGAAAATTCTGATTCTCCATGCCGCCTCCGTTTTTTGATGTTTTTCTTGAAATTCTCACCTCTTCATGTTACGATATTCTTGTTGTAAAATCAAGAAATAACTGTAAAAAAATTGTGTTGTTTCATCTTGTCGCCGACAAAAATACAACATAGACGCCAAACATATATGTGCCTGCATATATTATTCCTTGGTCGATCCTATTAACAAAAATACAATAATAAAAAGAGGAAAATTATGATACAGAATTTATTAGATAAAAAGCAAACCCTATCCTTTGAGGTATTTCCGCCCAAAAAAGACGGTGAATTTGAAGCCGCCTTCGAGATTCTCGACGCTCTGGGAAGACTTTCCCCCGACTTTATCAGCGTGACCTATGGCGCCGGCGGCAGCCGTTCCAAAAAAACCGTGGACATCGCCTCCTACATACAGAACACTCTGCATATTGACGCCCTCGCACACATGACCTGCGTTGGCTGTAAGCAGGAAGCCCTTTTACAGGTATGTGAAGACTTAAAGGCTGCGAACGTCTCCCATGTCCTCGCCCTGCGAGGCGACCGCCCCAAGGATATGACCGACGAGCAGTTCGTTTCCCGCGACTTTGCTCATGCCAATGATATGATTTCATTTTTAAAAGAGCATACCGATTTGAAAATTGCCGGCGCCTGCTATCCTGAAAAGCACTACGAGTGCTTCAGCATGGAATCGGATTTAACCCACCTGAAAGAAAAGCAGGACGCAGGCGCACAGTTTCTTATTACCCAGCTGTTTTTTGACAACGACTCCTTCTATTCCTTTCTGGAAAAGGCGTCTAAAAAAGGGATTACCATCCCCATCTGTGCCGGTATTATGCCTATCACTTCGGCCAAGCAGTTAGGCACCACCGTTTCTCTGTCCGGATCCAGTGTTCCCAAGGCGCTTGCCGACATCATCGCCACTTACGGCGAAAGCCCTGAAGACATGCGCAAAGCGGGAATTGATTATGCTATCCGACAGATTCGGGATTTGCAGCAAAACCATGTGGACGGCATTCATATTTATACCATGAACAAGCCAAAGACGGCGGCGGAGATTGTGGGGGCGGTCAGGTGAGCCTTTTAAGTCGCCGACACGGGGTCAAAGACTCATCAAAACGTCGTCGGCGACATCATTTCCCTGCGGAGCCCTTTAGGGCTCCTCTTACTTACTTTGTTTTATTGGCTCACCCTATGTCCTGCAAACAGCCGTCTCCCCTGCTTTTCAAAATAAAGGATTGGCGAAACCCGTTCCTGCCATTTCTATGTCAAGAATAAATAAATCCGCATTGGCTCCCCGCCCTATGTATTCTTCCAATAATATTTCCGAACTGTCATAAAAAATATTGATTAGAAAAATCCGTCATTCCTCTTGCGAATAACCTTAACTTCTCCAAATCCCGTGAGCTCTCGTCACAAATAATCACCCGCATGCTTTTCCCCTTTGTACATTTCACACAATCAAGTAAAATAAAGTATAAGATTTCCTTTATAATAATTTTACTGCAAATACCCCTCCAACACACTGACCACCTGTGCGGCAACCGTTTCAAAGCCCTCCTTCGTAAGATGAATATGATCCGGTCCCACAAATTCCGCTGCTCTTCCCGCTACAATCGGAAATAAATCGTCCACCGGTATATCATGTCTTGCCGCCACATTCTTCAGGATTTCATTGTATCCTTCAATGTCCGAGGTGTCGGGATTATCGGTAGGCATTGTGGTGGCCATAATAATCTTCGCCTCAGGGAATAGTTTACGCAGCACCGTAATCATACGCTCCAGCGCAGACTCATATTCCTCCGGCAGCGAGAACGGACGCCCCAACTGATAATCGTCACCCAAATCCCAAAGCCCGTTGTTCCAGTGAATAATATCCGGCTTTGGCAGATTAGGAATCCAAAAACGCAATGAATTCAAAGTATACCCTGCCCACCGTCCGTTTTCCTCCGGTCCGCTTACATTCGCTTTTCCTTCCAACATTTTACGCACTATGGGCTCGTAGCCCATACGAAGGGAATCTCCCAATAATAAAATCTGCTTCATAGCACATCCTCCTTACTTTTAATCTATTCCTCTTCCCAAGGGATATCCGATACCTCCAGCTTCTTATCCCGAAGCATCAAATCCTTTACCGCCGCGGCAGCGCTCTTACCGTCAAACAAAACAGCATTCACCTGCTCTATAATGGGGAGCTGAACGCCGTATTTATCGGCAAGACCCATTGCAGCCTTAGCGGAATAAACGCCCTCGACAACCATCTGTACCTCATCCATCGCCTCCTTGTAGGTGCGCCCCTGTCCTATCAAAATGCCTGCCCTGCGGTTGCGTGAATGCATACTGGCACAGGTCACAATCAAATCGCCGATACCCGTAAGCCCACAGAAGGTTTCAAATTTCCCTCCCATTGCCGTGCCCAGTCTTGCAATCTCGGTTATCCCTCTGGTAATCAGCGCCGCCTTAGTATTGTCTCCGTAGCCTAAGCCGTCCGCAATACCGGCGGCAAGCGCTACCACATTCTTAAGGGAACCGCCCAGCTCAATTCCCAAAACATCAGGGCTGATATAAACCCGAAACACTTCGTTCATAAACAGATTCTGAATATATTCGGCAGTACTCTTGCTTCCGGCGCCAACAACAATGGTAGTGGGCAGTCCTCTTCCCACCTCCTCCGCGTGGGAGGGGCCCGACATAACGGCAACATCCGCCTGAGGAATCTCCTGCTCTATAATCTCTGAAAGAGTCATTAAGGTGCTCTCCTCAATCCCCTTCGCCACATTGACAATTTTCTGTCCTTTTTTAATCAGCGGAGCAAAACGATGAGCGGTCTGTCTGGTATAAGAGCTCGCCACCGCCATAACCAGCAAATCCCTTCCTTCCGCCGCCTCCCTGTCGTCAGTGGAAAAGCTCATATCCTCCGGCAGCTTCACACCGGGCAGCATCTTATGCTCATGGTTTTCCCTAAGCATTTCTACTTCCTTTTCTAATGCAGACCAGATATTTACCTGATGTCCGTTCTTATGTAGCTGTACCGCAAGCGCAATGCCCCAGCTCCCGCCTCCCAATACACTGATCTTTGCCATAACTCCTCTTTTCCGCAGCCGCCCGGCTGCACATTATTCTATATTTCGATACATTATGCTCCGTTTACTCCTTTTACGGCTCACTATTCTCCGTATCCTTTTTATTTTTCTTCAGTAAATATGTCTTGCGCTCTTCACCACGCAGCAGTCTCTTGATATTCTCCTTATGTTTCCAATATGCCATAAGAGTCAGCACTGCCGAAATGGCATACATTTCATAAAGCTGTGCCTGTGTCATTCCCCCAAAGACGCCGAGCTGTCCGCAGACTACGATTTCAATCATAAAGCCTGCATATACAAGAAGAGACCCCAAAGATACAAAATGTGTGGTAAAAAATATACCGAAAAAAACCACCACGCCCATTATTACAAAATAGGGATGAAAAGAAAGAATAAGACCTGCCGTTGCCGCAATTCCCTTTCCCCCCTTAAAATTCATATAAAAAGGAAAATTATGTCCCAAAATAGCACCTGCAGCCGCATAGAGACAGAGCAGATAGACCATATCAGGATGGCTTGCCCCAAATACCAGACGGGCAATCACCACCGCAATAATGCATTTCAGACAGTCTCCCAGCAGCACAATCAGCCCCGCCTTGGTGCCCAAAACACGCAGGGCGTTGGTAGTTCCCGAATTACCGCTGCCATGCTGCCGGATGTCAATGCCATGCGCCTTCCCGTAAAAATATGCCGTCTGAAACAATCCCAAAACATAACCAATCAGCAAACAGATAATACGCTCCATTATTATTCCTTTTCCTTTCGTTCCCTAATGATAAACTTAAGCGGTGTTCCTCTAAAGCCAAAGGTATCGCGGATTTGATTTTCAATATATCTTGTATAGGAAAAATGCATTAATTCCTTATCGTTTACAAAAATTACAAATGTAGGCGGTTTTACCGATACCTGAGTAATATAGTATAAACGCAGGCGCTTTCCTTTGTCCGAAGGTGGCTGCTGCATGGCGACAGCCTCCGCCATTATCTCGTTGAGTACGCCAGTAGCCACGCGCATGGCATGATTCTCACTCACCATATCAATGGTCTCAAACAGCTTAGGCAGGCGCTGCCCCGTCTTTGCCGATACAAACAAAAGCTCCGCGTAAGGCATATAAGATAAGGTGTTGCGCACCTTTTCCGTAAAGCGGTAAATTGTCTTGTCATCCTTTTCCAATGCGTCCCATTTATTCACTGCGATAATAACCGCTTTCCCTCTGTCATGGGCGATACCGGCTATCTTAGCGTCCTGCTCTGTAACGCCTTCCACGGCGTCGATAACAAGCACTACCACCTCGGCGCGTTCCACCGCGCTGACCGTACGCACGATCATATACCGCTCCAAATCTTCTTTTACTTTATTTTTCCTGCGAAGCCCCGCAGTGTCAATAAACACATACTCTTTCCCGTTATACGTCACCTCCGTGTCCACGGCGTCCCTTGTAGTTCCGGCAATATCCGATACAATAAGCCGCTCCTCGCCTAACAGTTTGTTAATCAGAGAGGATTTTCCCACATTGGGCTTTCCCACAACGGCAACCCGGGGGCGCTCGTCCTCGTCCTCTTCAGTATATTCCTTGTCAAAATGAGCGGTAACCTCATCAAGCATTTCTCCCAAGCCCAAACGGTTTGCTGCAGAAATAGGATGTGGGTCTCCGATGCCCAGATTATAGAATTCGTACACGTCTGCCGAATATTTATCAAAGCTGTCCACCTTATTTACCACCAGCACTACCGGCTTCTTGGAACGCCGCAGCATGTCTGCCACCTTGGAATCCGCGTCCACCGGTCCCTGCTTCACATCCACCAAAAAGATAATCACGTCAGCCGTTTCCATGGCAATCTCCGCCTGCGCCCGCATCTGCGACAAAATAATATCCTTACTGTCCGGCTCAATGCCGCCGGTATCTATCAATGTAAAGTCAAAATTCAACCATGTAACATCCGCATAAATGCGGTCTCTTGTAATTCCGGGGGTGTCCTTTACAATCGAAATTCTTTCCCCCGCCAAGGCGTTAAACAGCGTGGACTTGCCCACGTTAGGTCTTCCCACCACTGCCACAATCGGCTTGGATTTTCTCTTTGCCATATTTTCCTCCGTTCCGAAGCTCTTACACTTCCCTTATACCGCCTGCGGCGGCACTAATCTGGGGTGTTTCTTCACACTGCCCATGGCTGCAATATTGTATTGATAAAATCATGTCCGCTTGATTTTACAATATTAACAGGTACTTGTAAAGCTTTTTCCAAATCATGGAGAGTCAAATCGTCCAAAAAAACGTTTTCCCCGCTTCGCAGTACGTTCTGGGGTAAAAGCAGCCTTTCTCCCAGCTCCTTTCCGGCAAGCTGTGTCCGGATATCCTGTCCGGTAAGCAGCCCCGATACCGTAATCTGCTCCCCGAAAAAGAAATTTGTAATGGGATACAAATAAATCTTTATGTTGGGATATGCCCTCATAAGCTCCAAAGTCATTTCCTTAATATATGGATATGCAAGAAGACCGGTCGCCATAGAAAGCTCACCCCTATATTCCTTATTTGGAAAGCCTTCTCTGCTTTCACGTTTTGTAAGCTCCTCATGGAATTCATCTAACAGAAGACGTATCATTCCCACGCCGTTTTCCAGCTGCAGATAACCGTCATACCGCTCCTCGCCTGGCATTTCCTCCTCAGCCAGAATATACCACTCGTCACTGGCATGAACAAAATGAACGCCGTATTTCTCAAAACATTCCCTTTGAAAGTCATGAATAATATCAAGTGTCTTCCTTGCGTCCTCCTTGCCAAAGGGCTCTAGCGGATACAAGCCTTCTCTGTATTTGGACAGACCTACCGGCACTACGGACACACTTTCCAGATTGGGAATATATTTCATCAGTTCCCTTATGGAAAACACAAGCTCACTGTCGTCGTTAACTCCCTTGCAGAGAACAATCTGTCCGTTCATACGTATACCCGCCTCATTCAAGGCATCCACTTTTTTTAAAGCTTCTCCTGCAAAACGGTTATTCAGCATTTTACAACGAAGAAGCGGATTCATAGTATGAAAGGATATATTTATTGGAGAAAGGTGATATCGGCAGATTCTGTCTATATCGTGGTCCGACATATTGGTAAGCGTCACATAATTACCCTGTAAAAAGGACAATCTGGAATCGTCGTCCTTAAAATAGAGTGTCTTCCTCATACCCTCAGGCATCTGGTCGATAAAACAGAAAATGCATTTATTTTGACAATGGCGGTATTCATCCATCAAACCGTTTTCAAACTCGATTCCCAAATCCTCGTCCAATTCCTTATCGATTTCCAAAAGCCACTGTCCGCCGTCCGGTTTTTCCACCAGAACCTCAATATATTCGTCCTGAATCAGAAACTGATAGTCAAAAATATCCTCTATGGGAGAGTTGTTTATAGCAAGAATCTTATCCTTGACCGCTATTTCCATCTCCTGAGCAATGCTGCCGGGAGACACCGATTTTACAATGTGCCGTTTTGTTTTCTCCTGCATTCTAATCCTCATTTCCGTATTGCTTTTCGTTGTCTGACTGTTTTTTCTAACTATTAATTGTACAAGAAATTTCTTGACGTGTCACTAGCATAATGTTATAAATTAATTGATATATAACCATTTTGACAAATTGGAGGAAGCTCATGCCGAACTTACGAGAACTGGAAAATGCCATGCCTGTGGCTCCCCTAAAAATTGTTGCTCTCCCCTCTGCGGAGAGATTGGGCCGCAGAATCAATGATTACATGATAGAATTCCGCAAAAGCATTCATAACGATAAGGTCAAAAACGACCCTGCCTTTCACGGCTATATTGAAAACAACTATTTAGTCAAATTTGATGTTCCCCGTTTCGGAACCGGAGAGGCAAAGGCATTTTTTGCGGAGAGCATCCGCGGCAAGGATTTATTTCTTTTGGTTGATGTATGCAATCATAGTATTACATACCGTATGAACGGTTATACCAATCACATGTCTCCCGACGACCATTATCAGGATTTGAAACGTGTTATTGCCGCTTGTAACGGCAAAGCGCGCCGTATAAACGTGATAATGCCCTTTCTTTACGAGGGCAGACAGCACAAAAGAAACGGACGGGAATCCTTAGACTGCGCATATGCTCTGACAGAGCTGAGAGATATGGGGGTCAGCAACTTTATTACCTTTGACGCCCATGACCCCAGAGTCCAAAATTCCACCCCTCTAAGCGGCTTCGATAATTTTACGCCGCCTTATCAATTTATCAAAGCGCTGCTAAGCTCCGAGAACGACTTATTGGTGGACAAGGAGCATCTGATAGTAATAAGCCCCGACGAGGGAGCATTGGACCGCGCTATTTATTTTGCCAGCGTTTTGGGTGTGGATACGGGAATGTTCTACAAGAGACGCGACTACTCCACCATCATAAACGGCAAGAATCCCATAGTGGCACATGAATTTTTGGGCGACAATATAGACGGCAAGGACATAATAATCATTGACGATATGATTTCTTCCGGAGGAAGTATGATTGACACCGCAAAACAGTTAAAGAAAATGAATGCACGCAGAGTCTTTATCTGTAGCACCTTTGGTCTTTTCACGGAAGGTCTCACGGCATTTGACGCCGCCTATGAACAGGGATATTTTGACAAGGTAGTCACTACCGACCTTACTTATCTGCCTCCCGAGCTTTATGCCAGACCTTATTTTATTGAAGCGGATATGAGCAAATTTGTTGCTTCTCTTATAGATTTTATGAATCACGACACTTCTCTCTCCAATGTTATGGCTACCACCGAAAAGATTCACGGTATTTTGGATGCCTATAACAGCAGGAGCAACATGGAGATCGATTTTGAATAACGCCGGGGCTGTGAGTTTCACAGCCCTTCTTTTTCCTGTTTAGTTCCCGCATTCTCCAATTGAAGGTTTTCCTCTCCCGCATATTGCTCAAAGCTTAATACCACCTTAAACAAATCTCCGTCCAAATGGATGGAAAAGCTTCCTCCCTGCACCTGCGTCAGACTCTTGGCAATATACAATCCTAAACCGCTGCCCTCTGTTGTCCTGGCCGAATCCCCTCTGATAAACCGTTCCGTCAGTTCGTCTCCCCGCACGTTCATCTGCCTTTTGGAAATATTTTTTATTGCGGCCTCCACCTTTGTATCATCCATTGACAAGTCCACATAAACTCTGGTATTTTCCAGCGCATATTTGCAGATATTATTAAACAGGTTCTCAATGACCCGCCACATTCTGCGGCTGTCGGCAAAAATATACGCCTCCAAATCCCCGCCCTCAAAAACCACCTGCAGCCCCTGTTCCTCCAGCTTATCCGCCATCTCGCCCACAGTCTGGTTTAACAGCTCTGCCAGATTAATCTTTTCCTTTTTGAGCTCTATATTTCCCGATGAAATCTTTGAAGCCTCCACCAGATCGTCCGTCAGCTGCTTTAACCGCTGCGCCTTGTTATCCAAAATATCAATATAGCTCTTTGCCGGCTCGTCTTCCATACGAAGACGCTTCAATAAATCCACATAATTTATGATAGAGGTAAGCGGCGTCTTAATATCATGGGATACATTGGTGATAAGATCCGTTTTCATCTGCTCGTCCTTCATACTGGTCCTCACGGCATTTCGGATACCTTCCCCAATATTGTTTACCGCATCCGCCATCTCTCTGTTAGCTCCGTGAAGACTTTCACACTCCAGCTTATAATCCACCTCTCCGTCGCGGATTCTCTTAATCCCCTCCACTATATCCACCTGCTCCGCATTCTTTTTAAACAAAATCATTCCTATAAGACCGTCAAACAACACAAGCCCTATGACTACCAGTATAAGAAGCGGTTCTCTCTTTTGAATTTCAATAACGGTAAAAATCCCCGCCACATTCACCAAAAGGAAAAGGTTATAAGGAATCATTGTGCTCACCATCATATTCTTATGCCTAAAGACAAAATTAACCACTTTACCTAAAGACACAAGAAGCCAATGAAGAAAACTGTCTCTCCACAGCGTGCGGCATTTCAAACGCCTCACAAAGCTATACCACACTAAATTAAAAAACATACTTATAAGAAAGCCGTATATTCCGAACAGTCCATACTCATATATTCTGCTCACTTCCGAACCGGAGGCATCTGCATAATTTAAATAGACAAGGTCCGCCACGGCAAGCAGCCATCTCGATATATAAAACGCCGCATACGCAAGTCCGACCGCGAGCAAAAGCATAAGCTCCGTCCAGACATGGTCTATTCCGCTCAGATAAGGGATTTCTTCACCCTCCTCGTTATATGCCGTTCCAGCAGTCAGTGTGAGATATACTCCGATTCCAAGCCACAGCACTGCCAAAATAACTATAATACTTAATATCAGGCCAATGTTTGGCACTATTTTCTGAAAAATACTATTGGCATGATAAAAGGCGTCCCCCGTCACGGAATAACTTGTGTCAACTCCAATCCAAATATGGGAGGTGTCCGGATATGCATATTCATATTCGCTAAGATAAGCATAAATATCCGACTCCGTAAGACTGGTGTTTCCCATAAAGACCAGACTGTCGGGATAATAAATCAAATATCTGCGAAACTCACCAAAGTAATCGGTAATTTCACTTTCCTCTATCCCCTCAAGCTCGGGAACATTGGTATAAGTGCGCATTCCTTCCTTTGTCATCATGCGCACAACATATTTCAGATTACCCTCGCCCTCCTCATAGAGCTCATGACAATTCTGATATTGCTGATAATTTTCCGTCAAAGTGATTATTGATTCTGCCACATTCTGTTGGAGTCTGACATAATCTATCCAATTACCGGCATGGGAAGTCAGCTGCCTCTCGCCGTCGTCCGTTTCATATCTACAATTAAGCATACGGACATATACCGTAAGACTACCGTCATCTTCTCTTGACACACGGATTTCATCAAGATTTTTTGCCATAATATAGGAAAAGGCCATGTCTTCAAGCTGTTCCGTCGAACAGACAAGCATTGCCTCCTCAACGTCTGTGAGAGCCTCTCTGCCCTTTTCCATCGGCAAATTATATACGGTATCCTCTCCTTCGCTGAAGAAGCCTGCAAAATACAGCTGTCCGTCCTCATTCAGGGCAAAATTACCGGGTGCCGTCGCAGGACCGAAATAATTGATAAATTGTGACATACTCATTACTCTGTTGGTATATTCAACGCCGTATTTACCCCATTTTATCAAATCCTCAAGCTCGTACACTGCAGTAACGGAGCACCCGTTACCCGTTCCCTTACGATTGGCAAACTTCGTTACATCTATTTTCTTATGGGAGTCAAATTCTCCGTTAGTCTCAACCTGTTCCTTTATTACCACCAATCGCATTACATCGGAAACTGCAGTCTGAAAAATATCCCGGAACAGATCGGAATCCTCAAACTCCGGCTCTGTGCTCAACGGCTCCAAAAAGTAAGTTTTGGTTCCCTGCATGGAATTAACTGACAAGTAAGAATTAAAAAGCACTCCGGCAATCGCTATCGAAATAAATGCCGCCAGCATTTGCTGTATAATTCCAAGCCCCAGACGCTTTAAAGTCGGTTTTCCCATAAACCCCTCCGTTCAATGTTTTTAACTCTTTTACCTTTTAAATCCTGCCGTCCGCGGCGGCACGTTTTTTATCCTACTGCTTGTCTATTTTATAACCTACGCCCCAAACTACTTTTAAATAACGTGGCTCCTTCGGATTGATTTCAATTTTCTCGCGTATATGCCTTATATGAACGGCAACAGTATTATCCGCACCGATTGCGTCCTCGTTCCAGATACTTTCGTAAATCTGATTAATAGAAAACACCCTGCCTTGATTTTTCACAAGTAAAAGCAGAATATTGTATTCTATAGGCGTCATCTTTACCGTCTCTCCGTCCACACTGACCTGCTTGGTATCGTCATTGATTACAAGCCCTCCTACCTGATACAGCGCTTTATTCTCCGCATTAAGACTTCCCAATGAGGTATAACGGCGGAGATTGGACTTAACCCTCGCCACAAGCTCAAGCGGGTTAAAGGGCTTGGTAATATAATCGTCTGCACCGATATTAAGACCCAGTATCTTGTCCGCATCCTCAGATTTTGCAGACAGGATAATAATGGGTATGCTGCTTTTTTCTCTGATTTTTAAGGTTGCCCTGATACCGTCAAGCTTTGGCATCATAATGTCCATAATAAGCAGGTGGATATCCTCCCTCTCCAAAGTCTCTATCGCCTGTTCACCGTTATATGCCTTATAAATCTTATATCCGTCCTGACTCAAATATATCTCTATCGCGTCCACAATCTCCTTGTCGTCATCACACACCAGAATATTCGTCATTATCTTATCCTTCCCTTTCCAAACTGCCCGGATCTTCCAATCCTATACAAAACGTTCCCATATCATTCTTTTGACTTTTATAGTTAAACAAAAAAATGTTAAATGTTCCTTATGAAAATTATTAAATATTTTTTAACATCAAAAAAGCACCTAAGTTTCCGCGTCTCCCCTGACTTGCCCTGTGCGAAAACAAATAATCGGGATTGTGGCAGGTACATAAATCCGTCACCCATATATTTGAAAGAGGGATACCCGCTCTTCTCAATATTACCAGATTAGCAAGCCACAAATCCAGCTGATACTTCCCCTTCTTACTTGCGGGCTCCACCACCTGCTTCTGAGGCGCCCCCAAAGGGAAGTAAGCACCTCTTTCCCGGATTTCCTCCAGAATTTCTTCGCTTCCCCTCAGCATATTTGTAAATTCCCCCGCAACCGTATCGTCCACTTCATAGCATTCTTGGCAAATGGAGGGACCAATGGCGGCAATAAGCTTTTCCGGCTCCGTCCGGTATTCCCTCCTCATCATATCCACCATACACGCCCCCATCTGTCGTGCGGTTCCCCGCCACCCTGAATGTGCCAGTCCGATTGCCCTATTCCCTGTGTCAACAAAATACAGGGGCACGCAATCTGCGTAAAATGCGGCAAGCGCAATTCCCGGTTCATTGGTGACAAGTCCGTCAATATCCTCATAATCTGTATGCCGGACTACACCCTTCCCCCTGTCCTGTCGGGTCACTATCCGAATATTCGTGGTATGTGTCTGTCGTGTGGCAACCATATCTTCCGTACTACAGCCAAGCACTGCAGCCACCCGTCTGTAATTTTCCGTTACGTGCTCTTTTCTGTCTCCCCGGCTAAAGCTAAGATTCATGGTTGCATAAATCCCTTCGCTCACGCCGCCCAGCCTTGTAGTAAACAAATGCTCCACAAGTCCGCATTCCTCAAGCGCCGGAAAAGTCAGATAAGTCAGTCCGCTCGTCATATTTTCTCTTAAAACAATGTCTTTCCCCCGCTTTATACGATTTATTTCCATTTACTCCTCCATACCTATACCCTTTTTGCTTCCGTCTTCTGCCTCTTTACCCGTTATCTTGTATATATATGACCGAAAGCATTTTGGAGCCATCTAAGTTCCCCGCCCTGTATCGCCACCACGTCATAACGCAACGGGGTATTGTCGCTCAGCCTGTGCAGGCATCTGTAATAATCTGCTACCTTACATATCTGACATTGCTTGCGACGATTCACTGCATACAATGCGCCGCCTTTTTTATCATCTTTTCTGTATTTTACCTCCACAAACACCAAATATCCCCCATGATAACCGATAATGTCTATCTCTCCCTGTCTATTGCGAAAATTGCGCTCCACAATTTTCATGCCCTGTGCGCTCAGATACTCCGCTGCCTGCCCCTCCCTGTACTCTCCTGTCCTTCTGTTATTCAAATATTACCCTTTCTGTATTCTTTATGACCGTCTGTGCCCCGTCTTATTCTCTATTTTTTATTCACCTTACTCTTGAGCTTATCCATGGAATCCACAAAGATAAGTATCTCTGCAACCACCTCGTAAAGCTCAGGCGGTATCGACTCCCCTATATCGAGACGCGACAATGTATCCGCAAGCTTGTCGTCTCTATGGATGGGAACGTCACTTTCCTTTGCCCTCTCGATAATTTTTTCCGCCAAAATTCCCCTTCCGCTTGCAATTACCTTCGGCGCGTCCTCCGATGGATTATATTCCAGAGCTATAGCCTGTTTTACCTTCTTTTTTTCCTCTGCCATAGTTTCCTCTCCCTATGCTCTCACGTCAAAAGCATAATGTGCTAACGGCGCATGATTCTCCTGCATAAGAACAGGATTTATACCACTCTTTACACTCTCGCCGTTGTTTCGTACCTGCGTTTCCGTACTACAGCTGTAACCTCGCTTTGCAAGCCTTTTAGTCAGCAAATCCATATGTTCCTCTATAAAATCCAACATCTCTTCGTCACATACATAAAATTTAGTGCTCACTTTCTCCGGCTGCATTGCCACATAAACATCCACCGGACCTAAATACTCCATATCCAAATGAAGAAGGGCGCTAATCTGTCCGTCCTTCTGCGCCAGATTCTTTTTATTTGTATACACATATAAATCCCCATGCGCCTCTCCCTGCTTTAATCTCAAGGGAAGCTGGACATAGGTATACATTTGGTTAAACTGCTGTAAGAAATCAATGTTCTGGCTCATGCCCGCAGCAGCCTGATACGCGGTGGATGCAGACTGACCAACACTTTCCAACACTCTTGTAAGCCCCTTAAGCTGCCTGTCTAGCCTTTGATACAGCTCGCCTACCTGCTTTGCATCCGCAACTTCCTCGGGTGTAATAGTCCAAAGTCTCTGTAAATTATTCCCCAAAAACTGCTGCAGCTCCTTTCCTTGGAGCAGTCCGCGCACAAGCTCTGTATTCCCTGCATTTACGGCTTTTGCAATCAGTCTGTTTATCAGGGCACATTGCTCCCTGATATCCATCTTACCCTGAGACATCAGATTTATCTGTTCCAAGAGCTCCTGCTCTCCGGCGCCTAAAGTCATTCCCTCCAAAACATTTCCTCTAAGGAAATCGGCAAGCTCCCTTGTCTGTGAAACCGCCTCTTTCATAAAAATGTCCTGCAAAAGAGTTCCGCCCGTCTGATTGTCCTCGACCGACCCGTTTATCTCCGGCATCCCCTGATGTTCACCGTTTGCGGCATGCTCCTCCTGTGTCGGACCGTTCACGGCATACTCCCCCTGTGTTTCACCGCCTTCAGCCTGCAAAAAAAGCTGCTCTCCCAAAGACGATACGACAGCGTTTCCCTGCTCCCCCTGCGCTGCGCCAGTAACGGCTGCCTCTTGCCCGCTGTTTTGCATACCCTCCGGAACCATTCCTTCCTGCGCCATGCTCTCCGATACGGCTGCCTCTTGTGTATATTCACTCTCCACCAGTGCAAGCAGCTCCTGATAAAGTCCTGCCGCCTCCCTGATATTTCCCGCCAAAAGCATTCCTTCAAAAGTGTCGGGAAGCGCCTCAAGTATCTGGTTCATTCCGTTTGTCAGTTGATGGGTAAGATTTTTATAGGCGCCAATCTGGTTGACATTTCCCTCGTTTACGGTTATTCCAAGCTTATGCAAATCCACAATGTCCGATATATCCGCACTTGAAAATATATTCATCTCTCTGTACACCTGCTGCAAAGAATTTTTGTCAATGGACAGTCCCGCATCCATCATCAGCTTTGTCATGGATAATGTGCCGTCATTGACGGGAAGTGACGCCATATCTAACGCCTTTAACGCATTGGCGTCCGTTGCCACATTGGCAAACAACGGACTTAAAGTAAGTACTCTTCCGTTGTTCTTTACCTCAAAGGACATGTTTTTTCCCACTTCCAGATTCATATTCTGGTCTAGCTTCGCATTCAGAACCATATCATCCGCCAGCTTTATCTGCACCTCGCTGCCGTTTCTTGATACAATCTCTCCCTGAATGGTCTGACCGGGTGCCAAAGCTTTAATCTGACGCCCCATCGACGCAGTATTATGGGCAGGATATGTCTGCGCTTTTCCCGTATTCTCCACCTGCTTACTATTACCGAAAAACTCTGTCAGCTTCATCGCCTCACCCTTCCGCCTGCTTTAGCAGGCATTTATTTTCTGCCATGGCCTAAGCCCGCATATGCCGTTCGGACAAAAAGCCTGCGTCTATATAAAATTCTTGATAAAGCTTCTTCTATGAATGGGAGTCGGACCGTATTTTTTTAATGCCTCTATATGAGCGGCGCTGCCATAGCCCTTATTTCCCGCAAAATCATATTCCGGAAATACCTTATCATATTCCGCCATCAGCCTGTCTCTGGTTACCTTTGCTATTATACTTGCCGCCCCGATAGAAATGCTTTTGGCGTCTCCTTTAATAATGGGCACCTGTCTGATTGATATCTCCGGTATGGTAACCGCATCATTCAAAAGAATATCCGGCATAGGCGTGAGCTTACACACAGCCTGTCTCATCGCCTCATAGGTCGCCTGAAGAATGTTTATTTCATCTATACGCTCCGGCGCCGCATACCCCACTGCGCATGCAACCGCCTTTCCCATAATAACATCATAAAGCTCCTCTCTCTTTTTTTCGGAGAGCTTCTTGGAATCATTAATATATAAGATATCACAATCTCTTGGTAAAATTACGGCGCCTGCCACGACCGGGCCCGCCAAAGGACCTCTTCCTGCCTCGTCAATACCGCAAATATACTCATAACCGGCATATTCCCTCTCGTATCGCTTAAGTCCTTCTATTCGCTGCCTCTCCTTTTCAAGCGCCCGCACCTTTTTCTCCGCGCTCTCCGCAAGCTTCCGGACGCCGATTCTGTCGTCTTTTGCGTAAATATTTATTAATTCAGGCAGCTCATCTTCACAAGCTGCCTGAAACAGTTTTCTTATCTCATCGGTACTTTTCATATTTATTATACCCTCTTCAAATTTCAATTTACTAACACATCCACCCGTATTGCCGCCTGAAAAGAAGCGTCTCCGTTCCTGTTTATTGATGCTTTAACACTCCAAACTTATCAAAAGGCCAGATTCTCACCCATGCCCTGCCGATAATTTCCCTTCGGTTGATATTACCCACCGTCTCCGTCCGGCTGTCACTGCTGTTATTGCGGTTATCCCCCAGAACAAAGTACTCGTCATCTCCCAAAACAATGGGCTGTCTGGCAATGCCTATGTTTTCGGGTCTGATAATCTCTCTGCCATAGGATTCCTCAAGCACCTCTCCGTCTATATAAATCTTACCCTGCTCGTCAATCTGTACAGTCTCCCCCGGAAGTCCTATAATTCTTTTAATATAATATGTATCCTCCTTATAACGAAAAGGGAATACGATAATATCAAACCTTTTCGGGTCGCTGAAACGATAGCTTATCTTATCTACAATTAAATTATCCTCGTCGGAAAGAGTAGGCTCCATGGAACCGCCGTCCACCTGTGTCCTCACGCCTACATAGGTTGTCACCAGCCATGTAAGCAGAAGTACCCCCAATAAATATAAGCCTGTATTCAGCAATTCCTTCATCATTTTATTCATCGTCTAATTGCTCCCGTATTTTTTCTGTTATTCGTCTTCCCCGCCGTCATTAGGGCGTAGCAGCGCTTCCCTAAGGCTCCTCCAGCGTAATCCTCCCCAGCCTTCCCGTCCTAAAATCATCCAATATAATCGCCGCTGCTTTTTCCATATCCAGCGTCTCACCCCTTGTATAACACTTTCTGCTCTCCGCAATATCGGCAAGGCTCTCCACCGCCTTTTCCCTTAATTCAATTCCGTACCTCTCGCAGAGTGCATTAGGGTATTTCTCCATCAATACGGTGATCAAATCGCAGGCAAGCTCATCCAAAATAATAATCTCATCATTCATGGAGCCGATAAAGGCAAGCCTCATTCCTACCGCCTGATCCTCAAACTTAGGCCAGAGGATACCCGGTGTATCCAAAAGCTCAAGAGCTCTGTTTAGCCGTATCCACTGTTTTCCCTTTGTCACTCCGGGCTTATTCCCTGTCTTGGCGCACGCCTTTCCCGCAAAGGAATTAATAAACGTGGATTTTCCTACGTTTGGAATCCCCACTACCATGGCGCGCACGGGGCGGTTTACTATACCCCGCTTTCTGTCTCTCTCAAGCTTTTCCCTGCAAGCCTCCTGCACCAGACCGGCGACCGACTTAATCCCCGCTCCTGACTTTGCATTAATCTCCAATACATAAGCGCCCCTATCCCCAAAATAATTTATCCACCGCTTATTGGCTGCCGGATCGGCTAAATCCGATTTATTTAACAGGACTATTCTTGATTTATTCGCTCCCAGTCGGTCGATATCAGGATTTCGACTGCTCAGGGGAATTCTCGCATCCACCAGCTCTATTATTAAATCCACCAGCTTTATATTTTCCTGCATCATACGCTTAGCCTTTGTCATATGACCGGGATACCATTGATAATTCATCACAAACCTCTCTTCTATTTAATGAAGCCGGCTCCGCTCTCCTCCTTAGGCAAGTGAAACCATGCTTCACCGATAATATCCTCTTCCTCCACCGGACCAATATTTGCCGAGCGGCTGTCCTCACTGTTATTAGGGTTATCCCCGATGCAGAAATACTCCCCTTTTTCCAAAACCGTTTCGTTTGCCGCAATTCCGCCGTCCAATATTTTCTCGGTCACCCATCTGCTCTCCACGCCGTTCACATAACAGACTCCTCCCTGAATCTTAAGTCTGTCACCGGGTACCGCCACCACCCTCTTGACATAATAATGCGCGTTCTCGTTACCGTTCGGCAAAAACACCACAACGTCTCCTCTCTTGGGTGACGAGAGAATATATATGAATCTGTTCACAAAAATCTTCTGTCCGTTATACAGGGTAGGCTCCATGGAAACACCTACCACATTGGTTGTCATTCCCAAAAAAAAGTTTAATACTGCAGCTATAAACACAGCCACTGCTATGCCGAATATCCAGCTGAAGCCTTCCTTTATCGCTGTCGAACTTATCTTTTTTCGTCTTTTATAAAAACAAAGTCCTTTATTCCGTGTCATCACTTTATCCCTATTGTGCATACTTTAAAAAGAGTATATCACAATTCCCGCAAATAGAAAAGGAGAACTACTGAAGCAATTCTCCTTTTGTTGCATTTGTTAAATTATTTAACCAGTTCTTTTACCTTGGCTTTCTTACCGACACGGTCTCTCAGATAGTTCAGCTTGGCACGCCTTACCTTACCTCTTCTCACTACTTCGATCTTTTCTACGTTAGGAGAATGCAGGGGCCATGTCTTCTCGACACCGATACCGTTAGAAGTCTTTCTGACGGTAAATGTCTCTCTGTTGCTACCGCCCTGCCTCTTTAAAACAACGCCTTCAAATACCTGAATTCTCTCACGATTACCTTCCTTGATCTTACCGTATACCTTAACGGTATCACCGACATGGAATTCATCAACGTGCTCTTTTAACTGTTCTGCCTCAATTTCCCTAATAATATTACTCATTATGAGCCTCCTTCATAAAATGGATGTTCTTAATACCTAAAATGTAACAGAGGACCATCTCGTTTTCACAACATGCAAAGTTTATCATATTGTCCTGAAAAATGCAAGAACTTTTTATGCATCCGTTCCCAGCCAGAACACTGTCTGCTCCGCAATATAATATCCGATACTCTCCTGTAAGCTTAAGGACGCCGCATTGTCTTTTATTATATGGGCATAGGGAATACATCCCTGCTCCCTTAGACGATTAGTGCAATAACACACAAGGGCTTCACCCAGATGCCTGCGTCTGTGTTCCTTATCCACAAAAAGCAATCCCAGACTTCCGTCCTCGTGGACTCCCATAAATCCTGCAAGCCGGCCGTCCACATAAGCGCCATACATCATCCCTGCCTCAATTAATTTTTTCAGATGCTTTTCGTCACCCATGTCATAATGCTCTGTTACATAGGGCAAAGCCTCTATCGTCAGAAGCCTGATATCATTATGCCTTACCGGCAGGGGCTCTTTTTTTGTGTACAGCACCTGATAGCATTCATGATATACTACAAAAGAAAATCGGCTGCAGACCGGTTCGTTCATAAAATCCTGACCGGTGATAAATAGTCTTGTCTTTGAAGGCGCAAGCACAAGCATCCTTTCACCTGCCTCCCTGCTTTCTGCGGTGATCATGCAGATTTTACAATCTTCATTATAAATAAGCAGGTTCTCCCCCTCCGCATACAATAACTCCGCCTTTCCTCTTACCAGACTTTCAATCATATGGATATTGTTTCTTTTATGCTTTGACAGCTGCTTAACGGCTTCTTCCTTCCTCCTGTACTTTTCATATAAATCGGGACGTATGCGCCTTGTTCGCTCCCTAGACTGCTCCAGCCGCCACTGCGTAATCTTTCTGTGATTACCCGAAAGCAGCACGTCCGGTACCTTCTTCCCGTTCCATATTTTCGGTCTGGAATACTGGGGATATTCCAACAAATCATTATGAAAGCTCTCTGTTCTGGCGGAGTCTTCGTTATTCAGCACCCCCGGCACCAGACGGGCGATGGCGTCTATCATTACCATTGCGGGAAGCTCTCCTCCCGTGAGGACATAATCGCCGATAGACACATAATCCGTGACAATCTCCTCCAGCGCTCTCTCGTCGATACCCTCGTAATGCCCGCACAAGAAAATAATCTCCTCCTCCCCGGCCAGCTCCCTTGCCAGATTTTGTTTAAAGGGAATACCTTGCGGCGTCACATATACGGTTCGTATCTTCCTGCCGCCGCTTACCTCCCTCCATGCATCGTATACCGGCTGAGCCTGCATAAGCATTCCCGCGCCGCCCCCGTAGGTATAGTCGTCCGTCTTTTTATGCTTATCTAACGTATAATCCCTGATGTTCACAGCATTGATATTTATTATATTTCTCTCTGCCGCCCGTCCGATAACGCTTGTGCTCAAGCCCTGAATAATCATATCGGGAAATAGGGTTAAAACATGAAATTTCATTTTTTATCAAGCCTTTCCTGCGTCTCCAACGCCGCCATACTTTCTAACTATATTAACCCTTCAAGCACATGAACCTTCACAAAACCTTCTTCAATATTTACCTGAAGCACACACTGCTTGATTGCAGGCAGCAAAAGTTCTTTCCCGTCTGCCATATCTATCACATAAACGTCGTTGGCCCCCGTCTCCATAACCTCTTTTAGAACGCCAAGCTCGTGTCCGTTTTCATCCACAACCTTTAAGCCCATCAGATCGGCTATAAAATATTCGTCCTTTCCCAGACGAACAGCATTTTCTCTCGTGACATACAAACTCTTTTGCCGGTATTTTTGTACGTCATCTATATTATCAATTCCCTTGAATTTAAGGATTACAAGACTCTTAAAAAATTTCACTCCCTCAACTTCCAAGGTTATCAGCTCTTTTCCGGTGTCTAGAATTACTTCCTTTAAACGTTTAAATCTTCTTGCGTCATTTGTAGTGGGAAAAACCTTTACCTCTCCCATTATACCATGGGTTGTGGTAATAACTCCTACCTTAAACATATCTTCCATAGCTTCTTTACGTCTCCTGTCAGATAAACAAGGCGGATACGCGTCACGCGCGCTCCGCCCCACTAAGCTTAGACAATTTCCACGTCAACTCTAGTATTGTCTTTGGATGATGCTGCCTTTACAACAGTACGAATCGCTTTGGCGATTCTTCCCTGCTTGCCGATAACCTTGCCCATATCGGATGCAGCTACATGAAGTTCAACGGTAATATTCTTGCCATCCACCTTTTCGGTAACGACTACCTCGTCCGGATTGTCAACAAGTGCCTTTGCAACTATTTCTACTAATTCCTTCATAATCCACCTCCAAAGATTAGATTATTATTTTTCAATACCTGCCGCTTTGAAAAGCTTTCCGACTACCTCCGTAGGCTGAGCTCCGTTGGCAAGCCACTTCTTAGCTAACTCCTCGTTAATCTTAAAGGTGCTGGGATCCGTGCTGGGATCATAGGTACCGATCTCCTCAATAAATCTGCCGTCTCTGGGAGAATGAGAATCAGCTACGATGATTCTATAAAAAGGAGCCTTCTTCTGTCCCATTCTTCTTAATCTGATTTTTACTGCCATTTCTTTTTCCTCCATACTTGAAAACTATTATATGATTTTTGACCCTTCGGTCTTGTGTGCGGCTTTTGACAAAGCCGTCCGCCGCTATATGATAAGAATCGCCCTGCTTGTCAGACAATTCATATCTTCTTGTCTTACCCTTTGAAAATATTTTCCGAAAGCTTCCTTTAAGAAGATAACCGCCAACGATTATTTCCGTCAATTTAAAAAGGGAATTTCCCCATTCCGCCGAGGCCTCCAAACAAGCCCCTGCCTCTCTTGCCGCCGCCCAGCTGCTTCATCATTTTCTGACTCTGCTCAAACTGCTTGATAAAACGGTTGACCATAGCAATATCCACACCGGCGCCCTTAGCGATACGATGCTTCCTTCTGGGATTCAAGAGCTTGGGGGTACGTCTCTCCTCCTTTGTCATAGAAAGGACGATCGCCTCCATCTGCTTAAGCTGCTTTTCGTCGATCATGGATTCCAGCTCGCCAACCTTAGCTCCCATTCCGGGCAGCATGCTCAAAATACTGGATAACCCGCCCATATTGCGCATTTGCTTCATGCTCTCCAGATAATCCTCGAAATCGAATTTACCCTTCTTCATGCGTCCGGCCATCTCACGGCCCTTTTCTTCATCTATATCGATGCTTGCCTGCGCCTTGTCAATCAGGGAAAGCACATCTCCCATGCCAAGGATTCTGCCTGCCATTCTGTCGGGATAAAACTGCTCCATATCGGAAAGCTTCTCTCCCATACCGACATACAAAATCGGCTTCCCCGTTACGGCTTTAATAGAAAGCGCGGCGCCGCCCCTTGTATCACCGTCCATCTTGGTGAGAACTACGCCGTCAATGCCTATCCTTTCGTTAAATTCACCGGCAACATTGACTGCATCCTGTCCTGTCATGGCGTCTACCACCAGCAGGGTCTGGTGCACGGCTATTTTCTCCTTTATCTCCTGCAGCTCCTTCATCATGTCCTCATCTACATGAAGACGTCCTGCCGTATCCAGAATCACTACGTTATGGCCGTTCTTTTCCGCAAAGGCAACAGCCTCCTGTGCTATTTCAACCGGCTTGTGGTCGCAGCCCATGGAGAAAACGTCAACCTCCTGCTTTCTACCGTTTATCTGCAGCTGTTCTATCGCAGCAGGCCTGTAAATATCGCATGCCACCAAAAGACTTTTCTTGCCCTTTTGCTTCAGCTTACCCGCAATTTTAGCCGTAGCCGTGGTCTTACCTGCACCCTGTAAGCCCGCCATCATTATAACGGTAATCGCCTTGCCGGGCTGCATGACAATCTCCGTAGTCTCGCTTCCCATCAGGGAAATCATTTCCTCGTTTACGATTTTAATGACCATTTGCCCCGGATTCAGTCCGTTCATAACATCCTGTCCGATTGCCCGCTCCTCAACCGCCTTAACAAACTGCTTTACTACCTTGAAATTAACATCTGCCTCCAGAAGTGCCATTTTTACTTCCTTAAGCGCAGCTTTTACATCGCTCTCCGTCAAACGGCCCTTGCTTCTTAAATTCTTAAATATGTTTTGTAATTTGTCCGTTAAACTTTCAAATGCCATCTGCCACTCCTTACAGCTCCTTCATTAATTCCCCCGAAAGCCTGCGAATGCGCTCCATCCGCTCAAAGATCTCCCTGTCGGCCTGTGTCTGCCCTTTATCCTTCAGTGACAATTCCCCCTCCGAATCCGGAAGCTGCGTTAAGATTTGAATTTCGGCAACCTTACTCTTTGCCTTATCAAAACGCTCCACCAGATGAAGCTTGCTCTCATAATCCTGCAATATCCTGTCACAGCGCTTTATCAAATCATGTACGCCCTGTCTGCTGATACCTCTCTCTTCCGCAATCTCGCCCAGAGACATATCATTATACACGGCGTCCTCATAAATACTCTGCTGATGAGCCGTCAAAAGCTCGCCATAAAAATCATACAGCAGAGCCTGCTCAAAAATCTTTTCCATGTTCCCTTTTTCCTTAAATCTGTTCCTGAAATCCGACGAAACCGTAAAGCCCCGGGAAACTCTTTATTTATATAGAAATCCGTACTTTTGCAAGCACTTTGCATATCATACAATAGTTTTACCGGACTGTCAAGTATTTTTTCTTGACACTTTTATCAAAACATTTATTTGCGGCTTGTTTCCCTTCCATGATATAATTGTTATATAAAGGAGGTAAAAGCTATGGTTGATAATGACATACTACTCGAATATGTAAGGGATATTACCACGGCAAGACTTACAGGTTCTCAAACTGCCGCCGCAGAAAATGGGGATGAAATAGCCAGATTTATGCAGAAAATCTATGATAAGCTTTCCGAATTAAACAAAGACAATTCCTGATTTATCCGAAGCCAATAAGCGCTGTAGCCACAGTCAGTGTAATGACACTAGCCGTGGCTTTTTTCTCTGCAAGGCTTTATAAATTCAACAGATACAGCTCATGCAGCGCGCGGGTCACCGCCACATACAAAAGCTTGGCGTCGCTTTGTTTTAATGCCGCCTGCTCCATATTTAAATTCCAAAGAATAACCACGTCAAATTCCAATCCCTTCGTCAGCCGAATGGGGAGAATGGTTACATCTTCCAGCCACTTCCCTATAAAATCCGCCTCCGTTTCGTCCTTACAGATCACTGCAATGCTGTGATAGCCCTTATCCCTTGCCCCGCTTATAATTTCCGTTGCCTTTTCATACATCTCCGTCTCCAAAAGCCGCCCGCTCTCCCATACCGGAAGTCCGTGCCGGATAACCGGCTCGATTTTATATTTTCCAAAAGACGCCTTCTCCAAAATTTTCCCCGCATATTCCGATATCTCAATTGTATTGCGGTAGCTCTTTGACAGAAGATAAAAGCAATCTCTTTCTCCGGTAAGCATCCACTTTTTAAGCTCTCCCCAATCGTTTAACCCGGTCTCATAATTAATATTCTGAGACACATCGCCCATAATGGTAAAGTAACATTTCGGTAATACCCTGCGCAGGGCATAATAAGGCGTGATTCCAAAATCCTGCGCCTCGTCGATAAATATCTGTCCGAACTCCTCGTCCTCCTTTTTGCGGGTCACCCGATATTGTATCATCAAAAGAGCTGCCAAGTCGTAAACGTCATATTTTCCCTCTCCGGCGTTCTTCTCATGCTCCGTAAGGTCAATACTGCCCGGGCGGTTCCTCTCATACTCCCGCAGGAAATTAGCGTAAATATCGTAAATGCTGTCCTTGGGGGCACGGTTTTTAAAATAATCCTTGTACTGCCTGCATTTTTGCAGAAAATACTCCTTTTCGCCCTCGGGCGAAAGAAATTTAATGCGTGTTTTCACTCTCTCGTCCAATAGCTGCAAAATCCTTATAATGCTGAACTCTGCATTTTCTGCGGCAAGCCTGTCGTTATTGCTCTCGGAAAGGATGATTCCCAGCTCCTTGTCCTCAAGCGCTCCCACCTTCAGACACCTTTCTCTAAGCCGCAGAATATATACCTCCAGCTCCAGCATAAAATCAATTTTACTTCGTACGCCTGCATCCGATGTAGTATCTATAAACTTCCTCTTTTTGCTCCACTCCCTGCCAAGCAGATGTGAAAGCATCACATCCATGCGTTTCTGCTTGATATCCGGTACATCCAGCTCAGGCAGTCCTGCAGTAATATAATCAAGCAGCAAATCGTTTCCGCCGATAATGCAGAACTCATTGGACATAAAACGCTCCCTGTAATTATATAGAATATAGGAAATACGATGCATTGCCACCGTAGTCTTACCGCTGCCCGCCACTCCCTGCACCAAAATATTTGCAAAAGGAGATTCCCTAATGATTTCGTTCTGCTCTTTTTGAATAGTTGCGATAATATCCCCGAGAACCGCCTCCTTGTTCTGGGAAAGATATTGGATTAGAAGCTGGTCGTTTGAAGCCACGTCACTGTCATAATAGCCTTTTAAGATACCCTCCTGCACATCATAGGTTCTCTTAAGCTCCAGATTGATCTCCATCCTGCTTCCATCCGGCAGCTGATACTCTCCCAAGCCCAGCTCATTTTCATAGTAGACACTTGATATGGGGGCCCTCCAGTCAGCTATTACAACATCCGTCTGATTACGGAATATTCCGTTTTTACCGATATATACCTCCTGCTGCCGATATTCCCCTTCCCGATAATCAATCCTGCCGAAATAAGGCTGTTTCAGTGCCGCTCTGTTCTTTCTTAACTGATTAGCCGCATGCGCCTCTAAGCTTGCCGCAGTCATGGCCTGATTGTAAAGCTCTATATCGCCGCTTTTCATAGCCTTCAACAGCTGTGTGGTCTCTGCATGCCGTTCCTCATTCTCTTTTTCGTAAAAAACCACATTCCTCTTAATCAGCTCCAGACATTCCTTCAAATGAGCCGTCTCCCACGCTCTGTCCGTTCGGGAAATAGCACTTATCCCTTCCTGATACGGTTTTATTGTTCTTCGCTCCATGCCCTGCGCTCCTCTCTGTGCCTTATCCGGCACACTGCCCTTTATAAACCAATTGCCAATACCACACAAGTATTTTCAAATTTGTTTATCTTCAAATTTGTTTATCTTCAAATTTGTTCCCTGACATTTCCCTATCTTGGAACCGCTACACACAGTATACAAAATTTTTAAAATATTACTAGACTTTTATTTCATAATGTGCTATAGTAATTAATGCAATGCAATTCAAAAAAGAGTTCTGTTTTTCAGAACTCTTTTTTCGTTATTTCATAATATTTTTTAGACTTCTTTGTCGGCTCCCACCGCTTCTATAGTTTTTCACTGAAATAGCTCTTATACCCCTCCCCGTATATTTCATTGGCGCTGGTCACAATCATAAAAGCAGCCGGGTCCTCCGCTCTTATGATTCCCTCCGCCTTAGGATAAAGCTGTTTTTTCATTACGCACAGAATCACATTTTTTTCCTTACCGCTATAGGCGCCCCTGCCCTTTATATAAGTTACTCCGATATTAAGCTCTTTTAAAATACGTTCTCCGATAGTCTGGGAGCGATCGCTGATAATATAAATAAGCTTTGCCTCGTCACGCCCGTACAACACCAGATCAAGCACAAAGGAGGCTACAAATACCGCCATACATGCATATAGCGCCTTATCTACATCTCTAAGAGCAAAAACGGAAATCCCCACCACAATGGCGTCGCCTATCAAATACAATGAACTGGTCTTCAGATACGGAATTTTCAGACGCAATACCTTAAAGACAATATCCATCCCCCCCGTGGTTCCCCCCGCCTTAAAAACCCACCCCAAGCCTGCCGCAACCAAAGAGCTTCCCGCCAAGGCAGCAAGAAAAGGGTCGTTTGTTGCCGGTCGAAGACCCGCCATAATATTGGTTACAATAGATACCAAAACCGTACAATATACCGTAGACAAAATAAAGCGAAAACCAAACTTCCAAATTCCCAATATAAATATAGGTATGTTCAGCAATAAAATTAAAGTACCGGTTTCTATTCCAAACACCTTGTTTAAAATAATTGCAATGCCGGTAACGCCTCCCGGCGCAAGCGCATTCGGATCCAAAAACAAACTGATTCCCGCCGAATAGATCACCACCGCAAGAGTCATAACTCCGTAATCCCAAATTCTCCGCTTTACAGACTTTTTCTCCCGAACCTGCATTGCAATTTCTTTTTCCGCCTTAGCCATTATGTTTCTTTCCTCCGCATTCGGTAACGCGCAAGCGTTAGCTGACTTACAGTGGCGTCTGTAATTAAAACCCCACATATAAAGTATGCGGGGTTTGGGGAAACATTATTCTTTTTAAATGTTGGTGCGCACAAGCTTAGGCTTGTAGCCCTCTCTTTCCAAAGCCTCCATAATCTGTTTTTTATGCTCCGAACCGAACGCCTCCAAGGTAATGCGCAGCTCCACGGCGGCGTTCCTGTTGATAGATACAAACTGATTATGCTCCAGCTTGATAACGTTACCGCTCACGCCTGCTATGACTGCGGACACTCGGCTCAGCTCTCCGGGCTTATCGGGAAGCAGCACGGACACCGTGAAAATTCTGTCTCTGAAAATCAATCCCTGCTGTACCACAGAGGACATAGTAATCACATCCATGTTGCCTCCGCTCAAAATGGATACCACTCTCTTATCCTTAGCTTCCAAATGCTTCAGAGCCGCCACTGACAAAAGTCCTGAGTTCTCCACCACCATCTTGTGATTCTCCACCATATCAAGGAATGCAACCACAAGCTCCTCGTCCTCTACCGTGATAATATCGTCTAAATTTTCCTGAATATACGGAAAAAGCTTACTTCCGGGCGTCTTCACCGCGGTGCCGTCCGCAATAGTATTCACTCCGGGAAGAGTAGTTACCTTGCCCTCCTTTAAAGACTCCTGCATACAGTTTGCCCCTGCCGGCTCCACTCCTATCACCCGAATTTTCGGATTCAAAAGCTTGGCAAGAGTCGACACGCCTGTGGCAAGCCCGCCGCCGCCGATAGGTACCAGTATGTAATCCACTAAAGGCAGCTCCTTGAAAATCTCCATGGCAATGGTTCCCTGCCCCGTGGCAACCGTCAAATCGTCAAAGGGATGAATAAAAGTATAGCCGTACTCCTCGGCAAGCTCGTACGCTTTTGTACATGCCTCGTCATACACATCTCCGTGCAAAACCACCTCCGCTCCATAGCTCTTGGTGCGGTTGACCTTCATAAGCGGCGTGGTTGTAGGCATAACAATAACAGCCTTGCTGCCGTAGCACTTTGCCGCATAGGCAACGCCCTGCGCATGATTACCTGCAGACGCCGTAATAATTCCCTTTGCCCTTTCCGCATCGCTTAGGGTGCTCATTTTATAATAAGCCCCCCTTAATTTATAAGCACCGGTAAACTGCATGTTCTCAGGCTTTAAATAAACTCTGTTGCCTGTCTGCGCGCTAAAATAATCACTATATACCAGTTTCGTTTCCGAGGTTACCTTCTGCACTACCTCGCATGCTTCTTCAAATCTGTCCAGTGTCAACATTTGTATTTCCTTCCTTTCCGTCATTCACATCAAACAGTGCGTTTACAAATTCGTCGGGATTGAATTTCTGCAAATCCTCTATTGTCTCGCCTACACCGATATATTTCACGGGAACATTAAGCTCCGACTGAATTGCTACCGCAATCCCTCCCTTTGCCGTGCCGTCCATTTTCGTGAGCACAATACCCGTAAGATTCGCCACTTCTCCGAATTCTCTGGCCTGAACCAAAGCATTTTGTCCCGTGGTTGCGTCCAAAACAATCAGATTTTCCCTGTGCGCGTCCGGAAATTCCCTGTCGATGATGCGGTTCATTTTACGCAGCTCCTCCATAAGATTTTTTTTGTTGTGAAGACGCCCCGCCGTGTCGATTAAAAGCACGTCCACGTTTCTTGCCCTTGCCGCGTTCACCGCGTCAAACACTACGCTCGCCGGGTCCGCGCCCTCATTTCCCCCGATCATGGGAACGTCTGCGCGCCTCGCCCATTCCGCCAGCTGGTCGCCTGCTGCGGCACGAAAGGTGTCCGCCGCCGCAATCAAAACCTTTCTTCCCCCATCTTTAAGCTTTCCCGCAAGCTTTCCTACGGACGTGGTCTTTCCCACGCCGTTTACACCGATTACCATAATCACGGACTGCTTCTTCTCAAAATCATAGGCAGTCTCCTCCACCTTCATCTGATCCTTGATACTGTCCACCAAAAGCTGCTTACACCGGGAAGGCTCCTTGATATGCAGCTCCTTCACTTGCTTCTTCAGCCGTTCTACGATTTGCGTGGTGGCGTTCACCCCGATATCACCCATAATAAGGATTTCCTCCAGCTCCTCGTAAAAATCTTCGTCTATGGCGGAAAATCCGCTGAATACGGACTCAATACCCCCTACGATATTAGCCCTCGTCTTGGAAAGACCTTCCCTGAGACGGGCAAAAAAACCTTTCTTTTCCTCGGTCATGCACATCCTCCTATCTCTGTCATTATTACAGCCTTAGCCTGCTGCAAGGCTGCTTACTTAATCCTCCAACTCCTTGTCAATCAAGTTTACGCTCACAAGAGTGGATACGCCCTTCTCCTGCATGGTAATTCCATACAGTCTGTCCACCTGCTCCATAGTTCCTCGTCTGTGGGTAATTACAATAAATTGGGTACTTTTGGTAAGCTTATGTAAATACTTGGCAAAACGTCCTACATTGGAGTCGTCGAGAGCCGCCTCAATCTCGTCAAGAAGACAGAACGGAGACGGTTTTAAGTTCTGGATAGCAAATAGCAGGGAAATTGCGGATAATGCTTTCTCTCCTCCGGACAGCTGCATCATATTCTGCAGTTTTTTCCCCGGGGGCTGGGCAATAATACGGATTCCCGCCTCCAATATATCCTCATCCTCAATCAATTCCAAGGTTCCCTTACCGCCTCCGAACAATTCCTTGAATACCTTGTCAAACTCACGGCTTATTTCCGCAAATTTCTCCGTAAACTGCTTTCTCATCGCCGTATCGAGCTCCTGAATGATTCCTTCCAGAGTCTTCTCCGCCTCCACCAAATCGTCATGCTGGGTTTGCATAAACGTAAAACGCTCCATAAGATTCTTGTAATCCTCAATAGCGTTCACATTTACGTCTCCCAGCTTCTTTATACGATCCTTTAAGGCAGAAATCTCACGCTTCATCGCAGACAGCTCCGTCATGCTCTCATCCCGTAGAGACGCCGCGTCGCTCAAAGTAATCTCATACTCATCCCACATATAATTAATCTGTGCCTCAACGGACTCCTCCAGCTTCTCCCTCTGAGCGTTTAAACGGTAAACCTCCTTATCAAGCGCCGTCATGCGTTCCGCAAGCTCCTCTCTCGCCGTAAAGAAATTCTTCTGCCTTGCAGACAGCTCCTCCTTGCGCTCAATATCCCCTTTCAGCTTGTCCTCGGACTGAGTCTGAGCGTCATGAGAAGCAATAATCGTTCTTTCCAGCTCCACAATGTTTCGCCGCTTTTGTTCTACAGCAGTTTTATTTGCGGACAGCGCCTCCAGAATTTCCTCCAATTCCGCCTGAGAGTGCTCTATCTCACCGTTAATACGATCAACGTTCGCCTGCTTAAAGGTCTGGGTCTGAAGCATTTTCTCCACCTTCAAATCCCACTCGCTTACCTGCGCGGCAGTCTCCGTCTCGTTCTCCCGCAGATTCTCCAGCTCCCTTTGGAACTGCCGTATCTGTTCCTGTATGCCGTTTTCCAGTTTTTCACTGTCAGACAATTCTTTAGCGGCCGTATCTTTGCCGCTTTTTATCTCGGAAATCTTGTCCTCAAGTTCATGCTCCTCCATCTTTAAGCCCTGAACGCCGGACGCCTCCTCCTCCATGCGCTCTCTGGCCTGACTGATGCTTAATCTTGCCGTATTTTGTTCAATGGATTTGCGCTGTATATCTGCTTTTAACGTCTCCAGCTCCATTCTCATTTTATTGCGCTTACCCTTAGTTTCCTCAATATCTGCGTTTATCTCGTCTATATCGGTGAGAAGCTTCTTTATCTTTTTCTCCAGCTCGTCAAGCTCACGCCTGCGTCCTAATAAGTTGCTGTTGTTTTTGAAGGCGCCTCCGCTGATTGCACCGCCCGGCACCAAAAGCTCTCCTTCCAAGGTTACCATACGGATACCATAGCCGAACTTCCGCGCAATCTTCACGGCATTGTCCACATGATCCACTACCATAATTCTGCCGAGCATCGCCTTTGCCACATTGCAATATCTCTTCTCAATGTGTACCAGCTCATCCGCCATACCTAAGACGCCTTTTTCCTCAAGCGCCTCCGGATTTTTGAATTCCTGAGGATTGGTAATACTGGTAAGCGGCAAAAATGTAGCGCGGCCCAGACGGTTTGTTTTCAAATACTCAATCATTTTCTTAGCCGTGCTTTCATCATCCGTAACAATATTCTGGATATTGCCGCCAAGCGCCGTCTCTATGGCCGTTTCATATTTAGACTCTACCTTAATGATATCCGCAACAACGCCGATAATACCCTTTTCCTTCTCTTTTTGCTCCATTACCCTTTTGACGCTGCCGCCGTAACCCTCATAACGCTCCGTCAGATTAGTAAGGGCATCCAACTTGGATTTCTCTTGATGATATTTAGTCTGTGTCTCGCGCAGGGCAGCGTCCTTGCCTATGAGCGCTTCTCTTATATCTCCCAGCGAAAGCTCCATAGCAGCGGCATTTTCGTTCATTTCACCCAACTGCCTTGTAATGGTTTCAAACGACTCCTCCAGCTGCTTTATATTCGCCTCCCTTGCAGCCTCGTCCGACTTTGCACGCAGCAGCCGGGAGTTCAGCTCCGCTCTTCGGATATTCACCTGCTCCATCATGGTATCATACCTGCCCAGCTTTGACTTAATAGTAGCACGCTGGTTCAGCTCCCCGATAATGGTATTTTTGCCGGATTCAATATTATTGTTCAGCTCTTCTATTTTTTGTTGAAGCTCCTCCAGCTTCCTTCTCACATCACCTGCAGCGGCGGTAATATCCTGCACTTGTTCATCGGTATCTCTCTTCTCGGCCAAAATTGCTTCCTTATCCTTATTTTTTGCCTCAATCTCCTCCTGCAGTGTATTACGGCGGTTACTCAGATGAGCTTCGCTGCCCTTCGCGGAATTAATCTGTTCCTTCAAAACATTGATTTCCCCCTCCAGCCTGCCGCGCAGCAACCCCGTATCCGTAAGACTGCTTCTCGCCTCCTCAATAGCGGCATCCAGATTCTCAATTTCACCCTGTATACGCTCGTAATCCTCCTTGATTCCCTCATACCTTTCGGAGGTTTCCTTAAGCTCCCCGCCTGCTATATTATATTTTCCTTCTATCTCTCCAAGCTGCTCTCTGATGCGGTTATTTTCCAACAAAAACACATTGATGTCCAACGTCTTCAGCTCTTCTTTATTTTTCAGATAAATCTTAGCCACCTCAGACTGCTTCTCCAAGGGTCCTGCCTGCTTTTCCAGCTCGGTCAAAATATCCTTCACTCGGATAAGGTTCTGTTTTTCATTTTCCAGCTTAGACTGTGCAGCCGCCTTCCTGCGTTTAAACTTTACGATACCTGCCGCTTCGTCAAAAAGCTCACGCCTCTCCTCCGGTTTACCGCTTAAAATTTTGTCAATCTGACCCTGACCGATAATGGAGTAACCCTCCTTACCGATACCAGTATCATAAAACAACTCGTTAACGTCCTTTAACCTGCAGGGCGTGCCGTTAATAAGATATTCACTTTCTCCGGAGCGGTAGATCCTTCGCGCCACGGTCACCTCTTCATAATCAATGGCAAGCTGATGATCCGTGTTATCTAAAGTAATAGCGACATAGGCATAGCTCAAAGGCTTTCTTGTCTCTGTTCCCGAGAAAATGACATCCTGCATACTTGCACCGCGCAGCTGCTTAATGCGCTGCTCTCCAAGCACCCAGCGCACTGCATCCGCAACATTGCTCTTTCCGCTTCCGTTTGGTCCTACAATCCCTGTAATTCCGTTGTGGAACTGAAAGACAATCTTATTTGCAAACGATTTAAAACCATGTACCTCAATACTTTTTAAATACATATCCCTTATCCCTCAAACGCAGCAACGCATGATACGCCGCTTGCTGCTCCGCTGCTTTCTTTGTTCTCCCGGTTCCCTTTCCCAGACTTTCATGCTCCATAAACACCTCTACCTCAAAGCTCTTGTCATGTTCGGGACCGTTCTCCACCAAAAGCTCATAGTGGAAATCCTTTTTCAGCTTGCCCTGTATCAGCTCCTGCAGATTACTCTTGCTGTCATAAAAAAGCTGCTTGTTCTCCAGATCGGACAAAACAAACCGATAGATAAACTTTTTTGCAGACTCCATTCCTCCATCCAGATAAATAGCGCCGATTACAGCCTCCATGGCATCTGAGGTAATACTGTCACGCTCCCTGCCTCCCGTGCTCTCCTCGCCTCTTCCCAGACGCATAAACCCCCCAAGCTCCAAATCCTTTGCGCAAAAAGCCAGCGCCGGCTCACATACCATAGACGCCCTCATTTTGGTCAGCTCTCCCTCCGGCACCGATTCATGCTCCTTAAACAAAAATTCACTGGATATAAGCTCCAGTACCGCATCGCCTAAAAATTCCAGGCGCTCATAGTTTTTCGCCTTATTTATTTTCTGCTCATTGGTAAAGGAGCTGTGCGTCAACGCCTGCCTTAGCAACGCCTTATCATGAAATTGATAACCGATTCGTTCCTCCAATAATTCCAAGGTATATCCTTCCAACATATTATCTCGCCTTCCACTGTAATGACAGTAAAAAACAAGTATTCCCGAACCGTAAAATTCAGGAATACTTTACAATCAGCATTTAGTTTGTCGCCGCCTTAATCAGCTCTACCGCTTCTTCCACGGTAGTTATCTTTTCTGCTTTTTCCGCCGGAATCTCAATGTCAAATTCTTCTTCGATTCCCATGATAATTTGAAATACATCTAAGGAGTCGGCTCCAAGGTCATCCATAAAGGTTGTTTCCATTGTAATCTCTTCAGGATCCACATTCAATACTTCCGCAATCACTTTTTTCAACTTTTCAAATTCCATGTTTGTTGTTCCTTCCTTCTTAATCTTCCAAAATAATTTTTTCTTTGATTTTTTCATTTATGTTCTGTTCTTTAAATGCAATGCATTGCAGAATAGAATTCTTAATTTCAACGGACTTGCTGCTTCCATGGGTCTTTACCACTAAACCGTTTAATCCAAGCAGGGGCGCTCCGCCATACTCCTCGGTGCTAAAGCCCTTAAGTGTTGCCTTAAGCGCAGGTTTTACCAAGAAAGCTCCTATTTTGCTGCGCAGGGAGCTCATCATACCGCTCTTGACCTTTTTAATCAGACTGGCTCCCACACCCTCGTACATTTTTAATATGACGTTCCCCACAAACGCCTCGCTGACTACCACATCGGCAACGCCTGCCGGAATATCCCGCGCCTCAACGCTACCGATAAAATTTATCTCCGGACAATTCTTAAGCAGCGGAAAGGTCTCCTTTACCAGCGCGTTACCCTTCTCCTCCTCGGCGCCGATATTGACGATGCCTACCTTAGGATTCTTCACTCCCATAACGCTTTCCATATATACGCTTCCCATTTTGGCAAACTGAACCAGATGCGACGGGCGGGCATCCACATTTGCCCCGCAGTCCAACAGAAGACTTACCCCCTTCTCCGTGGGAATAAGGGGGGCAAGAGGCGGTCTCTCCACGCCCTTTATACGCCCTACAATTACCTGCCCGCCGACTAAAACCGCTCCGGTGCTTCCGGCGGACACCAAGGCATCGCAAATTCCTTCTTTGACCATATTCATGCTTTTTACTATAGAGGAATCCTTTTTGCGGCGGATGGCCATGACCGGCGGTTCTGCCGTCTCAATCACTTCCTCCGCATGTATGATTTCCACCTGAGCCTCGTCAAAGGTGTACTTCTTCAGCTCTGCACTAATTGCATTCTCTTTTCCTACCAAAAAGACCTTGACTCTTTTGTCTTCATTTATAGCCTCAATAGCTCCCTTTACAATCTCCAAAGGAGCGTTATCACCACCCATAGCATCTACAGCTACGTTTACCATTTCAGCCATTGATTGTTTCCTTTCAGATATCACTTTTGGCAGCCTACCACTATGCCTTTCTTTACTATACTAAACCCCTTGACAAAAATCAAGATTTTTTTATACAGAATGAAAAAGGCTTCTCCCTAACGGGAAAAGCCCATAATCCATGTTGAAACCATATCTCATTAATCAACGCTTACAACCTGCTTCTTGTTGTAAGAACCGCAAGCCTTACAAACTCTGTGAGGCATCATAAGTGCGCCGCATTTGCTGCACTTTACCAATGTAGGAGCACTCATTTTCCAGTTTGCTCTTCTCTTATCTCTTCTACTTTTGGAAGATTTATTCTTAGGACAAATAGACATCGTTACACCTCCTTATTGCGCAAAAAGATATCTTTTATTACTGCCATACGCGGGTCCGGCACAAAGGTATCGCAGCCGCATTCCCTTATATTGAGATTCTGTCCGCAGACAGGACATACGCCCTTACAGTCTTCCTTACACAGAATCTTCACAGGCCAGTTTACTAAAATTTCATTATACACAAAAGTCTCTACATTCAGCTGATACCCCTCCATAAAATTCATGTCGTCGGCATCCTCATCCTCCGTGGTAACCTCAGGTGAAACAACCGTCCTGTCAAATTGCAGCTCCATCCTAACCGGCGTCTTCGTCAGACATCTGTCACATGCTGCAGCAGCCTTAAGCTCCACACTTCCCTCAATCCTTACTTTATGGGCTCCGATATTGGTAAAAATAAACTCTACCGGGCCTTTCTCAATAATGGGAAAGCTTCCGAGCCTGCTGTCAAAGCTGGTCATCTCAAGAGTTACGCTCTTGCTCTCAACCCTGTCCTCGGATGTAAATACATCGGATAAATTCAGTAACATAGCAACTCCTATGCAATATGTCTCGCAGAAAACCTGCGGTGCTTCATTTCACACACTGATTTATTATACATACAGGGGAAGAGTTTGTCAACAATTGTTTTATAAATTTATTGCAAAGACCGCTTCCTTCATGTTCTTCACAAACTCATAAAGTCGGGGCGCAGCCTCTTTTCCGTATTCTTCAATAATCTTAACGGCGGCGCTCTCCACAATGCAGCCCTCGGAAAAGGAAGCCATATGCTCTACCTGCTTTGGAGCAGCTATTCCGACACCTATAGCACAGGGCGCAGCCGTCACTCTTCGGATGCTCTCCACAAGAGAAGGCACAGCCTCCTTAGAGCCTGTCACATAAATATATCCGTCCGTATTCTTTGCAATTCTCTCGATACGTTCCTCGGAGGCAGGCGCAAGCATAGGAATCAACGCTACGTTATGCCTGTTAGCCGGCTCCTCCACCTCAGCCTTTTCCTCATAGGGCAAATCGGGAATGATTATCCCATCCACAGAAAGCTCCCCGCATTTCTCAAAAAATCTTTCGTAACCGTAGTGGAACACAGGATTTAAATAGCTCTTTAAGCAAAGCGGAATCTGCGAACGCTCTCTCACTCTCTTCACTATATCAAACACCCCGTCCGTTGTCATACCTCTCTTAATCGCCCTGATATTGGCGGCCTGCACAATCTCGTCCTCCGCTATCGGATCGGAAAACGGTATCCCGATTTCTATCAGATCGGCTCCCGCCCTTTCCATTTCCGGAATAAATTTCACGCAGCTGTCCGCATCCGGGTCGCCCGCTGTCAAAAATACGATAAGCGCCTTTGCGTTTGGCATGTGAAACGCTCTTTTAATTTTATTATTTTCGTTAATCATGAATGTCCACCCCCCTGTACCTTGCTATTGCCGCAACATCCTTGTCTCCTCTGCCGGACACACAGACAATAATATTTTGGTCAGGACTGTAATCAGCCGCAATCTTCCTCACCTGTGCAATGGCGTGAGCGCTTTCAATAGCGCAGATAATCCCTTCCGTCTTTGCAATATATTCAAACGCAGACACTGCCTCTTCATCGGTTATGGGCACATATTTTGCTCTTCCCGTATCGTGAAGATTGGCATGCTCGGGGCCGACCCCGGGATAATCCAGCCCCGCGGAAATTGAATAAACCGGAGCAATCTGTCCGTACTCATCCTGACAGAAATAGGATTTCATTCCGTGGAAAATACCAAGACTTCCTTTAGTGACGGTTGCCGCATGGCAAGCGGTATCCACACCCTTTCCCGCCGCCTCGCAGCCAATCAGCTCTACCTCCTTATCCTCTATAAAATGGTAGAATGCTCCCATGGCATTACTGCCGCCTCCCACACAGGCGACTACTGCCGCCGGAAGCCTGCCCTCCGCCTTCAAAATCTGTTCCCTCGCTTCCCTGCTGATAACGCTTTGGAAATCCCGCACAATCATGGGAAACGGATGGGGACCCATGACCGAGCCCAGCACATAATGAGTGTCTGCCATGCGGTTCGTCCATTCTCTCATTGTCTCGTTTACCGCATCCTTCAGAGTCTGGGTTCCGCTTGTGACAGAATGGACCTTGGCTCCTAAAAGCTCCATGCGGTATACATTCAGCGCCTGTCTTTCGGTATCCTCCCTGCCCATAAAAATCTCACATTCCATACCCAGCAAGGCCGCTGCCGTAGCCGTGGCAACACCGTGCTGCCCGGCTCCTGTCTCTGCAATCACTCTGGTCTTTCCCATCTTCTTTGCCATAAGCACCTGACCCAGCACGTTATTAATTTTGTGAGAGCCTGTATGGTTTAAATCTTCTCGCTTGAGATATATTTTTGCTCCACCCAAGTCCTTTGTCATTTTTTCCGCATAATACAAAAGGGAAGGTCTGCCCGCATAATTATTCAAAAGCTCTGTAAGCTCTGCCTGAAACCCTTCGTCCTTCTTATAATATTCATAACACTCCTCCAGACGCTGAATCTCGTTCATCAGCGCCTCTGAAACATACTGCCCGCCGTGTATTCCGTAACGTCCCTTGCTCATAACACAACCCTTTCTTAATCTTTTTATTTTACTGAGTGATATACCTTTCATTGCTACTGATTGTCTATACAATCAAAAAAGTCCCTGACAGTAAAGATATTACTGTCAAGGACGGGTCTTCTTAAACAATTCCCGCGGTGCCACCTTGCTTCACGGAATCATCCGTGCACTTTCAGGATACCGACATATCCCCGGCAATTAACGTATGCCTAACGTCGCAAAATACTAAAAGCCCTCCTTCAAAAGCTTCTTTCACTGCGCCCTCCGTGGTCCATTTAGCAGCCTGCTTCTCCGACCTTTCTCAGCATCCGGTCTCTCTGTAAGCGCATATACTGCCTTGATCTCCACATCTACGGTTTGTGTTCCGCTATTTATTTTTTACAATGTTACCGCGATAAAGAACTTTTGTCAAGAGTTTTTTGCGCTATTCAATGCTCTTCTCAAGAAATTGTATAAATTCCTCCTCGGGAAGGGGCTTGGAAAAATAATAACCCTGTATATGGCTGATTCCCAAATCCTCCATTGTCTGGTATTGCTCTTTCGTCTCGATTCCTTCCGATACGATTTCCAAATTCATTCCATGTATCATATGAATCGCCGCTTCCATAACATGCTTCGCTTTTCCGTTTTTAAAATAAGAATTTGTCATACTCTTGTCAAATTTCACAATATTCACCGGCATTTCCACTATGTAATTCAGATTGGACTGCCCTGTTCCGAAATCATCCAAAGAAAATTTCACACCATAATCCAACAAATCTTCCATATTTCCCAATAGCGTTTTTTTTGCATTTGTAGAAGCCGACTCCGTTATTTCAAGATTAATGTACTTGGGCGACACACCGTATTTTTCCATGATATGAATAAAATCCTTTGCCAAATTCGCATATGCACATTGAACAACGGATAAATTGATTTCTATGTAATGTAATCCGTACTGCTCTGGCGGATGTTTGCTGATAAAGCGGCAGACCTTTTCAAATACGATTTCGCCTAGCTTCAAAATCATGCCGCTTTCCTCCGCAATGTCAATGAATACGCCGGGAGGCACCACCTTCCCCTCCAGATTCCGTATGCGCATCAAAGCCTCCGCAGATGTTACGCGCTTTTCATCCGTAGAGAAAATGGGCTGATAGTACACCTCTATACGATCGTTCTCCATGGCTTCAATAATCAGCTGCTCCGTTTCCTTTTTCTGGTACATTTTGGTTACGCTATCCTGCTCGATACATGCAAAATCGTTTTCCATAAACGCCGTTCCATCCTGCCTCACATAGCGGATAAGATACAACAGATTATCGGCGTTGTCCACAACATTTGCATGAGGCAGATACAGCCATCCGGGATGAACCGTGCTTGCCATATCCTCCCCCCACTCAGACTGAAAGCGCATACGAATTTCCTTTACCCGCTCTTCAGCTATTGCACAGTCGGTAAACAGTATAAAATATTCGTCCTCCGCGTTTTTAAAGGAGAGAGCATCCGGTATTTTCAACAGATACTCTATAATTTCCATCTTTATCAGTCCGCGCTTTTCCAGATGTACATTCTGATAGGCAGTATTTTCAAAGATAATCACCAACAGGGAAAAATCCTTATCACCGGCATAAAGCTCTTGCGTAAACTGATACAATGTGCCGCCGTTAAACAGCCCTGTGCTCCTGTCCAAATTTGTCTCGGGATTTTCCAGCTTCAAATAAAGCACCATAATTCCTATGGAACCGGCATAGCCCACAATCAACAAATCCGTATACATAAATTGTATTTGTGAAGCGGCAATCCAGACCAAAAGCCAGATACATACGGCCTCCCTGCGGCGGGGATTAATATTTGCCTTCTCTTTCTTCAACAAATAAAAAATCCTGACAAAAAAAATCAATGCCATGCCGTAAGTAATATAGACACTGGGGCCGTATGTATACCTTACGGTTCTTCCATCGCCCGCATATTGATAATAGAGAGGGGCCGCATAAATTCCAATTATGCCGGCAGCGGTTAACACCCAATACTTTGTCATTTCCTGCCGGTAAATATCCCGCCTTTTATAAATATCCACACACATGTAGGACATTGCGCTCATTGCCACTAAAAGCAGCGTTACAAGATAGCTCTTTGCCACCAGCTTTGCAAAAGCTTCAGACAGCACATGCCTGTAATTAATTGCGCCAATGGACAACATGTCAAGTAGAATACAGAAAAAGGTCGCCCAAAAAACACCCAGAAATGCCCTTTGGGTATATAGGGACAACCTTTTCTGACGCATATAAAAATAAAACAGCGCCAGCATTAAAACAATACCGCAACATTGTATCTGTATATGCATACTTTTATCCTTTCGTCGGTCAAACCATATTCTCTTGAACAGCACCCGCGCCGGTCTGCCCTGCATAGATCATGAAGGACGTGTTAATTACATTATATGCCATTTTCCTCTCTCGCGCAAGCAATAAAGCTTTTATGGCGCTTAGACGCCCTTTCCAATCAATCGCACCGTTTCTCTTGCTATAGCAAGCTCCTCATTGGTAGGAATAACCATCACCTTTGTTCTGCTGTCGGGAGTGGTGATAACAATATCCTCTCCTCTCTTCTGATTCGCCTCCTCTTCAAGCCTTATATCCATATAACCCAGATGCTCGCACACCATGGAACGGACCAAGGGACCGTTCTCCCCCACTCCAGCGGTAAAACAGATGACATCCACTCCGTTCATTGCGGCAATATATGCGCCGATATATTTTGCCACACGATAACAGAAGGTTTTCATAGTACGGATTGCATTCTCGTCTCCCGCAAAATAACCGCTCTCCAAATCACGGAAATCCGAAGACAAATTATCGGATAGTCCAAGGACGCCCGATTTCTTATTGAGGATACTCATAATATCATCAATATCTTTCTTTTCCTTGTGTGCAAGAAATTCTATAATCGCAGGGTCAATATCGCCGCATCTGGTTCCCATAATAAGTCCTTCTAAGGGAGTAAGCCCCATGGAGGTGTCCACGCACCGACCGTTCTTCACTGCGGAAACGCTGGCTCCGTTGCCTAAATGGCACACGATAATCTTTAAATCCTCATACTTCTTCCCCAAAACCTCTGCCGCTCTCTTAGATACATAAGAATGGCTGGTTCCGTGAAATCCATATCTTCTAAGCTTATATTTCTTATAATATTCATAAGGCAAACCATATAGATATGCCTCCTGTGGCATAGTCTGATGGAACGCGGTATCGAAAACCGCAACCATAGGGGTATTGGGCATAAGCTTCCTGCAAGCGTTTATGCCAATTAAATTTGCAGGATTATGCAAGGGCGCAAGCTCGTTGCATTCCTCAATCGCGGCAATCACCTCGTCATTGATAACCGTGGAATCTGCAAATTTTTCGCCTCCATGTACGATACGGTGCCCCACAGCGCCTATTTCCTCAAGACTCCTTACCACGCCTGTCTTTGCGTTTGTAAGCGCCTCTAAAACCAACCTTATCGCTTCGGTATGGTCTTCCATTGGCGTGACGGTCTGCTCCTTTTCTCCTCCTGCCGGAGAATATGTTATCATACTGCCGTCAATTCCGATTCTCTCACAGAGCCCCTTTGCAATACACTGCTCCGACTCGGAATTAATCAACTGAAATTTTAAAGAAGAGCTGCCGCAATTAATAACTAAAGTGTTCATATTTCCTTCGACCTTTCTCACATTTTTGTATATAAATTCTTGCAAACCTGCCATTTTAAGCTTTGGTATGTTCCGCATACCAAAGCTCTGTGCTTTTTACACAAGCTGCGCCTGTACCGCCGTCAGCGCCACAACGCCCACGATATCCTCCCACGAACAGCCTCGGGATAAATCGTTCACCGGTCTTGCTATTCCCTGCAGCATGGGGCCGTATGCCTGCGCGCCGCCCAGTCGCTGAACCAGCTTATAACCGATATTACCGGCGTCCAGATTAGGGAAAATCAGAACATTTGCCCTGCCTCCCACCACACTGCCGGGCGATTTAGACTTTGCCACTCCCGGAACCAGCGCCGCGTCGGGCTGCAGCTCTCCGTCCAGCGTGAGGTGAGGATACTGCTCATGTGCGATTCTTGTTGCCTCAACCACCTTATCCACCAGAGGATGCTTTGCGCTTCCTTTTGTGGAATGGCTCAGCATGGCAATCACAGGCTTAGGACCAACCAAGGATTTAAAGCTTCTCGCGGAAGTTTCCGCTATTGCTGCAAGCTCTTCGGCGGTAGGATCCTGATTCAAGCCGCAGTCGGCAAAAATAAAGGTTCCGTTCTCCCCCTGCTCCTTAAATTGCGTATCCATAACGAAAAATGCGGAAACCAGCTTAACTCCGGGCGCAGTCTTAAGAATCTGAAGGGCAGGCCGTAAGGTATCTGCGGTAGAATGGCACGCGCCCGCCACCATACCGTCCGCATCGTTTGCCTTTACCATAACAATGCCGAAGGTCAGGTAATCCTTAAGCAATATTTCCCGCGCCTTCTCCTCCGTCATGCCCTTTGATTTCCTTGTCTCATATAATAAACGGACATATTCCTCCAGCTTTGGCGTTGTCGCCGGATTTATCACCGTCACCTTGGACAAGTCAACCTCCAGCCAGCCGGCTCCATCCATGATTTTCTCTTCACTTCCCACCATAATAATGTCGGCAATCCCTTCCTCCATAATCTTCGCCGCCGCCAGCAGCGTCCTCTTATCGTTGGATTCCGGTAATACTATGGTCTTCTTGTCGAGCCTTGCACGCTCCTTTATCATGTCAATGTATGACATATCCGTTCTCCCTTCAAATAAATCTATTTTTTACTTAACAAAACAAGCTATTTATATTATACTAAATACATAAGGGAGGCACAAGTCACAATATGCGTTAAATTGTATATTTTCAAATACAAAATATGCGTTCCTCCTCTCCGAAACATTACATAAAACAGGTATGTGAGGTCGTTTACACTATGTTATTTTTTTCACATACCGACCACGGAATTTTGTTTGCTATTTCGTTTACGCCATACAAATAATTACAATTGAAAGGAATACCCACATGATTATCAACGGAGTTGTTGCAGAGTACAATCCCTTCCATAACGGTCATAAGTGTCATCTTGAAGGAGCAAAAAAGCAGACAAACGCCGACTATACCATTATCGCCATGAGCGGCAATTATATGCAGCGCGGCGCTCCCTCTCTTGTAGAAAAAGCCACCCGTACCCGGATGGCCTTGGAGAACGGCGCCGATTTAGTACTTGAGCTTCCCATTTGCTATGCCGTTTCCAGCGCCGAATATTTTGCAACCGGAGCAGTGGCTCTTTTCGATAAACTTGGAGTTGTAAATCATCTCTGTTTCGGAAGCGAATGTGGGAACATTGCAGTTTTAAGCGAGATTGCCCAAATATTGTTGGAGGAGCCGGAAAAATTTTCCGCTGCCCTGCGGCGTATGTTGCAGCAGGGATACTCCTATCCAACCGCACGCACTTTCGCATTGTTGGATTATGCTCCCTCCTTAAGCTGCTACAAGGATGTTCTCTCTTCCCCCAACAACATTCTGGGTATTGAATATCTCAAGGCATTATTGCGCCGTAACAGCGCCATCTCACCCTTTACCACCAAGCGGATAGGCTCCGATTACCATGATAAAAGATTTGGCGAACGGCAATGCTCTTCCCTAGCCATTCGCCAGGCAGTACTTTCCGGCCAGAACTTATCCGTCCTTTCCAACCAGATACCGGATAATGCCTATGACCTGTTAAAGGATGCTCTTACACAGGCGCCTCCTATGTGCAGCAATGATTTTTCCGCACTTCTCCACTATAAGCTTCTCATGGAATCCGATACAGGATATTCCCAATATGTGGACGTATCTGCGGACTTGTCTGACCGGATTCGTAAAAATTTATACCGCTTTACAGATTTTCAGGGTTTTTGCGAACTTTTAAAAACCAAGGATATGACATTTACCCGTATCAGCCGCTGCCTGCTTCATATTCTTCTTGATATGAAAAAGAACGACCTCACGGATTACCAGCAGATAGATTATATTTCTTATGCAAAAATATTAGGCTTTCGCAAAAATGCTTCCTCCCTGCTTGGAGCTATCAAGGAACACTCCTCCATTCCGCTTATTTCAAAGCTTGCGGACGCCGAGGCATTACTGTCTCCTGCTGCATACAGGATGCTGCAAAAGGAGCTTAAACAGGGAAGCATTTACGAAAGCGTCAGGGCGCTAAAGTCCAGATCTCCCATGCGAAACGAGCTACAGCTCCCTCTCGTAACCATATGATTTTTCTCTCGTCCACAGAAAGTACCGATTGCAGTATCTTTTTGTAGACGAAATTTCCTATTGGCTATTAATTCTTAAAGCTGTGAATAGGCGCAGGAATCCGCCCGCCGCGGTTTACAAACGCATCACAGGAAAACCGGTTTACCGGCATTATAGGCGCATAGCCCAAAAGCCCTCCGAATTCCACCACTTCGCCTACGCCCTTACCAATAACGGGAATAATACGAACTGCCGTGGTCTTCTGGTTTACCATGCCGATAGCCATTTCATCGGCGATAATTCCGGAAATGGTTGTCGCCTTGGTGTCTCCGGGTATGGCTATCATATCCAGCCCTACGGAGCAGACACAAGTCATCGCCTCCAGCTTCTCCAGCGTCAGCGCCCCTGCCGTCACGGCGTCAATCATACCTTGATCCTCACTGACCGGAATAAACGCTCCGCTCAACCCCCCCACATAAGAGGAGGCCATTACGCCGCCCTTCTTAACCTGATCGTTCAAAAGTGCCAGCGCCGCAGTGGTTCCCGGAGCCCCCGCATATTCCAAACCTATTTCACAGAGTATATCCGCCACACTGTCGCCTATTGCCGGCGTAGGCGCCAGCGACAAATCAACGATACCAAAGGGAACCCCTAGCATTTTAGATGCCTCCTGCGCCACAAGCTGACCCACACGCGTCACCTTAAACGCCGTCTTCTTTATCGTCTCGCACAGCACTTCAAAATTGGCTCCCCGAACCTTCTCCAACGCCGTCTTCACCACGCCGGGTCCGCTGACTCCTACATTGATAATTTTATCCGCCTCCGTCACACCGTGAAAAGCTCCTGCCATAAAAGGATTATCATCGGGCGCATTGCAGAACACCACCAGCTTTGCGCAGCCCAGCGAATCCTCCTCCTTAGTGTATTGCGCCGTCTCCTTTATCATCTCCCCCATCAGCTTGACAGCGTCCATATTGATACCTGTCTTGGTAGAACCCAGATTCACCGAGCTGCACACGCGCTCCGTTTCAGACAGCGCCAACGGAATGGAACGAATCAAAAGCTCGTCGGCAGGCGTCATTCCCTTGCTCACCAAAGCAGAGTAGCCTCCGATAAAATTCACGCCCACCTCGTGCGCTACCTTATCCAACGTTTTTGCTATACTTGCAAAATCCTCTTTACTTCTGCATGCCGCTCCTCCAATAAGCGCAATAGGGGTAACGGAAATCCTTTTATTTACAATAGGGATACCAAACTCTCTGGATATCTCCTCTCCGGTTTTCACCAAATCCCTTGCGGCGTCATAAATCTTTTGATATATTTTGTCGTTCAGTTTTTGCAAATCACTGTCGATACAATCTAAAAGGCTGATACCCAGAGTGATAGTACGAACATCCAGATTTTCCTTTTCAATCATTTTATTTGTTTCGGTCACTTCATATAAATTTATCATAGTTCCTCTCATTCCGCCGTTCGAGCGCCTGCCCGGACGGCATATGCAGAAATATTTTCATATAATCATATACGATGCATCTTATCAAAAATTTCTTCCTTCTGACATTTGATGACAACCCCAATCTGCTCTCCCAGCCCGACAAGCTCGTCGGACATATCCCCAAAAGTTTTTTCTGTATTATTGGTGTCCACAATCATCATCATATTAAAATAATCCTGTACTATAGTCTGGGAAATATCCAATATATTAATTCCGTTCTCTGCCAGATAAGTACATACCTTTGCAATAATACCTACGGTATCCTTTCCCACCACCGTAATAATTGTCTTTTTCATATTCATACCTCCCTTGTCCCCAAAAGCGGACATCCATTCAATATTTGAAAACGCGCTTTTCCGTCAAATTACCGATATACAGGTATACGGCTGATACACGGCTACGCTGTATTTTATTTAACTACAATTCCAAAAAATTTGCAAGCTTTTACTGTCCAAGCTTCTGTTTAGATAACGGTTAAGCCTGTTCCTGCCGTTCTCTTTTTCTATGCAATATTGATAACGGGCGAGGGCGTACTGCGCGAGGCGACCAGCATGCGGAAATCATTGGCATTATAAGGATTTTCCCCTAAGGTAATCTCCATCCGTACCGCCTCATAGGCAAGCTCCGGCAAATTATTTTCATGGCTTAAATGCCCGAGAACAATGGTCTGTAGCTTATCGTGAAGAATCCTGCTCAAAAGCCTTCCCGAATTTTCATTGGAAAGATGCCCTTTATCGCCTAAAATACGCTGCTTCAAATAATAAGGGTAAGAACCTACCTGCAGCATATTCACATCATGATTTGCTTCCAAAAGCAATGCATCCATCCCCTTCAGGCATTCTACCGTATAGTCGTTGTAAACGCCTAAATCCGTACATATACCTACTTTTTTATTGCCGTATGCAATGCGATACGCCACCGGCTGCGCCGCATCATGGGAAATACGCATAGGATTTATAGTCAAATCCTTTATGACGAGCTTTACGTCCTCTCTCACCTCATGAAAAAGCGCATCGTCGATGTCACCGATATTCCTGCATTCCCGGATTGCCTTTATGGTTCCCGGAGTGGCGTAAATAGGAACGCCATATTTACGGGCTATTACTCCCAAGCCGCTTATATGATCCGCATGCTCATGCGTAATCAAGATACCATCCAAATCCCCTGCCGTTATACCCAAATCGCTTAAACCGCTCTCCGTCCTCTTTCCGCTGACACCTATATCCACAAGCAGGTGCGTTGCCCCGGAACCCACATAAACGCAGTTTCCGCTGCTTCCGCTAGCAATACTACACAATCTCATTTGTTCAATCTCTCTTTCCAGTAAATCTCTATGATATCGCCGTCATTTAAGGCTTCCATATACTCTGCCGGCCGACCGTTCAGCGTAGTGACAATCGTTCTGCCCGCCGATTTCGTCAAATCAAAATCAATATAATCAAACACATCCACATATACATAAGCGCTCTTACCCGAAAGAGTAACCGCCTGCCTGTTCACAATAACGATAATCTCTGCGTTTTCCGTTTTGGGAGCCGCCCCTTGTATTTCCTCACTTTGTATGGCAGGTTTTCCGGAGTCTTCATTTGCCACGCCGGCAGAGCTTTCAACAGCCTCGCTTACCTCACTCGCGGAGCTTCCCGCATCGCCGCTCTTCTCGTCCTCCTCCTCTTCCCCGCCTTCTTGCGCCTTTTGTTCCTGCTCCAGACTCCAGCTTATTGTAAATGCCTCATAGACCTTCGTATCCGCCTTTGCCGGGGTATCGTTTACCATAATTCTATTTCCCAAGGGAACGTCAAGAAGTCCCGCCACCTCCTCCACCGAATAGAAATTGTGGATTTGAATGTCGTCGTCTTCTTTTATCATATAAAATTCATTTTCCCTGCCGCCATTCACCGTCGCAGTCTTTGGCAGATTAATTTTCACGCCGTTTACAAAAATATGTAGCTGTTCCGAAAGCTCCGGAAGCTTTCCGAGCTCCATGGACGCCGCTTCTCCCGCCGTCGATGCCGTCACCTCGATTCTACTTCCGTTATATACCTGTGTGTACATATCCGCAGATACGTCGTTTACCTTCACCACTGCAGCTTCTCCCAGATATCCTCTCACAATTCGGTTCTTACCGTTTACGTTAAAGGTCAGCGCCTCCCCTCTCTTAGGGAATAAATCATCATTCGGAAATTGTGACTGCATCGCCGCATCCGCCACCGTGAGCTTTCCGTTATCGTACAGCTTTATCCTGACGCCGTTAAATTCCATAAATATAAAGTTATTACTTTGCTCGTAATAGCTCAGGCAAATACCGATAGGAGTCACCATCATGGAATCCCTGCGGGCATCCTCCAGCTCGAAGCTGATATTCTGCATAACCTCCTGCCCCCTGATTGCAACACGTTCCTTTACAATGCCAAGTTCCGCCGCAAGACTCTCCGTATAACCCGGTATCATGCCGCCTCCGCCAACCACGAAGACAGCGCTAACCGGTTTTTCACCGTTCAGCTCCCTAATCCCGTCCGCCACCATCTTCGTCATCTTCTCCACGGACGGACCAAGCAGAGAAAGCACTTCCTTGGCGCTGATTGTCTGAGGCAGCCCCATAATATCCACATACTCAATGATTTCCTTACATCCGGCCCCTCTTTTAATCTGTTCCGCCGTTTCAAAGTCTACCAGACAATGCTGTACCAAAATATCCGTAAGACTGTCTCCCGCCACTGGAATCATCCCGTATGCTGTGATGGTTCCCTCCTTGGTTATACAAATATCGCTTGTTCCGGCGCCCACATCCACAAGCGCCATATTCAACATGCGGTATTTCTCCGGAATAGCCACCTGAATTGCGGCAATAGGCTCCAAAGTCAGGTTCGCCACCTTAAGCCCGGCAAGCTCTACAGCCTTATACAGCCCGTCCACCACGTCATCCGGCAGGAAGGTGGCAATCAGGTCTATGGCAATATTTTTCGCCTTATGGCCCTCTAAATTACCAATCTGATATCCGTTCATATAGTAACGCATAGGCGTATACCCCACACAATAGAATTTCATTTCGGAATCGCCTCCTCCTTGAAATTCCTCGTAAGCCTTTTCCACACCCATGGTAGAAAGAGAATAAATATCCTCCTCCGTAATTTCCCTGTCAGTCTCGAAGTTTAATTCAACATAGGTTGTGACCGTGCGAAGCACACGACCTGCCGCAGCTATACACACCTCCGTCAGACTGCGGTTTAGATCCTCCTCCAAACCGCTCCTTACTTTGGCTATCGTCTCTCCGACCTTTCCTATGTCATGTATCTGACCGTCAAGCATAGCTCTCGTCTCATGCTCTCTGGATCTCTGCGCCAGAACATGAAAGCTGCCTCCGTCCAAATAGCCCACGGTTCCCACGATACTTCTTGTTCCGATATCAAGACCAAATACCAGCTGCCCCTGTCTTTCTCTTACTCCTGCCATGTAAAAGCCTCCAGTTTCTTATTGATTTGGCGATAGCTGTCCTCTAACGCCCCGCTGTTATCTATTACAAAATCGCTTGCCCTGCGAAATTCTTCCTCCGTAAGCTGACTGCCCATAATGCGGGTAATCTTCTCGTTCCCATAGCCTCTGGCACTTTTAAGCCTCCTCCTGCGAACCGATTCATCGGCATAGATATACCACATTTCATCCACAAGTTCCCGGTACCCCGCCTCAATCAATAATGCAGCTTCCACAAAGAACAGCTCCAGCTCCGGATTCTCCCTTGCCTGTCCAAGCTTATCAAGCAAATACTCCCGCACTGCCGGATGTACAATTGCATTCACCTTATCCAGTAATTTGGGATCGGCAAAAATCTTATCCGCCATTGCCGCCTTGTCTATTTCTCCGTCGGCTCCCACAATTTCCCCGCCAAGCAGCTCCACCAGCCTTGAAAAGCACTCCGTTCCCGCCCTTTTTACCTGATGTGCCGTCTCGTCCGCCAAATGAATTTCACATTTATAATGTCGTTTAATATATTTCAAGATTTCAGTTTTTCCCGCGCCCACACCGCCTGTAATTCCAATAAAACGCATACAAATCCTCCAACGCCGCAGCGGTAGAAATTGTAATTAAAATACGCCTTCTTTGCATATCTTGCAGCCTATTTCGCCTCGTACCAGTTCTCTCCCGTGTGTAAATCCACCTCCAAGGTCACTAAAAGCCGCGCCGCAGACTTCATATTATCCTCGAGGATTTTACGAACCTGTTCCTCCTCGCCCTTCCACGTTTCAATCAAAAGCTCGTCATGCACCTGCAAAATCAGCTTGGAGCGCAGCGCATTGTCCCTAAGCGCTTTCCATACCTTAATCATCGCTATCTTTATAATATCCGCCGCGGTTCCCTGAATAGGAGAATTCATCGCCACACGTTCACCGAAGGAACGCTGCATGAAGTTTGAAGAGGATAACTCCGGAACCGGACGCCTCCTGCCAAACATGGTGGTCACATAGCCCTTTTCCTTTGCCTCGGACACCAAGGAATTCAAAAATTCCTTCACCTTGGGATAGGTGGCAAAATACTGTTCTATATACTTTGCCGCCTCCTTAGGACTTATGCTCAGATCCTGACTTAAGCCAAAGGAGCTTATGCCGTATACAATACCAAAATTCACCGCCTTTGCATTGCGCCTCTGCAAGTCCGTAACCTCCTCAAAGGGAGTGTGGAAGACCTTCGCCGCCGTAATTCTATGAATATCCTGATCCATATGGTACGCTTCAATCAGCTGCCCGTCCCCCGACATATGCGCCAACACCCTAAGCTCAATCTGGGAATAATCCGCATCCATAAATTTACGCCCTTCCTCTGGCACAAACACCTTTCGTATTCTCCTGCCCAGCTCCATTCTCATGGGTATATTCTGTAAATTAGGCTCTGTGGAGCTGATTCGTCCGGTAGCCGTGATGGTCTGGTTAAAGCTGGTGTGAATGCGGTTATCCTCCCCTATATAGTTTGCCAGTCCGTCGGCATAAGTGGATTTTAGCTTGGTAAGACCTCTGTATTCCAAAATATCCTTTACAATGGGATAATCTCCGGAAAGCTTTTCCAGCACTTCCGCCGCCGTGGAATAGCCCGTCTTCGTCTTCTTTCCGCCCGGCAGCTTCATTTTTTCAAAAAGGACCTCCCCCAGTTGCTTGGGAGATTGTATATTAAAGGAAACTCCCGCCTGCTCATGAATGGAAGCCTCAAGCTCCTCAATCCGTGCAATCAGCGCGTCTCCGTAAGCTTTTAATTCTTCCCTGCGGACAGCCACGCCCTCCCTCTCCATATCGTAGAGCACCAGAGACAACGGCATCTCTATCTCCCGCATCAGTCTGTCCATGCCGGCATCCTTCAGCTTCCCTACAAGTACGGCTCTGGCCCTTCCTGCCACATAAGCGCCATAGCAGTAATAATCCGCTACCTCCTTGGGCCTTTGTACAAATGCCTGCGAGGGCGTCAATTTTCCCAGCACCTGAGCCGCTCCCGGAATCATCATTCCCAAATGCTCGGATGCAATCGCCTCCAAATCATAATCACTTTTCAAGGGATTCAACAAATATGCCCCGATAAGGACATCAAAGTAATTTTCCGTATCCTCCAAAGACAAATAGTCATACTGCCTCTTTATGTCAAAGGTAGATAGCTTAGTTCTCACCGACAACTCCAAAATCGCCGTCTTAAGCTCCGACTCCTGTGAAGTCTCGGCAAAAAGAGATATCTGCCCGTCTCCTCCAAAAGGAAGGGCATAAAAATACGTCTCCTCCTCCGACAAAGAGACCGCAACGGCAAAAAGCCTCCCTGCCTCCCTCACAAGCAATATCCCTACATGGTCAAGCCCCTGTGCCTTTTGCAGAACGGCAAGACACTCCTCCTTCGTCCGCAAGTTGTGAAAGCTCTTCTCCACCGGATTTTCCTCCATTGTCTGTTCCTTGTCAAACCGGCTTAAAAGCTGCTTAAATTCTAATTCCTTAAACAGTGCATATGCCTCCGGGGTATAATAATCCTGCGCCTTGGCCGCCTCGTAATCAAGCTCTACGCCGCAATCCGTCTTAATGGTGGCAAGGAGCTTGCTTAAATCCGCTAAATCCTTATTCTCTATCAACGCCTCTCTTATACTTTTCTTGGAAATCTCCTCCACATGGGCATAGATATTTTCCAAAGAGCCGTATTCCACCATAAGGGCGGTTGCCGTCTTCTCCCCCACCTTGGGAACTCCGGGAATATTGTCCGCCGTATCTCCCATCAGTGCCTTTAGCTCTATAAACTGTGTGGGCGTCACCTGATATGCCGCCTTCACGTCGTCCTCATAATAATCCTCTATCTCCGTTCTTCCCTGCTTTGTCTTAGGAATACGGATTTTAATACGGCTGCTGGCAATCTGAAGAAGGTCACGGTCGCCGGACACCAAGGCAACCTCCATACCGGATTTCTCCGCCTTCTTTGCCAATGTGCCCAAAATATCGTCAGCCTCTAGGCCTGCCTGCTCTATTATCACCACCTGCATTGCCTTCAAGACCTCTTTTATAACCGGCACCTGTTCCCTAAGCTCCTCCGGCATGGGCTTACGCGTTCCTTTGTAGGCTTCATACATCTCATGGCGAAAGGTCTTTGCATGAGCGTCAAACGCAACCGCCAGATAATCCGGCTTTTCCTCCTCAAGAATCTTAAACATAATATTTAAAAAGCCATATACGGCATTGGTGTGTAGCCCCTTTACATTGCTTAAATCCGGCACTCCGTAAAATGCTCTGTTTAATATGCTATGCCCGTCTATCAATACTAATTTGCCATCCATACTCCCTCGTTTCTACAGCACCAGCCAAATTACAATCCCCAAAAGGGCCAGCGCTACCATGATCTCCAATACTATCCCAACCCGCATCACGCCGGAATGAAGCTTAATCCTATGCTTTGCCGCCTCAAGTCTCTCCTCCAGCTCCTTTTGCAGGTCGAAAGCGTCTCCCTCCTCCAGCCGCTGTATACCCTCAGTCACCAAAAACTGAATAACCAGCTCCTCCTTACAGTTTTCGCAATGCTCCATATGCCTGCTGAATTCCTTCAATGCAGGAAAATCCATAGTCTGATTCACAAAATCCGGAATTTTCTTCTCAAATTCTTTACAATTCATATCGTCACCTTAATCCGGTCCATATATACGCAGTATCTTGATATCAATTCATACACATACATATTTACTATACAACATATTGGGGCAAATGGCTATAATATTTTTTCCATTCCGATTTTTTGTGGCTTAAGCCCGCATTTTTCATAAAATTTCATTGCGCTTTCATTCAGCGTCCAGACATTTAAGGTCACATTATAACAGCCTATAGAGCTCGCATATGCGAGAACATGCTCATATAAGGTCCTTCCGATGTGCTTGCCGCGCATATCTTCATCCACACATAAATCGTCAATGTACAGAGTTTTTATATCCGTCATCATATTATCGTTTATATATTGGTTCAGGACGCAAAAAGCATAGCCTTGAACCCTGTCCTTATCATCTACACACACAAATACCGGCCTGCCATCGTCCTTGAAAATCTCACTTAACTGCTCCTTTGTATATTTTGTTGCCGGTCCGTTAAATAAATCCGGCCTGCCTTTATGATGTACCATATTCACCTGTACCAAAAGCTCCATGACTGCAGGTATGTCCTTTTTTGTCGCTCTCCTAACATTATTCATAATATCGCCTCTTCTTTTTGAGTATAATATATTCATCATTAATATATCATTTTTCCGCTTAAAAAACCACCGGATTATTTTTGGGTCGGCAACAACAAAACCAAACTCCCAAATACAGATTTCACAAGGAGAAATAAGGTCCTATGCGCATACCGCTCATAAGGCCTTATTTTTACTATTTCCCGGATAACTCTACCTGATTCGGACATGTTCTAAAATCGAATAATGTCTCCGCTATTTGCTTTATTGCTTTCATATTTGCTTTTGTATCGTATTTTTTTCCCTCGATAAGCCAGTCTGGCGCATCGAAAAAAACAGCCTGCGGTTTTACGTGCTCATAAAAAGAAACCGGAAGCGAATTATTTCCGTGATGCCCCATCTGGGCATAATCACACTTCAGCAGCTCACCATAATCGGAAAGCCATTTATCCGCAATTTCTTCTCCATGACAATCTCCCACAAAAAGCATTTTTCTGTTTTTTGTAGTTACCGTAAACGCTAGAGAGCTGTTATTCGGAACATCACCTGTAATGTGTTCTATCCCCGGATAATAGGTGTTGATTATAGTTATCTTTAAATTTTCAAACGTAACCTCGTCGCCGATCTGCAGGCTATGCACCTCCGGCCATTCCGACGTCAGCTCCAGATATTGCTCATATGCAAAAATGCAGTCCCATTCCCTTGCCACGCTGGAATAATACTCATAGTCCAAGCCGTTATCGTAAATGGCATCTACTGATATTTCACCTTCTGTCATAATACTGTTAAACGCTCCGATATGATCCGGATGAGGATGCGTCAGAATCCATGCGTCTACATGTCCGCCATATTCCGTAAGAATTTGTTTGACATATTCCGCGTTGTTTTTGGTTCCGCCGTCAACTACAATCACCGCCCCTTTATCGCTCATTATCGTATAAAAAACAGCCTGACTTCCGGAAATATCACTGTATTGCGTTATTGTCCACCCAACCTCTTCCCCGTTAACTTGGCTTCCTTCGGACGTATCAAGCCGGGTATCCTCTTTACACGAAAACAATAACACTGTGCCCCCAAGCATCAAAGCCAATATAATTTTAAGAATTTTTTTCATGAAAATCTCCGTTCCCTAATCTTTACGCAAAAACAATATGCTAATTCATGAAACAAAAAAGTGCCGTAAACAGCACTTCAAAGATTGCTCCGCATTCTTTCCCTGCAAAGACGAAATTCCTATATGGAAAAAAAAGAGAAATACTCTTTCGTATTCCTCTACTCAATGATAATGCCGGCAGCGGGACTTGAACCCGCACGTGGTTGCCCACAACAGATTTTGAGTCTGCCTCGTCTGCCATTCCGACACGCCGGCATTTGTGAACCGTCTCACAACAAAACTTATTTTATCATAGACAGAATCACTTGGCAAGTAAATTTTTGTATTTTTTTGTACAACTTTCATTATCTTTTGTTCATAAGGAAATCATCGGGTAAATCACCGCTTAGCAGTTATGCAGCTATTAATCCTTGTGCATCGTTATCGAAATATCATTCCCTCGCACGGTTACATCCGCCCTGCTGCCCACAATAACAGGCATCATGGGCGGCAGATGTCCTAAATCCACATCCATTATCACAGGCACATTTTTACTGCCGGCCACCTTAAGAACCGCGTCATAGGCTGTAAGCTCCATCATCTCCTGTCCAAAGCACAATGGGCGTCCAATGAGAAAGCCCTTCACATACCGAAACCAGCCCGCCTGCTCCATCTGCCACATGGCGCGGCGTATACCGAACACATTTAAATCACACGCCTCCAAAAACCAGATAATACCGTCTTCTTTATACCTTTCCAAAAATTCGCGAGTTCTGTCAAAACGCGTGCCTAAAAGATTTACGAGACAATCCATGCATCCGCCCAATAGCCGCCCCTTAAAATGTATTGAGCCGTCTGCCTCCATAAATATGTTGTCTTCCTTATTCTCCCATACAATCGGATTATTTCCCACAAAGCTTTTTAATATCCTCTTCTCGGTGACATGATAGGGTACTAACGGATTTTCCTCGCTTTTTTTTGACTCCCTCTCCCACCTTTCATAGCCCCCCACAGTCTCCCTCTCCCCGGTAAGAATCTCCAGTGCATCTTCCAGTGAAGCATGCCACGGCTCCATTCCAAATGCCGGTGCGTTCGGTCCGTAAACAGAAGCCGTGTCACAGCAGGTCGCCAGCATATAAGTCATATTGGTATTGTCCGAATAACCCATATACCATTTAGGAGGAGCCTTTTTAAGCGCCTCAAAATCCATATATTCTAAAATCTCACACATCAGCTCCCCACCGCCGCAGGAAAGTAAAACATCATTTCCAAAGCTTTGATAATATTCTATAAGCTCCTCTGCGCACTTCTCGGGAGTATTGCTGATCCCTATACCCTTTCCCTCATAACAGTTAGGCCCTATATCCAGCCTGTATCCTAGCCGTGCAAAACTCCTCTGCGCATTATCAAAAGCGCTTTTATAAGGCTCCACGCAACACCCGAAGGAGGGCGCAACAAAACCTATCGTTCCGTTTCTTTGTAAGTTCTCAGGATACCGCATATAACCTCCCGTTCTAAAGCTAAAAATATATTGTAAGCGCGCCGTTGCACTGCCTCCGCGCAGCTTACATTTCTAAAGATATTACAAATCCAATTTCTTATATATATCAAAACAATCAAAGGTTGCAAAATAATCCTTTGGGGTCTCGGCACGGCGAATTAATTCCACACTACCGTCCTCCTTGAGAAGAAGCTCGGCTGATTTGAGCTTGCCGTTATAATTATATCCCATGGCAAAGCCATGTGCTCCTGTGTCATGAATTGCAATATAATCTCCCGGCTCAATCTCCGGCAGCATTCTGTCGATGGCAAATTTATCGTTATTTTCACAAAGGGAGCCTGTCACGTCATACTTGTGGTCACAGGGCTTATCCTCCTTTCCCAACACGGTAATATGATGATATGCACCATACATAGCAGGACGCATAAGATTTACCGCACAGGCGTCCACCCCGATATATTCCTTATGGGTATGCTTCTCATGAATTACCTTAGTTATCAGGTGTCCGTAGGGCGCCATCATAAAACGACCAAGCTCCGTATAAATGGCCACGTCACCCATACCGGCGGGCGCTAAAACCTCATCATACACCCTTTTTACTCCCTCACCGATTGCTCTTATATCATTAGGCTCCTGATCCGGACGATACGGAACCCCTATTCCTCCCGAAAGGTTGATAAAGGCGATATGGGCGCCTGTCTCCTCCTTAAGTCTCACTGCCACCTCAAATAAGGTCTTGGCCAGCGTGGGATAATATTCATTGGTCACGGTGTTGCTCGCCAGAAACGCATGAATACCAAAATTTTCTACGCCCTTTGCTTTCAATATCTTAAAGCCCTCAAATAGTTGTTCGGTGGTAAAGCCATATTTCGCGTCGCCCGGATTATCCATAATATTATTACTGATAGAAAAATATCCTCCGGGATTATAGCGACAGCTTAACGTCTTTGGCAGATAACCGATGGTTTTCTCCAAAAAGTCAATATGAGTAATGTCGTCCAAATTAATGGTGGCGCCGATTTTTGCCGCATATGCAAAATCTTCTGCGGGCGTATCATTGGAAGAAAACATAATATCCTCCCCCTTTACGCCCATAGCATGACTGAGCATCAGCTCTGTCATGGAGGAGCAGTCGCAGCCACAGCCATAATCCCTCAAAATATTAATCAGAAACGGATTAGGCGTTGCCTTCACCGCAAAAAACTCCTTGTAGCCCTTATTCCAAGAAAATGCTTCCTTCAGAGCCTTTGCATTCTCACGGATTCCCTTCTCGTCATAAATATGAAAAGGCGTGGGATATGTTTTTGTTATTTCCTCTATCTTTTCCTTTGTTACAAACGTAACCTTCCTCATAATCTGCCTCCCTGCCCGTCAGGACGGACATCAAATTAATTCTTATTTATCATTCTTTTAGGCTTAAAGCTCCACTATATTACAAAAGCCTACTCCTCATTTCCTCGGGAGACATAGGGCTTAAATCTGCCGGCGCCACGTCGAACACCGTCTTACAGCCCTTCATCCCTCTCTGATTCATCCTGTACGCGGCTCTCGCATAAGCAATCAGTACGCAGGCGGTAAACTCCGGATTGGAATCCAGCTTTAAGCTGTACTCTATTACATGATTATTCTCGCCTCCTGCTCCGGTCCTGCCTGTCCTGAGTACCAAGCCTCCGTGAGGAATCCCTGCATGTTCCCTCGCAAGCTCCTCCTCAGAAATAAAATGAACCGTGGTCTCATAATCTGCAAAATAGTTTGGCATGGTTTTGATTTCCTGTTCTATTCTCGCCCTGTCGGCGCCCTCCTTCGCCACTACAAAACACTCTCTCACATGCTTTTCACCTGTGGACAATACCGGATTCTCACATTTTCTCACAGATTCCAAGGCCGCTTCAATGGGAATCGTATATTGCTTTGCATCCTTCACGCCCTCAATTCTTCTTATGGCATCGGAGTGCCCCTGACTGACTCCCTTGCCCCAAAAGGTATAATCGCTGCCATCTCGCAAAATTGCATTTGCATACAGTCTGTTAAGGGAAAACATTCCCGGATCCCAGCCCACGGAAATCATGGCAATTTTTCCGCTCTCATTCGCCGACCGATCCACATTGGCGAAATGCTCCGGTATTTTCGCGTGAGTGTCAAAGCTGTCCACCACGTTAAAATATTTTGCATACTCCGCCGTCTGTCTGGGCAAATCCGTTGCCGAACCGCCGCACAGCATCAATACATCTATTTTCTCCTTCATGCCATAAAGCTCATCCACATGGTAAACCGGCGCAAAACGCACAGTCTTCACCGTCTCCGGCGCCCTGCGGGTAAATACGGCGACAAGCTCCATATCCTCATTCTGCCCAATCGCACATTCAATTCCCCTGCCAAGATTTCCGTAACCTAAAATTCCGATTCTGATTTTCATAGTAATCCTTCCTCCATTCCGATATGTTTCTCATAGGCATACGCGCCCAATTCGGTCTTCTGTTATACAATTCAGCTATTCTTCGCTTTTTTGATATTGATAAGTTCTATTTCGTTTCTCATGGCTTCCTTAAATACATTGACAAAATTCTTCTGCGCGCTGTACAGGCAAGTACCGCCGTCTCCAGTCACCTCTCCGGTAAGCACATAAGTAGAATCGATTATCAGGCGAAGCTGCCTTTCCCTTTCTTCAAATATATCTTTCCCCTCCGCGCCGGCATCGCTTTGATAAAAAATAATTTTCTCCCACAAATGTGAGTTTTTCTTAAATGCCAGAGGTAATTCGTCTGCAATCAAAACAACTTTAATCCGTCTCTGCGTAAGCTCTAAAAACTCCTCCTGCCACTGCTCCAAAAACATCCTTGACGCGGAAAAATAAATTCTCTGCGCCGCCCCCAAAAGCATGTGATGTATCTTGTCACAAATATGTCCGTATCCTTCAATGGTAATATAGCCTTCCGCTTCATGGTGTTTTTTAGGACTGTTGCACAACAAAAATTCTTCCGTATCCTTTAGATAGCGTATCCTGTTGTCGCAGAATTCTTCTATGCTCACAGGCGTGTATTTTGTTGAAGCCCCCTCCAACACGTATGCCGCCCCATGCTCCACCAAAGCCGCCAAACCATTGTAGACATTAGAGCGTGAAATTCCTGTTAGCTTTGCCACCTCGTAGCCTGTCAATTCAGGATTTTTCAAAAGGCAAAGATAAATAACAGCCTCCTGCCTGCTAAGTCCGAACAGCGACAGTCTTTCTATAAATGCCGTGTCCTCCATCTGTCAGCCTCCCTAGTAGTATTATACAGTACTACTATAGTGGAAGCGCTTTTATTTGTCAATAGGCACCCTTTAAAAAGCCAGTTGCTGTCAAATTTAATCATTTTATATCAACAAAAGCGTTCTCTGTGAAATCCCTCGCCGTTACAGCTTATTCCACAGAAAACGCCCTGCGTTTTACTAATTACACGTCCTCAATCTGCCAGTCAATCGGCTCCACACCATGTTCCCGCAAAAATTCATTGGTCCTGCTGAAGGGCTTACTCCCGAAAAAGCCTCTAAACGCCGAAAGCGGACTTGGATGCGGTGCCTCCAGTATCAAATGATTGGGATTATTCAGCATACTCTTTTTCATCTGCGCCGGTCTCCCCCACAAAATGAACACGACCGGCCGGTCCTGCTTGTTTATGGCTCTGATTGCCGCATTGGTAAACTCCTCCCAACCCTTTCCCTGATGAGAATTGGCCATATGGGCGCGCACTGTAAGCACTGCATTGAGCATAAGCACACCCTGCTTTGCCCATTTCACCAGATAACCGTTATTTGGAATCTTACAGCCCAAATCATCATGCAGCTCTTTATATATATTTACCAGTGAGGGTGGAATTTCCACATCAGGCTTTACGGAAAAGCATAATCCATGTGCCTGTCCGATATTATGATACGGGTCCTGCCCGATAATCACCACCTTCACCTCACTTAACGGCGTCAGATGAAAAGCGTTAAAAATGTCCTCCGAGGACGGAAAGACCTGCGTGGTATTATACTCCTGTCTCACAAACTGATATAACTGCTTATAGTAGGGCTTGCGAAATTCTTCATCCAGAACAGCAAGCCAATCATTATCAATCATTGCCATAATTTTATCCTCCGTTCCACACCAATTCTTCATATCTCTACGTCGCACATTTTAAATCGAAAGTAAAAACACTATTTATTGCTGACAAACATAGCTTTCGATTTACAACCTTACGCTGACTCCCCTATCATGAAGATATTCTTTCACCTGTCGTATCTCCAGCTCCTTATAATGGAACAAGGACGCCGCCAGCACGGCTTCGGCCTTTCCTTCCGTAAGCACATCATAAAAGTGTGAAAGAGCTCCCGCTCCTCCTGATGCAATAACCGGAATATTCACGGCATCCGATACCGCCCTTGTCAAGGCAATATCATATCCCTCCTTAGTGCCGTCACAATCCATGCTTGTAAGAAGGATTTCTCCCGCACCCATTCTTTCCGCTTTCACGGCCCATTCCACGGCATCCATACCCATATCTATTCGTCCGCCGTTTCTATAAATACTCCAACCGCTTCCATCGGCACGCTTCTTGGCATCAATTGCCACCACAACGCACTGGCTGCCAAATTTATCAGCCGCCTCACTAATCAGCTGCGGATTCATAATCGCTGCGGAGTTTACCGAAATCTTATCCGCACCTTCTCGCAAAATTGCCTTAAAGTCGTCTACCGTCCTAATTCCTCCGCCCACAGTGAACGGTATAAATACTTTTCCCGCCACCTGCCTCACCCATTCAAGCTGAGTGGCACGGCTGTCCGACGACGCCGTGATATCCAAAAACACCACTTCATCCGCTCCCGCCTTGTCATACGCCGCCGCAACGTCCGCCGGGTCTCCGGCGTCCCGCAAATTTACAAAATTAACGCCCTTTACCACTCTTTTGTCCTTTACGTCCAAACAGGGAATAATTCTTTTTGTATGCATATAGCTCCTCGTTTTCTGGTTGCTCTCTAAAACAATCCTTCTGCCCTTTTCACTTTTTCACGCATCTCTGATTTTTTCAATTTTCTTTCTTCGCCTGTTTCTCATTCTTTGTAATATTCAAAAAATTTTGTAATATTTTTAATCCCACCTGAGAGCTTTTCTCAGGATGAAACTGACAGGCGAACACATTTCCTTTCTCTACAGCAGCATGAATATACGCACCGTATTGCGTGGCGGCGGCTACAATTTCATTCTTGTCCGCCTTCAGATAATAGGAATGCACGAAATACACAAAAGAATCCTCTTCGATTCCCTCAAGCAGCCGCCCCTTATTGGGGAAAGAGAGGCTATTCCAACCGATATGGGGAATTTTTAGCCCTTGCCCCGTCGGAATTCGCAAAATTTTACCGTCCAAAATATGCAGGCCTTCCACTCCGGGCGCCTCTTCACTGCTCTCAAACATCAGCTGCAGCCCCAGACAAATCCCCAAAAAGGGAATCTGCTTTTCCACACATTTGCGTATCACCTCAACCAATCCGTATGCTTGAAGCTTTCCCATGGCGTCTCCAAAAGCTCCCACCCCCGGTAAAATGACACCATCGGCAGAAAGAATGGCCTCTGCGTCTTTAGTGATAACCACTTCCTCGCCCAAAAGCTGTATCGCCCTTTCCACGCTCTTTATGTTACCCGCATCATAATCAATAATTGCAATCATTCCATTGATTTCTCCTGTTTATTCATGGTTATCCAAAAAATCTATGTCGGACAGCTCCTCTTCCTCCGGCAGCATATCTGCAAGCGTCTGATTATCCTCCTCTTCACCCTCCTTGCTATCCGTTTCTTCCGGTCTGTTCCATGAACCGAATCCGCTGCCGTTTACAATAGCCATCACTTTTTTGGTATAGGTGATATCGTCGGGTGTTGCCGCTATTTCCTGCGCCTGTTCCTGCGACAATCCATATTTATCCGACAGAATGCGTAATATTTCATCATAAATCTGCGAAACCTCCGATGACGCGTTCCACTGTGACGCAAACTCGTTCAACGCCGGATAACCGTCAACAGACTGGATTAAGCTGTCCAACGCCTGCAGCTTTGACCCCTCTTTTGCCAGCAGCTCATACTCACGAAGCCATACACGTATCCGAAGGATACTCTCCGATTTATGGAACATTACCCGCTCCGACTCATTCAAATCCTTTCCATATAAATTTTGGAAGCAAGTCTGGTAATCGCCTTCACGATAAGCGGTTCTCCCCACCTTTTTGTCTGAATAATCGCCCCCAATGTTGATGGTAAGTATAATTACCAAACCAATGGACAGACAAATCAACGCAATCAGAATTACTCCTTTTTTAGGAAGCCTCTTGCCGGGCGCCTCCGCCTCTTTTACCTTGGGAGCCTTCTCTTTCTTGGGCTTCTTCTCCTTTTTAGGTTTCTTGCCCTTTTCGTCATCCTGATTATCCTCGTCCTCGGATTCCTGCGTATCCTTCGCTTCGCCTTTTCCCTTCTTTTTAGGCTTTTTACCTTTCTTCTTTCCCTTCTCCTTATCCATTTCCTTTAAAATAGTTTCGTTTTCCTCTGACAGAAGAATCTCTGCTTCGCCGTTTTCTTCATCGTCATCCGATTCGGTAAGAAAATCTATGATTTTTGTAAAGATAGATTTTTTCCCCTTATCAGCATCTCCCGAAGCCTGCGTCACATTTCCTTCCGTTTCTATATGCGAAGCAGCAGAGGATAAATCTCCCTCTTCAAGTATTGTGTCATTTCCTTTTTTTTGTTCTGCTTTATCCTTACTCGCCCTTTTTGCTGCCTTCTTTGCGGCGCGCAGCTCCTTCGCCGCCTCTTTTTCCTTCTGCTTTTCTTCCTTCTTACGTTTTTTATCGGACGCCTTTTTATTCTTCGCTTCCGCAAGCGCCTCCGCCTCGTCGGCAGCGTCCGGCAACACGTTTTCTTCACTTTCGGCGCTTTCCAGCATGGCGATAATATCTTCATCAACCGCTTCGTTATTGTCAGACTTTTGCAGCATTGTGTGAATTTCCTGCAGTTCCTCATCCTCCGCGCCGCCAAGTAGCCGCATAAGCTCATCCACCTCGGTTGAATCTAAATCATCCGCTTCCTCCACAAGAACGGCTTCCCCCGCCTTCCTGCTTTCCTCCAAAAGCTTCTCTACATCATCCTCCGTTATGTCGGCAAGCTCGGCTACATCATGCACCAGTCCGACCAGATTGTCTTCTTCACCCTCCGCTTCTTCTAAAACCGCAAAGACATCCTCTATAGCGGTCAAGTCCTCTGATACAGGCTCCTGTTCTGCAGGACTCTCCTCTGTTGTCTGCATTTGTGTCAGATTCTCTGCCACAGACTCCGGCGCAGCCGGCTCCTCTTCCTCAGACTCTTGTGCCACAAAATTCTCCGGTGCAGGCTCATCTGCTGCCGGATTATCCGGCGTCTCCTCCGGTAAAGGATTCCCCTGCGCAGGCTCATCCGCTGCCAAACCTTCTTCTACAGGCGGCGAAGCCTGCGGACTCTTTGTTTCCTTTTCCGACTCCTCATGCCCGGAGAATTCAGAGACCTCCCCGCTTGCCTCTCTTATCGATTCCTTTGCCGCCTTCAAAAGTTCTTCCATGTCGTTCACATCCAAGTCCGCAAAGTCATCCTGAATCTGCATACCGTTCCCGCCGGCTTCTTTCGGACTGGCTAATATGCTTTGTTCGATTTCTTCATCCAGATTTCCCAAATCCTTTAATAAATTATCTAAGTACTCTTCTTGTGAAGGCATACTCTTCCCTCCGCCTTTCTTTTGCCATTAATCTCATATATAGTTTAACACAGGATTTGAAGCCAATCAATTGCATTCTCGGATATTGAAGTACCTTTTTCCTTTAATTTATCCGACAATTGATATAATTTTTCATTTACACGATAGAACTCAGATTTTTGATTGAAAAAAGCTACCTTTTCAAAGGGCCATCTGATAACGGAGGGAAACTGTAATCCTACTCCAAGCTCTAAAATAAGCAGCCGCCTGTTCAATGTACCCTGCAGCCATCTCGTGTACTGCTCCCATTGCGTTAGATATCCTTTTTCATCATAGTTCTCCGCATAGACATTGTTGAGTATCAAAGGAGCATTACACCTTGGACAGCGCCCTAATACGTCCGCAATAAATGCTTCCTTCTCTCTTTCCTCTTGCAAAAGCTTCTTAAGTCTGTCTATATCGTCCGGCTCCACAGGTGTCAATCCCTCCTCACAACAATTGGCGCACTGCTTTACCGCACTCCCTCCACAGGGCGTTACCAGCCTCCCCTCCCTCCAGGGTACCTGACGGACAATATCATTCACGGTAGTCGCCACTACAAAATAGTTCTTTTTCTCCACAAGACCCGCCAGTCCGCAAAGCGCCTTGTAAGTCTTATCTTCCATTCGCTCCCTGCAAAGCTTCTGATACGCAGGAAGCAGCCACCCCAGACCTGAACGAAATAAATTCTCTTTTCCCGTCTCGTATGTAGATTCTTTTTTTAAATTTCTTACATCATCAAATTCTTCTCCGACTCCTATAAGAACCATTTCTGCTTCGGCAATTTTTTGTAAAACATCACTCTTGTTTGTCATATCTCCAAAGTCCCTTCTTTGTAAATACAGAATTAAGTATAACATAAAGAAAAAAGCCCCTCAAGCGGAAATTATTCCTTACCTGAGAGGCTCTGCCTTCCTGATTCATTATGATAAACACAAAACAGGCAAAATGCCTTTATTAATGATCCAATCCCTTCTTCTGCACCAAATCGTCAATGATTCTTACCAGATTACCTATCTCCGGCTTTGATAGCTGCGCATCGGCACCTAGGTTTTCTCCCTTTCTCTTCATATCGTCATTTACAAGGGAAGAGAAAATAACAATGGGAATATGTGAAGTCGCATCATCGCTCTTAACAAGCTTTGTGAGTCTGTGACCGTCCATTTCCGGCATCTCAATATCCGTTATTATACAGCGCACATGGTCATCCAGTGTACCATCCTCCTTACACTGACAGATAACATCATACGCTTTCTGACCGTTCTCCGTATGTATAAGATTGTCGTAACCCGCCGCTTTCAAAGAATCGACAATCAGCTTGTTTAACAGAGGGGAGTCCTCTGCAATCAAAATAGGCACATTGCACCTTCTGCGCTCGCCTAATGCAGTAATTTCGGATAATTTAAGCCCTGTCTCCGGATTGATGTCACTGACAATCTTCTCAAAATCAAGGATAATAATCAACTTATTATCCTTCTTCACTATACCGGTTGCCACACTGTCGTCGGCAGTGGAAATGGTAACATCCGGCTTGATAATATCCTTCCATGATACTCTGTATATTCCCAATACATTCTCCACATGGAAAGCAATATCAAGCTTATTAAAATTCGTAATGATAAACAAACCCTTTGGCTCCGCTTCCCCCCGCCCAAGGCAATTTTTTAAATCTATCGCTGTTATCATGGTATCACGCGGCATAAAAATTCCTTCAATGCTAGGATGTGAATTGGGAACAGGAGTGACCTCCTGATATGAAATAATCTCTCTTATTTTTGCCACATTGATGCCATATGAATTACCTGCCAATGTAAATTCCAAAATTTCCAATTCATTAGTTCCATTTTCCAGCAAAATCTTTGTATCCATCTTTTCACCTCACTGCTTTCATCAATAAAGCTCCGAAGCGTAACGCGCTCCTCACTTCTCTTTATGTCGCTTTCCTCAAACAAAGTCATATAATTCCTACCGCTCCATGCAGGCATGGCGGCTGATACATAACTTCATTTTAACTTTAGGACAGATAATGGAATGCAAGCATGACGGGTAACTTACATGACCTTTCCCTGCCTTTTTGTACATTATAACATATTTGACAGAAAATGAAACTATTATCTGAAAAAATTGAACACTTTTTTAATATTTTAAAATTTCAGACTTATATATTTTCATTTTGCATAGCCCAGACCATATCTCTGCTTTTTATCTTTCCCATGGAATAACGCATGATTCCAAATATCAGCAAAAATACGGCGGCAACGCATATCCCTATTTCCTTTAACGGCAGAACATAGCCTGTGACGATGCCAAACCCTAATGCCTCGTTAAATGCAAGGGATAACACATACCCTATAGGAATGCCGATATATAAAGATTTCACCCCGTAAAACAGACTTTCCAGCCATATCATACGTCGAAATTCCTTCCCCGTCATGCCAATTGCCCGAAGCATGGCAAATTCTCTGTTTCTAAGCTCCATATTAGTAGTAATCGTATTAAAAATATTGGTGACGCCAATCAGGGTGATAACAATGATAAACCCGTAAAGGAAAACAGCTATCATCAAATATAAGCTTTTCTGCCTCTGATATTCCGTTTTATAGTTGGAAAAGGATTTCAGCGCAAGCTCAAACTCATCATTCGTCCGGATTTTCTCTTCCAAGCCGTCTGCGTCGTCACAAACCAGATATACTTCAACAAAACAGCCGCCCTTCTGCTTCGTATATTCTTCAAACCATGTGTCACTGACAATCGCTTTAATATAGTTGCCAATTGTTTTTCCTGCAAAGATAGGCATTGTATCGGTTTGTAGCGCCACTTCAAGCAAAATCTGCTCTTCTGCCCCCTCTTTCGCCATAATTGCTTTTAAAATATCACCCTTTTTAAATTCAGCAGCTTTCCCCGTGTAATATTTTGCTCCGTTTTCTTCCTCCTTACGAAATTGATAATCGGCGTACACTATCGCCTTGTCCTTTGCCTCCTCATAAGAAATCCCCTGCTCTTTACAATATTCCCGAAAAGGCTCCTCACCGATTGTAAAAAGCGGAATCACTATATCTTCTTCAGGCTCCTGTTGACCGTAATATTCCTCAAAATCCTTAGTATATGGAATCTCTTCATTCTTTGCAATTATTCCCGCCGTTCTCACTATATTATATTCCAAAACCTCATCCATTTGAACAATCTGCTGCGCCAGCTCAAGCGCATTTTCTTCATTTAATTGTAAGTATATCTGATAATCAAGCTTATCATAATAAACGGTTGATGCCTTAAATCCCAGATGAATAAAAGTTGACATACTGATAAAAACAGCCACGCTCACCACAATAGACACCACTGTAGTGCGGTATTTTACTTTGGCGCGTTTTAAATTCTTATAGGAAATCACTCCCCCCACGCCAAAAATTCTGCCTATCACTCCCGGCGCCTTTAACTTCCTTTTTTCCCGCTTTATGGTCGTATTAGAACGGATTGCGATAATAGGAGACAGGGCGGCGGCTCTTCCTGCCGTCCTAAAGGAAGAGAAAAACACTGTGGCTCCGGAAAGTATGGCTCCCAGTATCATTGCGGGAACGGAAACCACAAACACAAGCTCGACGCCAAGCCCTTTTTCCAAAAGCTTTCCCGTACATTTGACAACAATTGCCGTAGCAGCCACTCCGCTTAATATGCCGAGAGGGATACCAATACCTCCCAATATGATCGCTTCATAATATACCATTTTCTTCCTCTGCCGTCCTGTAGCTCCCACAGAGGATATCATACCGTATAATCTCAATTTTTCCGTAAGGGAAATCACAAAGCTGTTTCGGATACAAAATACGGCAGACACAATAATGATCGCAATTGCCACCGCAGCCATAGAATAAATCATATTCATAGTGCTTTCCGAAAAACGAAAAAGCTCCCACCGGAGCAGTGAATTATTTCTCACCACATATTCGGCAATTTCCGTCAGCTTCTTGCTCTCCTGCGTGCTTACAATTCCATCGCTAAATATCTCCTCACAAAGTGATTCCGATATTCCTATAAGCCCCGCCGTCACTTGAATATGGTTTTTCAGCGCTTTTTTTGTGTATGTTGCATACACGTTCACCTTTTCATAGTTCTTCATATCCTCCATACCGGTAATAACAGTATATCCCGGAGCCGTATACTGCTCCACAGTATAATTAGGGCGATTTATAATACCTACTACCGTATATTCCCTTTCCTCTACAGGAATAAATTTTTCCTCCCCACCGGAATAAGGATTAAATTGATTCAGAGCATAACCATCCGCCGTTTCCCGTCTTCCCAGCCTTAGACTAACGGTATCTCCCAGCCTTAATTTAACGCCTCCATTATTACGGATATGACTGGAAATCACGATTTCGCTATTATTTTCAGGCATTCTGCCTTGTGTCAGTTCAAGACCTACCGACTTTATGCCTGCTTCATCGAACGCACAAACATACACATAGGGCTTATCCTCATTTTTACACCCCTCTAAAGGCGCATATCCCAGCCAAACGCCATATCCAAGCTCCTCTATATTTTTGTTGTTTTCAAAAAACTTTATGTTATCCGTTGCCACTCCCTGAAAGAAATAGTGATAATCTCCTTCCGTCTGCTTCTCATGTTCAATTATGCTTTCTCTCATACTTTCCGCCATATTGGCAACGGCAGTTAAAAGCGCTGTCGCAAGAATAATCCCTATAATTGTTACCACCGTACGTTTTCGATTCTTGCTTAAAGAGCGAAATGTCAGTTTTTTTAACACATTCATACTTCCACCCCACTCTTTCTGTCATTCACTATACGTCCGTCCTCTATCGTAAGCACTCTGTCCGCCTGTTTTGCAAGCTCCAAATCATGAGTAATCATAACAATGGTCTGTTTGTACTGCCTGTTTGAAAGCTTTAAAAGCTCCATAATTTCATCGCTTGCCTTTTTATCCAGATTTCCGGTTGGCTCATCCGCCAAAAGAATCGCCGGTTTATTCATCATGGCTCTTCCGATTGCTACTCTCTGCTGCTGTCCTCCCGACAGTTCATTGGGCAGATGTTTTAAACGTTCAGTCAAGCCTAATATTCCCACCATTTCCTTGAAGTACTCCATATCAGGCTTTTTCCCGTCCAGCTCACAGGGAAGCATCATATTCTCTTCCACATTTAACACCGGAATCAGATTATAAAACTGATAAATCAAGCCCACCTGTCTTCTTCTAAAAATAGCCAGCTTGTCGTCGCTCAATTTGTATATATCCTTTTCCTCAATTAACACCTTGCCGGATGTAGGTCTGTCCACTCCGCCCAGCATATGAAGAAGCGTGGACTTTCCGCTGCCTGAGCTTCCCACAATCGCCAAAAACTCCCCCTGCTTCACTGAGATAGTCACATCATTTACCGCATTAACCTGATTATCTCCCTTGCCATATACCCTCGTCAAATGCTCTGTTCTCAAAATCTCCATGTCCTCAGATTATCCTTTCTGCTTTATTGATATTATTCTTTTTTTATTGTATAAAGCTAAAATGACATTCCCGTGACATTTCCAAATTTTTATCATATTTTGCCCATAATCCGTATTCGGTATTTGAACCTCCGCCGGGTTTCTATTTTATAAATTTATAAACTTAACAAAAAACACTGTTCCCCTTTCTTTGCCTGATTCCACCGTAATATATCCCCCCTGCCTCTCCACGATTTCTTTGGCAAGCGCCAGTCCAATACCGGTACTATCCTCCTTTATATATTTGCCGGAACGGCATTTCCGGCCTGAGCTTCTCTGATAAAATCTTTCAAAAATATGTTTCTGATCTTCCGGAGAAATTCCTTCGCCATAATCCCTTATCGATACCATTGTATAAACGGTATTATCCTGTACCGCAATATCAATCCGTGAATTCTCCGGACTGTGCTCAATAGCATTTTTCACAATGTTTGTAAATGCTTCTTTAATCCAGTGGTAATCGCCTACAATTGTAACTTCCCGTGTTATATCTAAATTCAGTGATATTTGCTTTAAATCAGCCATAATCTCCAGACTGTCCGCGACCTCATACATTAATGGTCTGAGCAAAAGCTCCTTGTTTTCCAGTTCAACCACTCCTGCATCAAGCTTTGACAGCTTTAACAAGGTCTCCACCAGCCAAGTAACACCTGTAAGCTGTCTGGTGATTTCCTGAAGGAACCGCCTCCTGACAGTCTCCGTCATATTTACGCTTTCAGAAAGGTTATCCACCAACACCATCACAGAGGTAATGGGCGTTTTTAATTGATGAGAAATATCTGACACCGAATCCGCAAGCGCAAGCTTCTGTTTTTTTGCATAATCCGCCTGCTCCTTCAAAATGACCGTCAGCTTATATAGCTCGCTTTTCAACGCGCTTAGCTCATCGTCTGTGTTATCCCCTATCTCCAAAGCATAATCCCCCTGCTCCAGCCTCTTCATATAAGCAGACAGAGAATCTATTTTTCTCTGACGTTTTCTAAGATAACAGAGCACACAGCCCCCGACTCCCGTACCAATCAGCAATATACTTATATTAAAAATGACAAGACCTCGGCGCATACTTTTTTCCCAGCCCGAAAAGGTGTTATAATCTTCAAAAATACCATAATGCTCCAAAACTTCCCGCCCTTTCTCATCATTTTCACGCTTATTCAAAAGCCGTATCCATTCTTCTTCTTTAATATCAGGATACAGCTCTTTCACGTTGCCGAAAAAGGTGATAAACATCTGATTATTTTCGGAACGCATTTTCCCATACAAACCTGCCTGCATAACGTTGCCCAATACAAAACCACACAGGAAAATAACCGACAATATCAATACTAATTTCTTTACTTCACGATTCCAAAAATTTTTCATCACTTTCACTACTTTTCTATTCGATACCCCATGCCCCGGACCGTCTTAATTATATCGCCGTTTTTATCTCCAAGCTTTTCACGAATTCTTTTTATGGTGACGGAAAGAGTATTATCATTCACAAAATTGCCGGCGGCATCCCATATATTTGCCAGAATCTCTTCTCTGGTAAATAGCTTACCCGGCGTACTCATCATGACATAAAGAATCCTATACTCAAGCTTTGTCAGAGAAACTTCCTCTTCTCCTTTTGTGACTCTGCCTGTATGAGTATCCAACTTTATGCCCTGACAGCAAAAAACCGTATTCTCTTTATGATTTTTACGCAATGCGTTTTTAATTCGTGAAACCAGCTCCCTATTCCTGAAGGGCTTTATAATGTAATCGTCGGCTCCCAAATCAAAACCGCGCACCACACTTTCTTCCTCCTCCTTGGCCGTCAGAAAAATAACGGAAGCCTGTGAACTCTCACGGATTCTTTTACACAGCCAAAAACCGCTTCCGTCAGGCAGCGATACATCCAACAGCGCCAGATCAAACTCTTTCTTATTCATAATTTCTACGGCGGCATTAGTGGTTTTTGCCACTAAAACCTCATATCCCTCTTCCTGTAACAAATAAGACACGCCTAAAATAATACTCTCGTTATCCTCTACAAACAATATCCTCATACTAATTTTATCCCTGTAATAATTGCCGAAAATTCTCTTTATCATTATAACAAAAAAAGAGCAGATTAACTACTCTCTTCTCAACTAATACAATCAATACAAATAGCAAATAGTTTGTACCCTCAAAACCGAACATGAACCAACAGCCCAGACTGACTGCATCTGACTTACCTCTGACCTTGGTCAAGCTCTTGACCTATTAGTGGATGTCAGCTTAATGCATTGCTGCACTTACACCCCATCCCTATCTACCTTGTACTCTTCAAGGGGTCTTAAACAAAACTTGTTTTGTTTGGATATCTCATCTCGGGGGGGGCTTCACGCTTAGATGCCTTCAGCGTTTATCCCTTCCGGACTTGGCTACCCTGCCATGGCGTTGGTCGCCAACAGGTACACCAGCGGTCCGTCCATCCCGGTCCTCTCGTACTAAGGACAGCTCCTCTCAAATATCCTACGCCTGCGCCGGATAGGGACCGAACTGTCTCACGACGTTCTGAACCCAGCTCGCGTACCGCTTTAATGGGCGAACAGCCCAACCCTTGGGACCTGCTACAGCCCCAGGATGCGATGAGCCGACATCGAGGTGCCAAACCACTCCGTCGATGTGAACTCTTGGGAGTGATAAGCCTGTTATCCCCAGGGTAGCTTTTATCCGTTGAGCGATGGCAATCCCACTTTATACCACCGGATCACTAAGTCCTACTTTCGTACCTGCTCCACCCGTCGGTGTCGCAGTCAAGCTCCCTTCTGCCTTTGCACTCTTTGGATGGTTTCCGACCATCCTGAGGGAACCTTTGAGCGCCTCCGATACCCTTTCGGAGGCGACCGCCCCAGTCAAACTCCCCGCCAGACGTTGTCCCCCACCCGGCTTACGGGTGCGGGTTAGGAAACCAGTGCTGCAAGGGTGGTATCCCAACAGCGGCTCCATGGCAACTGGCGTCGCCACTTCTTCGCCTCCCACCTATCCTGTACATACAGCACCGACTCCCAGCATCAAGCTGGAGTAAAGCTCCATGGGGTCTTTCCGTCCTGGCGCAGGTAACCAGCATCTTCACTGGTACTTCAATTTCACCGGGTGCATTGTCGAGACAGTGCTCAAATCATTACGCCTTTCGTGCGGGTCGGAACTTACCCGACAAGGAATTTCG
>CAMNSZ010000010.1 GCA_946557105.1 uncultured Lachnospiraceae bacterium | reverse complement strand
TCTTCCCCGGCATGGATTCTTCAGGGTTGCATTACTGTTTATTTGTCAAGGTGCTATAATATGCTCCGCATATTTCTCTTGATGATTATTATTACCAATCATCAAACGGAGAAGGAGGGATTTGAACCCTCGCGCCGCTATTAACGACCTGCACCCTTTCCAGGGGTGTCCCTTCAGCCTCTTGGGTACTTCTCCATACTAAGCTGACTCTACAATCTATTAAACTACCGGCGGAGAGGAATCTCGGTCTCCAACGGAGAGAGTGGGATTCGAACCCACGCGCCCTTGCGGACAAACGGTTTTCAAGACCGCCTCGTTATGGCCACTTCGATATCTCTCCAAGCGCATTTAGCCAATTTAGCTGTTTCAGCGGCAAAAATTATTCTAACAAAAACATTTCACTCTGTCAACAACTTTTTACACATTTTTTTATTTTATGTATTAGGCCGCAACGGACATTGCATGAGAACGCTTAAATCATACCCGGAATACTTCCTTCAAGATAAAAAAGTCTCGGCTATCATTAAATCTTCAGGGGTTGTAATCTTAATATTTTTATATGACCCTTCTACCAGCTTTACCCTGATATCGGTAAAAAGCTCCACAACGCCGGCATCATCCGTCACCGTAATTCCCCTTTGCTTCAAATTCTCCATATTCTCTTGCAGACTTCTATAGGCCTCTATGATAAGCTCAGCGTCAAACACCTGCGGCGTCTGAATATTCCATACGCTCCCCCTGTCCGGAGTCTGTACCGCAAAACCGTCTTTGTCCGCAAGCTTAACGGTATCCTTAGAGAGTACTGCCGCCGCACAGGCATGATATCTTTGTACGGCTTCATAAGTCTTTTGTATTATACTCTCCGTCAAAAAAGGACGTGCTCCGTCATGGATAAACACATAGCCGTCCGTATTTTGTACCCTCATGTTTCCCTGCGCCATAACCCTCATGGCATTTGCAACGGAAGCATAGCGCTCGCCTCCTCCTGCAATAACGGTATCCACTTTGTGAAATTGATATTTTTCAACAATTTCTCTTCTGGCAAATGCGATATCCTCCGCACCCGTCACCAGAATACAATCATCAATAATTTGAGATTGTTCCACCGCATTCAGCGCGTACCAAATAAGAGGTCTTCCCCCAAGCTGCATGAACTGCTTGGCAACCGCGCTCTTCATGCGGCTTCCGCTTCCTGCCGCCAACACAATGGCGGTACATCTTTTCCTATCCATCCTTCTAACGCTCCCCCAGCCTCAAATTGGGAACCGCATTCAAGTCATAACCGCTCCGCACACCCTTGATAAATTCATAATATCCTGCAACGCCTATCATCGCCGCATTATCCGTACAAAAAACAGGCGACGGATAATAAAATTTTATATTCTCCGCCTCGCAACTCTCTTTAAATGCAGCACGCAGAGAAGAATTGGAAGCAACGCCGCCCGCAATTGCAAATTTATCAAAACCATACGCCTTTACCCCATGGATTGAATGCTCTACTAACACGTCAATAACCGCCTTTTGAAAAGATGCCGCCACATCCGCCTTACAGACTGACTCTCCCCGCATCTGACAGCCGTTTAAATAATTAAGCACAGCCGATTTAAGACCGCTGAAGCTAAAATCGTATTCGTTCTCAGCCACCTTGGCCCGCGGAAACAAAATCGCATCGGGATTGCCCTCCTTAGAAAGCTTATCAATCTTAGGTCCTCCCGGATATCCCAATCCGATAGCCCGCGCCACTTTATCAAACGCCTCCCCCGCCGCATCGTCTCTGGTGCGTCCGATAATCTCATATGCACCGTAATCTTTCACCACCACCAGATGAGAATGCCCACCTGAAGCAACCAGACAGACAAACGGAGGTTCCAATTCTTTATTTTCAATGTAATTGGCGCTGATATGACCTTCGATATGATGAACGCCTATCAGTGGTATCCCCGTGGCAAAGCTGATTGCTTTCGCCGCCGAAACCCCCACCAGCAAAGCTCCCACCAGCCCGGGACCGTAAGTAACCGCGATCGCCGTGAGGTCCTGCAAAGAAACCCCGGCCTCCTGCAGCGCCTCCTCTATCACTTGATTTATTTTTTCGATATGCTTTCTGGAAGCTATTTCCGGCACAACGCCGCCATAAAGGGTATGTAATGCAATTTGTGAGGAAATCACATTCGACAATACCTCTCTGCCTCCTCTTACAACGGAAGCTGCCGTCTCGTCACAGGAGCTTTCTATTGCCAAAATCAAAGCCTCTTCTCTCATAACTCCTCCATGCCGAAATGCTTAGTCTTTTTTTCCTCACCCTTTAAGGATTGGGTCCTTGCGCCACCCTGCTTTATTTTACGTTCACATTTTCTTCCGAATCCCATCCGTATATCTTCCACCTTTTATTGTCATCCTTGCGCAGCAGGTACACCAATTCCATGGAATTATTCCTTCCTGCCTCCATAATATTATACCCGCAGTGAATCCGCGCAAACTCAAAATCATCCTCCGTAAAAAAATCCACGCTGGTACTGGCGGCTACGGACGCGCTGGTGATACGGCGCTTCTTTTCCTTATAAGTATCTATATCCTCCCTGAGACGCATCATATAAAGCTCCTGCTGATTCTGCTCTAACAGCTCGTCGTCGTAAAGTTCTCTGGCCTTATTTCCCAGCTGCTCTATCTCTTCGTCCGTGCACTCTTCATTATAAAAGCATTTCAAAATATTGTTATAGTACTTAAGCACCTCTTTGGGAGTTGAAGGATAATCGTTCTCCAAATTTCTGGACAAGGCTGTCTGTATCGCCGTCATCGCAGCCTTCTCCTTGCTTTCTCTCGACCTGCCGGATATATAAGCGTAAAATCCCACCAGCAAAGCGGCCAGACATATGATAATAACGGTTATTTTGGTTGTAGATTTCTTCATAATGTCAGCTCAGTCCTCCTCAAAATGTAATTCCGCCGTTCTGCCATCTTTAGCCGCCACTGCTTGAGGGAAAATCTTTCTCACTTCACTCATATATTGTTCGGGATACATAAGGGAAGGACTGTAATGAGTGAGCCAAAGAGCCGGCACCTGTGCCTTTCTGGCAATTTTCGCCGCCTCATACATGGTCATATGCTTATACTCCTTCGCCTTGGCAAGCTTATCCGCCTCACCGTACATTCCCTCCAGAATCAGCAAATCCGCTCCTACTGCATTCTCAAGTATACTGTCCGTCGGCCGGGTATCCGTACAATAAGTAACCTTAATACCCTTTCTTGCCTCGCCCAAAACCATTTCAGGAGTATAAATCCTGCCGTCCGTTTCAATTATTTCACCCTTTTGCAGCCTGCTCCACAGCTTCATGGGAATTTCTTGTTCTATCGCCCTGTCGCGGTCGAACTTCCCTGCCCTGTCTAAAGATAAGCTATAACCATAGCATACCACATTATGATTCACCTTGAAAGCCTTAATACAAAAACCATCGAAAAAAAAGTTCTTTGTATTCTCTTCTATTTCTACACACTCTATTGGAAAAGGAAGCTCCGGCGCTATTGTACGCAGCGCCGCAACCACCTTGCTTAAGCCTTTGGGGCCAATCAGCAAAAGCGGTTCCCTGCGTTCTGCATTCCCCATGGTGAGAAGCATCCCCGGCAATCCGCTGATATGGTCGGCATGATAATGGGTAAAGCATATTATGTCAATCGGCTTAGGACTCCAGCCCTTTTCCTTCATGGCAATCTGCGTGCCCTCACCACAGTCAATCAAAATACTCTTTCCGTTATAACGCATCATAAGCGAGGTGAGCCAACGATAAGGCAAGGGCATCATCCCTCCCGTTCCCAATAAGCAAACATCCAACATTCTTTTTTTCCATACTTTCCAGACTTACCCGTCTTATTCTTTTCCGGCGCCCGTTCCACGGCTAAAGCAGTTCTTTATCGCGAACCACCTCCACAGGTATTTGAAACTGCGCCACCATTTTGTCGTAGCATTCCTCACACAGATCAAATCTCTGTCTGGCGCCATCCTTCTGACTGAAATATCCAAAGGCATAGTCTACACTAAAGCATCCTTCCTTTAAATATCCTTTTTCAAATTTTAATTCTTTTTTACATTGATTGCAGATTATCTTATTGTGTTTACGCATTTTATCCTCCATCCTTCCACCTACACGATACTGTTACACCATATAAGTATATAGGAAAAAAGAGCTCCGTGGGCGTGGTAATTCTTCCCTAAAAACCGTCTTTCCTGCGCCACATGATCATGGCGTCCTCCACGGGCTTTTCATAGAAGCCCGGGCGTATCCCTTCGGATATAAAGCCCAGCTTCTCATACACATGAATGGCGGCGCCGTTGCCGACACGCACCTCAAGAGTATATGCCTCCACCCCCCGAGCATTTCCTCTTGCAATCAATTCCCGCAAAAGCTCTCCTGCAATTCCCCTGCCACGAAATTCCTCCGCCACCACCACATTATCTATGCTTCCTTCATTGCAGCTGATCGTCATACCGCAGCAGCCCGCCACCGCCTTGTCCACCTCCGCAACCAGATACATACAATAATCATGCTGAAGCAAAGCCGCAAAATCTTCCGCAGACCACGGCATACTAAAGGAAGCTGCCTCTATACGGCTCAAGACCTCTATATCCTCGTCCTGCAATTCTCTTATTATAAGCCCTTTCATCAACTTAAGCTCCCCTTTTCCGCCTCTTCCCTTTCACGCTCCGCCTGACTCTTGCGTAAGTATTCCGGCTGATGCGCGGCGGCGCTTACGGTGCGGTGCTGCGCAAAATAAACGGCTCCCAAGGCGGCCACGCTGGCCGCCCTCTGACAGTTATTATTCGCCGGGGCAAAGCCGAAGGGCACCTGTAATCTTTGCATAATCGCTTCCCTATAGACGAAAACCCCGTCTCCCAGAAAAATTACTTCTCTTTCCAATGCGTTGATTCTGTCAATAATATCATGGATATCTGCCGCATACTGCTCTATCACGCCCCGAAGGACAAAATCCTGCTCCTTTAACCCAAACTCATAGACGCCGGTATATACCTGATTTCTGCGGGCGTCCATCAGAGGACACACTAAACGGCTGGTTCCGCAAAGATTATAGGCAAGCCCCTCCAGTGTGGGAACCTCAATCAACGGTTTATCCAAAGCTAATCCCAGTCCCTTTGCGGTAGCCGCCCCAATCCGCAGCCCTGTAAAGGAGCCCGGCCCCGCCGAGGTGGCAATCGCATCAATGCTATCCAAATCAAGCTCCACCATACGCCTAAGCTCGTCCAACATAGGAAGCAGTGTCTGCGAATGGGTTTTCTTATAATTAGTAGTATATTCGGCAACCAGTCTGCCGTCCTCCACGATTGCTACGCTTGCGGCAAGACCCGAGCTGTCCAGTCCCAATATTTTCATTTCTGCTCCCATCCGCCCGTTTTATCGGGCTATCCTATTTCTTCAATTGTTATTTTACGATAATCAAAGCCTTTTTCCAAGTCCTTTTCTATGGTAATTCTGCTATATTGGGATGGTAAAATTTCCTCAATCAGATTCGCCCATTCAATCAGGCACAACCCCTCTCCATAAAAATAATCCTCGTAACCGATTTCCTCCATTTCCTCCACATCTCCTATACGGTACACGTCAAAATGGTAAAAGGGCATTCTGCCCTCCTCATAAATCTGTACGATGGTAAAAGTAGGACTGTTTACAGGCTCCCGTATGCCAAGCCCTTTTGCCACACCCTGCGTAAAAACCGTCTTCCCCACTCCCAAATCCCCTATAAGAGTAAAAACCTGTCCGGGAGCGCTTTCCCTACCTATTTTCTCTCCAAGGTCAAACGACTCCCCGGGGGAATACGTTTCAATCACCTGTTTCTTTATTACATTCATAGCCGTCTGCATTCCTTTTATTTTATTCTGCCGCCATACCGGTTCATACCCCAATCATCTTAATACACGCAGCCTTCCCTCATTGTCCGTAAGCCTGTGTCCGTTACGCCCTTATCTTTACCTTTGCAGGCGGCATATGAGTGGAAATCATCTCTATCACATACGCCCTTTTATCTCCCATTTGGCTCTTTGGAAAAATAGTGGCGTTCACCTTAGAGGTATAGAGAATAATACTTCTGGAGGTGGACACAGCCTTCACCATGCTCTCCCAGTCCTGATGCTCGCTTAATTCCCCCTGTGAAATCGTCATACCCGTATCATCCAGCACATAGTGCAGGGGCTCTTTAAATCCGGGATTGTTTAACGCCTGCTGCTTACTTTTCAGAAATAAAGTCCAGGGAAGATATAAAAGCAGGATAATGCCCGCTATCAGAAAGATCCACTGCTTTGTGGAAAAAGCCACAATTACCGCCAGCGCGCCTATGCCGGTACCCATAATACCTCCCATACTGTTATAAGAATGCATAAGCATATAATCGTATAAATCCCCCGACCCGATTTTAATATCCAATTCAACCATACTGATTCTCCATATTTTAAGGTGAAAAAAGCACCTGCAATTTTACAGGTGCTTTTATTATATGTTTTTCCAAACAAAATCGCAAGTTTTATTTACTCGTGGCGCAATGCCTCTATAGGACTTAGCTTTGCCGCCCTCCTTGCAGGATAAATGCCGAAGAAAATACCCACTGCCGAGGAGAAAAGACTTGCCCCCAACACTGTTCCCACACTGATTGTAGCCGTAAAGCCCATAAGCGAACAAACCAACTTTGCTCCGAGCACTCCCAGCAAAATACCGATTAATCCGCCCAGAAGCGTAATAATTGCCGACTCGGATAAAAATTGAAGAAGAATAGAGCCCGTTCTCGCTCCTAAAGATTTTCGTATACCGATTTCTCTGGTCCGCTCCGTCACCGACACCAGCATAATATTCATGACTCCGATACCGCCTACAAGAAGAGAAATTGCCGCCACAAATACAATGAATATAGTAATCATGCTAAGAATTTCGTTCATCTGACCCATTACATCATTAAAATTCTGTACCTGAATTGCATTCTTGCCGCGCACATCATGTCTGTTTTCCATAAGGCGCACCACGTCTCTTGCCACCTGCCCCGCATTTTCGGCGCCTTCACTGATAATCAGCAAATCATTCATGGAAACATAGAACCCGTAGTCTGCAGACACTACCGATAACGGAGCTTCCATAGAAATCGTATCGCTTGTCATCATTCCCATCAACATAGAAGCATTGTCCTGCCTGATACCCACGATAGTAAAATCCTGTGATACCCCGTACATAGTGAATTCAAAGGTCATCCCCACCACGTTTGTGGTTCCGAACAAAAGCCTTGCGCTGCTTTCCGTGATGACGCAGACCTTATTTGCCGCATAATAATCGTTTTCCGTAAAATATCTTCCCTTTACGATAGGATCGTTATTAGAGTATTCCATGCCCGCCGTTCCGAAGGATGTATTTGCGCCCACAACACCCTTTCTTCCCGTTGCCGTGCCGATAAAGCCCCACTTAGGAGTAACGGCTTTCACATTAGGCACCTTCTCCATAATGGCTATTATGTCCTCCTCGGTAAATTCCACCTGTATTCCTTCGTCATTTTCTCCATAGGAATAAATATATATCTGTCCTCCTGCCATGGCGTTCAGCTCGCTGTTGACGCCTCCTTTGATTCCGTCGCCTATGGAAATAATCATAATCACGGAGGAAATACCGATTATAATACCCAGCATAGTAAGAAAGGAACGCCCCTTATTGCTCCTGATATTCATTAGAGCAATTTTTATGTATTCCCATACCTGCGCCATAAAAATCCTCCTAATCTGCCGGTATGGCTGTAACCGCCATACCCTCTTCAATGTCAGTCAGCGCTGTCAAAACAATCCGGTCCGCCTCGGTGATACCCTCCAGCACCTCGGTGTGGGTGTCGGTGGATATACCGCAGACTATAGGCTTTCTCACTATAACGCCGTTTTCCACCACATACAGGAAATCTCCGTCCTTGTCCGCATTGATTGCTTCCACCGGAATTAACAATGCGTTCTCGGTGCTCCGGGTATAAATAACCAGCTTGGCGTCAAGCCCTAAAATAATCTCATCGTCGGGATTTTTAATGTGTACCTGCGCTCCCACCATGGGCGTACCTGAGGCGCTCATCTGTGCCATTCTATTAACCTTGCTCACTTCTCCTTCATAAACAGTGTCAAAAATCTTCACATCCGCCTTCTGACCTTCCGCAAGCTTAGCCACATCTGCCTTGCTGAGCAAAAAGCTCACCATTACATCGCCGCTGCTTTCCAGCGTAAGCATTTGCATGCCCTCTGTAACAGTTGCTCCGGGGATTGCCGTGCATTCCGTGACAATGCCGTCAAACTCCGCATAAATGCCCTGCTGCGCTCTATTGTAATCCGCTTCCGCATCCTCGTAGCTCATTACCGCCATCTGATTGTCCACGGAATACTGCTCCTTTGCATAGGAATCCATAACGGAAGCCTCGCTGGCGCTCTTCTGTGCCTCCATCTCAGCCTTATATTCCTCGCAGGCCGCAATATGTTCCTGCACCTGCGCAATTTCTCTCTGCTTGCCGGCAACATAGTCGGTTGAACCTGCAATCTGCTGCAAATACTGATTCTGTGTCTGCTGCTGCCTTATATCTTCCAACTGCTTCATCTTGTCTTCATACTCTTTAGAGCCGGGAACAAGCGCCGCAAGCTCCTTTTCCAGCTGTACCGCCTGATTGCTTAAGCTTAAGGACTCTCCCGCAAGACCGTTGCCCGTATTCCTTTGGCTGTCCTCCAGCTCCGTCTGCAGCTTCTTAAGCTGTGCCTTATAATCCGCAAGCTGCCGGGCCAAAATTTCCAGATTGGTGTCCGCCTCTTTAAGCTTTGCCCTACTCTCGGAGTTTCCCGCCATTGCGCCGTTATATGCCGCCGTGCTCTTCGACTGCTGAAGCTGCGCCTGCTTAAACAGCCTTTCCATTTCTTTCATGTCGTAGCTCACCAGAATATCTCCGCTTTTTACCGCATCTCCCGCCTGAACATTCACCTGCCCTATCTTGCCGTTAACCTCAGAAAAGATTACTTTCTTTTCCTCGCTCTCCACGGTTCCACTGGTGCTCACGCTATCCTGCAAGTCTCCTCTCACAGCTGCAGTTGTAGTTACAATCCCCTTTTGCTTTGGGGTAAACATACTGCTTATAAGCCTAAGGCCAATCAGAATAACCACCACAGCTGCAATGATTATCGGCGCTTTCTTTCTCTTTTTCTTTTTTGCCCCCGTCTGGCCAACACCCTGATTATTGATGGCAGCATTTCTATCTTTATTCTTCATATCCTCTTCCTCGCTTCCTTATATTCGCTCCTTGCCAAAGTCCGCTTCGTGCCGGGAATCCGTTTCAATACGCCCGTCCTTGATTTTAATGATACGCTTTGCCTGCGCGGCAATTTCATTGTCATGCGTGATCAGTATCACCGTTCTGCCCTCGCTATGTAAGTCCTTTAATATACCCATAATCTCCTTGCTGGAGTTAGAATCAAGGTTTCCGGTAGGCTCATCAGCCAAAATAACAGGCGGCGCCTGCGCAATTGCCCTCGCAATGGCGACTCTCTGCTGCTGGCCTCCCGACATTTCCGAGGGCTTATGCTCGACACGATTCCCCAAGCCTACCTTTTCAAGCGCCATCTTGGACAATTCCAACCGCTTGCTCCTGCCGACTCCCCGATATATCAGAGGCAGCTCCACATTTTCCAGCGCCGTCAGGTTCGGAATCAGATTAAAGCCCTGAAAAATAAAGCCAATCTCTCGATTCCTGATATCTGACAGTTCATTATCATCCAAATCCGAAACATCCTGCCCATGTAATCTGTACATTCCGCTTGTGGGTACATCCAGACATCCCAGCATATTCATCAACGTGGATTTTCCGCTTCCCGACTGCCCGATAATCGCCACGAATTCTCCTTCATCAATGTCCACGTTCACATGGTCCAATGCCCTCACCTCATTTTCGCCCGGATTATAAACCTTGCATACGTCCTTAATTTCCACTAATGCGCCCATATCCCTTCTCCTTTCTTACACGCCGTTATAACTTTCCACCGCCCGTTTCACTAAGGCTTTAACTCTGTATCGCTCCTCCAAAACAAGACCCTTTGCGCATTGTATTGTTGTACTGTTTGCATAATACAATAATTTTTTTTGAATGTCAATATATTTTTTAACCGATTCCGTTTCATCCTCGTTTTGACAATCTGTCTCTCCCGCTACAATATACGACGATATGAAGGCAATACGAAAAATTCCATTATACATCCAAAGCCCGCCTTTACGAAGCCTTTATGTTCGGGACGGTCTATCTTACCGTGCAAAAACCCAACCAGTGTTTTATCATCATAACAAAGCTCCAAATACCGGTGATTATCGCCCTGCATTTGTGTAATACTTTTAATCCGCTTTGCAATAAAATCAGCGGGTATAATTCGGTCTTGATGCTCCTCAAGTTCTTTGGCGTGCTGCCGCATAAGCTGCTCAAAGATTACACAGCTGTCTTTGTTTTCAGCTTATAGCTGAACGAATGTCAATTTGTTCATAGGTTACCTCTTTCTAAATAAATATAAAAATCGCTCCTGATAAAATCAGAAGCGACAATGATATCCATCTAGAAAGCACCTTTATAATACGGACAAAACGGCATGTGATTTTGTCCGCCTCTCTTTCAAGTTAAATTTTACATATCATAACACATATTTTCAATATAGGTAAGGTTCATGGAAAAAGAGCCGTTTTTTATTTTCCGTGCCTGCTTTTGATAATAGGGCTTAAAGGCTTATAAATAAGAAGAGTGATTACGGAAGAAACCGCCCCCTTAACCAGATTAAGAGGCGCCACGCATACTGCAACAAAGCTTACTATATCCCCTTCCCTGACTAAGGGATTTACCTTTGCTCCCATTTCCAGAATGCTCTCCATAGGGATTCCGTAAAGTCCGGAAAAGGCAGGAAGCAGGTAAATCGCATTAAAGGCTGTTCCAAAAACCGTCAACAATAAGGTGCCCGCTATACATGCCGCAATCGCTCCTTTTTTATTTTTACAAAAGGCGTACACGGCGGAAGCAGGAAGAATAAAGCTACAGCCTACCGCAAAATTAGCCAAATCCCCCACAAATGCGGTTGAAGTACCCTTGATAAAAAGCTTGAGCAGGATTTTAATGAATTCCATCATTACTCCCGCCGCCGGACCGAAGGCAAAGGTTCCTATCAGGATTGGCAGCTCGCTGAAATCAAGCTTATAAAAGTCCGGAGCAAAAGGCATTGGTAACTCAAACAGCATAAGAATCACGGCAACGGCGGAAAACATACCAATCATCGCCACCTTTCTCGTACTGAAAATATGCTCCTTCACCCCTTGCTTCTTCTGGGCAAGCTTTTCCAAAAGAACCGCAACCGCAAACAATGCTACAATCACGCCCAGAAACTCCAAAACAAACTCTATGTTTTTTGCGACGCTTTCCACTAAATCGTTCATCATTGGCTCCTCCATAAAGCTTCTATAGCAGCGCTCATCTTCTCTTGCTAAAGCGAATTTTTGTATAAGATAAAAAATCTCCGGACCCATACAAATCCGGAGATAAAAATCATCCATATTCCACCATTTAAACGCTGTCCTTAAGTATAGTACGCCGAAGCAAAGAAAATGTCAATATCTATATCATTTGTTTTCCTTCATATAAAGCTGCGCGCGAAATTTATCGTCCTCTATGAAACATATCCTTTTGATATTGACGCTTACAATATTACTCTCATCCCAAAGCAATATTGTTTTCATATCCCCCGACTGCGTATTATAAGAAAAAAGCCTGTTTTCGGCGGACACCAACAGTATTTTTACTTGTTCCGATTCCTTGGCAGTACTCACAAAAACCTTCTGTCCTGCCGCCTCCGGATTGGCCGACATTTTTTCTTTTCCGCAGCCGGCTGTAACTTGCAGCATCATACAAAGGCAGGTTAATCACAACACTTTCGTCATGATATATTTCATACGCTTTACCCCGTCTTTTCTACTGTCCGCCGTTCACGAACCGTAAAATTCATCCTTCCATGAATGGTGACAATAACCGCTTTCTCAGCAGACCTTCAATCTTCACGTATCCTCTTTCCCACTTGTATGCTGCTCTGCCGCGGCAGCTCCTCCTTCAGCTTACTGCAAGCCTTCGCGTCGTTGTCGCAAATTAGTATCCTCATGCTGTTTATCCCCTTTTACGTTTCCTGCTCCTTTTCCTTCACGCGTCGTTTCCTATGCTCCCTATGCTTTCTTACCTTTTCCCTTTAAGGCTTCTGCTTCTGTATTTTCATAGTAAGTCCGATTCTCTTTTTGGGCACGTCCACCGTCAGCACCTGCACATCCACGACATCGCCCACACTGACGGCCTCCAGAGGATGCTTGATGAAACGGTCTGTAATCTGTGAAATATGCACGAGCCCGTCCTGATGGACTCCAATATCCACAAACACACCGAAATCAATCACATTGCGGACGGTTCCCTTCAAAATCATGCCCGGCTTTAAATCCTTCATATCCAATACGTCACTGCGCAGGATAGGCTTTGGCATATCGTCTCTCGGGTCGCGGGCAGGCTTTTCCAGCTCCGTCAAAATATCCGTCAATGTTATTTCTCCGATGCCAAGCTCCTGTGCCAAAAGCCTTTTATTTTTTATTCGTTTCTCAAGGCTGGACATGGACGTTTTACCGGCTGCAGCTCCTTCCTCAAATACCATATCCTTCATCGCCGCGGCAAGCGCCCTGCCCATTGCCGTATTAGTATTGCGTGCCTTAAGACTGCCCGAGCGTTCCTTAACCTCGGCCCTATTTACCGCTCCCCTGCTTTCCGGCGCTGCCTTTGCCGCCGAATCGGCAGCCTTCGGCGCTCCCTTTTTGGCCGCCGCTTTTTTCTGAGCCTCCTTTACATCCTCCATGGTAAGCCCCAACTTATCCAGAAGCTTTTCCGCCGCCTCGTAGGACTCCGGATGCACGCTGGTTGCGTCAAGAGGATTATCCCCATCCAAAATGCGCATAAAGCCCGCGCACTGCTCAAAAGCCTTCGGACCCAGCTTCGCTACCTTCAACAGCTGCTTCCTATTGGTAAAACGTCCGTTATTTTCTCTGTAATCCACTATATTTTTAGCAATCGTCTTGTTGATTCCCGAAATATACTCAAGCAGGGAAGCCGACGCCGTGTTTAAGTCAACGCCAACCTTATTTACACTGTCTTCCACCACACCGTTTAAAGCCTCGCTAAGCTTCTTCTGGTTCATATCATGCTGATACTGCCCTACACCAATTGACTTAGGGTCTATTTTGACCAGCTCAGCCAACGGGTCCTGCAATCTGCGGGCTATGGACGCCGCGCTCCTCTGTCCTACGTCAAACTGTGGAAATTCTTCGGTGGCAAGCTTGCTTGCGGAGTATACGGACGCCCCCGCTTCGTTTACAATCACATATTGCACCGGTCTGTCAAGCTCTTTTAGCAGCTCAACGATTACCTGCTCCGACTCTCTTGAGGCCGTTCCGTTTCCCACGGAGATTAAATCAACATTATATTTTTTGATAATACGTTTCAGCTCCGCTTTAGCTTCCTCCACCTTATTCTGCGGTGCGGTGGGATAAATCACCTTCGTATCCAGCACCTTGCCGGTAGGGTCAACCACCGCCAGCTTACAGCCTGTCCTGAACGCAGGATCCCAGCCCAGCACCACCTTTCCCGCTATAGGCGGCTGTAGAAGAAGCTGCTCTAGATTCTTCCCGAATACATTGATTGCTCCGTCCTCCGCCTTCTCCGTCAGAGCGTTGCGAATTTCCCTCTCTATTGCCGGCGCTATCAACCTGTCATAGCTGTCAGCCACTGCTTCCCGCAGCGCTGGCGTCGTATACATATTGTCTGACAGGATTGTCTTTTTCTCCAAAAAGCGCAGGATTCGCTCGACAGGAGCATTGACTTTTATGGTCAAGACTTTTTCTGCCTCCCCCCGGTTTAACGCAAGCACACGATGACCTGCAATCTTTTTTACCGGCTCCTCAAAATTATAATACATCTCATATACGCTTTCCGCCTTCTCGTCCTTGGCAACGCTAGCGATTGTTCCCTCCTCTATTGTGATATTACGAATATAGCTGCGGTAATCCGCTTCGTCGGAAACGGCCTCCGCAATAATATCCCTTGCTCCCTGTAGCGCTTCCTCTATACCTGCCACCTCTTTCTCCTCGGAAACATACTTGACTGCTTCCTCCTCCAAAGGGTTTGTAGTATCCTGTGCCAAAATAAATTCTGCCAGCCCCTCCAAGCCCTTTTCCTTTGCAATGCCGGCTCTAGTCTTCCTCTTAGGACGATACGGACGGTACAAATCCTCCACCACTACAAGAGTCTGGGCGGCAAGAATTTTCTCCTTAAGCTCGTCGGTAAGCTTTCCCTGCTCCTCGATACTGCCAAGCACCTGCTCCTTCTTCTCCTCAAGATTTCGCAGATATACAAGACGCTCATGCAAATTACGAAGCTGCTCATCGTTCAGGGAGCCCGTTGCCTCCTTGCGATACCGAGAAATAAAGGGAATTGTATTTCCCTCGTCAATCAGCTTGACTGCCGCCTCCACCTGCCACTTTTCTACCTGTAGTTCCTCTTTCAATTTCAGTAAAATATCCATTCTGTCTATAGTCCTCTCAATTCCTTTTTATGGTTTTATCTCACTAAATTACATTATACCTATAAAAAGACGGATTTTCAAATATTTTTCATATTTTTGTTCCCATATCCGTTCCCGTCTAATCCCTCCTCCGGCGCAAACAATTTCATACCTCCTTCGTTCCGAACTGATTTTCGCCGGAAAACGCCGGCAGAATCTCAAAATTTTGTTTAGATAAATTGCATATTAAAAAATTTATTCAAACATCATACGATATTTATTTGATTATTCACAAAAAAAATGATACAGTACAAATAGAACGATAGCTTTAGGCTTTGTTCTTTGTCCAAAGGAGTAAAACGGACATTAAAGAAAGGCGCACATCAGCTATGGATTTTTATCAAAATGCAAACAATAACAACAGACAGTCCACCGCAAGACCAAGCGGCTTTTCCGTTGCTTCCTTCGTTTTCGGTATTTTTGCCATGATTACCCTATGCACAGGTCTTCTGCCTGTTCCTCTTGGTTCTCTGGGTATTTTATTTGCCGTTCTGACCTATCGCAAGGGAAAGAAGCTGCCGTCATTCAGCCTCGCCGGTTTATGTCTGTCCTGCGTCGGAATGATTTTCGGCATTACATTATATATATATACCGCAATATCCATACTGCCGCTGCTCAATAACCCCGAATACCGTCAGGAGCTGAACGCTTATTACGAATCCGTCTTGGGAATCAGCCTTGACGAGCTGCTGGGCGAGTATCCGGCAGGCGAATAATGCATATTTTTGGAAAGGAGACTTTTCTTATGACAAATTTTGGAATTCAACCACCGCAGACTTCCTCACAGGACGCCTTCCCCCCTTCCTATACGGTTTCCGGCGCGCGGGATACGGCAAATACCGGCCTGCCGCACGACGGCTCCGGCAAGGTAAACGAAAAAGACGACCGGGAACACTCCCGCGTTGGTCTTGATAACGACGACGCCAAGAAATCTTCCGAGGAATGCCAAACCTGCAAAAAGCGCAAATATCAGGACGGCTCCGACGAGATGGTTTCTTTTAAAAGCGCCGCTCATATTTCGCCTGAGAGTGCAGGCGCCGCAGTGCGCGCCCACGAACAGGAGCATGTGCGCAACGCCTATGCAAAAGCTTCCACTAAAAACGGCAAGGTTCTCTCCGCAAGCGTCACCCTGCGAACCTCTATCTGTCCGGAGTGTGGACGCTCCTATGTGTCCGGCGGCACTACCCGCACACAGATTAAGTATTATAATGAAGAAAATCCCTACCAACAGGAGCTTAAAGCTGCCGACCATTACAAATACGGCGGCCTCAACACCGATTACACCGTTTAGGCTCGATAATTTATTAAATCAAAAGCGTGTCGTGTGAGCGGCACGTATAAGGACTGCAAGACCAAGCCGGATTTCCGGCTTGTGTATGCATGTCAAAAAACATGACGGAATGGAGATTGATATGAGACAATTTCAGTCTAGAGCAGAATTAAAAAACAGGGCAAAGGATTTGCTCATAGGGAAATACGGCAATGCCTCATTAATGCTTCTTCTGAGGGGCATGCTGACAATGTTTCTGTTGAGCATTATTCTGTCCTTTGACTTGCAGGTTGCCGCTCTTTTTCAGACATTTGCCGGAAGCGTGGAGCACCCTCTGGCAACAGTGATATCCCAGCTTATTTCTCTGCTGTCCTCCATACTTCTAAACGTTTTTAATGTAGGGATTTTTTATTTCTTTTTAAATATCGCCTGCGGACAGCCTTTTTCCGCCTTTAATTTATTTTACGGCTTCCAACAGGATTTCGGCAAATCCTTTCTTATTTCCGCCGTCTTAGTGATACTAAACAAAATCTGTCTTCTGCCAAGAGAAATTATGATGGAGCTTTTCCTAAAAAACGGAAGCCTGAACACCGCACAGGCATCCAAGCTTCTGATTGCTTTCGTTATAGGACTTCTTATTTACATTCCCCTGTCCTTGGGATTATCTCAATGCTATTTCTTAATGCTGGACTTTCCACAATACGGTACGTCCAAAATTATTAAATTAAGCTTCCGCATTATGAAGGGGCAAAAATGCAGACTCTTCCTGCTGCAGCTGAGCTTTCTTCCGCTGATAGTACTGAGCGCGGCAAGCTTTGGTCTCGGCTTACTGTGGCTGTCGCCCTACATGAGCATGGCTTATACGCTCTTCTTTCTGGACATTATGAAATCACATGAGGTTCCTATTCGTTCCGAGATACGCTAATCCATTTCAAATATCCGTTGATAAATATATCTAAGGCGCCGTCAAGAACCGCATCCACGTTGCCGGTTTCTACCTCCGTTCTGTGATCCTTTACCATAGTGTAGGGCTGCAGAACATAGGAACGTATCTGATTTCCCCACCCTATTTCCTTCACCTCTCCGCGAATATCGGAAAGCTTCTCCACATTCGCTTCCTGCTTTAACAGGTACAGCTTTGCCTTCAGCATCTGCATAGCCTTGTCCTTGTTCTGGAACTGACTTCTCTCGTTCTGACATTGTACCACCGTTCCCGTAGGGATATGGGTAATACGAATTGCCGAGGAGGTCTTATTGATATGCTGACCGCCCGCTCCGCTGCTTCGGTAAGTGTCAATACGCAAATCCTTCTCATCAATTTCCACATCCAAATCCTCGTCAATATCAGGCATAACATCCAAGGATACAAAAGAAGTCTGACGCTTTCCCTGCGCATTAAAAGGAGAGATGCGCACCAATCTATGCACACCCTTCTCGGATTTCAGATAACCGTAAGCATTCACACCATTGACCTGAAAGGTGACCGACTTAATCCCCGCCTCATCACCGTCCAAATAATCTAAAACCTCAACGGAAAAGCCCCTGCGCTCCGCCCAACGTGTGTACATGCGATAAAGCATCCCGCACCAGTCACAGCTCTCCGTTCCTCCCGCGCCGGCATTCAGCTTCAGGATAGCATTATTCTTATCATATTCACCGGAAAGAAGCGTACCTATGCGCAGCTCCTCAAACTCGGTGACAAACTCATCCAGCTCTCCTCGAATCTCCGGAATCATGGACTCGTCATTTTCCTCGTAACCCATCTCTATCAGCGTGAGAATATCTTCATACTGCGAAGATAGCTTATCACATTCTCCCACCGTGTCCTTAAGATTTTTGAGCTCCTTCATTTTCTGATTGGAGCGCTCCGGATCATCCCAAAAACCGGGCGCTTCCATCTCCATTTCAAGTTCCTCTATACGCTTCGACTTGTTAGCTAAGTCAAAGTGAATCCCTCACTTCCGCTAATGGAGTTTCATAGGACAAAATTTCTGCTTTCATCTGGTCTAATTCTACCATTTAACGTCACCCTCTTTCATAATTATTTTGTCATTTCTCTATAATATCGGTTCACGAGCCTGCCGTCTACACGTCTGCCGTCCTCCTGACACATCGCCGTTTGAAACTCTATGCCTTCCGTCCGCAGCACTGCTTATACTTCTTACCGCTTCCGCAGGGGCAGGGATCGTTTGGATATACCTTCGCATTGCTTCTCTTTACGGGCCCCTTTACGGAATCATCCTTGTTGGTACCTGTAATCTGTGCCTGCTGCTCTCGCTCCACCTTCTGATCAATCTTCACATGGAACAGTAAACGCACTGTCTCCTCGCGGATATTCTGCGTCATCTCATCAAACATTTCATATCCGCTCATCTTATATTCTACCAGCGGGTCTCTCTGTCCGTATGCCTGAAGCCCTATACCCTGACGCAGCTGCTCCATATCGTCGATGTGGTCCATCCATTTACGGTCAATCACTTTAAGTAAAATCACTCGCTCCAGCTCTCTGATAGCCTCGGAATCCGGAAATTCTGCCTCCTTGGTCTCATAAAGCTTCACAGCCTCTTCCTTAAGCTGCTGCTTTAAGCTGTTCTTCTTGGCCTTTTGTACTCTTTTCACATTGACGGGCTCCAGAGGAATGGTCGGAATCAACAGAGTATTCAGCTCATTAAAATCCCACTCCGCAACATCCGCGTCATCATTGATACTGATATCCACACAATTTTCCGTGATATCCGTAATCATCTTGTAGATAACATCCCTCATGCTCTCACCGTTCAGCACACGAAGGCGCTCGTCATAGATAATCTCACGCTGCTCGCTCATGACACGGTCGTACTCCAACAGATTCTTACGAATGCCAAAGTTATTGTTCTCAATCTTTTTCTGTGCCGATTCAATGGCGTTCGTCAACGCCTTATGCTCGATCTCCTGCCCCTCGGGGATGCCCAGAGTATTAAACATGCCGATAAGCCGCTCGGAGCCGAACAGCCTCATCAAATCGTCCTGCAGAGAAATATAAAATTTGGATTCGCCCGGATCTCCCTGACGTCCCGAACGTCCGCGCAGCTGATTGTCGATACGTCTGGACTCATGGCGCTCCGTACCGATAATCTTAAGACCTCCCGCTGCCTTTGCCTCCTCGTCCAGCTTAATATCCGTACCACGCCCCGCCATGTTGGTGGCAATGGTAACCGCCCCGTGCACACCGGCGTCGGCCACGATTTCCGCCTCCAGCTCATGGAACTTTGCATTCAGCACCTTGTGCTGGATGCCTCTCTTGGTAAGCAGACGGCTAATCTCCTCGCTCGCCTCAATCGTTATTGTACCCACCAGCACCGGCTGTCCTTTGGCGTGAGCCTCCTCCACCGCTTCCACAATGGCATGAAGCTTCTCCGCCTTTGTCTTATAAACCGCATCCTGCAAATCCTTACGGATAACGGGCTTGTTCGTGGGGATTTCCACAACGTCCATTCCGTAAATCTCCCTGAACTCATTCTCCTCGGTGAGCGCCGTACCCGTCATGCCGCATTTCTTTTTAAACAGGTTAAAGAAATTCTGGAAGGTTATGGAAGCAAGGGTTTTGCTCTCGCGCTTTACCTTCACATGCTCCTTCGCCTCAATCGCCTGATGCAGACCGTCGGAATAGCGGCGTCCGGGCATAATACGCCCCGTAAACTCGTCTACAATCAGGACCTGATCATCCTTTACCACATAGTCCTGATCCCTAAACATTAAATTATGGGCGCGCAGCGCTAAAATAATATTGTGCTGTATCTCCAGATTCTCCGTGTCCGCAAAATTCTCTATGTGGAAAAAGCGCTCCACCTTCTCCACACCCGCCTCCGTCAGGTTAATCACCTTGTCCTTCTCATTGACAATAAAATCACCGGTCTCCTCCTGCACCACACCCATGATAGCGTCCATCTTGGACAGCTCCTGCATGTCCTCGCCCCGCTTCATCTGGCGCGCCAACAAATCGCACATCTCGTAAAGAGCTGTGGACTTACCGCTCTGACCCGATATAATCAGAGGCGTTCGCGCCTCGTCAATCAGCACGGAATCCACCTCGTCAATAATACAGTAATGCAAATCGCGCAGCACCAGCTGCTCCTTATACATAACCATATTGTCGCGCAAATAATCAAAGCCCAGCTCATTGTTGGTCACATAAGTAATATCGCAGGCATACGCCGCCTGCCTCTCCTCGGAAGACATGCTGTTTAATACCACTCCCACCTTAAGACCTAAAAACTCATGTATCTGACCCATCCACTCGGCGTCACGTTTCGCCAGATAATCGTTGACCGTCACTACGTGAACGCCCTTGCCCTCCAGCGCGTTCAGATAAGCAGGCAAAGTTGATACCAGCGTCTTACCTTCACCGGTCCGCATCTCGGCAATACGACCCTGATGTAAAATAACCCCGCCTACAAGCTGCACCCTGTAATGCTCCATATTGAGCACCCGCTTTGCCGCCTCTCTCACCGTGGCAAACGCCTCCGGCAAAATATCGTCCAAGGTCTCTCCCTCACTCAAGCGCTTCTTATACTCTCCCGTCCTCGCCCTTAACTGCTCGTCCGTAAGCGCCTGCATGGAAGGGCGCAATTCCTCGATTTTGTCTATCAGGGATTCAATTCGTTTCAATTCTCTGGTACTGTGTGTGCCAAATATCTTGTCTATTAACTTCATATCATTTCCTTACCCATCCGTACACGATAATGTGTACTTAATTTTACATAATCTAAGGCTTATTGTAACAGATTTACAATATATATTCAACCAAAAGCTGATTCCAAGGTATTAATAAATTGTGAAGTTTCTGTAAAATTTGTTGCCGCATACAGGTTATTTACATAAGACAATACCGGGATAAACGGCCAATCCTCCAAAAAATACAGACATACAACATATGACTACGGTTCCGTCGCCCGGTCTGTTTATTGTATGCCTGCTCCATTACAATTATTTATTTTCCAAGCAAGGTCTTCAGAAGCCCTCTTTTCAAGACCTGCGCCCCCGTATTTATTAACTGACGCTCTATCTGTGCCTTACGCCTCTCTGCCGCCTTCTCCTGCTTTTTGCGTGCCGCCTCTTCTTCCTTTTCCTTTTTCTTCTGTGCGGCAAGCTCCTCCTTCTCTTTTTTTGCTTCAAATGCAGCCTTTTCCTTTTCAAGCCGCTCTCTTTCGTTTTTAAGACGCTCTTCTTCCTGCTCTCTCTCGGTTTGTCGAGTCAATACCTCATAGGCGGATTCACGGTCAAACATCTCGTCATACTTTGCCATACCGTCCTGCTCCATAAGATTTTTAATCACGGCGCACTCCGCCGGCGCCATAAGACTCTGAGGACATATAACGGACGTGCGCCGTGCCACTGCCGGCACGCCGTTTCCATCAAGGAAAGAGGTCAATGCCTCCCCGATGCCCAACTCCATTATCACATCCTCAGCCTTAAAAGACGGATTTGCGCGCAGTGACTGCGCCGCGGCGCGGACAGCCTTCTGCTCCGAGGGCGTATAAGCCCGCAGGGCATGCTGCACGCGATTGCCAAGCTGTGCCAGCACGCTGTCCGGAATATCGCCGGGGCTCTGGGTAACAAAGTAAATACCCACACCCTTGGAACGAATCAGCCGTACCACCTGCTCTATCTTCTGTATCAACACCCTTGGGGCGTCCGCAAACAGCATATGCGCCTCGTCAAAGAAAAACACAAGCTTCGGCTTATCCACATCGCCCGCCTCAGGAAGACGCTCAAAAAGCTCGGACATCATCCAGAGCAGAAAGCCTGCATAAAGAGTGGGATTTTGCACCAGTCTTACGCAATTTAAAAGATTCACCACGCCCTTTCCCGTGGAGTCCGTGCGTATCCAATCCATAATATCAAGCGCCGGCTCCCCGAAAAACATATCTCCACCCTGATTTTCCAGCGGCAGCAGGGCGCGCAGTATTCCTCCCGCAGACTGCGGGGTGATATTTCCGTATGTTGTTACATACTCCGCCCTGTGCTCGCTCACATATCCCACCAACGCCCGCAAATCTTTTAGATCAATAAGCAGCAGTCCTTTGTCGTCCGCAATCCGAAAAATAATATGGAGTACTCCCTCCTGCGCCGGCGTAAGCCCCAAAATACGGGCAAGCAGCTCCGGCCCCATATCCGAGACGGTGGCTCGGACCGGATGGCCTCCTTCCCCATAAATATCCCAAAAGCACACGGGATATCCCTTATATGCAAAGCTGCCGCGTATGCCGAACTTGTCAATGCGTTCCTCCATGCCCTGCGTACTTTTTCCGGGCATGGCAATTCCCGATACGTCCCCCTTTACGTCGCACAAAAACACAGGCACGCCCGCGTCGGAGAAGGACTCTGCCATCGCCTTCATAGTGATTGTCTTTCCCGTACCGCTGGCGCCTGCAATCAAGCCGTGGCGGTTACTCATATTTAACTGCATGGTCACCCGCTCTCCGTCGGCAAGCCCCATATAAATACTTCCGTCCGTATACATAACCAACCTCTTTTCCGCGCTGCTCCGGGAATCACGAATCTGCGGACGCCGCGCATTTGTTCCTGTTACATCAACTATACCACATCACAATAATCGCATGCAACCGCATTTATTCCCTTATCGAACAGCCAATTTGTCAAGTGTTCTTGCAACGCAAAAAAATATGTCTTTTTAAGCGGGAAAGTACATATTTTATGGCTTGAAAAAAACAGCGGCTTTCGATATAATTGCATATAGGTTTTATGCAATCGGTTTTAGGCAGCTGCACGAATTACTTTATGAGGTTGAAGAGCATGACTATTTACGATATATCCGAAAAAGCCGGCGTTTCCATTGCAACCGTATCGAGAGTTTTAAACGGCAGCAGCAATGTAAGCGGGAAAACCAGACAAAAGGTGCTGGACGTCATTGAAAAATATGAATATACCCCCAACGCTTTTGCCAGAGGATTGGGCCTAAACACCATGAAAACCATCGGTATCATGTGCGCCGACAGCTCAGACCTTTATCTTGCCAAGGCAATCTACTACATTGAGCGCAAGCTGCGCGCCGGTGGATATGACAGCATATTATGCTGTACCGGTTATAATCTGGAAACAAAAATCAGTTCGATGAATCTATTGATAACCAAAAAAGTGGATGGTATCATTCTGGTAGGCTCCAATTTTATTTACGAAAACGATAAGGACAACAAGTATATCCACGACGCCGCCATGCAAGTTCCCGTTATGCTTTTAAACGCGGCTTTAGACAGCCCCAACGTCTTCAGTATCCTGTCGGACGATTACGCTTCAACCTATGAAGCCACCCTTCAGATGATTGCGTCGGGAATAACCGATATTTTATATTTTTACAATTCACGAACCTACAGCGGAAAAAAAAGACTGTCGGCCTTTTTAGACGCCATGAGAGGTCAGGGCCTTGCAAATGAGGACATTCTCACACTGCTCTACCGGGGCTCTCACGAAGATATTTCCGCCATGGCAAAGCAGCTGACAGCCTTCAGCCAAAGCGGCGGCGTCTTCCACGGCATTATTGCTTCCGACGATTATCTGGCGCTGGGAGCAATAAAATACGCCAGAGAAAACGGGCTCAGAATTCCAGAGGAGCTTTCGGTTTTGGGACACAACAATTCCATGCTTGCCACCTGCTGCGACCCGGAGCTTACTTCCGTCGACGACAATCTGGAGCTCCTCTGCAACCAGCTCACTCATGCCCTTATGGAAGTGTTAAGCGGCAACGAGGTTCCCCAGAAAACCGTATTTTCAGGCAAAATTATTAAAAGAGGCACCACACGCTAATCAGAGCATACTAATAAAACCAATTTCATGCGGCACAAATCCCAACGTGCACGCAGGCATGACTGCCCGGCTTTTTGTCCGGGAAACAAACATTTATGGAGGAAAAAATATGAAAGCATTTATGGACAAGGATTTTCTGCTTGAGACGGAAACCGCTAAGAAGCTGTTCCATGATTACGCGGAAAAAACTCCCGTACTTGATTACCATTGTCACATCAACCCCAAGGAGATTGCGCAGGACCGCCAGTTCGACAATATCGCTCAGGTATGGCTAGGCGGAGATCATTACAAATGGCGCTTTATGCGCTCCTGCGGCGTTGAAGAAAAATACGTTACAGGCGACGCTTCCGATTACGAAAAGTTTGTAAAGTGGGCGGAATGTCTTGGCAAGGCAATCGGTAATCCCCTTTTCCACTGGAGCCATTTGGAACTGCAAAGATATTTCGGTTACACCGGGGTGCTCAGTAAAAAGACGGCCGACGAAGTATGGGAGCTGTGTAATGCCAAGCTAAAGACCCCTTCCATGAGTGTCCGCAATCTGATTAAACAGAGTAATGTCACTCTGATTTGCACCACAGACGACCCGGTTGACTCATTGGAATGGCACAAGGTTATTGCCGAGGATACAAGCTTTGACGTCAAGGTTCTCCCCGCATGGAGACCGGACAAGGCAATGAACATAGAGAAGCCCGACTATCTGGATTATCTCGATAAGCTGTCTATGGCCGCCGGCGTCGGAGAAATCAATTCCTTTGCCGCGCTGAAGGAAGCATTGACTAAGCGTATGGAATTTTTTGCTTCCATGGGCTGCAACGTATCCGACCACGGATTGGAATTTGTAATGTATCGTCCTGCAAGCGATGATGAAATCGAGGCTATTTTCTTAAAGAGACTGAACAGAATGATTCTTACAAGGGAAGAGGAGCTTAAGTTCAAGACGGCGTTTATGTCCTTTATGGGAAGGGCATATCATAAATTAGACTGGGTTATGCAGCTTCATTACGGCTGTAAGCGGGATAACAATACCCTCCAGTATGAGAAAATCGGTCCTGACACGGGTTATGATTGTATCAACAACCACGCTCCTTCTTCAGAGATTGCCGATTTCCTCAACGCGCTGGCTTTGACCGATGAGCTTCCCCGCACCGTGCTATACAGCCTGAATCCCAATGACAATCAGGCTATCGGTACTGTTTTAGGATGCTTTCAGGATTCCACTGCGGTTGCCAAGATTCAGCAGGGAAGCGCATGGTGGTTTAACGACCATAAAATCGGTATGCAGGAGCAGATGACCTCCCTTGCAAGCTTAGGCAATCTGTCCGGCTTTATCGGAATGCTGACGGATTCCCGCAGCTTCCTCTCCTACACCAGACACGAGTATTTCAGACGCATCCTGTGTAATCTTATCGGCGGCTGGGTAGAAAACGGAGAATTCCCTGCGGATATGGATATATTATCCGAAATCGTAACGGATATTTCCTATAACAACGCCAAGAGATACTTTAAATTTCCATTGAAATAAGATTGCGAAGCACAATAAAAACAGAGCAAAATAAATTTGGAGTAAGCCTGTCGCTATCGTACGGGTTTGCTCCAAATTTTCGTAAATGTATACTATTTACCGCCTTTTGTCCTTTCCCCTACCAAGGTCTGGAATTCTTCTCATAACGATTCATCAAAAGCCGGCGTACTAAATTATACTATGTCAGATTATGAATATCCTCCATAGTACCCATAACCATAACGCTCTCGTCCTCCTCAAACACATGGGTGGGATGGGGCAAGGGAAAAATTTTACCCTGTTTCTTGGTTGCCATAACGCTGACATGGTATTTGGTACGAATGGACAACTCCACCATACTCTTCCCCCGCCACTTGTCCGGAACGGCTATTTCATAAATACCGATCTCCGGCGTAAGCTCCAGATAATCAAAGATATTGTCTGCGCCAAATTTAATTGCCAGACGTTCCGCAACTTCCCGCTCCGCGTAAACGACATAGTCGGCGCCGTTGCGCAAAAGCAGCTTCTTATGAACGTCTCTCGTGGCGCGCGCCACAATATATTTACAGCCCAAATCCTTCAAAAGGACGGTAATTTCCAATACCGTCTGGAAATTCTCTCCGATTGCAATGACAGCCAAATCAAAATTTGACACGCCAAGGCTCTCCATAAAACGTTCTTCCGTAGCGTCTCCTATCATAATCTGCTGAATCAATCCCACCGCATCGTCCGCTCTGTCCTCATTGTTATCAATAGCCATCACTTCGTTGCCGTTTTCTAAAAACTTCTGTGCCATATGGCGCCCAAAGCGCCCTAAGCCGATAATTAAAATAGTCTTCATATTCCCTCTCATTCTGCCGCTTAAACGGCTCTGTTCTTATCCGACCTGTATCTTTTCCAAGGGCAGCTTAGAATTAGTCACCCTCTTCTCCGAAGAAAAGGCAAGCAGCATAGTTATCGAGCCCACCCGCCCGCACAGCATCAGGAAGGCAAGAAGCAGCTTTGATACCATACCAAGCCCCGGAGTTATCCCCAGAGTCAGCCCCACCGTTGCCATTGCCGAAACCGACTCAAACAAGGTTGTCAAAAGGGGCAGTTTCTCTATTGCGGAAATCACTACCGCTACCGTCACCGTAAGAAGCAGATAAGTCATAAAGACGCAGGACGCCGTTCTTGTGATACCCTCCTCCAGCCTTCTGCCGAATGCCTCAACATTTTTCTTGCGCCTAAAGGTGGTAAATATACTGACGCACAACACCCAGAAGGTAGTAGTCTTAATACCGCCTGCCGTTGATCCCGTGGAGCCTCCGATAAACATAAGGCAAATCATAATAAAAATTCCCGGCTCCGTCATTGCCGCCAAATCGGCGGAATTAAAGCCTGCCGTTCTGGCCGTTACCGATTGAAAGAGACTTGCCAGTATTTTCTCTCCCATCGGCATACCCGAAAGCATACCGCCGCTATATTCCAATACAAAAAACAATGTCGTTCCTAAAAGCACTAAGCCCACGCTAATACTCAACACCATTTTGCTCTGTAAATTGAATTTTTTAAAGCGAAACCTCTTGGCTCCCATATCATGCCAGACAAAAAATCCGAGTCCCCCCACAAAAATCAATAACATAATCACAGTATTTACATACCAGTCGCCCACAACTCCGGTCAATGAGGAAAATTCCCCTGTGGTTCCCCCCATCAAGTCAAAGCCCGCGTTACAGAACGCCGAAACAGAGTGGAATATAGAAAAATAAATGCCCTTCGCCAAGCCGAAGCGCGGAATAAACGAAAAGCTCAAAAGCGCCGCTCCCAGCGCCTCAATGGTAAGCGTACCCAGCGCAATAAATTTCGTCATTCGCACAATGCCGCCTATCTGAGGCGCCGATATGGAGTTTTGCATAATAGAACGCTGGCTCAGTCCGATTTTACGTTTTGCAAAAATCAAGCCCAATATGGCAAAGGTCATAAATCCCATGCCGCCTATTTGTATCAGACACAAAATCACCGACTGCCCGAACAAGGTCCAATGCCGGAAGGTATCATAACGAATAAGTCCCGTCACGCAGGTGGCCGACGTGGCCGTGAAAAAGCAATCCGTTACGGGCGTTCCTCCCGGCCCTTTTGTTGCTATCGGTAAAGAAAGCAGAACCGTTCCTATTAAAATAATCAGACAATATCCTCCCAAAATTAATTTCATGGGAGATATGCTCTGCCAAATACTATGCTTTATTTTCACATCTGTCCTCACTTTTTCTCATTGAAACAAAAAAACCGTACGGTAATATTTTATTACAGTACGGCTCTTTTGTACATATCCTTCTTACAATATTTTCCTCTGACCTTTAGTACTGCATAGCCTTCTCTTCTCCGTTCAGCACACGAAGCGCGCCCTGTGCAAGCGCCAAAAGCTCATCCTCTCCCGGATATACGGTAAAAGGCGCAATAAAGCCGGCCCTCTCCTTCAGCACATCAACAATCGCTGCATTGTAAGCAATTCCTCCGGTAACGATAATCTGATCCACCTTACCGTTAAGCACACAAGCCATGGAACCGATATCCTTAGCCACCTGAAGCAGGAATGCATCCTTGGCCAAAATTGCCTTTTCATCACCCTCGTCGGCCATCTTTGCCACTTCTCTCATATCGTTGGTACCTAGATAGGCATTGAAGCCGCCCTTACCCACAATCTTACCATACACTTCCTTCTCGGTATATTTTCCCGAAAAACACATTTTAATCAATGCGCCGCTGGGAACGGCTCCCGCGCGCTCCGGAGAAAACGCTCCGTCACCGTCAAGCGCATTAAATACATCCACAACCTTGCCGTATTCATGGGCGCCCACGGATACGCCGCCTCCCATATGTACCACAATCAGACGGAGGGTTTCGTATGCCCTTCCCGTTTCCTTTGCATATCTCTTGGCAACCGCCTTCTGGTTCAATGCATGGAAAACACTTGTACGAGGAAGCTCGGGCACGCCGCTGTAACGTGCAATGGGCATAAGCTCGTCTACCACAACCGGATCCACAATAAAGGAGGGAACGCCAATGGAATCTCCGATCTCTCTCGCCAAAATACCGCCCAAATTAGAGGCATGCTGTCCCTGTCTGCCTATCTTTAAATCCTCTAGCAAATCGTCGGTTACGGCGTATGTGCCGCCGGGAATGGGCTTGAGCATACCGCCGCGGCCTACAACCACATTTAAATCCTTTAAAGCAAAATTCTTTTCCTCCAGTAAATCTGTAATAATTTTCTTTCGGAAATCCTTCTGGTCAACAATGCTCGCATATTGACCAATCTCCTCTGTGGAATGTCTCAAGGTCTCCTCAAATAACAGGTTCTCATCCTCAAACACACCGATTTTGGTAGAGGTGGAACCGGGATTGATAATTAAGCTTTTAATCGACATATTAATCTCCATTCCGGAGCGTTATTTTCTAGGCGCCGCGCGCGAAATATCAAATCAAGCTTCGCACCGCGGCTTAACTTGGAAACAAATTTGTGACGCCCCGACACAAATTTGCATGTACCGGTGATTAATTATTGCCCGACTTCTTCAGCTCTTCCGCTACAACAGCCGCCAACGCTATGGAATTCACCTTCGTCTCAAAGGTGTCGGAACGGCTGGTTAGGATAACGGGAACTTTGGTTCCTGTTAAAATGCAACCATTCTTGACCTTAACCATATGTACGATTGCCTTATATACAAGGTTGCCTGCATGAATGTCCGGAAACAGAAGCACGTCCGCATCGCCTTGAATCTTGCGGTCGGTAGCTCCCTTATGGAATGCGGCTTCATGGTCAATGGCCAAATCAAGGGACAAAGGACCGTCGATTATGCAGCCTGTTAGCTTACCCTCCTCGCACATACGTGTAAGCTCTTCAGCCTCCACTGTGACAGGCATCTTGGGATTTACCACCTCAACTGCCGCCAAGGGTGCAATCTTGGGTACTTCCACACCGCACGCCTTGCAGACAGGCAGGGTATTCTTAATAATATTAATCTTATCCTCCAAGGTAGGATAAGTCATAAACGCTACGTCGGTAAAAAACAAAAGTCGATCGATGCCCGGAATCTCAAACACACACACATGGGAAAGCACCCCCCCCGTACGCAGCCCTACTTCCTTATCCAATACACTCTTCAAGAAATTCTTGGTATCTATCAGTCCCTTCATATACATGTCAGCCTTGCCGTCATGCGCAAGCTTGACAGCCTTAAGAGAAGCCTGTATTACATCCGGTTCGTCAATTATCTCAAAGCCTGTAAGGTCCATATTGATAGAAGCGGCAATCTCCCTGATCTTCGCCTCGTCACCAACCAGAATGGCGTCCGCTATCCCGCGCTCCTTTGCCTCCTTAACCGCCTCCAATACGGCGGAATCCTGCGCTACCGACACGGCAACCTTCTTCATGCCGCACTCCTTCACCTTTGATACAATGTCATCAAAACCCTGTTTCATGTTTCCAATTCCTTTCTGCCCTGTATGGGGCGTCTCTTTTTTATCAAAATGGTTCGTATAGTCCATATCGTTAAAATAATAACACCCTCACACGCAAAAGTCAACAACTCCCCCAAACCGCCGCCCTTATTCCATAGCGTTACTCCTTCTTTGCTTCCTCTTCATCTTCTTTTTGCAGGAGAATTTTCCCCTGAGGAAGAATCTGTTACTTCCTGTCCGTTTCCGTCTGTTTTCAGCGCTTTAACGGTTTCGTCCGCGCTATAAAATCCGGACCGCACCCTGCCGCCGCATCCGCAAGCCCCTTCTACTTTCCTACAGCTGCTGCCAGCCCTTCTCAATATTATCCGTTTCTTACATGATCGGTTTCTCAACAATTTTCGTGATATAGTCCTCCTCCACCTCAAAAAAGAAGGGCATGCCCGGCTTGGGGTCATAGGTGCCTATATACTTTTCAAAAACAGCCTTATCCGTAGTGACAATGTTCAGGTCGTCAGGTTCGTCAGAATCCACAAAATCCCTTCTCCAATCAATGAATCTGTACACCGTATGCTCGCCCAGCTTAAAGCTGGTTGTCTTCTTATCCGGATTATATATATAATATCCGTCAGGCATATCTTCTTCTGTGATACCCAGCTCCTCCATCCTCCGAGTATCTTCAATTGTGATAAATTCCATCACGTCCAAAACCACTGTATCCTGATCTATCTCTTCAAGCATGGCGGCAAAAGCGGCGCAATCCGCTCTGTCAAACTGCATCCATCTTCCGTCAATTATACTATTTGCGCTCCCACATGCCCGAAATTGGATTGCAGCTCTTCACCCGGTTGTTTGGAAGCTGCCACAGTGGACATAATCTCACCGATGTAAGGACTGTCAAACTCGGATATCCCGGCCTCCGCCTCCACCTGAGCGGAAACGTCCTCCCCTGTAGCGATATAAACCTTTTTCTGCATAAAAACCATCTTTGCGTTATCCTTTCTGACCGAGGTGGTAAACGCAGCCGCCATACCCACAATTATCAATATACCGGCAAACACCGCCCCGACAGTTACCCTTTTCGTCTTCATATATAGAAACAATCCTTTCTTCAATGGCATTTCTGCTGAAATTATTGCATAAGGGCAAGATCCCGCTTTTCTTTTCCTCCATATTGATAAGAGTAAAGGCATAAGACGACCTTGCGTTTTCTCCAAACAGCCTTATCACACTCTCGTCACAGGCAAGCTCTATATCCCTGTTAAACAGCATATACATGATCCAAACCAAGGGATTGAACCAATGGATACACAACGCAAGCACCATAATAAGCTTTAACGCTCCGTCAAAACAACGGATATGTACAAGCTCATGGGCAACAACATATTGCAGCTGCCGCCCGTTCTCCCAATCCGTATTTTTCGGCATCAAAATCACCGGTCTGAAAATACCATCTGAAATTCCCGATTGCACCGTAGATAAGAAACCATAAAAAGGACTGCTAAGCTCAAGGCGCCAATCGCCCACAATATTACCCACGCCGGAGAATATGCTTTAGCCTGTAAGCCGTCCAGACGCTCACTAAGCTCCATGACAGGCAGCCTTGTCTGCGCCACGGGAATCAGATTTGCGCCAAGGGCTCTCTGGGCGGCTTCCTTTGTATTCCCTCCGTCCTGCAGCAGCGGATAGGCGCTGAACGCCGAAGGAACGGAAAAAAGAAATTGGAAATTGCCTCTTGATGCAATCCAGAGGCAATTTCACAATAAAGCATATAACGTTTGACGGCCTACAGGTACTCCGGTATCTCCGCAAGAGAATCCACGCAGGCGTAAAGATATTTTAAAAGCTCCCTGTCTGGCTTCGTCTGATCGGGCACCATTATAACCTTTAAGCCGGCGCGGTGAGCAGATAAAACCCCGTTAGGAGAATCCTCCACGGCAATGCATTCGTCAGGGAGAAGCCCCAGCTCGCTACAGGCATAGCTGTAAATATCCGGCGCCGGCTTGCCCTCCTTTACCATGGTTGCACTAATCAGTTTGTCAAAATAAGATAACAGCCCCACTTTTTTCAAATACCTCTCGGTTCTCTCCAAATCCGAAGCAGTGGCAATGGCCGCCGTAATATTCTTATCCCGCAGATATATAAGCAATTCCTCCGCTCCGGGCTTTTTCCTGATTCCATCCCTCTCCAAAGCCTCTTCCATCAGTTCTTTTCTTCGCTGTCTGATTTTCGGATAGTCAAAATCCTCTCCAAACCACTCCTTAAACAGCGCCGGAGCAAAGGGGCGCCCCAGACTTCGCAGCATGAGCGCCCGTTCATCCGTAAGCGTATAGCCGAATTCAGCCAAAGTCTTGGGCCAAAAGATACGATAATACCTTTCCGTGTCGATTAATGTTCCATCCAAATCAAATATGACTGCGCCTGCCATAAATACCTCTTTTTCTGAGTATGTTTCGTTCACCTATACATTGTTACTATCCTAACACAGTATGAGTGGTCCTGACAAGCATTTCATTGAGCGGCACACCGGACGCCGGCCGTTAATCCTTTGCCTCCGGACGACTAGACTCTTGTACTGCTTTAGCTTTATTAGGAGCCGGATTTTTATTAGTCTTCGCCTTTTTTCTTTTTTTGCCTACTTTTATGCTTATCAATAACAGAATGATCAGTACAATGCCGCCTGCAAGTAATATTTTCCAGTCAACGCCCTCATTATCAGCCTTTACAACGCGAAAAGCTCCAAGCCCATCCATATCAAATATCAGATAGCTCCCCTTAGCCTCACAAGCCACCGGTTGATATTTTCCGTCCGAGAGCGCCTCTATCCTTGCCCCTTTTGCTGCTTCACACAAAACCCTTACCTTAACAGGCTGTACTAAATCGCCTTGCCCTTCAAGAAAAAGCTTATAAGTGCTATAATTATCCGTCTGCTCCTCTGCCGCCGCTCCTGTGTCGGACTCCACTTCATTCCTCTGCAAATCTCCCTTAACGACCCGCAGCGCCGTATCGGGATAAAACTTTCCTTCCACTAAAATTTCAGGTCTTCCGCTCTTATCACATTCCTCACTGGCCAAAGAGGTAACCCATTTTTTATACTGCGCCTCCAGCACCCTGCTTCCAGTCACATGGGAAAAATCATATTCCGGCCAGACTCCGTAACATCCTTCCTTGGACGGTATCGCCGGAATCTGCTCCTCACTGATTACGTCCGCATATCTACAGTGAATGCTGGAAAGCTCCTTCCCGTCCGCCATAAAAGTAATCACGAAATCCGAAAACGCCTCAGGAACCTCCTTATGACTACAAAAATCCTCGTAGGATAGGGGGGTTGCACCGCCGCTGTAGCCGATACCGTCAATTCCTCCCAATTCCCCGGCCACATAATAATTGCCATAGAGCACTCCTGCATCCTCTACCTGCCCGGCTATAGCTCCTGCATTCTCCCCCGACGCCTCGATGCTGCTATAGGCGTAGCTGTAAAAAATATCGCACCCTTTGCCGGAAATTCCCCCGACATTATCCTTGCCTGACAACTCTCCCATAAAATAACAGCTCCTGACGGCGTAACGGGATTCACCTACAATCCCGCCTACGTACCCTCCGTCCGTTCCCGAAACCGAGCAGTAGGATTCACAGGATATAACCGCTCCGTGCTCCGCCTTGCCCACGATTCCTCCCACATAGTTTTTCTTGCCGGCAACGTCGCCCAGATTGCGGCTCTCCCTTACAACCGCCTTGACCGTCTGCTCCAGCTCAAAGCTTTCGGCCCCTGTCATAGTGATATCATCCTCGGGATCCAAATCATATTCTATGGAAATCTGCCCCACGATTCCGCCCACATTGGTATCCGCCTCTATCAGACCCTGATTCAGACAGCGCGTAATTTTACCCATTTGAAAGGAATCCGTGTCATAATATGCCTCTTCCGCGTCCTTTGATGCCGCTTCACCTGCGCCTAGATTGGAAAGCGTTCCTCCTGCCGCTTCGTCGGAAGTATCCTCCACCGCAATGCCCTCATAGCGGAACAAGTCATCCCTTATTTCCGAGATTAAGCCGCGCACTACCTTTGCCTGCTTTGTCACTGCATCAATGTCACCGCTCACTGCATCCGTACCGTTCTCTAAAATATTTACAAGCCTCTCCAAACCGTTGCCTGCCGATTCCAAGCCACTATTCACTATTTGCAGGTTATCCCTTATCCCGCCGGAACGCTCGTTAGTAGCGGATGTAATCCTGTCTATATGCACGCCCGAGCTGTCGCCGAATCTTCTGAGCGCCGCCTTGTAGCTTTCCGTGTCGTCCGGTATTTCCACATTCCAGTTTCCGTCTGGTTTTTCTATACTGACATTATCGTCATTTTCAATGTCGTCTTTTATGTCACCCAGTATTTCTCCAAGATTTCCGGAGCTTACCGTCACCTCTATAGCGTTGTCATTTGTGACGTTGTCATTTGTGACGTTTGCGTCTGTAATTTTTTTCTGCTCTTTGTCCTCTTTGCTCAGATTCGTCAGTTCTTCGTTAAGGACCTTCAAATCATTGTTTATACCCGTGAGCTCCTGATTATAAATGTACCATAAATCCATAGAGGTATTGGAAAGAGCGCCTCCTGCCTGATTCACCCTTTTTAAGTCAGCTGTAACGGATTTTGCGGCTTCATTGGCAGACTTTCCGCAGCTGCTCAAATCCGCATGGGCCGCATCCATCAGCTCTATCAGCTTATCCGTCTCCCTGTCGAGCCTCTGCAGCCTGTCGCCTAAATACCGTACCTCCAAAAAAGGCTCCATCTGACCGGCGATTCCTCCTACATCCTTTCTTCCCATGACATGACCTGAATTTGTACAATTCTGCAGATAACCCTGCGACAACCGCCCTACGATTCCACCCGTATTGTAGCCCACATGATAATAGCCTACCGTTCCCGTATTGGCGCAATAATAGATTTTACCTGATGAAATGCCTGCAATGCCCCCGCTGTCCGTATGTGCCGCCATATTGGAGGCGCTGTTTATGTCCTCCAGATTTTCCACGGTGATATCCTCTAAGCCATAGGTAACCTCCGTGCCATAAATATTTATGGCCCCCGAATTGCTGCAATTGTTCAATACCCCATAATTATTACCTGCAATACCGCCCGTAGAATGATTTCCTATCACGGTAGCCTTTGACTTACACCTGCGTATTGTTCCGCCTGCGGCATTTACTCCCGCAATTCCTCCTACCTCGTTATCTCCTGTGACCAACCCGCTAAAGCTACAGTTTTCAAGCCTTCCGTAATTTACTCCCACAATTCCGCCCACCTGACTTTTGCTTCCGTCAGGATTGACTTTTCCGGTCACTGTCAAATCCCTGATACTTCCCCCCTCCTGCACATACCTAAACAGCCCCATCGCAGAACCTGCTTTTGTAATATTAATTTCCTCTATACTGTGACCGTTACCCTCAAAAATGCCGCCAAAGCTTGGAATCAACAGATTTTTTTCCTGCTTCAGCACTATATCCGCGTCCAAAATTACCTTTTTGTCTACGGACCAGCTGTCCACCTGACAATCTTTTGCAAATGCCGCCAGTTCCTCCTCCGTGGAAATATGTACCTCCGTATATGTGAGCCTGCCGCCCTTATCCACATTTACAAGCCCTCCGGAACGATAATCCTCATAGGCTGTAGCCTCCGCCGCTATAACAGTAAATGGCTGCCATAACGCCAACAAAGCCGCCAAACACACTATCAAACACTTTTTACCGTTCATCTGACGCCGCCTCACTTTCCTTTTCTTTATCCGGATTTTCTGCTCCCAAATCTCCCATACGCTCCGTGGATGCTTCCTCCTCTGCTTTGCTTACCATCTCATGAGCCTGCACGCTCTCGATACTCTTTAAATCCGCAATGCCCTCCGAAGCGTTCTCTACAATATCTCTTGCGCGAACCACCGCTCCCATCTCACCGTCTATGACGCCGGAAAACTCACCGTCAATCACACCGTTCACATACCCCTTTATATGCCCTGTCATCCGAATTCTTCCGCCTGCAGGCAATGGCTTAACCAACTCGCGCTTCAACGTAAACGCCGTTCTTTCGATTATGATATCTCCAATCAGCAGAGTCTGCGGCAGCACCAGAAGCACTAACGCAATGGAGGTCAGCGTTCCCCTGCCCAATGCAAGCCCTATTGCCGCCACCACTGCATTGGAGGACACATTACTGATGATAAAGCCTGCCGCCACCAGCATGGAACCGCTGGTGACAATGGTCGGAAACGCCTGATTGAGCGTCTCGATGATCGCCTTCTTGATAGGCATATAGCTCTTAAGCTCCATATATCTGCTGGTGATGACAATCGCGTAATCTATGGTAGCTCCCATCTGTATTGCCGATACCACCAAATACCCCAAAAAATACACCGGCTCCGACAATAGATACGGCAGTGAAAAATTCATCCAGATACTGCCCTGTATAGTCATTACCAAAAGCACCGGAAGTCCTGCGGACTGAAAGGTAAAAAGCAAAATTATCATAACAAACAATGCCGTCAATATTGTAATGATTGCATTGTCGGTACTAAAGGAATCACTTAAATCCCTGTTGCTGGTAACATTGCCCACCAGATAAATATCCTCCAAAGCATAATACTTCGACACGGCGTTCCTGATATTATTTAATGCCTCATAGCTTTCCTCCCCCTCCAACGGCACGTTCAGCTCCAACACAAAACGACTGTACTCCTCCCCCAAAAGCTGATTTTTGGCAATGCTAATCTGCTCATAGGCGTCCGTCAGCGTTTCCTCCAAATCATCATCCAGAGTAATGTTTCCACTTTCCTTTTGGTCATAGATAAAGAGAAACATATCAATCAAGGGCACCTTATACTCTCCCAAATTTCCTGCCAGCGCTCCATAATTACTGTTATCAATAGCGTATGCGGTATAAAGAAGCTTAGCCACCTCCACATCCGCGTCTATCAGCTCGGAAAATTCCCTTGGAGTCAGAGGCTGCGTCAAAATATAACCGTCCATTGCCTCAATATTGGCAAGACCCATACAGGAATCTACCTCCTTAAGCTTTGACAGCATCCTTAATGCCTTTCCCTCCTTATCATAGTCGCCGCAGGGAACCAGCACCGCCAGCTGATTTACAGTACCAAACTCCCTGTTTACCATACTGACGGAATACTTATTTGCACTCATAATCTTTGACTCCAAGGTATTCACATCATACACATAATTTGCCTTGGAAGAAAAATAAAAGGAAATCAAAAGCGCAATCAATAAAAGGGGCGGCATTATATATCTTGTCGCAACACAAAACCTTCCCACCGCCGTAATTTTCGGCACAAAGCTCTTGTGATGAGAGTTGTCAATCGCCTTGGAAAAGGTGAGCAACAATCCGGGCATCAGGAAAAACACAGATACCAGACTTAAAACGATTGCTTTAGCCAAAACGATTCCCATATCATATCCTATACGAAACTGCATAAACATCATTGCCACCATACCTGAGACGGTAGTCAGCGAGCTTGAAGAAATCTCGGGAATCGCTTTGCTCAATGCCACAATAACCGCTTCCCTTGCGTCCTTGTCCTCATGCTCCTCCATAAATCTGTGGCAGAGAATAATGGCATAATCCACGGCCAGCGCAAGCTGCAGCACAACCGCGATGGAATCCGTCACAAAGCTGATTGTTCCGAAGAGATAATTTGTTCCCTTGTTCAATATTGCCGCTACGATAAACGTCATCAGAAACACAGGTATCTCCGCGTAAGTGGTGGAGGTAAACAGAAGCACTGCCACGATTACCACGCCCGCCAACAGCAATATCATTATCATATCACTGCCTAAATCGTCGGCGTCCCTTTCCTCCTGCCCTATATCCGAGCCGTAATACACATCATAGTCCGCCAGATAATCAAGCACGCCCTTCAAATACTCCTGCGCCTCCGCCGTGTCCGCCTCTCCCTCAAAGGTCACGGAAAACATCGCTTCCATCTGATGATAATGCTCCTCGCTATCGTCAAAATCAAGCATGCTGACGCCTTCCAGCCCTTCTATAGCCTCCGCCAGCGCCTCCGCTTCATCATAGGTTATATTACAAACCATAATTCGCGCCGTGCCATATGTAATAAACTGCTCATCCATCAAGTCAAGCCCCTGCCTTGTCTCCGTTGTATCCGGCAGATAGGTTGTCAAATCGTTATTTACCTTCACCTTGTTCATTGACAACAGGCTGAAAAAAATCAGCATAATAAAAATCAGATAAAACCCCTTGCGCTTATCTACAATCAGCGTAGACACCTTTATCATAAACGATTCTTCCTTCTTTTCCTTTGCCATAAAATATTTTCCTTCCTATCCCTGTAATAGAACTGTAATTCCCCAGAGCCTACTTTATTAACAGACTTCCCTCGGCTATCATTTTGTGGGAGCGCCGCAATATTTGCAGTGATATTGCAATAATAAAGGAGAGGCTGCAATAAATATTCGCAACTTTAGAATGCTGTAATATAAACGTACAACCGCAAGCCCCCTTATTGCGCTACTATTTTAATTGTATATGCCCCAAGCGTAATTTGCGGGCGCTATGAGCGTTACTGCTGCTACGGCGATTGCTGCTGCGGATACCGCAAACGTAATTGCGGGCTCCTCGAGCTCTGCTGCGGCTACGGCATTTGCTGGTGCTTACCATAAACGTAATTGTGCGGACTGCGAATGCTACTACGGTTACGGCGATTGCCGGTATGAATACCGTAATCGTTATCTAATGTCCACCGTAATTGCAATTTAATGTTTACCGTATTAACAATTTGCAACTTTTCTGCTGTTTTTATTTTGCGAAACATCAACGGCAATCATATGTACGTTTTACTAATTGTACGGCAATCCTTTTATTTAATGCCTTCTCATGCCTATATATTGATAATTCATCGTCTTCTTGCAAATTCTTCATCAATACTCCTACAGAATTATCTCCCCTAATTACTTTCGCCGCTAACCTTCCTCTGTAAATCATCCTTTAACTGCGAATACTCCCCCAAAAATCTGTATTAGTTATTTAACCTTACATGAAAACATTTCATCAGAATTATGTTCCCCATATGTACTTATACAAAGCATTTTCCTCCTAAACATTTTAATAATCTCAATGTCCAAAAATATAAACATAGTTTTTTAATTAACATATGTTGATTTTCTTGGTAGGATTAATTATAATAAAAAGAAGGAAAAACACAATATTCATTTTCAAATTTTATGTACATTTATAGACAATTTGGAAAACAAGTGTTTATTATTTATAAATTGTTTATAATTGTACAAAACAGGAGGCTGAGTGCATGGCATCAGAGAAACTGGACCGCCGAGTCCGCAAAACTCGCGCTCTTTTATTAAAGGGCTTAATTCAATTGATGGAGGAAAAAGATATTAAGGACATTTCCGTAAAAGAACTATCTGACTTGGTAGACATAAACAGAGGAACCTTCTATCTGCATTATAATGATATTTACGATATGCTGGAAAAAATAGAGGACGAGCTTTTCCTCGAATTCAACGACTTTCTGGACCATGACCTTGCGGAGGGCGGAACCTTACTGTCACCTTATTCCACCCTGCTGGATTTATTTACCCTGCTGGATAAACACAAGGATTTGGCAAAAGTCATGATTGGCAACCACGGCGATCTCGCCTTTGTCAACAGGTTAAAGTGCCTTGTGGAGGAACGCCTGCGACACCTTTTTGAGATATCGCACAGCGCCTCCAATTACGAATACTATTATCCTTTTATCGTATCCGGCTGCGTAGGCGTTATCGAGACATGGCTAAACCACCCGTCTCCCCTTGCCCCAAACGAAATAGCCGCCTTGTGCAGCAACATGCTTAATAAGGGACTTACCGGTCTGCAGGGATAATGGATCGGAGAATGCTGAATGAGGCTCCGGCAGGACTGACGGCTGGGTGACAGGGTGCCTATATGACTGCCGATATGAAACGGATCGCTCTTATCATTCATAAATACATAACGGAACAACTATATAAGCGGCAGAGGGAATTGGACGTTTTTATTACGGGCAGATGTGAGACAAAGACAACGCATGACCGGCAGTTACGCATCAAAACGACCGTATGAACAGCCGATACGAATTGAAGCTGCTGCATGACCGGCATAATAAATCGGAAGAGTTATATGAATGCAATTAACAGCAGAGATAGATGTATGAACGACGGTTCTGGATAAAAACCACCATATCAACGCGATTATAAATTGGAATTACCATATGGCCCATAACCTTGAATCGGAATCACTGTGTGAACGGGATTATGAATGGAATCGTTATATGAACGACAGTTCTAAGTCAGTTCCACTGCATGAACGCAATTATGAACCGAATGACATATTAGCCACAGAAGCCTCATGACGGATGATGTATCAAACTGTAGAACATCCTTATTATCCGAGACTATGAAGAAAAGTCTGTAAATGCAGATCTTGTATGATGATGAAGGACGAAAGACGTGAAAAAACAGCTTTTCGCCCCTGCTTTATAGAGAGTATGAACGGTTGTCCAAGACCGTTTTAAATTTTGTGTAAACTTGAAAAACCGATATAAGATTTGTGAATAGTTACGAATGAGCAGAGCCGAAACTTCTGGTTCTGCCCTTGTCTGTATTATACAAAGATTTGGGATGATTCCGAAAGGGCTGTTTATCCGCAGACACTAAGCCAACCTTACAGCACATTGCAGCCCCACCGAAGAACAAGCTTTGTGGAATTCATGTCCTACAAGGTCATCAAAAACTGATTACGAATTTCAAAAGCCCGTTTTAGGCCGCAATGAGACTATCGGCTCTAATTCGTCCAAGAAATTATACGCCCTCTCACCTCGCAAGATATTTAGCGCTTTTTCAACACAAACTTTAAGGCTGTCGTACGCTAAGGTGCGTATCATATCATACTATTTATCGCCCATACAATATTTCAACAGTCCTTCACAGCCCCTTGTCACGTCACGATAAGTCGCATCAAAATCACCTGTATACCATGGATCTGCAACGGAGGCGCCGGAACCGACATATTCCAGCAGTTTATGGATTTTCCCAGCCGGATCACCTCCTGCAATTCTGTTCATATTCCGTATATTGGCGTCATCCATTCCAACCAAATAGTCATATTTTTCATAATCCCAACGAGTCATCTGCACTGCCCTGTGCGGAACCACTAAAATACCCATCTCCCGCAGCTTTCCCACCGTACCGTAATGCGGCGGATTGCCAATCTCTTCCGTACTTGTTGCTGCAGACGCTATTTGAAAGTGTTGCTGCAGGTGTTTTTGATTAATCATGTGCGTCATGACGCTCTCAGCCATGGTACTGCGACAGATATTGCCGTGGCAGACAAATAAAATTTTAATCATATCTTTTATATCCCTTCATAAGCCTTCGAACCTTGATTTTTCAGCTTTTAGGCACTTTTTTCATTTTTGGCTTTTTACCCCTTAGTTTGCGTAATTCATTATAAATCTACGCAAATTTACGGGTAAATGGTGTAGTAATTGGTGTAGTAGATTCGTGTACTTCTCAACCTGATTTTCTCTGTTTCCCCTGCGTATTAGCTTTGAAGTCCAAAATTTTCGCCATCTGCTCCGCCGCCCGATCATAGCTGGCATGGGTATATACATTCAACGTAACGCCTACGTCAGAATGTCCCATCACATACTGCAAGGTTTTAATATCCATACCTGCATTTGCCATGTTGGTACAGAAAGTGTGGCGAAATACATGAGGTGTGATATGTGGCAACGGTTTATCTGGGTATAGCTTCTTGTATTTCTTCATTGCCCACCGCATCTCGTTCTCGATATGTAATGCTACTTTCGGGTGATTGTCTTTGTCAATCAGAAGAAAACTGCTGTAACCGTCTATGATTGCTTCTGTATTCAATTTCGGACGATTGGCAAGGATATTCTTCAAGCTGTGATACACTTCCTCTGTCATTGGGATAAAACGGCATCCGCACTCTGTTTTTGTTTTTTCCACATAATATTTTCCGCCTCGTTCCCTGACAAGCTGATGATCCACACGGATTTTTCGGCTTTCAAAATCCAAATCACTTTTTGTCAAGCCGCAAAACTCGCTGACGCGCATTCCCGTTCCCAACAGCACGACAAATTCATCATAATACTTTGTATAGGTTTTATCTTCACGAATAAATCCCATCCAAAGTTCCTGCTGTTCCTCTGTCATGGCGATACGTTTCTGCGAATCATTTGGGACAACGTCTACCAACTTAAAATCAAATGGATTCCTGCGGATAATGTCTTCATTATATGCCATCTGAAAAGCAGGCTTGACGACACCTCGGACACTTGTAATGGTGCTGTATCCTTTTCCGTCTTTATGCAGCTTCATAATCCATTGCTGGGCATCCGACACCTTAATATCTCTTATCTGCCGATAGCCGAAATCCTCTTTCTTAATCAGGTTAAGCACAAAATTGTATCCGACTTTGGTGTTGTAGCGTACGCCCTGCTTTAAGCTGATATAGCGTTCCAATAGAGCGATAACCGAAACTGCTCCGGCGGCATAATCAATCCCTTCATCAATCTGCTTTTGAATTACCTTTTCTTTTTCCCGCAGTTCCTTCAAATCAGAGGAATAAACGGTCTGTCGTTTTCCATGGATATCCGTATAGCGGTACTGATAAATCAGGTCTTTTCTCTGGCTCTCCCCTGTCTTTAAGATTCGTCCTTTATTGTCTTTCCGTTTCTCAGACATTTTCAAACTCCTTTCCGTAGTGGAAAGAGCCTTGATATGACTCATTCATTGTACCATATCAAAGCTGATTTTACACCATAAGATTCATAAAAACTGCAAAGAATGAGATAGTCCCCATTGTCAGATAGAAAATTCCTGCTCAATATACTGATGGAACAGGCGGCGTTTGATTAACCGCTTATTGCCAACCCACAAAACGAATCGGCAGTTTTTCTCGTTGGTAAGTTCACGCAATTTATTGATTCCAATTCCTGAATAAGCGGCGGCTTCTTCCAGACTTAAATTGCTCTTTTCCCAAATTGGAACTTCTTTCATTGGCTTTCGCCTCCCTCCCCAAAATGCCTTCTTAAAGATACAAAAAGGACAGCCCAGACTTTTCCCATAAGTCTGTGACTGCCCTTGCGCTGTGTTAATGAAAAATAATTAAAATCCCTTGATAACACCTGCAAACAATCGGGAAGAATTGCAGGATCATATGCGGGATTTTATGTATTCAGTTTTTAGTGTCAGCGTTCAAATGCCGCCTTAAATTTTCAGCTTGTCCGCACCATATTTGCGAATGATACGGAAAAGAATTTCTTTCTCTTTCCCCTCTGCTTTATCATATAAACCGCATAAGGTTTTCTGTTCCGTCAGCGTGAGGGTGTTAGTATAAGGCTTGTAATTTTCCGTGATAAAAACCCCGCCGCCCTCACCCGGCTTTGTATAAACCGGGTAGTCAAAAGACAGTGCGATAACATCATTCATTATCGTGCGCCTTGAAACGTCCAGTTCCCATGCAAGCTCCCTCATTGTCGTATGCCCTCTGGCGGATAAAATACTGATGATTTCCATTCTCCGGTGTGCAGTGTCCATGCCGCACCTCCCGTCATTTTCTATGTAAAACTTCCGCAGTACGGTCCAAATTCATGTATGATAGATAAAACAATTTTCCTGTCCTCTGAACCACAGGTCACAGCAACCTTTTCCAAGCATTCCAACTGTTCCTGCGTGAGCGTGTTCTGGTGCTGCCCCACACCGTCCGCAAGGAGATAGCCGCCATCATATCCCTGTTTTGCAATAACGGGGAGTTCTTCGCCTATGATGTCAAAATCCCTGCGTATGGCTTTCCTGCCGACACCGTACATCTTCATCATTTCCGATGTGGTCAGCTTTTTCCCCGACAGCAGCATACGCTCGATATCACGCCGCCGCTGGAATGCGTTGTCCTTCATGGTTCACCTCCTTCCGCTGTTTGATTCCCTGTGGCTATTATAGAAAAAGTAATATTCCCCCTATGGCTACCTTCCTCAAAAAAATCTGATTATTTTTTCAAAAACTATAAAAGTTATACCGACTTTTTCTGAAAGAACCCCGTATTTATCAGTGCTGCCAAAAAGTCGATATAACGTCATAGCAAGCACTGCCTGTGTTCCCTCACAGACTGATTTTTTACAATTTTTCAAAGGACGGAAACTTGTAAAAAATGCTTGTAGGGGGAAACTTCCCCCTAAACCCTTCTACGTTCAAAAATCACGAAATGCCCTACGGGGATTTCTGATTTTTTCACTCATTTTTTTGCACGAACATCCCCCGTAACGGTACAGAATATAGTGTAAAATCCTTTCATAATCCCATTACAGAAAGGACGTTAAAAATGGCAAACAGAGAGCGCAAAAATGAGTTGAAAATATACCTGAGCGACGATGAGCAGTACATACTGGAGCAGAAGGTAAAAATCTCCGGCCTGAAAAGCAAGTCCACCTTCCTGCGGCATCTGATTTTATACGGTTTTGTCTATGACATTGACTATTCCGATCTGCGGGAATACAACGCCGCACTCGGAAAAATTGGCGGCAATCTGAACCAAATCGCCAAGCGCATGAACGCAACGGGCAACGTGTACAAAGCCGACGTAGAGGAAGTAAAAAAGCTGATGAAACAAGTGTGGGATACACAAAAGTCCATGCTCTCAAAACAGCCATACATGAAGCAGTAAATCGAACCAAAACTCCCATTGTTGCATCGCAGTGCAAATCAAATTTCTTTCATAAATTCGTAAAAATGAAGCCGCAGTAAAATCTAAAATCAGACAAATTTCGCACTATCAAAAAAGGTGTACCGCAATGAAGCTTTTTCCTCCTTTGCGGTACACCTTGATATGTATAGTATGCTGTTGATTATGTTAATTTCCTTTATTCGCCATTTATGTAATTTTTGTTTCATCTTCATTATGTGCCTTTCTTCAATTTGGACGTATTTAATATGCTGTTCCAAACAAACTGCAATGCAATCCTGCCTAGAAAAGAATTACATTGCAGTATCAATTCTTCTCAATAATTCCAAAACAAAAAGCCGACAAACTATGATTATTCTCAAGTTTATCGGCTCTGCGTCTGTGCGTCTGGCTCTTTGATAATAGACATATTCATTTGTTGAACATTTATAAGAGTTTCCTGCTTACACTTTGGACAATATAAAGGAAAATTTTCAAGAATTGTATCTTCACGCAATTTTAATCTTGTCTTATTTCCACATACAGGACACAATAACCATTTTTCCTGCTTCATACTGAAACCTCCTGTTGTTCTTTTTCCATCTTTCTAAAAAATCCCATTGAAGACATCCCAACAGCACATACGATCACGCCGGTCGGTATGAAACATAAATAAATCGTATTGCTAAATTTATCGAACAGAAAACCATATACAATTTGTCCTATGGGTTGAACACACAGTGTAACTGTAGATGCATAAGCCATCACTTTTCCGATTAGATAATTCGGCGTCCTTTGCTGTATAAGGGAAACTGCAAAAATTGAAAAAATACTAATTGCAATCTGCATACCACAAAAAGAAACAATGGTGACAACATATTTTATAACGGAATCAACCGGACACAGGAAAACAATTCCCGCAGGAATAATAAAAACTCCCATAGAAGCAAGCAGGATAGCTAATCTATGTATTTTCAATTTCTCTGCAAGAAGTCCTGCAGCAACACTTCCCAAAATTGTGGCAATCGCTAGCGAACTTTCCGCTGCCCCATAATACTGTGCATTTAATCCAAGAATGGTACGCACAATAAAGGGAAGTCCAACTATGGTAATACCCATTACAAAAAATCTTGAGAATGCGGTCAAGAGCAGCATTTTTGCAATGTTCGTCTGTTCTTTTGAAATATATCGCATACTTGACAGGAAGTCCTGTTTGACAACTGACAGTATACCGCCTTTACTCTCCGAACGTTGATAACTTAATTTTATAAAACATTCAAACAGCGCTGTAATAAAAAAGCAGACAACACTTGCATACATAACAGGCTTTAAACCAAATACCGCATACAGTACACCACCCAATATTGGAGCCACTAAATAAGACAAGGAAGCCACCTGATTTACAACCGCATTTCCTTTCATTATGTTATCACCTTGTAACATAATCGGAATACACGCCTGTACTGTAGGCGTTTCAAATGCCCCCAAAACAGAGAGTATGACAAGCAGTACACTGATTACAGTCAGGGCATTACTTTCAGACAAAAGAAGTGTCGCACATAAAACCGACATACCTGTTAATCCATCCAGCGCAACCATAATATTCCGCCTGTCTGCCCTATCTGCAAGAATACCGCCTAATGGCGAAAAAACAATAGTCGGGATTGTGGCAATGGATAATATCCCCGCAAATATAGCGGCTGAACCGGTTACTTCCAGTACATACATAGACAATGCGAGCTTTAAGATGAAATTTCCAAACAATGATGTTAACTGTCCTAAGATAAGAAGCACAAAATTCTTTGTAAATAATTTTTGTGTCATAGCTCATTTCCTCCTCTTTCTGAAATATCAGCAATAAATTTTTCTGTAAATGATATGGCTTCCTCATCAAAAATGGGCAGTCCCATAAAGTTTAATACATCCATTACACAACGATATTTATGATGTATTTCTTCCTCCGTTGCCGGAAATACCGTTGGCATCAGCCAGAAGTTAATGAGCGGCAAAAGTTCGGAAAGCTCTTTTATATATTCTGTTTTGATTGAACCATCATTTTTTCCCTCTTCCAACAACTCCAACCATAAAGGAGTCAGTACACGCCTGTTTTCTTCCACTGCAGCAGCTAAGATATGCGGATCTTTTAGAATAGGAATTGCCTGCATATTCAGTTGATTACGCTCTGCATCCGATTGATTCAATACCAACAACTCCTTAATTTTTTGTAATCCGTTCAGGTCATTTCGTTTCCTAATCGCATCAAAGGAATTATTCTCAAAAAACATTTGATTTCCTAATACACGCATAACATCTTCTTTGCTTTGAAAAAAGCGGTAAAACATTCCTTTCGCCCCGCCCGCTATGTCCATGATATCGGAAATCGAGGTTTCCTCATATCCTTTGGAAGCAAATAGTATTTTCGTGGCATTGAGAATTTCTTTTCTCCATTCATCTGGTGTTTTTTTTATAGGTCTAGCCAACTTCTAATATACCTCCTTTGAAAATAGTTATTGACCCAAAGTCAATAACTATTTTATCACTATCATTATTTTTTTGCAATAGCTGAAAATTTTCCATATCTACCCTGTTTTTGATATGAACCTCCTGCAAATGCATAAATATCAAGCACTTAGCACACATCATAAAAACGTATATACCTAATTGTTCCGCTATAGAAAACTTTATTCAAACAAGCGACTTTCCGACAGGAATCTATAACAAAAAAGTTTCATCAGATTTTATTGACCGCATAGGAACAGCCTGCGCAATACAGAATAAGGGACGGATTCCGAAATTCGGCATCCGTCCCTTAAATAAACATACACCTATCTTATAGCAGATTTTGAGCTTACACAAAACTTGAAACAGTCTCTTTAAGTAATGATTAGTCAAAATCATAAGGATTGCTATAGCACATCCAATCAAGTGGATAAAGAACCCCATGTTCAGCTTCAAACTTAGCTTGTTGTTTTGCACTGCGGATAGCTTCATTCCTAGACGACGTTTTCTTCATCTTCTTATCGTTTGCTATTTTAGCTTTATAAGCTTTGTTGTTAGGATTATTCTGATTTGCATAATCATTAAGCTGCTTTTGAGTGTGTGTCTTTGAAGATACGCTCTTTTTCTTTGCCATGAACAGTTTCTCCTTTCTCCTTGACTCCATCTAACAATTACGCACAAGATAGCGGACACTACGTCACCTTCTAAGCTGAATCCAATAAAAATCATAGGATTATCTCTGCATTTAATTATTTCTCAAGGTCGGAGAAAAATTTCTCATACTATGAGAAATTCCTGCTAGTATTATAGCATTTGGGGATATCAGTTTCAACCAAAAAATCATGCAAAGATAGCGCGAGATTACTGTCAAATATACATTGGCAAAATCAATTAAGAGATTAATCCCTTGACCCGTCAGTTCCAGAAGTGAGAAAAGTTTGATTCCTTTTCCGAATAATAAGGATATTCTGAGAACCTTATGTCATGAAACGATATTTCTTGACATAAATCAGCGGTTGCATGCAACCGCTGATAAAAACAAAAAACTTACGCATTCAACTTGACATACCCTCTACATATCTGATTCATATCGAAAAAAGGATATTTTTGCTCCCTCCATGTGCGAAATCCGTACTGCTTTCATAAGCATACCCATATTTCTGTAACAGAACGGACAGCTCTTTACAAATCTCTGTTTCATCTTCAACAACAAATATTTTCACTTTCCGTTTTCCTCCCGTTTCCTTTTATCTACTGGCTTTTCAGCGTCCTTTGGTATCAGCCACAAGCGGCTGAATTTTGCCACGCCGGGTATACGGTTTTCCTCACATAGCTTTAGCACCCGTCTTTCTGAAATACCCCATTTCTTTGCTGCTTCCGGGGCAGAAATATATCCGTACCGCCTTTTTATTATTAGTGTTTTCGCAATCCAAATTTTTTCTTGGTTGGATTTGCGGTATCATCATACTTCTTTTTTAAAGTCTCATATAAAGATTTGAGTGCGAAAAATTCTCCCTTAATAGGAAATGAATTGTCCATAATAATATCATATGCCACTTCATTATATGGATTCGGTTTTAAACACGCCTCAACATCAATTCCACAGAGAAATCCTTTCATTTCATCGATATCTTCTGAAGAATATATATTATTTGCTTCCTTATAACTCGTTGGAATTTCAAATCTCTGCACTAATCTCATATTACCCGGATGCGATGTATGTCCGAACCAACACTCGGCAATCCAAAAATATTCTTCTGAATCATCTGCATATCCCTCATCACGTTCAAAACTCATAGAAATATACCCATGGTCAATTCCAAACTGCTTTTTAATAAAACAATACATTGCTGATGTATGGTCATCATTGGAACACATATCCTCATCCAAATCGCCTGTTACATATTCCAAACGTGGGTAGTACTTTCTTAAATAGTCCTTATAATCTGCATCATCATTATTATATGCAAACATTTCTTCTAAGAACGGTAATATCACATATTTTTCCATTGTTTTATCATCCATACCATACATCATAGATAATGTTTCATCTTTTCTTATTTTTTCATCCAATGCCTTGAGTGTTTCAATCACAGTATCCTTATCAATAGATAGCATCATCAAATAGTAAAATGCAGCAAAATATTCTTGAAATGACCTATGTATAAATTCATAAACACTTCCGTCTTTATAAATCAAACACAATTTTTCCGTCACATCTCTTATAAATAATTCCGGGTCGATATTTAAACCATTATCTTCCACCACCTGATAAAAATACTCCATCATCAAATCTCGGTCAAATTCATATTTAGAATCAGAATATGTCAATGCACAAAATTCAGCAAAATATTTCTGGAAGGTTTTCTCATTTAACCCTGTAAAGAACGGTCTTGTCATTCGCTTAGTCTTTGAATCGTACTCCGAAGCCATGGCTATATATGTTTTTTCATAAAATACATAACGTTGTGTTGGAATATCATGAATCATATCATATGTTCTTATCATTAACGATAAAAATAACGGATTACCAACAAAATCCCTTTTTTCATCTCTATTAAATCTAAAAGCGTCTTTTTGCAACTTGTTTATAAAATCTTTCTTTAGTTCATCATCCACTCTATCCGAGTCTAATCTGTTAATGAGTTCACACGCTTGTTCTAGATTCAAATTTTGCAAATCGTACTCAAAATAATGATTCAACGTTCTTATTTCAGGGATATCTCTTGAAGACATAATAAAAAAAGTATCCGGTCTACCATCTTTGATTACATCTAATTCATCCTGAAAATCATTAATATAATCTCTATTTACTTCATCAAATCCATCCAAAAGACACACCGCACGACCTGTATCTAATAAATAATATAAATCAGATAATTGCAGTGCAGGGTCAAATCTTTTCAATTCCATAGCAAGCAATGTTTCCAAATTCTTCTCATCCGGCTTATAGCTTCTTAATGTAACCATGATTGGGACTCTTCCACCTGGTTTATATAACTCAGCCTCATCTAGCAAGAATTTTATAAGCAACATGGACTTTCCCATACCACCAATTCCCGAAAAAACACAAAAATGTCTACCAAGGTCATCTAGCATAATATTAGACCTAGCACGATTTAAATGCTTATCATTATAATCAGGTCTTAACTCACCATTAGTGCTTCTCCTAACTTCCCTCATACGTTGGCAAACGTCATTGCACACATAAAATTGTCGGAAAGGACGTTCTTTTGTATCCAAAAAACCTTTTTTATTTTCGTAATTTCTTAATGCACCCTCAATATATTTTGAAAATTTATCAGATACAACCTGCTTGGTTACTTGTTCCAATACAAAAACGCCATCTTCTGGGTCAAATGTAGCAAGATCTGGTGCTATTCCATTTGGCATTATGATAGCTTTTGGACCCTCTGCGACCTCTTCAATAACTTCTTGAGTGTCAAAAATTGTTTTTGTTTCATAAGAAATTCTTATACCATCATACTTATCTGAATTTCCTAAATTACAAACTACTTTATCTGCTGTATAATCTTTGGTCTTCTCTGTCCAATGCTCTATCGTAGACTGACCTGCAGTATGTCCATCAAAATACTGATAGACGTAATACCACACGCCAATCAAGAAATTGTAAAAATAAATCTCTTCCTCACCATTTAAAATTTCATCTTTAAAAGCAGGAACTAATCCGGGCTTTACAAATAATGAACGGTTATGTTCCTCAATAGATCTATCAGCTTCTACCAATTCAAGCAATGCCTTTATTAACAACTTATGTGACGCTTCTTCAAAATAATTACTTACAAAATTTTTCATTCTTTCAAGTACTGCTTCTTCGTTATTTTTAAATTCATCACGAAAAGTAGTACATACATCTGTATCGCCAAATCTTACATAATTTCCCTCGACTGGCAACTCTTTAGCATTCTTACATTCAGAAGCGTATTTATGTAACGATGCCTCATATACATCCTTCACTGCCGGAGGGTCAATTATTCCTAAAAAGTCTTTAAAACATTCTTCTTGTTTTCCCGTTCTTCTTTTCCTCAACCGCAAAACAGTAAATAGCAAAGTAGAACCACATAATCTAGGGTAAAACTCCTCTTCTGTTTTTTTTCTAATGATAGCCATTTTTCTCACACTCTTTTCTTTTACACAATTAACCCAAATTAACCGTGCTTCATCTTTGATTAACTTTGTTTTCACCACGATAATAAAATCATCGAGGGAAACATCTGCAGATAACACTCCTTGATGTCTGGCTCATTCGCCATTGCAGACTAACAAGACTCACAAACAAAAGGAGAAAAATTATTATGTATAACCCAACATTTTATCATCAATATGACATCGTATGGATTAACAATCCTGTAACCAATGAGGAAGAAACCCGCAGAATGCGTGGTGACCATTATGGCATCATCCTTTCAGAGGATTTTCAGAATGCTACATCCGGCACCTGTATCTGCTGCTATCTCACTAGCAACCTTTCTCATTTGGACGTTAAGTCCAATGTATTATTGCAGTTCTACGATTGCCTTAGAAGCCCAAGTGTTGCAAAGCTGATTACTACAGTACAACTTGATAATTCTTGTATCGACCGTAAGGTTGGAAAACTGACGGAAGCCGATGCACAAAGAATCCGTGATGGACTCATGCATGTTTTCTCAATCGGCTAAATCATTATATATAGTGTAAACAACATAGTCCATTACTTTGGAGTGCAATGCCTCTAATTAAGGCATTCATTCCAAGCCTCCAAGGTAATGGCAAATACTTCTTAACTTCTTTAACGTCCTCTTTTAGCAAGTAACTTTTTCCTGTACCCGGTGCACCGAAAACAATACGATTTCTTTCATACGGAGTATCAAGTCCTGTTTTAAATATCAACTATTCATATTTGTTTTCTTATTGCGAATCATCATCCGAATCGTTCTCTGCATTTACATGGCTAATATAACTATTGCGGAAGTGCAGCTTCGCCTAAAATTGTAAAAATATGCACAAAGAGTATCTTTGAGATATTTATAACTAATTTCTTTATGCATAAAGCAGACGGCAGTATCCTCTTTTTAGGAAAGCTGCCATCTTGCGTCCCTGTATTATAGTTACATCATCTCAAGGCTCTTTCAAAAATGGTGTAGTTGTGGTATAGTAAGCGCCTCTTCCTGCCAAGAAATCATTGATTTTACAGGCTTTTTCGGAACATTTCAAGATCCTGCCATGGCAGACGAATAGTATTTTAATCATAATAAAAATTCCTCCTAAAATGCGTTGATTTGCCATGTTTTGGCACGCTTTACGAGGTTTATTTTTCTGATAAACATTGTTAAAAATATCACAGCATAAGCAAAACGGAGCAAAATATGGCAAGTTGAAGCCTTAAAACGTAGTAAAATCGTAGCAAGAATTAGAGCCTTTTACTACCCCTTTTTATAAACGGGTAATCAAGCATATAACGATTTCATTCAGATCCGTCTTCTTTCCCCAGACATATTCCTTCGCGATGCTGCGCTTTCCGTCAAATCCCTGCTCCTCATAGTCTCTGTCAACCCCTAAATCGGTTACATAGCGCCAATATACATAATCTGTCAACCCAAATAAAACACCAACTATTCAACCATTTTTGTTTTTTGCAACAAGGCTTATCGTAACATTGTTTACAAGTTTAGATATTCTTTCCTCAAACCGTTCCTTTGGGTATTGTGAGCCTAAGTCTATCCTTTTTTAAAAACGAATATATTCCGCTGAAGATATTCGTTTTTCTCTAATTTTCATTTCTTCACACATGAAAATTTCCTCTATATAAATGTAAATTTATAAATATCTACTTACATCATTTTGTTCAATAACTTTTTTGCCTAATAATGTGATTGCCTTTTGGGAACATTTATTAATACAGCGATAACACATTGTACATTTATCGCTTGAAACAGCAATTCCATTTTTCACTACAATGTTACTCATAGGACATAGCCTTTCACATAAACCACACCCAATACATTTTAGGGAATTAATTTTTAATTTATCGGTATATTTTTGGGTTTTCCCAAAAAAGTACAGTCTTTGTCCAAACAGTCCTGCCAAATGATATACAATTCCTAATCCCTCTTGTGGCGGTTTCCCATTTTTTATTTTGCGCACGGATTTGCATATTTTTTCTTTTGATTTCATTACAATTTTTTTATTTTTTTCAAAGCTGCGTTTTAATGCTCTCTCATCACAAATACTATCTGGCATTTTCAAATGCAATCCGCCCACTACAATAGCACCATAATTCTTTAACAAACGTGCTAATATCCCTGCGCCGTCACCACTGAAAAGCCCCATTGTGGCAATTATAAAAATGTTTTTTCCTTTCCAAATATACCGATTATTAACAATATAATCTTGCAGTATTTTAGGAATATTGCTATATTGCACTGGATAACCTATCACGATTTCATTGTCATTTTTTATTTTCTCCAGAGCTTCATTATCTTCAATGGAAAATGAATTTTTACTATCATCATATTCTTTTAAGAATTTATCAACACAAAATTTTGTGTTCCCTGTACCGCTAAAATATATTCCTGTCATTACCTATCGCCAACTTCTGATTTTTATACACAACTCTCCGATAAAACCGAAATTTGATTAATTTATATGTTCATCATAAAAATCAACAAAATCCTCGAACAACTCCAAATCCAATGAATTACACCATTTCTCCCTGTCAAGGTTATGGTATATATAATCGGCTTTATCGTCCGAAAACCGTTCCTTGTTTTCCACAGTATCATAGTCATAGTCAAGCGTTTTGAGCCATTCATCAAATTCCGCATTAAACTCATTACGATAGGTGTCATCATTGAAATAATTATGTCCTTTATTCTCAAGAGGAATGAAGTTGAAGCGGGAATCGTCCTTATATTTTTCATAATAAATTTCGTAGCCGTATTCGACTGGAACAACTTCATCATCAAAGCTATGCACAATCATAACGGCGGCATTGCTCTTTGAAAAGCCGTCCATTGCAGTATTTGAGGCATACCCGCCATATTGAATCCTCTCATGCAGCTTCACAAACGGCAACATCAAATAAATACCATTCCCTACCTGTTTTTTTCCCTCGGCTTCAAACAGATTCGGTGAAGCGTTAAAACCCGAACACGCTATAACGGCTTTTACTTCCGGATGATATGTAAGTACGCTGCAAACACTGTACCCGCCCCAGCTATGCCCAAATAGAACGATTGGCAGACTTGGGAAATTCCCGCTTTCTTCCACAAATGTGATTGCATAGTCAAGATCTATTACTCCCTGTGGAAGTCCTCCGACTCCTTCCCCCTCGCTTTCATCATTTCCCGTAGCGTCATAGGAGAAAACATAGTATCCATGACGGGCAAAATAATTCGCACAATCCATGTAAGAATTATGCCCACCTCCACCAAAGCCATGTGCTATTACAATGATACCACGCTGGTTTTCTCCCGAGCTATACATATATCCCGCCAGCTTCTGCCCCTTATTGGAACTAAACTCATATTTCGTGCGCTGCAATCCGTCAAAATCATCAACGTACAGCATAAGCGGCTCATAGCTCTCAAATCGCCGGTTAAAATTCTCGTTATATACCGTTACAGACAATGCCCAATCGCCGGCAATTATTAGTACAGCCACGATAGCTAATACAATAAAGAGAATCTTTTTCTTCTTAGATTTCGGTTTCATATTCATATCCTTTTCGACTTATTAAACTTATTAAATTTATTAAATTTATTATTGTGTCGGGAAATTTTGACTTACCGTTATTATACACCCGTTTCTCCTAAAATGAAATAAATTTTTATACTTTGTGTTCATCAAAGCGGAACTTGAGCAAGCTCCCATTGGTGAGGATGATTGTCTAACCGCAGATAGTAATGGGGTATTCTTCATAGGGTGCTTCAAAACATTCGTCTATTTTGCCGCCATCTGCTCCTGTCAAGCCATGCGGTGATAGCCTCATATCGCATGACAGTCCTGCCCAAGCCATTGAAAATATACATGATGTGTTCCTTGTATGCTTCTGTGCAAGGCATAAATGATTCCCCCTTTCTCTCACATGGGGCAGTGAATGATTGACAATTGCAATTTTAATTCAGAAGGGCGACAACATTTTAAGTCGTCGCCCCTTGATTACCAAAACTAAGAAACAAATGCAAGCGTAGCTTTCTGTTCTTGTCGCTGGTTCGACGGATTCACTGTTTGCTAATTTACCTTATATCTCAAAATTGTTTTGAGTTTATTTGCTTTTGTGCTATTAGTCAAATAGATTTCTCTATGACAATCCGATATACGTTGCAAACCGTTGTCTTGTGCAAATCTATCCATTTGCTCAAAAGAGGATGGTTCATTGTCATATGAGCCAACATGTAGAATTTCAACACATTTTCCGTCATGTATCATATCAAAAATAATTTTTTCATACAGTCGGTTTGGCTTTTAATTTTTACCCTTTCCAATGCAGCACATACCATTTCCTCTGTAATAAAATCCGGCTGACGTATCATAATGGTATATTCTAAATTTTCCTTTATTAATTTACTAGCAGCAGATTTCGTATCCGCGTTTTTCAGTTTCCAAATACCCTCTAAAGGATAAACCGTAAAGTCGTGAATTTCATTTGATAAAATGTTTTTAGTTGCAGTAGATTTATAGCCTATTTTGACGGCATACGCTAATGAATAGAGAGCAGATACCCTATCTGAAAAATCTGTGTCGTTAGGATTTCCGCTTCCTTTCATCATAATAAAATTTTGCTTGGGTATATCTACTAAAGCAGGTATACTTTTTGTTCCATATAGAGCTTTTTCGTGCTTTTTCCATTCAAATTTCATATCAGTACCTCCTATGGGAAACAGTGTATCAAACATAATCTGGCACCTAAAGTCATGTTCTATATTTTTCTTGCATTTCCTGCAATCTTTTTTTCATCTGCTCCCGCATAGACTGCGGTTCTATTATTTCAACGCAATTAGAAAAAGACATCACATAAGAATACAAAATCTCATTGCCGGGTTGTAGTAATCAAGCTTTTTTGTAACACTTGTGGCTAACAAAATCACTTTTGTTTCAGAACAACATCACATCATTAAGATGCCGTCCGGGCCTGATAGGGTGTACGATATCCGTTAAAACTATGAAGACGGACATGGTTATAGCTTACATATGCAAACTCTTCCACTGCCTGATAAAGTGCATCCTCTGTCCGAAATTCATATAAATTTGTACATTCGTTTTTCAACGTGTTGAAGTATCTCTCCATTGGCGCATTGTGGTAGGGATATCCGGCTTTACTCATGCTCTGTGTTACATGGACAGATTCACAGAATTCCACAAACACCTTTGACGTAAGCTGAGTGCCCCGGCCGCTATGGAGAATCAGTTTCCCTTTGATCTGTGGCTGTGAAGCCAGCGCTTTCTTCAGGGCACGAATTGTCAGGCCACTGGTGATGTGACGGTCTGTGACACTTGCAATAACACTCCTGTCATGCAGATCTATAATGGTGCGGTTATACCTTGCTTCATGGCTGTTAAGAAACAGATAAGTAAAATCCGTGCACCGCTTTTGGTTGACCCTTGCCGCAGTAAAATCCTGATTTATTTTGTTTTCAAACACTTTGTGCGCTTTTCCCTGCTGATAATCAGGCTTTTCCGGTCGTACAATGGAACGCAGGCCAAGTTCTTTATTCATGTATTTGTGTATGGTCGCGGAGCCCTATCCATGCCCCCTGCGCGCCGGATAAACTGTCATGCTTCCGGAACCATCGACTCCGCTATGGCTGTGATAAATCTCCCCCATCTGTTCCAGGACTTCTGATTTTGGGCATAATAATCCGCCTTCCGATGTTTTCGGTAGTTATAATAAGCGCTGGGATATATGGCAAGCCGTGTAAGTAACCGGCGGATGCCAAATTCCTCATAATTTTCATCTGTAAATCGATAAGCCTCTAACCGGTTTCCTTCACAAAGAATGCCGCTGCTTTTTTTAATGCCACCTCTTTTCTGAGCTCCTCATTTTCTCTTTTGAGTTTGATGACTCCTTTCATGTTATCGTATTCGGCTTTTGATTCTGGGCTTGTCTGGCATTCACCGCGGAACTGTTTCCACCACGCAGAGATAGCCGCTTTAGATACACCGTATTCTGCTGTGATGCTTATGTAAGTATGTTCCTCTTCCTCGTGGAGACGGACAATTTTCTTTTTAAATTCAGAAGTATAACTTTGTGACATAATAAGTACCCCGTTTCTAATTCTTCTCAGTATATCTTATCAGCCACTCCTGTAACTTTATTATAGCGCTTCAAGATTAGCCCAAGCAAAGGAACAGCTAAAAGAGCCAACAGTTGCCGAGGGAAAAAAGCACAGAACCCACCGCAAGGAAAAGGGGGATATGGCACTATGAAACTTTCACGATACATACAAGCTGATAGAGCAGAACGAGGTATCTAAGACCTATTCTTTTCCGAAATCATACATTAGTTACCGCAAGCCAAGAGCGGTCAGCATAGAGCAAAGGGAACGGACAAGGCAGATGATGATTGCGAAGAATAGGGCAAAGAAAGATTAAGAAAAATTTATTGGAATTGTGTATGCGTTTGTGGTAAGATAATAATATTAAACAATTCAACAAATTGGGATTTGCAGAGAGGGGATTACAGCATGGAAATCATAGCGTATGAAATGAAATATGTAAAAAATAACATTGAGAAAAATAACATCCTATGTATTCCTTTTGAGAAAAAGTATTTTCAACAATACATGAAAATATATAATGCATGCTTTTATGAAATGCGAAAATCCCTTGATATCGAGCCATATAATTTTTTGAGCGATTATGAACAAATTAGTGAAAAGAGTAAAGACATTTTCTTGTTTGTATGTGAAGAAGAAATTATCGGTTCTGTCGCATGTTATGGAAATGAAATAGATGATTTGATAGTCAATAAGAAATTTCAAAATAAAGGGTATGGAAAACAACTTTTATTATGGGGAATGAACTATATTCGCCAAAGTAGTAACGAGCCTATTTCGTTACATGTTGCTAAATGGAATGAAAAAGCTTTAATGCTATACGAAAAAGTTGGATTTGATATTACAAATATTGAGGTTGTACGTTAAATTCCGGTTTGTCTATCAAACCCTCTGAAATCCCTGCATTTTCAAGGCGTTACGCCTGTCTAACGCTCAAACCTTATGTATCTGCCCTTGTTTTTGCCCTTACGAGCCGAAACAAGGGCAAATTTTTATTCTCCGCCGACTACCTTATCCAACAGCCTTGCGGAAGTACGCTTCGCCTCCCTTGTAGCGTGAGCGTAAATGTTCATCGCGGTACTTACATCGGCATGTCCGAGAAGCTCCTGCACATCCTTTGGGGCTGCCCCGTTAGAGATCAGATTGCTGGTAAAGGTGTGTCGGAGCATATGAAAGTGGAAACCCTCTAACCCCTCAATCTTTTCCGTTCTGCACATAATCCCTATCGTACTCGGCGATTCATACGCTCCGTCAGGTTTGAGGCAGACAAAGGATATTTCCTTGTAGTTCCCTGAGATTTCTTCAGCCCTCGATAGACTGTAAACCTCATAATAGGTGCGGTCTTTTTCTTTAACCTCCGTATAATAGTTGAGGTTGTAAAGTTCCCCGTATCGGAAGCGGTTTTTGTGCTGTTCGGTTTTCGCTGTCCGCAGGATTGCCGTCAGCGTGTCGCAGAAGTCCACGGTACGGACTTTCTTTCGCTTTGTCGCTCCTATCTCGGTCTTGTGCCTTGTTCCCTTGTAGAGAATACTGCGACGCACCGTAAGATACTGTTTGTCAAGGTTAATGTCCTGCCAAGTCAAGCCGCAGACCTCGCCAATGCGAAGCCCCGTGTAGTAAGCAATCCGAATGGGCAACAATGCGGGATTGTCTTTCTTTTTCAGAAATTTCTCCAGCTTCAAATACTGCTCATGGCTGAGTGTAGGCGTGGAAGCAGTTTCCCCGTCCTCGTCTGAAAACAGGTCATAATCCTCTTTCTTGCCCCGCCATACCACATATTGCATGGGATTAAAGGAAATCAACCGCTTCGGGAATACCGCAAAGCGGAACGCCCCTTGCAGAACTGCCGAGAATAACCGCAGATACCCTTTGCTGAGTGCCTTTGCGGTTGTACCATCGAGATTTGTTCCGCCGAAGCTGAGGAAGTCCATATATGCCTGCAAATGGTCGGCGGTGACGGTTTTCCTCCACCCACACATCCAGTAAGCTGCCCACCGTGGCGTTTTCGGATTTCGCTACGAATTTCTTTTCCTCGTAGTCCTCCAGCGCCTTACGGAGTATAGCTTCCGTTTCGGCTTTGCTTTCCGTTTCTGCAAACTCCTTTTGCATTTTCCGACCGCTTTCATCTTCAATATAAAAGCGTCCGTACCACTTTTTGCCTTTCTTTCTTACAGAACCTTTTGCCATAGATAAAAACTCCTTTCTATCCGTGGCAATCGGAACTTATGACTATGGTGTGCATAAAGTAATAGTGTCACTTGTGCCGATTGGTTTCAATCGGCATTTTGTGCGAGCAACGAGCCGAGCGAATATGCTTGCATATTCATTCGGCGACTGCCGCATTCAGCGAGACGACAGTCAAGCTTTTGTCAAGGTGCCACGAAATTATCTTTTTCGGTAAGCCTTGCTTCGGCTTCCGCTACTATCCCGAAAAGGTCGCCCATAGAAACCTTTGTGCGTCCCTCATCGTAGATATGTAAAATTCCGTCTAAAAAACGCTTCATATCTTCGACAGGCAGTTCCATCTCTTTGCGGTAAACACGCTCGGTAATTGCGCCCGATTCAATGGCGTACCGTTTAAGCGACTGTTTCAGCCCCTCGTCCTCCGCCACACGGTCAACCTCTGCCATTGCGTCGGCAAAATGGACAGTCATAACCGTATATAGGTCAATCATCTTGCCGAGGAAAGTCGTCAAAAGCTGCTGGTACGGCTCATCCTTTATGGCAGAGGAAACCGTATCCGAATACTTTTTGATATGCTCCTCCATCTCTTTGGAACAGAGCGTTCTGCTGTCATATTCCTTTTTTCGGAAAGTCCTGTCAGCCATTCGGGAGTGGTGAGCAACGCTTCCGCCAGTCCGTTGATAATCATGGTGCGCTTTGGGTCAACGCCGTCCGCTTCGTATCTCTGAATGGTGGATTTGTTCACGCAAAATGAGAACGCCCCATTATGGGAGAAAGGACATTATGGCAAGACAGGAAAACCTATATGCCACCTCGTTTTTTATGATTCCCTGCCGGACTGCCGTTCCCTCATCGAAACGGCCTCGGCAATATGCGCATACTGTTTTTTATTCAGAAACAGCATGCCTTTTTCGCTGCGGTATATACAGATTTTTTCTAATGGCGCTTTTTCTTTTATTTGAGAAACAGATGGACGGACAGTTCCTGTTCCTGTAACGATGCATCGACCTCGCCCCCGTGGAGTTCCACGATGCGTTTTACAATGGCAAGCCCCAGTCCGGAGCTTTGGGGGGTGCTTCTGGCCCGGTCTCCGCAGTAGAAGCGCTCAAAGATTCGGTCAGGCTCAATGCCGTGAGCATCCGTCAATCGGTTCGTGATACAGATATGGAGTCTGCCCGTGTCCTGTGCCGTCACGGTTACCGGAGCGGAACGATCAGCATATCTGCGGGCGTTGTCCAGCAGATTCTGAAACACCCGTACCATCTGCTGCGTATTGATATAGGCAACATGGCTTTTCGCCCCCAGCTGCCATGAAAGCGTCAGGCCCTCTGCTTCCATCAGAATTTTATATTCATAAAGGATATGCCGCAGCAGTTCCAGCACATCCCTTTTCTCCATGTCAGGAAACCGGTCAGCGGAGTTCAGCTTTGTATATTCAAACAGTTCGTTGATCAGCCCGTTAAGCCCCGTCAGACGTCGCTCTACCACTTCAATGTATTCATCAAAGCGCTGCCTGTCTTCAGGCCCCGTCTCCTTCAGCAGCTCCACATAGCCGATGATCGAGGTAAGAGGACTACGCAAATCATGGGAGACATTGGTAATCAGCTCATTCTTACTCTGTTGCTGCCTTTTTTCCCTTTCCTCCTTTTCCCTGAGCTGGACGGACATCTCGTTGATGACGGCGCAAAGCTGGGTGATCTCATCGTCTCCCTGCAGTTCCATGCTCCTTCCAAAGCCCTCCTCCCGAATCTTCTGAATTTCCTGAGACAGATACTCCACATACCTGACCCTGCGGTTAATCCTGACAGAAAAGGAGACAATAAAGCATATCACGGGAAACGCCACTGCCAGCACCGACTGAATATATTCGGCGGCAATGAGGTATCTATAGCTCAACTCATGAAAATAATCCCACATTCTGGAATGGAGCAGAAGCTGCATCATGGTCAGTACCACCGCCAGCACCGCTAAGCTGATAACAAGGGAGACGCAGGCCGCCTTCAGGAAATATGCCGTGAGGCGTTTTTGGAATGAGGAGGACAGTCTTCTGTAAACTAGAAAAATCACGAAAACCGTTCCTCCGATGACAATGCCGTTGATTAAGATGTAGTTTGGAATGATCTTTGACAGCGTCATATCTGATACCCTCTTCCCCAACAGGTTTTGATGAAATCCGAATGTACGTTATCCCAGTTCAGTTTATTGCGGAGATTGGCAATATGCATCATCACCGCATTTTCCGAACAGAAAAATTCTTCATGCCATACCGCTTCATAAATCTGCCCCATGGTCAACACCTGCCCCTTGTTCCGCAGCATATATTCCAGAATGTCATACTCCTTGCGCGTCAGCCTCACTTCCCGTCCGCTTACCCATACCTGACGGCTTTCCATGTCTACCGTCAGATCCTCCGTCTGGAGCGTGTGCGCCGGCTTTTTCGTCTCATTGTACTGTTTATAGCGGCGGAGCTGGGCTTTGATGCGGGCGAGAAGCTCAATGGGCTTAAAAGGCTTCGTCACATAATCGTCTCCTCCCACCGTGAGCCCTTGTATTATGTCTATATCTTCCGCCTTTGCCGACATAAATATAATTGGCATTTTACTTTTTTCCCTTATTCGCAGACAGGCGCTGATACCGTCGATTCCCGGCATCATCACATCCATCAGGATCAGATCCACCTGATAGCGCTCCAGAATATCCAGCGCCTGCGCTGCATTTTCACAGGAGAGGTAACGGTAACCCTCATTGCCCAGATAGATGCCCAAAAGCCTGCGGATGTCTTTATCATCGTCAACAACCAGTATGAATTCTTTCATGATAGCTTTGCTTCTCCCTTTTTGCAGAAATGCTGCAGAGCCGCCGAGGCAAGAAACATGAATAGAAGCTCCACAGCGATAATCTGCCATCGCCTCAGACCGCACAAGTTGCCAAAAAAACCCGAAAAGGCAATCATACCAATGGATATGATTTTAGCAATTATACCAATTTTCAGAAACTGAGGCAATGATATTTTCAAAAAAGCAGAGCCTGCACAGAGCACTTCGTCAGACACAAGCGGAACGATCAGCAGTACGCCAAGAATCCAAACGCGATACCGCCCCGTCAGCTGCTGCAGCCACGCAAGCTGCCTTCTCTCCTTTCTCCCCTTTAAAATACGATGTGCGATCAGTGAAGATAAGGAATACATAATCGTCAATCCCAGCACGGAACCTGTGACCCCAAAGAAAAAGGCCCCCAGGCTGCCGATCTGTCTGGTTCCCCACAGTATCACTGCCGCTTCCGGCACCGGAACGCATATAGGGAGCAGCACGCAGACAAGAAAATAGACACACCACATAACGACACCTCCTGATATTGGTTTATACCGCACCGTCCGCAGAAGTCTGCTTCCCATGGCAGCATTTCAATTTCATGTGCAGCACATATGCCGGGGGCAGGTTTCGCCAGACCCGCACAATCCTCTGGATATTGAAGTAATTTTCAAGAAAGGTTTTCCGCAGAAGCGTATACTGAAATGTGGTAAATACGCCTTCGATTCCGATAGCCTTTTGGGTCTGTAATAGTATTCTGTGGGACACCTGCCGGGGAAGAGATGTAAATGGCAGACCGGAAATGATATAATCCGCATGCCGAAACCCCTGTTCTCTTAAGAAGCCGCATACATTTCCGGCATCTCCATGGATCAGCACCACCCCCGGTATTCCATGGAACTGTTTCCGCAGCATTTCGTAAAAACGGTCATTCTGTTCAATCACGATATAAGTCGTGTTCCGCCTTTTTCCTGCTGCCACCACTCTGGTAAATACGCCCGTTCCCGCCCCGTATTCTACAATGCAGTGGGCTTTATCGAAATCAATAGAAGCCGTCACGGACGCCGCCAGATGCCTGCTGCTGGGCGCAATAGCCCCGATAGTGTCCGGAGCACTGAGGTATTCTCTTAAAAACTGCCACATAGGATGTTCCTCCTCATATAATGAATTCAGCGTGCTATACTGTCATTTGATAATTTCAGTATAAAGAGGAAGTATAAAGAGAAAACCGTAAGAACTATAAAGATTTCTTTAGATATGGCAGGCCGATGCTCCCGCCTGCCATAAGATTTGAACAGATAAACATTATGACAAAAATGCCCCTATAGGAGGCGGCATATACAAATAAGAATGGGCGAAGAAAAGGACAATCACACATGAAAAAAGGATAAAAGGAGATGCAAAGGCTAAGGAATTTATGGATATAAATCATAAATCGTAGTCTGTTTAGGGGCGTGAAAAAATCAAAATCAGTGAGAAGAAACCCCAAGTGTAAAGCACTTTCTAAAGAAAACTGCCGCATCAATCACATTATCCTGCTAAGCCGTCACCCAATGCAGCATGTTCTACTTTATCGCTGCCGTATTGTGAAAATAACCAGATAATTGAAATCAGTCTATGTTCCTGTTATATAAATTCTTCTGCATTTGGTAACGTTGATGCTTCTGTGATGATAATATTTTTTGCTTTTTTGTCTCTAATGACCATGACTTTGTCGAATCTATATATTTTTCAAGAGCCGTTATGATTATATAATAATCACGGTAATGAGTTTTTTGTGATACACACAAATCTAAAATACATTGTTGAAATTTCTCATATATAGAAAAATATCTATCTATTCTAACAAAGTCCAACTGCTGCATTTTTAATGTTATATCATTATTTACTTGTGTACAATTATTATTTAAACAGATAATCCATTGACCGTGCGCTACCTTGTTCCTTATCTGACTGGGCTCAATAATATATTCCATTAGTATTCTTCTTAAAGTTTGTTTTTTATTCGCAATCTCTCCTAAATTTGCATCCGAGTTAAGCTTTTTAAATGCAAATTCAACACACTTTGTCCATTTTTCTTCAAGATTTCTTCCATTTTCTATTTGGGAAATTTCCGACTCACTAAATGCTTTTGGTGTATGGATAAGCTTTAAAAACGACGTTTCAGCATATGCGGAATAAAGCAAAGCATACATTTTTGTTAAAGAAATTAAGTCTGCATCATTTTTTTCACGAATCGCTCTGTTGACTAAAGTTAAAATCCTATTTTTTTGCTTTTTTAAATCTTTAACATTTAAGGTGCTTGCTTGAAATATTTCTTCAGCCATAATAAAATTTTAGAGATTTCAGGATGCTAAAGAGTATTATAATATAATGCTCTTTAGCATCCTGGAATCGAACCAGGACCTCCTCTCAATGAAAGGTGTTCTACCATAATAAACTAATGCTCTGATTAATATAATACAACAAGTTTTAAGGTTATTCAATATATAAACAATTTATGGGGAAGAAATATCTATGTCATTTTAAGGCTCTTTCAAAAATAGCGCAGTAGTGTAGTAAACACCTTCCCCCACCGTAAAAGCATTGATTTTACAGACTCTCCCGGAACCCTTCAAGATACTGTCTGGCATGCGAAAAATATCTTAATCATGTCGCTAAAACCTCCATAAATGCTTGATTATGCCGTATTTTCAAGGGGTTCAAAAATCCCTATTCGTCCTTTTTTAAGCTTCCGCCGTTTCTTCTCACCCATCTAGGAGTCTTTACTGCCTCTTGGATTGTCAGTATTTATTTCCCTCAAAGAAATACCAATTTCAACATATACTTTTCTTCGGTTGCTTTATCAATTAGTACCATATCGCAAGTATACTTTGCTCCTGCCTTATCAGGGCATTCGCATATTTGAAAATCCTTTCCAAATTCGTCAGAAATATATTGTAAGAACTCATATATTTCAGTAGACCTACATTCCTGCGTTTTACAGCCTTCACAATAATCCATTTCTAATAAAGTTCCTCTCCACAGACTTTGTGCCATTCACTTTCACGGACACCGCAAATAGGTCTCTGCTTACCGTTTGCGCACTTTCCTATACATATTGTGCCAATGGGCTGCTGCATAACAAAATATCTCCGCCGTCTTTTCTTTCCTGCAATACTTCTGACCTCCGTCACAGACTTCCGCCGCCGGCCTTCCTGTTTCTTCCAATAGTTTCTAACAGCAATCCCAGTTGTACAGAATGTCGGAAAAATCTTTCCTTTCCAACGCCTCATGATTGATAAAGAAATTACCGACGCCGACGTCGCCCCAGAGAACATAATCACACTCTGAGCCGTCGGAATCCATCTGAAAGAGCAGCGTATCATATTTCGCATATCTTTCTTCATACAAACGCGGATCCTCTTGGGTAAAGCAGGGATATCCAAGCATCCAATGACCGCCGTTTGAATCAGGCTTGTCATTGTTCTCGTTCAGCTCTTCTTCAAGCGCGTCAATGATTTCATCGTCCAGCTCATCATAAAGAGAGGCTTCCCCCACTTCCCATCCATAAAGCTCCTTCACTACGGAAAAAAACATTTGCTCAAAACACTTGTCTATTATATTCATAGAGCTTGTCTGCTTTTCACAAGTCACAGCCCATTCCCCGTAAACCGGGGTACTGTCTCCCCATTCCTTTTTTGCGCTGTCCGGAAGGTTCAGCTTTTCCATATCCTCTCTGGAGACGGATGGGTCTATCGTTTCATGGTAGACAACGCGAAACGTGTCCTGAACGTTCGGGTGATCAAAATCCAACCCGAATACATCGTCCCCACCGATAAAAAATTGCAGCATCCCCTGCTCCGGCAGCGGTGCATCCGGATGGATTTTGTCAAAATTAATCTGAGCCAAAAGAATCAATGGGCTGCCGTTTGAATCCACCGGATATTCTTTCGACTTATCCCAATAAGGCAGCCCGCCGAACTTACTGTCAAGGATATCCGGTTTTTTATCCGGACAAATAGTGAAAGAATACGCATCCACAGCCGTTTTTTTCTTTATTGCAGCCGCTATTTCCTTTACCTGTTCCATTGTTAGTTCCATAAAAATACCTCCTCGCATTTTCTTTTATAATACTTCAAATTCCGGCGTCACTCCACCAAAATCTTTTCTATCTGTTTTTCTTTTTCCCGCCAATACCAATTTGCCAATCTCAAATACTCCATAACGCGTTCCCCACTATCAATCGGTTCCTTCCCTGAATGAATCAAGGCTTTTATAAGTTCGTTGTCATCTATATTATAATTTTTCATAAAATAATCATTGATATCTGTATACAAATTTAAGTATTCGCCCAGACATTCTCTGTTTCCTTTTGCAGAATGCCACGCCTCAGAAAAAATGATATGCATATAATCCTCTCCACATCCTTCGGCTTTTTCCCTTCCGGCATTTCGCTTATGAAAATAATCGCTTAATATGTAGATAAAAGCATCAAAGCGGTCCAATGCTCTTCTATCCTGCGACAGCTTTCCCTTTAAGCTGTTAAGACCACCTGTAACAATAATTACAGATAAGTTGCAGCGTGTATATTGTGTTTTCCTGCATTGCCTTAATATCTCAAGCGCCTTATCCTTGTCAGCCTCCTTCATCTTATCATCTTTTTCAAGAATGTCTTCATAATACCCATATTTGTCTTTCTGCCAGCTTTGTTTGTCGGAATTAAAATTAAAATCCATCTCTCCGCCAAGCTTACAATTATCAAAAGAGTCATATTGGGAGTTAATAATCCTTTTTTTGCTCACAGCGGCATACTTTCTTTTTCCATTATCTCCCCCTATTAAGTTATCATAATCAAAAATCTTCCAAAAATCCCAGTCAATATTACTATAAAATGGCTTATAATATTCACTCCATACATCAGATGCCGAATCACTTGTATATGTTTTACGAACCGACGAACCACGCTGTGTACTCATTTGTCTCCCCTTCAATAAATATATTCGTTTTAATATCCATTCCGGAGCTTTTACGCGACGGACGTCCAAAATCTCCAATTGATAAAACCGGTAATATTCATTGGAATCTTCTATTACTAAATCGCCCACCTTCTCTAAATTTTGCAAAACTCCCGTGGTATGATAAAAATCATGGTTCATTAAAACGTTTATCGGAACCAGCTCTTTTCCGTCATAATCAAATCCTTTATTCCACTCGTTCATTTTCACGTAAATTCTATTTTCTATCGCTTCAAACGCCTGTATTCTTCTTATTTCAGCCTGTCTTTCTTCTACTCCCTGCAATTCTGAAATTATTGCGATTCCGGATATGGTAATCCCTAGCGGAAGCAAAAGATGTCAAAATTGCAAAGGCGCTTATACTTATACAGGCTATCCTTTACAGATAGCCTGTGGTAATGTGCGATAAATACATTTCGTATCCCCGCAAATTCAAATTGTCATTATTCTATCTTCTGTACTCAACTTCCTGCAACGGAATCGGGTCAAGATTACATGTTACCCATTCTACGCAAAGCTCCGTCATACGATTGAGCTTTTCCTCCCATGCATCCGGCAGCGTTTGGATTATGCTTTTGAGCTCTTCATATTTCCCACAATCCAACCCTTTTCCCATAGATATATATTCCTGAAGGCTTTTTGCCATTTTTTCATAATCCCTGTCCCAATTAACGGCTCCATTATCCAATATCTCATATACGATTCTTCCCGTAATTCGTATAACCTCACCCTGAACCGTATTGGCATGTCCTAAGCCCGGTACCAGAAGCTTCCACAGCTCCGCATGCTGCCTTTGCCACGTTTTTTCCTTTATTGCAATTTGGAACTTTCCGTCAAAGCTCTTATGTCTTGGAACCGGCTCAATGTCAATGAGCTTATATAAACCTTCCAAAGCCTTATCCACCTGACCGATATAATCAGGGTTGATATTTTCTCTCCTGAATTCTATTTCTTCGGCATCCGCTTTCATATAAGCCTTCAGCTTTTCCGTAGGATTTACTCCGTGGGATAATAAATACTCCGCAATGGGCTCCAGCTCTATAATATCCCTTGTGCGCGCACCATAAAACGCAGCTTCAAGAGGCGTGTTGTTTTGATAGTCCAGTGCATTCACATCAAGACCCTTTTCCGTTAACTCCTGAATAAGCTCAAGACTTTTAGACATGACCGCCGCATGCAGTAAAGTAGTTTTGTACAGGGGATGTATATAATTTACATCCGCTCCAAGCCTTATCAAATTAAGCGCCTGAGCCTGTGCAAATTTGTGGCACGCATGATGAAATAACGGAGTATAATGAAACTGGTTGATATATTCAATGTCCGCTCCCTGATCGATAAGCCATTTCATCATGTTAAAGGACAACAAAAAAAACAATGCGTTTCCCTTTCCATAGCCACCATAGGCGTTGATATCACATTTATCAAACGCCTCTTTAATCGCCTCTTCGTCTCCGCTTCGGACCAGCTCCTCAAATTCCTTTATTAAGGTCTTTCTCTTTGCCACATTACCCTCCTGCCTGCGTTTGCTTTATTCTCTCCGGCATATCGGAGTGAACGGGGATTTTTATCTCCCTTAAACTGTCTCGCTCACCTCTTCGCAGTAATATTTAAAATAGCTTTCCCTCAAAGGCTGGTAGGAGCCCCTCGGCAAATAAATCCTTTTCCCGTTATCCATATGAAGCTCCTGTGCATTCAGACTGTCTATATGCTCCAGATTCACAACATAGGCTATTCCCACTCTTACAAATTCCCGGTATTGAGAAATCATCTCATAGATTTCTGCCATAGTCATACGAAGCAGACATTGGGTGCCATCCGTAAGATACAGGAATTGCGTTTTCCCCTGCGCTTCGCAGTATATAATGCTGCCTATCATAATACGCCGTATCCTGCCGTCGGTCCGCAGCAAAAGATATTTTCTCCGCTCCTCCTCTATACTCCCAAGGCATCTGTCCAATATTGGAAATAACATATTTTTTGATATGGGCTTCACCAGATATTGCGCTGCATCCACGCCAAATGCTTCAAGAGCATGCTCCCTTGACGTGGTAAGAAAAACAATCCTGCCCGTGCTTCCCATATCTCGCAATTCTTTTGCCGCTTCAATTCCCATTTTTTCCGGCATGTATATATCCATCAAAATTAAATCCGGCTGAAAATCTTGTTCTTTGACCTTAAAAAGCAATTCATTTGCGTTATTAAAACGTTTTATAATAATATCCGCATCGGGATGTTCTTTTTCGTAAACGCACAGCATTTGCTCTGTTTTGTTCAGCTCTGCCGTTTCATCGTCACAGAGTGCTATCAGATACATATACGGCACCCCTTTCATCTTATTCTCCATTATAATGTAATTTCCGCTTAAAATCAATATGTATCTGACGAAGGAATATTCATAATCAAACGGAAAACAAACACTCCGTTATCGTTTCTGAAATCATACTCACCGTCAAACTTTTCTGCCGTTTTAATAATACTCAATACCCCAATGCCTCCTGTAAACTCGGGCTTTGGCTGTCCGTTTTTAAGCTCCGTCTCTATCCTGCAGGTATTACTGCAGGATATAACCAATTTATTTTTCTTTCTTTTGAGCATTAAATGAATAAAACATTCTCTTTCCTTAGATTGCTTTTTCACCTCCACACATCCATAAATGGCATTTTCATAGGCATTTGCCAATATTGTCACCAAATCAATATTAGGTATGGTCAGGCTTCTGCCAAGCTCCACATCCAGCGTGACCTTTATCCGTTCCTTCCGCGCTTTTGCAGTATAGGCTGAAAGAATATTATTGACTGCAATATTGGCGCATATTTTCTCCGGTATACTCTCATCCATTTCCCTCTCGTATTCTTTTAAATATTGCAAAAGCTCCTCATTCTGTTCCCTGCGTACATACTCCGCTATCACTGTGTTATGGTGTCTGGCGTCGTGACGGATTCTTCTTCCTGCCTCCACAGACTCCTCCAAAAGCTCCATCTGTCTCTCCATCAGCCTATGGTTCATCTGCATTAGCTGGTTCTCCTTCTCGTATTCCTTTTCTTTACCGATATGAAGATAGAGCCGGAACACCAAAAGCTGAAGGGCGCCTGTCAGAAAAAAATTCATAGCAATCTGAAAAAGACGATAGGGCGTCTGCTGCTGTATGCTGCCCGGATTTAGAATAAAGCCGACTCCAAAAAGAATACTCATTATCATAATGGTCACGCTGAACCTATCCAACTCGTTTTCCACATAATTGCCGAAACCGCGAATTGAGCTTTTAATTTTTTTCTCTATAAAAAGCGCCATTATAAGAATCAACACAATGCGGGTGACAATGTCCGCCCATACGTTTCTGTTAAAGAAGACAGCGGCAACTTCGATTCCGCTGATAAGAAACACTGCCATAAGATAAAATGTAAATGTCAATTTATATACCAACAGATAAATTTTATTCCGGCTCATAAATCCGGCAAAAACGGCAAAGCATAAATACATTGTAAACGCCGCCAGCTTAACGCAGCTCTTCTGGTCAAGCACATACCAAACGCAGGCAGCCGTAATCAATACGAAAGCAAAGCACCCGTAACAGAATACCGTTTTCCTTTTACCGAATCGCGGCTCGCTCATCAAACCAAATAGCAGAATTACCCCTATAAGACTTATTGCAAACCGAATCATTGCTATATATACAGAACCGCCTAACATACCTTCCCATGCCTCTCCAATAATGTTTTTCCGCCCATAAAGCCTCTCTATACCCTAAAGGATGCCACCGTTCGGTTCAAAAGCTCGCTTAACCGGAATAATTCTTCCATCTGCTTCATTACTGCCGTGGAATTTTCATTGGAATCCTCTGCCGACTGTTCCATTCTCCGCATAGATTCCGAAATTCCTCCCACCAGCTCCGCAATTGTAAGGATTGACTCGTTTATTCCAATCATGCTGGCGCTCATCTCCTCGGAAGACGCCCCTAAATCACCGGATATATCGCTATAGAAGGCAGCATCCTTTTGATATACCTCCGCAAGCTCCGTCATATCCCTATAATCCTCCATGACCTTCCCGTTCATAAAGTCCAAAAGCTTTCCTGAGCTTTCGGACAGAAAAGCAACATTGCAAACCACGCCCTCCGTAACCTGACGTATCTTATCCACCGCCTGTCTTGAATTGTCCGCCAACTGCCTGATTTCTTCAGCAACTACTGCAAAGCCTCTCCCCGCCTCGCCGGCCCTTGCCGCCTCTATGGACGCATTCAAGGCAAGTAGGTTTGTTTGGGAGCTGATTGCGAGTATCTCCTCTGTCAAGGTATCAATCTCCTGTACTCTCTGACTGTCCTTTATTGCCTTTTCCAAGTCTCCTTTCGTCTCCTGATAAAGCGCAACGGCTTCATCCGCGGACTTTTGAGAAATTTCATGCTGCTTTCCGGCACGCTCCATAATGCTGTTGGACTGTTCTGCCGCCTCTCCCGCTTTTCTTGCCACATTCTCTATGGCGGCTCCCAGCTCCTGTCCGTTGCTCTTAATATTTTCCGTCAGCTCTCTTGCCCTGAGAGTTTGCCCCATAACCCGGTCAACCAGCTCTGAAATACCCGATATATCCTGATTTAAAATTGCCATTTTCGCTGATGTTCCCTCGGCAATGGTGCTGATATTCCCCGCCTCCTGCTTTGTGTTCAGAATAATTTCCCTAATCTGCTGCCTTACCTCTGTAGTCGCCTTTCTTATTTGTTCCGTCTCGTTTTTGAATTCCAAAGGAACCAAAGGAACCCTTGGTTCCTTTGGAGATTTTATCCCCCTTACTGACGCTTTCTCTCCGACGGCATTCTCGGAAAAATCCCCTGATGCAAACTTCTTTAACATCTGAATGGGCGCCAGCATTCTTCCGATAAGCCCCGCCATAAACAATGCCACAAACAGAATAACCGCCAGAGCAATTACCGCTGCCACTGTAATCATAGTGACAAGAGAGCCAAGAATATTCGCCGTGGGAACGGCAACGCCCAGCTTCCAGTTACTGCCCTGTATTCCTGCCACTGCAAAATAGCATTCACTGCCGTCATAGTCCGTAAGCTTTACAACTTCGTTATCCGTTCCCTCTAACGTCTTTTTCAAGCCCGGCATTATATCCGCCACCGCTACAGCCGTTGTCTCCGTAGGTTCATATTCTTTATTTTTATGCGCAACATACTGAGCGCTACTGTCCACTAGAAAACCGTACGCTCCTTCCACATAGTTGATGCTTCCCGTCAGATCCGTTACCGTACCGAGAGCTACGTCCAGACCGATGACCCCCACAAGCTCACCGTCTATGTAAACAGGCGCTGCAATCGTAGTACACATCTGATTTGTCATCACATCCCAATATGGGTCGGTCACTATGACGCCGCCTTCCTCCGCCGCCTGCTTATACCAGCCGCGCTGCACGGGATCATAGCCTTTTGGTATTGTTGCATTTCTGTTGGACTGGATAAATTTGCTGTCTTTGGTTCCGCAATACAGGTTTAAAAGCTCTTCTCTGCCTTTTGCATGAACGTCCACCACATGCTGAATGAATTCCTTATCCGTTCTTCTGCCTGCCGATATGCTGTCCGACGCCCCAGCCGCAAGCATCTTCTCCTTTTCAATCCACGTGTTAATCTCCTCCGCGTATTTGTCCGCGTTCAACTGCAAAGCCTGCGCCTGATCCTGAATCATGCGCTTTCCTGCAACCGCAATAATCCCCACAGTCGTCAGAAGAATGCTTGCCACTACAATACCTATCACACTGACCGTAAGCCGTCCTTTAATTGTCTTTAACACAATTTTACACCTCATTTCATAGATTGTGGTCATAAATTTTATGCTTTTTGTCTGCATAACAATTTCCACTATCTTATCAAATATATCACTTGAAAAATATGAATGTGGTATAATTCGCACTTTTTTCGGCATCTATTGCGTTTATTCCTTCTCCTCCAATTGATTCATCACCAAATCCCCGTTTTCAGCCAACAATCTGTAGAACTGCTCCAAAAATGCTTCATACTCTGTTTTTATCTGCTCCTTTTTCTTTTCCCTGTCATCACAGCATGCAAATCTCTTTTTAAGGATATATTCCACGCATTTCTCCATTTGTTCGCTTTGCATAACGCTTTCCCTAAAATCGTTCCATACATCCTCTCCTTTTTCTATGCTTCGCCCCAGCTTAACCGCATCGTCTCTGTCAATGGGAGATAAAATATAGCTTTTTATGCAGTAATCCAAATCCGACTCCATATTCCTGCCCCTGCGATAGGTTCCCGGAAAGCAGGGCAGCAGCAGATTCGGGAACCGACTGTCCGGCTTATAAACCTTTTTAGGCAGTGTGTCAAATTTTATGCTGGTAGGATTATTGGGATGGGCATCAAAAGAATACATATAATCAAACAGGCATGCCTCCTCACTCATCCTGATTGGTCTGATTTCCTGTCGGGAAACCTGCAAGCGCAGATAATACCGCAGCATATCCTCTTCCTGTACAATATCTTCTATGGTCACCAGCCTGTGCGGAAGGCGACGCAGATTTTCTATATCAAGCGGCAGCGCCCGACTCTCCTCCCGCTGCACATCCTTCCCTGCCTGCGGGCTCCGCTCATAACAAATGCTTTCCTTAAGTTCCTCTTCCGCCCGCATTCCTTCCTGCTGTACATCCTCCTTGCGCATTCCCTGTCCTGCCGCGACAGTAAGCGGCAGCTGGGTTCTAAACAGATTGTCCGGCTTCCACAGCTCGGTAACTGGCATTTCATCCTTTTCCAAAAACAGCCGCCACGAATCCACCTTCTCCCTGTAGTACCCGACAAACTCTCCGAAAAGCTCGGCCGGTACATTCCGGTAAAATAATAAAATTAAAGAAATTAAAGTCCCCTCCATATTGTCAAAACGCTTATTGGTATTTTCGCCCGTTTTACCGGATATCTTTGCCTGCTTCTTCGCTTCGGCTTCACAAAAATACTCGCACCAGCGCCTCAATATTTCTTCCCTGACTTCAAGCAGCTCCTCCTCGTCAATTGCGTTTTCGCGCAGTCTGTTCCTGTCAATGTTCATATAATTCATAGGCTTGTCGTCCAAAATCAGAACCTCCATATTCAGGAATCCCGCATACAGGCGCCCGGAACGGTTATGTCTGTCATAAATAACCTCTACGTCCGAGATTTTATTAAATTTATAACTGATCGTATATATATTTGGCACCTTCGGAGGAAGGAACAATAAATTTTTTCCCTCCTTTTCCTTAATTTTACAAGGTCTGACCGTCAACAGGTAGCCTCTGCATGTCTCCCTGTCCCAGTAATACGCCATATTCTCAATAAACACATAAGGGCCTGTGATATCCTTCGGAAAGCTTTGAAGATGCTGGCCGAAAAATCCCTTTTTAAAATTATTCGGACATATGTAGCTGCTCCGCAGACATTTCCCATCCTCGGACTGCTTCTCGCCGTTTTCGTCAATTACCACCGCCTTATAGTTTACGTTAAAATAATCGTATCTGGATTCGCTGATCTTATCTATGCATGCCTGACAAACTCTTACAAAAAGCATATGCAGCCCGTCGCCTGTGTCAAATTCCGGATCGTAATACTTAAAGTCCTGCTCGCTTCCGGCGCTCCTCCTGCTTTGTAAAATATGAGGGGCAATCGCTATCTTCACATTTGTTCCGGGTATGGCATTGTCGTAATATGGTTCGTCAATGGTTTGGGAGAGCTCCCTGATTTCAATTTTTCCGCGGTTCCTTCCATAGGAATGCAATAATATGTGAAGCTCCGGCGCATTATGCTGTCTCGTATAAAATTCTATACAGTCCGTCATCTGAAATACGGATTGCAGCCCGATACCGAAAATGCCCGAGGGCTTCAGCCATGCCGGCATATCCTTCGTCAATTCCCGTATACGCTCATTGTTTTCCTTGCTGGAACCAATATCTGCAATACATCGCACATCTTCTCTGGTGATTCCGATACCCTTATCCTTCACCACCACAATCACCTTTTTACGCTGTCTGTCCTCTATTACCTCCACCGTTATATCATAATTTTCAAAAATCGAGGCTTGTTTCTTCTGCTGCATATCCCACAGGTCAAAGCCCTTTCTCACCTGATTCTTTAAAAGCCCATAGGAGCTGTATCTGTTATGCAGAAAATCACTCCAAAGCTGCAAAAGAGAGGCGTCCACCGCATTTTGAACCATCTCGCGTATTCCCACATACTTATCGTCGTATATGCTGGTGCCTTCCAGAAGTCTCATTGCCGTCTCCTGAGGCATCTTCATCTGAAGGGGCTTATTCTCGGCTATATATTCATTATTGTCCACATAAATATGGATAACGGGCTTTGCCGGTGCATGTCCCAAATCCGGCTGCGCTATTTCGCTCCAGTTGAGAGCCATCTCATGCTGCTCCTCAACAAGACATTCCGTCCACTCGTATACAAGCGCAGCCACCTCATAGCTTTCCCGCCTCGCCTGCTCTTCCCACAATTCCCGCTTGTGCTTCTCTATCTCATTTTCTTCCGCTCCCGCATCCGGTCCATATTTAAAATTCCCTTCCCGATACCGTTCGGAGTAGCAGTGTGCGGTAATCTCTATTGTTTCGGGTGTAATCAACAGATGAGAAACCGCCTCATGCTTACGAAAATGCAAAACGGACAGCTTCGGTATAATATCCCTGTTCTGCGCAACCTCCCGGACAAACCACATGGGAAACCGTCCGTTGTCCAAGTCCAACGAATCTCCCAGACGCAGCATCGCAGCCACAAACCGGGGATGATACTCATCCCCCACCATTCCGTCCGCCCTGTATGACAGCTTAAATATATCTTCGATAGCCCGTCCATGGCTCATACATATTTCCACGATTCCCTCCATGCCATGTATAAACCTCTTCTTTAAATGCCCCTGAAAAAGCCCTTCAAAGTCGCCTTTGACATCCGCCACCCCATTCCAATGCGAGGGGCGCAGATAGAGCTGCACCACCAGCATAATAGAATAGTAAATTTCCTTGAGAGGAAGGTTTGGCTTCTCCTGATTCAGATAAAGCAAAAGATTATGTACCGCCTGTTCGTCCTCCTTCTCCATCCATTGACCGCTCTTTTCCTTTTGTACTAAAAATGCTTTAAATTCTCTGCTTCCCAAAATATCGTATATTTTATTAAAGGTCTGTGACATTCCATAATCATGGGAATAAATACACACAAGCAGCATAAAAGTATCCGTCGCCGACAGCCTGCAAATGCGTTCTTCCCCCAAAAAACGCTCCACAGCCTGAATGATAGAACGGCTATGGCTGCCGTCATGGAGACTATAATTTACAAATATACCGGTTGAATGTGTTAATTCCTCCTCAATACGCTTTCTAAGCAAAAGCCACAGACTATAAAGCTCCCGTACCGTGGGATAACTCTGTGCCAGATTTTCAAAATGCTTCTCCAATGTAAGCGGCATATTATAGCCGTATATCCTCTCCTGCATTGCCATAATTCCCTCTCTTTCTGCCGCCTTGGCGGCTTGTTCCTGACGTTTAGGTTCCTCTTTGCCGTGACACTTTTGACTGCCCTTACCTTTTTGTTCCGACGCCTTCCCTGCCTCTGCGTTTTTCCACTCAGGCGTTTTCTTTGCGCCTTCTGCTTTTTACTTTATTTGCACTTCACCCAACAATGCTTTAGACTTACGCTTTCTCCTCATTTGCTTTCTCGCTGAGCCGGCTCCATGAAGAAGCCTCCTTGCCTATAATATTTTCCGCATTTGCCACAAACAACCTGAAATTCTTTTCCTCATCCTCGTCCTGATATACCCCCGCCTTCATCACATACCGCCTCTCTTCGCTCATTAAATCGTTTCCTACTCCCCGATAAAGTATCCACTTGTCCTTCATACGGAAAAGCTCCGTGACGGATTCCAGCAAAATACACAGTGAAGAGGCGCCCGCGGCAAGCCACGGCAGGCTTACGGACTGCGTGAGCGTCTGACTCACCGGAATCACCGCCAATACCAGAAATTTCCCCACACTCAAAGTCAAGTACCATTTCTTATACTTATCTGCCCGCTTATAATAATATTGAATATAATTATGTACTACTTTAAAATATTTGGCTCGATTCATTTCTTCCGTGGACTGTTTTTCCATAAAATATGAATCCACCGATTGAAAACGCTTTTTCCCCATTTACTCCTGCCTCCTTCACGTTCCACTCTCACTTGTTCCTATTCCGTCTATATTCCCGCCATATCTTTGCAAGCATTCGTTTGCCAAACAGGCTCATTTGTACGCATATCATACAAATAACTCATAGTTTGGTCCATGCCTCAAAGATGCTTTGCCCCTGCGGCGCTTCCATTCCACCTCCTCCGCTTAGAATAGAATATGGCACGGCTTCAGCGGCGCATACAGCTTATGGCTTCCGCTGCAATTATTCGCCATTAATCTGCAAAAAAACACACCGCCTCAAGCCGTATCAACCTCTGGTAGTGTGTTTATTATTCCTTCAATATAGCCCCCACACATTCGCCATTCCCCAATAGCTTATGCGTTATTTTATCACTGCGCCCCTAATAATGCAAGGTCAAAACCTCGTTAATTCTCTACAATATACATATGGGGCTTTGCCTGTGAGCCATATTTCGTAATAAAGCCGCTTTAAGCTTATTTAAATAATTATGAAATGTCTTGAATATCCTTTTCAATATCTCTGATTTCTCTTTTCATTATTCTTCTAAAATGTATCTCTATTGTCGTCTCGCTTTTCTCCGACAAATCTAAGCCGTATATTTCCGACAATAGCTTTATTTTATCGTCTATACTAAAGTTGTCTAAATTGGGAATATATTTCGTCACATGCAATGCCTGATGCATTTCCGCAAATGCCCTCACAAACCTTTTTACTCTGATTTTCCCTCCCAAACCATATCTTTTTACCAGCTTTTCCACTACGTCATCAAGATGAAATAGCAAGGTCAAATCAGTTATCTGAGAGTAAAAAAACAACCAGCCGTACTTTTTCTGTTCCAAAATAAATCCCGTTATTTTCAAATTCAGTCTCCATTCAATATATCGAATGTTATTGCCGTTAATTTCCTTAAACAATTCCTCTATCGACTGTTCTATTTTCAATCTACTGGTATGCCTTACCGTAACTGATTGATCCATAAACTTGTAGCCTAAATACTCAAATCCTTTGTCTATGGGCCCCTCATCCTTTTTATCGTTAAGCTTTAGGCCAAGGCGGCTAATGTCTCTCTCGATTTCCTTCTTTACACTGTCAAAGTCTGCCTGATCAATCAAAATCAGAATATCATCAACATACCTATAATAAACTAAATTGCTTTTCTGCATATACTTTTTATCTATATCCAGCATATAAATATTCGCTAACGAGTTTGATATTGGCAAGCCTTCCGGTATTCCTTTCTTCCTTTCGGAAACAGATTTCTTTTCCTTGACCGGATACGCTATGGCTTCTGTTTTAATAGCCCTTTCTATCAAAGTCAATATCTCTGTTTTCCTAATTTTCCGTTTTAATATTCCAATAAGCGTGTCTTGACAAATCGAAGCATAAAAAGCTTTTACATCTAACTTTACAAAACACTCATATCTATTTATATTTTTGATTATATTGTCTATAAGGACCTGCGGCATTTGTGTCCGGCAGTCATTCCCGTAAATTCCGCATAACAGCTCGTTTAAAGCGGACGCCGTAAGCTTATCTCTCATTGTCGGTACACAGATTACCCTAGGATTCTTGTCGGGTCCCTTTGTAAAAAGCAATTGCTTATATCTGGTAAAATGATATGTACCATTATGAACCTTTCTCGCGATTACCTTGACGTTTTCATCTAGCTCGTCTTCAAATTTTTTAGGCGTAACCTTGTCCATTCCAATCGAAGGTCTTACCTTCACTTTTTCTTCATAATGTTCTTTTAAATGCTTTATAGAAAATAATTTTTTCCATAACCCAGCTGCCTGCAACTAAATCACCCCACATACCCCAAACAAAACAAACGGTAATATCACAATTAAAATTTTTATCAAAATTCTCCAACACGTTCCCCAAATATATTTTGCTTTAACGCCTTTCCAGCGATTTTCTCGATACTCTCCTCTACTTTCAAAAACAGTACAATAATAGTCATATGATATATGATTGCTGCCAGAATCCATCAAATTGCAATACTCTTGTTCAATTTCTTTTATTTCATTCATGTTGTCTGCGGTTAAATGCTCCAGCTTAAATTCCAGCTTATGCAACGCCGTGTAATTCTTCCGATATTCTCTTGCATGCTCTAAATATTTCTGTCCGTTTAAATACAATATTACAATTAATAATGAAATTGTCATTAAAACCGTCATTAAGCTTAACCTTTCATTATTATACTTTAATGTCAAAATAGAGAAAATAATTGTAACACAAGAATAATATATATTTATCCCCTGAAAGAAAAGCTCCTTCCTTACCAATCTCTCCTCTGCGTTTACTCTTGATACTCTTGTTGTCCACACTTGATCCTTAAAAGCTTGTAATTTCCCCTGCTCCATATATCCTCCGTATTATAAGCATTAGGGTCTCTACGGACTACATACAAAACCTTCGCATTATTTTGAAAGTCTAAAAAATCCTGTCGGATTGTTAGTTACATTATCTTCTTGTCAGAAAATCATAGCATTTGCTATAGACCCTAATGCTACATTTATTTTACCAATATAATCCAATTAGGTCAACTATTTAATATCATCAACAAAAATATATTACCTTAAATTAATTTAAAAATATCTATACTGTCGCCCCTGCTTAACCGACTACCATCCATGCACTTTTCATTAATCCTTCTATGTATTGATTTTGGTATCCCTAGTTTCCTATTCAAAAAAGCCCTTTGGGCATAATTGCTACGGGCGGCAGCTTCCGCAGGGCTCATACCCCTGCATAATAAGGTTTTTCCTGTTCCCCACATATTTCTCTCTGTTTTTTTCACTTATGTCCCGCACGTTAAGGCAATCGGAAAGGTGAAATTTTCCGGTATTAGTATTTAAAATATAGATCATCTGAGCCGAGTCCGTCAGCCTGCTTTCTCCTGTTTCATAATCAATCTCAATCCCCGGCTGTACATTATATACAAATACATTGTAGCAAACACCCTCGCCGCTATCCTCCACCGACCAGCCCTCCATAAGAACACCCGCGGCGAGAAGGTTATCCCCCTGAAAAATCGGCGTTACCCTATATAAAACATGATTACCCGATTCCTTCACATAATCTGCCACCATATTTTCAAAAGGGAGCATCCCCTGCACATTCATGTATCTTGTTCCGGTAATCAGATTTTTTTCGTTGGCATTTTCTCCTGTAAGTTGATAGCCTATCAAATGGCTGCGATTATAAAGATATTTTCTCTCTATACAGTCATATTTGACGGTATGCCATCCGGTGGGCTTCACGCTGCCGATTCCCTCTCTCTTCGTCGTAGGCATCAAATCAACACCGATACTTGCATAAGCGGCGCGGCACCTTCCCAGAGAATCCAGCTCACTGTAGCTTTCAAAGGATTTTGTGGTATATTCCTCTTCCTCAAAATACGGTATATTTCCATTCACTTCCACATAGCTCTCTCCTGAAAACTCAGGAATATCTTCCAGTAAAAACAGGGAGTTGGACGAGGCCTCCGATATTTTCCCGTCCTCCCTGATATCGGCATTTTCTATATGTACACCTTTGAGTGCCACACATAGAATAAGCAGAATCAATGCCGTGAAGCTGCTTATCCTTATTGTTTTTCTGTTTTTCTTCATTTAACGCTTCTTTTCCTGTCTAATGATTTTATTTCTGTTCTATAGCCCCTCGCTTTTCCCCCTTATACATATGACGTCATTTTTTTCTTTTTTACATGTGACTTTATTTTTCCGCTTTTTTACATACTGCTTTATTTTTTCTTCTTTTTACACGATGCTTTATTTTCCCCCTTTTACACGATGCTTTATTTTCCCCCTTTTTACACGCGGCTTTATTTTTTCTTCTTTTCACACGCAGATTTATTTTTCCCTTTTTACAGTGGCTTCGCTTTCTTATCCTTTTACATGCCTGTTCAAACATCAGCCGCTCCCTTTGAAGCGGCGCCGAAATAATTCTTTCATAAGCAAAGCACTCTATGTTGGCGTCAAGCTTCCGCATGCTCCTTCAGCCATGCCGCAATTCTCTTATACACCTTACTTTTATCCGTCTCATTGAGCACCTCATGCCTGTCGTTCGGATATAATACGCAATCCACCTCCTTGATACCTGCTCTTTTGAACCTCCTATAAACCCTCGCTACTCCTTTTCCCAAATCTCCCACCGGGTCATCCTTCCCCGATACAAACAGAATCGGCAGGTTCTTGGATATTTTCTGTACATTTCTAAAAATACCGTCATAATATACGGCCTCAAAAAGTCCCTGATATGCGTTCAGCGTAAACAGGAAGGTACACTCCTCTCTGGAATAATATTCCCTCACATTCGCAGCGTCCTTGGAAAGCCAGCTGTTCTCCGCATTTTTTCCCGTTAAGTCATATTTTCTATAAGGCGCCGTATAAGTCATCCGCTGAATAAAACTGCTTCTATATCGCTCTCCCTTTATGCAAATCAACATCTTGGTAATAGCTAAGCAAATCATAGCCTGCCAACTATAAATACCGCCGGTTCCCACAATAACCGCACCAGACAGGTTTTCACTGTAGCTCCCTAAATATTTTCTCAGCATATAAGAACCCATGCTGTGCGCCAGCATAAAATAGGGAACCTGCTCATTCTCCGACTGTATTATTTTTCTGAGCCTGTGTATATCCTCCACCAGAACATTGCTGGGATGCTTAGTGCCGAAATAGCCAAAATCCTCGGAGGATTTCACCGACCTTCCATGCCCCACAAAATCCTGCCCTACCACCATAAAGCCCTGTCTTGTCATATATTCCGCAAAATGACTATACCTCTCAATATACTCCACCATTCCATGAGAAATTTGTAGTATCGCATTATATTTCCCGTCCTCCGGCAGCCATTTCACCCCATGAACATCCGTAAATCCGTTGCTTGATAAAAAAGTAAAATCCTCTCTCCGCGCCATATAAAATTCCTTTCCGCCAAATTATTCTTGCTATATATTTTAGCCTGTTTGTGGGAAAATAACAAGGTGGGTTGAGCAAACATATTATGAAGTATTGCTATACTTATCACAGGTAAGATATAAAATTTTTTAATCATACCTTAAAATATCCAGCTATGCTATATTATATGATTACTCATTTCCCATTACGAAAAGCACCCCCTATTAGGATTAAATAGACAAACATTCTATGTCCATTTGAATTCATACCACATTTAAGAAGTAACTTCTGGAAAAGACATTGAACATCGTCCAGATAAATTTCAATCCACACTCCCGCGTGGGGAGTGACTTAATATCGCCTATATGATCGCGCATTGCGGCATTATTTCAATCCACACTCCCGCGTGGGGAGTGACAAATCAGCTTTTGCTTATTGCCCCAAATCCTTTCAATTTCAATCCACACTCCCGCGTGGGGAGTGACCATATTCACTTATGTAATGCAAGCATAAATTTATATTTCAATCCACACTCCCGCGTGGGGAGTGACGAGAGCGAGGCGTTGCCCAGATTGCGCCCACAAAGCATTTCAATCCACACTCCCGCGTGGGGAGTGACCGAATCGCACAGTAGCCGCCCAAACGCCGTTGAGGATTTCAATCCACACTCCCGCGTGGGGAGTGACATTAAAAATACCAAGATGCCGGCCTTTTTGGTGATTTCAATCCACACTCCCGCGTGGGGAGTGACTTTGCTGCCACTGCTCAAAAATCTAAAAACAAAAGTAATTTCAATCCACACTCCCGCGTGGGGAGTGACAAAGGAACTTAGTGCAATAGGAAAGAATGGCATAATTTCAATCCACACTCCCGCGTGGGGAGTGACTCATGTTGGCTCCCGGTTCCTGATAGCAGTTAACGATTTCAATCCACACTCCCGCGTGGGGAGTGACATAATAATTATATAATTACTTGCAAAGAATTAGCATTTCAATCCACACTCCCGCGTGGGGAGTGACTAAAATTATGTATTGCTTTGTTACTTTTTCTGCTTATTTCAATCCACACTCCCGCGTGGGGAGTGACGCAGCCCTCACGTTTTTAACTGGTAGACCTCATAAAATTTCAATCCACACTCCCGCGTGGGGAGTGACAATAACATCTAAAAAGTATTTACCAAAGTTTGGTATTTCAATCCACACTCCCGCGTGGGGAGTGACAAGTCGAAATCTGAATGAGATTAGAGCGAAACAATTTCAATCCACACTCCCGCGTGGGGAGTGACGGCGGTTCAAATTTGCCACGCTCCTGTACAAATTATTTCAATCCACACTCCCGCGTGGGGAGTGACTCATTACTATCTATTGTACGATTTGGATATTGTATTTCAATCCACACTCCCGCGTGGGGAGTGACACATTTTGACTAGTTTTGCCTACCGGCATTTGTATTTCAATCCACACTCCCGCGTGGGGAGTGACACCGGTTTAGGTATTTACAATATGACGAGCTAATATTTCAATCCACACTCCCGCGTGGGGAGTGACTAATAAATTTATCAATGCTATGTCGTCTACAGTGATTTCAATCCACACTCCCGCGTGGGGAGTGACCGTTTTCCGACAAATCGTTAAACCATAGTTGTTGGATTTCAATCCACACTCCCGCGTGGGGAGTGACTCCCGCGTGGGGAGTGACGTCATTGATATTGAGAGTATAACCTCCACCATTAATTTCAATCCACACTCCCGCGTGGGGAGTGACTAATACGATAACAAATTATATACAATTTTTGTACATTTCAATCCACACTCCCGCGTGGGGAGTGACTGTCATTGATATTGAGAGTATAACCTCCACCATTAATTTCAATCCACACTCCCGCATGGGGAGTGACCTATTGCAAGGCGAAATCCAGACGGGAATGTGATATTTCAATCCACACTCCCGCGTGGGGAGTGACAAACAAAATGGTTATACCAAAGGCATTTTGTCAAATTTCAATCCACACTCCCGCGTGGGGAGTGACATAATCAGTTAGGCGACTTAGCATTAAATGATTTTATTTCAATCCACACTCCCGCGTGGGGAGTGACGATAGCATATGGTTAGCTCTTAAAGAGGCTTACGGATTTCAATCCACACTCCCGCGTGGGGAGTGACCACACTCATCATATATTAGATGCGTAACATCACTATTTCAATCCACACTCCCGCGTGGGGAGTGACTTTGCACTACCAGAGCTTAGCAATTATCACATCAATTTCAATCCACACTCCCGCGTGGGGAGTGACGGTTTTACCTACTCCACGTGGCCCGATAAAAATTTATTTCAATCCACACTCCCGCGTGGGGAGTGACCAGCAAAGCTGATTAAAGGTAACGCAGGTACAGATATTTCAATCCACACTCCCGCGTGGGGAGTGACTTTAAAAGCATGAATTTTTTAGAACATTTTGTGAATTTCAATCCACACTCCCGCGTGGGGAGTGACGGAGACCAAATATATTTATTGATGCGGATCGACATTTCAATCCACACTCCCGCGTGGGGAGTGACAATGCTTCCAAAGCAAACTGATTTCGGATTCTGTATTTCAATCCACACTCCCGCGTGGGGAGTGACAATAAAACTATGGTATTTAGGGGGATTGTGGAGGATTTCAATCCACACTCCCGCGTGGGGAGTGACTGCCGGAGCTTAATGTACAGATTGACGAGCAAACCGATTTCAATCCACACTCCCGCGTGGGGAGTGACAGGGGTTTAAGATCAAACAAGTGGGTCACGATCGATTTCAATCCACACTCCCGCGTGGGGAGTGACGGCTAAGCGATGCTTATGCGCAGGGCATCGCCAAGATTTCAATCCACACTCCCGCGTGGGGAGTGACCAATAATTGTACTTACACATTCGGCATATCGGACATTTCAATCCACACTCCCGCGTGGGGAGTGACATATGATAATCCGTTATATACAATATTTGTACAATTTCAATCCACACTCCCGCGTGGGGAGTGACCCAGATACCCTGCGATATCAATAAAGAGTTGACTATTTCAATCCACACTCCCGCGTGGGGAGTGACTTTTAAACATAAAAACGACTAGGAGGATTAAAAATATTTCAATCCACACTCCCGCGTGGGGAGTGACTAATGGCATCTTGGTGTATTTGGTTGACACTAACGATTTCAATCCACACTCCCGCGTGGGGAGTGACTCACTTGACAAAAACTTAAAAAAATACTTAGCATATTTCAATCCACACTCCCGCGTGGGGAGTGACGCAGAGTAGGTTTTACCTACTCCGCGGGGGCCGACATTTCAATCCACACTCCCGCGTGGGGAGTGACTTGCATCATCCTCCTTTAAGTCGTTAAACCACAGCATTTCAATCCACACTCCCGCGTGGGGAGTGACCCAATCGAGAAAACATTCATATTCTTCCGATATTCCATTTCAATCCACACTCCCGCGTGGGGAGTGACGCAGACGGCAAGGCATGGCTTAATTATGATAAACAATTTCAATCCACACTCCCGCGTGGGGAGTGACTACCACGACCTTTATTGTATCGCAGCGTGCTTCAACCATTTCAATCCACACTCCCGCGTGGGGAGTGACGGTTGAAGGCTACCAAAGCAGCGGTTCCGCCAATGATTTCAATCCACACTCCCGCGTGGGGAGTGACTTAATGATATATGCGACGCGAGACAGACTATATTATTTCAATCCACACTCCCGCGTGGGGAGTGACCTGCTAAGTTTGCCATTGATTTGAGTTTGTGTTGTTATTTCAATCCACACTCCCGCGTGGGGAGTGACGTTTGCAAAAGCGACTATTACAGCTGGGCATATCGATTTCAATCCACACTCCCGCGTGGGGAGTGACAACATATGTTCGAGATAGAACATGTGTTTGGGGAATTTCAATCCACACTCCCGCGTGGGGAGTGACGTATTAATAGGTGATTAAGAGGTGATATAGTGCATTTCAATCCACACTCCCGCGTGGGGAGTGACTTTGCAAAAGCGACTATTACAGCTGGGCATATCGATTTCAATCCACACTCCCGCGTGGGGAGTGACAACATATGTTCGAGATAGAACATGTGTTTGGGGAATTTCAATCCACACTCCCGCGTGGGGAGTGACGTATTAATAGGTGATTAAGAGGTGATATAGTGCATTTCAATCCACACTCCCGCGTGGGGAGTGACTTTGCAAAAGCGACTATTACAGCTGGGCATATCGATTTCAATCCACACTCCCGCGTGGGGAGTGACATAATTGCGTACCTCAACGTGTGCATTAATAAGAATTTCAATCCACACTCCCGCGTGGGGAGTGACAGAGCTAAGGGTTTTTTAAAATTTTTAAGTCAAATTTCAATCCACACTCCCGCGTGGGGAGTGACATTTGCAATTTGACGAGTTAATGGATAAAATTGTGATTTCAATCCACACTCCCGCGTGGGGAGTGACATTATCATATAACACAGAACATATGTTCGAGATAATTTCAATCCACACTCCCGCGTGGGGAGTGACAGCAATTATATACAAATTATTAACTTATAGTTTATATATAACTACCAATACAACATTTCTTCAAAATAATAAAATATCAATTATTCACTAAAAAGAACTTCAACCCAAACTATATTTTTATACTGCCATAGTGCGAACCTACCTATGTTTTTATGTTTGCTATGTATTCGCACTACAAAATTAGTACTCCCTCTTGTGCAAGGGTTTCTTTTGAACCGAAATGCTCTATTTTGCTCTCGTAATGGTTTCCCAAATAATAAAAACGTAAACTGTCTTTTTTCTCGTCAATAATATCTAACAATTGTGCTTTCAACAGCTTACATTGCCCAGAGTCTAAGATACATTCAAAGACCGAATTTTGTACCCTCTGTCCATAGTTTACACATTGCTTTGCGACCTTGCGCAAACGCGCTTTACCTTTTGCATCCTCCGTATTCACATCATATGTAATCAAAACCAGCATTTTTACCTCACTTCCACATAAAAGGAGGATAACCGTCTATATCCTCACGCAAATATCTAGCCAGCAATAGTGATTGCACATGAGGAACTAATCCCCAACAAATTTTTTCTTTTAAATAGGGATGGGTGAGCTGCTCTTTTTTATGTTCCTGCCATGCTGACAAAAATTTTTTCTTACCTTCGTCCGTAAATTCTACCGCTCCACTTGCAGACGTTTGAAAATGTTCGTCTTTTATTTGCCGATTATTAATAAGTGTAAGTACAAATCTATCAACCAAAATTGGACGCAGTTCCTCCATCAAATCTAGGGCTAAAGATTTTCTCCCCGGTCGGTCCCTGTGCATAAAGCCAACAAAAGAATCTATTCCCACACCCTCCAGCGCATTGGCGCAATCATTTGCCAAGAGTGTATATCCAAAAGAAAGCATTGCATTTACTTTGTCCAAAGGAGGTCTTTTATTTCTACCATGAAAATAAAATATATCCTTTTGATTTATTATCAGCTCGTCAAAAATACTAAAATAACTTGAGGCACTCTCTCCTTCAATTCCTCTTAATGTATCTAGATTTTCTTCCACTCTTATTTTGTCAAGAGAGCTTGTTAGAAATTGAATAACTCTTTGGCACTTTTCGGTATCTATACGCAACGCATGATCTCTTAGCGTCCTATCCACACTCCAACGGCAATTATAAACTTTACCTAAAATAAAGTTTCTGGCTATGACACAACTGGCTGCCTTATCATCAGATGTTCTGTACTGCTTTTTCCGTAAAAGTACATTGCCATGGTTTTCTCCAACAGTGCGACACAAAAATTTACCATAGGGATTGAAAAGAGAAAAATTTATATTTCTTTTTGCACATTCACCCATGAGTGCCGGCGTTGCGCCATTGTACGAAAAACAAATAATACTTTCCAATGTATGTAACGGAAATTGCCCTGCTTTCTGCCTATTAATCTCAACAAATACGGTTTCTCCGTCCAGCGACAAATAAGCATTTTCATTTAGGATAAAAAGTGTATTAAGTAATTTCCTCATTTTATTCTCCATTTCGAAACATCTTTTTACGGAGGACGATGTATAAAAATCTTCATGTTAATTTAGTTTTTACACCAACCAACCTTTCATCACTGGCGCTCCGTCACAGATTTGTTAATAGAAGAGACAGCCTACAGGCTTCTACCTCAATATATTTCTCTATGTCGGAGCAATTTACTGCAATAACATACAATCCACGCAATTTGAGACATTTATCCAAATTACCGATTAAATATCAATACTTCTGCATATTCTTATACAGGCGACAGCGTCAAATTTAATTTTTGTTCTATAATTTAAATATGCAGCATTATAAATATACTTACAGTTAAAGCATACCATTTTTTAGGGCTTGGTAATACTAGTACATCGAAAATTAATTAACTGACACATTAGCTTGTCTGATTGTTCATTTGCCGCGTTGTCGTCAGTCAACGCGGCCACCGCATCGCCTTCTTCCTCCTCCTTACATATGAAGCAATCATCCTGTGCCAATGTATCAGAAATTAATTATTCGATGTACTAGTCTGTTGATAAATTAGCATTTATATACGTGGAAACGCTTTCCGTCTTTCCAAGCCTTGGAACGCACATCTCCTTTAATGAGCATGCATTGCAGCCCTTTGTTGCTTTTACTTTCGGCGTATATCCTTTTTTCCACAAATCATGCATTTCCTCTAACATATCCGTAACCTGCCTCCGCAGCTCCTCCGTAAATTCAACCTGCGTTCTTCTCCTGTTTTCACCGTAAAACAGACTCCCAAAGGGGATTTTGCATAACAACATCTCTTCAAGGCACATAGCTTGTCCACAAAGCTGTAATTCGTCTGCATTATGGGCTTTAGGTTCTCCCTTTTTATATTCCACAGGATAGGGCTGCCACAATCCGTCATAAGAAAACAAAGTAATTCCGTCTTCTGATTTATGAAATTCTACTACGTCGCATATTCCTGCCACGCCAAGCGTCTTTGACTTAATATGCAATCCTCTGGTAATAATTAAATTACCCCTTTTTTCAAATTTCTCGGAATTATGAGCGGTCTTATGAAACAACTGTCCGTCAATAGTCCTCTCGTTCTCCGCCCACTGCTGCTCGATATGAATCAACGCCCACTGCCTTCTGCAAAATGCAAAGTGCTGCAATCCCGAAAGCATTAAAAATTCATCTTCTTCGTACATATCCTATATCCCTGTCATCACTTGCGGTTCTAAGTCCTTAAGTGCTTCCAACTTAATATCATAGTCGTCAACAGAAGTAGGAATCTGAACTCCCTCCTTTAAGCTAACCTTCAGTGATTCATGAACCTTTGCTGCCGAATACTGACCAATTTTGTTATTATGTCTCCACCAATATAAGTTTACCACTTCCATACTTCCATCCGGTCTTGCAGCAGAAGCATCATTTATAAAAAGCGTACGAAGCGCCTCCTTCAGTTTTTCTGCGTCCTCCTCCGAAAAACCTGTTTTTTCTGCCAGCTGCACATTGATGGAACCCTTAATCTTGTACAGCCCAAACTCCACGAAATGCTTGGTTCCCATAGTGTCAGAGCTCCTGCCTTCTGACGGCTCTCCGTTTACGCTTTTAGTAATCTGCATGCTGTTAATATCTATGGGAGAACAACTGACTGCCTGATGAATGGAAACCGGTCCTCTTACGCCTACCGATACTCCTTCCTTTTTATCCTTACTCTTAAAAGCAAATACCTGTCCGAAAGCGCGGACATCTATCCATTTTTCACATGCCTGTCTCGCATAATCATCAACCGATTTATACACAGTAATATTACCTGAGGCTCTTTCACTCAGAGAGCCATATCCGTCGTCACTTCGCTCGGATGACTGTACAAATAAGGCTTCTCCCATATCTTGCAGGCGATTGCGGATTTTTCTCTTAATGCATACATCTGAAATTTCGCCGTTTCCCGCATATGTAGTTCTGGGACGGTTACCGTTTAAAGGATCTCCGTTTGGGTTTGCGTTTACCACCTTTACCAATACTGCAAAATCAATTTTGTTCTGTAAATTACTCATTTTCTGTTTCCTCCTTTTGTTCTTCCTTTTTCTTATTCAACTCTGCTCTTTGCAAATAATATCCTAGTAAATAGCTCTCTTTTAGCCTTTGATTTAGTGCCTTTTCATCTTCCTTTAATATTTGTTCCGTAATTTGACTAATTAGTCTCCTATAATATTCTCTTGAACCGGGTTTCAGTTTCTGAAAATACGGATTTAGCACATCCTCTAAAATACGCCATGTCTGCATGGGATGATTTACATAGGCTGATTGCAGACGTATTGCATTAGGCTCTCTGCCTTCCCCCTTATCATAGGTAGAGCGTTCCACTCTTTCCATAACTGCCAGCAGCCTGCCAAACAAATAGCTTCTGTCGCTGTTTTCTGTATCCAACTTCATGTACTCCTCTTCTCCTTTCTTTATAATACCCTTGTCATAATAGTATTTCATAATGCTTGCACAGGCAGTTGACAACACATACTCCCTGCTAGTACCTTTATACGCCAATGGCGTAGACGCTCTTGCAACTAACGTCTGCATTAAATCTGAAGGCAGCGCTTGCTTCTCCAGCATACATTTCAATAACCGCTGGCATTGTTCCTTTAATACCCTGTCGTCCACGTCAATGAATCCACCCTGTTCTCTGCCATACGCACATTTGACAATCCGCCAAAATGCCGGCGTTTCTGTTTCAAAATATAGTTTCTTTTCTTCGTTGAACTTTAAGTAGGTCCAATTACAGGTTTCACCCCACTCAAGAATCCTTTCCCAAAAATCCGAAGCCTTAAGCTCATGGTAGTAGGTGATTGCCAACCGACCTGTTGTAGCGGCGTCCAAGCCCATAACAATCACGTCGTCGATATCTTCAAATTGCTCCCTGTACCCCTGAAAGGTTTTCAGCAGCTTCTTCCGGTAGGGTATATCCACACTCTCCGTCTCTTCCCCTTCAAAAGAAAACGCGTCCAAAATATCCGGTGTCTTTTTCCCTTTTGGGTTCCAACAGATAAAGGTTCTTTTATCTTTAGTACCCACATATACTCCCTGCTTCTTCACCAGCCATGTCAAAGCGCTGTGTACCTTTTGGGAAGCCTCATAGCTTAATGCATAGGACTGTTCCGCGCTTTGAAATCTCCCTCGATAGGAATATCCTTGTCCGTCATTGGCAGACACCAGTTTTGCCCCATAATTTGCCGCTACAATTCCCTTGGGGTGATTCCCCGAAATCGTCCGCTTTTCCCCAATGAGATAACAAGTATCCTGCTCCCCTGTCTGTTGGGATAAATAGTATCCTGAATATGCCCGAATCAGTGACTCATCCTCCCAAGTCTTATCACTATATTCTGTGTTTCCTCCTATAACACGAAATCTTACAAGCGCTTTTTCATAGGGCTGTCCGCTGATTTTTTTATTGCTAAAACAATTATCCTGCGTAAGCTCAATCCGCTTTTCCGCGACCAAATCATTAATCAGGCATTCTTTCATCAAATAAGAATATATTGACTTTACTTTTGTATTCGTATAAGAGGAACTAGCCCATTTCTCCAGAGCGCTTATATATTTAATAAATTTCTCCTCTGCCTTTTTCTTTTCTTTTTCATCGGCGCAATAATTTTTATAATCTCCAGCCAAATAAGATAAAGTGTCGCATAAGGCATGTGGCGCAGCGCCGGAGCTTCTCCCCGCCGAGCTTTCCGTAACCGGAATCAATGTTACGGCGTCCTCTCTGCCCACCTCATCTGCCGAAACAAACTCCCCGTCTACGGTGAGAGTGACCTCAAGCTGCGCGTTTGCATTCATATGGGCTATGGGCGTCAATGACACTTCTTCATTCTGCCCCTTCCCAAGATTTTTTTCATATGTTTCATATAACTGATTCATCCATGACATGTACTATATCACCTCCTTTTCGTCAATGATGGAAAAGTTGTTTTGCTCCGTACCAAACGGTTTGACATTCATCTTCCTTACAACCCTGTGTATACACTCCCATGGCGGCAAAAATGAGATAACTCCGCTTTTCATAACCACCTGCCATAAGCGCACGCACATATTTCCCTTTGTCTCCTCTGAATACGCTTCATCGGCATAGGTAATTCCGTGATACATCATTCCGAAGCTCAGCTCGGGTATTTTGTCGTATGCGCTCTCCCCTTCTCCAAAAGTACAAGGCTTCACATACCCCTGACACTCTCTGGTTCCAAGAAAAATATCTCTTCTCCCTCCCCTTTCTATCATTCTTTTTGCAATATTATGATGCTTATTTTCATTGCGGTCCGCCTCCAGCTCGGAACGGTTTTCATTCCATATAAAATGTGCCCTGACCTGATAGCGGCAGTCTTTTAAATAGGTATAATAGGAAAGGTCGTTTTTGTCATTGTAATACTTTATCGGCCGTACCCCCTTTGTCTCCGTCTGGATAGGATTCATAATACGAACCTCGTCAATAACCCAAATTATGGTTGGTTTCCAATAGATACTTTGCAAAATTCCTTTCAACGCCTCATAGGTGGGCACCTGATAGGTAAATTTTTCACCGCCCACACGGGTAATCGGGTCGGAAAACAAAGCATATTCTCCCGTCACTTCAAATTCTACCGTATTCCTGTGTTCCATTTTCTCCTCCTTATCTTATATCTAAAATACTATGCATTTACATTTCACTGAAATCCTTGCCTGAATTTCTATCTTTCATGTTTTCATCCTAAAACGCACAACCTCAAGCCCCTTACGCCTTACAAGTTGAATATTCATTTTAGGTCATATCACCCAAAAATCCTTGAGACGTCATATTTATGTAAATTTTTCTTATGAATTCACTACAACTGCTAATTTATTTACCTCTATTTATAGTATCATAAATTTCTCAACAGACTGCTCCGTAATCTCCCCCAGTCCGTATCTGTCGTCATAGACGCCTTCACATAATATAAGCAGCCTCCCGTCCAGACAAGGCTCAAGCAACCCTTCCTGATACAGCTTATCCCTTTGCCACTTAAAAATATTAATGGTATAAGGCTTCGTTTCCTTCACCAGCTTTTTTAATTCAGAAAAACTTGTTCTCTCCCCTTTGACTTCCTTTAATCCAGCAATTAATTCTTTTCCCTGTTTATACGGCACTACCACATCATAGGTATTTTCATCAAACACCTGAAACAGCGCTCCAACCGTTTTAAAAGGCTGGCGCAAAATATAACTATCACTTTTATTATCCGCATATTCATTACGATTTGCCAAAAGCTCTGACAAATAAAGAATATTGTTATAATCTTTAACCGGATACTTTATATTTCTCTTTTCCTCTTCAAACAAATACCGATAAAACATTTTTGAAGATGTCTCTCCCAACAAATCGTTTTGTACTGACTCTTCCGCCGAACAAAGCACCTTGCGGGTACTGTTCTGTGCGCTCTTTATTTCAGGCAGATTCTTTAGGTTTTCATTGTTAAGATTAATAAGATATACCTTTCCCTTTCTTCCATACTCGTTACTCCGGTTACATCTTCCTGCCGCTTGAGCCAGATTATCAATGCCAGCCATAACCCGCACAACACATTCAAATGAAAAATCAACCCCTGCTTCCACTAGCTGGGTGGAAACGCATACCACCTTTATATCCTTTTCCCTCCGGCTTGAGCGTTTCTGTACTTCCTTTAGTTCCTCTTGTATGTCTGTCAGTCGGCATCTTCTATGCTCCTGACACATTGAGGTAGATAAATGATACATATGTACCTTTTCCCCGCAAACCAGTGCTGAGATTTTATCGTATAGGTTTCTCGCCTCCGACTTTGTGTTACATATCACCAACAAAGAATCTTGCTTGTCCAATAATTCCCTACAAAATACAGAGCATTCCTCCAAGTCCATACCATGCTTTATCGTCTTGTTCAATATTTCGGCACGCTTAAAGATATCTCTTTGCGCTTTGCTAAGCAACACCATATCCGGATTTTCCGCAAGCCTTAAAAACCATTGAACCTCCTCTAGACAAGGCTGCGTTGCCGAAGATAGCACCACAGCCGCATTACAATACTTGCTCAAAAAATTTATGGCGACATTAAACATTAGCGTCACCTTTTTAGGCAGCGACTGTATTTCATCAATTACAATCACACTGTCGCACAACGCCCTCATTCTGCCTATTGCCGACGTTTTGTGTGTAAATAGAATATTCAGAAGCTGCACCAAGGTAGAAATCACAATCGGCGCATTCCAGTTTTCCGTCAAAAGCTCGTACCCATCCAACTCATCGTCTCCCTCTTTCTCAGAAACTACATTGGAATGATGCTCCAATACCATCTTGGGATTGACTAGATTTTCTTTAATTACCTTAGCATTCTGGTCCAATATACTGAGCAACGGAATAATAAATATTATCCGCTTTTTATTGTATTTTTCTGCGTGTGCCAGCGCGTAACGCAAGGTACTTAAAGTTTTTCCTGCTCCGGTCGGAACATTGAGACGATAGATGGCTGACGGCTTGTCCGCAAATTCCAGACATTGCTTTGATATCTCATTTCTCACTTGGTTAATAGGGGAAGTGGAACCAAGCTTAGAAATATTATTTTCCAAGCATTGTCTTTGGGCTCCCCAATCAACCGCTAACTCTGGAGGAAGTAAGCTTCCACTCATAAACTCGCTTGTATCTCTTCTGTCTCCATAAATTACCGCCGACAAAATCAACCTGACAAGCACTCCCACTTGGAAAAAAATTTCATCCTTCTTTGTTTTGCTACCCTGCTCTGCTTCAAAAAAGCTTTGCACCTCCTCAACCGCCCTTTTGAAATATTCCTCCACTATGCTCTCCGATGTGACCTGCTCAAAATAATTACGCAGCGCCTCCTCATAACCTATCTCTTCTTTATCCTTCTGCAATCGATAAACGAATCCGTTGCCGCCCTCCAAATCCACACAATCAAACATACCGTGGTGAGCACCAATGGCATAGGCAATCACTTCGCTTGTCAAACATTCCCACCTACTCTCGGGTCCTGAAAAAACATGATATTTTTCCAATAAGTATATAACTCCTGCAAAGGTATGATTGACTGACCCTCGCACAACATTTTCTCCCGCAAAGGCTCTTTCCAAGTAGGTGTTATATTCACATTTTGCTTTTCCAAAATCATGGAGCAAGCCCGCCAGATATGCCGTATCGTAAAATCCCGCCGCCTTTACGCTTTCCCCCGCATACTCGGCTGTTTGGACACAATGAGCCTGCAAAGTCTGCTCTCTCCTGACATTGTCAATCATTGTTAAATGCGCCAGTAACTTCAAACTAATCCCCCTTTTCATAGAATAATTGACTTTTCATCAACATATGATATAATAGAAATAAGCTAACTCGTGAAGGATTAAGGCTGGGTTCCCGAATGGGAGTAGGTTTAGACCAAGAATTCCTTTGCCCCTGGGGTCAGCTTATTTTTTTACCTTTTTCAAATTTTCTACGATATTTTTTGAATCCTTTTCTATTTCTGCTACAATTAATTCAATCGCCTGCATTGAATATGTGTAGGACGGCTGTGCATACTGCCTGTGTACATAACAATATTTCTCATTTTCTTTTATCCCATAAACTTTATTAAATAAATCGAATATATATCGATTTAACTGAAAGTCCACACCAGCATTATGTAAGCGCCGGTTGACTTCCTTTATAGCACTTTTCATCGTATATTTATGTGTTATATTAGGGTCTTTCAGTTCTTTGATTATTTTTACTCCTGCCGCTGCTTCTTTATCTATGTGCACAAAGCTTGTAGCCTTATTTTTGTCTTTAGTAATAAAATGGTAATGTTCAATTTTAATAGCATACCTATTGTTATTCTCTTTTATTTCCGGTTTCAACTGAACATCAATATCAATCATTTTTTGAGCAATTTCTTCCGGATATTTTGCACGAATAACACTTTCATCCAAAGCGCTCATACTGACCGTCATCATCAGAAAATTTTGAGGAATTGCCTTTGTCATATCAATACCGTGGTACTCCTGCATTTTTTCTACATAATTCAAAACACAGGCTTGAAACAATGGAATATATATCATTTCATATTCTTCCATAATATAGTGAGTGCTCGTATTCCTCAGCTCTATTATTTTCGTAAGATTTCTTCTAATGGGAGATTTATCATTTGTGAATACTTTTTGTAAGCAATTTTCCAAAGAAATCGTTCTGTCCGAATTATTTTTATAATAGATACTTTTTTCTCCATATTTATTTATCAAGTACGACTTTAGCATTAATTCCCATGCATTACAGATAAAAAAGCCAAACCCTTCTACTCTATACTTTATGGTTGGTTTATTGTATATCTCTATAGCCAGCATGAATGCCTCTACAGACTTTTCATTTAATTTCCCCTGAATTTTTATCACAGCATTGTACCTCCTTGACATAATAATATTACATTCTGCATTTTATGTCAAGTTCATTTTTTTAAAATGTAAAAAATAATATATTTAATAGTTGAAATTTTTTATTAAAAAATATATAATAATAATGTCTGACAAACTCAGTGGATTGAAATATTTTGTTAAATTGTAAGAAGAGAGAGTTCAACATTCTCTCTTTTTGCTTTATTTAGTTTATATACCTTTTACATAGTATTTACCACATTTAAAAGCCAATAAGCCTTCCTTGATTCTTCAAATCCAATCCCCAAAACACCAAAAAACACCCCCAAAAGCCGTTTCAGCATTTGAAGGTGTCTTTCACATCTAAACGCAATATATTCCTTAACTTTTCCCCTTACAATCCCCCAACTGCTCCATTTCAATATAGCATATCTGGCAAAAAATTACAATTAAATATCTATATTTGTGGATTTATTGTGGAATTTGTCGATTTACTGTCTGTCAGCTTATCAACATGTCTACCGACTGCCCTTGGTTTGCCTGCAATCTACGAAACTACTATACGGACACGCCCTATATTCCGACGAGCTTCCTGCCGGCTCGTCCTCCTAATGTGTTGAATTTCCAGCCACAGTTACCGCTCCGGCGCCGTGCCGCCAAAAAACCGCCCTGCAAACCAGAAATTTATCCTGCGCGGCAGACCATGCGCCAAACTGTCAGCAGCGCACTAGCCCTCAATTTCCCGGATAAGGTTCACCATCTCAATGGCGCCGAGGGCGCAGTCGTAGCCTTTGTTGCCTGCTTTTGTTCCGGCGCGCTCAATTGCCTGCTCGATATTGTCTGTGGTAAGCACGCCGAACATTACCGGGATATCGCTTGCCAGAGAGACAGAGGCAATGCCCTTGGACACCTCGCTGCAAACGTAGTCGTAGTGGCTTGTGCTTCCTCTGATGACCGCCCCCAGACAGATGACTGCGTCATATTTCCCGCTCTTTGCCATTTTAGAGGCGATAAGGGGAATTTCAAAGGCTCCGGGAACCCATGCCACATGGACGTCCTCCTCCTTTACATCATGGCGCAGCAAGCCGTCCATAGCGCCGCTTACCAGCTTGGAGGTGATAAACTCGTTAAAACGTGCCGCCACAATTCCGATTTTGATTTCCTTTGATACTAATTTTCCTTCAAATACTTTCATGCTGCTCCTCTCCGTCCGTTTTTTCGGACATTCCCATATATTTCTTTTCCTATTCCTTGCAGCCGTTTTGCATGTCATTCACAATCCGGTGCGTTTTATCCTTTCCCAGATGATTCAAACGCTTTTCCGCCAACTGGTTTTCTGTAAGGCTTACGCCCATAAAAATCGCCGCGCAATTTGCCCTTAACAGGAGGCTCCCACAGTCCGGCTGCGCTTATTTTTGCAGGGCCACCCGCTTAGGACAAATGCAAAATATGCCCCATTTTACTTTGCTTCGTTTTCAGGTAACGTAAATCGTATTGTGTCGCCTCTATCTCAATGGGAAGTCGCTGTACGATTTCCATGCCATAGTCTGACAGCTGGTAAACCTTATCGGGATTATTTGTCAAAAGCCGCAGGGTCTTGGCTCCTAAATCCCTCAAAATCTGAGCACCGATATAGTACTCCCTCTCGTCTCCTGCAAAGCCCAGCGCCAGATTTGCCTCCAAGGTGTCCATTCCCTTCTCCTGCAGCTCGTAAGCCCGCAGCTTGTTGATAAGCCCGATTCCCCTGCCCTCCTGACGCATATATAGAAGGACTCCCCTGCCCTCTCTCTCTATCTGCGTCATGGCGGCGGCAAACTGCTGCCCGCAGTCGCATTTTAAGGAACCAAAGCAATCTCCTGTCAGGCATTCGGAGTGAACCCGGCACAAAAGGTTTTCTCCGTCGCCGATTTCTCCCTTTACAAGCGCCACATGGTGCTCTCCGTTTATCCGGTTCACATATCCGTACGCCTTAAATTCACCGTATTTTGTGGGCATCTTTGTTACCGCCGCCCGTTCCACCAGCTTATCATGCTGCTTGCGGTAATCCTGAAGCGCCTTAATGGAAATGATTTTAAGCCCCAGCTTCTTAGCCATTTCCACCAGCCTGCCGGTCCGCAGCATAGTGCCGTCCTCCCCCATAATCTCACAGCAAAGCCCGCATTCCTTGAGCCCAGCAAGACGCATCAAATCCACCGTCGCCTCGGTATGCCCGCCTCTTACCAAAACGCCCTTGTCCTTTGCCAAAAGGGGAAACATGTGTCCGGGTCTGCGAAAGTCCGACGGCTTCGCCCCCTCTTCCACACATTTCATGGCAGTCATGGAGCGCTCCTGCGCTGAAATGCCGGTGGTGACGCCCACATAGTCTATGGAGACGGTAAACGCAGTCTCGTGATTGTCGGTATTATCCGTAACCATCTGGGGAATCTGCAGCCTTTTCACATATTCTCCGGACATGGGCATACAGATTAACCCTTTACCGTAGGTAGCCATGAAATTAATGTTTTCCGCCGTGGCATGCTGCGCCGCGCAGATAAAATCTCCTTCATTTTCCCTGTCGGGGTCATCCAAGACCATAATGACCCTCCCCTGTCTCAATTCCTCCAACGCCTCTTCTATCGTATTAAAATCCGCCATTGTCCAAAGCTCCTTTCCCGTTCCATAATCTTACGGAACAGCCTCCCAGATTTATCTCTCCTCTCCATTACAAAAACTCACCCCTCACAAATTTTACAGAAAAGCCTTACAGATTTATCCCTCCTCTCCATTACAGAAACTTTCCTTCACAATTTTACCAAAAAGCCTTACAGAAACCCGCATCTGCTCAATAGCTCGCTCGTAACGCCGCCTTCTTTTGGGGCAGCGCCTTCCCCTGCACGCCCTGCTGCCTCTCCTACGGTCGAAGCCCCGGATGTTATGAAAAACCTCTCGATATATTTCCCTATAATGTCCGTCTCCAGATTTACCCTATCTCCCGCCTTTTTCTGCCCTATTGCCGTCTCCCTTACGGTATGGGGAATCACGGAAACCGCGAATCCTTCCGCTTTCACCCATGCCACCGTCAGGCTGATTCCGTCTATTGCCACGGAGCCCTTTTCCACCACATACCGCATGATATTTTCATGGGCTCGCAGGGTATACCAGACAGCGTTATCATCTCCTGTTATACCAATGATTTCTCCTGTGCCGTCCACATGCCCCGCCACAATATGCCCGCCGAACCTGCCGTTTGCAGGCATGGCGCGCTCCAAATTAACAGGACTGCCGGACTTTAATCCTCCCAAGGCGGAACGGTTCAGCGTTTCATGCATGACGTCCGCCCAAAAGCCCTGCCTGTGAAAATCCGTCACTGTCAGACACACGCCGTTTACCGCCACGCTGTCGCCAAGCCTGATATCATCCATAATATTCTTGGCGTAAACGGAAAGCCTTGCACAATGGGCTCCCCGCTGAATCCGCTCAAGCCTTCCCACCTCCTCAATAATTCCCGTAAACATGTGCCTCCACCTCGCTCTCTATCAAAAAATCCTCCCCCAGTGGCATTATTCTACTGTTCCTCAGCCGATATCCTTCCTTCGGCAAATCCACACCCCTGCCTCCTATGGGAGCTTTTGCGCCGTCGCCTCCAAACAATTTAGGAGAAACATAAGCAAGAACCCTCTGCACGATTCCGCTTTCCAGCGCCGCCCAGTTCAGAGTAGCGCCTCCCTCCAGCAAAATGCTGTCTATTTTCATTTCTCCCAGACGGCTCATCAAATCCCGCAAATCTACATGTCCGTTTTCCTCCCGTACCATAAGGATTTTACAGCCCTTTTGCAAAAACGGCTCCTGTCTTTTAGACTCTTTACAGCAGGTTGCCAATATGGTGGGTATCTGTCCTGCCGTTTCCGCAATCTGCGATGTAACAGGGATGCGCAGAGCCGTGTCGCAGACAATTCTCACGGGATTTCTTCCCTTCTCAATGCGGCAGGTCAGCATCGGGTCGTCGGTAAGCACCGTACCGCTTCCCACCATAATAGCACTGTAGCGGTGCCTTTGCTCATGGACATGCCTCCTTGCCTCTTCCCCCGTAATCCATTTGGATTCGCCTGTACGGGTCGCAATTTTCCCGTCCATCGTCATGGCATATTTCATCGCCACATAAGGCCTTTTACTTTGTATATAATGGAAAAAAACATAATTTATGCTGTCGCATTCCTCCCGCAGCACATCACTTATCACTTCGACTCCCTTTTCCCGCAGGCTTGCCGCCCCCTTTCCTGCCACCAAGGGGTTGGGGTCGCGGGAGCCGATAACCACACGACTGATACCCGCCTCCAAAATTGCCTCCACACAGGGGGGCTGTTTCCCGTAATGACAACACGGCTCCAAGGTCACATACATAGTGGCGCCCCGGGCCGGCTCCGTACATGCCGCCAGCGCGTTTCTCTCCGCATGCGCTTCACCGTACCTTTCATGATAGCCCAGCCCGATAATATGCCCGTCCTTTACGATAACCGCCCCCACCATGGGATTTGGCGCTACGAAGCCGCAGCCCACCTTAGCCAGCTCCAACGCAAGACGCATATATTCTTCATCCGACATTTTTGTTCACCTCTCATATTCCATATTTCGCACACAGCAGCCTCTTAAAACCCCTACAGCATATACGATGTCCTATATAACGTCATAAAGCATGCCGCAAAAAAATCCCCGAAATATAATTTCAGGGATTTTTTGCAAAAGGGTCCGCGTCAGAATACAAACCCTCTTAGAAAGGGGAAATCGCGCCTTTTGGCGCTTACAAAAAATGCTCTGAAACGGCTTTTGGATTCCATCTCAGAGCGTTGTACGCTATACGCAAAACAGCTGTCAGGCTATTTTACTATCTTCTCTTTATCCAGACTATACTGTCGGCCTCGGAGTCTCACCGAATCATGCCTTGCGGCTCGTGGGCTATACCACCGGTAGGGAATCACACCCTGCCCTGAAGATATTATTTAATTGATATGAAGTATACTCCTTGCAATTTGTATTGTCAAGTGTTCGCTGCCGATTGCTCCGCGTCGGAGCTTTGGCACTTTCCCCACGCAAGCTTCAAACCCGCGAATCTACACATTGAATTTTTTCACCGTATCCGCCAAAGCCTCCGCGCTCTTTAAGACCTCGGAGGATTCGCTTGCCACCTCGTCGCTGCTCTCGGCAATCCTTTGCAGGCTGCCGTTTATACTATGCATATCCGCATTCAATTCATTCTGTCCGGCGCTTACCGTACCAAGTTTATTCATAATGTCCTGAATACTCTTACTCAAGCCTTCGCTGGTATTCCCGATGCTTCCGTTCACTTCCGAATAATAGGAGGAGTCCTTACGATAGGCCTCGGCAACCTGCTCCAAGGTATCGTAATCCAACAGAACCTTCTCGTTTAGAAAGGTAATGATATCCGAACTCTTGTTGGTCAAAACCTCCACGCTGGAGGTTACTCTTCTCGTCAGCTCGTTTACCTTTTCTATCTCCTCGTTCGTATCCGAGCTCAGCTTCTTAATTTCCTCCGCCACAACCGCAAAGCCCTTTCCCGCTTCGCCTGCCCTTGCAGCCTCTATGCTTGCGTTTAAGGACAGCAGCGTTGTCTGGGAGGCAATCCCCTTAATTGTATTGCTTACCTCTACGATTTCATTGATAACCTCGGCGTCCTTTATCGCCTTTTCCAAGTCCAGCTTACTGGAGCGGGTCATTTCCACGGCTTCGCCCTTACTGGCAATAATTTCCGGTACAAGCTTAGCCACCCGTTCCACATTGGTGTTAGCGTTATTTGCAACCTCATGCGCCCAATCGGCAAGCTCCTTCATGTGACCCGCCGCTTCCTTGCAGCTTTCGTCCACCTGACTGATAGATTCCGACTGCAAATCTATACTTGAGCTGCTGTTTTCCATTATGGAACTGATTTGCTTTATATTACTGTTGATCACAGCCATCTTCCCGGCCGTAACCTCCAGACTTTCCTTGATATGCTCTGCCTCAGCCTTTGTCTGGGAGACAGTGCCTATAAACTCTTCCTTCAGCTTTTGTATCAGATACTCTATCTCCGCAACCTCGCTGCCAAAGGACTGACATTTATCCGCCCCGATTACATCCTCCCTCACAAAGGTCTTCATCTTTTCCATGGGCTTGAACATATTCTTTATCGCTATGGACAAAATCACTGCGGATGGCGCCAACAGGGCAATGCCCACCGCCGTAAAGAGGAAAATATTTCTTCCAACCTCCGCCTTCACCTTCATGGTAGATTGGAGCACGCCTATTTTCCAGCCGGTCTCTTGTACGTCTGCAACGCACACAAAGCGTTCCACTCCGTCATAGTCCTTTATTACTTGCACTCCCTGAATTCCCACATAAGCTTCCACCACTCTGTTACCTTCTTGTGTAGGAAGATAATCCGGATTGGCGTGAGTGATTATACTGCCATCCTCCGCCAGCAAAAATCCATAGCTTGCATCGCCGATATTAATGCCGTTGGTGATATCCACCAGCTGGTTCACCACTATATCCGCGGCAAGCATCCCCTCCACTCCGCCCGTCTTAATAGGCGTCACAATAGAAATAACCGTCTGATTGGAGGTCAGGTCTGTATACGGCTCAATATAAATCATATGACCTGCGCTCTTCGCCGCCTTGTACCAATCCCTCTCTCTGGCGTCCACATCCGCAGGCTCGTCGCCGATTGCACTGATAAATTTTCCGTTGGAGTCCAGCGCCACATAATAATCCAGAACAATATCGCTGTTTTTTACATAGTACGCATTCAAAATACCCGCTATGTCGTCATGCCGGGAGCTGTTCTCCGACTCCAAAGCCGTCTTCATATTGTCAACGATTACACTCTCGTTTTTCAGCCATGCATTCAGCTGCTGTGCATAAGCCTGCGCCTCCTGCATCATTTGCGTCTTTACTCCGTCCGTGAGCTGCCTTTGCGTTACACGGCTGCTGAACACCTGCGTAACCGCCACGATGACCAGAATACACAGTATCACTAAGAAAATAATATTTGCCCTGATTGTACGCTTACTCTTCATTGGTAGTCCTCCCACATAATAAATTCATCATAACGTTTCTCAAATTGCTCATAAAAATCTCGCGCCGTGTCGTAGTCCGCCACATAAAAGCTCTGCAAAAGCCTCATATTCACCTCTTTAGAAAGCTCCTGTTTTTTCTTTACCAGCTCCTCTAAATCATTTATCAGATAATGCCACTTTATAAGAAATCTCTTATAATCGGTTTGTCTTTCCACATCAATCCACTTGCTTATCTTTACCTTGGTATGTACCTTTGAGACGCATTCCTTTGTCTGTAGAAAATAACAAAAATCGCCGTTCTTATAAATACGCCCCAAAGGGAAAATACGACAGATTCCCGGCCGATAGGCATAGATAGCGCAGCGTTCCTCATCATTTAAAAAGCTGCACCGCTCCTGTCCTCCCTCCATGCGCAGATGGGGCAGGATAATACCGTCCACAACCCCAAACGCGATATACTTCTCCAAAAGCCGTTGAAAATCCATATCGAGCCCACGGCAGAGCCGGTATATATCCGCAGGGTCCAAAATAACGGAATCTCCCATTCCCTGACAACACGCCGAACAGCCCTTACAGTCATTACAGCCCACCTTCGCCATATCGTTCTCCGTATACAGTCTTCCGTCGGAAATCTCCTTCAAATCAATGCTTCTCTTCATTTACAGCCTCCGCACAATCACATTCTCCTGATTTCAAAAGACCACCCGAATATTACCCGCCTCCCTACACCAACGGACAAATTCCTCCTTGGACATTTCCCCGTCCGCAAAAAGTATCCTGTCGCTTGTCTCGTCCAGATGCGTAAGCCAGATTGCCGCCTTGGGCGTAAGCAGGCAGGGCAATCTTTTCAAATCTTCCTTTATGTAAGAAAAGAACGCTTCTCCCCCCGGGTGCTTACCATATCGAAGGGAATCCTGCCACTGATTCGGAACGTTTGTCCTGTCTTCCATGTAAGCGTTAATTTCCTCCTTGGAACAGGCATAATCCAGTCTGCCGGCGCCATGTCTTGTCACATAGGTACGAGTGACATAAAATATTTCCAAATCGACTTTCATCCAGCCGGGCGCTCTCTCAAGAAGCGCGGCAACATTGGTAAGCCCGGTATACGAAGGGGTAAGATGCGGGTAATATTCCATATTGTCGCAGCTTAGCATTAACCCCTGGGCGTTTTCAAATATTATCGTGTCATAGCACTCCGCCAACCGCTCCCATTTTGCCGGACGTACATAGCGTCTGTAATTTTCCAGCATAATCTCACAGGCATTGGCACATATATGTTCATTCCCGAGAAGCTGTCTGAAGCGGCGGGCGCTCTCTCCTTCCCAATGCTCCCCATATTCCCTCTTAAGCTCTGAAAGACGTTTTGGAACATATTCGTTTTGTATGCTGCTCATCCTTGCCCCAACTATATCCGGGCTATTTTCGGCAAAATCCTTAAGATGCAGCCGATATTTTTCGTTCCTTTCCCGCAGGCACGCCTCGTAAATCCCCATACCGCAGGAGCCGTGCTTTGCGCCGCAGCGCAGCTCCTCCGTCAGACTGTTTAACAGCACGTCGAAAACCGTGACGCAGGCACATTCCGGATGTGCCAAAATTACGGGATGTATGCCTGCTTCCGCCGTAAATTCCTGTATTTCTTCTCCCAGCTTCAGCAAATCGGGAAGGAAGGTCTCGCTCCAATAGGTAGGGCAGCGACGATAGCTTCCGCTTCCAAGCTGATGGAACACAAATCTAAAGCTTCCATCCTCCACCGTGTGACCTGCCTGAGCGCCGCCGTTATGACGCACTACCAGCGTTCCATCCTGCCCGCACAGAGAATGGACGGCGGCTCCTTTTCCCTCGTCTCCGAAATTTTTACCGATTACTACCTTTACCTTTTTCATATGTCGCTAAAAACACAAATGCTCCTTGTTCATAGATCCCATGTCTCGCAATATGTTTGCTATAACCTCCGCTGCCTTTCCCTTCCATTGAGAAACAATTTCCTCTTCCTTCATGCCTCTTGCGTATTGCATCAGACTGATAAAAAGCTCCGGAAGTATATCCAAATCACCTTGTTCCAATTCAATGGCGCGGCTCCCTATCAGCTTCTTCCAAGCCTCGCCGCTCTTTTGCTGCCTGTAGGAGCCTGCTTTAATGACAATGTGAAAAATTTCATATTTTTGGGATGCCTCCCTAAACAGAGCGCCGGCGCTGCATGACCATCCGTCCTCCCCAAATACTTTCTTGATTTCGACCGGCGTCAACAATTTGTGGCAGCATTCATCGCCGATAGTAAACAGAAATCCCTTCTCCTTCCTCTTTTCATAGCAGTCAATCTTAGTGTGTCTTGCGGCAAAGTACCATGACAGCAGATAAGACTCGCCGCCGTTTCCGCCGCCTCTTCCCTCAAAATAGACATCCAGAAGCTGCTCCACAATCCTGATATCCGCCTCAAACTGTGTGGTCTGCAGGGGCGCCTCATCGCTTTTGGAGTCGCCGATTGCCTGAAACATAATATGAGGATTCTTCACGGGAGCCTTGTCGTAAATCTCCAGCATGGTACGGTTCAGAGCCCCCTTTGCAATTTCCTCCGAAAGGTATCCCATGGATCCGGTCACATCAAGTCCTATAATAATGGCGCAGGAGGCAGGGCTGTCTATGGAATCACAGGATTCCCTGTAAGCAACCCCCTTCGGATTCAAATACTCCTTCATTTCCTTTGACTTATATAAATCCCGAACGGTAGAATTGCTTCCTATATTTCTCGCCGTCTTCAAATCATCCCAGTCCTTGCTGCTATAGCTTCCATAACCCATAGCTTACTCTCCTTTCCGTCTTTGGCACAAATAGTAACTTAAATATTGCTGTTCCTTATTTCCCTTCCGTAAATTTCCTCCTCGGTCATGTCAAGGGGAATGAATTTCCGCTCTCCATATGATTTTTCCAGCACACTGTCCCAATATCTGAAATCACTGCGCGCATCCGGCTTCGGCTCCTTGCATAGAAACTGTAAAAATGGCCTTGGAAGTATGGCTGCGCTCTTTAATTCCTCTATATTATCAAAGCCCAACAGCCTCACCGCCGCGTCTCTTATTCCCTGCAGGTCAGTCCGATAAGTGTTTTTTTCTTCCTTTAACCCCGAAAACGCCCCTCTTCTCCCGTCTCCCGCAAAGCCTGCAGCCCACCAGCCTCCATACAAATAAATCTGATGATTTACAGGATCTACAAACAGATTTTCTACATCCAGCGCATTCAATACCATATCATTATATTCCAGCAGACAGCAAAGATTCTCCAACCTGCTGATAACCCATGCCACATGCCTATCCATTAGCACACCCAGCATACTTAAGGGATATATGCTCTGTTCCTTGTTTACGGCAATGAACATGCTTTTGTCCTTAAGTCTGCAATGAGTTACCGGCTCGGGAATATAACGCTTTAACTCCTTCTCCATCTCGGGTGTGGGATAAGACACCTTGCCCGACATATCTAAATAATGCGTACCATATCCCGCATATTGAGCCGGAAAAACATATAGAACATGCTTTTCGGCAACATACATGGTACACATATCTGCCCTCCTCTTGACTAAGTAAGTAATGTGGATTCTTTCACCGTCCTCACGCTCAAGCTCTTCTTCATTCGCCGCCAGCCAAAAGCCTTCCTCCTTCGCCTTTGGAGGCTGCCTGTCCAGCAGCGCGGCAAACATATTTTGAAACTGTTCAAAAAGAGCCCTGTCCTGTTCAAAAAGCGTGGATCTCGTTCCGCAATAAGGACAGACCGCCAAATCAAGCTTTTTATCATATTCCAGCGTACCGCCGCACATCTTACAAATTAAAATAGCCATTTTGATACCTCATATCCGCCTCAAAAACGATATCAGTATTTTTTAACATTGTATCTCATTTTCCTTTTAAACGCCATAGAGTTTTTTGTACAAATCCGATATAATTCTGCCCTTTATGCAAAAAGCTCTTTGCAATAAATATTGCAAAAAACTCTTCCTCTACATCATTTTATAACATCCGTATTCTTATTAAATTGGCTAATTTCTAATAATATCGGCAAATTCCGCCTTCACGGCTCTTGCAAGCCCTTCAGGTTTTAATTCAATTTGAGAACCAAGACGCCCGCCGCTTACAATAATAGTCTCTTGAAGTAGCGCCGAACTGTCAATTCTTGTAACATACTGCTTTTTCATACCCACGGCTGTACAGCCGCCGCGGATATAACCGGTTATGGCGTTGATATCCTTGACCTGTATCATCTCTACACTCTTTTCACCCACTGCCTTTGACGCCTTTTTCAAATCGAGCTCCTGCGCTACGGGAATTACAAACACAAAATAATTCTTGCTATTTCCCTGTGTCACCAAAGTCTTATAGACTCTCTCGTAGGGCAGGGAAAGCGTATCCGCAATCTGCATCCCGTCTATAAATTCATCACAGTCATAGGTATAATGGGTGAACGGAATCTTTAACGATTCCAAAATCCGCATTGCATTCGTCTTAACTTCCTTTACCTTTGCCATATTAATCCTCCATGCCGGAGCGTTTTTCACACTAATCATCCATGTCAGAGCAATTTATTGCGATGACACGCGTCGGAAATTTCAGATTTCCGACTGCGATCAAGGCATTTGTAGCTTTGACTCAAATTGTCGATTGAAAAATCAACTCATCAGAGTGATTTTTCAATCTATTCTCCATTCCTGAACATTTACGCGACAGAGCGACGCAAAGCTCACCTTTTTACAAAAATACCCCTGCAGAGTTAAAGCCTGCAGGGGTACTCTAAATCAGTTAAATTTATTTTGCGGCTAATTCTGCCTTTAACTTCTCTGTAAGCGCAGGTACAATCTTATTCAAATCGCCTACAAGACCATAATCCGCCACGTCAAAAATAGGAGCGGTTTCATCTTTGTTGATTGCAATGATGATATCTGACTCTTCCATGCCCGCCAAGTGCTGAATCGCACCGGAGATACCGATTGCGAAATATACGTTAGGACGAACGGTTTTACCTGTCTGGCCTACCTGTAAATCCTTAGGCTTCCAGCCGGCGTCCACAACGGCACGGGAACAGCTCACGGTTGCGCCAAGCACCTCTGCAAGATCCTCCAGAAGCTTAAAGTTCTCGGCATTTCCCACGCCACGACCGCCGGAAACAAGAATCTTTGCATCCATGATGTCAACCGTATCGGATACAGCCTTCACAATCTCAAGAATCTCCACATACTTATTATCGGGAGTAAATCCGGGATTAAACTCTTCAATATTAGCCTTTGCGCCTGCTACTCTCTCTCTTTTCTGCATAACGCCGGGGCGTACGGTAGCCATCTGAGGACGGAAATCAGGACATGCAATCGTTGCAATGGTATTTCCGCCAAATGCAGGACGGGTCATAAGCAGCTGATTGTGCTTCTGCTCCTTGCCTGCTACGGGATTAATGGGGAAATCACCAATCTCAAGCTGCGTACAGTCTGCGGTCAGACCTGTATGAATTCTTGCGGAGACGCGGGGACCCAAGTCACGCCCGATTGCGGTTGCACCCACAAGGAAAATCTCCGGCTTATACTTGTTAATCACAGATGCCAAAGCATGCGCATAAGGCTCGGTTCTGTACTCCTTTAGTTCAGGGTCGTCCACAACGATAACCTTATCGGCGCCATACTCTGCAAGCTCGTCTGCCAAGCCCTTAACGTCGCTACCCACCAATACAGCAGTTACCTCCGTGCCTAAATCAGCCGCAAGGTCCTTACCTTTACCAATCAATTCAAAGGCAATACTATTAATGCAATTGTCTACCTGCTGCGCGAAGACATATACGCCCTTATATTCTTCTAAACTCATTGTTTTTCCTCCAAATTATTTCTTAAATAGATATTAGACGGACTTATTAGATAACGTGCTTCTCTTTTAATTTGCCGATAATGTAATCAACAGATTCCGCCGGGTCGAGAGTAACCTTTTCGCCGGCGCCCTTTCTAACCTTATCGGAAGCTCTTGCAATCTGGGTAGGTGAACCCTTAAGTCCTAAATTGGAATCATCTACATCTACCAGATCCGCCCTGCCCCAAACGGTAATCTCTGCGTTGTTGGCATCAAAAATTCCGCCGGGAGTCATGTAACGAGGCTCGTTTAACTCTGCCAGCGCGGTAATTAAGCAAGGCATCTTAGCCTTTAATACATGATATCTGTCATCATACTGGCGCTCAACGATAACGCTGTCGCCGTCAATCTTAATATCCTGTGCATAGGAAATAACAGGAATGTTCAAATGCTCGGAAATCTGAGGACCAACCTGTGCGGTATCGCCATCGATAGCCTGACGTCCCGTGATAATAAGGTCATACTCAAGATTACGAATTGCACCCGCAAGGGTCTGGGAGGTTGCCCATGTATCAGCACCGCCAAGAACTCTGTCCGTTACAAGAATACCCTTGTCGGCGCCCATAGCGATTGCCTCGCGCAGAACATCCTCAGCCTTGGGAAGACCCATGGTGATAACCGTAACCTCTGCTCCGTATTGATCCTTTAATCTAAGCGCCGCTTCCAATCCGGCCTTGTCGTCAGGATTCATAATTGTCATCATAGCAGCTCTGTCCAGAGTACCGTCGGGATTAAATTTTACGCCGCCCTTGGTGTCCGGAACCTGCTTAACACAAACAACGATTTTCATTGTATTTCCACTCCTTATTCTTCAAAATTTTATGAGTAACTTTGGGCTTCGCGAAGGAAACCCTGCCGCGCTGATTACCATTCTCTGGACCTCGCGGATGAAGTCCTTTTGCTGTAACCCTGCCTATTTCAGCAGTACCTCGTTGATTACCATTCTCTGGACCTCGCGAGCGAGGTCTTTCCGCGGTAATCTTCTTTA
>CAMNSZ010000009.1 GCA_946557105.1 uncultured Lachnospiraceae bacterium | reverse complement strand
GAGCAGTCTGGAAGCTCGTCGGGCTCATAACCCGAAGGTCATAGGTTCAAATCCTGTCCCCGCTACTCAATGCCCAGATAGCTCAGTTGGTAGAGCAGAGGACTGAAAATCCTCGTGTCACTGGTTCGATTCCGGTTCTGGGCATTTGCTATACTTAAAAATAGGTGTATTGAGGGGTATTAGCTCAGTCGGTAGAGCACTTGACTTTTAATCAAGTTGTCCCGGGTTCGAATCCCGGATGCCTCATTATAGAATAGCTTAAAAAGATGAAATGCTGCCCCTATGCAGATAAAAGATATCTGTATAGGGGTTTTTGTACTACAAAATCTATTATTTTAAATAATGCACATTTAAATGACGGTGAGATTATTGGCTTTTCTGCCGAACAAAGGCTGCTTATTACGGAAATCAAGGAGTGGTTGTGGAGGAGGAATCATTAAAAATAGGATTTTGGTCGAAGGTTGAAGTAATAAGTTTTTGCTATTATAGAGGACAGTATTAAGTAATGGGTATATGTACACAGAAGATGCTCCTATATGGAGTATTAGAATATATAACTTAAGAAGAAGGAGATTTTGGAAATGGGATTGGATATTTATGTAGGAACCTTGACGCGTTATTATACGCATAACTGGAAAACAGCCACGTAGCAGTGGACTGAGGGAAACGGTTATGGCTTTTCACGCATTACTGCCGAAAGAGATTTCTTCAAGAAAAAAAAGAAATTATCTCCGGTTTCAATTCAGGCGGATATGGAAAATTGGAGAAATCAGATTTTAAAGGCTATCACACCGTCAGAAAAGCAAGAATATGTGCCATGGGAGGAGAATAATGAAGCAACGCCTTATTACACTAATATTGGAGTTGGATAAAATAAACTCTTTGTGTTGGCAGGCTGATGAGCAAACCATTGTCGGATGGGCAGAATCTGAGGGATATCCTATAGACGGACGCATAACGGAGGACGGCAAATTGATAATGGATCAAGTGCATGAAATGTATGACACAGAATCGCTGGCAAAGTATGCTTACTCTATGATATGGGATGCGTTGTGTTTTTCACAGGAAAATAATGTGCCTATTGTGCTGGATTTTTAGAAAAGATTTGCCAGTAGAGATTATGATGAATGGGAGGATAATAATGGGAGATAGGGTATTTAAACAGGATTTGTTACAGAAGGAGAAAGAGGGGGGCGTTTTTATTGTCAGCCTGCTTTTTAAGGAGAGAGTGGAAGCGCCACAGAAGAAGCGTATGGAAACTGTGTTAGGGCGGTATGTAGGAGATACAGAATGTTTTTGGTATGACGAAAAAGGCGCGGGATTTGCCGCTAAGCGTTATACGGCTCAATTTAAGGAAGGGGGAATTGCTCCCCAGTTAATGATTACACCGTGTGATTTTTTTACGGGCGATAATATTGATACGTTTAAGAGGAGTCAGATGTGGGATTGTTTGGAGGACAGGGACAGAATTTTTGATGAGTGCAAATATCAGATTTTTGCCTGTGACATGCTGGCGTCGGTTCTTCCGGCAAAAGAACGCGCTTGCCTTGATATGGATTTTGTGGAGGGCTTAGTGGAGCTATATCCTACCTGTGAAGCTGTTTATTTTCATAATTCGGGAAAGCTGTTTTTGGCGGAAACTATACGAAAGCATCAGATTCCAAAGGAGGATAGATTTATTAAGTTTGCCGTCAATGTGAGATTTTTTAATATTGAGGGCAGTGATGACATGATAGTGGATACATTGGGAATGGGAATATTGTTTTTACCGGACCTGCAATATCACTTTCATGATATGGATCCCAATTGGGTGGTAAATCATGCCTATTGTACAGCCGCATACATTTTACAAAATGACAATCCCATAGAATCAGGAGACCCTATTGATGGTATTATTGATGGTCAGTTTAGTACAAAAACGCAGTGGAAATGTAATTATGAAACGGCGCTTATTCAGCCTGTCAGGGATGTAATTGATATTTGTATGAATGAATATGCCGCAGGCGGGAGGGAAGAAAGTTAACTAATTGTTCTAAAATAGTAAATTTGAAATAGCCATTAGTAAATATATACAAAGAATAATACTGAATTCGATAGTATGTGGGCTGAGATGACTATCCATATGGAAGGCTTTGGCTTTAACGATTTGGTTAAGTTTGATACCGAAAAGCATCAGATTGAATTATAGGCAAGGAATGAGGAAACATATACGAAATTTGTCTTTGAACGGAAATAATACGAAGCATTTTTTGAAGTATGTATTGTGGTGCTTTTTTAAAGTATTGAAGTCAGCGGAATATCATGGTAGGATAGAGTATGTAGAAAAACGAGCTGATTTATAGTCAGGGAAATAGTATATCGGAGTAAATTATGAACATAAGAGCATATCTGGGAGACAAAGGTTTTTATAAGGCAACAATGGTCATAGCCCTGCCAATTGCATTACAGAGCCTGATTACAATAGGGGTAAATTTAATAGACAATATTATGCTAGGGGCATTGGGGGAGATTCCCCTGTCTGCATCTGCATTGGCGGTTCAGTATATCGGATTTTATAATATTTGCTGTATGGGTTTGGGCATGGGGGCGTCGGTACTTGTCTCAAGATTTTGGGGTATGAAGGATATAGGAGCCTTGAAGAAGGCAGTGACGTTGATGCTTCGCTTTACCCTTATAATCGGCCTGCTGTTTACTTTGGCGGCGGTTGTTTCTCCGGTAGGAATCATGAAAATGTACACGCCAGAAGAGCCTGTAATCAGAGAGGGAGTTCGTTATCTGCAATGGTCTATTCCCTGTTTTTTGCTGATGGGTTTTTCTACCACCTGCACTATAGTGTTGAGAAGTACTGGACAGACGAAAATTCCCCTTATCGGTTCTTGTATAGCTTTTTTTATCAATATTTTTGCAAATTGGGTGTTTATATTCGGTAATCTGGGGGCGCCCCGAATGGAGATAGAGGGTGCCGCACTGGGAACCTTAATTTCGAGAATTTTTGAGTTTTCTTTTAACTGTGGTTATTTTATTCTAATAGATAAAAGGGTAAGGTATCGGATTAAGGATTTGGCAATGAATTGCAGGGACATGCTGAAGGATTATCTGACAATCAGTATACCGGTATTAATTAGTGATGTTTTACTGGGTCTGGGAACCAATGTGGTTGCCATGGTGATGGGAAGAATAGGGCATGTGTTTGTGGCGGCTAATTCCATTACTTCGGTGACTCAGCAGTTAAGCACGGCGTTGATACAAGGAATTGCGCAGGCAGGCTGTATTGTAACAGGGCATAATCTTGGCGCAGGTGATTATGAAAAGGCGAAAAAGCAAGGCTGGACCTTTTTGCTGTTGGGCTTTCTAATCGGTATGGTGGCGGGGGTGATTATCATTTTAATAGGAGACCTTATTATCGGCTGTTATAATATCACGGAGGAGACAAAGGATGTAGCAGGACAGCTTATGAAGGCTATAGGGTTTATTGTAATTTTTCAGTCTGCAAATTCCATTATTACAAAGGGTGTGCTTCGAGGAGGAGGAGATACCAAGTGCCTGATGATAGCGGACAATATTTTTTTGTGGGTGGTATCCATACCCTTGGGCTGTCTTGCAGGTCTTTATCTTGAATTGCCGGTATTTTGGATTTACTTTTGCTTAAAGATAGATCAGTTTTTAAAAGCATTTTGGTGTATATTTAGGTTAAAGAGCGGTAAATGGATAAAAAAAATAGAGGTGAAGTAACAGGAATAAGAAGGTATTTCACTACGAGGCTTGTGTCTAGCGCTGCGTCCGCAAGCTTAGGTCAAACGGAAAGCGGCGCAGAAACGAGGATATATAATGATTAGAATGGCGAAGACCGAAAACGGAACAGTAAGGGGAATTGAAGCGGCGGATCCCAGAATTACCGCATTTAAAGGAATTCCCTTTGCAGCGCCACCGGTGGGTGAGAACAGATGGCGGGCTCCTCAGCCTTGCAGGAATTGGGAGGGGGTGCTGGATGCCGGCAGGTTTGCTCCTATTGCCGTACAGGATACTCCCGGTATCGGTGATAATTTGTATAATAGGGAGTGGCATGTGGATCCTGACATTCCCATGGATGAGGATTGTTTATATTTGAATATTTGGACCAGCGCAAAATCAACCGAGGAGAAGCAGCCGGTGGTGGTATGGTTTTACGGAGGCGCTTTGCAGTGGGGTTATCCTGTGGAAATGGAATTTGACGGTGAAAGGATAGCAAGAAGAGGAGTGGTGGTAGTCACGGTAAATTACCGGATAAATGTGTTTGGTTTTTTAGCGCATCCGCAAATAACCGCAAATCAGCCGGACGCGCCTGCTAATTTTGGCAGTCTTGACCAGCAGGCAGGTCTCAGGTGGGTAGTCCGTAATATTGCAGCATTTGGCGGAGACCCTGAAAATATTACAATTGCAGGGCAGTCAGCAGGCGGCGGAAGCGTTATGTCTCAGATGACTTGTCCGGATAATTTCGGGCTTTTCCAAAAGGCTATTGTAGAGAGCGCTATGATAAGAAGTCCTTATAGTCAGGATGGAATAGGAATTCCTGCTACATTAGAGCAGGCGGAGAAAAAGGGCGAGGATTTCTTTGCATTTTTGGGAGTGAAAACTTTGGAGGAAGCAAGAGGGCTTGACGCTTTTTATATCAGAGACAGGTACGCAGAGTATGCCCAAAGCCATGAGAGATTTTTTACGGTGGTGGATAATCGGTTTTGCGTGGGGGATCCTTTGGTACTATATATGCAGAACAAGCATGCTAAGGTACCTATTATGGCAGGAAATACGGCGGATGAATTTCCCAGCAGCATTGCGGCTGCTTCAGAGGAAGAGCTTGTACAAAAAGCAAAAGAAATTTTTGGTGAGCGAGCCGATGAATTTTTGCGTTTTGAGGAGGCGCATCGGCAAGATGACAGCGGAAGTTATGCCAAGGTCAATGGTATTGAGTGTACAGTAAAGACCTTGTTTAAGCAAAACAAGGAGAACGGCAATCAGGAAAACTGTTATTACTATCGCTTTGACATTGATATTCCGGGCTGGGATAATCCGGGGAATTTTCATTCTGCGGAGTTGTGGTTCTTCTTTGAAACATTGGCAAAGTGTTGGAGACCTTTTGTGGGTAAGCATTATGATTTGGCTCGTCAGATGTGTAATTATTGGTGTAATTTTGTCAAGACGGGTAATCCCAACGGAAAGGATGCGGATGGCAGCGATATGCCCCAATGGCTTCCTTATACCGGGGAAACACCTAGCGAAATGGTATTTAAGACAGAAGGCCCTTGTCCGGATAACGATGACGAATCCGAGTTCAAGAAGCTCCTTATGGAAAATGTCAAGGGTTTTTTGTTGAATAAGTAGTATGCAGGCTATTGTAAGATAGTTTTGCAGGATGGCGGGAACAAGTAAGATTGATAATGTTTTTGCGGTTAAGTTATCCGAAATATGCAAGAGTTTATATTTGGTAAAAATATTTTTATACTAATTTAGTATTTTTAAAAAATGGCGCAAGAAGGTTAAAATTAAGCCTTTTGGTGCTATTTTTTTGTACTGCAAAATGCTATAATAAAATAGTATGAATAAGCGAGACACTAGATAAGGGGGCATAGGCTGTGGGAGAGAGATATCTTGGGCAGCGCTCGAAAAAGAGAGCCGAGAAATGGAAGAAGCATTTTGAACGGCAGAGAGAGTTACATAAGCAGATTAGGAATGCAGGGTCAGATATTTTAATGTCCCGGAATTTTCGCTTGACAAGGGAATATATTCAGCATGGAAACATGACAGTAAACAGCCATTGCATGAATGTGGCAAAGTATAGCTTGGCATTTAGTGATAAGCTACATATTTCTTGTAATCGTAAGGAGCTTATAAGAGGAGCTCTGTTACATGACTATTTTCTTTATGACTGGCATGACGGGGAGCACGCCAAGCTTTACAGACTGCATGGATTTAGGCATCCCGGTATTGCTCTTATGAATGCGTCCAAGGAATATCAGTTGACGGAAAGGGAAAAGGACATTATTAAAAAGCATATGTGGCCGTTGACGATAGTGCCGCCCATGTGTAGGGAAGCTTGGATTGTGAGTACCGCTGATAAATGGTGTTCCCTCATGGAAACCTTTCATATGCATAAGGGGCATGGCGCGTTATTGCAAAGGCTTCGCGTAAAAGGCGTGAGAGAGGGAGAAGAATAGTTTGGAGCACTTATATGATAAGTTGAAGAAGTATGGGGAAAGCGACTTTTATCCCTACCATATGCCAGGGCATAAGAGAAATGCCATGGGAAGTATGCCTTGCGAGATAATGCGTATGGACATCACGGAGATAGACGGTTTTGATAATTTGCATGAGCCGGAGGGGATTTTGAAGAAGCTTCAGCGCAGGGCCGCTTTACTCTATGGAGCGGAGGAGAGCTTTTATCTGATAAATGGGAGTACCTGCGGTATTTTAAGCGCAATCAGTTGTGCGGTTCCCTTTGGCGGTCATATTTTAATGGCAAGAAACAGTCATAGATCGGCTTATCATGCAGCTTATATCAGAAATTTAAAGGTAACATATGTGTATCCGCCCATGCTGAAGGGGTATGATATTTGCGATTTTGTCACTCCGGCGCAGATAGAAGCGGCTTTGGAGCGGGAACCGGATGTAGAGGCGGTATTTTTGGTGTCGCCGACCTATGAGGGAAGGATTGCGGATGTGTCGGCTATTGCCGAAATAGTACATGAGAAAGGGATCCCTTTGATTGTGGATGAGGCTCATGGGGCCCACTTGGGATTGGCAGAGGGCTTTGCGCCAAACAGTAATCAGGCAGGGGCCGATTTGGTGATTCACAGTGTGCATAAAACTCTGCCGGCAATGACACAGACGGCGCTGCTGCATGTGAACGGAAAGCGGATTGACAGGGAGAGATTACGGCGTTTTTTGCATATTTATCAATCCAGCAGTCCATCATATGTATTAATGGCAAGTATTGAAAATGCTCTTAGGATTGTGGAGGATGAGGGGCAAAAGCTGTTTTGCCGGTTTAAGCGTTTTTATTTTGCCATGATGAAGAAATTATCTCAATGCAGGAGGCTGCGCTTTGTGGTTGATGATGAACGGCGGCAGGACGTGGGAAAGCTTGTGATTGATTGCAGGAATGCAGGAATGACAGGGTGGCAGCTTTATCGTATTCTGTTGGAGCGGTATCATTTGCAGCTTGAAATGGCATGTGGAAGCTATTGTCTGGCGATGTTTACCATTGCGGACGACAAGAATGCCTATGAGAGAATGACAAGCGCCTTACTTTATATTGATGAGCAGATAAGCGCTAAAGACTGCAGGGAAGATGAAAAAGCGCCGGAATCGGGAGGGGAAGCCGTGCAGAAAAGCTTTATACTGCCGGCGGAGCAAGAGCGTCAGGAGACAAACGTTCAATCCGTTTCCTTAGCCGCGGCATGGGATATGCCGTGGGAACATATGAGGCTTGATAAGGCAGTGGGAAGGCGCGTTGCCGAGTTTGTAAATTTTTATCCGCCGGGAATTCCGGTTTTAGCGCCCGGTGAGGTACTTTCCGAGGAGCAATACCTGAATATTTTAGAATATTTGCAACAAGGACTTAGTGTGCAGGGCATAGACTGTGGCAAAGGCGGGGAGAATTATAGGATAAAGTGTATAAGCAAAGAAATATAATAAGGATATGACAGATAAATAATGGGCTAAGGCGGCTATATTAATGTTTCTTAAAGCTTCGAGCGTTAAATGATTTAAAATAGAAAACAATGAGAAAGAGAGCATAACATTATGAGAAAGACAAAAATTATTTGTACCATAGGACCGGCAAGTGAAAGTGAGGAACGCCTGCGAGAGCTGATGCTTGCAGGGATGAATGTGGCAAGATTCAATTTCTCCCATGGAACGCACGAAGAGCAGAAGATGAAATTCGAGAGGGTAGACAGGGTGAGGAAGGAACTGAATTTGCCGGTGGCAACTCTTCTGGATACAAAAGGCCCGGAAATTCGCCTGCGGGATTTCGAGGGAGGCAGAGTGGAGCTTTTAGAGGGTCAGACGTTTATTCTCACTACGAAGGAAATGCTGGGAACAGTTGAAAAAGCAGCGATTTCATATAAAAATTTAAAAAATGACGTAAGCGTCGGAACTACCATTTTAATTGACGACGGATTGATTGAAATGGTGGTGGAAGAAATCAAAGGAGAGGAAATCGTCTGCCGCGTCATAAACGGTGGTTATGTTTCCAACCATAAGGGTGTTAATGTTCCCGGAGTGGTTCTTTCCATGCCGTATATCAGCGATGTGGACAGAGAAGATATTTTGTTCGGTATTGAGATGGGGTATGAATTTTTAGCGGCCTCCTTTGCCCGTACCAAAGAAGATATATTGCAGGTGCGAAAAATACTTGATGAACACAAGTGTCCTATGAAAATAATTGCCAAGATAGAAAACATGCAGGGAATTATGAATCTGGAGGAAATTTTAAGCGTTTCCGATGGAATTATGGTTGCAAGAGGGGATATGGGAGTGGAGATTCCCTTAGAGGAGGTTCCTGTTCTCCAAAAGAAGATGATTAAGCTTGCTAATGCACAGGGCAAGCATGTAATAACGGCGACGCAGATGCTGGAATCCATGATAAAGAATCCGCGCCCTACCAGAGCGGAGGCAACGGATATTGCAAATGCCATTTATGACGGAACTACGGCAATTATGCTTTCAGGGGAAAGCGCTGCGGGGCAGTATCCTGTGGAAGCAGTTAAAACAATGGCGAGAATTGCCGAGAGTGCAGAGCTTGATATTGATTACCGCAACAGGATGACACAGCTGTCCGCCTCTGAACACAAGTGTATTACTACGGCTATTGCTTATGCAACCTGTACCACTGCGATGGATTTAGATGCGGCGGCTATTATTACGGTAACACTTTCCGGTTACACGGCGGAATCCATCTCCAGATTTAAGCCGGCTTGCCCTATCATCGGGTGTACTACCAGCGAGAGAGTTTACAGTCAGCTGAATCTTTTATGGGGTGTAAAGCCCCTTTACCTTAAGCGTGAGGAAACGACGGAGGAGCTTTTTGCCGACGCGGTTGCCGAGGCGCGGAGGGCGGGCTATGTCAAAGAAGGAGACATTGTGGTGATTACGGCAGGCGTGCCATTAGGAATAGCAGGCAAGACAAATATGATACGCGTGGTTGAGGTTTAATAGGGATGGCAAAGATTATATATCTTATGGGGAAAAGCTCCACGGGTAAGGATACCATTTATAAGCGTCTATTAAAGGAAAGCGCATTGGGGTTACAGACTATTGTGCCCTACACTACAAGGCCTATCCGGGAGGGTGAGCGAAACGGGGTGGAGTATAATTTCACTGATGAGGAAGGCTTTAAACGCTTATTTTCTCAAGGGAAAATAATTGAAGAGCGGGCGTACCATACCTTTCATGGGCTGTGGCGTTATTTTACGGTGGATGATGGACAGATACGAATAACCGATAATGATTATATTATGATAGGAACACTTGAATCCTATCAAAGGATGAGGGAATATTTTGGGAAGGACAGAGTGCTTCCGATATTGATAGAGCTTGATGATGGTATCCGTCTGCAGAGGGCCCTAAACCGGGAGAAAAAGCAGAGAAATCCCAAATATGAGGAAATGTGCCGGAGGTTTTTGGCAGACAGCGAGGATTTTGCGGAGGAGAAGTTAAAGGCGGCGGGAATTGAGAGAAGCTTTTACAATGATAATCTGGCTAAGTGTCTCAGGGAAATTGTAGTTTACATAAGGGATAACAGGAATTCTTGCGGAAAGGACAGGTGAGGCCATGGAAATTAAAGTGAATCAGGTGACGCAAGCCTCTCAGATAGAGCAGGCTAAGCAGCCGCAGGCTGCGGACGGTAACTTTAAATTTATGCTGGCAAGCCATATTGAGGAGTCGGAGCTTCAGACCAGATTAAACACCCTCATGGAGGAAATCACCATGCAGGGCGAAAAGCTTTCCAAGAGAAGAGATATTAAGGATATGAAGCACTACAGAGGGTTGATTAAGGATTTTCTAAATGAAATAGTTACTCATTCCCACTCTTTTTCCAGAGAGAACTTTCTTGACAGAAGAGGCAGGCACAGAGTGTACGGTATTATTCGATTGATTGATGAAAATTTGGATCAGCTGGCTCAGGAGCTTATGAAGGACGAGAAGGATAATTTGGCGATTCTCAATAAAATCGGAGAAATCAGAGGACTTCTTTTGGATATCTTTACATGAAAGAAGCAGCTGTATAGACGGGCGGACGCCAAATGGCGGAAAGCTGGCAGAGCCTGTGTATGTGCGATAACTACAAATCGAGTTTGCGTCACTTTTTTAGGAAAGGATAGATAGCGGCGCAGAAATGAGGAACATAATGGCAAATTTTAACGATATTATAGGACAGGAGCAGATCAAGGAGCATTTGAGGAATGCCCTTGATACAAAAAAAATTTCACACGCTTATATTATCAATGGTGAGAAAGCTTCAGGCAAGGAATTTATTGCAAAAATTTTTGCCATGGCCTTGCAGTGTGAAGAGGATGGAGACAAGCCTTGCGGGCAATGTCATTCCTGTAAACAGGCTCTTTCGTGCAATCAGCCGGACATTATCCGTGTATCGCACGAAAAACCCAACGCCATCAGCGTGGACGATATTCGAGCCCAGATAAACAGTGATGTGGCGATTAAGCCTTACAGCAGTCCATATAAGATTTACATTGTGAATGAAGCGGAAAAAATGACGGTTCAGGCACAGAACGCTATATTAAAAACATTGGAGGAGCCACCGGAGTATGCGGTGATAATGCTTTTAACAACTAACGTAGACTCCCTGCTCCCCACTATTTTAAGCCGCTGCGTAGTTCTGAACATGAAGCCTGTGGCGGATGCGCAGATTCGTAAATATTTGATGGAGCAGCTTCAGGTGCCGGATTATAAGGCAGAGGTGTGTGTTGCATTTGCGAGAGGAAATGTAGGTAAAGCGAAGGTTCTTGCCTCCAGCGAGGAGTTTGAAAACGTAAAAACGGAGGCTTTGTCTTTATTGAAATACATACAGGATATGGAGCTTCACGAAATTGTAGCCGCTGTCAAAAAGATAAACGAGTACAAGTTGGAAATCAGTGATTATCTGGATATTATGGCAATCTGGTATCGGGATGTGCTTCTCTTTAAGGCAACCAATGATATCAATCACTTGGTATTCCGGGAAGAATTGCAGGCGCTGCGGCAGGTTGCCACCCGCAGCAGCTACGAGGGAATTGAGATTGTCCTGCAGGCCTTGGACAAGGCAAAGAACAGGCTGAATGCTAATGTCAATTTTGATTTGACCATGGAGCTGTTATTTTTGGAGATAAAGGAGAATGGGTAAACGCAGGACGGGTAAACGGGGAGATTAAAGGGAATGTTTTACATAGGGATTTGCGATGACGAAGAGATACAAAGGCGGCATGTACGTAAATTATGCGAGCAATTTTTTGCGGAATGCGCTCAGTTATATGTTTGTGTGGAATTTACTTCGGGAGAGGAGCTGCTACAGTATACCGGAGAGCGGCTTCACTTGCTTCTTTTGGACGTTGAACTGGGGGGAATCAGCGGTATTGAGGTAATGCATTATGCTGAGGAGGCGGACTGGGTCTGGCGTATTGTTTTTATTTCTAACCATGAGGATAGAGTTTGGAATTCCTTTGGAATAAAGACGCTGGGATTTGTTAAAAAACCGGTGGAATATGTTCAATTGGAAAAATGGGTAAAAATTGCAATCAGGGAAAATCAGGAAAACCTTGTATATGAATATACAGCAGGAAGAGAAAAATATCGCAATACATTGGAAGAAATTTATTATTTAGAGTCGTCGGGCAACTATACATACTTATACGAAATAAACGGTAAAAAATTAATTAATGAAAATTTGAAGTATTGGCAGAAAAAAATGGAGAGTGCACCTATAGTAAGAATTCATAAATCCTTTTTGGTAAATATGCAGCATGTTAAGGCATGGGAAAGTGATATGGTGTTGTTATCCAACGGAATAGCGCTTCCACAGGGGAGACAATACAAAAGAGGGGCAAGAGAAGCGTATCTTGCTTTTGTTAAGAGACAGGTAAAGGGGAGAATATAACAGATGCCGGAGGTAATTACCTATACGCTTGTGGAATTACTGATTTTTTATGCGGCCTATACATATTTGTTTGGCGTGAAATTTACAAAGAAAAAATTATTATACGTAGCGGTTATTCTAGGCGCTTGCTGTGTACAGGCAGCAGTATTATATTTAGTGGATGATTCGTGGGTGGACGTCGTTATCGTTGGAGGTGGATTTTTTGCGGCGCCTATTTTGGCAAGGGAGAATAGATTCAAGGCGTTTCTTTTATTTCCCATCGTTTATTTTTTGGCAAGTATGGGAAATATATTGAGCGCTTACGGGCTGGAGGCTCTTTTAGGAATTAACCACGGAGCGTTCTGTGATTCTATAGGACTGATGTTAGTGGCGGAGAGTGTGACTCTTTTTAGTTTTACGGTTTGTGGAATGGTTATCAAGAAAAGAAATTCGGCCGAGGTTGCCTTCAATGTCAGACAATACTTTACTTTGTTTTTGGGAATATGCTGTGCTGTTGTTATAGTTGGTTTTTCTCAGGGTTTGTTGGCAGGAGATCCCCTTGTCAACGAACTTAAAAATCAGGTAGCCGTCGCATGTGTCGTGATTGCTCTTTTGTTTGTTGCATTGAGTATATGGCAGCAGGTAACTTGGAAGAAAGCTTATAAGTATAAGATTGAAAATGAAAAATATGAGTTGTTTCTTTCTAAACAGGAGGAGCATATTCGTATTTTAATTAGTGAAGATGAGAAAAGAAGACGCCTTAAGCATGATATGCGTGCGCATGTACAGGCCTTAGATGCTTTGGCTAAAGACGGTGAACTGGATTTGCTGAGGCAGTATCTCCATAATATGGAGCAGAGCCTTAGCAATGATAAGATAGAACAATTTACTACTATTTCAGCAGTGGACGCCGTTATTAGTGAGTGGTATAAGGAGGCGGCGGAAAGGCAGGCTGAATGGAGCTGGGAGGGGGAGTTGTCACCGCCTGAGCGCATTACAATTTTTGAACTATGTACTATTTTTTCTAATTTATTGGAAAATGCGGTAGAAGCAATAGAGAATGTACACGAGAAAAGGCAGATAAAGATAAATATTTCCATTTTTCAGGGAAAAATAGTGATTGTAATCGGTAATTCCTGTGATACGGCAATAAAAGCAAATTCGAGACCTGCGACTACAAAGGAGGATAAAACAAATCATGGCTTAGGTCTTAAAAATGTTGAGGAAATTGTGCGGAAGCATAAAGGTTCTGTAGAATATGAGATGTACAATGGTTGGTTTCAGATAACAGTAATTTTATAGAAAAAAAGATAGACAAATGTATTGTAGAATGTCGTTTGTACAAAAAAAACGTCGTTTATACAAAAACATTTGTCTTTTTTTATGGGTTTGGTTAAAGTTAATTTGAGGAGGTGACAAAATGATGGGATATATAGTGGCAACATTTAATTGGTGGGAGTTACTAAAGAAATTTTTGGGGTAAAGTCGGTCAAATCGCTCGTAGTGAGTAAAAAGAGTTTTCGTGAGTCTATTTCCATATGAGAAGGCTCATGGGGGAAGGGCGTGGGTATAGAATGGAAAAAAATTTATTTATAAATGATACGCCGGCGGTTAAGGTTTACCAGTATAATGCTTTTGCAATGAGTATTGCAGAACAGCATGTAGATTTTGAAAAATGGCTAATAAATAATTATATCCAATTATGTTTAGGGTACCATAGAGAACATAGGGGCATATCAATTGATTTTGTGGGAGGAACAATTTTTGATTCCGTTGAATTGTTGAATTATGAAGATACGGATGAAAAAAAAGATTATTATGCATGTGATGATGAACGGATAATTAGCTTTATAATAGATTCCATACAGGACGACAAATATATATGCACTAAATTAAATGAATTTTATGTGCCGGAGCGGTTCAGCTATAGAAAGACCGACTTTGAGCATGATGCATTAATATATGGATATTCACAGGAAAACAGGACGGTACATATTATCGGATTTAACGACAGAAGGAATTATAGAAAAGGCGTCGTTTCTTTTGAAGAATTTTGTCGGGCATTTAAAACAAAGGACCCATTGTTAAAAAGAATATGGGTAAATGAAAATCCCTATTGCTTTAGTATAGAAAAAATGAAAAGGATGTTATCAGACTATGTATATAGTGCGGATTGCAGAGAAAGGCTGGAGGACTACATAGATGTTACCATTGAGGAACGTTCTTTCTTTAGACAGAAATGCAACGGTTATCCGCCTCTTTGTTTTGGGAGTAATATATTTGACGAGGTTATAAATTATACAAATCATATAAAAGAGGAGCAAGCGCGATTTGATTATCGCTGTGTATATTCCATATATGAACACAAGGAGCTTATGTTAAGACGATTAATGCTGCTGGAAAAATTCATAGATATCAATTATGAGGATGAAAAAAATGTATATAGACGGTTGGTATATGAAGGAAAGCTACTTGTGAGTCTGGCGTTAAAGTATCGATTGTCAAAAAAACAAGAAAATTTGGATTTCATGATAAAAACAGTACAAAATATGCAGGAATTGGAAAAGGAATGTTTGCTAAGGGTCTTGGCAAATGATAATAAAAAGTTATGATAGTATATAGAAACGTAGAAAGCAAGGAATTGGATTTATGGTTTGAAATATGCGAAAAAAACTTTGGGAGTGTTCCTAAAAAATATTTTTCACATCCTTATTATGAAGAAGAAAAAGCGGATTTAAAGGATATAATTATAGCGGAAGAGGACGGGAAGATAATTGGGGGCGTTCGAGTTGTCTATAGACAGATTAAGATTAATGAGGAAACAATGGTAATTGGTGGAGTGACAGATATCAATGTTACGGCAAGATGCTACTTTTATGTTTTTGTCGAACTATTGCAAAAGGCATTTGAATATTTACGGAGCCAAAAGATTTATTATGTTTTAGGATTTACTGCCATAAATGCATATTATTTTTACCAAAAGCTGCACACGTTTGAAATAGAAAAAAGGTATAACATGTTTGAAATCCAAGGAACCGGTCAAGATAATGCAAAAAGTAAAATAGAAAGGTTTCATGTTCAAGACTTACAGCAAATAATACACATTTATAATAAAATACATTCTAAAGAAGAAGGTTATATTGTAAGGACACCTACATATTGGGATAAATTTGTAATTCCCAAATTGAAATACGCTTGTGTTTACAAAAAAGGTAATACGGTGCTTGGTTATATTACATTGAATGGTATGTTAAGGGATGAAAAAAATGACTGGTATTGGAATATAGGCGAGTATTATGAAATGGGCGGTGGAGATATATTGAATGATTTAGTGCGCGGTATGATTAAGGAATATCATCTGCCAAATCGCGTGCGAATACCAAATACAATTGAATTGGCTGCTGTCAAAATAAAAACAGACATATGTGATAAGAGGATGAAGGTATGGTATCTGGGAGAAGAAAGTCAATTTAACATGGATATTATTGAAGGTATACAAAAAGCATATTTTTGGGGAATAGATGAATTTTGACTAGGACGGTGTTTCTTGAATAATACTTACAAATTTAACGAAAGGAAAAATGCTGTTAATTATGGAGCAATTAAAATTTTCAAAATACAATTTATTGTGTCAGGATGAAAATAATGAATACTTAGTCTATAACACTTTAACGGATCATGTGCAGACGCTCGATGAAAAGGATTATTTGTTGTTTAGAAATAATAATGGGGAAAGGCTTTGCGGGATAGAAAGCGCGGCAAAAATAGAAGGCTGGTCAGCAGCAGGCTTTGTGGTTGACGAAGGTTATGAAGAGTGGAGAAAAGTAGAATACGAATATGGAAATATTGCATATGGCGATGAAGAATTGCAGCTAACAATACTTACCACAAACGCCTGCAATTTTGATTGTATTTACTGCTATCAGAAGCATCTTAATTCTTTTATGGATTCGGAAGGCAAGGAGAAAATATTAAAATATATAGGGGGCAAATTAAAACGAAATTATAAAAAGCTGTATGTCAGCTGGTTCGGAGGAGAACCCTTATTGACCAAAAAATTGATTATTGAAATGTCAAAAGAAATGAAGCGGATGGCTAGGGAAAATAAGGTGGCTTACTATAGCCAAATGACAACAAACGGTTATGAATTGGATTTGGATACATTCACTGAACTAATTGAAGCAAATGTCTTAAGCTACAGTATCACTCTGGATGGTGTTAAAGAAATTCATAATAAACAGAGACCACACAAAAACGATAATGATTCTTATGAAACAATCATGAGAAATCTTACTGATATCAGTAAAAATGTTACAACCGGCAGATTTAGCATTGATGTGAGGGTAAATTTAAGCTTGCAGGGGGTGGAGCATTTCTTTGAGTTTGCAAATGAATTTAAAAAGCTTTTTGGAAATGATAAAAGGTTTCACTTGGTGCCGGAGCCGGTCAAGGACTGGGCAGGTCCCAGAATAGATTTGGTAAAGGATCGAGTCTTAACCAATGCAGGGGTGATTTATAGTTTATATGAGCAATTGGAAAATATGAAGGCGGATGTGACAAATTTTTATAATTTTCAACGTATAAGCCATATATGCGTCGCCCCCTTAAAAAACGGTTATATACTTGATTGGAACGGAAATGTCCATAAGTGCGGGATGGATGTTTTTAGGGATGAATTTTATGAAAAGAATGTTATCGGCAAAATAGATAACTATGGGAAAATGGAAATAGACGAACATAAGGAATTAGGATTGATTACTCGAGATATTGAAAAGTATCATTGCATGGATTGTGTTTTGTATCCAAAGTGTCTGGGTATACATTGTGTTCATGCCACCAGAATCGTCAATAGCCCGGAGTGTCCGTTTTATGATGAATTATATGAATTTGCCGCTATGTCTGCAAAATTAAAGACCTTAAGGATGAGAAGAAAGGAAAAATAAAATGGATAAGAAATTATATAATATTTTTTCTAATATAGGTATAGATTTAGAATTGGTTGATATCTCCCAAGCTACCCTCGTAAGCGTATGCGACTCATTACAATATATGAGTTTAATTTGTGATATCGAAGATGAATTTGGGATTGTCATGTCTGAAGAATTGCTCGTATTTGATGAAAACAGAACAATAAAGAGCTTTATTGAAGAAGTAAAAGAATTGCTTTAGTATTGATAAAAATAAGTCAAATAATAAAAATTATAAAAAGGAAAGGGGGGAAGAAGTATGAAAAAATTACATAAAAAGGTTAAAATCATGAACACAGTATTTTTCTATAAGGGCGATGCATGCTGCTAACGGGAAAAGAGTAATGCTTACCAGCGATTTTATTTGTAATAAAAAGATTTTGTAAAAATTTGACTTGTTTTTATATATCTATCAGATTATGCATATCCGAAATTTACCCTAGTCAGGTTATAAATTTCGGATATGTTGTCTGTGTTTAAACGGTAAGCTTTTGTTTGAACTTTAAGGGGAGAGGCGGAAAGGGAGTATACATGAAGAAAAAAGCAGATATAGTTCTAATTGACACCGGAGTAAACGTTTTTCATCCTGCACTGAGGCGCCAAGGGGTAGAAGGGTGTACATTGCAATTAAACGATCAGGAAGACATTGTGGTATTAGAGGGAGAGTTTGCTGATGAGGAAGGGCATGGAACAGCGGTTTTTTCAATTTTACAACGATTATGTAAAGATGCCGTTATTTATATAATAAAGCTGTTCGGGGATGTCGGAAACGATGGCTCCATAAGCTCGATGCTTTTGCAAAAAGCTTTAGGTTATGTTAATGAGAATATGGATTGCAAAATAGTTCATTTGAGTCTGGGAATTGAATATTGTTCTCATGTCGAAGCATTTGAAAAAGTATGTATGCAATTAGCAGCTAAAAATACATTGATAATAGCTGCTTTTTCCAATTTGGGCTGCGTCTCTTATCCGGCCGCCTTTTCTTGTGTTTTAGGAGTTGATGAAATTAGGGAATGCAGACATTTTGATGAATATGAATATATAGAAAATTCAATTGTAAATATCAGAATAGCGGCTACAGCTCAAGTTTTGCCATGGGGCAGGGAGGGATTTCTCAAAGTCGCCGGCACAAGCTTTTCTTCACCTCATATTACGGCGCTTATTTATAACGAAGTAATGTATGGGGATTATACAATAAGTGATATTTACGGTTTTCTGAAAAAGACTGCGTTAAATGTTATCCAATTACCGATTCAAAAAACAGAAAAGAGTTTTGTTATAAAAAAAGCGATTGTGTTCCCGTTTAATAAAGAAGTGCATAGCTTAGTGAGATTTAGCGAGAGTCTGTCGTTTGAATTGCAGGATATTTATGACTGTAAATATTTAGGCAATATAGGGAAGAGAGCGTCCGGCTTATTAAATGATACATTAGAAACAGATTATATTATTAAAGACATTGAAAAATTAAATTGGGAAGATGAATTTGATACAGTGATTATAGGGCATACGGAAATGCTTGAAAGCATTACGGGAAAAAAGTATGCTTTGAATTTGATGGAACATTGCGTCAGAAACAATAAAAATGTTTATATGTTTGACGATCACAATAATAAATATCAGGAATTGCTTAAAAACGATGCAATACATGTTTATATGCCCCGAATTACTAAGGAAAATGTGCCCAGACACTTAATGGGGAAATTATATTGCATATCCGTTCCGGTATTGTGTATTATCGGAACTAGCTCAAAGCAGGGGAAATTTACATTGCAGAATATCTTGAGAAAAAAATTTCTGAAGGCCGGTTATACAGTAGGTCAACTGGGAACGGAGCCATCGTCTCAGCTATATGGTTACAAAGAAGTGTTTCCAATGGGCTATAGCAGCACGGTAGAAATACAGGGCTATGATTGTGTAGCGACGGTTAATAATATGTTGCATAATATTGAGGAGGATAATCCCGACATAATTATCACCGGAACGCAAGCAGAAACGGTTGCCGCCAGTATTGCTTGCGTAGAGAATATTCCGAGAGAACAAAGTTATTTTTTATATGGTGTAAATCCGGATGGTTTTGTATTAATATGTAATTATTTTGACGATGTGGACTATGTTGTACGAACAATAAAATATGCAGAGGCCATTAACGGGGCGCAGGTAATAGCAGTCGTCATATTTCCTGTGGACAATGATTTTCGTTGGTCGGTTTTGGGAAATAAACAGCTTGTGGTGAATGAACAAGAGCTGGCCGATAAAAAAAAGCAAATTACGGATATTAGTAATAAAAAAGTATACGTTCTCGCAGACAAAGGAGATATGCGGGAATTATTTGAAGAAATCGAGGCCTATTTTCAAGAATAGAAATATTTATACGGCTTATTAATTGTGTGTTGATTGTGGAAGGGAGAATACATGAAAAAATATAAAAAAGCTGTGCCTTATAATCTAATTCTATTGTCATGCCTTCTGTCAGGTATTGTGTCGGCGGCAACAGTAAGCGAAACATGGGGATTAGGGCGTATTGTTGACTCTTTGACTAAAAATGTGAAAAATATTATGCCATTAGTACTTTTTGTATTAGGTATGGTTGTCTTGCAATATTTGGGAAATACAATAAATATAAGATTAGAAGGAATAATCATACAGAAGACAGGAAGGGATTTGCGCTGTCTATTAAGCCAGAAGGTTATAACAATAGATTATGAGAAGCTGCAAAAGATTCACACGGGTAATTTAAATTCAATGTTTATTTCCGATGTTGATGCGGTTAAAAATTTTGAGCAGATTTTGATGGGCAATATCGGCGGGGTGGTGGCAGCAATTGTTTCAATCGGGGTCTGTGCAAAGATCAGCTGGAAATTTTTGATTATCTGTATTTTATTTTTCCCCGTGATTCTTTGGCTAGGCTCTGTTTTTAATAAAAATCTTCATAATTATGCTTATCAGACAAAGGTAAAAATGGGAAATTCCGGAAGCCGGTTTTTAAATTCTGTTCAAAATATTGATTTGATTAAAGCATATTCAGTGGAGAATTATATAGGGAATAAATATGCGGATGTTTTGCAGGAAGAAAAACAGGCAGTATTAAAAGAGCTGTCTGCCAAAAGCCGGGTAAGCTTATTGAATCGTTTGACAGGGGCAGTTCCTTATATGGTGATATTTATTACGGGTGCGATCCTGATATGGACGAAGGAAATAAGCCTTGGCAGCTTTTTTGCCTTTGCGTATATTTTCAGCAATATACAATCCATTCAAAACCTGCAGGAGATTATCTCCGCTTCTAAAAGCTACAAAGCGGCAAAACAAAGAATATCGGAATTACTTTTGATGCCGGATGAGATATATGCCGCTACATCCAATAGCAGCGACAAAAATAACAAGGAAGATGGTATATATTTTGAAAATGTAAGTTTTTCCTATGAAAATGGGAAAAAGGTATTTAGTGATATAGCGTTGGATATCAAGGCGGGCCATCCTGTTGCCTTTATAGGAGAAAGCGGAGCAGGAAAATCTACTTTGATTGGATTATTAACAGGATTATATTCTCCGCAGGCAGGGCGTATCATTTTTAGTAAAAAAGGCAAATGTATGCTGCCGCAGGACTATAGAAGATTTATAAGCGTTGTTTTCCAAGACAATCATTTGTTTTCTAGCACTATTTCAGAAAATATAAAAATGGGATATTCTGAAGCCTCCGAGGCAGATATAGAGCAAGCCTGTAGAAGAGCCGGTATATGGGAAGATATTCAGCAAATGCCGCAGGGGATTTATACACGGATTTCCGAAATGGGAAGTTCGCTTTCGGGAGGACAGAGACAGAGAATTTGCATTGCACGGGCGCTTGTCAAAAATCCTGATATTTTAATTATGGATGAGCCTTCCGCAAGCTTAGACACGGCGAATGAGCAGGAAATAATGCAGCGGTTGATTGAGAGCATGAAGGATAAAATTCTGATTATCATATCCCATCGCGTTTCGACAGTTAAATATGCCGATATCGTTTATGAGGTGAAAGACACAAAAATTTCTCAGAAAGGTACTTGGTGTAATCAATGAGAAGAGATAAATTATTAATACATTGGATGCTACATTACATAAAGGATTTTATGGGAGTATTCTTTTTACATTTATTTATGGCTCCGGCACAATACCTCACAAAATTATTTGCAAGTGCGATCGGATTTGAATGGATGCTTGAAGGCTTGATACAGTTAAGGGTGAATCTGTTTTTGAAGGGCATTGGAGTCTATATTATCGGTATCGTATGCTCGGGAATATTTTATGGCTTTGATGTGTGGTTAAGCGGTAAATTAGAATGTTTACTGCGGATAAAAATCAAAAAAGAGCTTCTTACTTCTGCCTTGCTTGAAGAAAAGAAGACGGATAAGCGGAAAATTCATTCAGGGCAGCTTATGGATATCTGTACAACGGATGTTGAAAGGGTATCTGGTTTTCCGGGGGCACAGTTAGGTAATTTTGTTGCCCCTGTTATAGTTAGCTTTATATGCATTTTGGCGTTAATGCTCAAAAGTTCTCTTATCGCAGGAGTTACATTTTTATCGATGGTCATTTCATTAGCGTTAAATATATATTTTATGCCTAAATATAGGGTTGCAAGCGAGCAAACCAGAAAAGAAGAGGCTTTGTTTGTGTCAAAATTTGAAGAAGAAATAATGGGTATCGGTATTATCAGAGTGTTTTCACGGCAAAAGGAGTTCTTGCTGCAAATGGCAGATAACGCCCGGAAGGTATATAAATTGCAGGATAGGGAGGTTAGGATAAGGTTTGTACATGGGCTTTTAATTAATCTATTGGCATTTTCCAGCATGACGATTCCGTTTTTATTGGGGGCAATGTTGGTCACAAGAGGTGATATGAAGACCTCAGAACTTATGTATGTTACTCAAATATCCGGTAATCTTCTATGGTTTATGGACACCTTAGCCAGAGCGGTTATGAATGTACAAAGAGTGTTGGTAAGCGGGGAAAGGATAAAGGCGATTATTGACTCACATGAAGATATTCAATGTGAGGAGAAGCTTACTGTCACGGAGACAGAGCCGGTTATTGCCCTTAACAATGTATCCGTTATTTATGGAGAAAGGAAAGTATTAAATAATATTTCCGTAGAGATTCCGAAAGGAGTGTGCGCCGCGTTTGTTGGAGAGAGCGGTTCGGGAAAATCCACAATCTTAAAAGTGATAGAACAACTTGTTCCGTATTCAGGGGAGGTAAAGGTGTTAGGGCAGAATGTAGAAAAGCTAAATAAAGCCGCAGTACGAAGTCAAATGAGTTATGCCTCACAGGATGTAAGCGTGATTAACGGAAGCATCTTGGAAAATATATTGTTGGGAAATTTAAAGGCAGACCAGTCAGAGATAGAGCAGGCAGCAGACAGCTCTTTGGTAAATCACTTTGTTAAAAACCTAAAAGAGGGATATCATACGCAAATCGAGGAGGCAGGAAATAATTTATCAGGAGGGGAAAAACAAAGAGTCGCTTTGGCAAGGTGTTTTTTAAGGAGGGCGCCTATTGTGTTGTTGGACGAGGTGACCTCTGCCTTAGACGCCGCGTCAGAATGCCAAATTATGAGCTATGTTGAAGAATTGCGAAAGGAAGCTACAATCTTAATTGTAGCGCAAAAGCTAAATACAATCATAAATGCAGATATTATTTATGTTATAAAGAATGGCACAATCGTAGAAAGCGGAACACATTCAGCGCTATTAGATAGACATGGAGAATATGAGAGATTGTTTAAAGAGATGAAGGGATAGTAAAACATGACAATTAAACAGATGATAATTGAGGCCTGCAAAAAGTATAAAGGAAAATATATTTACACGGTGCCGGAAGGAGAAGGCGACAAAAGAATCAAATATGAAGAATTTATAAGGGACGTCTATAGAGCCTCCGCCTATTTCGTCAACATGGAGCTTCAAAATGAACCGATTGCAATTTGGGGGAAAAATTCATATGAGTGGGTAGTTATATATTGTGCAATATTGTTTACCAAAAATATAGTAGTGCCGTTGGATAACGATATGTCATCAAAAGAAGCAGAATTATTTATGACTCAACTACATTGCAGGCTTTTGTTATGCGACAGCGAAAAGAGCCAAAGCATAAAAACGAATTTTTCAGATAACGTTTATGTTTTAAAAGATATAGTCAATAAAGCGATGGGAAAATATACAAATTGGAAAAATACAGTTAACGCAATTAATACAATATATGTGGACGACAATGATAACGCAATGATTATATGTACTTCCGGTACCACCAGCTTAGTAAAAAAGGTTGTATTATCGCACAATAACATTGCTTCAAATGTCGTCGCAGTAAGCAAGAAAATAAATATAAGCGGCAAGGGCTTATTGGTATTGCCATTATCACATATGTATTCATTAACGGCGGCAGCGCTCGTGGCAATTTATAGCGGAGCAGAGAATGTTTTTTCTAGGCATGTCAGATTTTTTACAAGAGAAATCGGCTGCTATAAACCTAATTTTATTTTTCTGGTGCCAATGCTGGTTGAAAGACTTTACGATTATCTGACAAAAAACGAAGCATACAGACGTGAAATCAGTAAGAGCCTAAATATGATATTTTGTGGAGGAGCTCCCCTTTCAAAGGATATCATAGATAAATTTAGCGCTTTAGGTATTTATATACTTAACGGATATGGAATGACGGAGTGCTCACCGGTTATTTCCACTAATACAAAGTCGGATAATCGTGTAGGGAGCGTGGGAAGGGCGCTGGATGGAATTTCAATTAGGGTTCTAAATGCAGATGACGACGGGGTAGGCGAGTTATATGTTAAAGGATCCTCTGTAATGCGGGGGTATTTAAATGATGCCGAAGCTAATCAAAAGAGCTTTGAAGGCGAGTGGTTCAAGACAGGGGATATTGTTAAGGTTGACGAAGAGGGCTATATTTTTATTAAAGGGCGTGTTAAAAATATAATATTAAGCGGCAATGGACAAAATGTGTATCCTGAAGAAATTGAAAGAGCTCTTTTAAGCTATAATGAAATTGAAGAGGTTTTAGTTTACCAAAAGGATAATAAAATAGTTGCGGAGGTCTATCCCAATTATAATAATGAGATTTGTGACGATAAGCGCCGGATTAATAAAGCTGTTCAAACGGTTATCGGACAATTTAACAGTAAACAGCCCTATTATAAAAATATCTCCGAACTAATTATAAGAGAGCAGCAATTTGAAAAGACAAACATTAGCAAGATTAAAAGAGCGGCGCAGCAGGATAACGCGCAGATAAATTTATAAAATAAAACAGTGCGGAAATGAGGATAAAGATGACAGATAGAGAATGGGAAAAGGAAGTTTTGAACTGTATTAATGGTTATACAAAGGAGTCTAAGGTTACGGACATAAATGAACCGTTAATAAATACAGGATTAAGCTCGGTTGAAATCATGGAGATTATTTGTCAATTGGAAGATAAATTTTCATTAGTTTTTGCAGACGGTGATTTTGGTAATATAAGAACAGGGAATGATATTGTACTTTGCTTAAAGAGATTAAGTGGGAAGGAAATAACCAATCCGCAGACAAATATTACTTAAGGGCAAAATAGTATAACCATAGCAAATTATAATTCAAATAGCTAGACGAATATTACTGATTCTGCTATAATTAACGTATAGATAGCAGAATTATCCCTGTTTAATCGAATACAGGATATAGAGCTGTTATTCTTGCGTAGTAAAGAAGAGCGTGTAAACAGGGAGATAAAGGGAATGCTTTACATAGGGATTTGTGATGACCAGCGCGAAGTGGCGCTTGAATTACAGGAATGCGTAGAGGAAGAATTGAAAAAGCGAAACGTGCAGTGGAAAAGCCGGATTTTCCTTTCGGGTGAAGAACTGCTAAAGGAAGCAGAGAGGCTTTCCATTGTGTTTCTTGATATTGAAATGCCGGGCTTGGACGGTATTGAGACAGGGAAAAATATCAAGCAGAAAAATCCAAATTGTAAGATTATTATGGCAACGGGAATGGTGGAGCGTTTTAAGGAAGTATTTCTTTTTCATGCGTTCCGCTTTCTTGTCAAGCCCTTTTCTCAAACGGAGATTGAGGAAGCAATTGACGCAGTGTTGGAGGAATCTTTAGGGGAACAGACAATAGAACTGTACTATGAGCGTATTGCATACCAAATTCAGCAGAAAAAGATACAGTACATACAGGCCTTTAACGGTTATTCGGAGTTTTGGATTAAAAATAAGCTGTTTAGGAAGGATGCTTCATTAAACGAGTTGGAGGAACAGCTGGATATGCGGTTGTTTGTCCGTGTTCAACGGACATATATTGTAAATCTACAGTGGATAGAGGGCTATCGCAAGGGGAAGGTGTTAATTGCCGGCAAAGAAATATTAGTTTCGAGGAGAAAGAAAAAGAATTTTGAAAAGCAATATATTACATATGATATACATTACAAAAGAGGTGTAAGATGACAAGGGGAATTTTAATTTTACTGTATGTAGTGGAAGTAATGAAGTATTATTTGGCATATCATCTGTGCTTTGGGGAAAAAGCGCGGAGATTTTGGATACCGTTGGCGGGCGGAGCGGGTTACTCCATTGTTGTGTTTTTTGCCAGAAATCTGGATGATACCTCACTGCGAATTATTATGTATGTTTTTTCTATATCGGCCATTTTTTTTGCTCATTTGGAAAAGTGGAAGAGCGGAATATTTAAAATCATTATTTTGGTATTTACGCTCAGTTGTGTGGAAGCATTATTCCTTACATTGGTGAGTGTGCTGGAGATAAATTTGGAGATAGCGGTTGTTGAGAGCATGCGGCGTTTATGTGCAAACCTTCTAAGTAATTGTACCATACTCATAGCTTTACTGGTAAAAAGCAGGCTATCGGAGAAGGGGCTGGAAAGACTTAAGAACTTTGCAATGAAAAATGTATTGATTTTAGTTATATTAATGGCGCTGGAAATGATTTTTACAATTGCAGGCTTAAATTGGGCAAGGGCATATGTTGACAATTACAAATTTCAAGTATACTCATTGGTTTTATGTAATTTATCTTATATTGGCGTGGGCTTATTGGGGATTTTTTCTGTTTATCTGGAGAGAACCAATAAAAAGGTCAACAATCTGATGGAGAATGAAATACGACTTAAGGATATACAGAAGCATTATTATGATACTATGCTGGAGAGAGAAGAAGATACCAGAAGGTATCGTCATGACATGGAGAACCATTTAATCTGCTTAAACAGACTGGCAAAGGAGGGGGATACGGATTTACTACAAAGGTATATAGGGCAGATGAGGCAGCAGATGGAGGAAATACAGAAATGCAGGTATGTGACGGGAAATGATATTTTGGATATTTTAACCAGTCACTATGTTGCGCTGCTGAATGAGAATGTGTCGGTAAGTGTGTCCGGACAGGTTCAGACCTCCATTGACGAGATGAAGCTATGTACCATATATGCCAATCTATTACAAAATGCCGTTGAAGAATTGCAGCGCTGCGAGGATCTTGCGGCCTTGGAAATAAACTTTCAGCAGGGAACGGAGTTTTCAAGGATATTGATTCGCAATAGCTTGTCCAAGAAGCAAGGACAGAAAAGGAGTCAGCGCGACAAAAATCATGGAATCGGTTTATATAATGTAAAAAAGGCTGTGGAAGCGGTTAACGGAATTTTGGAGTTAAAGAAGGAAGCGGATTTTTTTCAGGCAGTAGTTATATTTAAGAGCATATAACGGATACAGTTCCCACTAACTAATTTAAGTAACCGCTTGAGTAGTTTTTGTTGAAAATTGTTGTTTACTTTGTTATTTTAAGGTCAGTAACCAGTAAATAATATTTATACGACAGAAGGGGGTCTGCTTATGTTGGATGATCTGTGGAAATGGCTGTTTGGATGACGCTGGGGTTATGCAGATGTAAGTATACATTTGCTGGAAGAGAAGGTTGACGGTCATACAAAGAATCAGTACAAAAGAGAAATGTGCGGAAAGCAAAAGCGTGACATTCGGGGGGGATCGTTTACATGAAGAGGAGGGGAAAATCATCAGAAGAATTTTCACTTTATTTCATTCATGATATTACGATTCCCAAGCCGAATGCAACGGAGATTTCCCTGAATGCCACATGGATGGTACGAAATAGGCAGGCAGGGAGGAATGGGAGGCATATGTGAGAATATGCCTTTTTATGTAAAATAAAATTAATGATATTTGCCACTAATGTGGTTATGCTTGTGAAGAGTATTTTTCTAATATGAGCGAGGTAGTATTGAGTCGGATAAAGGAAGTGAATCTTGTATCTTGGGATATTCAGATATTACAGATAGCTGACACAGAGCTAGGAAGAATAATGGGGGAACGCAATCCGGAATGCAAGATTGTTATCGCGACAGGAAGGTGGAACGCTTTAAAGAGGGAATTTAAGTTAAAGCCCTGCATGTTGTGTAACAAAACCGTTTGAAAAAGGGAATTGGAAGAGACACTGGCAGCAGAAGTGGAGCCAAACAGAGAAAAACGGTTTATAGGTTGTATTATCAGCGTAACAAATATGCAGTGCCACAAGAAGAGGTTCGGTACATACAGGCATATGGCGGGTATTCGGAATTCATGTCCGTCTAAACCGCCAATATATCGTTAATTTATGATGAATTCAGTCTTATAAAAATTATAGAGTTTTTATTACTGATAAAGAATTTTTTGTTTTGAGAAGAAGGCTAAGGAATATGGACGCACATATGTAGAAGATGATTTGTATAACAAATAGGAAGGAAATTTTTTTGTAAATACATAATAGTGACATGCGATTATATGAAAACGTATAAACGGTATTATCATAGTGCGTCGAATAAAAATGTGTATTCGGCTAATGATTTGAACACATGACATAATGGACAGAAGAAAAAGAATTTGATAGTGAGGACAAAAAGGAGAAAAGATATGGGAACGGGGTTATATAAGAAAGGCAGATTTTTTGCGGCAATGGGCATAGTGGTATTTCTATGCATATACGGTACCGCTATCAAAGTACATCATATGCATGCAGCAAATGTTTTTCTACTATGGCAGAGGTTTGTGTCAAAAATAAAGAGGATTATGAAGCGGTTATCATAATTATGGTTTTTTGTTTTCCAAAAAGTGTTATATAAAGGCAAAGGTATCGTTTGGCACTTATATTTGCGTACCATGTAATTATACGGAGCCTTGGCTGGATAGTACAGGTAAGCCCGCTAAGCACTTATGCTTTGAAGAGCATTCGGAATGTTCAAAGGGCCAATATAATGTTTGTCCGTTTTAGCATATTGATTGTTTGACACTTGAATTAATTTCTTCAAATAAAATTTTATTTTTTAAGGCTGATATCAAACGCTATAGAAATGATTACAATTGGAAAATTTAACGCGGCTTTAAAAAGAGGAGTGTCGGAAAATGAAGAGGTGGTTGGGAACTTTTATAATTTTATGTATTTTTCTATCCGGATGTGAAGCGGCAGGAGATATTAATAACATGGAGGTTATAAGCTATGAAACTGTTCGATATACGCTGCCTTCTTTTCCCGGGTTCTGTACGCCGGTTGTCGTGGATAAGAATATTTATTATTTGGCGGAAAAGGGCGAATATTCCTATTCAATTGGTAGATTAAATTGGTTTAGCGGAGAAAGCAGCGAAAGGAAGTTGGATTTTGCAGAGAAATATAATATCATTGCCTATACGGTAGATAATGGGGGGAACGGCTATTTCTTAATTAGTGTAGACGAAGGAGAAGCGATATGGAACAGATATTTTATCAAGCAGACGGCAGATGGGGATTTGTTATATAAAAAACCTTATTCATCCGAAGTGTTAAACTCATTAGGGTATATATTACGGATTAAAATTAGGGAAACGGAAGTTTCTATTGACGGGGAAAACGGAAGATTTATTTTGGACGAATATGGTGACATTTTGTCAGCCGAACAGGAGGTACCGCAAGAAAAGAGAGAGTTAATATCCTTTCAAGGCGCGGTATATCATGTAAATGAAAATGGTTCCGATGACAAAATGTTTGAATTAATTGATTATGGAATAGAACATGATTCCTTAAGTGAAATACTACAATACGACGACGGGATAATGGTCGCATGGACATATATAAGTACAGGAGCGGAGGTATACGTGTTTACCCCCTGTGAAAAGCAGGCAGCCTCCCTGCCGGAAAGCGCGGCGGAGACGGAGCTGATTCTCGCCGTGGGGGAGGCGGACTCTACGGTAAAGGCGGCGGTGGTGGAGTTCAACAAATCCCGGGGCGATATCCATATCACCATAAAGGAGTATGCCGCAGGAGAAAAGTCCGCAGAGGACGGGTATGCCGGGCTGGGCGCCGACATTGCGGGGGGCAATGCGCCGGACCTCATAGCGCTAAGACCGGGCGGGAACTACAAATTTCTTGTGGACAGCGGGGCGCTGGAGGATTTGCAGCCCTATGTGGAGGACAGCAGCGTCATCCATGAGGAGGATTATCTGAAGGCGGCATGGGAAATCGGCAGGGAGGGGGGAATCCTGTACGGGATACCCACGGAATTCAGCATCCAGACCATGGCAGGGAAAGCCGCCCTTGTGGGGGAAGAGGGCGGCCTTGCGTTTCAGAAAATCCGCGGCCTGCATGAAAGGTATCCCCACATGGCGCTGATTGGGGAGGAATCAAAGCTCAACGTGTTTGAGCTGTGCATTGCCCTGCGGGCCCCAGAATTCATAGATTATGACAGGGGAAGGGCAGAGTTTGAGAAGGAGGAATTCTACAGCCTGCTTGCGTTTGCCGACGGCTTCCCGCAGGAGGCGGGGAAGGATGACAGGGAGGCGCTGTTGCAAGACTGCTATTTATACAGCATAGAGTCCTTTATGGAGGTATACAGGCTGCTGGGAACAAAGGAGGTGACCTTTACCGGGTACCCCACCGGAGACGGCAGCGTGGGAAGCTGCCTGAATCAGGGGAATTATATGTATGGAATCTGTTCCCGTTCGGAATATAAGGAGGAGTGCTGGGAATTTATAGAAGGGTACCTGACAAGGCATTATGAGCAGAAGCTGCCGTTACAGTTTTCGACCAGAAAGGACGTGCTAAAGAAGCAGTTCGAGGAGGAGTTTGAGAAGCACGGAGGGGAATACGGGGGCTTTGAGGCGTATGAGGCGTATAAGGAGCTGGAAGAGGTGTGTGAGACGGCGGGGGAGCTGCAGCCCTGGGAGGAAGCCATGGCGGGAATCCTGTATGAGGAGCTGCAGCCGTATTTTATAGGGGAGAAGACGGCGGAGAAGACGGCGGAGAAGACGGCAGGGGTCATACAGAACAGGGTGCAGACTTATCTGAATGAGATTCAGTGAAAGATGATTACAGCGGTTTGTTAAAAAGAGACTGCCATTTGACAACTTAAGTAACCATTCAAATACTTATTGTTGAAAACCATGCTATATTTTGCTAAACTTTAAATGAGGAGACGATATGTATTATTAGGGAATTTTGTTAGAAGATATTGTATATGGGGATTTTTGATGGATTGTGGGAGTGGTTATTTGTGTAAAAGATTTATACTAATCGTCTCCTCGTTTTAAAGTATACGGATGTATAATACCAATTACGATTGCGGAAGAAATCCCCGCCGCATCTTGAATCCGGAATTGTAATTTGTTATATTTATATAGGGCTGTTTGGAAGGCCGAATATTTTGGAATATAAACAATTTGCAAGGAAGGTAAGGTGGTTGAATTGAAGATTATAAGTGAAAAGTTAAACGAGTCCGGAACTGCGTATTTACGAGGTTTTATCTATGATGATGAATTTACAAGACCTGCCGTAATTGTATGTCCGGGCGGCGGATATGTGTTTTTGACGCCTCATGAGGGCGAACCTACGGCAATGGCTTATTATGCAAAGGGATATAATACGTTTGTCTGCTATTATCCGATTAAGGAGGAAGCCGTATATCCGGCTCCTCAGCTTGCAGTTTTTAACGCTTTAAAGCTTGTCAGACGTAATGCACAGTTATGGAAGATACGCTCCGACGCAGTTGCAGTAGCAGGCTTTTCGGCAGGCGCCCATGTGGCTGTATGCGCGGGCACATTATATAATGACAAAAGCTTAATTGAAATATTAAATGCAGAGCCTTCTACTCTGCGTCCTGATGCTATGATTCTTATTTATCCTTGTATTGGCGTTGACATTCCCGGATATGAAAAAGGAAAAAATGATAAAAACGTACTTAGATGCGACGAATTAGTTGATGCATGCACACCGCCGGCGTTTATGGTGACGAGCTTTGGCGATAAGTTTGTATCATGTAATCAATCGTTGAATTTTGCAAGGGCATTATCAGATAATGATGTTCCTTTTGAGCTTCACTGTTTCGAGCCGGGAGACCATGGGATGCTCAACGGTGACAACAGAAGCCTTAACGAATATACAACCCGTGACCTTGGGGCGAAATGTTGGTTTAACATGTCAGTGGAATGGCTGCGTGACAGATTTAATCCGGAGGTTGGATTTGGATGCAATATCAGCGTCGAGGGAAGGCCTCATAGGGATTATTTTTTAATCAGCCAGATGGGATAAAGATTGCCAAAATATACTGTCTCATTGAAAATAGTGGTTTTTTTCAATAATCTATGCTAAAATAGCAAGGGTGACGGTTGTGTCCGCTAAAGGAGCGGCAGATATGCTGCAGATGGGAGTATAGATGATAAAGGTAATTGGAGTCAGATTTCGCACGGCGGGTAAAATTTATTTTTTTGATCCGTTGAAATTTAATATAAAAAGAGGCGACCATGTTATTGTGGAAACGGCGAGGGGAATCGAATATGGTACGGTTGTTTCCGGTATCTGTGAGGTGGAGGAGGAAAAGGTAGTCCAGCCATTAAAACCGGTGATTCGTATTGCCAATCAACGCGACGTGGAGCAGGAGGCGGCAAATAAGGAGAAGGAAAAGGACGCCTTTAAGATTTGTCTTGAAAAAATTCAGAAACACAATTTGGAAATGAAGCTGATTGATGCCGAATATACCTTTGATAATAACAAAGTGCTTTTTTACTTTACGGCAGACGGAAGGATTGACTTCCGTGAGCTTGTGAAGGATTTGGCAAGTGTGTTTAAGACGAGAATTGAGCTGCGGCAGATTGGCGTCAGAGACGAGACCAAGATTGTAGGAGGCATCGGCATCTGTGGCAGACCCCTTTGCTGCCATAGCTATTTATCGGACTTTATTCCTGTTTCCATTAAAATGGCAAAGGAGCAGAATCTTTCCTTGAACCCAACCAAAATTTCAGGCGTGTGCGGCAGATTGATGTGCTGTCTGAAAAACGAGGAGGAAACCTATGAGGAATTGAACAGAAGGCTTCCTAATATCGGAGATTCCGTTACCACCGACGACGGCTTTAAGGGAGAGGTACACAGCGTGAATGTGCTTCGCCAGCTGGTAAAGGTAATAGTGGATGTGGAGGACGAAAAGGAAATCCGTGAGTATGAGGTGGATAGGCTTCGTTTTAAAAGAAAGCATGGCAGAAAGGAAAAGCTGGAGCTTTCCAAAGAAGAATTGCGGGAGCTTGAACGTCTGGAGCAGGAGGAGCAACAGGACAAGCAGTTAGAAGAGCAGCAGACGAGACAGCAAGAGCAGGACAGAAAGCAGGAGCCGCGTCAGGACAGGCAACAGGAGAGACGTAAAGAGCGACAGCAGGAGGCTAATCAGGAAAAGGAAAAGCCACAGAGAAGACACCACAACGGTTCACAGGGAAAGGGCGGCAGACAGCGAGACAGACAGGAAGGAAAGTCAAGGCGTGAGGAACATTGAGTTAAAAGAAAATGAACGCTTGGATGAATTGCAGCGCAACGGCTATCGGATTATACAAAATCCCGACAAGTTTTGTTTCGGTATGGATGCAGTGTTATTATCGGGCTTTGTTCGTGCCAAAAAGGGAGATACGCTTTTGGATATGGGAACGGGAACGGGGATTATCCCTATTTTGTTGGAGGCGAAGACGGAGTGCGCCCACCTGATTGGTTTGGAGATTCAGCCGGAAAGTGCGGATATGGCGCGCAGGAGCGTGGCGTTGAACGGATTGTCGGACAAAATTGAAATTATAACAGGAGATATTAAAGAAGCAGACAATATTTTCCCGTCTGCTTCTTTTGATTGTATCACCTGCAATCCGCCTTATATGATAGGGCAGCACGGGTTGACAAACCCACAGGAGCCTAAGGCAATTGCAAGACATGAAATTTTATGCACCTTGGAGGATGTTATCAGTCGTGCGGCAAAGCTGTTAAAACCGGGAGGAAATTTTTTTCTGGTTCATCGGCCATTTCGACTTGCGGAAATTATGACAACAATGTCGAAATACAAGCTGGAGCCTAAGCGTATGCAGTTGGTTTTTCCTTATGTAGATAAAGAGCCGAATATGGTGCTGTTAGAGGCGTCAAGAGGAGGAAGACCTCGAATGACGGTGGAGAAACCATTAATTGTTTATAAAAGCCCGGGGGTCTACATGCCGGACATTTATGATATTTATGGATATTGAGGGGTAAACGGTTTTTGTATTACATAGTTGCGGTATGTATTTTTCAAAACAGCATAGTGCTGAAGCGTAAGGCAGCATTGAGATTTGAGTAGAAGGATATGCATGCGGGATATTAGATCGCCATGAGAAATGAAAAAGAGGAATGTGAAAATATATGACGGGAACGTTATTTTTATGTGCAACGCCAATAGGAAATCTGGGGGATATGACGCCCAGAGTGGTAGAGACGCTTAAGAGTGTGGATGTTATTGCCGCGGAGGACACCCGGAACAGTATAAAGCTTTTAAATCATTTTAATATTCATACTCCCATGACCAGTTACCACGAATACAATAAGGTGGAGAAGGCAAAGCAGTTGGTGGAACGGTTGTTGGCAGGACAGGATATCGCTTTGATTACGGACGCGGGAACGCCTGCCATTTCCGACCCGGGGGAGGTGCTTGTAAGGATGTGTCAGGAAAGTGCGATATCAGTCACATCTCTTCCCGGAGCGGCGGCATGTATAACCGCTCTTACGTTGTCGGGTTTAAGTACCAGACGTTTTTGCTTTGAAGGTTTTCTGCCAGCGGACAAAAAGGAAAAAAAGGTAATTTTGCAGGAGCTGTCGGAGGAGAGCCGTACTATGATTCTCTACGAGGCGCCCCATCATTTGGTAAGGACATTGGAGGAGCTTTACGGATGCATGGGCAACCGAAGGCTTACGCTGTGCAGGGAGCTTACGAAGAAATTCGAGACCGTCATTCCGACGACCTTTAAAGCAGCGCTTGCAATGTTTGAGACGGAGGAGCCAAGAGGAGAATATGTGCTTGTGATAGAGGGGAAAAGCTTAGAGGAAAAGCGAAGAAGGGAAATTGCCTCATGGGAGGAAAAGACAATAGAGGAGCATATGGCATACTATGAAAATCGGGGGATGGACAATAAGGCGGCAATGAAGCAGGTGGCAAAGGACAGAGGCGTAAGTAAAAGAGAGATTTACGGATATCTACATGGTGCTGAATAATTATACGATTACGGCACGGGAGGATGCGTAGGGTTTATGGATGCGGGAATAGATAAAAAAATGCTGGAGGGAGCCCGTAAGCAGTTTTGTTTGGACATAGGCATGGCTTATGAGGCATATGTAAAAAATTCCACACAAAAGACTTATATTTGTAAGTCATATAGTACTGGAGGCAGTAATTACGCTGTTCAAGAGGGGGCAAGAGGGTATGTGCAGAGAAGCGCCTTTTTTAATGCATTTATCTGCTTTGGACAGTTATTTCTTTTGGTGGACGAACAGATTTATGACTGGGCCGTTGAGAATTTCGGCGATTGTGAACCCGAATGGTTTTGCAGATACGGTAATTTACGAAAAATAGACGAAAAGCTGCAGTGCTATGGTTGGGAGTTGGGAGATACCCATGTATATTTTCTTCCCAGAGAGGAAAGCGGCTGCAGGCAGAAGGGGCATCAGGCGCCGGTTGGCGGGGAAGCTGCGGAATTTTCTTATGCATGGTATGAGCAGGAAGAAATTCTGTGTTTTAAAGAAAATAATTGTTTTGGACACGCCATAGGCTTTGCGCCCACGCATCCGGATGTTCTGGCGGTAGCGGCAATGCTGCCGGATGCAAAGCCAAAGGATTTTGATCAGACGCATATGGCCGGTATGGCGGGTATCAGCGCCGACGGAAAATTTTTGTGGCAGATTGGTATTAATGTTTTGAATAAGTACCAAGGAAAAGGCTTGGCCTCAGTACTGGTTAGGAAGCTGAAGGAGGAGATTATACGCAGGGGAAGAATTCCCTTTTACGGCACAAGCGAATCTCACACTGTTTCTCAGACAGTTGCCCTAAGGGCAGGCTTTGTACCTGCATGGACGGAGGTATATGCAACATCCAAGAAGGATTAAACGTAAAATATTATCGGTTTTACAGAAATGAGGGAGAATGACTAAGAGTAATTGCGACACATGTGTCAATTATATTTATGACGAGGAGTGCGAATGTTATATATGTATGGTGAATCTGGACGAGGATGAAATGTATCACTTCCTGTCAGGAACCTTGTGGGAATGTCCGTACTATCGTTTGGAGGATGAGTACGGCGTGGTGCGCCGCCAGATATAGAAGGGAAGTATGCAGGTGTGAGGTTTATACGACAGATGACAATAATTTTAAGTATATCCTTGGTGGCAGAGCTGATGGAATATTTGATACCCATTCCGGTTGCGGCAAGTATTTATGGGTTAATTTTAATGCTGCTTGGTCTGGTCACCAAAGTGATTCCTCTACACAAGGTGGAAGAAGCGGCGGATTTTTTGGTGGAGGTCATGCCGATTTTATTTGTTCCGCCTACGGTGGGAATTATGGCAAGCGTAGAAGAGCTTCAGGAGCTGTTGGCGCCGTTATGTGTTATTTCGGTGGTTTCCACGGTTTTGGTTATGGTGGTGACGGGAAGAGTTTCTCAGAGGATTATCCGTAAGGACAATGCCGCCATGAGTGGGAAAGAAACGGGATATGTGCCTCAAAGCCGTAAATCCGCAAAGCCTTATGAGGACTGAGGCTTTGCGGGCGACGTTTATACAAGCAACGGGGCGGAATGGAGTTTGCAATGAAAGAAATATTAACACAATCTGTTTTTTTTGGAATAGCGATAAGCTTACTGTGTTATGAGTGCGGAATGTGGGTCAAGAAAAGAACAAATCTGGCGATAGCAAATCCACTATTGATAGCGGTGCTGTTGATTGTGGCGTTTTTGCTTTTATTTGACATTGATTATGAGGTATACGAAAACGGAGCTAAATATATCAGCTTTTTTCTGACTCCTGCCACAGTGAGTCTGGCCGTTCCGTTATACCGTAAGCTTTCGCTGCTGCGCAGGTATCCCAAAGCGATTTTGGGTGGAATCGGTGCGGGAGTGCTTACCGCCATGGTAAGTATTTTTATGATGAGTATTGTATTTGGTTTGAGCCATGAGCAGTATGTGACGCTTTTGCCTAAATCCATCACTACGGCGATAGGTATGGGTATTTCGGATAAAATGGGCGGAATCGTGACAATAACGGTGGTAGCAATCAGCATTACGGGCATAATGGGAAATATTATAGCGGAAGCGCTCTGCCGTATTTTTAAGATTGAGGAGCCCGTTTCCAGAGGGCTGGCAATCGGAACAGGTTCTCATGCCATGGGAACTGCAAAGGCGATGGAAATGGGGGAAATAGAAGGCGCCATGAGCAGTCTGTCAATTGTGGTTGCGGGAATTATGACAGTGGTATCGGTTTCTGTTTTTGCTAATTTTATATAAATTTGTAAAGAGGGATAATACAGTGGAATAGGGAGAAGGAGAACGGGAAATATGTATATAGGTAATCATTTGTCATCTTCAAAAGGCTTTGAGAATATGGGTAAAGAAGCATTAAAGCTGAATGCCAATACGTTTGCATTTTTTACCAGAAGCCCAAGGGGCGGAAGCGCGAAGGCTATAAATGAAGGTGACGCTATGAAACTGCGGAATTTGATGAAGGAAAATAATTTTGGTAAATTGGTGGCGCATGCTCCCTATACCATGAATGTGTGCGCCGCCAAGGAGGATATTAGAAGCTTTTCCAGAAACGTATTAAAAGAAGATTTGGAGCGAATGGAATATTTGCCGGGAAATTACTATAATTTCCATCCCGGTTCCCATGTGGGTCAGGGTGTGGAGAAGGCTATTTTGCTGATTGCGGATGCCATCAATGACTCTCTTAAACAGTCGCATAGTACAACTGTTTTATTGGAAACTATGGCGGGAAAGGGGTCCGAGGTTGGACGGAACTTTGAGGAGCTTCGGGAAATTCTGGATTTGATAAGGCTGCCTGAGAAGGTTGGCATTTGCTTTGATACCTGTCATGTGTGGGATGGCGGGTATGATATCGTATGTAATCTGGACGGTGTGCTGGAAGAATTTGATAAAATTATAGGTATTGAAAAATTAAAAGCGGTTCATTTAAACGATAGTATGAACGCGCGTGGCTCTCATAAGGATCGTCATCAAAAAATAGGCGAGGGTGAAATAGGATTGGATGCGTTAATGGCAGTGGTGACTCATCCCCTTCTTAGCGATAAACCCTTTATTTTGGAGACGCCTAATGACAATGAGGGATATGCAAGAGAAATTGAAATGATTAGAGGTTTTGTCTGAATAACCTTGATAACCTCCGCAAATACTAAGGGAGGCGAAGCTGTCGCCCAAAAAGTTTAGGAGGTTATGGATATGAGTAACATTTCAGAATTGGATTTACAGAATCTGCGTCATCTCATTGGCGGTTATGACACTACTCACTGTAAGATGAAGGAATATGCTAATCAGACATCGGATACTCAGATTAAGCAGTTTTTTGAGAAAGGCGCCAAGTCCGCAATGGACAATAAGCAGCAGTTGATGAAGTTTTTGCAGTAGTGCCGGGATAATCGGTAGAATGAGAGGGAAATTATGCAGGAAAAAATTATGGTGGCAGATACCTTAAACGGTATCAACGGTGAATTAACCCGCTATGCGGAAATGATTGCGCAGTCGGAAAATAAGGAGTTAAAGCAGACTTTAAAGCAGTTCCGTAATGCTTGTGAACAGTCTCAGGAGGAGTTATATCAGATTGCAAGAGAAAAATCCTACTATGTGCCTGCGCAAAAGGCAACCGAGGAGGAAGTGGCACATGTCAGAGGCCTCTTCACACAGGGAACTTTATAAAAGAATACCATAACGTTATTTAATGGGCGGCTCGCGCAGGTATTGGCGAGCGGCTCATTTTTATGTTATACTGTTAGGGAAAACCTAAGATTATCATTATGTAATCATGTCGGAGTACTTTCCGCGAAGACATAGGAGAGGGTAATATTATGCATTTTGTAGATGCAAAGGGCATTTTGTCGGCAGGCAACGGTATGAATATTTATCGCGGCTGCACTCACGGCTGCATTTATTGTGACAGCCGAAGCAGGTGTTATCAGTTTACTCATGACTTTGAGGATATTGAAGTAAAACAGAATGCACCCACGCTGTTGGAAGAGGCGCTCCGCTCGAAGAGAAAAAAATGCATGATCGGAACGGGGGCTATGTGCGACCCCTATATGCACTGTGAAACTCAGCTTGGCCTCACAAGAAGGTGTCTGGAGCTTATAGATTATTACGGCTTTGGTGTCGCAATACAGACTAAGTCAGATAGAATCCTGCGGGATTTGGATTTGTTAAGGAGTATCAACCAAAGGGCAAAGTGTGTGGTGCAAATGACTATGACTACCTATGACGAGAAGCTGTGTAAAATAGTAGAACCAAATGTCTGTACTACGAAAAGACGCTTTGAGGTATTGGAAATTATGCGGGATAACGGCATTCCTACAGTGGTGTGGTTATCTCCGGTGCTTCCGTTTATCAATGATACCAGAGAAAATGTAGAGGGAATTTTGAATTACTGTATTCAGGCAAGAGTTTATGGAATTATCTGTTTCGGAATGGGTATGACCTTAAGACAGGGAGACCGGGAATATTATTATGAGGCTTTGAATAAATATTTTCCGGGCTTGCGGGAGAGATACCGCCAAAAATACGGTTATTCTTATGAGGTAACAAGTGATAATCATGGGAGTCTGATGAAGCTTTTTTATGATAAATGTAATAAGAACGGTATTGTATCAAATGTGGGAAAGGTGTTTGAGTACCTTCATGAATTTCCGGTGAATACCAAGGAATATGAGCAGCTTAGTCTGTTCTAAATGGCGTAAAAACAATAAGAAAACGCAATAGCGTGCGTCAGTATAACGTATGGATTAAGTATTCATAAACAGTAGTTTCCGTAAGTATCAGGGGCTTTGGATATTGGGTTTCGTCACTGTAAACAGAGCATATATAATCGTCTTGGCGCCATGTTTTGTAATGGAGCGTCTGGGTGGGAGAAAGGGTATTAATGTGGATTAATTTTGCCGCAAGCCCGACACCGAGATATTTTGTGTAGGCTTCTTTTCGGGTCCAGATTTCAAAAAAGCGCACGTCCCTTGAAGACGGAGTTGCGCTTTGTACATATTGGATTTCGTCCGGATGAAAAACCCGCTTCATTACGTTGTAGGGAGCTTCACGCAATCCCTCGATATCGGCTCCTATTTTGCCTGCTTCTGCTATGGCGCATAGAATAGCGCTGTGTGTATGCGAATAGCTGTAATCATATTGAGGAGTATCTGCCACGGTGGGCTTTTGGAATTCCTTGTAGCAAAAGCTTAAATTCCAGGCAGGGATATCGGCAGCCTTGCTAAGCCCCATGCGGCTAATGGCTTCCGCATAGAGGGAAAGCTTTTTGTCAATATCAAAGCGATATCTTAATATTTTTTCTTGGCGTTCTTTTGAGGTCAGCTGTAAAAGCCGGAAATCTCTGTGACTGATTGCAGGGTCTGTAATGGATAAGAAATATATGTGCATGGAATATCTCCTGTTAAAGATTTATTTTATAAATATCCTTGATTATATCATTTAGTAAATATTTTAGCATTAAAATAAAAAAATGCAACTTATGGGCCGAAAAACAGTCAGCCGTTTTGTCCTGTTATTTGGAAATATAACATGAATCATTGTTTTTAGAAAGAAACGGTTGGGAATGGAGGGGTATTATATATGAGCGGAACCGAGAAATTTGCGATTGAAACAAGAAAGCTGGAAAAATACTATGGCAGAAGCAGGGGTATCATTGATATTGATTTGCAGGTGCCAAGAGGGGATTTCTTTGGCTTTATAGGTCCTAACGGCGCAGGGAAATCTACTACTATCAGGTCGTTGTTGGGCTTGATTACGCCTACGGGCGGAGAAGCGTTTATTCTGGGAAGGGAATGCGGCAGGAGCAGAACCGATATTTTAAAGAAGGTGGGTTATATGCCTTCGGAGAGCTGTTTTTATGACGGAATCAAGGTGAAGGATATGATAAAGCTTACAGCCGGTATGCGAGGAAAGGACTGTGGTCAAAGGGCTGCACAGTTATGTGACAGGCTTTGTCTGGATGTCCATAAGAGAGTGGACGAGCTTTCCTTGGGTAATCGAAAAAAAGTGAGTATTGTCTGTGCGCTGCAGCATGAACCGGAGCTTTATATTTTAGATGAACCTACGGCAGGTCTGGATCCTTTGATGCAGCAGGAATTTTTTACGCTGCTTCAGGAATGTAACGACAAGGGAGCAACTATATTTTTATCCTCCCATGTACTGAGTGAAATTCAAAGATATTGTAAGAACGCTGCGATTGTAAAGGAAGGCAGAATAATCCGCAAGGGCAGCGTAAAGGAGTTGGCTCAGAGTAATGTGAAAAGGGTGGAGCTGACCACGCCTTCCGGTAGGGAGAGCTTTTTATACAGTGGGGAAATGAGCAAGCTGATTTCGCAGTTGGCTCAAAAGGAGCTTATGGACCTGACGATTACGGAGCCGTCTCTGGACGAGGTAGTAATGCATTATTATGAATAGATGGGGGTAATTGACTATGACGTTATTTTTGCATGAATGGAAGCAAAGCAGTAAAATGCTTTTAATCTGGACGTTGGTAGTGGCGGGTATGACATTTGTGTTTATGCTTATTTTTCCTCAGCTGGCGGAGCAGATGGGGGATATGGCAAATATCTATGCCAATCTGGGAAGCTTTTCCGCGGCGTTTGGTATGGACAGGATTAATATTGCCACTCCAATGGGATTTTACGGAATTGAGGCGGGAGCAATGATTTCCATAGGCGGAGGCATGCTGGCGGCGCTGCTTGGAGGAAACAGTCTTTGCAAAGAGGAAGGAGGTCATACTGCGGAGCTTCTTTTTACCATGCCGCATAAAAGAATATGTTTGATTTTTTGGAAGGCGTTGGCAGCGGGCACAATGATTATAGTATTTAATCTTGTATGCACCCTTGTGGGAATAGGCGCTTTTTTATGTATTGGCGAGGAGGTTGTATGGAAGGAGTTTTTGTTATATCACACAGCGCAGCTTTTCATGCAGCTGGAAATAGGCATGTTTTGCTTTTGTATTTCCGCCCTTTTGCATCGGACCTCCATAGGCGTAGGTATTGGAGTGGCAATGACCTTTTATTTCCTGCAAATGTTTGTGAATATTACAGACAAGGCGGCATTTTTGAAATATTTTACGCCGTATTATTATGCAGATGCTTCCAATATTTTTCCTGTGGCAGCCATAGAATGGGAGCTTGTAGCTTTGGGAATGGTCTACGGTATTGCGGCGGCTCTGACAGGGATGTTTCATTATGCAAGGAAGGATATTAAATAAACAATAACCAAGGCAAAGTATTTTGCTTTAGAATATTATAATGTAGGGAGGATTGTCTATGAAGTATTATGTATCGGCAGGTGCAAAATGTGCTGGAGATGGAACAAAGGAAAGACCGTTTGCCACGATTCAGGAGGCCGCAGACATTGCCCGGGCAGGTGATGAAGTCAGTGTGGCCGCAGGTGTGTATAGAGAGGCCGTAAACCCTCTATATTCGGGAACCGATAAGGCAAGAATTGTGTATCAGGCTGAGGAAAGAGGCAAAGTGGTCATTACGGGAGCGGAGCCGGTGACAGAATGGGAACGGGTGGAAGGCAGCGTATGGAAATGTATGGTGCCGAACAGTCTGTTTGGCGATTATAATCCTTTTACAACACTTGTGAGCGGAGATTGGTTTATCGCCTCGTATATTGCCCATACAGGAGAGGTTTACTTAAATGATAAGGCATTGTATGAGGTGACCTCGCTGGAACAGGTAAAAACCCCGATTCGCTCCCTGATTTCGTGGGATCCGGATTTTTCTGTCTATACATGGTTTTCGGAGCAGGATGAGGAGAAGGACGCAACGATTATTTATGCAAATTTCCATGAATTTGATCCGCAGAAAGAGCGCGTGGAAATTAATGTGCGCAGAAGCTGCTTCTATCCTCAGGCAGAGGGTATAGGTTATATCACGCTTTCGGGCTTCACGGTGACAAAGGCAGCCACGCAGTGGGCGCCGCCTACCGCATATCAAGAGGGTATGATTGGCCCCCATTGGTCAAAGGGATGGATTATAGAAGATTGTGAAATTTCACATTCCAAATGCAGCGGTATTTCCCTTGGTAAATATCTGCAGCCGAACAATGATAATAAGTGGTTGAAGTGGAAGTACAAGGACGGAACACAGACGGAGCGCGATTGCATATGTCAGGCCCAGACAGAAGGCTGGACAAAGGAGCAGATCGGTTCACACATAGTCCGAGGATGCAATATCCACGACTGCGGTCAGACAGGTATTGTAGGACATCTGGGAGGAGTGTTCTCCATAATCGAGGACAATCACATCCACCATATCAATAACCGGCAGAATTTGGCAGGCGCAGAAATAGGCGGCATTAAGATGCACGCTGCAATTGATGTGATAATAAGAAGGAACCATATACACCATTGTACCCGCGGGCTTTGGCTGGACTGGCAGGCGCAAGGAACCAGAGTGACATGCAATTTGTTTCATGATAACACACTTCCCTATGAGCATTTGATGAACGAAAAGGCGCTGGTAGGTATGGGAGAGGATATATTCATAGAAGTATCCCATGGGCCCACGCTGGTGGATCATAACCTGCTTCTTTCGCAGCGTGCCATGAAGCTGCCCACGCAAGGGGTGGCAGTAGTTCACAATCTGATCTGCGGCGCTTTGTCAGGAGTGGGAACCGGAGTAAACAACGGAACAAAGTCAATGTTTTCACCGCGGTACACGCCCTATCATGTGCCTCATCGGACGGAAATTGCGGGCTTTATGACAATTCTTCATGGGGATATGCGGTTCTACAATAATATATTTATACAGCAGGAGCTTCATCCGTTTTTGGCAAGTATAGTGGCGGATAAGTCGGCCGCGCAATGGGATGATTACAATATAATTGTAGGAACAATACCCTATGATGAATACCAGACCTTTGAAGAGTGGAACCGGGAATTTGAAGGCTATTGCGGTATGGGTTCTTCGCCTAGCGACCGATATTACATACCTCTTCCGGTTTGGACGGGAGGAAACAGGTTTTTTAACGGAGCGAAGCCGTGTAAGCGGGAGAAAAATTTTATCGTTGATGCTGAGCATACCGTTTATCTGAAGCTTTGTGAAGAGAACGGAGAATGGAGGCTGCATACCAATCTTGGTGAATGTCTTTCGGCAGGGAAAGAAGAGCTTATCTCAACACAAAAGCTGGGTATGGCGTTTGAACCTGAGCAGCGATTTGAAAATCCTGACGGAACGGAAATTGTTTTTGACGCGGACTATTTTGGTGAAAAGAGGGAGAGCGTGACAGTCGGTCCGTTTACACGGATAACGGATTATATGAAGGTATGAGCCTTTGAAGGGTATGTTAAGCAGCAAAAGGGCAGTAAACCCTTTGCTGCTTAACGTTTTATTATATTAGGAAATGCTGTCCTTGCGGGCAAGTGCGCAAACGGAGCCGGTTTACCAAAATCAAACGGAAAGAGGATAAATGTTTTTATGTTTTAGTACTTGACAAAAACTTTTATACCACATATACTTTGAATGTCAAACAATTTGAAGATTTGAATAAAGGAGAATACAAAAATGTTAGAGAGAGTAAAAGAAATTATTGAAGAACAGCTGAATTTGGAGGGAGTAACCATTACCGAGAATTCTTCTTTTAAGGATGATTTGGGAGCTGATTCCTTGGATTTGTTTGAGCTTGTTATGGCCTTTGAGGAGGAGTACGGTATTGAGATTCCCACCGAGGATTTGGAAAAAATTGCAACCGTGGGTGATATTATTGAATACATGAAGAGCAAAGGCGTTGAGGCATAAGTAAAAATATAAGCGTCGCTGCCGGACTGTGGCGAAAGAAAAAGGCGTAAAATCTATATTTTACGCCTTTTTTATCTAGTGTCTGATTATATGTGACGGCTTGCTTTTGGAAATATGATGGCGGTCGGGAAAAGCAGGCTGGAATATATAAAAGCAGCGCATCGGATGGAAAGGAAAAGCAGGAATATCGGAAAGGGTGGGAGATTAATTGTGAAATCAAGAATTACTGAATTACTTGGAATAGAATACCCTATAATTCAGGGGGGCATGGCTTGGGTGGCAGAGTATCATCTGGCGGCGGCAGTGTCCAATGCAGGAGGATTGGGGCTGCTCGGTGCGGCAAGCGCGCCGCCGGAGGTTGTAAGAGAACAGATTCGCAAGACAAGAGAGCTTACAAACAAGCCCTTCGGAGTCAATGTGATGCTAATGAATCCCAATGCGGATGAGGTGGCACAGGTGATTGTGGAAGAGGGTGTGAAGGTTGTGACAACCGGTGCAGGAAATCCGGCAAAATATATGTCTCTTTGGAAGGAGGCGAATGTAAGGGTTATCCCTGTAGTGGCAAGCGTGGCAATGGCAAAGCTAATGCAGCGTGCAGGGGCGGACGCCGTTGTGGCGGAGGGGATGGAGTCGGGCGGTCACATTGGTTCCGCCACAACTATGACCCTTGTGCCTCAGGTGGTGGATGCAGTTTCCGTTCCTGTCATTGCGGCGGGGGGCATAGCCGACGGAAGAGGCTTTGCCGCTTCGTTTATGCTGGGAGCGGAGGCTGTTCAAATAGGAACTCTTTTCTGTGTAGCTGCGGAGGCTATTACCCATGATAACTATAAGGAGCGCATTATTAAGGCAAAGGATATAGATTCGGAAGTTACGGGTATGTCACATGGGCATCCTATCCGTTGTATCAGAAACAGTATGACGAAGGAATATCTGCGCTTGGAAAAGGAGGGCGCCGGCTTTGAAGAGCTGGAGCATCTGACCTTGGGCTCGCTTCGTAAGGCTGTTATGGAAGGGGATGTAGTAAACGGCACTGTCATGGCAGGACAGATTGCCGGCTTGATAAATAAGACGCAGACCTGTGAGGAAATCGTTCAGGATATTATAGGCGAAGGATATAGGCTTCTGGGAAGATAGACAAGGGAGAAGGATTAAAAGCGCTAAGCAACAGTTAAAGCAGACGCTCCGATTTATACGTCTGTGCAAAAACAATTTGAGAGAGTTTCGGATTGGAGGAAAAATGAGTAAGACGGCATTTATATTTCCCGGACAAGGGGCGCAGTACATAGGCATGGCAAAAGATTTTTATGATACCTTTTCCATATGCCGTGAGGTTTTTGAAATGGCTTCAAGAGCGGCAGAACTGGATGTGGCGGCTTTGTGTTTTGAGGAAAATGCAAATATAAACATTACGGAGTATACCCAGATAGCGATGCTTACCGCAGAGCTGGCAATGCTTAAGGCAGTGGAGGAGAAGGGCGTTCATGCGGATGTGGCTGCGGGCCTAAGTCTCGGAGAGTACGGCGCATTGGCAGTGAGCGGAGTTATGGAGCCTGCGGATATTTTCAGGCTGGTGCGCAAACGCGGTATTTTTATGCAGGAGGCGGTTCCCACGGGCGGAGCGATGACTGCGGTGTTGGGTTTGGATACCTCTACAATAGAGAGGGTGTGTGAGGAGACTGAAGGTCAGGTTTCCGTCGCCAATTATAATTGCCCCGGCCAAATCGTGATTACCGGCGAGGAGAACGCCGTGGCTGACGCCGCACAAAAGCTTGCGGAGGCAGGGGCGAAGAGATGTGTGCCCCTTAAAGTGAGCGGACCTTTCCATTCTCCCATGCTTGCAGGAGCAGGAGAAAGATTGGGAGCAGAGCTTGAAAAGGTTGAGCTTCACAATATGAAGGTGCCGTATCTCGCAAATGTAACAGGTGACTATGTGAGCAACAGTGCACAAGTGAAGGAGCTGTTAATAAAACAGGTTGCCTCCTCCGTGAAGTGGCAGCAGAGTGTGGAGCGTATGATTGAGGACGGCGTGGACACCTTTATTGAAATAGGGCCGGGTAAGTCGCTGTCAGGTTTTATGAGGAAAATCAACAGGAACGTTAAGGTAATGAACATTGAGAGGGTAGAAGATTTGGAGAAGCTTGCCCAACTTTGACGGGCAGGAATATGTAAAGGAGAGAAGTATATGTTATCAGGAAAGGTAGCGCTTGTAACCGGCGCAAGCAGAGGTATAGGAAGAGAGGTCGCACTGACCTTGGCAGAATATGGAGCAAAGGTCATTGTTAATTATAACGGTTCTAAGGAAAGGGCGGAGCAGGTGGTGGAGGAAATTACCGCAAAGGGCGGCTTGGCGGAAGCGGTTCAATGCTCTGTGGCAGATTTTGACGCCTGCGGTGAGATGATTCAAAATATGCTGGGGAAATACGGTCATATAGACATTTTGGTAAATAACGCAGGAATCACCAAAGATAATTTGGCGCTGAAAATCAGCGAGGCGGATTTCGACGAGGTCTTGGACATAAATCTGAAGGGAACCTTTTGCACTATAAAGCACATGTACCGTGCCTTTTTAAAGCAGAAATCAGGTCGAATAATTAATATGGCAAGCGTCAGCGGGCTTCTGGGAAATGGAGGTCAGGCGAACTATGCGGCGAGTAAGGCAGGAGTCGTGGGTCTGACGAAAAGCGTGGCAAGGGAGCTGGCAAGCAGGGGAGTCACGGTAAATGCCGTGGCGCCGGGGTATATAATTACCGATATGACACAGTCAATGACGGATGCCGCAAAGGAAGCCGTGCTTTCCAAAATACCGTTAAAGAGGGCGGGAAGTCCTAAGGATATAGCGGAGACGGTGGCGTTTCTGGCAAGCGATAAGGCTTCGTACATAACGGGACAGGTTATCTCCGTAGACGGCGGAATGTACATGTAATCCCAAAAGCAGGCGTATTGTTTTATTTCGTAGGCGGGTTTCTTGAAAATAGCGTAATAAACGTAATAAATATAATAAATTTAATAAAAATGAAAGAAAGGGAAAATGCAAGGTATGAATAGGCGAGTAGTAATCACCGGTATGGGTGCAATTACGCCCATCGGTCTTGGCGTGGAGGAATTTTGGGCAGGTATCAGGAAGGGTAAAATAGGTTTTGCTCCCATAACCAAATTTGATGCATCGGAATATAAATGCAGACTGGCGGCTGAGGTAAAGGGCTTTGAAGGAAAAAATTACATGGATCCCAAGGCGGCCAAGAGAATGGAGCTTTTCTGTCAATATGCGGTTGCCGCGGCAAAGGAGGCATTGGAGGATTCAGGTCTTGACACGGCAAAGGAGGACCCTTATCGCATAGGCGTTAGTGTGGGAAGCGGCATTGGGTCCCTACAGGCAATGGAGAGGGAGCACGGCAGACTGGTGGAAAAGGGCCCCGCCAAGGTAAACCCGCTTCTGGTGCCCATGATGATATCAAATATGGCGGCGGGAAATATATCTATCCAGTTTGGCTTAAAGGGTAAGAGCATTAACGTGGTAACGGCTTGCGCGACGGGAACAAACTCTATCGGGGAGGCATTCCGCGCCATTCAATATGGCGATGCGGAGGTTATGGTGGCAGGCGGCGCTGAGAGCAGCGTAACACCTATCGGTATTGCGGGTTTTAGCGCATTGACGGCGCTCTCCTCCTGTGAGGATCCCAATAGATGTTCCATTCCTTTTGACAAAGAAAGAAGCGGGTTTATTATGGGCGAGGGTGCGGGAATTGTGGTTTTGGAGGAGCTTGAGCATGCAAGGGCGCGCGGCGCCAAGATATACGGAGAGGTGGCAGGTTACGGCTGCAGCAGCGACGCATATCATATTACTTCACCGGCGGAGGATGGCGCAGGGGCGGCAAAGGCTATGGAATATGCCATTGCAGATGCCGGAATTGCCAGAGAAGAAATTATGTATATCAACGCTCACGGAACAGGCACGCATCACAATGATCTGTTTGAGACCAGAGCTATCAAGCTGATGTTCGGAGAGCATGCAAAAAATATAAAGATTAATTCTACCAAGTCCATGGTGGGCCATCTTTTGGGTGCGGCGGGCGCCATAGAGTTTATTACCTGTGTAAAGGAGCTTCAGGAGGGTTACATTCACCCTACCGTAGGCTACAAGGTGCCTGATGAGGAGCTTGATTTGGATTATTGCAAGGAGGCTGTCGAGGGAGACTTTCGGTTTGCGCTTTCAAACTCTCTGGGCTTCGGAGGGCACAATGCAAGCATAGTTGTAAAAAGGGCGGAAAATTAGAAAGGTAGTATATCATGTCAATATTAACAGCGAAAGAAATCATGGAAATTATTCCTCACAGGCAGCCGTTTATGCTGATTGATACCATAGAGGAGCTTGAGCCGGGCGTGCGTGCGGTCGGTACGAAATGTATATCCTACAATGAGCCTTACTTTGCGGGGCATTTTCCGGATGAGCCTGTTATGCCGGGGGTGCTGATTGTGGAAGCCTTAGCGCAGGTGGGAGCCGTGGCAATCTTGAGCCAGCCGGAATTTAAAGGAAAAACGGCATATTTTGCAGCAATTAATTCCGCTAAATTTAAGAACAAGGTAATTCCCGGCGACGTGCTTCATCTGGAAACGGAGATTGTAAAGGTAAAGGGTCCTATCGGTATCGGCATGGCAAAGGCGTATGTGGAAGATAAGCTGGCGGTACAGGCGGAGCTTACCTTTGCTATAGGCGGAAAGTAAAGAGGCGCGCAAGGCAAAGGACTTGTGCGCACAGACGGGAGAATATATGAATTTGAAACCCCTTAAAATCGGAGACTTAATTGCGAAAATTCCTGTTATTCAGGGAGGAATGGGTGTAGGAATCAGCCTTTCCGGTCTCGCCGGAGCAGTGGCGGCAGAGGGCGGCGTGGGAGTAATCTCCACGGCGCAAATAGGCTTTCGCTATCCTTCCTTTGATTCGGATCCTATCGGGACAAATCTGAGGGCAATTGCAGACGAGATAAAAAGAGCCAGAAAAATAGCAGCGGGAGGTATTATAGGCGTCAATATCATGGTGGCGACCAAAAGGTACGAGGAGTATGTAAAGGCTGCGGTAGCAGCAGGAGTAGATATTATTATTTCGGGCGCGGGACTGCCCGTGAATCTGCCGGAGCTTGTAAAAAACAGTAGGACGAAAATTGCCCCCATAGTGTCAAGTCTGAAATCGGTTCAGCTAATTATCAAGTATTGGCTAAAAAAATATGACAGGCTTCCCGACATGGTTGTGGTTGAAGGACCTGAGGCGGGCGGTCATCTGGGATTTTCTTACGAGCAGCTTGAGGATATAAAGGCGCTTGAATACGATAAAGAAATACATGAAATCGTTGAGCATGTAAAGAGGTGTGCGGCGGAGAGGCAAGCGGACATCCCTGTAGTGGCGGCAGGGGGGATTTATACCAGAGAGGACGCAGAGAGAATGGCGGCGCTGGGCGTGGACGGCATACAGCTTGCCACCCGCTTCGTGACTACCTATGAATGTGATGCGCCCTTAAGCTACAAACAGGCATATATCGATGCAAAGAAGGAGGACATTACGCTGGTAAAAAGCCCGGTGGGAATGCCGGGAAGAGCTATTCGTAATGCTTTTCTGGAAAAAACCAAGAATGGAGCCGTGCCGCACGGAAAATGTCATCTGTGCGTCAGTACCTGCAAGCCTGACAAGACTCCTTATTGTATTACGGACGCACTGGTAAACGCAGCAAGGGGCGACACGGATAATGCACTACTATTTTGCGGAATAAATGCATGGAGGGCAAATAAGCTGGAGCATGTACATGATATTATGCAGGAGTTTGCCTGAATAGAGAATCAAGGGCATTTGGCTTATTGCCCTGCATTGTTCGACTATTGATTTAGTAATGAGAGTGATAGAAATGAGGAACGGCATGACGACCAGAATAATCGGAACAGGAAGCTATCTTCCCGAGACAATAGTGACAAATGACGATTTATCAAAGATAATGGACACCTCCGACGAATGGATTTCCAGCAGGACCGGTATAAGGAAGAGGCATCTGGTAAAGAAGGAGAGCACTGCATTTATGTGTGTTGAGGCGGCAAAGAGAGCGCTTAAGAATGCGGGGATGCAGGCTCAGGAGCTTGAACTGATTATCGTGGGAACCATTACGGGAGATTACGTAACGCCCTCTACCGCGTGCGAAGTACAGGCGGCGCTTGGCGCTCACAAGGCGGTGGCGTTTGATGTGAATGCGGCTTGCTCGGGCTTTCTATTTGCCCTTCATACGGCATATGCCTATTTACAGACAGGAGTATACAAAAACGCATTGTTATTGGGCGCAGAGACTTTGTCTAAGATAATGGATTGGAGTGACAGGAGTACCTGCGTGCTTTTTGGCGACGGTGCGGGAGCCGCTGTTGTCCGTAGGGAGGAACAGGGTCTGCTTGCCTTTGAACAGGGAAGCGACGGTCAAAGGGGGCATGTGCTTGCCTGCCGCAGCAGGGCTAATAATAACCCTCTGGTAGAGAATCCTATAGAGTTGGATTATGTACATATGGATGGTCAGGAGGTTTATAAATTTGCGGTAAGCACAGTGCCGAAGTCCATAAACAGAGTGTTGGAAAAGGTCGGACTTACGGCCGCAGAGGTAGACTATTATGTGTTACATCAGGCAAATATCCGGATTATCCAATCGGTGGCAAAGCGGTTGAAGCTGTCCGAGGATAAATTTCCCATTAGTCTGGATCACTGCGGTAATATTTCGGCGGGGAGTGTTCCCATTCTTCTTGACGAGATGAATAGAAAGGGAATGCTGAAGCGCGGAGACAGGATAATTCTTTCGGGCTTCGGAGCAGGATTGACATGGGGAACGGCTTTGCTTGAGTGGTAGAAGCCTGTAAATTTGATTTTGTAACATGGATGCCTGAGCTTTGGCATAGTATATTTTATGAAGCTTAGTGAAGTCCGGTATAGTGACGGGTGAGAGACAGACCGTGCCGCCTCTATATCGGGTTTTGCCATATAATAAGTGAGGAATGTACTATGTTGAACATGCTTTGGGCATCCATGATTTTGTTGGGAGTAATTTTTGCGGCATGTACGGGGCGCATGAGTGAGGTTACAAATGCAGCGCTTGACAGTGCGGGAGAGGCAATTTCATTGTGCATCACAATGGCGGGTGTCATGGCGCTTTGGATGGGGCTTATGGAAATTGCGTCGAAGGCGGGCTTGATTGAGAAGATGACAAGAGGAATAGGGCCTTTTTTAAGCTTTTTGTTCCCTCGTATTCCGAAAAACCATCCCGCACGGGGTTACATAGCCACCAATATCATAGCCAATGTGTTGGGATTGGGCTGGGCGTGTACTCCCGCAGGGCTTAAAGGAATGGAGGAGCTGGCAAATTTAGAGCGGGAGCGTGGGAATATCGGTTATCAGGATAAAAAAGAGACGGCCTTCAAGGGAGGAACGGCAGAGCGTACGGCAAGCAATGAAATGTGTACCTTTCTGATATTAAATATTTCTTCCTTACAATTGATTCCCGTAAATATGATAGCCTATCGCAGCCAATACGGTAGTGCAAACCCTGCGTGCATTATCGCTCCGGCAATCGCCGCAACCTTTGTCAGCACGCTGGTAGCGGTGGCGTATTGTAAGGTGAAGGACAGAAAGGGTGTCATTTTAGATTCAAGACAATCATAATGTAAAAGTAAGAGCTTTATTGTATCGGAGATTTATTATGGCTATTATGACGCGGATGTCGGATATTATTATTCCCATAATTATTTTTTTTGTGGTGGGTTACGGAATGGTATCCGGAGTAAAGACCTATGAAACTTTTTTGAAGGGAGCGAAGGATGGCCTTAAGGTGGTGATTGATATTATGCCCACCCTGATTGGGCTCATGGTGGCGGTGGGAGTGTTGCGCGCCTCAGGCTTTTTTGAATTTTTGGGGGTGTGGCTTGCTCCTGTCACGGAGGCGGTAGGATTGCCCTCCCAGATATTGCCGCTTTTGATTGTAAAGCTGTTTTCCTCCTCGGCGGCAACCGGTCTGGTATTGGATATTTTTAAGACAAACGGCCCGGACTCCTATGCGGGTATGGTAACGTCCATACTGATGAGCTGCACGGAGACGGTTTTTTACACTATGAGCGTGTATTTTCTGGCGGCGAAGGTAACAAAGACCCGGTACACCCTGACAGGGGCGCTGCTTGCCACTTTGGCGGGAACGGTAGCGAGCGTGGCGCTGGCGAGATGGATGCTGTAGAGGAAGAAGCAAAGCGTTTGGAAAAGTATGGCTAGATTCCATATTTTACGGAAGTTTCAGCTTATTATAGATCATAAAACAAATAAAATGATAGTTATGGACAATGGCGTAGGTACGGGATACGATGTTCTCACAATGCCGACTACTACGGAAGCCCGCTTTCTATATCTTTAATGAATATGATAAAATCATAGGGGAACAACAACTGATAAAACTGGGAGGTAATTGATGTGAAAGTACGTGACAGTTATACATGCCCGTTGGAACTGACACATGATATTATTCGTGGAAAATGGAAGCCTATTATATTATGGCAGCTGGGAAAAGGTGCAACTTCGTTATCGGTTTTGCAAAATGGCATAGTCGGGATTGGACAAAAATGTTGTTGTAGCATTTAGGAGAATTGCAGGATTTCGGAATGGTACAGAAAGAACAGTTTGAAGGATACCCGTTAAAAGTGGAATACTCGCTTACAGACAAGGGCAAGCGAATGTTAAATGTTATTGTTACCATGCAGGAAATTGGAATTGAATTGATGAAGGAGGACGGAAAGGAAGAAAAAGCAATGCTGAAACCGCGAGAACGTCAAGGTATAAAAGCATTTTGGTTTAGTACGAATACATCATCAAATAAAGTGAAATTTTTCCGCGAGAATCCAAAAGCAAGTATATATTTTATGGATAGGCGTTTCTTTCGCGGAGTTAGTCTGACAGGAACTGTAGAAGTCTTAGAAACAAGTGAAGCCAAAGAAAGAATATGGCGAGAAGGTGATACCATGTATTACAAAGGCGGCGTAACAGACCCGGACTATTGTGTGTTGAAGTTTACAGCCATAAAAGGAAGATATTACAGTAATTTTCATTCAGAAGATTTTGAAATCTAATAATTACTAAAGGATAATCAGTGGAGCACATCACAGCGGCTTGCCGCCGCCCTGTTCAAGTTCCGCTTTAATGAACAGGAAGTATAAGAAATTGCTTTCATTTGTGGGGAAAAGGATATATAATAAAACAGAAAATGAAATTTGCTGGAGGGTAATATATAGAATTGATTATGCAGTCTACTTTTTCAACGTGTGGACAGGCGTGTATTGCCATGATTACTGGAAAAAGTGTTGAAGAAGTAATCAAAGATATGAAAACAGACAGAGCTACGAGTATCGGTCAACTGACAGAGATACTTGATTTTTATGGAATCAGACATGCAGAGAGGAACAAGCGGATTTCCCAAAAAAATCCTGTTCCTTACAAGTTTTCTATTTTAACGGTTCATACAAATGCGGGATATACACATTGGGTGTTGCTGTATGATAATAAATACTATGACCCAGAGTTTGGCGTAATTGAGGGTGAATATGCACATGGCAAAATCACCTCATTTTTAGAAATATATGCCGAGTAGCAAATTTGAGTTTGTAGAATTGCAGCCAGTTAAAAATTGAATAACAGCCGTACATACAGAACGGCGCATCAAGACAGGCAATCAAGAAAAGGTTTCCTGTCTTGATGCGCCCATTCTGCTTTTTGCGGTTTTGTAGGCATCGCCCCACCGCCGCCGGGTAATCAAAACATACTTGACCAAGGAAGAATACGCCGAGTTTTTCGAGCGTGTCACTCTCTGCAAAATGAGCCAAGCCAAAATGCCGCCAAGAAGCAAGAGCCGGAAGCGGCAGAAAAGCAAATTGCGGAACTTTGCGCTATCTTCAATCGGCTGTACGAGGACAGTGAGCCGAATAGGGAACGGAAAACTTCTTTACACTTCTTTTACTTCTTTATATTGCATGCGTTAAGTGATATTGTTATATCAGCCCCATGCTTCTTAAGACAAACAAAAATGCAGTGAGGGTTATGGAGCTTAGGAAGGTGGTAGTTACCACTATGCTGGAGGTTAAAGTACCCTCATGCCCCATATTTTTTGCCATAATATAGCAGCTTACGGTGGTGGGGGAGCCCAGCATGATTAATATGGCGACCAGCTTTTCGCCGGAAAAGCCCATAAAGACTGCAAGCGGCAGGAAAATGCAGGGTAGAGCCACCAGCTTTATAAAGGAAGCAAAAGCCGTGGGGGTAAGCTGCTTTAAAGCCTTGCGCCCCTCAAAACCCGCGCCCAGCCCGATTAAGGCAAGAGGAGTGGCCAGAACCGAAACATTGCCTATTGTTTTGGTGATGATGGCAGGAAAGGATATTTTGCATGCAGATACAAGCATTCCCAATACAATACCGATTATGATAGGATTGGTGAGTATGCCCTTTACGGAGGATTTCAGGGAGGTCTTCGTTAAGCCGTGGGAATCGGGGCCCGTAAAGGATAAAATTAACACGGCGGCAATGTTGTAAAGGGGAACGGTGCCGATAATCATGAGCGGAGCCATACCCGAGGTGCCGTATATATTCTGGATAAAGGCAATGCCCAGCACGGCGGCGCTGCTCCTGTAGGAGCTCTGTATAAATTCTCCAAGCTGCGCTTTATTTTTGTAGAAAAGTCCGGCGAGGCACCAAATGACTACAATGCAGCTTAAGGTTACCAGAAAGCAGTATAATACATATTTGGTATCCCAAGCGCTGTAAAAATCGGATTCGGCAATATCCCGAAAGAGAAGTACCGGCAAAGTGATTTTATAATTAAAAGAGTTTAAGGTTTTTACAAAGGGTTCGTCTACAACATGAAAATTTTTTAGCGTATAGCCCAAGACCATAACCAGAAATACAGGGATTGTGGCGTTCAGGCTGAAAAATAATTGTTCCATAAGGCTCCTCGATTCTTACAGCGCCTATCTTGCGGCCGTAAGCGTATCATTTTTAACGTACTCGAAGTATAGAACGTTTATTCCCTTTTGTCAATTGCCGGATTCTCGCGAAGAAAGAAATTTTCGTTGCTGCTGATAGTATATAGCGTGCGGTATTCCGACGGGGAACAGCCCTTTAGCCTTTTGAAGGTCCGGTTAAAGGAGGACAGGCTTGAAAAACCTGATTTCAGGGAAATCTCGGTTATCGCCAAATTAGGTATAATGAGCATTTGCTCGGCCGCCTTAATCCTTTTGGCGCTCAGGTAATCATAGAAGGTCTGATTAGTGTATTGTTTAAAAAGTCTTGTAAAGTAAAACTTGGAAAAGCAGGCGATGGAGGCGGCCTCCTCCAAAGTAATATTTTCGGAATAATGGGTGTCCAAATAGTCAAGCACCATGGAAAGCCGGTTGACAAGGGAACCTGCCTTTGAGGAAGTGGTCAATGTAGGCGCGACGGTGTTCATGGCATTTTCACCTATTTTGGCAAAAAAGCTCAGCAGACAGGAATAGATGTTCATTTCCTTTGTGATGCCGTCGCTCCAGTAATGCTCTGCAAGCCGCATCATGATTCCTGCCTCATCCTCATAAAAGCCGGGATTTTTGTCGTGACTGATGTGAATGGGCTGGCTTAACAGAGAAAGAATATAGTTAAAGCCGGGAAGCTGTGAAAAAAAGTCAAGCTCAAGAAGGAAAATAAACCGTGAGCCGCAGTCAGGGCAGCGCAGCGCATGAATATTGCCGGCGGGTATCACAAAAATATCGCCAGCCTCCAAATTGTATTGCTGTTGTTGCACGATTACGGTATAGCCCTCCTCCAACGGCATGATAATCTCAAGGCTGGTGTGCCAATGAGGAGAAAAATTGGCATATTGGGTATTATACCAAAAACGCAGAGAGAGACCCTTCAAATATTTGGATGTTTCTAAATCACCCACCAAGGAACGTTCATATCCGGGAATCATATCCGGTTGAACCATATAATGCTGCTTTTGCTTGGGAGTCAACTCAAAAATTTGTTTTGGATTCATTTAGGAAATCATCCTTTCTAAATGTTATTATCTCCGATACAACATGATGTAAAAAGGAGGCAATATGTGCTATGCGAATATTGTCTCGGTATATGCAATATGTACAATTTTTTGTAGTAAAATGGGTAAATATAAACAGTTTATTAGACTTATCATAGCATAATATATTTTAGTTGGCAATAGCAACTGTTGTCGCTACCGCTGATTTGATATAGGAGGAGGGCTGGAGTCATGGCAATAATTGCATGGAAAAAAACATTTTTTGTAGAACAAGGAAGAAGTTTTGTGATACAATAGAAACATGAATGAAAATTTACCGATTTTGATAATAATATTTTTGATAATATTGCCAGCTTTTGCCGGGGTGTATTTTGGGGTGCGAAGAAGGCGCAAATCAGCAGAACCTAGCGATATAGACATAATGGAAGGACATGATTTTGAGTATTTTTGCGCCGGACTGCTTCGTGAACGTGGATTTCTGGAGGTGGAGGTAACCAAAGGAAGCGGCGATTACGGTGTTGATATTTTGGCTGAGAAGGATGGTGTCACCTATGCTATTCAATGTAAACGCTACGGTGCGCCGGTGGGGATAAAGGCTGTTCAAGAGGCATATGCGGGAAGGGATTATTATGACAGAATGGTGGGAGCCGTTTTGACAAATCAATATTTTACCGAGCCGGCGGTGGAAGCGGCTAAGCGCCTTAAGATATTGCTTTGGGACAGGGGATATTTAGAAACGATGATGGAGGAGACAAAGTGGATATCAGGTCGACCCTAAACGAAGTGCTGGTAAAGCTGTTTCGTGATATTACCACAATTGAAGAGCAAGTCATAAAAACGGGAGAATATAAGGAATTGACCGTGAATGATATGCATGTTATAGAGGCTATAGATATCAGGGAAGCAAAAAACATGACATCTGTGGCAAAGGCGCTTTCGGTCACCACAGGTACGCTGACTATATCCGTGAACGGTCTTGTGAAAAAGGGATATGTGGAGCGCACCCGCAGTGAGGAGGACAGGAGAGTAGTGTTAATTTCTCTAACGTCCAAGGGGCGGCGGGCCTTTTTGCAGCATCAACGCTTTCATCAGGAGATGATAGCTTCCATTGTGGAAGGCTTATCCGACGAGGAGCAGGAGATTTTGGAGAGAGCGCTGCGCAATGTCAATCAATTTTTCCGGACTGTGGATAAGAAGCAGGGGAGGACGAAAGCAGAGCCTCCCGAAGCGTAGTAAAATCCGAGGAGCCACAATTTAGATAAAAGGTATGAAAGGCGTAATCGGAATAGTCGTCGCCCCATAAGGCGGCGGCCTCTTTTTTTAACTCTAAGATTTCCAGATAGCCCAAATAGTATTTTAAGTAGTTGCAGGGATTCTCCGCTATGTAAGTGTAGATGGCGTCGGCAGAGGAAGGATTTTCGATGCCGAAGGATCTCAGTATTTCCGCAATCTGCTCATAAGAAGCATTCTTGTAATGAATCATAATATCCAGCAAGGAATACAAGCATAGCTGCATGCTGCGGTTATGCTTTTCTAATTGTATACACACGGCGTCCTGAGTGCGGTCTGCTTCCTTCATTAGGTCAGAGGCGTAGTCGAAGGAGGTAAATTCCACATAAAGCGCCCAGCCCTCCATATAGCCGCCGTACATCAAAATGGTGCGAAGCTTATTTTCGTTATTGTCCATAAGGCGGCGGCCGCAATACACGTTTTGGTAAAGATGACCGGGGTAACCCTCATGAGCAAGAGTGGTGTATAGCTCCAAGCCGTTGGGAGAGTTTTTCTGATTAATGTAAATGACATTATTGTCGGTATCATCAATGGGGGTGGTAAGGTAAAAGGCAGGCGCGCAATAATCCTCCAAGCTGGGGGAGACGGTTTTGATCACCACATTAGGAGCAGTTTGTTTCCCGTTGTTTAGCTCGGGGAAATCTCCCCTCATCCGGTTTTGCACATCGGCAAGCATGGTAGCCGCGTCCTTATAGGGAAGGACGGCATAGTCCTCTGTGGAGAGAAGTTCGGCGCACTGGGGATATTGTGCGGCAAGGGCGTCTATGGCCTGATAGTTTTCTTTCAGCTTTGCAGACAATAACGCGGTGATATCCTGAAGGGAGCGGTAAGAACCGGTTTCTGCAATTAAGAGGCGTTTATAGTATTCGGCGCCCTGAGGCTTGGAGGCAAGACCCTGCAGGGGAATGGAGCTGTCCTCCAAGATGAAAAGCCCGTCTGCAAGCGCTTCATATGCCGGAAGAAGCACGGTCCTAAGCAGTCGGTTATTCTGGGCTAAAAATTCCAAGGCCTCCTCCTTTGTAACCTCCCCGTTATTGTACAATAATTGTAGTCTTTCACTAAAGGTAGTCTGTAAAAAATGGGTTCCGTTTTCCAATTCTTCTTTTGTGACAATATTGTCACATTGCTCTTTTACCTTCTCCAGACTGGATGCAGGCATAAGCAACCCTGCGGCAGCCTTTTCCTGTTCATATATAAGGATGGAGGCAAAGTATTCGTCGGTCTGATCCAGCAATGATAAGTAATCCTTCACGTCTTTTTTGCTGCGGAAGGCGTACTCTGCAAGCAGGATGGGCAGCTGTGCCTGCATTCCCGAGGAGGGCTTCAGCGGTTCTTCAAAATATTTCAGGCGGTTAAGCTCCAGATTGTTTTCCATGGAACGCATCAACAATGTATATGTATAGCGGTCGGATTCCGATAGCTTCCCGGGATTGATAGACTTCAGGGAGTCCAGTATACTTTCGGCGGCTGCTTCGCCGGCGCTGCTTTTCTGCCTGCTGTAGGCGGGGAGAGTTGGGCTGTAACCGTGTATTCCGAAATTCTCCGGATAAGCCAGCGTATAGTGCATGCTTAAGGTATTGCCACACATTTCATTTGTAAAAAGCTGTGAACTGATATGTGTAAAACGTTTTTCATCTCTTTTGTAGGTGAAAAGAAAAACCGTGAGCCCCATAAAAGCAATGAGAAAGGCACAGGCAAAAAGTATTTGTTTGACGGTAAAACGGGTATGTTTTCTCAATGGATATCAGAACCTTGCATATTGAATTATTTTGCTTTATCTTATGATATCCGCAGCGGAAGTATGATAAGGAACAATGCTTGAAAAGTTAAATAAGCTTATTGACATGTTTCATGAGGATTATTATACTAAATCGTAGGAATATTTGCATCACCCAAATCTGTATCTTAAATCCCCATTGTATTTATTAAGCATATTAATATATAAAATAAAAAGACCAAGCTATGAGTTTGACGCCCGCAAAAGCGGGTTTCAAAGGTAAGGAGGAGAGATGAGCGAAGCAGTAAAAAACAGTATTCAGTCAGGAAGGACAGCGCTTGGAATTGAATTTGGTTCCACCCGTATCAAGGCAGTATTGGTAGATGAAAACCATGCTCCCATCGCCATGGGAACCCATGACTGGGAGAACCGTCTTCAAAATAATATCTGGACCTATAGTCTGGAGGATATATGGAGCGGATTACAGGACTGTTACCAAAGTCTTGCTAAGGATGTGGAGGAAAAGTATGGTCTTGTCCTCACTAACATAGGGGCTATCGGATTCAGCGGTATGATGCACGGTTATATGCCCTTTGATGATAAAGGGGAGCTTTTGGTGCCCTTCCGTACATGGCGCAACACCATGACCGGAGAAGCATGTAAAAAGCTGGTGCCCGTCTTTAATTTTAACATACCTCAAAGATGGAGCATTGCTCATCTTTATCAGGCGATTTTGAGCGGGGAGGAGCATGTAAAGGATATTGCGTTCTTTACCACTCTTGCAGGATACATACACTGGAAGCTTACAGGCGAGAAGGTACTGGGTGTAGGAGAGGCGTCCGGTATGTTCCCCATTGACTCAAAAACAGGCGGCTACGATGCAAAAATGCTGGTACAATTTGACGAATTAATAGCCGATAAGGGCTTTTCATGGAAGCTGAAGGACATTCTTCCCAAGGTGCTTGGCGCCGGAGAGAATGCCGGAGCCCTCACTGAAGAGGGGGCAAAGCTTTTGGACGTGACGGGCACGCTGAAGCCCGGCTGTCCGATGTGTCCTCCCGAGGGAGACGCAGGCACGGGCATGGTCGCGACAAACAGCGTGGCGGTGCGCACGGGTAACGTGTCTGCCGGAACATCGGTATTTTCCATGGTGGTACTGGAGGAGGCAATGTCAAGGGTGCATGAGGAGATAGACATGGTTACCACTCCCGATGGTATGCCTGTGGCTATGGTGCATTGCAATAACTGTACCTCTGATTTGAACGCATGGGTAAACCTGTTTGAAGAGTTTGCGGATACCTTTGGAATGAAAATAGACAAAAATGATTTGTACGGTACTCTTTACCGCAAGGCATTGGAAGCCGATACCGACTGCGGCGGACTGCTTGCTTATAATTATTTTTCGGGAGAGCCCGTAACCGGCTTGAACGAGGGAAGGCCTATGTTTGTCCGCACTCCCGACGCCAAATTCAGTCTCGCCAATTTTATGAGAAGCCATTTATATAGTGCGCTTGCCACACTTAAGGTGGGAAATGATATTCTTCTCAAGGAGGAAAAGGTTAAGGTGGATTCTCTTATGGGTCATGGAGGCTTGTTCAAGACTCCTGTGGTAGGCCAGCAGATTTTGGCGGCGGCTCTGGGCGCTCCCGTTACCATTATGGACACCGCCAGCGAGGGCGGCGCATGGGGCATTGCCATACTTGCAGCCTATATGCAGGAGAAGGAGAGCGGTGAAAGTCTGCCCGACTATCTGAACAACAAGATTTTTGCAGGACAGACTGGAACAACTATTGAACCCAAGGCGGAGGATATCGCCGGATTTGACTGCTTTGTGAAAAAATATGTTCAGACTCTTCCCGCAGAGAGGGCTGCCGTAGAGGGGCTGCGATAGTTTCCAAGGTATACTTGTGGGATATATAGGATTAATCGTGAAGGGAATATCAGGCTTGGCGGCTTGGTTTTTAACCGGTAATTTTGAGTCGGAGTTTTGATATGCGGTGCGCGCCGCCGGAAGGTTGAGATTTCCTTTCCGGTGCGCGTTACGGCGGTAAGAAGCTCTGATAAGGAGGATTAGTATGTTAGAAGAATTAAAACAACTGGTATATGAAGCAAATATGGATTTACCCAAGTACGGTCTTGTGACCTTTACGTGGGGAAATGTCAGCGCCATTGACAGAGAGAGCGGGTTATTCGTTATTAAACCAAGCGGTGTTGATTATGATAAATTAACTCCGGAGGATATGGTGGTTATGGATTTGAAGGGCAATAGAGTAGAGGGAAAATATAAGCCCTCCTCGGACACCCCCACTCATCTGGAGCTGTATAAGGCGTTTCCCGAAATAGGCGGCGTAGTGCATACTCACTCCTCCTATGCTACAAGCTGGGCGCAGGCAGGACGCAGTATTCCGTGCTACGGAACTACTCATGCGGATTATATTTACGGCGAGGTTCCCTGCCTCAGAGTGTTGACAAAGGAGGAAATTGCAGACGCCTATGAGGAGAATACAGGACATCTTATAGTTAACGAGTTTAAGCGTATGGGAAAAGATCCTATGGCGGTTCCTGCCGTACTTTGTAAAAACCATGGTCCTTTTGCATGGGGCAAGAACGCAGCGGAGGCAGTGCACAATGCGGTAGTACTGGAGGAGGTGGCAAAGATGGCATATCGTGCAGAGGCCATCAACCCCAGAATACAGCCCGCGCCTAAAGAGCTTCAGGATAAGCATTATTATCGTAAGCACGGTGAGGGCGCATACTATGGACAGGGATAAAGGAACCGAAAGGGTGAAACGCTTAAGAGGAATAAGTTTCGCAATATTGGCATGTATGGCGACCCTTGCGCTGCTATGCAGATTTGAGGTGGCGGTGGGAGGACTGCCGGAGACCTCCATGTTTAACGGATTCTATAAAGTTTGGAATTCATTTTCGGAGCCGGATTTTTTGGACATAGTGGTATTTGGAGCCGTTTTGCGGCTGCTTTGGACCGTAGCTGACAGGGATAAAGGGATTTATGCGGGAACGGCGTTTTTTTCATTGCTGCTGGCAGGAATCCTTGTTACATCCATAAGCTTCAAAAAATACAATAACGGTTCATTTCTGATTGCCAACAAATATCAGGTCCTATTGTCAGGCTTTTGCATAATAGGTTTTGGCGTCTTAATATATCTTACCTTAAGAACGGTATATTACTTGTTTGAAAGGGAGTTAAAGGAAGAGAACGGAAGGTCGGAGAGCTTCAAGCTTTTGAGGAAGCATTTTGGGGGGAGCGGGGCATTAATAATATTTATATGTTGGCTGCCTTGGATTTTGCTGAACTATCCGGGTACGGGAATGCCGGACACATTTGTGCAGCTGCAGCAATTCTTAGGTGAATCGGAATGGACGGCATGGCAGCCTCCGCTGTCCTCCTACCTCATGGGAATTCTGTTTACAATGGGAAGCAGGATTGCGGATGCGAATTTTGGCTGCTTTTTGTATTGCCTCTTACATACCTGTGTAGGTGCATGGGTGTTTTCTCTGAGTATGAGAAAGCTGTACGATATGGGAATATCGTTTAAGTGGTGTATGACGGGTATATTGTTTTTTGCCCTTACCCCCCTTTGGGGAGCATACGCGCAATGGTTTGAAAAGGATTTGTTATATGCGGAAATAACGCTGCTGCAGGCTGTTTGTATGTTAGAGGTTGTCAAGAAGAAGGAATGCAGCCTTAAAGCGGGGATTTTACTGGCGTTATCGGGAATATTGTCCTGTTTTTTGAGAAACAACGGAATATATGCCCTGATACCGGCGCTGATTGTGTTGGCGGTCTTTGTAAAGAAGGTAGCGCGCAGAAGGGTTGTAACGGTTTTAGTGGTTACCTTGGTGGTTTACGGAGGAGTTACCAAAGGGATATATCCGGCGCTGGGAATAGGCGGGGCGCCCATATCGGAGGCATTGAGCATTCCCTTTCAACAGACGGCAAGGTATGTCTGCTATTTCGGGGATGAGGTTACGGATTATGAAAAGGAAGTAATAGACAATGTACTAAGTTACGATAATCTAATAAATTATAATCCTGTGATATCCGATCCGATCAAGAACTGTTATAAGGGAGGGAATTTGGCGGAATATTTTGACGTATGGTTTGGCATGTTCCTAAAACATCCGGGAAGCTATATGGCAGCCATAATAAATAAAAGCTACGGATATATTGCTCCGGTGTCTCAGGATATAGGCGCATGGGTCGGAAGAGTTCCCTATGATTATGAGAAAGAAAAAGGCATTTACCATGTGTTTGGTGAAAACACCTCCGAGATTTTGAGACAGAGCTGGAATATCAGTCTGCATTTACCTTTAATAAGGTATTTGTGTACACCGGGATTATATTCATGGATTTTGCTGGTTCTGGCGGCGTTATTGATAAGGCACCGCAAATTTGGCGCTTTGATTATGCTTGTTCCGAGTCTTATGAATTTGTTGGTGTGCATTGCTTCGCCATTGGCGTCGGCAATGAGGTATGAGCTTCCTATAGTTGCAACAATTCCTTTGCTGATAGGCTGGACATATTATTCCCTGCATGAGCGGGGAAACGTCGATTCTGTCTGCATATAACAAGGCGGCATTCAGTCGAAAAGCAAAGAATATTTTGGGATATCTAGACTTAAAACACAAATTATGCTAGTATAAATAAATAAGGCATAAAAGCGACAGCCGTATGTAAGCTTACGGCAGAATGGAGGAAACAATGAACAATTTAGAACTGCAAAAACACGCGAATGAAGTTCGCAAAGGCATTGTAACGGCAGTTCACAGTGCAAAGGCAGGGCATCCGGGCGGTTCTCTTTCTGCGGCAGATGTGTTTACTTTTCTTTATTTTGAAGAAATGAACATAGACCCCAAGAATCCCGAGATGGAAAACAGAGACCGTTTTGTATTATCAAAGGGTCACACTGCTCCCGGTCTGTATTCGGCTATGGCGAACAGAGGATATTTCCCTGTGGAGGATTTAAAGACATTGCGAAAGCTGGGCTCTTATCTTCAGGGACATCCCTGTATTCATATTCCCGGCGTAGACATGTCCTCCGGCTCTTTGGGTCAGGGTATTTCTGCGGCCGTAGGCATGGCGCTTGGCGGTAAGCTGGATGATAAGGATTTCCGTGTTTACACTGTGTTGGGCGACGGCGAAATTCAGGAGGGTCAGGTTTGGGAGGCGGCAATGTTTGCAGGCTTCCGCAAATTAGATAACCTGTGCGTGATTGTAGACAACAATAATCTGCAGATTGACGGACCTATTGACGAGGTCTGCTCGCCTTATCCTATTGATAAGAAATTTGAATCCTTTAACTTCCATGTAATCAATGCGGATGCTCATGATTTTGATTCTTTGCGCGCTGCTTTCAAGGAGGCAAGAGAGACGAAGGGTATGCCTACTTGTATTGTTGTACATAGCGTAAAGGGCAAGGGAGTTTCCTTTATGGAGAATAATGTCGCATGGCATGGCACGGCTCCTAATGACGAGCAGTATGCCGTAGCAATGGCTGATTTGGATAAAATCGGTGCAGAATTAGAGAAAGCAGGTGAAGCATAATGGCAGACAATATGGTAAAAGACACCATTAAAAAAATAGCAACCAGAGAAAGCTACGGTAATGCCTTGAAGGAATTGGCCGAAGAATTTCCGGATTTAGTGGTACTGGATGCTGACCTTGCAGCAGCTACCAAAACCGGTATTTTCAAGAAAGCTTATCCGGAGCGTCATATAGACTGCGGTATCGCAGAATGTAACATGATGGGTGTTGCAGCGGGCTTGTCCTTAGTGGGTAAAATTCCTTTTGTAAGCTCTTTTGCAATGTTTGCGGCAGGCCGTGCATACGAGCAGGTTCGCAACTCCGTAGGTTATCCCCATTTAAACGTTAAAATCGGCGCAACTCATGCAGGTATTACCGTGGGTGAGGACGGCGCTACCCATCAGTGTAACGAAGATCTTGCGCTGATGAGAACCATTCCCGGCATGGTGGTAATGTGTCCTTCCGATGATATAGAGGCTAAGGCGGCAGTTCGTGCGGCCTTGGAGCATGAAGGGCCCGTGTATATCCGTTTCGGACGTGCAGCAGTGCCTGTGATAAATGATAAGCCCGATTATAAATTTGAAATAGGCAAGGGTACCGTGGTTCGTGAAGGTAAGGACGTAACGATCGTAGCAACAGGTATCTGTGTGGATTCCGCGCTGGGTGCGGCAGAGAAGCTTGCGGCAGACGGCATTGACGCAGAGGTTATTAATATTTGCACCATTAAGCCTCTTGACGAGGAGATAATTGTCAACAGCGCTAAGAAGACCGGCAAGGTAGTTACGGTGGAGGAGCATTCCGTTATAGGAGGCTTGGGAAGCGCAGTATGCGATTGCTTAAGCGAGAAGCTTCCTACTCCCGTGAAAAAGCTGGGTATGCAGGATATCTTTGGCGAGTCGGGTTCTGCAGGAGCCTTGGTTGAAAAGTACGGACTGGACGCGGCAGGCGTTTATAAGTCAGTAAAGGAATTTCTGTAGGTAAATTGAAAAATGAAAAGAGCTTCGGCAGGGTCATGGGAAACGGGCTGCCGAAGCTTTTTTATTTCCGCAAGCTATACCCCCACGACATACAATGTTAAGAAAATTTTAATAATTTCCTATCAAAATATGTAACAATTTGTATTTATACTGTAATTGCAATATCGGAAAACAGAAAGACGGATGGGGTTATGAGGGAACAGAGTACAAATGCAAGAATTCCGCAAAGAAGAAGTGCGGTACAGATTGAGAACTTGAGAAGAAGACAGGATTTGGCGGCAAGAGAGAACAGGCGAAATCCCTATTTGGAAAATTACGGACAATCGCAGAGGGCGAGGAGCGTTAAGCAGCAGCCGATAGATTATGTTCAGGCTTCGGGAAGGTTTATAAATGACCAAATGATTCAGGAAGGATACCGGGTTGCAGGAAATCCCCGACGTCCTACAAGTAAAAGGCAATCGACAGGAGCCGGACCTTCTGTAAAACGTCAACAATTTACATATGAAACGACCTCGGCGCGACGCCGTACGCAGAATGCGCAGATGAGAAACAGGCGTATCAGACGGATCAAAAGGATTCGCTTTTTATTTGGGCTGATGTGTTGTGTGGGTGTAGTCGCATTGTTTTCTGTGGTTCTTACAAGACTGTATGACGAGCCGCAGATAGACGGTACTATAGCGCCGGGTAAAGAGATACAGGAACCGGGCGTTTTGTACGGGCAGCAGGCGGAAACAATACAGGGAATCAGCAGGGAGGTATTTGACAGGCACCCTCAGTGGGAGGAGAAGCTTCTGACCCCCAATGAATATTCAAGACCGGGGAACAGTCTGGAGACGGTGGAAAGTATATTTGTCCATTATACGGCAAATCCCGGCACAAGCGCGGCGCAGAACCGCAGTTATTTTGAACAGCTCAAGGATACGCATGACCGTAGTGTCAGCGCACATTTTATCGTGGGCTATGAGGGTGAGATTATTCAGTGTCTGCCGTTGGATGAGATTGGCTATGCGGTACAGACCAGAAATTACGACTCTATTTCCATAGAATGCTGCTACTTGGAGGAGGACGGCTCCTTTACACAGGAGACCTATGATTCTTTGATTTCATTGCTGAAGTGGCTTACGGAAGCATATTCTCTTGATACGGAGGATATACTTCGGCATTATGACTGCGGCGGAAAGAAATGCCCTCTGTACTATACGGAGCACCCTGACGCATGGGAGCGGTTAAAGCGTGATGTAAAGGAAATGTAAGCTAATAAATTAGTGCCTGCATGTCACGGAAATTGGCCGATGCGGTAAGTGGCGATAACTTTATTGTCACAGGCGATAAAGGAGTAACGTGTCAGCACATATTCCTGCTGTTTGCCGTTCATTGTTTCTTGACAGTGGATTTGCTCGGGAGGAAAGGTATTGCCGTCAAAAACAAAATCACGCGAAATGTACGGAACCGTTTCGACGAGACTTATAGGCTCCTCGCCGCCGGCCGGTTCAGCCAGAACCGGAGTAAAGCGAAAAAATAAACAAAGTATTATACATATAATAAATATAATAAATTTTTTCATGGCATATACCTTTCTTGTCATCGGAACAGGTAAACCCATTCGTTAGTGGGCGCCCAGCCGAGGGCAGCCTGCTCGTTTTTGTAAAAGGAAATCTTCAAGGTATTTATGTCTTTGCGCACGTTATTGTCCTCCATCCACTTTTGGCGGACGTGTTCGCTGAATCCGGAAGCATTTTTAAGGGTAAAAGCCCCTATGTATACGCAGGAGTATTCATATATCTCTTCCCCCGAATACTCATCAAAATAATATCGTGAATTTACATGATATACGGAGAAACTATTAGCATCATTCTTCCTGTGCATGAATAATAGTATTCCTGCCACAACAACCAATACGACAAGGACAGCTGTAGAGTAAGCAAACAGCTGTTTCTTTTTTGCAAACGGTTTTTCTTTGGATTCGACCGCGGGCTTTACGACGGTGGAGAAAGTGTCAGCCGGGCTTAAATGCGAAAGAGTAGTCTCAGGATTATGCAATTCATCATGTGTGAGATGAAAAAATTGGCATAATCTGTCCTGAATATCATTGTTAGGTAAATTTTTTCCGGTTTCCCATTTGCTGACGGAAGCCGTGGTTACATGCAGCACATCGGCAAGATGAGCCTGCGTTAAATTTTGCTGTTCGCGCAATGTCCTCAGCAGTTTACCAAATTCGTCTTTATTCATTTTATTTTCCCCAATCATACACAATATCTACTATTATTTTACTATGATAATAAAGTTAAATCAAGTAGAGAAAAGGTTAAATTTCTATTTAACCTCCGTTTAACTTTTTCTCCATTGAATATAATGCCAATAAATGTTAATGTGGGTTTGTTGACAGGTACCGTTAACATGATATTTGCAAGCCAATGTTGCAAATTACTTTAACATTAATTGTTTTAATATTTTTAACACTTTAACATTTTTAATAATTTAATAATTAGAAAGGAAGGAAATATAATGATTAAGAGAACAACAAAAAAAGTGGTTATGGGTCTGTTGTTGGCATGTATGCTTTCCGGCAGTATGCCTGTGCATGCGGCTGCGGCGGAAAACCATGTGCACACATGGGTAATTTCGGGAAATCCCAATGTTAATTCATGGTCATATACCCATAGTTCAAATGTGGACGGAGGACACTGTCTGGTAAATTGCTGGGTATCAAGTGAGTTTGAGCAATGTAAGGAATGTGGGAAAAAGAAATGGGAAATATTTACGGAGCATGGGCGGCATTCAAGCTGTAGTGACGCAAACTATGACAAAAGGGTATAGGTGGTCTAAAATATAGTCAATAAGACAAACTTCACACAGTAAGGTTTTTACCCTATTAGTCGTTGCGGGATATTTGATTGCGGAACAGAATTTGAAAGCTGCTGCGCCATAAGGCGCTCTCGGCTTGGAGGATTGATTATGAGAAGAAATCTGTACATATTATTTGCAGTATGCATTATATGTATAGCGGCAATAACGAGCTGTGGCACAAGGCAAGAGGACGCGGCGGCGCAGCGCGTCCATGCAGATTGGGAACAGGGCTTCCATAAGGGGAATTTAAAAAAGGACGGAAACGACAGGATGTATGCGTTAGACTATCGGAAGCTAAATCATGAACATCCTAAGGAAAATAATTTGCCAAGGCTGCATGTTGTCAGGACGCTGGGTAATGATTATGTGGATTTTACCAGATACTATCTTGATGAAAGAACTGAATACTATCTGGAAACCATTCCTATGGGAGGGGGAGAGACGTCCTATATCAATATCCATCCAAAGAGCTGGGGCATCGAGAGCAACGAAATCTGGGGATTTGACGTTATGGGAGGCAATTATTATTTTCTGGTTGCAATATATGATGAGAGCGAACCAAAAGAGGACGACGTGCCGGAGCAGCTTCGGATTGTGGAAACAGACGGTAAAGGACGCCTGCAGATGCAGGCGGATATTCTGCCGGGCCTTAAGGAGCTGGGGTATGGTGGGATACTGTTGAGCTTTTGTGTGGATGGTGACGGATATATTTATGTTACTACAATGGACGAGGGAAAGGGAGGTCTGTATGTTACCGATGGTAAAGGTACGGCCGTTGCTTCCTATATTTGCCGGGTGGCTTTCGCGGATATCATATTCAGCCCGGTGAAAGACGACAGTGGCAGAATTTTTTTCCCTGTGAAGGATTCATCGGAGCAGGCAACAAGACTTCTGTGGAAAAACGGGAAGAATGAGATTGCCGAGCTGTGCAGGATGGAAAATGCCGGCATAGATACCTGGTATTGTATGAGGGAAAGCAAATTATATTACGTGGAGCTCAATATGATAGTCAGGTGGGACGTAATTACCGGAAAACGGGAAGAGGTATTTGACTTAGAAGAAAACGGCATAGCAGAGCGGTCTTGTACCACTCTGCTATGGGATGACAGTGGGAATCTTTACCTGAGGTATATATCGAAAAGTGAAGACTGGGTGAGCAGGATGTCCTATGAGGAGCCCGAAAGTAAGGATTCAATTGATATTGGGATAACCACATGGGGAAGGGGAGCCAATTTTATTAAGAGCGAGCTTGCTACCTATAAAAGGGAGAATCCCCAGTGCCCGCTGAAGGTGGAGGATACCGTGCCAACGGACAATTCAAAGGAGCGGATGCTGGTTGATGTGATTACGGGAAAAGGTCCTGATATGCTGTATGTTTCTTACAGGGATTTACTGCGGTTGAACAATAATGGCGCCCTCAGAGAAATAGAAGGGCTTTTGCCGGAAGCCGTAAAAGCTACGCTGTTGCCGGGAGTAATTGAATACGGGGAGATTGAGGACGGTCTGTATGGGATCCCCGTCTGCGTCCAAATGCAGACGATGTTTACCAACAGAAATATATGGAACGGGAAGGGATGGACCCTTGATGAGGCATTGGAGGCGGCGGAGAACAATCCTGCCATCCATGGCATCTTTACAGCGCAGACCGGCTACGGCTTAAATGAATATGACACGTTGCGCCTTCTGGTGGAGCCTGACATTGCGCAGGAGAAATCTAAGTTTATTGATTGGGAGAAGAGAACCAGCCATTTTGAGGAAAAGAATTTCATGAGGGTACTTGAAACGGTAAAAAATTATGAAGAGCAACGGACAGGAAAAGAAGCCGATGAGGACTATGGGATAGCCATGCAATCTGCTTTGGGAATGGATAGCAGCGAAATCGGTATAGGGATCTTTTCGATTTTAAGCAGTAAGCTTGGGGAGGATTGTTATGCCGTAGGGCTGCCGGCGGAGGATCACAGGGGTAATTATCTGATTGCGGAGGGGCTGTTCGTGGTAAATGTCAACGTGGAGGAGGAGAAGCTTAAGACGATTGGGAAGCTGATAGAGTACTTTTTGGGCATGGAGTGTCAGCAGAAAATCTGGGATGATATCAGTGTTATAGACGGGCTGATAGATACGCATATAAAATACAGTGAAATACATAACCAATATTATTGGGATGATGGAACCGACGTTAAGAAGCTTCTGTCAGCGAAAAAAGACGGTACGCCCTATACCGGGGAGTTTAGAGAATTGCTTAGGAGCGCCGTTCCCTATAAGGACTACTGTCCGATCTACGATATAGTAGCGGAGGAAGCAGGCGCATTTTGGTCGGGGCAGAAGGATGCGACGGAGGTGACGCGGCTGATAGACAGAAGAGTACAGCTGTATCTGGATGAAAATAAATAGAAAATTTTAACGCGCATTATTAGGTTTATGAGGAGTAAGAGGTATGCGGAACGGAACAAAAAAGAAAATATATATTTTTTTTGTTGTATGTCTGCTGTGGGGAGCCGCCGCAGCGGGCTGCGGCACGACAGAGGATGCTGTCAGGGAAGGGGCTGTATCGGAGCATACTCTTGCGGACTGGCAGCAGGGATTTCGTAGGGAGTCGCTGGGAGATGGAGAGCAGTTATATGTGTTGGATTACCGGGAGGTGTCGCATGAACATCCCGACGATAATAACTTACCAAGACTGCATGTGGTCAGGGCAGATGGCGACGATTATCTGGACCTGTGTAGGTATTATCTTGACGAAAGAACCGTATATTATCTGGAGACAATCCCCATGGGCGAAGGAGAGGCGGACAGCGTTAAGCTCCACCCGAAAGATTGGGGCATTGAGGGCAATGAAATCTGGGGCTTTGACGCCATTGGCGGCGAGTATTATTTTTTGGCGGGCGCGTGCGACGGGGAAGCGGCATGGCAGGCTGACGCTCCCACGCAGTGTTATGTGGTGACGACGGACAAAAAGGGCAGGCTCAAATCGCAGGTTGATATCCTGCCGGGGCTTAAGGAGCTTGGGTTTGGGGGGGATTCAAAGGCCTGTACAGGGACGGGGCAGGATATTTCTATGTCACTGTAATGGAGGAAAATCAAGACGGCCTCTACATTGTGGACGACGAGGGGAATGCCGTGACTGCATATATCTGTCAGGATTCTTCACGAGATATGATATATGAACCCGTGCGCGACGCCGCCGGAAGAATGTTTTTCCCTATAAAGGATTCCGACGTAAACGGAACAAGGTTAGTGTGGAAAAACGAGAGGAACGAGATAGTCGAGCTGGGCAGAACGGAAAACGAGATCATAGATAAATGGTACGGCATGCAGGGCAGCGAGCTTTATTATGCATGGAAAGGGTCTGTCGTGAGATGGAATGTGGGAACCGGGAAAAGGGAAAGGGTATTTGACTTAAAGGCAAACGGCATCGGGGAACAGTTAAGTACCATGCTGTTCTGGAACAGCAGCGGCAACGCATATTTGCGGTATATATCAAAAACGGAGGACTGGGTGAGCCGCCTTTCCTATGAAGAACCCAAATTAAGGAACCCGGTGAGGGTGGGGATTATGACACAGGAATCTGGGGCTAATTTTGTCGAGGCTTCTATTGCCACCTTTAGCAGAAAGAATCCCCAGTGTCCGGTGACGGTGGAAAAAACCTCACAGACGGATAATTCCAAGGAACGGATGCTGGTGGAGGTGTTAAACGGAAAAGGCCCCGACCTGCTGTACATACCCTATAAGGATTTACGGAAGCTTTGGGAGAACGGGGCCCTTGCGGAAATGGGGGAACTGATACCGGATTCCGTAAAGGACACGTTGCTTCCCGGTGTGCTTGAGTACGGGGAGATGGGAGGAAAGCTCTACGGTATTCCCATCAGTGTGGATGTGAAGACAATGTTTACTCACAGGGAGATTTGAAATGAAGAGGGCTGGACGCTTGACGATGTGCTGGAGCTGGCGGATAGCCGCCAGAATATCTGCGGTATCTTCACAAGGGGATTCGGCAGCAATATTGACTATTATGATGTGCTTCCCCTTTTGGTGGAGTATGACCTTGCCCAAAGGAAATCAAAATTTGTCGACTGGGAGGAAGGCATCAGCCGTTTTGAGGAAAAGGATTTTATGAGGCTCCTTGAGGTGGTGAGAGATTATGACGAGCGCTGGGCGGGAAAGGAAACCTATGAGAAATACGGGATAACTACAAAATCTGTTTTGGCATTAAGCCGGGGAATGGCGGGGGCGGAAGGTTTTTTTTACCTGAGCAGTGAGCTCGGAAGCGACTGCTACCCCGTAGGACTGCCTGCCGAGGACCGCAGGGGCACTTATCTGATAGCGGAGGGACTCTTGGCAGTCAATGCAGACGTGGACGAGGATAAAATGGAGGTAATCGAAGGACTGATAGGATATTTTCTAAGCATGGACTGCCAGAAAAAGCTTCACAACGATATCAGCGTCATAGACGGCATAGTAGATACTCAGGTGTGGTATAATGAGCCGGAGAAGAAGTATTATTGGCTGGACGGAAGCGACGACTGGATAGTATTGAGACAAAAGGAGGACGGCACCACATATACGGAGGAATACAAGGAATTGCTTAGGAGCGCCGTTCCCTATAAGGACTACTGCCCGATCTACGATATAGTAGCGGAGGAGGCAGGCGCATTCTGGTCAGGGCAGAAGAATGCGCTGGAGGTGACGCGGCTGATAGACAGAAGAGTACAGCTGTATCTGGATGAAAATAAATTAGGTAATTGAGGGTAAAAGGGGATACTATGAAAGCCGGCGGCTGCCGGCTTTCATAGCGTTTTTTATGTATTACCATTTATATACAATGCATCCATGTGGGGGTAATGAAACGGATAGCGTCGCGGCGGTATCCGTACAGACAGTCTCTCCGCTCCAGAGTTCCACAAGCCTGTGGGGCGCCTCGTCCATTTGCAGCTTTTCCCAGACAACGGAAACGTAAGACGCCTCGTCGCTTAAATTAAACAGGGCGAGATAGGAGCGGCTGGTCTCCTCGTTGTGGGCAGTCCAGACTGCTTTGTTTTCATCCAGACAAATTTGACGAGGAACGCACTTGGGCGTCAGCATGGAAAGCACTTCTTTGTTGGTCAAAAGAGAAAGCGTCCAGTCGTCCAGCTTGGTCATTTCACAGCCCAGCATAAGGGGGGAGCCGAATAAGCACCACATGGTTATCATGGTCCGCTGCTCCTCCTTGGTAAAGCGGGTGGTGCGTTCCTCCCCGAAGCCTTTGCCCAGATAGCCCAAGGGCAGCATGTCGCAATCGGGATAGCAGCCTTCGGATACATGTCTTTGCCAAATCTCGCAGCGATGGAACATATCCTTTAACAGCTTCCAGTTATCCCAGAAATCATCCGTGATGCGCCACATATTTGCATAAGTCTCGTAGTGCCATGCCCAGTCGATTTTTGCAGGTCCCGGAGAGAGGGAAAGCACCATGGGGCGACCGCTTTTTTGGATTGCTTTGGCAAGCATCTCGGTTTCATAGCGCGCCGAGGGCTGGTCAAGACGGCAGATATCATCACATTTGATAAAATCTACGCCCCACCGGGCATACAATTCAAAAATAGAATCGTAATAAGCCTGCCCCTGTGGCGTGTCGGTTACGCCGTACATATCGGGATTCCACCAGCAGATGGAATTTGGGATTGCAATTTCGTCTGCGGTGGCGGCGCAGCCTTTCACGGCAGAATGATTGTGGGCGGCAATCCGGGGAATACCCCTCATGATATGAATCCCGAATTTTAAGCCCAGACTGTGGATATAATCGGCTAAAGGCTTAAAGCCTGCGCCGTCCTTGGAGGAGGGGAAGCGTTCGGGGTCGGGCAGAAGCCTTGAATATTCGTCCATCTCTAGCTTGGAAAACGGGATATATTGATGCTTATCCCGCATGGAGCCTGCCTTGTGGGCATACCATTGGATATCCACTACAATATATTCCCAGCCGAAGTCTTTTAGATGCTCTGCCATGTATTCGGCATTGGCGCGCACCTGCGCCTCATTTACGGTAGTGTCGTAGTAGTCGTAGCTGTTCCACCCCATGGGAGGAACCTTGGCAAAGGCGTTTTTGTCCATAAAGAATCCTTTCTGCGGAGTAAGCCGCTGCAAAACAATTATTTTTTGATATACATATTGAAAGAGCTGCAATTTGATGGTATTAAATTGATTTCTAGTATATAGGCTATTATAATGTATATATTGAAAAGATAAAAGAATAGAAATTTGATTAAGAAGGGTAATTTTTTGATGAAATATGAAAGAGGCTGTTTCGGAATTTTTAATCAGGACACAATCAAGGAACCGCCGTTAGTATTATTGGATGGCGGGATAGAGCATCGCTGTGGGGAAAAATATGATTTTCAAAATGACAAAAGACCGGGTTATGAAGGATATCTTTTTCAGTATACACTGGAAGGAGAGGGATGCTTTGAGCAAAACGGGAATGCTTACACCCTTAAGCAGGGGAAGGGGTTTTTGGCGAAAATGCCGGAGAACAGCCGTTATTGGCTGGGTGATTGCGAGCAGGGCTGGGAATATCTCTATTTACATTTTAAAGGAAGCGCCGTCTTTCCCTTTGCGGAGAGAATCAGGGAATTAAGCGGCGGCGTGTTTGCACTGAGACAGAACAGCGCGCCTGTGAGGATGATTATAGAGCTGCAGCAAAGGCTTGTTTCCGGAGAGCGGCTTGCAAGATATGAGGGCGGGGAATTTTTGTATTGCTTTTTGTGCGCCTTCCTGCGGGAGTTAGAGGAGCCTGAAAGCCCGGGTGGAAGTCCTATGATTAAAAACGCAGTAAGGATAATGGAAGAGGAGTTCCGGCAGACGATTAGTGTAGAGAGCATAGCGGAGCGGTCCGGGGTATCGCCGGAGCATTTTACCCGCCGTTTTTGCAATGAGATGGGAATGACGCCTATCAAATACCTGACGGGGCTGAAGCTTCAGGCGGCGATGAATGACTTGCTCAACACCGATGACAATTTGGAGAGCATTGCACTGCGAAACGGTTTTGCCAACGGCAATTATTTTTGTAAGGTCTTTCGGAAAAGCGTAGGACAATCGCCCACCCAGTATCGCAGACAACGGCGTTATTTTATCAAATAGGACAATTCGTCTTTGTAAGGAAAGAATGCGGAGCAATCTTTGAAGTGTAGAAGACACTTTTTTATGTCCATTCAATAGTTGCTATTTATAAGAAATTTTGTTAAAATAATTATGATAAATCAACTGTTAAGGGTATGGGAGAGGATTACATAATGAATATTTTAGCGCCTTCGATTCTTGCCGCCGATTTTTGGAGGCTGGGCGAGCAGGTCAGAGAAGTAGAAAAGGCAGGAGTGCAATACTTGCATATTGATGTTATGGACGGATGCTTCGTACCTTCCATTTCCTTTGGTATGCCGATTATCCGGTCAATTCGCAAGGAGACGGAGTTGTTTTTGGATGTGCATCTTATGATAGAGCAGCCCCGGCGCTATATAGAGGCAATTGCCGGTTTGGGAGCCGATATGATTAATTTTCATTTAGAGGCTGCCGAGGACGCTGCGGAGGTAATTGAGCTGATTCGCAGCTTTGGTAAGAAGGCAGGCATTACAATTAAGCCGGAAACGTCCGTAGATGCGCTTTTACCGTATTTGGATAAGGTGGATATGGTGTTGGTGATGACGGTGGAGCCGGGCGCCGGCGGACAGAAATTGATTCCCGGCTGTCTTGAAAAGGTTAAAGAGCTTAGGAATGTAATGTATAAAAGAGGGTTACGCTTTGATATAGAGGTGGACGGCGGAGTAAATATCGACAATCTGGAACAGGTTTTGGAAGCAGGGGCGAATGTGATTGTAGCCGGTTCTGCGATATTTAAAAATGACATTGCTGTCAATGCAAAGCTTTTTTTGGATAAAATGCAGCAAGAACTTGGAGTAAACAATGGAACAATCTAATATAAAAAATTGGATACACTTTTTTAAAAAGCTTATAATTCAATTTTGGCAGTTTATAAAGTGGGTAGTGATATCAACCGTTATCGGAACCACGGTGGGGTTGATTGGCACTGCCTTTTCTTATGCTATGCATATTGTGACGGATTTTAGGACGGACAAGCCTTGGATTATGGTAGGACTGCCTGTTGCGGGCGTTATAATTGTATTTTTATATCATTTGGCTCATCGTGACAACGATAAGGGAACCGACAGTGTTCTTTCCGCTATCCGCTCGGAGGAGGAGCTGTCCATTGTTATGGCGCCCCTGATTTTTATAAGTACGATTTTGACTCATTTATTCGGAGGTTCGGCGGGAAGAGAGGGAGCGGCGCTGCAGTTAGGAGGAAGCATCGGTAACGGCTTTGGGCGTCTGCTTCGCATGAAGAAGTCGGATGTGCATGTAATGATTATGTGCGGTATGAGCGCCTGCTTTTCCGCATTGTTCGGAACGCCTTTGGCGGCGGCTGTGTTTTCCATGGAGGTTGTAAACGTTGGTATCATGTATTATTCCGCATTGGTGCCCTGTGTGTTCTCTGCCCTTATTGCTGCGGAAATTTCCAAGGCGTTGGGAGTTGGAAGCGAGGCTATGGTAATTTTTGAGGTTCCCGAGTTTACGGTGATAACCGGGAGCAAAACGGTGCTGCTTGCAATTTTGTGCGCCATTGTGAGCGTGCTGTTTTGTGTGGCGCTCCATGTTGCGGCAGAGAAAGGGAAAAAATGGATTCCCAACCGCTATCTTCGTATTGTTACGGCAGGTGCGCTCATTATCGCGCTCACTTTGCTTGTGCGCTCTACGGACTATATGGGAGCGGGTATGCAGGTGATTGAGCATTGCGTGGAGTCCGGGGAGGTGAGACCGGAAGCGTTTGTTCTAAAGATTCTCTTTACGGCGCTTACCTTGGGGGCGGGCTTCAAGGGCGGTGAGATTGTTCCTTCCTTTTTTGTCGGGGCTACCTTCGGCTGCCTTATAGGCGGACTTTTGGGGCTGCCGCCTTCGCTGTGTGCGGCGGTGGGGATGATCGCGGTCTTCTGTGGAGTTACAAACAGCCCCATTGCTTCTTTGTTACTTGCGTTAGAGCTGTTTGGGATGGATGCGGCGCTATATTTTATGCTTGGAGTGGGAGTCAGCTTTATGCTTTCAGGCTATCATAGCTTATATCATACTCAAAGAATTATATATTCAAAGTACCGAACGGAAGAAAAGGATATGCAGTAGTTGTGAGGATTTTTAACATAAAAATCTACAAAAAACAAAATTTTTCGTAAAAGAAGTCACATTGTTTTTGAGAAACACATGCTATATAATATAACGCGGTAATGAAGAATATCATTTTACAGGAGGAAAAGTAGTATGTCAGTTGATAAATTTTTAACGGATCAATATTTGGATGACTTGAATGCATATTGGCGTGCGGCAAACTATTTGGCGGCAACCCAATTGTATTTATTGGACAATCCTTTGTTGAAGGAGCCGCTGACACAGGATCAGATTAAGAAAAAAATTGTAGGACACTGGGGAACGGTGCCCGGACAGAACTTTGTTTATGCGCATATGAACCGTGCAATCAACAAGTATGATTTGGACATGATTTTGATTTCCGGACCCGGACACGGCGGAAATTTCTTTGTGGCTAACTCTTATCTGGAGGGAACCTACAGCGAGGTGTATCCTAATATCAGTCAGGATATTGAGGGGCTTAAGAGATTAAATAAACAGTTCTCCTTTCCGGGCGGTATCTCTAGCCATGTGGCGCCCGAGACTCCCGGCTCCATCAACGAGGGCGGCGAGCTTGGCTACTCCATTGCGCATGCCTTCGGCGCTGCGTTTGACAACCCCGGTTTGATTGCCACTGTTATCGTAGGAGACGGCGAAGCCGAGACAGGACCTCTCGCCACGGCATGGCACTCCAATAAATTTTTAAATGCAAAGAATGACGGTGCGGTTCTTCCTATTTTACATATGAACGGTTATAAGATTAGCAATCCTACCGTATTTTCACATATTTCACATGACGAGGTGGAAAGCTTTTTCCATGGCTGCGGCTGGAAGCCTTATTTTGTGGAGGGCGACGACCCTATGACAATGCACAAGCTGATGGCTGAGACCGTGGATAAGTGTATTGAAGAAATTATGGCTATTCAGAAGGATGCGAGAGAAAACGGTAATACCGCCAGACCCTTCTGGCCCATGATTGTTTTGCGTACGCCCAAGGGCTGGACCGGTCCTAAGTTTGTGGATGGACTTCAGGTAGAGGGCTCCTTCCGCGCGCATCAGGTTCCCATTACCATGGAGAAACCTGAGCATCTTGACCTGCTTAAGGAATGGCTGATGAGCTACCATCCTGAAGAACTGTTCGGAGACGACGGAAGATTGATTGAGAGACTGCGCTATATTGCGCCTAAGGGTGACAGAAGAATCAGCGCAAATCCTCATGCGAACGGAGGGAAGCTCCTTCGCGACCTTCGCCTGCCCGACTTTAAGGATTATGCCGTTGAGGTGACGAAGCCCGGCGCCGTAGAGAAGCAGGATATGATTGAGCTTGGCGGATTTATCCGGGATATTTTCAAGTTGAACAAGGATTCCAAGAATTTCCGGATTTTCGGACCGGACGAGACGATGTCCAACCGTATGTATAAGGTATTTGAGGTTGAGAAGCGTGACTGGAATGCAGACACCCATCCCGCAGACGAGGATGTTGCCTGCGACGGCAGAATCATGGATTCTTATTTGAGCGAGCATATGTGCGAGGGCTGGCTGGAGGGTTATCTTCTCACAGGACGTCATGGCTTCTTTGCTTCCTATGAGGCGTTTATCCGCGTGGTGGATTCCATGTGCGCGCAGCATGCCAAGTGGTTAAAGGTTTGCAGCGAGCTTCCTTGGAGACAGAAAATTGCCTCCCTGAACCTGATATTGACCTCCAATGTATGGCAGCAGGATCATAACGGCTTTACGCATCAGGACCCCGGCTTCCTTGACCATATTTCCAATAAGAAGGCGGATGTTGTCCGTATGTACCTGCCTCCCGATGCAAACTGTTTGCTTTCCTGCTTTGACCATTGCATCCGCAGCAAGAATTATGTCAATGTAATTGTGGCTTCCAAGCATCCCAGCCATCAGTGGCTTACTATGGAGCAGGCTGTTAAGCATTGCACACAGGGTATCGGTATCTGGGATTGGGCGAGCAACGACCAAGGCGAGGAGCCGGACGTTGTACTGGCGTGCTGCGGCGACACGCCTACCAAAGAGGCGTTGGCGGCAGTTACCATCCTGCGGGACAACCTTCCCGAGATTAAGATTCGTTTCATCAACGTAGTTGATATGATGAAGCTTGAGCCCCACAGCAAGCATCCCCACGGACTGACCGATGTGGATTACGACGCATTGTTTACCAAGGATAAGCCTATCATTTTTGCCTTCCATGGTTATCCTACGCTGGTACATGAGCTTACATACAACCGTCATAACCGCAATTTATATGTGCATGGTTATCAGGAAGAGGGTACGATTACCACACCCTTTGATATGCGCGTGCAGAATGAGATTGACCGTTTCCATCTCGTGATGGACGTTATAAATCACCTGCCTCAGCTCGGCAACCGCGGTGCGTATTTGTTACAGAAAATGCGCGACACACTGGTAGCGCATGACCAGTATATTTCCGAATACGGACAGGATTTGCCCGAGGTTCGCGACTGGGTATGGCATACGCCGAAAGAGGCATAATTGCGTCGATTGGAATAGAATATATAAAAGCTTTTACATACTAAAGCTGCTCATTTATCCGTCACGGATAGGTGGGCAGTTTTTTGTATATGCACAAATTGCTATTTAGACCGTTTGTATATGCTCGTTTTAAATTGAAAACAAAAAAAACACAAAAAATACACATAGTAGCAATATTTAGCAATAAAAAAGCAAAAAATGATAAGCGTTTTGCATAGCTTTTCTTATATAATAACACTATGAAAGCACTTACATGTACAGGGAAACGAGAAGTATGAGGGAGAGGGTTGAATAAATTGCCGGATGTCGGCCTGCTTATTTTGGAATTTGTGTGTATTTATCACAAATCACGTGATAACAGGGCGGGTTCAACTTTCATTCGCCTCCTCGGCGTAAAGGTTTCGGATTGGAGGTAAAAATGAAGAAACAAAAAACCACTGTTTCACAGAGGAAAATGCCGTTTGGCGTTTATTTTAAGAGATATTGGCAGCTGTATGCATTGTTGCTGCTGCCCCTGACGTATTTGTTGGTTTTTAAGTATATTCCGATGTTGTACATACAGATTGCATTTAAAAAATACAGCATCGTGGAAAGCATTTGGAAGCTTCCGTTGGCGGCAAACTATGGATTTGAGTATTTTATCAAGGCATTTAACAGCAAGGATTTTCTTTACGCCTTGAGAAACACCTTAAGTCTGAATCTGCTTGATTTGGTTTTAGGGTTTCCCGCTCCCATTATTTTTGCGCTGATTTTGAATGAAATATGCTTTAAACGATTTAAACGAGTGGTACAGACCATTGCATATATGCCCCACTTCCTTTCGTGGGTTATCGTTTATAGCTTGGCGCTGCAGCTGTTTGCACCTGACGCAGGCTTGATAAATATGCTTATCAGGGATATGGGCGGCGAGACGATTCCCTTTTTGAATGAGCCTGCCCATTGGGTCGGAACTTACATAGGGCTGGGTGTATGGCAGAGCTTTGGTTGGAATTCCATTGTGTATTTGGCCGCCATTGCAGGCATTAATCCCGAATTATATGAAGCGGCATCGGTAGACGGCGCCGGACGCTTTAAGAAGATGTGGCATGTCACCCTTCCAGGTCTGAAGCCCACTATTATAGTATTACTCATCATGAATTTAGGAAATATTTTGGGAAGCGGATTCGACCGTCCTTTTGCATTCCAAAACAATCTGGTCATGAGGGTTGCGGAGGTTATTTCTACTTATGTTTACAAGGTTGGTATTAAGGGGCTGCAATTCTCCCTTACTACTGCAGTAGGCCTTTTCCAATCGGTTGTGGGCGTAATCTTTTTGCTTTTTGCAAACTGGCTGGCACGAAAGCTTGGAGAGCGCGGTATCTGGTAGGACAAAGGTAAGGCGAGAGTGTCTGCCATGGCGGGCAGACGGAACGCTACGTATCTGGGCCTATTCCCACTGGGGAAAGCCCAAGCATGAAAGGCATGGGTATAAGTATGAAAATTAAATCGACATCCGCCAAAATAGGCGATTGGGTATTTGTATTGATTTGTGTGATTTTAAGTATTATATGCGTTGTTCCTATGATTAACCTGTTGGCAAAGTCGTTGAGCCATACGGATTATTTAATACGAAATGAAATTTATCTTTTGCCGAAGGGACTCAATTTGGACGCGTATACTACGGTTTTGAAGGATATGAAGTATGTGAGGGCGTTTTTTTGGACGGTAATTTTAACCTTTGTGTGTACCGTATTCTCACTGTTAATGACTACCTTCTGTGCATATCCTCTTATATTTGAAAAATTAAGAGGACGTTCTGCCATTAATGTATTTATAACAATCACTATGTTTTTCAACGCGGGTACCATTCCCAATTACCTGTTGATGAAATCGTTGAATTTGTTAAACAATCCGTTGGTATTGATCATACCCAGCTGTCTGAGCGTATATAACATGATTATCATGCGCAGCTTTTTCTATGGTATTCCGGACAGTCTGAGGGAGTCGGCGGAAATAGATGGAGCCACGTTCTTCCAGATATTGATGAAGATTTATGTGCCGCTGTCAAAGCCGGTTTTTGCAACGCTTGCGTTATTTTATGCAGTAGGACGCTGGAACGGTTATTCCGATGCTCTGATGTATATGAAGAATACGAAATATTATCCGTTGCAGCTTCTCTTATACAATATTCTAAACAATATTAATCAGGTAGAGGTGGCTACGCAGGAGGGCTTTTCCGCTCCGGGGCTCTCGGAGGCGCTAAAAGCGGCGATTGTTATGTTCTCGACAATACCGATTCTGTTAATCTATCCATGGCTGCAGAAATATTTTATCCATGGGGTAACATTGGGAGCGGTAAAGGAGTAACGGAATATACAGGTAGAAATATCTGTTATTCATAAATTATTTACTATTTAAGGGAGGAAAAAGCATGAAGAAAAAGATTTTGTCTATCTTGCTTGCATGCTCCATGGTATTTGCCATGACTGCATGCAGCAGCACTGAGACGCAGGGCTCTGCAGACAAGTCTTCCGGTTCGGGGGACAAAAAGTCGGCAAGCGAGCTGGTAGACGGCAAGTTTGCCGAGACCAGAAAGATTGTAGTGGAGGTTTATGACCGTGGAAATGACGGCGGTTCCGACCCTACCAACAATATGTATACCGAGTATATTAAGAAGGGTATGCTGGAAGATCATAATGTAGAGGTAGAGTTCAAAGCAGTTCCCCGTTGGACAGAGGTTGAGGAAATCAATAACCTGTTGGCGGCAAGCGACGCTCCGGACGTTTGTGTAACCTATAGCTACCCCACCATTCTGACATATGCACAGATGGGCGGCGTATTGGATTTGAGCCAGTATGTGGAGGACTACAAGGATGACCTTCCCAATCTCTGGAATTGGCTTGGCGAGTCGAATATTTATTGGGATCAGGATCCTGACAAGGGCACATTGTGGGCTATCGAGGCTAAACTTGCAGTAAGCAACCGTGTTTTAACCTTTGTTCGTCAGGACTGGTTGGATAAGTTGGAAATGAAAGCTCCTACCACTAAGGCTGAGTTTGAAGAGATGCTGATTGCGTTTAGGGATAATGCCGAGCTTTTGCTGGGAGCAGACGCTTCCAAGATGATTCCTTACTCTGTAAGCTATGATGTGGGCTGGAGAGCGGCTACATTGATTGAGTCTTTTCTTGACCCTGACATGTCTGACAAGGAGTTTTATGTGAACGGCTTTGACGACAGAAAGCTTACCCAGAACGGTACAAAGGAAGCCGTTAAATTGTTGAACAAGTGGTACAATATGGGACTTATGTGGAATGACTTTGCTCTGTATGGAAGCGGCGATACTACTGAGGATTCCATGATGAAGGCCGGTTATGTAGGAGCCTTCACACATAACTGGGATTATCCTTGGCGTAACGGTGAGGATAGTATCAGTGCAAACCTGAAGAGACAGGTGGGCGAGGATGCAAAATATGTTGCAATCGACTGCTTTGAGGACAGCAAGGGAACCTACACTAAGTTTGTACCCGGTCCTATCGATCGTAAGGTATTCTTCCCTATCACCAATAAGGAGCCTTTGGCGTCCATGCTGTATCTTGACTGGATTAGCGATCCTGAACATATCCAGTATCTGCAGATTGGTGATGAGGGTGTGACTCACACCGTAGAAGCTAATGGTGCAATTGCGACGCAGGCGGCAACCGGCGAAGCAATCATGAATTCCGGTATGAACATTGACTATACCATTACCTGTAACGGTCTGAAGTTTGCAGATGAGAATATTACCAACCTGTCAAGGGCTCTGGCTTATCCCGGTGTGGATCCTGATGATGTAATAAACGCACATAATCTTGCCAATACGGACTTGAGAGTTGGAAAGAATGTAAATGTAGGCGCTATTGCTGCTGAAGAGGGTATAGGCGATACCTTAAGCTCTAAGAGAGATATCGTATATGACAACGCAGTTGTAGCAAAAGAAGCTGATTTTGACAAGATATGGGACGACGGAGTTGCCGATTATCTGGCATCGGGCGGTCAGGCTATCATGGATGAGCGCGAAGAGAAATGGAACGCTGCATTTGGTGATGCTACCCAGCTTCCCTAATAAATACGATTAAAATTTTTACATTGGCGGCTGCGCTTTAGGGTGCGGTCGTCAATTTATTTGTTTAAATAGAAGCAGGAAGAAATAATTTGGGATGTTTTTCTGTTTTGATAAAGATAGGGAGGATTTATACCGATAATACATAAAAGGATATCCTATTGAAAGGGAAGAACATATGCAGTTCAATGGAATTGGCGGACACAACCCGTCCTCGCATCAGGTGACAAATTGCATACATAGTCATACGGCGGACAAAAAACCTTCCGGAGGTTTAAAAGCTTTGTCTGTGGATAATGAAGCGGCGCAGGTAAAATCGGACTTACAGACGATGCAGACCGGAGGCTTTTCCCTGTCGGCATGGCTGCAAAAGCTTTCTTCTGTCAGAAAAGGTCTTTGGCTGAAAATATGGGGAGGAAGTAATGTTGAAGCCGTCGACGTGAAGGGTAAAGAGGAAGCTGCGTCAAAGACTTCACAGGAGATGGTCCGGCTTGGGAAGCAGCAGGCCGGTGAAAGGACGTCCATTCATGGTCACGAGGCTGTAAATCCTTATTTTGTTCCGTTGGACAATACTGTAAAACCGCAGGAGAATGTCTGGCAGAGGGCGCGTCTTCGTATCAATAATGTCGCATACCGTTTAAAAAAGCAGTTTTCGGGCAGGAATTCTTTCCAGACAAAGCAGGAAAAGCCCAAAGAAGATTTGAGTAGGCACAGCAGATACCGCAAGGATGATATAGAGGTAGAATGTATTTTGACGGACGATAGTTATCTGTTGGATTCCTATGACAGGAAGGGCGAGTATAGAAAGTTATCCGCCAAGGAATAAATTTTTATTGACAGAATCATGGAGCGCATGATAGTCTATTGCATAGATGATAAAAGCAATGACGAAGAGAGTACACTTTATCAATACTTTACAGAGAGCATTCCGGCGGGTATGCGCTACAATGATAATTTTATTGTGGCTGTTCCCATAGGCTGAGAGGAATGAAGTCAGGTAAGTGGAAAATGGCTTCCGAGCAGCGCACCGAACCGTTGAGGCATTAGCCAGAGGCAAGGCTGCGACAGGCTCCGCCTGTTATAGCGGATAGGGTTTTTGACCTGAAGAGGTCCGTATCGCGAGGTCCGGATGAAGAGAAGTGGTAACACGGGCATACGGCTCGTCTTCTATGTGCATGATAATACTGCACATAGAGGACGGGCTTTTTTGTTTTGTTATCGCTTTCTATTATTTAGGAAAGGAGCAGCATATGAGTAACAAAGGAAAATATTATTTGACAACGGCAATTGCTTACACCTCAGGCAAGCCGCACATTGGGAACAATTATGAAATTGTTCTGGCGGACAGTATAGCCCGCTTTAAGAGAAAAGAAGGATATGATGTCTTTTTTCAGACAGGTACTGACGAGCATGGCCAGAAAATCGAGCTGAAGGCGCAGGAAGCAGGGATGACCCCCAAGGAATTCGTGGATAATGTGACGGGAACAATTCAGGGGCTTTGTGATCTTTTGGATATATCCTATGACAAATTTATTCGGACAACGGATGATTATCATGAGAAGCAGGTCCAGAAGATTTTTAAACGCTTTTACGAGCAGGGAGATATTTATAAGGGTTCCTATGAGGGAATGTATTGTACGCCCTGTGAATCCTTCTGGACCGAATCTCAGCTGGTGGACGGAAAATGCCCTGATTGTGGCAGGGAAGTAAAGCCTGCCAAGGAGGAGGCATATTTCTTTCGTATGAGTAAGTATGCAGATAGGCTGATTGACCATATTAACAGCCATCCTCAATTTATTTGGCCCGTCTCCCGCAAAAACGAGATGATGAATAATTTTTTGCTTCCGGGTCTGCAGGACTTATGTGTATCCCGTACCTCCTTTAAGTGGGGTATCCCGGTAGATTTTGATGACAGGCATGTGGTTTATGTATGGCTGGACGCGTTGACTAACTATATAACCGGCGTGGGCTATGATGCGGAGGGAGGCAGCACTGAGCAGTATAGAAAGCTTTGGCCTGCCGACCTGCATTTGATAGGAAAGGATATTATCCGGTTCCATACTATTTATTGGCCTATTTTCCTTATGGCTTTAGGCGAGGAGCTGCCGAAGCAGGTATTTGGTCATCCGTGGCTTTTAATGAATAACGACAAAATGAGCAAATCCAAAGGGAATGTTATCTATGCAGACGATCTGGTGGATTATTTCGGTGTGGATGCGGTGCGCTATTATGTGCTTCATGAAATGCCCTATGAAAATGACGGAAACGCTACATGGGAGCTGATTGCGGAGCGGTCCAATGCCGATTTGGCGAATACGCTTGGCAATTTGGTGAATCGAACCGTTTCTATGAGCAATAAATATTTTGACGGGGTAGTTGTCGACAGAAAGGTGCAGGATATTGCTGTTGATGAGGATTTAAAGAATACCGTTACGGGAACCTATGCCAAAGTGGCGGATAAAATGGCGACTCTGCGGGTTGCCGACGCCCTCACGGAGATTTTCGGGATTTTTAAGCGTTGTAACAAATATATAGACGAGACGCAGCCTTGGATTTTGGCAAAGGACGAAAGCAAGGAAGAGCGTTTATCTACGGTACTGTATAATCTGGTGGAGGGTATCATAATAGGAGCTTCCCTGCTTGAGCCCTTTATGCCGCAGACTGCGCAAAAGATTGCCGCTCAGTTAAATACAAAGCTGAGAGGTTTTGATGAGTTGGAGAGCTTCGGGCTATATGAGAGCGGAACAAGGGTTACGAAACAGCCTGAGATTCTATTTGCACGATGGGACATGGAGGAAGTGGCAAAGAGAGAGGAGGAATTAAGGATGGCTATGACAGCGTCGGTTAAGGAGGCTGAGGACAGCGAGGCAAGAGAGGAAGCAGTGGTAGATGTTGAACCGAAGGCGGAAATCACATATGATGATTTTGCGGCAATGCAGTTTCAGGTAGGAGAGATTATAGCTTGTGAGGCAGTACCCAAGTCCAAGAAGCTTCTGTGCAGTCAGGTCCGTGTGGGAAGCAGGGTGCGTCAGATTGTGTCGGGGATTAAGGCATATTATACTCCGGAGGAAATGGTAGGAAAAAAGGTTATGGTGCTTGTAAACCTAAAACCGGCAACGCTTGCGGGGGTTCTCTCCGAGGGTATGCTTTTATGTGCCGAGGATGCGGACGGAAATCTTGCCCTGATGACGCCTGAGAAGAATATGCCGGCAGGGGCTGAAATCTGTTAGGGGCAGGTACGGGTGGATTTTTGCCCAGCGCTGTTTATAAATTTTTTCTAAAATGGTTAAAATTTGAGAAGGAATAGGTTATAATGAATGCATGGCTCTGTGAGGGGCCATGCATTTTTCTCAACAAACCGCCGCGAAGGAGCGGCGTAATGCCTGATAGAGCAGCGGAAAGGAACAAAGCTATGGATAGGCGAATAAATGAGGTTCCTTATCAGGTCAGGTGGGCGAAGCAGGAAGAGTGGAAGCCTACCATGGAAATGATTTGGAGGACCTTTTTGAAATTTGAAGGAAATGATTATACGGAAGAGGGAATCCGTAATTTTTTTGATTTTATCACTGACGTTAATTTGTATAAGTCGTTTTTGAAGGGGGATTATCAGCTTATGGTGGCAGTGGACGGGGAGAAGATTGTAGGCGCAGGCTCCGTTCGTAACAGGAACCATCTTTCCCTGCTGTTTGTGGACGAGAACTATCATCGCAGGGGGGTGGGCAGGGCTTTGATGGACGGGCTTTGCGACTATCTGAGAATGGAAGAGGGCGAACATTATATGTCGCTGAAGGCGGCGCCCTACGCCGTGAACTTTTACCGTAAACTGGGTTTCCGTGCCGTAACGGAGGAGCAGGAGTACTCCGGCATTCGTGTGACATCCATGGAAAAGTTTTTATAAGACAAAAATACAAAAGGAAAAACAAGGGCTGAATAATTTTGCAAGCAATTTATTCAACCGAGAATTTGTGTCGAAGCGTCATAAATTCTATTGAGCGCAGCGTGGAATTGTAGCTGCTGCCGATGATTACCGGCGAAAACGCTTCGGAATGGAGGAAAAAATGAAGTTATTTAGTTTGGACAGTCCGTTAATGCAGGCGCTGAATAAAATGGCAGATTTAATGTGGCTGAATGTACTCACGGTTATCTGCTGTATCCCGGTGGTGACGGTTGGCGCATCCCTGACGGCAATGCACTATATGCTATTAAAGATAGTGCGTAATGAAGATACTTATATTACCAGAGGATTTTTTAAATCCTTCAAAAGTAATTTCAGGCAGGCGACGGTAATATGGCTGATTCAGCTGGTAATTACAGTAGTGCTGGCAGGGGATTTTTATATTATGTATAGATCCGAGACGGAGTTTCATATTGTTTTTCAAGTCTTGTTAATGATTGTGGCTATGATTGTAATATTTACCACTACCTTTGTTTATCCCGTTTTGGCAAAGTTTGATAATTCAATATTCCGAACGATTAAGAATGCGCTTTATGTTAGCATATTGCAGTTCCCTAAGACGCTTGCCATGGTGGTTATGAGTGTGCTGCCGATTGTATTGGTAATCATTGCGCCGACTCTTGTTCCCATTGTACTTATGTTTGGCTTGTCCATACCGGCATTTCTTTTTGCCAAGCTCTACAACAAATTTTTTAAGAAATTGGAGGCCAAGGTGGCTGAGTCGAATCCACCTGAGAATGTAGTGGAGGATGAAGGAGAGGACATAAGGATATTTAAGGATGAATTGGATGAGACTCTCTCTGTAGGAAGCAAAGAGCAATAATAGCTCAGTGAGTATTTTGTAAGGCAAGGAATGACAAATACATTGTCTATTTTGACTAATAACAGCTCAAAATTTTATTCAAATTGACAAGCATTTTGAAAAAAAGTATATATTATAAGCAATTCATACAATGAGATTTAAAATATTTGTGGAATAGTGGTATGGCAAAAGTTCCTTTTTTTAGTTATACTAAATAAAGATTCATATAGCGAAAGCTGAAAATAAAATTAAAGCATATTGAAAAGTGCGAAAGGAGTTATTATTATGGCAAGTTTATCCTTGAAGAATATCTGCAAGGTATATCCCAACGGATTTGAAGCAGTTAAAGACTTTAATTTGGAAATTGCAGATCAGGAGTTCATTATTTTCGTAGGACCTTCAGGTTGTGGTAAGTCTACCACGCTCCGTATGATTGCAGGTTTGGAGGACATTTCTTCCGGTGAATTAAAGATTGGCGACAGAGTAGTAAATGATGTAGAGCCTAAGGATAGGGATATCGCGATGGTATTCCAGAATTATGCTTTGTATCCTCACATGTCCGTATATGATAATATGGCGTTTGGTTTGAAATTAAGAAAGGTTCCCAAGGATCAAATTGATAAAATGGTTAAGGAAGCTGCCAAAATCCTTGACTTGACTCCTCTTCTTGACCGTAAACCAAAGGCTTTGTCCGGTGGACAGAGACAGCGTGTTGCTATGGGTCGTGCTATTGTCCGTAACCCCAAGGTATTCCTTATGGATGAGCCTCTTTCCAACTTGGATGCAAAGCTTCGTGTACAGATGCGTATTGAGATTGCAAAGCTGCATCAGAGATTGGGTACTACCATAATATACGTTACACATGACCAGACAGAGGCTATGACCCTTGGTACCAGAATTGTTGTTATGAAGGACGGCGTTATCCAGCAGGTTGACACTCCTCAGAATCTATATGAGAAGCCTCAGAATCTGTTCGTAGCAGGATTTATGGGTTCACCTCAGATGAACTTCCTGAATGCTGTTGTCAAGGTGGAAGGCGATGTTGCTCACCTTGAGATTGCAGGACATAGCATTCCTCTTCCTCCCGCAAAATCCAAGAAGATTATTGACGGCGGTTATGACGGTAAGGAAGTAGTATTCGGTATCCGTCCTGAGGATGTATATGATTCTGAAATGTACATCGAGACATCTCCTCAGAGCGTGTTCGAGTCTTCTATTAAGGTATACGAGCTTTTGGGTGCAGAAGTTTACTTGTACTTTGATTTGGATGAGTTCCCTATGACTGCAAGAGTTGATTCCCGTACGACTGCAAGACCCGGGGATAACGTTAAGTTTGCTCTTGACGTTGAGAAGATTCATGTATTTGACAAGGAGACCGAGCAGGTTATTACCAACTAATAAGATACTTTCAGGGGTGCTGGAGACAGTACCCCTTATTTTTGTATGGCAGTGAGCTTATGAATAATTACATTTTTCTAAAGCCAATGAAAATTTGTTGCGAATGATTATAAAATCATATATGATAATATAGAAAACATTATTGGCTGCCGACGGATAGCGGACAGGAGGAAATATGATTTCAAGTCAGATAATACAGACCAGTATTGACGAGTTGAGGACAATTACAAAGGTAGATTTATGTGTATATGATTTAACCGGAGCTTTGATTGCGTCTACAGTGGACAAGACCGAAATCACCGATGACCTGATAAGCAGCTTTGCAGCTTCGCCTGCAGATAGCCAAGTAATAGGAACTCATCATTTGCTGAAGATTTTGGATGAGGGAGACCTTCTTTATATATTGGTAGCGAAGGGCATGAGCGATGATGTGTATATGGTGGGAAAGATAGCGGTTTGCCAGATTCAGAATCTGGTTATAGCTTATAAAGAGCGCTTTGACAGGAACAATTTTTTCCAGAATTTGCTTTTAGATAATTTATTGTTGGTAGATATTTATAACAGGGCAAAAAAGCTTCATATTGAGGCGTCGGCTCCAAGGGCAGTTTTCCTGATAGAGACCCAGCTGGAAAAGGATGGAATTATTACCGAGCTTTTGAAGGGTATGTTTACCAATCAGGGAGGCGACTATATTACAGCGGTAGATGAAAGCAGTATTATTTTGATAAAAGCATTGGAGGCAGATTTCTCCAATGATGCATTGGAGACTGTGGCACAGACGATTGTGGGTATGATGAACGCAGAGGCTATGACGAATGTCAAGGTTGCCTATGGCACAGTAGTTCAGGAGCTGAAGGATGTGTCCAAATCCTACAAGGAAGCCAAAATGGCATTGGATGTGGGAAAGATATTCTATGCAGAGAAGAATGTGGTCGCATACACTACATTGGGAATTGGTCGGTTGATTTATCAGCTGCCGGTAAATTTGTGCAAAATTTTTATAGATGAAATTTTTGGAGATAATGTTCCAAATGATTTGGATGAGGAGACGCTGACCACGCTGAATAAATTTTTTGAGAATAACCTGAATGTGTCGGAAACATCCAGACAGCTCTTTGTGCATCGCAACACATTGGTATATCGGATTGAGAAAATCCAAAGGAGCACAGGACTTGACTTGCGTAATTTTGACGATGCCTTAACGTTTAAAATCGCCCTTATGGTGGTGAATTATATGAAATATTTGGATAATCAGGAATATTAAAGACAACCCCTCGAATATAATGAAGTGGAAGGAGTAAAATGGCGCCGGAGACGGTATGTGGTTTTACTTAGTGAGTAAGCTCAATATATTCGGGGGTATTTTTATGTTTTATGATAGAAAGATTAAGTATTTAGATTATCTGGAGAATAAGGAGCGTATTAAGGGCGTCGGTTTTGTAAGGGTAGAAGTGAGGGATGATATCTGTGAGCTGCATATACAAGTAAACGGTATGCATATCACGGATAATTTTGCGAGAAAGCTTATGCTTGTAAGTGAGGAAGAGGAGGCCGTGCTTTGTGAAATAACCCTTGAAAAGGGAAGAGGATGTGCAGATTTTCAAAATCTGGACAGTAAAAATCTGGCGGACAGCGGTATTTCTTATATGCAGTTATGCGGTATTCGCATTCCGATTGCGGCAGGAAAAGAAATTTATTGTTCTATTCAGGAAGCTCCAAAGGAGAAAACCTTAGAGGAGAAAGCACAGATAAAAATAATTAGCGAACAGGCAGAGGCCGAAGCTCTGCAGGAGGACAATATACCAAAAGAGGTTGGACCGGAGGCGGAAGCAGAAGCGTTGGCAGAGGCTGAACCTCAGGAACAAGAAGATGTGGCGGAAGGAGAGTCCGAGGATGAAAAGAATTCGCCTGAGGAGACGGACTTAAAGGATGTGTCTGAGGACTCACAGGATATGGTGGCGCAAAACATAGAGGAATTCGTAAAAAGAGCACTGTGTGCAGAAGAACAGGAGAATGACGGCGGGGAGAAAAAGGAAGGAGGAGAAGAGACAATTCCGGAATCCCAACCCTCCGTAAACAGGGGGCTGCAGGAAAACAAATGGGGGCAGCTTGCTTCTATTTATCCTCATGTCAGGCCTTTTCGTGACGAGAGGGATTACTTGTCCATAAGCCCCGGAGATTTTGTTGTTCTAACGGAAAAGTATTATGGTATGGCCAATAACAGCTTTCTCCTGCACGGTTACTATAATTACAGGCATTTGATTTTGGGGAAAATAGAAAAAAGGGGAAGCGCCGCTTATTATGTAGGCGTTCCGGGAAATTTTTATGAGAGAGAAAAGCAGGTTGCCCTATTGTTTGGTTTTGAAAGCTTTGAATGCTCCAAGGAGCCGGCGAGGCCGGGGGATTACGGATATTATATGATGAAGGTGGAACTATAATCCCTCATAGTCGAATGGCGGGATAAAGCTTTCATCGGCAGTTTCCCCCTCTTGAAAAAAGCCGTTTTCAATACCGATTGCCTCGGCAAAGCTTAATATACGGGTATATTCCGCCGAAGTTATTCTGCGATTTAAGTGCGGTTGTCCTGCTATATGCTTAAGAGGAGTATATTGATTCATAATACTGACATATATGTCGTTTCCGTAGGCTTCGTGAAGGTAACGCAGTATTTTTTTGGAATCCTTTGACTGTCCGGGGAGCAGTAGATGACGAACAATGATTCCTCTTGTCATGAGTCCGCTTTCCGGAGCAAAGACGGGACGGTTGACCTGTCTGTACATTTCCAAAAGCGCAGACGAAGCCACGGTGTAATAATCCGGAGCCTGAGAAAGCAATTGACTTAGCTTGCCGGAATGGTATTTAAAGTCAGGTAAATAAATGTCCACCAGCCCTTGTAAATATTTTAAGGAAGCTACACTTTCATAGCAGCCCGTGTTATACACTACAGGAACGGACAGGCCTAGCGCCTTAGCATTTTGCAGGGCGACACATATTTGCGGGATAAAATGGGTGGGGGTTACCAGATTAATATTGTGAGCTCCCTTATCCTGCAGCTCTAGAAAAATCTCACACAGGCGCCGTATGGAAATTTCCCGGCTGCTTTTCCCATGGGCTATTTCGTAATTCTGGCAAAAGGAGCAGCGTAGATTGCAGCCGGAAAAGAAGACTGTTCCGGAGCCGTGCGTGCCAGAAATACAAGGCTCTTCCCAATAGTGAAGCGCGGCGCGGGCCGCGCTTAGCCGTGCATCCTGCCCGCAAAAGCCACAGGCTTTTGCCAGACGGTTCGCATGGCATTTGCGCGGGCAAAGTGTACAATCCTTCATAAGCGAGGCGACCCAGTCCTCATTATAGCTTATACAGGAAGCCCTTTCGGAACTTATTTTGTCTTTGTTGTCTTTTATATAAGTCATTATGCACCTATTTAGATTGGGAAAGCTTTGCCGCCATAAGGCGTTTTGGAGATACAAATACCGTACATGCCGGGCATTGGCTACAGCTCCATCCGGCGCCCTTGCGGCACATGAAAGGTTCTACTTAGTGCTGCTTTGTTCCCAACCTGACACGGTTCGTAGATTCTCATTGCGCAAGACCGGATTTCAACATTGTAGTCAAATCCCAGACAATGTACGGCTTTATTAGTGTATCGTTTTTAAAAGGCTTTGTCAAGGGTTTTATGCATGAGTGAGCGGCGGGAACATTAATTGTTCCCTTTCAAAATCCGGGAATCCGCTTCCCTTGATAAATAATGTGGTATCGGCTTCCTTTAGCGGGGTGATAGTGTATCCGGTCCTGCATTCGGGAGTGAAACCCAGAAGGACTTTTTTAATTTTATTTCCGAAGGCGTGAATAATGGAGTCTAACGCAATTTTACAGGGAGCAAAAATTGCATACAGAAATAGCTGCTCGTCAATGATTTCGGCTATGGCATATGCGTTCAAGAACTTATCGTAATATACGTTATTCTGCATGAAACCGGTGATATAAAACATGATCAATTCACTATTTCCGTACATTTCAAAGCACCCTTGGGGAGCGCTGCACTTTATGGCATTCTCCAATAAATCCCAGGACCTTTTGTTATTCATCAAAACAGGGAGCATGGTTCCCTCATCAGCCGTGAATATCTGTTTAGAGCATTGAAATTCCGATGCCATGCTAAAGCCAAATTTGGGGTAAAAATCAAGTACGCTGTCGTTTGCAAAAAGATATATACCGTCTATATGGGAATAATCCTTTTCTATTTCTTCCATAATTCTGCGGATTAAGCCCTGATGTCGATAGTTCTCCTCTGTCATGACGGTTCCTAATTGGATAAAGTGCTTCCTGTTTCCGTTCCATGACATATTGATTACATTAACAGATACATTCGCAATAATGCTTTCATTTTGTATTATGGAATAAGGAATGTAGCAGTCGCGCCAAAAACCGTTTCGATACCAAGTCTCGAATTGCAGCCCAAAGGTTTTTTGAGCCAGATTGTTGAAGCTTTTTCTTAAAAAGCAGTTCTTTTGGTAATTTTTTATAAGCTGTTGCATTTATTTATTTCCCCTTCCTTTTTGTCTTACGGGCTATAAGGAGAGTTGCTTCATCGGGAGCATCCCATATTTTTTCAATAGTAAAACCGGCGTTTTTCAACAAGTCCGATTCGTGCTCTATAGTTAAAGGAATATCAAAGTGAACAAAGCTGCCCTCGGCTATGCCAAATCTTTTTCTTTTTTCTAAATAAGCGCCCCGCAGAAGAGCTTCTTCCTCTTCACAGCAGGCAGTGTAATCGCCCAATAGAAAAACCCCTCCCTCCTTTATGCTTTGATAAATCCTTTGATAAAGTTCTTTTTTGGGTTCAGGTAAGAAATGGTGTAGGCTCTCAAAGGAAATAACGGCGTCCCATATGTTTTTACCGAAATCGTATCGGAAATAATCCTGACAAACTGTGGTAAGTTTTCTTTGGGAATGCTTTTCCGACAATTTATCCAACATGCCTTGACATAAATCTACACCCGTTACTGCAATATCGGGGTTCAAATTCCAAATCTTGTCCAATTCCAATCCGGTTCCGCATCCTAAATCCAAAATGTTTTTACACCAGACAGGCAGAGATTCGGCAAGATTTTGATAAGACTTTTCCCAAATTGCCATATGCTTCTCGTAATCAGAAAGCCGTTTTGTAAAGAAGGCGGCCATATCCTCTAAGGGTTCATCTGCTGTATCCGCAAGCCATTGTTTCAATTCCGCTAGGTATTTATCTGTTGATGTCATGATACTCCTCCCTGTGCCGTGCAAGAATTCTCAATTTTCCACAGCCGTAATTACCATATCATATATAAAAAGAACATGCCACCTCCTACATTTTTATAAAAAATTGTGAGCCGATTCGGAGCGTCTATTGCATTATGGAGCGGCCCGTCACCTGCTTATATAAAAGATATTGTGATAAAAACCCATTCCTATGCGCGTAAAGTTATGGTAAAATATATTTGAGAGCATCTCATGGAGGATTGAGCTTATGTTATTTAAGAAACGGAGTTTATTATGCTGAGGAAATATTTTCAGAGAGTGGGGGCCAAAAGAGTTCTCATGACAGTGGCGGGGAATATCTTTATAGGCTTGGGAATCGGGATTTTTAAGCTTTCCGGCTTAGGGAATGATCCTTTTTCGGGTATGAATATGTCACTGGCGGCATGCGTAGGTTTGGAATATGCGCACTTTCAAGTGATTTTTAATCTTTGCCTGTTTGTGGTACAATGGCTTTTGGGCAAGGAATTTATCGGAGTGGGAACTATTGTAAACGCTTGTTTTCTAGGGTATATTGTAACATTTTTCTATGATATATTATACGGATTGTTCGGAGAGCCGTCCATGCTTTGGCTGCAGATTCTTGTAGTGTGCATGGGAGTCGTGATCTGCAGCTTCGGCTTGTCTCTTTATCAGACCTCGGATGTAGGGGTAGCGCCTTATGACAGTCTGTCCCTGATTACGCAGAAGCGTTTGCCTAAAATACCGTACTTCTGGCACAGGATTCTAGACGACGGCATTGCTGCGTTGGTTTGTTATCTGGCCGGAGGGATTGTGGGTCTTGGAACATTGGTGTCCGCCTTTGGTTTAGGTCCGTTTATTCATTTTTTTAACGAGCATTTCAGCAAAAAGCTGTTAGCTGATAAATCATAAGCGATATCCTTCATTTCCTGCATACAATGTCTGAAATGAAGGAAAGGTGAAAGGAAAAGGAGAAAAAGATTATGAACAAGAATGCGTTTCGTCAATTGTCATACGGAGTTTATGTGGTGAGTACATGGGATAAGGGCAGGGCAACCGGCTGTACGGCAAACAGCGCTATGCAGATTACCTCCGAGCCTGCTACTATTGCGGTAAGTATTAATCACGATAATTATACAAATCAGTGTATTCAGGACACGGGTAAATTTGCCGTTTCTATTTTAGGAGAAAATTCAGATCCCGGGATTATCGGAACCTTCGGTTTTAAGAGCGGCAGGGATAGCAATAAATTTAACGAGGTAAAGCAGGAATTACGGGAATGTATGCCGGTTGTGGCTGACGCCTGCGCTTATGCTGTGTGCGAGGTGGTTGATAAGATGGAAACCTCCACGCATACGGTTTTCTTGGGAAAGGTTTTGGACGCGGACATATTAAGTGCGGACGATCCCATGACTTATGCGTATTATCACAAGGTAATCAAGGGAAAAAGCCCGAAAAATGCTCCCACATACATTGCGGAATAAAAAGTAAGATTAAGGAATCGGCGGAAGGGGATTAGAAATAGGAGGAAAAGATATTTATGACATTGTCAGGTAGTCTCGGAGGAGGCTGCCTTTTCTTCTTTTTCTTTCTTATTGCGCTCCCTTAGGCTGGCAAAAAATTTCTTTAGAATTTCACTGCACTCATCCTCTAGAATGCCGCGGGTCACTGCTGCCTGATGGTTGAACTGTGGCAGCTCTAATATATTTAATACGGAGCCGGCGCACCCTGCCTTGGGATTCATGCAGCCCATTACCACCTCGGGAATGCGCGCCTGAACTATGGCGCCGGCACACATTTGGCAGGGTTCCAAGGTTACATATAGCACACATTCCTCTAAACGCCAGTCGCCTATAACCTTGCTTGCCCTTTTTATGGCTGTGATTTCTGCGTGGGAGAGGGTATTCTTATCCGTGTTGCGGCGGTTGTAGCCGCGCCCGATGATTTTGCCCTCATGTACAATAATGCAGCCAATGGGAACCTCGCCCAAGGCGAGCGCCTTCTTAGCCTGTCGAAGGGCTTCCTTCATGTATTTTTCGTGAATATTTTTTATGATTGCCATAATGCCGTTCCTCTTGTTTCGGTATTGTTTTTTGTGGAATTTTATGGAGTAAGAAAATTTCGGATGACATCGTCGATGGCAGCATAGTCTACCCTGCTTAAATCGGTTACGTCAACGGAAAGCTTTCTGCCGCCCAAATCAAACGTAGTCTGTTTTTCCGCTACCCGTCTGTAGGTTTCAAAGTCAAGATATATTCCCTTGCTCAGTCCGATATGGCGTTCCTCGGTATTTTCCCTGTTTAGAAATCTTTGGTGGAGTATTTGAAGCGGAGCGTCAAAAAATATGGTAATACTATCGTAGTCATATTTTTTAAGCAGGGATAGGATGGGTTCTTTTCCATCATTTGTAAAGTTGCTTTCCATTACAAAATCCATGCCTATCTTCATCAGACATTCGGCAAAATAAAATAATAGCTTGTAAGCGCAGGCTCCGTAAAACTGGGTTTTCTCCACCGTAGAGGCATCATAGCAAAGCCCGTCGTGCAGTACTTCTTTAATGGTATCCTTGCATAAAACAGGTAGATTTATCGTATTCTCCAAATGCTTTGCGTACCGGGACTTTCCGGAGGCCGATGCCCCGGCAATTAGGATAATTTTCTGTGCCATATAAGTATTTACTCCTCTACAAAGTATTATTGAATCAATTTTATAATAAAAATATTGTGCTGTCCACATCTTGTTGTCTGGAATCATATTATATTAACGTCCTAAAATTGCCGTAAGGAAGGGTATAAATTTTGTCAAGAAGGTTAGAATAAGCGTTAGTATATCGGTTAAAGGAGGGTATGTAATGAATCTGGAGCAGCAGTTAAACGAGCTGACGGGAAGAACATATGGAAAAAGTATTTCTGCATGTACCGATGCGCAGTTGTATGACTGCGTGCTGCAGCTTTGCAAAAATAAAATAGCTCAAACCCCGGTTATAACAGGTAATAAAAAGGTATATTATGTTTCCATGGAATTTCTGATAGGAAAGCTTTTGAGCAATAACCTGATTAATCTGGGCATTTATAAGGAGCTGGAGCACATTTTGGAAAAAAATAAAAAGAATTTGTCGGCAATTGAGGAGTTGGAGCCGGAGCCTTCTTTGGGAAACGGCGGGCTTGGACGTTTGGCGGCATGCTTTTTGGATTCCATTGCCACCTTGGGGCTGTCTGGAGACGGCATAGGCTTAAATTATCATTTTGGGCTTTTTCGTCAGGTATTTAAAAATCATCTGCAGATGCAGGAAAAAAACGAATGGCTGGAAAGAAACGGCTGGCTGAATGCTACGGATATTTCCTTTCAGGTACCCTTTGGTGATAAAAAGGTTACGGCAGTACTTTATGACATTGATGTCATAGGATATGAAAACGGTGTCAATAAGCTACATTTGTTCGATATAGCCAGTGTTGACGAAGGTCTGGTAAAACAGGGGATAGATTTTGATAAATCGGCTGTAGAAAAGAACCTGACCCTGTTTCTATACCCTGACGATTCCGATGAGGCGGGAAATTTACTGCGTATTTATCAAGAATATTTTCTGGTAAGCTGCGGCGCCCGACTGATTATTCACGAAATGAAGGAAAAGGGATATGACCTGCATCACCTCTATGAGCATGCGGTAGTCCAGATTAACGACACGCATCCCACCATGATAATTCCTGAGCTGATACGTATTTTGAGCGAAGAAGAAGGCTTCGGTATAAAGGAGGCTATTGCGGTTGTGAGCAAAACCTGCGCTTACACCAATCACACCATTCTGGCGGAGGCATTGGAGAAATGGCCCCTTGCCTATCTGGAAAGAGTGGTGCCGGGATTGGTTCCCATAATCAAAACGCTTGATAAGTTTGTATCGGAAAAATATAGGGATGAAAAGGTACGGATAATAGACAAAGACGACAGGGTGCATATGGCGCACATTGATATTCACTGCGGGTTCAGCGTAAACGGGGTGGCCGCCATCCACACGGAAATTCTAAAGCAGAGCGAGCTGGATCATTTTTATAAAATTTATCCCGAAAAATTTAATAACAAGACAAACGGCATAACCTTCAGAAGATGGCTTCTGTCTTGTAACGAGGAGCTTGCGGATTTTCTCGCAAAGACTATTGGTCCGGGATATCGGAAGAATGCAGTAGAGCTGGAGCAATTGCTGGAAAAACGGGATGACAGCAGAGTGCTTGAGAGACTCTCTGAAATAAAGCAGAAAAAAAAGAGGGATTTAATTGCGTATTTAAAGGAACACGAGGGTGTGACGCTTAAGGAGGAGGCTATTTTTGATATTCAGGTAAAGCGCCTCCATGAATATAAGCGTCAGCAGTTGAACGCGCTCTATATTATTCACAAATATTTGGAAATAAAGGGAGGCAAAAAACCCGAAACGCCTCTTGCATTTATTTTCGGGGCAAAGGCGGCGCCTGCCTATGTAATTGCAAAGGATATTATTCATTTGATATTGGTGTTGGCCGAGCTTGTGAATCAGGATGCGGATGTAAATCCCTATATGAGGGTGGTCATGGTGGAAAACTACAATGTGACCTATGCGGAAAAGCTTATACCTGCCTGCGATGTTTCAGAGCAGATTTCACTCGCCTCAAAGGAGGCGTCCGGCACCAGCAATATGAAATTTATGCTTAACGGCGCAGTCACGCTGGGAACGCAAGACGGTGCAAACGTAGAGATCAGAGAGCTTGTTGGAGACGACAATATCTATATCTTCGGGCAAGACAGTAAGGCAGTAATAGACCATTATGAAAAAAAGGACTACGACCCGGAGAAATATTATAAAAAGAGCTCTGTAATCAAGCGTGTCATGGATTTTATGGTGGGAAAGGAAATGCTCTCCATAGGGCGAAAGGAAAACTTGGAGCGTTTGTATAGAGAGCTGTTGCACCAGGATTGGTTTATGACACTGCTCGACTTTGAAGATTATATCAGAGTGAAGGAGCAAGCCTTTGCGGATTACCGCAATCAGGAAAAATGGAGGAGAATGATGCTCACCAATATCGCTAAGGCGGGGTACTTTTCCTCGGACAGAACTATTGAGGAATATAACAAGGATATCTGGAAGCTGACAAAGCGGGCGGAAGACACGCCGTAAGCGGTTTGTAAAACGGATGCAGGAGCGGCAGAAAGAGGAAGCTCTAAAAGCCGGAGAACAGAAAGAACGAAAGGAAGGAAAACAAAGCAATGAAAAACAAAGTGATCGGCGCTACATTATGTGCCATTATGACAATGAGTCTTTTTACGGGATGCGGACGAAAGGCCGAAAATGGCGATACACCGCAAAATACCGCACAAAATCCCACAAGCACGCAAGAAAATGATAATCAGGCAAACAATCAGAATAATAATCAGAATACGGCAAAGGGGCAGGTGTATTATCTGAGCTTTAAACCCGAGGTCAACAACATTTGGCAGGATCTTGCACAGAAGTACACACAGGAGACGGGTGTACCCGTAAAAGTGGTTACGGCGGCAAGCGGTACCTACGAGCAGACGCTAATGTCGGAAATTGCCAATACGGAGGCGCCTACACTTTTTCAGATAAACGGACTTATCGGTTATCAAAGCTGGAAGGATTATTGTGCCGATTTAAAGGATACCCAGCTTTATGAGTGGCTTTTGGACAAGAGCATTGCCATTACGGGAGAAGACGGGGGAGTATACGGTATCCCTTATGTAGTGGAGGGCTATGGTATTATCTATAATAATGCGATTATGGATAAATATTTTGCCATGGAGGGTGCAAAAGCGGCGTCCATGGATGAGATAAAGAATTTTAAGACATTGAAGGCCGTAGTGGAGGATATGCAGGCGAAAAAGGATGATTTAGGAATTAACGGTGTCTTTGCCTCCACCTCGCTGACGCCAGGGGAGGATTGGAGATGGCAGACCCATCTTGCAAATATTCCCATAGCATACGAATATAAGGATAAGGGAGTGACGGACGCCGATACCATAGATTTTACCTATGCAGATAACTTTAAAAATGTGTTTGATCTGTATATTAACAATTCCTGTACGGCGCCGGGCCTTTTGGGTAATAAATCCGTGAGCGATTCCATGGCTGAGTTCGCTTTGGGTCAGGTGGCAATGGTGCAGAACGGAAACTGGGCATGGAGCCAGATTTCCGATGTGGGAGATATAGCCGTTAAGGCTGAGGATGTTAAATTTCTCCCCATATATGCGGGAATAGAAGGCGAGGAAGGACAGGGCCTGTGTGTGGGAACGGAAAATTTCTTCTGTATCAACAGCAAGGCGAAGCCGGAGGATCAGGCAGCGTCCATTGCCTTTGTAGAATGGCTGTTTTCTTCAGATGAGGGTAAGGCTGCCGTTACAAACGATTTAGGTCTTATCGCGCCCTTTAATACCTTTTCGGATGAGGAGAAGCCCAACGACCCTTTGGCAAGAGAGGTTCTGCGCGATATGGCTGATGAGACTACCACGTCGATACCATGGCAATTTACAACCTTCCCAAGCATTCGTTTTAAGGATAATTTCGGAGCGGCTTTGTTGGAGTATGCTTCCGGAAGCAAGAAATGGGAAGAGGTAAAGGAACAGGTAATTTCGGATTGGGCGGCTGAAAAGGCGGCGGTGACACAATAATGCAGAAAACGTTAAGAAGGTATTTTCCCATTTTTATACTGCCAACGCTGATTGCTTTTGCCTTTGCTTTCATATTGCCCTTTGCAATGGGCGTGTATCTTTCGTTTTGCAAATTTAAGACAATCACAAACGCACAGTTTACGGGAATTGACAATTATGTGAAGATTTTTGCCGACAGGGATTTTATAAATGCCTTTTGGTTTACGATTAAAGTGTCGGTGCTCTCTATTTTAACCATCAATATTTTTGCCTTTATATTGGCGCTTGCCCTGACGCGGAGAATCAGGGGAACAAATTTGTTCAGAACCGTGTTTTTTATGCCTAACCTGATAGGAGGAATTATTCTAGGCTATATTTGGCAGCAGATGATTAATGCGGTTCTTCTCCAATTTGAGACAACGTTGGTGGCAAATGCGACCTATGGCTTTTGGGGGCTGATTATTCTCATGAATTGGCAGATGATTGGTTATATGATGATCATCTATATTGCAGGACTGCAGAATGTTCCCACGGATTTGCTGGAGGCTGCGCAGATAGACGGAGCTACCGGCTGGCAGGCACTTACCAGAGTGAAAATTCCTCTGGTAATGCCCTCCATCACTATTTGTCTTTTTTTGACGGTATCAAACAGCTTTAAGCTTTTTGACCAGAACCTTGCTCTTACGGCAGGGGCGCCCAGCAAGAGGACGGCAATGCTTGCTCTGGATATTTACAATACCTTTTACGGACGTATGGGTTATGAAGGCGTAGGTCAGGCGAAGGCGGTTTTGTTCTTTATTGCGGTAGCGGCGATTGCTTTGACGCAGCTTGCAATGACAAGAAGAAAAGAGGTTGAGGCATAATGAAAAGAAAAACGGCGTGGAACGGAATCATTTTTGTCATTTTGTGTATATTGGTGGCGGCTTTTCTGGCGCCGATTCTCTTCGTGCTGATGAATTCCTTTAAGGGAAGGCTTTATATCAGCAATGCGCCCTTTGCTCTCCCTACGCAGGATACCTTTTCCGGGCTTGCCAATTATATTAACGGCGTGGAAAAAACAGGTTTCTTTTCCGCCTTTGGCTGGTCGGCTTTTATAACGGTGTTCTCGGTATTGGCAATTCTTTTGTTTACTTCTATGACGGCTTACTATCTGACAAGGGTAAATAACGGTGTGACAAACGGCCTTTATTATATGTATGTGTTTTCCATGATTGTACCCTTTCAAATGGTTATGTTCACCATGTCAAAGCTTGCCAATATTTTTAAGCTGAATAATCCGCCGGGCATGGTACTGTTATATCTGGGCTTTGGCGCCGGGCTGGCTGTATTCATGTTCTGCGGGTTTATCAAAAGCATTCCGCTGGAGATAGAAGAGGCTGCTATGATAGATGGCTGCAATCCCCTGCAGACCTTTTTCAGGGTTGTAATGCCCATTTTAAAGCCCACTGCCATTACCGTGGCCATCTTAAACGCCATGTGGATTTGGAACGATTATCTTCTGCCTTATCTGGTAATCGGCCTGAGCACGCCCTATAAGACTATACCGGTAGCCGTACAATATCTGATTGGCTCCTACGGTTCCAAGGACATGGGAGCGATGATGGCGCTTCTGGTATTATCCGTGATTCCTATTATCGTTTTTTATCTCGCCTGTCAGAAATATATTATCGAGGGAGTAGTCGCCGGAGCGGTAAAAGGATAACGGGGAAAGAGCCATGCAAAAAGATTTACGGTTTTGGTTGCAAAATCAGCCGTCTAAGGATATTCTATAAGTACGCTGCAAAAAAGTAATGAAGAACCGGCGGATGCAATTTTACGGAAGAAAGGGCATGGTTGAGGGATGCGGATACATGGCTTTAACAAAACAACTTTATTGGATTATCCGGAGCATGTGGCAGCCACTGTGTTTACAGGGGGCTGCAATTTGCGTTGTCCCTTCTGCCACAATAAAAATCTGGTATTGAATCCGGAGCGTCAGCCGGTAATGCTTAAAAGCGAGGTTTTAGGATACCTTGAGAAAAGGCAGGGAATTTTGGAGGGAGTCTGCATTACCGGCGGAGAGCCTACTCTGGAAAAGGATTTAGCGGAATTTATCCGTGAGATAAAGGCTCTGGGTTATCCGGTAAAGCTGGATACCAACGGCTTTAATCCGGGGGCGCTGTGGGAGCTGCTCGAGGAGGAGCTTTTGGATTATGTGGCAATGGATGTGAAGGCTTCCAGAGAAAATTACGGCGCGGCGGCAGGCGTTCGGGATATTGATTTATCCCGGATTGAGGAGAGCATTGCCATGCTAAAATGCTGTAAGATTTCGTACGAATTTCGTACTACCGTGGTAAAGGGGATACATAACATAGAAGAATTTGAGCGTATCGGGAAGTGGCTTGAAGGCAGCAGGGCATATTTTTTGCAGGGATTTCGGGAGAGCGATAACGTGCTGGTACAAGGCTTTGGGGCTTTTTCCGCAGAGGAAATGAAGCGGGCGGCTGCTTTAGCCGGGCAATATATTGATACAGTCAGACTTCGCGGAGTGGAGTGATTGGATCTGTGGATTATACAGGAATGGAGAGGATTATGAGTATAAGGAAGAAGTTAATCGGCGACAGGGCGTTTTATAGGCTGGCGCTGTCGGTGGCAGTGCCAATTATGGTGCAAAACGGTATCACAAATTTTGTGGGTCTGCTTGACAATATTATGGTGGGGCGCGTGGGAACGGAGCAAATGTCCGGCATCGCCATTGTCAATCAGCTTCTTTTGGTATTTAATCTGGCTATATTCGGGGCGATTTCCGGCGCAGGTATTTTTGGGGCGCAATATTACGGCTGCAAGGATCACAAGGGAGTCCGTCATACCTTTCGCTTCAAGCTGTATATATGTGCGGCAATTGTACTTATAGGCATTTTGATTTTGCTTTTCTTCGGAGAAAATCTGATACTTATGTATCTTCACGGGGAGGGCAACGAGGAGGCGTTATACGCCGCGTTAGGCTATGGGAAGGAATATCTTCTGGTAATGCTGTTCGGGCTTTTGCCCTTTGGAGTAGAGCAGATTTACACCGGTACACTGCGGGAATGCGGGGAGACAATGGTGCCCATGAAGGCCGGTATCATAGCGGTATTTGTCAATTTAATATTAAACTATCTTTTGATATTCGGCAGTCTGGGATTCCCTAAGCTTGGCGTGGTGGGAGCGGCGCTTGCAACGGTTATTTCCCGCTATGTGCAGGCGGCGGTTGTAGTGATATGGACCCATACCCATAAAGAGCGCATGCCGTTTATTGTGGGCGCCTACAGGAAGGCGTGCATTCCGCCCCAGCTGGCCGGCAATATTGTAATCAAGGGAACGCCTCTTATGATAAACGAAATTCTTTGGGCGGCAGGAATGGCAACGCTGATGCAGTGTTATTCCGTGCGGGGGCTGGACGCAGTGGCGGCGCTTAATATCTCCACAACCATTTCTAATCTGTTTAATGTTGTGTTTATTGCCATGGGAAGCGCTATCTCCATTTTGGTAGGGCAGCTTTTGGGGGCCGGTAAAATGGAGGAGGCAAAGGATACGGACACTAAGCTGATTGCATTTTCCGTAATGAGCTGTGTGGGGATTGGCCTTGTGCTTATTATTTTGGCGCCTTTGTTCCCCATGCTCTATAATACTACGGATGCAGTGAAAGGGCTTGCCACATGGTTTATCCGCATTGCGGCGGCGTGTATGCCTATTTTTGCTTTTATGCACGCTACTTATTTTACACTGCGTTCAGGAGGAAAGACTATTGTTACTTTTCTGTTTGACAGCGTCTTCATGTGGTGCGCCAGCATTCCTCTTGCCTTTGTGCTCAGTCGTTTTACCGGGCTGCACATTATTCCGCTGTATCTATTTTGCCAGCTGATAGATTTGATAAAATGCGCTATCGGCTTCGTGCTTGTAAAAAAGGGCGTCTGGATTCAGAATATTGTGAAAAAATAAAGATTTACTTTACGTCGTTGGGGCTCTCTTTACCGGCAAGGTAATCCGTAGCGTTTTGCAGGGTGGTTTCGGCGATTGCCTGTAACGCCTCTCTGGTAAAAAATCCCTGATGAGACGTAATCATCACGTTAGGGAAGGAGAGAAGCCTTGCGGTGGTAGAGTGCTCAAGGATTTCGTCGGAGCGATCCTCAAATACATTTTCGGTTTCCTCCTCATACACATCGAGACCCACGCCGGCGAATTTATGCATGCGGATGCCCTCGATTAAGTCTTCGGTATTTACCAAAGCGCCCCGGGAGGTATTTACGAGAATGACGCCGTCCTTCATCTGCTTAATGGTGTCCAGATGAACAATGTGGTAGGTGGAGTCCATAAGCGGGCAATGAAGGGAGATTAAGTCACTTTGCTCCAACAGCTGCTCTAGGCTCACATATTCTACAAAAGCCTTTAGCGCTTCGTTTTGATATACGTCATACGCGATGACCTTCATTCCGAACCCGTGACAGATACGGCACATTGCGGCGCCGATTTTACCTGTGCCTATGATACCGGCCGTTTTGGTATGAAAATTAAAGCCCATAAGACCGCTTAAGCTGAAATCATTTTCGCGTACCTTATTATATGCCTTATATAGGCGGCGGTTGCAGGCTAGGGCAAGAGCCATGGCATGTTCCGCAACGGCTTCCGGAGAGTAACCGGGTACGCGCATGACGCGCATGCCATATTGGTGTGCTTTTTCCAAATCTACATTATTAAAGCCGGCGCAACGCATCAGTATCAGCTTTATGTTTTTTCCGTGTAGGATTTCCAAGGTTTTCGTACCTACGTCTGAGTTTACGAATGCGCACACGGCGTCAAAGCCATCTGCGAGAGCGGCTGTTCTGGGGTCGAGGTCGGATTTGATATAATCTATTTCCAAACCGGGAAATTGCGGCAGGGCGTTATTGAAGGTGTTTTGATCATAGCTTTTGGTATCATAAAATAATATTTTCATGGGAGCCTCCATTCTTGTTGAATTTTTATTGTATCGGCGGCGGCGATTTGCGCCTGAAGTTTTGGTAATATGTCAGATATAGTGTGCCCTCTCCTAATAATACCATACATTAAAAGGATTAATATATAAAATTTAGCAAATTTTGTTATAAATATGACATAAAATACAGTGCTTTTTTCTCAAAAGTGTGCTATTATGATAAATATAGTGTAAATTGTTATACGGAGTGTGCAGGATATGCGAAAGAAGATGTTGCAAAGACTGGGTTTGGTAAGCGCCGTGTGTTTTTTAAGCCTATGTGCCTGTGGCGGAGAAGGAAATCAGGTGCAGACAGGAGCGCATGAAATAGGGGAACAGACATCAGGGGAAGGCAGTGAAGATATTAATGCTTCTACAGAGACGGAGGATTCGGAAGACATGAATGCAGGGAACGAACAACAAAGTAAATATGCGGCACTGTTTGATAGCCTAAAGCTGACAGACAGCTACAAGGGCTTAGATAATGCCAACCCGCTGATGACGCAGAGGTTCGGAGCAGATCCTTATGCCATGGTGTATGAGGACAGAGTATATTTTTATATGACTGCGGACGCCTTTGAGTATGATGCGGAAGGAAATGTGGGAGAAAATACATATGGAAAGATACATAGCATAAATGTAATTTCCACCGCCGATATGGTGAATTTTACGGATCACGGTTCTATCAATGCGGCTTCCTCGCAGGGCAGCGCTAAGTGGGCGAACAATTCATGGGCGCCTGCCGCAGCATGGAAGGAGATTGATGGAAAGCCTAAGTTTTTCCTGTATTTTGCAGATGCAGGCGGCGGAATCGGTGTGTTGACTGCCGACAGTCCCACGGGTCCGTTTACGGATCCTCTCGGAAAAGGGCTGATAACCCGGCAGACGCCTAACTGCGCCAATGTAACGTGGCTGTTTGACCCTGCCGTGCTGGTAGATGATGACGGAAGGGCATATCTGTATTTCGGAGGAGGTATTCCCGAGGGGAAGACAGCGGATCCGGGTACCGCAAGGGTAGTTGAGCTTGGCGAGGATATGATCAGCATAGTAGGAGAACCGGTTAAAATAGATGTTCCTTATTTGTTTGAGGATTCCGGTATCCATAAATTTAATGACAAATATTACTACACATACTGCTCCAACTGGCAGGTAGACGATGCGGGTACGGCAGAATACGGCTTTCACAGCGCGGAGATAGTCTGTATGGAAAGCGACGGCCCCATGGGTCCTTTCAAGATAAAAGAGACTATATTGGAGAATCCGGGCCGGACATTTGGTCTGTATGGCAATAATCATCATTGTGTATTTACCTTTAAGGATAAATGGTACATTACTTATCATACCAGAGTGCTGGAGCAGGCAATGGGAGTGGAAAAAGGCTATCGCTGTACCCATATAGACGCTTTCGACATGCAGGAGGACGGAACCATCGGGAAAATCCGGCAGACACTTAAGGGCAGGGAGCAGCTTGGTTATGTAAATCCGTATGAAGAGAACAGAGCATGCAATATGGCGGTTATGGGGGGAGTGGAATGCGTGCCCGCGGACGCTCAGAGTAAATACTATGGCGCGGGCAATATGGCGCTAGGCGGTATTGATACAGGGGATTTTGTTAAAATACAGGGAGTTGATTTTGGTGAAGAGGCTCCTGAGCAGTGGAAAGCCGCAATAAAAAATACGGAAGGGGAAGAGGGGGTTATTCAGCTTCGCATTGACAATCCTGAGGGGGAGATTTTAGGATATCTTCCCATTGAAAAATCCGTTGATCAGGATTTTGAGGAGCGTATTGCAGCGTTGGAGACAGAGGTTACGGGTGTTCATGATTTGTTCTTGATTTTCTCGGGAAAAGGCTATGAGGTGGACAGCTGGCATTTTGTTCGTTAATTGTTCGTTAAAGGGGCTCGCTGCAAAGGCATGGGCGTTTGCAGTATGAATATAAATAATATATACTAAGGAGGCACAATTATGAAAAATGTTAAACTGGCGACCAAAATGAGCATTATAGTTATTGCTATTTTGGCGGTAGGACTCGTAGCATTGTGGGTTGTTACAGATTTGGGCGTATCTTCGTTAATGCGGGAGCAGGTACTGGAAGAAATGAACGATGCGGTGTCTACCAGAAGTGAAATTGTCGAGCAGTATGTGCAGTCGGCGGAGTCATATCTGATTGGATACGGGCAGTCCTTGGAACTCAAACAAAGTCTGTTAAAGCCTGATGCGGCAGATGTAATAGCCGATGGACAGGGTTATACGGATAATTATGCGGCAGTAAATCCAAATCTGGAAAATATATATTTAGCGGATTATAACTCCAAGGTCTTAACATCATTTGTTAAGGGCCCCATTGGTAAGACGCTGCGCGAGGGCGATGCCTTACAGCAGCTGAGGGATGCCGTGTTCGATTCAAATGAAATTTGGAATACAGGAATTATGGCGTCTCCGTCCACAGGTATGCAGGTGGTTTCCATGTATTATCCTATTTATAACAACAATAAGCCCATAGGCTATGTGGGAGGCGCTATTTATGCGGAGGAATTAAGAAATACTCTGAATGCTTTGCAGGAGGCAGAGGAAAACAAAACGGATTATATGCTTTTGGATGCTACAAAGAATACATATATTTTCTGTGCCGACGAAAGTAAGATAGGCGCGGCTATCGAGGAAGAAAACGTACTAAAGGTAATAGAAAATGCGAGCGCCGATAAAGAAAAATCAGGGTACTGTGAATATACGGAAAACGGTAAAAAAATGTTGGCGGTATATGAGTATATGCCTGCGAGGGACTGGGTGCTTGTCATTATGACCGACTGTGATGTGGCGTTTGCGGCAATTAATCAGATGTCCGTTTTACTTATCGCTTTGTGCGTAATTGTATTGGTAGTGATTTCCGTATGTGTTTTCGTGGCGTCCAAACTCATTGCAAGAAATGTGGCTAAGGAAGCGGGTATTATCAGAGAGCTTGGTACGCTGGATTTGACCTTGAGACATAAGCTTAATGCATATGCTTCCCGCAAGGATGAGGTCGGTATGATTGCTAATGCAACGCTGTATCTGACCGAGACGGTAGGGGAGGCGGTTAAGCTGCTTAAGGCTAAAAACGAAGAGCTTTCCGTAGCTTCCAAAAATCTTATGACGGGAGCAGAGGTTACAAAGGGCTCTGTTGACAATGTTGAGAAGGCGATCAATGAGATTGCGGGCAGCGCTGCACAACAGGCGACCGATACACAGCAGGCAGCTGAAAGCGTTCTGCATATTGGGGAGACCATTGAGACAACCATGGAGGAAGCGGAAGCTTTAAGCAAATACACAGGAAATATTCAAGAGACCAGCGAGGGTATGCGAAATACCGTAAGAGCATTGTCGGAGGTAAACGGCAATACGGAAAAGGCAATTGAGGAGATTAGCGCGCAGACCTTGTCAACGAATGAGTCCGCAATGAAGATAAAAGATGCGGCTCAGCTGATTACTTCCATTGCGGAAGAAACCAATCTTTTGTCCTTAAACGCATCCATCGAGGCAGCTCGCGCAGGCGAGCAGGGCAGAGGCTTTGCGGTAGTGGCTAATCAGATTCAGAAACTTGCCGAGCAGTCAAACGATTCCGCTAAATTTATTGACAATATCATTAATACATTGATTGAAGACTCCGGAAAGGCCGTGGACTCCATGCATGAAATGAAGAATATCATGCTTGAGCAGAGCAGGCAGCTTTCTAATACGGAAGAACAGTTCCAAGATATGTATCAGGATATTGAGGTTACCAAGCAGAGCGTTAATGCTATTTACCATACGGTTAAGAGCATGGACGAGGAAAGAATGATGGTAGTTGAGGTAGTACAGAACCTGTCGGCAATTGCTGAGGCAAATGCGGCAAGTACCCAGCAGACGCTGGCTTCCACCGAGCTGGTGAACGACATGGTAAAGGATATATCGGATGTATCCAACCAGCTGATAAACGTATCGGAGGCGATAGAGAAGAGCATGGGCGGATTCACTGTGTAATGTATGGAATAGTGTTGAGAATGGGCATAGCCAAAAGCTATGCCCATTCTTATTGTATAGCAGTTTTTAAATAAACCACCTGCTATGCAGGTGGATAACAATCGCTTTAGCTTACAGTAAAAAACCTCCTTTGATTAGTGCTGGTTCGCCAACCGCACTAATCAAAGGAGGTATCCAAATGGATGTAAATAGTTTATCACACAGTAAATCGAATTGTAAGTACCATATTGTATTTGCGCTAAAGTTCCGAAGAAAAGTAACATATGGAGCATTACGTCAGGATATAGCAAATATTTTAAGCATGCTGTGTAAAAGAAAAGGAGTCAATATAGCAGAAGCAGAGACATGTCCGGATCACGTGCATATGCTTGTGGAGATTCCGCCAAGCATCAGCGTGGCAAGTGTATAACTGAATAAAAAGGGTAAAGATTGCCACTTCAAAGAGTGGAAGCGGAAAAACGACAGTTGTTTGTGTTTTTCTTCAGGCCTTGGAAAACAATGATATCCTATTGTGGTTGCTGCTGATGAAAGGGGGAGGGATATTGTAAATGGAAGGATTTTTTGACTGTGGCACAGAACATATGATTCGGGGAGTGTAACTAAACAAGATATTAATATAGATATAAGGAAATTATAATACTGTTGATAGAAAAGGAGTTAAAGATTCGAATGACGGAATTTATGCTGGAAAATCGGTGCGTTTTGATTACATAAAGCTTCAAGAAAACCGGAGCTGTTTTCTTCTGGAAGGCGAACGGATAAAAGGGCATGAATTCCATTATTATGACAGTAACCATAGCGGAATTAACATGATAGTGGAAAAAACCGTGACAAGAAAAAAATATTTCTGTATAATAGAAAATGATAATTGGTGGATGGGGTATTTCCATTTATATTATTCATCAAATTTTGTGTTTGCGAAATCACTTGTCAACAAAGCAGAGAGATATAAGAAAAGGGTATAAGTGTAATATGGAAAATTCGTATTGTTTTTTTGAAAATAAAGAGTGTAAATATTTCCCCTGTCATAAAGGATTAGGCAATTTTAACTGTTTATTTTGTTATTGTCCGTTGTATGTAAGAGAAAATTGCCCAGGAAATCCTCAGTATATAGAAAGGGATGGGAGAAGGATAAAAATTTGTACGTATTGTACTTTCCCCCATCAACCTGAGAGCTATGATGTAATAATTCAGATTTTAAAAGAATAAAAATATTTTTGAATAAGAGAGATTAGGATAATATAAAGGGGTTGTAAAAAAACAGCATTAGAGCAAAAGTTGGGAGATAAATGTCCAGTTGGGAAGTATTTTGCCCGTGCTCTGGCCGGTACTGTCGGATATATCCATATCATGGAGCTCCTTCATGTGGGATTCTATATTACCGGATGTCATGCCCTGAGCTATCCGCAGGATAGTATGCGTACCATGGAAAGCATTTTTCCCCATGTCCTTCTTCACGGTATTCGGGTATTTTTTAATGAGTTGAAGCTCATACTCACCGTTACGGTTGCGCGGGATTGCAACATCCATGTCGCCGTAGCTGGTGTGCATGGTCTTTTTAGAATACCCATTGCGACTGTTGTCCGTGTCCTTGTTCCGGTAATCGTACTTTGAGTAGCCAAGTTCTTCATCCAGTACATCTTCCAGAATCACGGACATCATGTCATGCATGACGGCATTCACATCTGTTCCATTTTAATATTGATGTCATTCTTTTGAGATAGCAGCGTATCATTTCCCTTATTGCTGCTTTCTGTGAGCTTTTGCTTTTTCTTGCAATAATAAAACCTTCTTAATAGATGGTAACATACTTATATTTTACACCAACGGCTGAATTCTTTTAAGGTTTGGCAGTTACTTTTGGTACAGAAAAGGAGCTGCACTCTAATTGATTAGTGAGACAGCTCCTCTAAGCGGAGAGCATGGGATTCGAACCCACGGTGCCTTTTGGGCACACGGCTTTTCGAGAGCCGCACCTTAAACCACTCGGACAACTCTCCAAACTTAAGTGATTTATTATCAGACTAGTTTATTTTATAGGAAAACTTCTGTTTTTACAAGCTCCTTTTTAAATTTTTTCACATTTTTTCCCCCCAGCAAGTTGTATCCAAACCAAATATAGGATATAATGTAACTTGTGGGAAGGAAATCAAGCGACCGCAAGGCGGTCATTTGATTTCCCCCACAAGTTAGCGAAAAAAACGAAGAGCGCGAAGCGCGGATTTCGCGAAGCGAAATGTTTTTTGAGCATGTTAAGGAAGGAAATCAAGCGACCGCAAGGCGGTCATTTGATTTCCCCCACAAGTTAGCG
>CAMNSZ010000008.1 GCA_946557105.1 uncultured Lachnospiraceae bacterium | reverse complement strand
GGAAGCCGAGCCTATGGACGCAGACCCCGCCATTTTGGAATATTTCATTTTTTCCTTTACGGCAGACTTTGGCAAAGCCATGCAGGACATAATCGCAGACGAAAAAGAATAGCAAGTGATCCGCACAGCGGCGTTTCCGCTTCCCATGAACGGGAGGACAGGGACGCCGCTTTTTTCATGCCTTTTGTTACGCAGTAGGGATTAAAAGAGCCTTGCCACAGGCGGCTTTGCGGGCGCGATACCTTTTCCCCCAAAACGCGCTTCTACTGCGTAATAGGTTATCAGCAAAGGAGTGATGAAACTACGGCCGTTTTCCGGGTGGAACGCAACAAGGGCTATACCGTAATGAGCAACCACCATTTACGCAACAAGGAACTGACCTTAAGGGCAAAGGGGCTGTTGTCACAAATGCTTTCACTTCCCGAAGATTGGAACTACACCCTTGCGGGGCTTTCCCACATCAACCGGGAAAGTATCGACGCTATCCGCACCGCCGTATGGGAGCTTGAAAAAGCCAGATATATCACAAGGCGGCAGGAACGCGACGAGAAAGGCAAAATGACCGCGACCCAGTACACCATATACGAGCAGCCCCAACCGCCGCTATCGGATAACCCGGCATTGGAAAATCCGATAACGGATAAGCTGACGCAGGCCAAAAAGCCCTCAATCCGAAAGCTGCTGACGAGCCTTAAAGAACCCGCACAGGGCAGGAACGCACAGCGCGAGAAAGTAAAAAACAAAGACAGGGGGCGGGAATTATGAAGCCGGAAATCAAAAAACTGCTTATCCTAAACGCGCCCACTTTGTCTACCTGTTTGACAAAGTGGGCGCGGCATTAAGGCTTTCCCCCGGCGCGAATATGGGCGCAAAGGTTTTACATCTTGGGGAGGGCTTTACCGCTGCCTTTGCCAGTGCCGCGCCGAGCTTCCACCCTACCGATTTACTTATCGGCATTGCGGGCGCGGCGGTGATCCGGCTTGCCGTCTATGTGAAAGGCAGGAACGCGAAGAAATACCGCAAGGGCATTGAGTACGGCTCCGCGCGTTGACAAGCTGCTCTATGCGGAGCTTTACCAGACCGGGAACAGGAAGAAGTGTACCGAGTGCGGCGCGTTCTTTGCGTCAACCTCTAACAGCGTCAAATACTGCCCCAGCTGCCGGAAGCGTATCACCCGCAGACAGGCAGCCGAACGCATGAGGAAAATGCGGGCAAATGTGACGCGGTAGAGAAAAAAAGCCTTGCTGTATGCGGCTTTCCGGATGGGAAAACAAGGCGGCAAGGGATTTATACCTTCACCCCTCAAAATGGCGTTCTATTGCGTAACAAACCACTCTCTGCATGAGAAAACCGGGGCGCGGTGGCTCTGTGATAGCTGCCGCGTCCCGGCTCTATTTTTGCTCTACAAACCGGAAGTTGCTAATTTGCTTTTCTAACACTCCCAAATATAAGTAACACCAGCGTTTCTAAAATAACCAAAATAATATACGGGAATATACTTCCGTTGTTGTGGTCGGGATTCAATGCCGCTATATGTATCAATAAATTCCATGCAAAATGATATATCATTGCTGACACTATATTATTGCTGGTAATATTCATTAAAAAGCTATAAATATAGCTTTCAACGATACAACTGATAAAAAACAACAGAATTGGTACTTCCATACCATTCTGTAAAAAGAAATGGTAATGCCATAAACACCATATGATACCTACAATACAGGGAGCAACCCATTTGTGAACCCCCAGCTCTTTCAACAATGGTTCTAAATATCCCCTCCACCCTATTTCTTCTGCCCAAAGTGCCCATAGTATGATAATAAACTGAGTGATTGAAATGCTCCCAAATGTAAAACTTCTTCCAGACAAGGTGCAAAATATCATTTTTGCCAAAATCATTGTCGTACTCGCAAGAATAAGTGGGAGAATAACCGCTATTCCTAAATGCTCCTTGCGAAACATTTCCGTAAAATATATTTTTACTTTTTTGTCCACGCAGAGTACAGTAATCGCAGAAATTGTTGGAGTAGCGGCTTGTATTCCATATAGGACAGAACAGATAAACCCATTCGATACCATTCCTTGTAAAACAATGGCTACAAAAGGAAGCAAAAACGAAATGAGTAAAAATAAAATTAAATTTTTGTATTCCTGCTTTATCGTATTTTTACTATTTATGACAGTATCCCTCCATCTTAACATCATTACATTAAATTCCGATTTGTCTAATACTGAATTGCCAACTCCTATTATATGATTTCAAAACTCTAAATGCAATAGCTTTATACGTCACCCACCGACAGACCGCCGAGCGCATGAGGAAAATGCGGGCAAATGTGACGCGGTAGGAGCGAAAAAAGCCTTGCTGTATGCGGCTCTCCGGGTGGGAAAACAGGGCGGCAAGGGATTTATGCCTTTCCCCCTTAAAATGGCGTTCTATTGCGTAACAAACCAGTCTCTGCACCCATGAGAAAACCGGGGCGCGGTGGCTATGTGATAGCTGCCGTGTTCCGGCTCTTTTTTTGTGCTTTTATCCGCGCTCTGTCTGCCGTTCCCGTTCCGGCTGCTTTCCTGCCTGTAAAATGCTGTCTAGGTTCTGCTTGATAATATCGTATTCCCAGACTTTCTTTTCAGTTTCCCATAGTCGGCGTAAAGGGCTTCTTTCTGCGCTTGGAGGGCTTCATATTCCGATTGCGGCGCGGCGGGCAGGAATACGGAAATGCGCCCCTTTCCTATGCTTGCTACGAAAGTTTTTATCCCTTATGCCTTACTACGGAGCTATGCCCGGTTTTGCCAAACTCACGCAAAAGAAAACGCTGCAATCCTCAAAAAAGATTACAACGCTCTCTAAACCTTATTCAATTCTGACGGACACTTCTTATCTGCCCTCTGTTTCGACTTCCGCTATCTCCTTTGCCGTTGCGCTCACAATCCGTATGCCTGTATCGCTCATACCGTCAAGGAGCGCGTCAAGCTGCCGCCGCTGCGTGTTCTTTTCTGGCGGCGTTTCCAGAAGGAACTGGTCTACGGAGATATTGTAGCGGAACATAAGCTCAAAGAATATCTGTAAACTTGGGTGCTGCCCCTTGTTCTCAATATTCGCAAGGTAGCGCGGCGAGATAAACATTTCGTCGCTTACTTTCTTGCGGCTCTCCTTGCGCCCTGTCCGCGCCGCCTTTATCGCTGCCCCAAAAGCCTTGAAGTCGTATTTTGGTACTGGTCTTTTTGCCATAGTTATTCACCCTATTACATTTTACTGTTCACCTTTCCTCTTGAATATGTCTACACTGTTCTATCAATTAGCTAAAATAATTCGTATTACCGCTATACCGTCTCTCGGAATGGTGAAAATTGGATAAAAGTTTTTATAACCGGTTGCAATCTGGAACCAAACGCTGTATAATATATCAGTCTGATACATATACAAACTTAATGGAGGCTATCACTTTGAAAAGACAACAAATAAGAAAGCTATTGCTTATCGCTTCATTGCTCCTGTTTCCTGTCACGTTATACTATTTCAGCCCCGCCTTAATCATAAACGCAGGATTAAACGGAATAATCAACGGAAGTTTTATAGTTTTTGTTTTAATGTTTTTGATGTCTATTCCTTTCGGAAGATTATTTTGTTCCTATTTTTGTCCGGCGGGAGGATTGCAGGAATGTGCTTTTGCAGTCAATGAAAAAAAGCCAAAGCAGGGGTGGCGAAACTATATTAAATTCGCAATATGGGGTATTTGGTTAATCATAGTTGGCGTGTGTTACTTTCATAGCGGGGAAATTATTGCAATAGATTTTTTCTTTGAAACAGAAAATGGTATCTCCGTTTCTTCCATTCAAAGTTATGTCATCTATTATGGAATTATTTGCTTGATATTTATTCCCTCTATTTTATTTGGCAAACGGATATTTTGTCATTACTTTTGCTGGATGGCTCCATTCATGATATTAGGAACAAGGCTTCGCAGGATTTTACATCTGCCGGGAATACATATTAAAGCAGATAAAAAAGGAAATTGTGTATCTTGTGGAAAATGCAGCAATGTCTGTCCTATGGGGATTGACGTAATGAGCGAAATAAAACATGAAAAAATTAACAGTCAAGAATGTATCCAGTGTGGAGCCTGTATAGATAATTGTCCTAAAAGCGTCTTAACTTATGGACTGATTGAAAGAAAGGAAGATAGAAATGGCAAATGAAAAAAAGATTGATTGTGTGATTTTAGGTTTGTTAAGCCATGAGGAATTAACGGGATATGAAATCAAAAAACGAATGGATACTACTCTCAAATATTTTTGGAGTGCGAGCTATGGCAGTATATACCCCGCCTTAAATGATTTAGTTAATCGTGGTCTGGCTACGAAAAGGAACGATACAAACAGCAAACGAAATAAGCAGATTTATACCATAACAGAAAATGGACGGGATTATTTGAAAAAATGGCTTTCATTGCCTATTGAAAAAGACGAACTTCGTTATGAAACATTGCTAAAACTATTTTTTGGAAGTGAAAAGGGTGAAGAACAGGCACTCATTCACATTGAAGCGTTTGAAAAGAAAATTAAAGAAGAATTGCCATATCTTTTACACGCAAAAAAAATCTTAAATGAAAAATTGAATGAAGATATTGCACACAAATATTATCTGCTTACGGCAGAGTTTGGAATAAAAACCTATCAGACGTATTTGGAATGGTGTAAAGAAGCAAGAAAATTTTTAGTCGGAGGAGAATAATATGTTTGGAAATTGGGGGTTTTCTTATATCGGATTACTCTTTTTATTGATGTTATTTATTCCCAATATAATGTGGTCAAAAAGAAAGCCACAAGGGTATACATCTGAAAAAGAAAGCAAAGTCTTACTATTCTTTGAACGATTGGGGGAAGTGCTGACTTGTTGCTGTTCGTTGGTATTTTCCAATTTTAATATACATGAATGGACGCTTTGGTCTTTATGGCTCATTGCAGCTTTTATTTTAATGATAATGTACGAAGCATGGTGGGTACGTTATTTTCGGAGTGAACGCAAATTATCAGACTTTTACAATAGCTTTTTAGGTATACCCCTTGCCGGGGCAACGCTTCCAGTTATTGCTTTTTTTATGTTGGGAATGTATGGAAAAGTTGTATGTATGTTAATAGCAACGCTTATTTTAGGTATTGGTCATATAGGCATACATTTTCAGCACAAAAAAAAACATTGATATTGAGAATTATTGCTAATTGTTATATTTTATAGTTTGACAAGTACCGTTTGTTGGAAACAAATACAGGCTGGAAAGGAAAGAGAACTCTATGAAGATACCATGTGAATACTGTGGACAAATGATTCCGGAAACAGAGCAGATCTGTCCCATTGCGGTGAACAGAAGCTTGAAAAGGGCTGCCCATAGCGTTCCGACAACCATAGAGGAACTGCGGGCTTACTGTCGGCACCATAATCTGCCGCTCGCAGACATGCGGGTATTTCTGGGAGAGGATTACCGGGGCGCAAAAGCCTTTGGTATTTACCGGAACAAGGCTACCGGCAATATTGTTGTCTACAAAAATAAGGCGGACGGCACGCGCGCAGTTCGCTATGAGGGCAGTGACGAGGCATATGCGGTCAATGAGCTGTACTTGAAAATCAAAGAGCGGGTAGCGGAGCAGAAAAGGCATTTGCCACCGAAGGAACAAGTAAATCAGGGAGGGATTAAGAGAGGATTTGTAAAAAGCATTTTCACTCAGTCCATTGGCTATATTATTGTCTGTATTATCGTCTTTATCATTTTAGCGGTCGGTGGGTTTTCAACGGAACCTTCGAGTGGTTACTATGCTTATGGAGGTCACTTCTACTATTATGACAGTTCGAGCTGGTACGAGTGGGATATTTATGACGAGGAGTAGTCGCGTACACAGGCGGACGCCGAACTTGAGGAAAATGCGGATGACTATTATCAGTCAAAAAACTGGAGCGCCAGTTATGAGGCGGGTGATTTTACCGAATCTTCTTGGTACAGCGAGGAGGAGTGGGAGGACGACGACTGGGATGATGACTGGGATGACAGCTACGATGATCATTCTCTGTCTATCAGCGGCGGCTTTGAATAAATCAAGACTGCCGTTTCTTTCTATCCTCTGAAAAGCAATGACGCCACAAACGCCAACAGATACGGCGGCTAAAAGGAGGTAGCCGCCATGAAACGCAATCCATATCGACAAAATCCGGCGGTCATTGACACACCAAAAAAACGACCACCGCCGGGGAGTACCCTACCTATGGGCATGAATACACAAATCATCTGAATACTTTTTATAATTCCCATACGCTTGTCTGTGTCATTTGCAGACAGGCGTATTTTGCTTTTTCAGAAACCTTTTTGAAAAACTTCCCTTTCCAGTTGGCATACGTTCCGGCGTGTCCGTCTAGAGCTTGCGAAAGGGGAAATATTAAGCCCTCCCCCGGGTTCGGAAAGGGGATGAGATTATGGAACCTAACCGCAACGAATGGCAGAAACGCTGCACCTTCAACGGCTTTTACAAAAAAGTGTTGAAGAATGAAGCTATCGACGCTATCCGGGAGAACAGGACGAGAAGCAGACGCGAAGTGACCCTTTCCGACCTGTCGCCACAGGAAGAAAACCAGCTTTACACTTGCGACCAGTATTTTGTGAATGATGAAGCGGAAAAATTTTTCTTTGTCGCAGGCAGGGAAATAGCCGCAAAGCAGCTTTCCGACGCACTCCACTCTCTGCCGGAAGAAAAACGCCAAGCCATATTGCTGTACTATTTCTTTGACATGGCAGACGTTGAAATCCAACGGGCGAAAGCTGCCTATTACAGAGCTTGCCATGCAGGAGGCACAGAAAGAACAGGCGGCAAAGAACGGAAAGCCTTACTATGACAATGACCTTGTTGTTGCAAAGCCGGACGGCGCGCCTATCTCTGCGGCATGGGTATCTTCACAGTTTGGAAAGCTGCTTGAAGATTTGGAAATGCCGCATATCCGTTTCCATGACTTACTGCATACGGCGGCTACGAATATGCACCAACTGACGGGAGACTTCTACACAGTGAGCGAAGTCTTGGGACATACGCTTGCGGGTATCGGCGTTTCGCTTGGGCTATCCATGAACTTTGAAGCCGTCACAGCGCGTTATGTGGATGTGCAGCTTGAACGGAAGAAAGAAGTCCTTGACGCATACCATGACGCAGTAGGGAAAACCGAGCCGCCGAAAACAGAGAAAGCCGAGCCAAAAAAACAAAAGGCAAGGCAAAGAAAAAAGCAGCGATTTAGAGCTTTAACGGATATATCTCTTTACTGCTTTTTATAGCCCCTTATATCCCCGCGTGGGATTTGGGCACCATTCGCTTTTTCCGGCGCATGGGCCATGCTTTCATACCACACAAAGAGGTTTTTACAAAGCTTTGACAGAGACCTTCAAAAAATTTCCTTATTCCATTTATATTACATTTATATTACATTTATTCCCTGCTGCGGAATGCTTTCAAAAACGCCGTTGACAAGCAGAAATACTCTTTATATAATTAAACCATAAGTTTAATTATCGCAGGGAGAAATACATGGCACGAAGAAAAAAAGAGCCTATAAGCGTACACCGGGAAAACATAACGTCTGCAGCGTCCGTATTGTTTATGGAAAAGGGAATTGCCGCAACTTCTATGGACGATATAGCCAAAGCCGCCGGATACAGCAAAGCAACATTATATGTGTATTTTAAAAATAAAGAAGAGATAGTCGGTATTTTAGCATTGGAAAGCATGAAAAAACTTTACGATTATTTATCTTCTGCACTGGTACAGCAGAAAACTACAAAGGCACAATATGCTTTCATCTGCCGCGGGCTGGTACGGTATCAAGAAGAATTTCCTTTTTATTTCAAAATAGTGCTGGATAAAATCAACATTAATTTTGAAAGCCATGATTATCTGCCGGAAGAAAAGAAAGCCTACCAAATCGGAGAAGAAATAAATAAAAAAATGAAAGACTTCTTAATATCAGGCATGGAAAAAGGTGATTTACGAGATGATTTGGAAATTATGCCTACCATATTTAACTTTTGGGGTATGCTTTCCGGAATCATTCAGCTTGCCGCAAACAAAGAAGAATATATTAAAATTTCAATGAGATTATCCAAAAAACAATTTTTGGAATACGGATTCTCTATGTTATACCATTCGATTGCAGATAAGGAGGGATAATTATGAACGAAAAAAATGCGCTTGCCATTTTAGGCAGTCCTCATGCAAACAAAACGACAGCCGCCATGTTGGATTCGGCAATCCGCAAGGCCGAACAGGCGGGTTATGCCGTAACAAAAATCAATCTGTATGAAAAGAACCTTTCTTTCTGCACAGGATGCCAGGCTTGTATGAGTACGCAGATGTGTGTTCAAAAAGACGACATACGGGAAATCGTGAATTTATTGCAAAAGTGTCAGCTTGTCATTCTCGCCGCCCCTGTCTATTGGGCAAATGTGCCTGCTGCCGTCAAAAATCTATTCGACCGATTATTGGGAACTGCTATAGAAGAAACGAACACATTTCCCAAGCCTCGTTTGCGTGGAAAGCAATATATCCTTTTAACTTCCTGTAACACTCCCGCCCCTTTTTCATGGATATTTGGGCAGAGCAGAGGGGCAATCCGCAATATGGACGCATTTTTTAAAACGGCGGGCATGAAACGGATAGGAAAAGTTGTTTGCACAAACGCAAAGAATAAAAAAGAACTGCCAAAGCAGACCGCTAAAAAGATAGAGAGGTGTCTGAAAGGAAATTATTCCTAAAAAATACGCCTTTTATTTATGGCAATTTTTTCCCCTATTACGTGAAGAAGCCGTTGTTGACATTGCACAGTCAGCAACGGCATTATCGAGACTGCCAAAATTACGGGGGAAACCATATCAAAATTTCTCCCCCGATTTATTATTAGGTAAGTTTGGCAGTAATTCTCTGTCACCGTAAAACTAAAGCTCTCGGGCTTATTCTTAAGTATATATTAGTCAAATATTACAGTCTGATCTAAAAATTCCGTTTTTATTACAATAAATGGATAAGACGGCACCTTGTTGCTTTTTTGGTCACTGTCCGGTCCAAGAAGCTGCGTATTCACATGAATAGCGCTGTCAGTTAAATATAACTCATTTACGGCTATGCTGTATCCCCCCGTAGGCTGCTCCCCATAACCTATACATATGTAAAGATATTCATTGTCGCTGTAGGTCAGTTTAAAGGGCTGCGCCTTTTTCTCTTCAATAATGGACTTCAACTCCTCCGGTATTTTCTCGTCGCTTAGCACGGTGAAATCCAAATCTCTCAATTTTACATTTTCTTCACTTAGCATGGAGCAACCGCCCAAGAATGACATCATAAGTATCGCACACAAAATTGAAATAAACCTTTTCATATTATTTTTCCGCTTATTTGTTTGCTTCATTCTATGTACATATATTACAAATTATGCTATACTCAGATAATGTTAAATTAATTCGTATTATGCCGTTCACTCTCAGTAAAACGGCGTAGGCTACCTATGCGGCGACATGCATAATGTAGAAAAGAGGTTATTTATGATACGTTTTATTCTGGTTGTTATTATGGTAATTTCATTTTTGGTATTCTCCATTCCCCTTCTGATTGCGGAATGGATCATCGGCAGGTTTAATCAAGATTTAAAAAGCAGAAGCTCCCTCGCCATTGTAAACTGGGCCTTCCGTCAGGTTATCCGCCTTGCCGGCACAAAGGTCATTGCGCTGGGAGAGGAAAATATACCTACAGACAGTGCCGTTCTCTATGTGGGTAACCATCGCAGCTATTTTGACATTGTACTGACTTATGTGCGCGTTCCTCGACCTACAGGCTATGTGGCAAAAAAAGAAATGCTGCGCTATCCCCTGCTTGTAAACTGGATGAAAAATCTGCATTGCCTGTTCCTTGACCGGGATAATATAAAAGAAGGCTTAAAAACCATCCTTTCCGGTGTGGAAAAAGTAAAAAGCGGTATCTCTATCTGCATTTTCCCCGAGGGCACCCGCAACAAGGTTGCCGATACCTTTCTTCCCTTCCACGAGGGAAGCTTTAAAATTGCCGAAAAGGGCAACGTACCCATAATACCCATGACTATCGTAAACTCCGCCGCCGTTTTTGAGGATCAATTCCCCCGTATCAAAAAAAATACCGTAGTCATAGAGTACGGCAAACCCATTTATCTAAAGGATTTGGACAAAGAGACTAAAAAAAGTCTCGGTACCTATGTCAGCGGTATTATTTCAGATACTTATTTCAAGAACAAGAAGGAATATTTTTAAGGAGCTCCAAGACCTCCGTAAAACGCATTCCGTGGGAAGCCTTTAAAAGGACTGTGCTCCCCTTCGGAATCAAGCTCTCTCTGCCTTCAGACAGCTTAGACAATAACTCCTGCCGTGTGGCAAAGTAAGTAACCTGTTGCCCTGAAACAGCTTCTTTTTTTGCCTCTCTGCTCATGTGAAGGGAGCTTTCGCCCACACAAATAATATGCTCCACCCCCGACCTTGCCGCATAAGCGCCTATCTGCGCATGCATAGAATCGGAATCTTCTCCCAGCTCAAACATATCTCCGAGAATCGCTACTCTTGACGTATCTGCCATTGCAAGTAAATCCAACGCTGCCTTCATGGACACAGGATTTGCATTATAACAATCATCTATCAGCGTATAGTCATTCAGCCGGATCAGATTATTTCTCCCGCCTATGGCACGCACCTTTTTGATACCCTCTGCAATCTGTTCCTCATTCAGGTTAAGCAGTCTTGCCACGCAGGCCGCTGCCGCACTGTTAATCACCATATGGATACCGGGAAGCGGCACCTTTATTTCCATATCTGTCGTTAATTTACCGTCGCCATGAGCATTTCTCATATGCAGCAATGCCTCGCTGCCCCACAATCCCTTGCTCACAATATCAGTGGCATAAACCTCCTCTGAAGGATTCCCTCCCGTTCCAAAAAAGTGAGGCTTTTTTCCGTGTACTTCATTTATTGTGGACAGCTTATCGTCTTCACCGTTCAGGCACACCTCGCCGCCCTCGGACATAAAGTCAAAAATTTCCGTTTTTGCCTTTAATATGCCGTCACGGCTCTTAAGATTTTCCAAATGACACTGTCCTATATTGGTAATAACACAAATGTTCGGTCTCACCATTTTGCTGAGTCTGTGCATTTCCCCGAATTCGCTGATACCCATTTCCACCACTGCCGCCTGATGCTCCTTGCGAATCCGCAGCAGGGTAAGCGGCACCCCTACTTCATTGTTATAATTTCCCTCTGTTTTCAGAACATTGTATTTCTCGGCGAGCACTCCCGCAATAAACTCTTTGGTACTTGTTTTCCCTACGCTGCCTGTAATACCTACTATAGGTATGGTCAATTTGGAACGGTAATATTCCGCTATATCCTTAAGCGCCTGAAAGGAATCGCCCACCAGAATATAACTGCCCCATGAACCGGCTAATACCCCTGTATCCTGCTGCACCCGCTCGGGAGTTTTTTCCGTTATTACAAGGCTTGCACCTTTTGCAAAAACCTCGGAAATAAACCCGTGTCCGTCCACTCGCTCTCCCACAGTTGCCACAAACACACCGTCTACGGTCACCCTTCTGGAATCCAAAACTACGCTGTCAACTCTGTCCGAGCCGTTTTTCCCGTTCAATATAAGCCTGCCTCCGCAGGCACGTTCTATCTCTGCTATGGTTAAATCAAGCATTCCTCTTACCCCGAATCATTTCTTTATAGCTCTTGCTTTACGAAGCCCAGTATCTCGCCGCAATAAGTCTATTTCGGCTGCGGGCGAACCGCATATTGCAGGATTTGTTCACAAAGCTCTTCAAAATCCATACCTACTGCTTTTGCCTCCTGAGGCAGAAGGGAAGTCGGCGTCATACCCGGAAGCGAGTTTGCCTCCAGACAAAAAACCTCGCCCGATTGGCTCATCATAAAATCCACTCTGGCGTAATTTTTCATCCGAAGCGCCGCAAAAACCTGCTCTGCAATCTGCTGAAGCTGTCTTGTCTTTTCCTCCGAAAGCTTAGCCGGACATGTCTCCACCGTACTGCCGGCCTGATATTTGTTCTTATAATCGTAAAATCCTGCTTTGGGTGCAATTTCTATGACCGGAAGCGCTTTTCCATCCATCACGCCCACGGAAAACTCCCTTCCTTGTATGTACTGCTCGATCACTGCTTCATTGTCATAGGAAAACGCCACCTTTTTTGCATTCAAATATTCTTCATCATTTTTTGCAATACAGACGCCCACGCTGGAACCGCCGCATGCCGCCTTTACAATGCAGGGATACGGAACCTTCTCTGTCTCCTGCTCTCCTTTTTTCAAGCGGATTCCCTTTGGGGTAGGAATATTATATGCCTTAAAGATATCCTTGGTAATTCCCTTATCCATCGCCATTGCCGAGCTTACAAAATCCGTTCCCGTATAAAGAATCCCCAACAGCTCAAAGCATGCCTGAATCTTTCCGTCCTCTCCATTGGCTCCGTGCAGCGCCATAAAAACCGCATCCGCACTCTGACAGAGCTCCAAAACATTAGGTCCGAAAAATCCCTTGCATTGCTCCTTCCGCAACGCCTTTATCTCCTCCAAATCAGGATTTTCCTCGGCAACGGCGCCTATATGTGACGCCCAGTCCTCTTCTCTCTCGAAAATTTGCTCCAAACTGCCCTGATAGCCCAAATAAACATCCAAAAGTATCGCCTGATGTCCTTTTTTCTTTAATGCTTTGTAAATCATACTACCGGAGACTAAAGATACGTCTCTTTCCGAACTGGTTCCTCCTGCCAAAACTACTACCTTCATACTTCCTCTCATTCCGCCGCCTATCCGGCACTCTGATAAACTGCATACTCACGCATATGCAAATATAGCCTCTTTTATGACTCCTCGTAAACTACCGCCAGCCGTGTAAACAAAGAAAGATATCCCGCCATGGAGCCTTCCTCCGGATAAAAACAGACTGACTTTAAATTGGTTCCCATTAAATAATGGACAAACTCCTCCATGACGCGGTCATATTGATAACTACTCAAAACATAATTTGCGCAAGAAAGCCAAACCGACCTTTTCAGCAAATCATCGCAGCCATTGTTCTTTGCCGTTAACGGATGAATCGTATCATTGTGACATGTTGCAATCTCTTCTCCTCTGTCCATGATATTGCTCATAAAAATGTCACAGAGCTCCATATCAACCTTCTGTCTTGTAACCATATATGTCATGGCTCCGTAAAGATATTCCGGCTCCTCTAAATAGCTGCTGTTATTTTCAAAATATGATTTATAATCTGAAATTTGGTTGCGATAGGTGTAATATCCCGTGGCACGATAAAGCTCCGTCAACGCATAAAAGCTCTGGGCATCCTCCGTCATATCCTTTTGCGCCTGCTCGAACATAGCGGAGGCGTGCCGCAGGCAATCCGTTGCGTACTGCCTGTCAAATTTTTGATATAAGTAACTGAATTTGGCCAAAAGAGCCACATACAGCATATCAGGCTCCTCGTCCGTCTCCTGCTCCCTATCCTCCATCCAATCCAAGTACTCTGACAGTATATCCGGCACCTCGTCCCGATTTTCATCCGGAAAAATCTCGGGATACCATTCGTAGGCGGTGAGCATAGCCACCATCTCCGAAAGACCGATTGACCGTTCTTTACATTGATTCATCAGCTTATGATATAATTCCTCAAAAAGCCTTTGGTATATTTTACTCTCTATATTAACAATATAGGATCTTCCGATATAATCCGACTCTAAATAATAGCTGCCTTCCTCACAATAGTCGCTGAAATCCGCATAACCTACATACAGCTTCAGCTCCTCGTTATAGTCAATCTCTTGAATTTCACCGGTATATACAATATCACCGCTGTCCGCCTCGACCAATGAAAATTGCTTGGGTAGTCTGGTACCCTTTAACGCTGCCCTTTTCTCACCCTCGGCGGGATACCCTTGTTTATTTATCAAAATATTTGGCAGAAGCTGCGGAACCACATAATCCAAAATGGGCGTATCCTCCATGCCCGCTACCGCCACATCCTTATATCCTTTGGCATCTGCATTTTCCCCGCAGCCGCCAGCCGCTCCTGCAAGCATTGCGATAATAAGCAGTATGAATCCTTTTGTACCTTTTCCTCTCTTCAAATCGTTTCTCCAAATAAATTCTGTCAGCCCACGGCTTTACAATTACATTCACAACCCTGAAACTATTTTAACACGAATTCCTTATAAAGCAATGCCATTTTCATAATCATATACAATTCTTCCGTCTATAATTGTATAGAGCGTCCGCGTAAAAACCTCCATGGGATTACCGTTAAAAATAGCAATATCCGCATCCTTTCCCACCTCAAGACTCCCCATCCTGTCGGCCACCTCACAGATTGTCGCCGGATAAATTGTCATTGCTTTATATCCTTCCTGTAAATCAAGACCTGCCTTGACCGCCAGACCTACACAGAGCGGAAGCGACTGTATAAGCGATACGGGATGATCCGTGGTAATTGCCGTCATCACTCCCGCTTTATTGAGAATCCCCGCCGTTTTAAACGCCATATTTTGTACCTCTATTTTACTTCTGCTTGCCAAATCCGGACCTACAATTGCAGGGAAGCCCGTCTTAGCCAATTCCTCCGCAATTAAATGCCCCTCCGAGCAATGATCCAGCGTAATCCGTAGATGAAATTCCTCCGCAATACGCACGGCGGTAAAAATATCATCCACCCTATGCACATGCGCCTTTAACGGGATTTCCCCCCGAAGCACCGGAAGCCAGCATTCCTTTGTAAAATCCTCCTGAAAATCCGAACCGTCGCGTTCTGCCGTCTCTTTTCTCCTGAGATATTCCCCTGCCTCCGAAAGCTCCTGTCGCAGCATCGCGGCAATCGCCATTCTGGTGGAAGGACTTTTTTCCTGTCCGGAATAGTTTACCTTAGGATTTTCACCAAAAGCAACCTTCATGGCCGCCGGCGCTTTGACGATCAAATCATCCACTCTCCTTCCCTTAGTCTTGAGAAGCGCAAATTGCCCTCCCACCACGTTAGAGCTTCCCGGACCAATCATGGCGGCGGTAACGCCCGCCCTGACCGCATCATCAAACGCCGCATCCATGGTATTTATGGCGTCTATAGCACGCAAATAAGGCGTAATGGGGTTAACGGTTTCGTTACAGTCGTCTCCTTCCATTCCCTTCTTCTCCTCGGTGATGCCCATATGACAATGAGCCTCGATAATGCCCGGCATAATAATACCGTTTTCTATGGAAATAACTCTTTCACCGGGCTTTGGACGAATCTCCACCTCATCCGGAGCGCCCACTGCCGCTATTTTTCCATCTTTAATGTACAACACACCATCCTCTATTACTTCTCCTACCATAGTGAGAATCTTTCCGCCCGTAATATACATTTTTACACCCATCTGCGCGCTGCGGCGCGCATTTAAAGCAATAGTTGAATACGCATTTTTATTCAACCTGACTCCTCGCTCTGCCCGAACCAGCGGGCATCCCTACAATATACAAAAATATACTTGCTTTATTTTACCTTATACACGAAGGCTTTTATATAATATAAAAGCAATGTAAATAAAATAGGTTCCGGCATGCTGTTGCCGCCGGAACCAACTCTTTACCAAACAGGTTATCATCACCTAAAATAAATTTTCGGGATTCACTTCCTCGCCGTCCTTGGTCAGCTTAAAATACAGGTTGCTGCCCTCCTCAATATAATATTTTGTAGGAGCGGCCACAGAGCCCAGAACGGCGCCTGCATCTACATAACTGTTCAAGGTTACAGAAATATCCTTCAGCTGTCCGTAGGTTGCTTTATAGCCGTCTCCCAAGTCTAAGGTTATAGCATGTCCAATCTCTTCGTTATCAAAAATATTAACGACCTTACCTTCCGTACAGGCAATGACCTGACTGCCTTCGTCTGCTGAAAATACAACTGCCGGATTATATTTATAATGATTTAGCGTTTTAAATAAAATGCCCCCATCCATACTATAATGCATTAATATTTCCCCCGATACCGGACGAAGCAGGCCCTCACTTTCAGCAAAATGCAGATCCTGCGCTACAATCGGAGAATCGGCGTTGGCTTCCTGATTTACATTGCTTTCCTCGGCAGGAGGCTCCGGTGACGGATTATCCTGCGCTGCGGTTTTATCATCAGCTGGTTGATCCTCTGCCGCCTTATTGTCGGATACTTTATCTTTAGAACCGTCTTCCTTAACCGTACCTTCTGTCTTTTGCGTCTCATTTTCAACCTGCTCATTGACGCTTCCCGTATTGCTTCCATCTGTCAAGCCCGGTATTTCTATTAGATTAGATCCTGCCTCCAAAGGCATATAATCCAAATCATCATCTGTGACAGGTAACTGTTCCTCCGGCATATCAGGAGAATTCTTGGCTATTTCCTCGAATTTTTTTTCGGTTCCGTCCTCCAAGGCCGTGAAATCAATGGTATATCCATCATCTTGAGCTTCTAAATTCTTGTCTTTGATGTAAATACCTGTCATTGTGAGCGCGGCAAGCACAAAAACAGAAGATGTTATCATAATTATTCTTTCTTTCTTAACACTGCTCTTTCTATCTCGTCTCATCCTAATCTTTCCTTCCTTTAACACTAAACATCCCGCATTTCGGTTATAGACATTCTTTTGTCTTCGATTCTAGTCTTGCCGAATTCATAGGATTTATGCAATTAGGATGATACAAAAATCACCCAGCATAAAAGCCGAGTGATTTTGATAAAATTTAGAAGCTTGATTTTTAATATTATTCCTTTTTTCCAAAAAAATTTTATAAACAAAATTTTTCTGAATTTTCAATATGAATGTTTTACGCCCTCCTGTTGTATTTTGCAACATCTACATGCTGCACGGTTCCCACATTACCGTTCTCGTATAAAAACACTCCCGTATTCCGGATTGCGCCTTTTGTACTGCCGTCAGCCGTTTTCATAGTAAAATCCGTGGATGCATTCTGAAGACATATAGCTCCGACGCCCTTATCTGCTAAACGATAAAGAACATCCTGACCATTTTCATCCTTGCACCAGATTTGCAGCTTTGACCAAATAGAATCGTTCTCATCAATCCATCCGTTTCCGTCCTCATCATATTTTGCCAAATCTGCGAAGCCGTTGCCGCTTTCCGTTCCAAAAAGCTCACTGCCGTCGTTAATCTTACCGTCGCCGTTTTTATCCAACGCAAGATAACCACTGCTCTTACCTAACATGGATACTTCATCTAGCTCGCCGTCTGCATCAATATCAAAATAGAATTTCTGATCGGAAAGCTCGGCAACATCTGTGTCCAAGTTTATAACCAAGGGGTCGCACATTTGAAATGAAGCTAAATTCAGGTCATCCTTATAGTATTGCTGGAATTCTCTGCTCATCCCCACTTCCACATTAAAATTAATTTCCCTGCCGTCCGCCGTGCGCACGGTTCCTACCGTGGAAAAGGTAGTATCCTCCGTCTCCATCTGCCATGTTTCCTGACTATAATTAAGTACCTTCATGTTTGTCATGAAGAGACCGCTCTGTTGTGCCTGCTCTCCCGTATTAGAGCTTGAAAAGTTTTGGCTGCTTGAGTAGTCATACCAATCATTGCCTACGCTCCAATCATCAAAAAGACTTCTCCTCGTTGAAAAAAGCAAATCAAAAATGAAACGTACTGTGGCCTGACGTATGTCAAACATGGTATTGCTGCTGGATGTCCGCAGATTTACTCTGTTTGCCGACATACCATAACGGTTCTTCCAATCATTCACAATGCTGGCGCCTTCAGCCTCAGATTTTTCTTCCTCCTTTACCTCCCCGTCAGCATTGTCATTTACGGCAGTATTTAATGTTTTACCGTTTTGAGTAAGCGTTTCTTGATAATCCTTTATCATAAATCGCCTAGTAGTTGTATTTGAAGCTCGATAGCTTCTGGCGGATTCCATTCCTATTGTGCTGGAATCAATTCTCAATCCTTTCTTTCGCTCCTTAATGACACCCATTCCCATTCAAAAGACTGTCTTATCCTCCTTTATAAAACAGACTCCCTCCCCGGAACTCCCTTTATGTTTCCCTCCTGTCCTCATAAAAAAGGATGATACCCATACAGTAAATTCCCTTCTACTGCATAAATACCATCCGTGGTGTCAATATATTACTCGAATGTCTGTCGGCCTAACAGCCACCCTGTATTAAGTATATCGGCACTTCTTTTTAAAACTTTAGGAATCCGTTCGCATCTTAGTAAGCACCATATTTGCAATCATATCCTTGTGTACAATCAGATTACAGCCAAAAGGGTTAATTACCACCCCGATTGCCGGACTCGAATTCCCCTGTTTATCCTTTCGGAGGAGCATAGAAACATAATCGTCAAAGGTAAGTGCAAAGCTATACTTCTCCTCACCCGGTCTCCATTTTTCAAATTCCATCTTATCCGTAAATGCCATCAATAATTGTCTGCCGTCACGAACGGCAAGGGTAGGAAACTGCACATTACTTCCCTTTCCGATTACAAGCTTTCCGTTTGTGTCAGGTTCAGGGGCAGGTGTGATGAGAACCGGCGCAAGAAATTCTGCCCTCAGCATCTCATTCACAAACATCCCCCTGTGCCGCTGCGTATCCTCTGCCTTCATAAGCTCGATTGCCCCTACCAGCAAAGGATTTGATACAGGTTTATTAAACTCCATATTTTTACTCCATTCTCTCAGACCCTGTTATAATTAATCAGACAGCCCTTTAAAATAATCTGACGCTCCTCGTCTGTCAGTTCACCAAGACGCAGTTCAAATTCTTTTAGGGAATCCTCTCCTACCACATACGCCTTAATCACGCTCTCCTTTTCCTTCACAGCCCTTTTAATGTCAGGAATAAACAGATAATCCAAATTCTTAAAGGGCAACTCTCCCTCTTCAATCAGGAAAGGCAGCATACCCCAGTTAATCAGATTGGAACGATAACGCTTGGTCGCATACTCATTTGCTATATTTGCCCATCCTCCAAGGACCTTTTGACAGGAAGCCGCCTGCTCACGCGCAGAACCGTCACCGGGCTTCACTGCAAAGATAGTAGAACCAAAGCCCGTATTCTCATGGCTTGCCTCGGCAAAGGTCTTCTTTATTACGTTCATAACCGGCTTCACGTCAGGGTGTGCCTGACAGGGATGCTCCCCTGCCATCCTTGCCTTCTCAGCCCTTTGAATATCCTTTGCATAACCCACATAATTGGGATCCTTCCGGCTTAAGGTAAATTCCGCAAGTCCTAAAGGATTTGAACGATAGGAGGATGTCTCTCCCGACGGAATCAGCTCGTCTGTGGTAGTTACGGGATCATGAATCTCGCTTACCACTCTCAGCACAAGATTCTCCGGCAGGGCTCCCATCGCCGGCCAGTCCTTAATATTAGGCCCAAACTGTATCTCCACATCAGTATCTGCCACACCCTTGGAATCAAACACTCGGTTTTCATATATCTTTGAATCAAAATGATATTTATACTTGCCAAATTCTCCGTCAAAATCAGTTGCAGGCGTCAGTACCCCTTTATTTGCCGCCGTTGCTGCAATAGAACGCGCGTCCATAAGCGCAACGGAGGAAATCTGCCCGTTTTGAAGCTTGCTTCCTTCCCTGTTAGGGAAGTTCCTTGTGGAATGACGGATACTGAAGGCATTGTTCGCCGGTGTATCACCCGCGCCAAAACAAGGTCCGCAAAACGCAGTCTTCATAACGGCTCCGCTCTCCATAATAACGGCAGCGCAGCCGTTTCTGATTAATTCCATATACACTGGCATGGAAGCGGGATATACGCTTAAGGTAAAGCTGTCCGAACCGATGAAATTATCTTTCAGGATATCGGCTGCCGCACAAATATTTTCAAAGCCTCCGCCTGCACAGCCTGCGATAATGCCCTGATCCACCATAAACTTACCGTTTTTCACCTTATTCTTCAGGTTAAATTCCACTGCCCCGTCAAGACTTACAAGCGCCCGCTTCTCTGTCTCGTCCAGAATATCCATAAGATTTGCATTCAGCTCTTCAATGGTATAAGTATTACTGGGATGGAAGGGCATTGCAATCATAGGGCGCACCTTATCCAGCTCCACCACAATCATACTCTCATAATAAGCTACCTCCTTGGGATTCAGCTCTGCAAACTCATCGGCACGGCCATGTATCTCATAAAATTCCTTTATCTCGTCATCTGTTCTCCAGATGGAGGAAAGGCAGGTTGTCTCCGTAGTCATGACGTCAATGCCAATACGAAAATCTGCGCTCAGGGCTGACACGCCCGGACCCACAAACTCCATAACTTTATTTTTAACAAAACCGTTCTTAAATACTGCTCCGATAATGGCCAGCGCAACATCCTGAGGCCCTACTCCCTTTACGGGCGAACCTTTCAGGTAAACGCCTACCACACCGGGCATATTAATATCATAGGTCTGGTTCAGAAGCTGCTTTACAAGCTCCGGTCCGCCCTCTCCCATCGCCATGGTACCCAACGCGCCGTAACGGGTGTGTGAATCCGAGCCAAGAATCATTTTGCCGCCGCCCGCAAGCATCTCCCTTGCATACTGATGAATTACAGCCTGATGAGGGGGAACATACACCCCGCCATATTTCTTGGCGCAGGTAAGCCCAAACATATGATCATCCTCGTTAATAGTTCCTCCCACCGCGCACAGGGAGTTGTGACAGTTCGTTAGCACATAGGGCATGGGAAACTTCTGCAAGCCGGATGCCCTTGCCGTCTGGATAATTCCTACAAAAGTTATGTCATGGCTGGTAAGCTTGTCAAACCTTATTTTCAGCTTATCCATATTGCCTGAAGTATTGTGCTTCTCCAAAATGCCGTAGGCAATGGTATTCCCTGAAGCTTCTTCTCTGCATACCTCTCTGCCCGTTTTTGATGCAATAGCAGCCTGTGCTTGTGCATTATCGGGAACAATATCCGTTCCGTTTACCAGATATACGCCGCCCTGTAATAATTCTATCATGAATGCTCCTCCTGTTTTCTGCATTTTTATCATAATTGCCAATCCCGTAATTATCGCCGCCGCATTCATACGCGTCAACTGATATTATAAAGGAAAGTGAATATTACTGCAATGGAAAAATTAATCACGTCCTCCCTCGGGATAATCCCGAATCAACAGAGCAACGCCATCCAAATCAATCTCCGGCATTCCGTCATAAAGCTCCAGCCCTGCCTTTCCCTCCAACGGACGCATATGCGGAATGTAGTTATCCTTCCAGTGATATGATACTAAAACCTTACGAAACGGATCGATAATCCAATATTCCTTAACTCCCGCTTCCGTGTATTTCTGAAGCTTCTTTATATAATCCTTTCGCGCCGTAGATTCGGAAAGTATCTCCAAACAAAAATCCGGAGCTCCGTTAATCCCCCATTTGCATATCTTGGATTTGTCACAAAGTATTAAAATGTCGGGCTGCACCATTGTCTTATCGTCACAGTCAATACGTACATCTACCGGCGCCATCATGGGCAGGCATCCGCCGCCTCCGGAATTGATATAATTCTGTATTGTGGCAAAAATGGTTCCCAAAATATGCTGATGTACAAAGGAGGGGGCGCTCATATCATACAGCACGCCGTCAATTAATTCTACGCGCCGCTCATCAGGCAGGGCATAATAATCCTGTAATGTATACTCACCCGGCCTTTTGGAGCCGAACGGCTCATATCTCATCGCTTCCTGCGCCGTATGCTTCCCTGTCTCTCCTGCTCCGAATTGATATTTTGCAGCTCTGCCGTACAGCACCTTCTCAATTGCCTGAAGGGTTTCATATCTGGGATGCTTGGTCTCACCGGAAAAAATCTTCTGTAAGGTTCCTAACGGCACTTTGCTGTACTCGGAAAGCTGCGCCAAGCTGTAACCGCTTTCCTGCTTGATTCTCTTCATCTCATCCAATGTCATAAGCTCACGCCCCTTCAAATAATCATGTTTATACTATCAGTATGCTATTTTTAACACCGTTTGTCAACCGTTTTTATTTATATTTATCCGTTTTTTTGCCGTTTTCGGTTGATGATTTATCGGCATATAAATTTATTTTTTTCATGTCGTTTACAGTAACGAAAAACGGCACCTTGCCGATGCAAGGTGTCGCTCATAATACTTTATTTCAAAACTACTTTATCCAAATGCCAAATTTCATCCACATATTGCTGAATCGTTCTGTCGGAGGTAAATTTACCGGAGCAGGCCACATTCAATATTGCGCTCCTTGCCCAGCCTGTCTCGTCCTTATATGCCTTCTCCACCTTACATTGCGCCTCGGCATAGGACTTAAAATCCTTTAAAATGAAATAAGTATCCGCTTTCGCCGTGGACTGTGTATTCAAAAGGGAATTATATAACGGACGGAACAGCTCGGGGTCATTATGGGAATACGTTCCGTTAATCAGCTGCATTAATACCTTTCTGACATCCTGATCGTTATTGAAAATTTCCATGGGATTATAGCCTCCATGGTTCTCGTAATGAATAACCTCATCCGAGGATAGACCGAAGATAAAGGCATTCTCCTCACCGACTTCCTCAACAATCTCCACATTGGCGCCGTCCATGGTTCCTATAGTCACGGCTCCGTTTAACATAAATTTCATGTTACCTGTTCCGGACGCCTCCTTGCTTGCCGTCGATATCTGCTCGGACACATCTGCCGCCGCAAAAATAATCTCCGCATTGGACACATTATAGTTCTCGATAAACACTACCTTAATCCTGCCGCCGATAGAAGCATCATTATTAACCACATCCGCCACCGCATTAATCAGCTTTATGGTAAGCTTGGCATTGCGGTAACCCGCCGCGGCCTTCGCACCGAAAATAAAGGTTCTGGGGTAAAATTCTTTCTCCGGATGCTCCTTTAATTCATTATACAGATACATCACATGTAGTATGTTGAGGAGCTGTCTCTTATATTCATGGAGACGCTTTACCTGTACATCAAAAATAGAACGGGGATCTACCTTTATACCATTATGCTCCCATATATAATTGGCCAGACGAACCTTATTCTGATATTTAATATTCATAAACTCCTGCTGTGCTTTTTTGTCATCGGCATATATCTTAAGGCGGCTGATTTGGGGTAAATCCGTTATCCAGTCGTTACCTACATGCGCCGTCACCCAATCGGCAAGCAGAGGATTGCCATGAAGCAGAAAACGTCTCTGTGTGATACCGTTAGTCTTATTGTTAAAGCGCTCGGGATACATCTCATAGAAATCCTTAAGCTCCTGCTTCTTCAAAATTTCCGTATGAAGCCTTGCCACACCGTTTACGGAGTAGCCTGAGACAATGGCCATGTTTGCCATTTTCACCTGACCGTCATAGATAATTGCCATCTTACGTATCTTATCCTGAACATTCACGCCCTCAGCGTTGGTATATTTTCGTTCTATTTCAAGGATAAACCGACGATTAATCTCCTCCACAATCTGATAAATTCTGGGAAGCAGCCGGGAGAACAGCTCAATGGGCCATTTCTCCAACGCCTCCGCCATAATAGTATGATTAGTGTAGGCACAGGTCTTGGTAGTAACCTCCCAAGCCTCGTCCCATGTAAGATAATAATCATCCATAAGAACGCGCATAAGCTCCGCAACCGCAACGGTGGGATGGGTATCGTTCAGCTGGAAGGTAACCTTCTCATAGAACTTATGAATATCATCATGCTTACGCATATACTTTTCCACAGCCTCTTGTACGGATGCTGAAATAAAGAAATATTGCTGCTTTAATCTAAGCTCCTTACCCGCATAATGGTTGTCGTTGGGATACAATACCTCAACAATGTTCCTTGCAAGGTTCTCCTGCTCCACAGCCTTCTGATAATCGCCCTTATCAAAGGAATCCAAATGGAAGCATTCAACTGCCTCCGCATCCCAAATACGAAGAGTGTTCACAATCCCGTTGCCATAACCGACAATAGGCAAATCATAGGGAATGGCCTTAACGGACTGGTAGCCCTCCTGCGTAAATACATTCCGCCCGTTCTCGTCGGTATGTACGGACACATAACCGCCGAATTTGACCGTCTTGGCATATTCCGGACGGCGCAGCTCAAAGGGATTACCATCTACAAGCCAGTTATCCGGCACCTCTACCTGATAGCCGTCGCGTATTTCCTGCTTAAACATACCGTAGCGATAACGGATTCCGCAGCCATAAGCAGGATACCCCAAGGTTGCAAGCGAATCCAAAAAGCATGCGGCAAGACGACCCAGACCTCCGTTGCCCAGCGCGGCGTCCGGTTCCTGATCCTCCACGACATTAATATCCAGCCCAAGCTCCTCCAGACACTCCCGCACCGGCTTGTATGCCTGCAGGTTAATCATATTATTTCCTAACGCACGACCCATAAGAAACTCCATTGACATATAATAAACCATCTTAGGGTCTTCCTTATCATATGCCTTCTGAGTCTCCATCCAATTTTCTACAATCCTGTCCTTGATTGCATAGGATACCGCCTGAAAAATCTGCTGAGGCGTCGCCTCCTCCAAGGTTTTTCGATATAAGGTTTTTACATTGTAAAGAACGCTTCTTTTAAAGAGCTCTTTATCAAATTCGTTTTTCTTAGTTGTCGTACTTTTCAATTGTGAGTCTCCTTTCCTTTACACGACAGTAAATGGCAGCCTAACCTGCGTATGTCTGTCCGTTATGAACTATTTCATAATTATAACAAAAAAACGTACTAATTCCAACTGCTTTTCTTAATTGACGAAAAATCCTAACGAGAAGTGCATACGCCCTATATTTTTTCAACGGCGATAACAACATTCTCACCATTAACATTCCACTCCTTGGAAACGCTAAGGGAAGCATCCGTCAGCATTTCATCCGCAAGCACCTTCCCTGCTATCATATCCCTGTTTTTCAAAACGATTGCCGCCAGCCTGCCATTTCCGTTGACGGATACCTTGATATGATCCATTACCTCAAAGCCCGCATCCTTGCGCATTGTCTGAATCTTACTGATAATCTCATATACAAAGCCCTCTTCAATTAAGGCTTCTGTCAGGTTGGTATCCAAAACCGCCGTCATCTTACTGTCCTCAGTGGATACATAGCCCTCCTTCTGGGTCATATCTATTAAAAGATCCTCCTTGGACAACTCAACCTCGACGCCGTCAACCATAAATGTAAGCGCTCCCTCAACATTGAGCTTATCCATTGCGCTGTTACCGTCCAATGCCGCCAATGTCTTCTGAATACCGCCAAGCTGCTTTCCATACTTGGGTCCTACCGTACGAAGCTGCGGCTTAAAGGTATAGGAGGTAAAGTCTCTTACATCATCGGTAAAAATAACCTCCTTAACGTTCAGCTCCTCTTTGATAATATTTTTATAGAAATCATCAAGCACAAATTCCGCCTTAATATACATTGCCGGAATGGGCTGACGGTTTTTGATACTCGCCTCGTTACGGCAGGCGCGCCCCATGACGACAGCCGCCAATACATCCTCCATGGACTCTTCAAGCTTCTTGTCAATATAGCTGTTCTCCGCAACGGGGAAATCGCACAAATGAATGCTCTCCGGGGCATTTGGGTTCACGCTCCTGACCAGATTCTGGTAAATATCCTCCGTCATAAAGGGAATCATGGGAGCGGCAGCCTTGGAAATAGTCACCAAGGCCGTGTAAAGGGTCATATACGCATTGATCTTATCCTGCTCCATTCCCTTTGCCCAGAAACGCTCTCGGCTTCTTCTCACATACCAATTGCTCATTTCATCCACAAAATCCTGTAATGCCTTTGCCGCCTCGGGAATACGGTATTTGTCAAGGTTTTCGTCCACCTCCCCGACAACTGTATTGAGCTTGGACAAAAGCCACTTATCCATAACGGGAAGCTTTTCATACTCCAACGTATATTTGCTTGGGTCAAAATTATCGATATTTGCATAAAGCACATAGAAGGCATAGGTATTCCACAGGGTTCCCATAAATTTACGCTGCCCCTCCATCACCAGCTTGCCGGAAAATCGCTTCGGAAGCCATGGAGCGGAGCTGGTGTAAAAATACCATCTGATGGCGTCGGCGCCGTAGGTTTCCAAGGCTTCAAAGGGATCTACGGCATTTCCCTTGCTCTTACTCATCTTCTGTCCGTTTTCGTCCTGAATAAGTCCCAAAACGATAACGTTCTCATAGGGCGCCTTATTGAATAACAAAGTGGACTCCGCCAGCAGGGAATAAAACCATCCTCTGGTCTGATCAACCGCCTCCGAGATAAATTGCGCCGGAAACTGCTTTTCAAACAGCTCCTTATTCTCAAAGGGATAATGATGCTGTGCAAAGGGCATGGCTCCCGAATCAAACCAACAATCAATTACCTCCGGCACTCTTTTCATCTGTTTACCGCACTGAGGGCAGGTAATCGTAATCTCATCAATATAGGGACGATGTAATTCAACGGTCTTTGCCGCCTCGTTGCCGCTCATTTGATATAGCTCTTCACGGCTTCCCACGCTGTGTAACTGTCCGCACTCGCACTCCCAGATATTTAACGGAGTACCCCAATAACGGTTACGGGATACTGCCCAGTCCTGAATATTTTCCAGCCAATTGCCGAAGCGTCCCTCGCCGATGGACTCGGGAATCCAATGAATAGTCTTATTGTTGCGCACCAAATCATCCCGCACTGCCGTCATTTTGATAAACCATGACTCCCTCGCATAATAAATAAGCGGAGTGTCACAGCGCCAGCAGAAGGGATAGTCATGCTCAAACTTAGGCGCCGCGAACAGCTTTCCTTCCTTATTTAAATCCTTGATGATTTCAGGATCCGCGTCCTTCACAAATTTTCCGGCATAGGGAGTATCCGCCGTCATCTCACCCTTACCGTCCACAAACTGTACAAAGGGCAGGTCATATCTTCTGCCCACCTGAGCATCATCCTCACCGAATGCAGGCGCAATATGAACGATACCCGTACCATCCGTCATAGTAACATAGCCGTCGCAGGTCACAAAATGACCTTTCTTTTTCTGCCGTGCGGCAGCCTCTCCCGCACACGCAAAAAGCGGCTCGTACTCCTTATATTCCAAATCCTTGCCCACATAGGTATTCAAAATCTCATACGCAGGCTTTCCTTCCTCGGAGAGCTCTCCAAGCACCCTATCCAAAAGCGCCTGCGCCATATAATAGGTATAACCGTCCGCCGCTTTTACCTTCACATAGGTTTCGTCCGGATTCACACAAAGCGCCACATTGGAAGGAAGCGTCCACGGGGTTGTTGTCCATGCCAAAAAATAGGCGTCCTCTTCCGCTACCTTAAAACGCACTACTGCGGAGCGTTCCTTAACCGCCTTATAGCCCTGCGCCACCTCGTGGCTGGACAGCGGCGTGCCGCAGCGAGGGCAATAAGGAACAATCTTAAAGCCCTTATACAACAATCCCTTATCCCAAATGGTCTTAAGCGCCCACCATTCGGACTCGATAAAATCGTCGTCATAGGTAACATAAGGATTATCCATATCTGCCCAAAAGCCTACGGTTCCGGAAAAATCCTCCCACATTCCCTTATATTTCCAGACGCTTTCCTTACACTTGGAGATAAAAGGATCGAGACCATATTCCTCAATCTGCTCCTTTCCGTCCAAGCCCAAAAGCTTCTCAACTTCCAGCTCCACCGGAAGTCCATGAGTATCCCAGCCTGCCTTACGGGGAACCATATACCCCTTCATGGTACGGTATCTGGGAATCATATCCTTAATGGTACGAGTCTCCACATGTCCGATATGGGGCTTGCCGTTTGCCGTTGGCGGTCCGTCATAAAAGGTGTAGGTCTCTCCCTCCTTTCGGTGTTCCATGCTCTTTTTAAAGATGTCGTTGTCCTTCCAGAACCGTTCAACTGCTTTTTCACGCTCCACAAAATTTAAGTTAGTGTCTACCTGCTTATACATTGCCCTCTTCCTTTCCTGTTTTTATTCTACAAATTATAAAATTCCTTAAGCCTATGGGATGTTCGCTCATTCGCACAAAAAAAGCTTCGTCCGCAACAGGACGAAGCCACAGCTTTCGCAACCACCTCTTACAACATACGCTCCCAAGCACTGTTTCGGACGAGATATTGCCGCCGCACAAACACTCCGAAGTTATATGGTTCCCCTTAACGGTGGGATACCGTTCAGAACTACTGGTTGCCTTTGGTTCTGACAGCTCGAAAGTGATTTTCTCCGTTCCCGTACTCGCATCGGTCTTCCACCCTCACCGACTCGCTTTGCCTTTCCAAAAGCAGATACTCTCTTCGTCAACGCCTTTTTATGTTGAAGATATTATATATCGCCCGATTTTTAATTGTCAAGTAAAATATACCATACACTGCAATCCACCCGTTTGCTTGACTGCCACATATCATATATAATCGGCTTTTAAAATCAAATATCTTTTCCGGAAAGAAGTATTTGTAAAACAACGACGTGGTATATTTCCACACATTTTCCACATAATAACACCATAACCAATTTTGATATTTATGGAGGAAAAAATAACATGAAAGCAACAGGCATTGTACGCCGTATAGATGATTTAGGCAGAATAGTAATTCCAAAGGAGATAAGGAGGACTCTGCATATCAGAGAAAGCGACCCTCTGGAAATTTTTACGGACAGAGAAGGTCAGGTCATCCTGAAGAAATACTCTCCTATCGGTGAAATGACTACCTTTGCAAAGCAATATGCGGAGAGTCTGGCTCAGGTATCGGGTCACGCCGCGTTAATTGCCGACAGAGACCAATTTGTCGCCATAGCGGGAGGCTATAAGCAGCTGGCAAACAAATCCGTGAGCAGACAGCTGGAGGAAAAAATTAATAATCGCGAAATGGTAACGGCATCTAAGGGAGACAGAAACTTTATCTCCGTCTGCGACGAGGTTGACGAAGAATATCAACATCAGGTTATTGCTCCTATTATCTGTGAGGGAGACATTATCGGCAGCGTGGTTTTGTTGGAAAATGACACCCGGGGAAAAATGGGCGAGGTGGAGCAAAAGCTGGTAATGTCTGCCGCAGGCTTTCTCGGTAGACAAATGGAGCAATAAAAGGCTTTGTAAAAAAGCTTATTTTCATACAAAAACGGACTAGGGCAAAGAATATGCCCCAATCCGTTTTTGTTTATTTTTCACTCATCTTATCCAATAACTCTATTTTAATATCATACAATTTCTTCGATAAATCTACATATACCTGATGAGGATTTATCAGACGCTTCGTTTCATCCCACAGAGTATCCAGCTCTTTTTTGCAGTATTCACGAATTTCCATAACCTTGGGAGAAGTATATATGCACTCGCCGTTCTTGAAAATATGCTGCATAATCGGACGAAGGGTGTAAGTTCCGCCCTTCAGCTTTGTTTTCTTCCACGGCTCCTGAGGGTCAAACAACAGCAAATCATCTTCCTCCTTGTAAACCTCGCCTACAAGACAGATGAGATCCGCTTTGATTTTTCCGCTGTCCTTTTCGTAGATACGGTAAATCATCTTGTTACCGGGATTTGTTACCTTCTCGGTGTTTTCGGACAGCTTTATCTTAGGAATAAATTCACCGTCGGCGCCGCGTATTGCCGCCAGCTTATACACGCCGCCGAAGGACGGATTATCCTTGGAGGTGATCAGATTGGTTCCCACTCCCCATGAAGTGATTGCCGCGCCCTGTACCTTAAGGCTGTCAATCAAATATTCGTCAAGATCATTTGAAGCGGAAATCACTGCGTCGGGAAAGCCTGCCGCATCCAACATTTTACGTGCCTTCTTGGATAAATAAGCCAAATCCCCACTGTCAAGACGAATTCCGTAAAAGGTTAGAGGAACTCCGGCCTCTCGCATTTCCGTAAAGACGCGGATGGCGTTGGGAACGCCTGATTTCAAGGTATCATATGTATCCACCAGCAAAATACAGGCGGTAGGATACATATCCGCATAGGCTTTAAAAGCCGTGTATTCATCGGGAAAGCTCATAATCCAGCTATGGGCATGAGTACCTTTAACAGGCACGTCAAAAAGCTGACCTGCAAGGACATTGCTTGTTCCGATACAGCCGCCAATCATTGCCGCCCTTGCACCGTAGGTTCCCGCGTCGGGTCCCTGCGCGCGTCTAAGGCCGAATTCCATGATTCCGTCGCCTCTGGCTGCATAACACACTCTTGCCGCCTTGGTGGCAATCAGACTTTGATGGTTAATAATGTTTAAAAGCGCGGTCTCGACCAGCTGAGCCTCCATAATGGGCGCAATTACCTTGATAATCGGTTCTCTGGGGAACATAACCGTTCCCTCGGGAATGGCATATATATCTCCGGAAAATTTAAAGTCCTTTAAATAATCAAGGAAATCTGCCTGAAAAATACCAAGGGAGGCTAAATAATCAATATCCTCCTTCTCAAAGTGCAGCTCCTTAATAAATTGAATAACCTGCTCAAGACCGGCGGAAATGGAATACCCGCCATCGCAGGGGTTGCTACGGTAAAAAGCGTCAAAAATTACCGTTTCGTTGCGATCCTTATTTTTGAAATAGCCCTGCATCATAGTTAATTCATAAAGATCCGTCATTAAGGTTAAATTTTGTCTGTCCATGCTTCCTCTCATTCTGCCGATATTTTATCGGCACACTGCCCATGCCTGACAATCGGACGTGTACTTTATAATTCTATGCCGCCTACTGACAAGACAGCTGTAAATTAAATGTAATCATATACCAACAGGCAAAAAAAAGCAAGCCCTGACGAATACATTATAAAACAATTTGATTCCTGCCATTACTCTTACCCCGATAAAGCTTACCGTCAGCCGTCTTGAGCAGCTGCTGAATATCGGCGCTGTCACCGTCTGCCAAACCAAAGGTCATTGTAATCCGTATTGTTTCCCCGTGATAAGCCACCTCTAGGCTGCGGATGCCTTCCAATAAATATCGGAGGCTTTCAAAAGCGTCGCAAGCGTTCATATGGTCAAACACCAAAAGAAATTCTTCCCCGCCCCAACGTGCCGCAAAGCCCAATGATTCCATGTGTTCCCGCATCATGTCCGCCACCCTTTTTAGCACCACGTCGCCGCATTCATGCCCATAGGTATCGTTTACCCGCTTAAAAAAATCAATATCGCCTATAGCGAGTGAGAAGGGCTGCTGCTGTTTGGCGGCCTTGTCCAATATCTGCATAAGCATTCTGTTTGCGTAACGACGGTTAAACAGCTCCGTCAGGGCGTCCTGCTCTACCATGTGGCGCAGGGAGCGCTGCATGCTCAAGGCAGAGCGTCCGATATCTCCCAGCTCGTCATTGCGCTTCAGCACGCTGTCGTCCAGACAAGTACCGAGATTTCCGGTGGATACATCCGACAGGAAGCCATGAATCTTAAGAAGGGTCGCAGAAAACCTTTTTGTGTAATAGAAAATACCCATGGCAATAATAAGCATTACAAGTATATCTGCTATTATCAGCGGATATATGGATTGTTGTATAGCTTCATTTACATTTCGGCTGGGTTTTCCCACAAAAAGCATGCCGGTAATATTTCCTTCGGAATCATGCAAGGGTATGTAATAAGAGAAATAATCGGAACCGTTGATTATTGTATCCGTATAGAAGCAGGCTTTATCCCCTTCAAATACGTCCTTAATCACGGCCTCCGGCGCAGTGGTGCCTGCAATCCTATTGTTTGAAGAATTATAAAACGTAGTCAGAATACGGGTAGTACGATAAAACAGGGTTATCTCCAGACCCGTGTCTTCCTTGACGCGGTCAATCAGACTGTAATCAAAGGTAATATCAGCCTTACCCTTATAAAGCCGATAATCGTCATCTCCCACAAGCTTGTAATCCCCCGGATATATCAATTCAAACATAGTCTCCAAATTATGGGCAACATTACGAAGCTCCTCCTCAACCTGTCCATACATGGCTTTTGTAAACTGATGCGATGCGAGAAGCATAAGAATAATGCCAAACAACAGCAAAGGAATTATGCTGATGGCTTGTAAAATAATTGTGATTTTTCCTTTATATTTATCTGACATATCATTTCCTTTCGCAGCGACATTACGATATAATATATATTATATACCATTTTTTGTATAAAAACAAGGCAAGAATCACCACATCTTGCTAAAAAACCTCCTTTCCTTACTCTATTGCATTATGGCGTCACCGACAAAATACGCCATAAATCCCTCATAATACATATCGGGATTTACTTCTAAAAATTGATCCACGGTTCCGTACAAAACATATGTATCCTTTGAGGAATCATACAGTTCTACCATAAAAAAGCCCCTTTTCCGATCATAATATACATGATCTGTCCGTCCGTCATTATTTAAGTCTATCTCATAGGGCTCATCTTCTGTATATATTTCCCGAAAGTTTTCGACAATAAAGGCAGCCCCAGATATCTTCTGCCTCCTCTCCCTCTGTTCTTGAGCGCTTTTCGCCAAACCTACTTCCTTACGCATGCTATCAATAATTTCCTGCTGTTCCTTTTTTTCCTGCCGCTTACCTAAATCTATATTGACCGCAACTGCCAATAAAAGAAAAAGAACCGCCGGAATCATAATTGCGGATGTAATACAAAAGGCTTTAAAGCGATATTTTTTATATTGACCGCTGTCTGTTCCATATAATTCCCCTGCCACCTTAAGCAGCAAAGAAGCCGTAAATTGTTTGGAGGCATTCCTGTTCACCTGCTCCAGCAGCCGGATATCTATTGCCTGCTGTGCGGCACGAAGACGGTCTTTAAGCCGCATCCATGTTGCACTATTATCACTGTAACGAAACAGCATAGTCTGCAGCAGGCTCCAAACAGGTTCTTCCAGATACGGCATCTGCTCTATCACGAAAACAAGCTCCGCGATTACAAAAGGATCCTTAAAATCCTCCTGTTCGGTGTAATTTTCAAGCACCATCCTCCATACTTTAGGAACTCCACGATATTCCGAGCTCTCATGGAGAAATACCAGCTGACCCGCCAGCCTGAATACACGCTCCGCCTTGTTTAGAGCCAAATGAGAGGTATTGTAATCATATGAAGATTTTTTATCCCTGTCCTGAACCTTATTCCCTGCGTCGGGGGAATACCGATAACCTGTCTTTGCAACCTCAGATCCAGTCTCCTTTTTCTCCTCACCGGCGTATGAATCCGGAAACGGACTATAGAGATAGCCTTCCCCATCCGAAGCCTGCCCCTCCCCCTTTTTTGAACTTTCCTGATGGCTATACGTGAAGCCTTCCTGTTTTTCATCAGAGGAAATGTCGGCATGAAGAATATCCAGATAACTCTCCACAGAAAAGGCTTCTTCCCCTGTTTCGCACGCCGCCTTATTTGCCGAAGCCAGAGCCATTGCTTTTTTATAAGCTTCACGGAGCCTCTGCGCCTCCTTAGGGTAATCCTCGGGATGATACTTTTTTGACTGCTGTGCATAAGCCTTTTTGATAAGAGTCTTGTCCTTAGTTTCTTCAATCCCCAGCCACTCCCACATATTCCGCGGCATTTATCACTCCTCCGTTCCCTCTTCATATTCTTCATCGTCTTCAAAGGTCTCGTTCCATTTTTGTCGGTCAAAGACATTAAAACGGAACATAGACGCCTCGACCATGGACAATTGAACCTGAAACATTCTGTAAGCTCGTTCTGCAACGGAAATCTGCTGCTTATCCAGCGCAGTCTGAAAACGCTTGATGGCTTGCGCCAAAAATGCCTGCTGTTCTTCGTTACATTCAATATACAGGGCCTCCGCACGCTCCAATATGCACCTGTTCTTTTCAATATCCCGGGGATGAATTTTCATTTTTTCCAATGCCGCCCTGCCCGCCGCAATTTCCTCAGGAGACATCCCAGCCGTCGCGCCCAGCTCTCTGTGGATACGCTCTCCCGTTGCCGGACAATAAACGTCAATGTCAAATAGTCCGTTGATATCATAAGAAAACCGTACCTCTACCGATACCTCTCCCTTAGGCTTGGGAGGGATTTTCATCTCGAATTCGGCGAGCGAAAGATTAAGGGAAGCCTTATGGTTTTCACCCTGATAGACATGCCAACAGATAACCCTTTGATTATCATTCACTGTAGTAAATTTTTTTACATGACTGCAGGGAAGCACCTGATTTTTGGAAATGATAGGTGACATAACATCATTCACCACTTCAATCCCCAAGGTAAAGGGGCATATATCCGAAAGCACAATATCTTTTATTTCGCTTTTCCGTTCCCTGATACCGCATAGGATACCCGTTCCCTGACAGACAATCACATCCTGATTACCGCCGTCACTGATTCTCCCCTCAAAAAGTCGGGAAATAAACTGGCGGACTATAGGCATTTTTGAGGAACCTCCCACCATGATAACCTTTGATATATCCTCTACCGCAACCGACGCATTATTCATCAGCCTGTTTAAAACCTTCTGTATTTTTCCGAAAAGTTCGGATGCAAGATTGATCAGGCTCTGATTATCCAGATCATAATTATATTCCTTCCCGTCAATCCGTATCCGGGCGCAAGACAGTTCTTCACCGGTCAGCCTGATTTTGATTTGCTCCGCCTCCCGCAGCAGGATTTCTTTTGTCTGTAAAGATAATTCCTCCCATACAATTTGATTTCGAGCGCAAAAATCATATGCTATCAGCGTGTTAAAATCCTTTCCTCCCAGCCTGTTGTCACCTGCAATGGACTGTATTTCGATAATATTGTCAAACGCATCCACCAAGGACGCATCCAATGTACCGCCTCCAAAATCAAATACTATAAACATCTCGCTTTCATCATAATTATCCACATGATACGACAATGCAGCGGCAGACGGCTCGTTTATCAGACGCTCTACCTTAAGCCCGGCAAGCAGTCCGGCATTCCTTGTTGCGGCACGCTGTTTATCATTAAAATATGCGGGCACACTGATAACGGCTTCCTCCACGGAATGCCCCAGCTCAAATTCGGCATCTTCTTTTAACTGCCTTAAAACCATTGCCGATAACTCCTCCGGGGTATATTTCCTTCCATATGCCTTATATGTGACATCCAAGCCCATGTTCCGCTTGAATTCCTTAAAGGTTACCTCCGGATGTGTCACCAGACGCTCCCTTGCCGTCTTACCGACATAAACGGAGCCGTCGCTGTCAAAGCTGACTATAGAGGGGGTCATATCGTCTCCAAAACGGTTCTTCAGCAGACGTACTTTATGCTCATCGCCTTCTTCATCCCACACACAAACCAAACTGTTTGTGGTTCCCAAATCTATTCCTATCATAATCTTACCCCCCTTGCTTTTGCCAGGTCACCCTTTCTCATTCGACTTAAATTTTATATCACATAACATATATTATATCACGTTGCACCTTAGTCTTCCATAAAATTCTAACTCCTGAAAATAAAACCTTTCCCGTCCAAGAGCAGTTTTTTGTGTTGACTTATCCCGTATTATCTTGTAGAATAATTGTGTATCGGGGGAAGGCACCCATAATAAAAAACGCAGATACATAAACAATTTATTCGGGGAGGACACCCATGGAAAAAAACGGACAAGACGTACGCGTTTTAGACGAACAGGGTACGGTAGTTGGTTATACCTATCCTAAAAGAGCTAAAGGACTTGTTAAAAAATGTCGGGCTGAGTTTGTTTCCGACAATGCAATCCGTCTATACAAGCAATGCCCGACATATGCGAATATGGAGGACAAAGAGATGGATAAAATAAATTATATTAAAGTAAACCCTAAGACATGGCGCAAAAATCCCGATGGACGTCATAAAACCATTTGCGACCGTTTCATGATCAATAACCCGCTTGCCGAGGCTATTGCTTCCGCGCCAAGTATGGTAGAGATATTAACTCTAGGTTCATGGAATTGGGATGCCGGTACCAGTTATGTTACCAACGGCTTTCAGGAGCTTGAGCCAAATACCGAGTATCATTTGTTGTTTTGGCTCAACGGAGGAGAAAACGACCGAAGTGACGAAACCTGCCAATTACAGATTTTGTTTACGGACTATAACGTCACCGCCTCCAATGACGAGTTTGACAAAGGACTGCGCTTCCGTTTAAACCGTGGGTACATTAAGCCCCTTAAGAAATATTGCGGTTGGGAATATTATGACATACCGTTTACCACAACGGATGCGAAGTATACGCAATTCCAGTTTGTTGCCTCCCGCGCTCCCATGGCGCTAATGGAAGCCGAGGAGCCTGCCGTATACACTGACCTTCCTGATGTGGTTGACCCATATGAAGCACTAAGGCCCCAACGCCATAATATTGTATTTGAGGATGGCTGGCCGGTCAATCAGTGGTATTCTACCGAGAAGTTGGCCAATAAAAAGAGTAAAGCTAGTGACGATGTTCAGCCCCCTAACGGTTCTACTGTTCTAAATATGTCACGCTTGTCAAATTTGTCAGAAAACATCACCAATGAAATCATAAATGATTTGGATGTCGATTCTCTACAGGGGGATATCATGGATTCCATCAGAGACTCCATTTTTGACGAGTTGGATATTGATGCGTTGCGGGATGAGATTATCGAATCTGTCAAGAAATCCATAAATCCATCTAACTAAACAAAAATACTAAGGGATCGTAAAATCCCCCAAAAAGAAAAGTCGCTGTAAGCATAATGCTTACAGCGATTTCCTTTTTTATAGAATTTTTTACGGTTCCCTTTTAACCTATCATTATTTTCTTTTGGAAATAACCGTCGAGAAATCCTCCTCCATATTGAGCTTATCTGATACCTTGTCCGCCATCTCCTTTGCGGAAAGCTTTGGAGAATGCTCAAGCTCGTTACCTAAGATTTCTATTACCTTTTCCAAATATATCATGGAATTTCCACGTTCCATTAATCTCTTCATGACGTCCGTCAGCATCCCGTAAGAAATCCTTTCCGGAACCGTCTCACCCACCAGCGCCGGATATTTTATCCGTAGATTATCGGTCAGACATTTCACCAAATCGGGATTTATAATTTGCGCATATTTTCCCCGAACCGCCTCCCCAAGCCTTTCCGCAATATACTCACATGTCTTCTCATCTATATTTGGAAGCTTTTCCGCATATAAAATCCTTTGATAAGACAATATCATAAATTCATTTGGTTCTAACCGGAATTCATCGCGTACTCTTACCAACGGCATCAGTATCCCTTCCGTTGACAAGCTCTTGCGCTGCATTACTATCTTTTCTACATATTCATTTTCCGTAAAGACGGGCAGCAAATCTTTTCCAAAGATCACCTCTAAGGGCTGCAAACAATTTTTGAGCCTCTCCCATATCTCGTTTTGAATCTCCTTGTTTCCGTCTTCGGTAATTTGGGGCTTTTCCGTTCCCAGCAAATAGTCTGCGCTTACCCCCAACGTAAAACATAAATCCGATAATATGGAAATATCGGGAAGGCTTTGATTTCTCTCCCATTTACTTAACGCCTGTGGTGTCACGCCGATTCGTCCGGCCAAATCTTCTTGGGTCATACCCCTGTTTTGTCTGCATTCCGCAATTCTGCTTCCAAAGCTTTCTGTTCTGCTCATACTTTCTCCTCCTGCTTCTTGAATAAATGGTCTGTTAAGTGTTATCATTATTATATCCACAGAAGAAATGTCTGTAAAACAACCTTACGTTAAGCTTATATTCAACCATATCTGCGCATTATCAGCTTGCACAACAAAGCAGTGTCGTCTTTTGGCCTACCGTTCAACCGAAACCGCCCTTTTTCCAAAATATTGCGCCACCTTTACATTCGTAGGCTCATCAGGGTCGGAAGACAAATCTCCCACATAAAGCATATCCGGCCTGTTCTCAAAGGGCGTTAAGACCGCCTCCTCAATACTCTCATCCCTTAAAAGCCGAAGCCTCTCCCCGTATTCCCGGTCATATGCCCTCGCCTCACCGGTAACAAGTACCTCAACGGCTCTCGCAGTGGTGCATAAAGCAAGCTGTCCTGTAGCTGCCTGCAGAAATAATAGAGCTCCCGCAATAAATGACACTATTGCCGCTTGCCTTCCCTTTCCAAATATGACAGCATTGTCGGAAATTAAATATCCTGTTTTTGTAATTGAAGTCCTTCCTCCACTGCGTCTTGACAGCCATGGCAATCCCCTCCTGCAAATCCATCCCAGCAGATAATAATAGCAGAAAAAGGTTGCTAAGATAAAGCTATAATAAACTACTGCCACCGCCCTCGCCGGACCTGTGGAATTCATGGTATAAAAGGTCGGGCAGGACATGGAACAAAAAATTCCATACACAAATCCAAGCACCAATGCCGGATAACGAAACCGCCATGTAGCTTGCTTAACACTTTTCAGAAAAAAAGGCGTCAATATCACTGCCGCCAGAAGCCACCAACCCCGCACCCATGCCCATGTATAACGAATTCCCTGCAAAAGAGACTTAAAAATTGCCTTCCAAGCGGGAATTCTCCACATATCGCTTTGGCGTACCGAATTGCCCGGCGCCATCGCACTGACGGCAAGGCCCATCAGCATTACAAGCGTCGTCGCTCCAACCACCCATGCCTGTCCTGTTTTACGCTTATAAAACAAAAACACCGTAAGACATATCATCAAAAGCAGGCAAGGCAAAAGCGAAACATAATTCCCCCCCGCCAAAAAAACCGCCGACGCAATAAACAATGGGAGGTAAAACAGCTTCGGCGCAAGAATATATCTAAGAATCCAGCCGAAAAAAAATAATGTCACCGCAAAATAACCCGTATAATACATAGCCCCGTTATACCAGAAAAAGGTTTCCGACTGGGTAGGCACCGTCTGTACGCATAATAACGCCAAAAGAGAGGCGGTCATAATCCACAAGTGCCTTGAACCCTCAAGCATATTACATACAACGGGCTTTAACACAAAAAATATCCCTCCCGTAAGCAGCGTCAGCATGACACAAGAAACCCATTTATAGATGTCCTCACCAAATATATTGGGAGCCAGACGCATCAAAAGCATAGCGGAATAGGTTCCCTGCCACGTGTCATAATCATATGCCACTCCTCTAAACGCCTCCGCCACCGTACTTACAATGCTTCCTGTGTCGTTCCAAACCATATGTGTTTCCGCACCGTAATAATAATCGTCTCCCGTAGGATGATTATAACGCCCCAGATATATCACGGGAAGCAGGCTGATAAGCAATATTGCCAGTAAAATGCCGGCTGCAATTTTTTCGTAATTTTTACGCATAAACCCTCCGTTTAGTTACCCTTCGATTAAAGCCCATTTTACCATACTTCCCTTCATATGGCAAAAGATCTTTTCCATATATACTATCTCAGACGCTGTCAACGCCGCTACGGCGTATCGCCTAAAATCATCAATCCTCCATATACTCCCTGTATTCTTCCTCGCTGGCAAATAAAATATAGCCGCCCTCCACATATCCCATATAACCGTTTGCAGTTGTATAACCCTTCATAAAAATATCTCCTTTTCAAAACATGTCCGTTTACTTGTTCTGAAAAGAAGATACCATTTTTTAAGTACCATTAAACTCCCTTAATCAACGAAGCCACCTTATCAAAAGAAATCGGCGTATAATCTATCCGTTCCGCCGATACACAATAATGCTGAGCGCTAAAATCCTTGTACAAAGGGGAATTGTGAACATGACCGAAAATATTGGCATAGGGCATGTTGGCATTCACATACATAGGTTCATGGGACAATATCCAAAAATTATCTAATATGACAGGCTTGTCATATACCTCCTCAAAGCCCGCGGCACGATAATAACCGTTGGTACACAAATCATGATTTCCCTTGACCAGAAGCTTATCTCCATTTAGCCGTTCCAAAAGCTCTTTCTCGCTGCCGGCTGCTCCAAAATCACCCAAAACATACACTATGTCCTCCTCGGTCACTATATAGTTCCATCTGACAATCATTTCTTCATCCATAAACCGGACCGTCTGAAACGGGCGGTTCTCATAGCGCCTGATATTATCGTCTCCAAAATGCGTATCCGCAATAAAAAATATTCCGCTCACTCTTTTTCCTCTTATACCATGACTTTCATCAATACTCACCGACTGCCCTGTCCTGAGAGCAGCAATGTCTTCATCTCCCCCAAAAGCTCCTCCGTCATATGGAGCAAAAGCTCCGCATCCGTCTCCACCAGCCCCGTCTTTTTATATTTATAAGTAAAAAACGGATTACCATATGCGGTAAAGGCAAGAGTCTTTCCGTATTTATTAAGAAACGGGGGAATCCCCGCGGGGTCAATCTGCGCGTCAGGACGGAATGTAAAAATGATTCGCTCATTCTTCCCCTTTATTTCCGTCATATAAAGACCATGTGCCGCTACGCGGATTAATGCAATACGCAATAAATTTTCTACGGATTTGGGTATTTCGCCAAAGCGGTCCAACAGCTCATCCTTCATGTCCTCCCGCTCTTTTTCATTCTCAATACCCGCAATGCGCTTATAAATATCCAGCTTTTGTACCTCGTTCACAATATATGTGGGAGGTATAAAGGCATCCACATCTAAATCAATTACCGTAGTAAAATCCGTTATCGCCTTTATTCCCTTTAAGCTTCTGACCGCCTCGTTAAGCATTTTGCAGTACATATCATAGCCCACCGCCTCCATGTGCCCATGCTGCCTCATGCCCAACAGATTACCGGCGCCCCTTATTTCCAAATCTCGCATGGCAATCTTAAAACCGCTGCCAAGATCGGTAAACTCCTTGATTGCCGCCAATCTCTTCTCTGCCACCTCTTTTAACATTTTATCCCTCTTATACATAAGAAAGGCATAGGCAGTCCTGTTGGAACGCCCCACCCGTCCCCGCAGCTGATAGAGCTGAGACAACCCAAGATTATCGGAGTCATGGATAATCATGGTATTCACATTTGATATATCAAGCCCCGTCTCGATAATGGTAGTGGATACCAACACATCTATATCGCCGTTGATAAAGTCAAACATAATCCGTTCCAGCTCATGCTCCTTCATCTGACCATGGGCAAAGGCCACTGTCGCTTCCGGCACCAGCTTTGCCACCTGTGCCGCAATATCGGCTATATTATTAACACGATTGTACACATAATATACCTGTCCGCTTCTTGCAAGCTCCCGAACAATCGCCTCACGAACCATTTCCTCGTTATACTCCATCACATATGTCTGAATGGGAAGCCTGTCGTTAGGCGCCTCCTCCAATACACTCATATCCCTAATCCCTATCAGACTCATATGCAGGGTTCGCGGAATGGGAGTTGCAGTCAATGTAAGCACATCCACATTTTCCTTCAGCCTTTTGATTTTCTCCTTATGCGCCACCCCGAAGCGCTGCTCCTCATCAATAATCAAAAGCCCCAAATCCTTAAATTTTACATCGCCGGACAGCACCCTGTGCGTACCTATCACTATGTCTACAAAGCCCTTCTGCAAATCACTAATAGTCTTTTTCTGCTCTCCCGGAGTACGAAAACGGCTCATTAAATCAACGCGCACGGGAAAATCCTTCATGCGCTGGACAAAGGTAGTATAATGCTGCTGCGCCAAAATGGTAGTCGGCACCAGATATACCACTTGTTTGCCCTCCTGAACCGCCTTAAAGGCCGCACGGATGGCAATCTCCGTCTTGCCATATCCCACGTCTCCGCAGATTAAGCGATCCATTATCTTCCCGCTCTCCATATCTGCCTTTGTATCCGCAATAGCCGCCAGCTGATCCTCCGTCTCCTCAAAGGGGAACATTTCCTCAAACTCCCGCTGCCACACCGTGTCCTTGCCAAACTGATATCCCTGTGACTGCTGCCTTAAGGCATAAAGCTCCACCAAATCCCTTGCCACCTCGTCCACCGCCGTTCGCACCTTTGTCTTGGTGCGCTCCCACTCCTTGGTTCCCAGCTTGTTCAGCTTTGGCGTTTTCGCAGCGTCAGCAGAGGCATATTTTTGAATCACATCCAAGCCGGTGGCAAGAATATATAAATTTCCGCCGTCACGATATTCAATCTTAATATAATCCTTGACGACCCTCTCCATCTCTACCTTTTCGATACCTCGATAAATACCCAGCCCATGCGTCTCGTGTACTACAAAATCACCCACCTTAAGCTCGTTGAAATCGCGTATCTTCTGCCCCTGATAAAGCTTCTTTTTCTTCTTTTTTTTCTTTTCCGCCCCAAATATATCCGTCTCGGAAAGCACCACAAATTTCAGCATGGGATACTCGAAGCCCTTGCCTACATGTCCATAGTAAGTGAGAACCTCCCCCTCAAGCGCCTCCCTCATAGGATCCTCGGTATAGACCGCCGCAAGCTCCTGATCTCTCAAATCCTCCGCAAGCCGTTTTGCACGGGTTCGGGAGCCGGACAAAAGCAAAACTCTGTAGCCCTTTTTGCGATACATTTTCAAATCCTTCACAAGAGCCTCAAAGCTGTTATTATAGGGAGCCAGATTTCTGGCGTTAACGTCAAACCTTTTTTCAGGTTTAAAAAAACCGACTCTGGTGTCCATAGTGGCAATCGTCACCATGCTGCCCTGCATAAGCCTTGCCGCCACCTGCTCGCCGCTATACAAAATATTCATCTGCCCCGGCAGGATATATCCCTTCCTCACACGCTGCTCCATGCTCTCGCGAAATTCCAGCTCCACCGCGTCCGCCTGTTCCTTTATCCGCCCGGGCTCCTCCAGAAAGAAGCCAAGACACCTTCTTGTACTCTCCTTCTCCAGCCTCAGCAGCAACTCCGGCAATGTCACCGTCTCCTCATAAAAATATCGTATATACCCTTCCAAGTTTATTCTACTTTGGAACTCTAAAAGCTGCTCCTTTAATTCCCTGACCTGTGTAACGATTCGGTGCGCCTCCTCCGGCTTATGGGCATCACGAAAAATCCTTTCCTGTTTCTCTGCCTCCGCTTCAAGCCGGTCAAGCCCCCGACGTATTCTTTCGTTCGTCATCACAAATTCCGTCGCCGGAAAAATACTTATACTCTCCAGCTTCTCGATGGAACGCTGGCTTAAAATATCAAAGCTGCGGATAGAATCTATCTCATCCCCCCAAAGCTCGATTCTATAGGGGTTTTCCTCCGTCAGGTCAAAAATGTCCACAATACCGCCCCGTATGGAAAATTGTCCCGGACCCTCCACCTGATAGCTCTTCTCATAACCCATCTCCACAAGCTTCCTTGCAAGCTCGGACTCATTCACGCTGCCCCCTCTATGCGCCTCTATCACATCCTCCTTGGCCCACATCACCTGTGGAGTCATAAGCGCCGCAAAGGTAGTGACAATCGTCACGGGCTTGCGCTCCGCCACTCGTCTCAAAGTGCGGATACGTTCTCTGGTCAATTGATTTCCATGAATATCCGCCTGAAAAAAAATCAAATCCTTTGCCGGATACAGCATGACATTCTTGTCATAAAACTTGTATTCCTCAAACAATTCTTTCGCTTTCAAATCACTATAAGTAACGATGACCTTATATTTTAAGCCATCGCTAAGTCCGTAAATCATATGCAGCTTCTGAGAATCCACACAACCGCTCAGCGCTACGGGCGCCTTTCCTTTGATAATCGCCTCCCGTACCTGATCATACTCAGCAAGCTCCTTAAGGGGAGCAAGTAATGCCTGCATAGCACGCCTCCTTATAACCGTATTTATTCCGCATTCTTCCTATTATATGCATTCATAGCGGCATCCGCGTTCCCAGTGATAATCATACGTATCGCCTCCGCCGCCCTTGCCGCCGCCTCATCCATACACTTACGCTCTTCTGCCGAAAAATGCCCCAAGACATAATCCGCAAGCTCATAACCCTTGGGCTTCTCACCAACTCCCATCTTAATTCGGATAAAGCCTTCATGCCCAAGCTGCGCTATAATATTTTTTAAGCCGTTATGCCCGCCGGCACTGCCTTTTTTACGAATACGCAGCAGCCCCACATCCAGACTGATATCATCGGATATTACAATCAACTGCGTCGTTTCATCCACCTTATAGTAGTCAATTAATTCTCTCACGCTCTCTCCGCTCAGATTCATAAAGGTATGCGGCTTCGCCAAAATACACTTTTGCCCCGCCACATATCCCTTGCCGATAATCGCTTTATGCTTCTTTTCCAGAACGGCAATATCTTCCTCTTTTGCTAATCTGTTTATTACGTCAAAGCCAATATTATGCCTCGTATTTTCATATTGCTTCCCCGGATTCCCCAAGCCGACAATTATATACATATTTCTTCACTCCCACCGTTTATTACAACGTTTGCATGCTGTACGAATCATATAGATTCCGTTCCCTATTGTCTCATTTTTTTCTGAAAAACTCAAGGAAAATAAATTAAAAAGCGCCGCTTCGTATCCTTGCGGCGCTTTTTGCAGAGACGAATTTCTCCTATACAATAGATAAAGCAGCTCCAAAATACAAAGGAGCCGCTTTATCTATAACCAGAAATTTTGCCCTGCCTCTTCCGGGAAAGCAGTCAAAATAATCATGGCCTTTTCCATCTATTCTTCAAACAGTAAACCCATTTCCAGCATATGTGATATGTAATGTCTTGCGTCTTCCCTTATATCCGCCTCTTCTTTGTCGTTATTTGTAATTTCCAGAACCTTCTCCACATATTCATCCACGGTTTTCTTTTCTTCTATAAAATGAACTAATAACGCGGCAAAATAATTCAGACTAAAAATTTCCCCACTTCCAAGATCCAGTAGGAAATCATTATCCTCCTCTTCGTAACTATCCATAATGACATTAGGATTTAAACGAAGCATTGTTTTCTCCTCCTTTTTCTGTCTGACTTGCGTACCCATCAAAATCATCTTGTGCTTCCAACAAGGAAGCTTCACTAAAGCCGCATACACAATTTACTCTTACACCAACCGTTATTTCAACCATTTCAGGAGCTTCGTATTTCATGCGGGCACCTCCTCTCCTTTTCGGCAGGCTTCCTCTCTATCAGCCCAGCCCCCACAAACGTCTAATCCACTCAATCCAAGTAACCTCAGCTCTCATCCTCACACCTCCTTGCTCGCCCCATAATCCTTTGCGTTACCGATTCTCATTTCCGATTTCCTCAAATATTGTTTTTGTAATCTTTTATATCCTATGTGAAATCGTATTATTGATATATCCTTCATACTATATTTCTATGTGTTTATTCGTTTAACCTTCATATTTTGCTATAATATCATACTAAAACATTTAAAAAAAGTGAATCTTCATAAATGATTCACTTTTTGCGCAAAAGATATATTTTCTTACTTACTTAGGTCGAATGGGTTAAATTTCCACTCAAAAAAATATTCTTTAAAATTACCATATCTTTTTGAGCTTATGTCAATATTTTTACCGTTTTTTAGGGTGATACTCTTCCTGCTAAACGAATCGATTGCTTCCACATTTACCAGAAACGATCTGTGAACATAAAAAAATCCATACTCCTTCAATGCGCCCGCAAGCTTTGAGATATTCCCAAGGCAAATGTAACTCCCCCTTCCGGTATATACTTGTATATTCCGTTCGTACGTCTCTATATAGAGAATATCCTTGTATAAAACACTGATATCCCCTTTGGATACCACATGCAATTTTAAATACTCACATTGAATAAACTTTGCTTCAGCGCTTCGCAGCGCCTCCGTCAATTCATCGGGATGCGCTTTATCCACGTATCGAAAGGCATTCACCCTGTACCCTATACGACTCAGCTCGGCATGCATTGTAACAAATATCAATATTCCTTCGGGATAAGCCTTTTTGTATTCATAACCCACTTGAAATCCGTCTTCATTCTCTAATTCCACATCCATTAACACGATATCAAATCTCATATCGCTGGCGAGAAAATTCCGCCCGCTTTCAAAACATTGCACTATGACGGTATCTTTGAAACAGCCCAATGTATACCTGCGCAGCTCACGCTGCCAACTCTCCTGATCTTCCACTATAGCTATATTCAACTCTTTCAATCCTTTCGAGCTTAGTGATTTCTTTCACTCTTTTCCCCTGCTCATCTGACAGTAATTCATTTTTCACAAGCCGCTTTTTTATTACACAGCATTATTTTAAGTAAAAAACGTTTTTCCTTGGCTCCCTCATCAACGGTTTTATAAATCATTTCTCCATTGTAATTCAGCACACAATCCTTTATGTTACTCATTCCAAAGCCATGATATCCCAAATCATTCTTTAATGACAAAAGCTCTCCGTCTTTCTCATTCAAATTGCCCTGATAGGTATTTTCCGCTCTTATATAGATATAATCATCATCAAACTTAAGCTGCAGCAAAACCTCCTTAACTTCACACTCCGCTGCAGCTTCATACGCATTTTGCAGTATGTTGGAAAACAAGGTGCAGAAATCATATGTAGCTACCTCGCAGCGTAAAGGCAGCTTACCTTCTACCACAAAGCTTATCCCCTGCTGCTTAAATTGATAGGCATATCTGTTTAATATTACGTTTACCACACTATGATTTACCTGATATTCCGGTTTTAATCCCTGCATTTTGCCCCATATTTGCTCAATGTATATCTGTATATCCTCTATCGCGTTTTGCTTACACATACCATCAAGCACAGATATATGATTCGCCATATCATGACGAAACTTTCTCGTTTCATTTTCCGCAGCCTTCAAATACGCATACTGTTCTTCCTGTACCTTCATAAAATACTGATTTTGCTTGTCTTTCTTTTGCAATTCTCTGTTTGAAACGGCTAACTTCACTAACGCAATAAGCTGAAAATACACGCTGGCAACCACAATTAAAAATATAGCATAAATTTTATTTCCACCACTGAGTAAGCTATTCCAAATTAATGCAAATATGGTACTGTTCAAAAAGGCAATCAAAAAAATCTGCAGCATATACTTATAGCCAATGTTTTTAAAAACCCCTTTTTCACCCTTCCCAATCCCCAAATAAGCAATAATCAAAAACACTATCGTCAAGACAGAAGCCAAAATCTTTTCAACATCTCCCATATAACTGCATCCCAAAATTGCTCCTGCGATTTCCACACACACCATTGACAGTATATCTATCGTTCCGAGAAGACACGCCATACCCATAACGCTGAAAAGCAACCATTTGATATTATATTTAAACAAAATAAGCGTCGCCAATCCAATCCATATCATATAAACAGGAAATGAAATATGAGCGGCATAATTACAATAAACAATATATATGATTGTAAGCGTCAAAACAAACAACACGCTAACGCCCTTTTTTTCACGCATTTTTAAATTAAGACCGAACGAATATATTAAATAAAACTTAAGTAACTCAAGTACCGCATTAACTCCAAAATACATGCTCCAACCAATCCATCAATAAAATTCCTCTTATTTTTACCCTATTATAAAAAATTCTATTTAACTTTTTGTGTTATTATAATATTATAACATTTTAATGTCAAGTACTTGCCTATGATATCCCTTCATATTTAAAAGAGGCTGTTGGTACCCCCACAGCCTCTTTGTCCTGTTTTTGAAATCTTACAATTATTCCGCCTCATCAGGCTCTGTTAAAGCCTTCTCGTAGCTCTCGAGTATCGTACTCTGTATATGGTCACGTGTTGATGAATTAATAGGATGTGCAATATCCCTGTATTCTCCGTCTGCCGCCTTTTTACTGGGCATAGCTATGAACAATCCCTTTTCCCCTTCAATGACCTTAATATCATGTACCACAAACTCGTCATCCAAGGTAATGGAAACAATTGCCTTCATCTTGCCTTCTTTCGTAATTTTGCGAACCCTAACATCTGTAATCTGCATTTGTACTGCCCCCTTAGCCTCAAGTTTTGCCTTTTGTCACATGACATACCTCTCGTTGCGTTCTACTACTATTTTAACGCCGTTCTCACCTACAAAGGTGGAATTTGCGCGAATCGTGTCACGGCTCTCGACTATACAATTCTCAATGTAAGTATTATCCCCTATATATACGTCGTTCAGTATAATGGAGTTTTTAATCACACAGTTATTGCCGATATAGCTCTTTTTAAAGATAACGGAATTTTCTACGGTTCCGTTCACAATACAACCGCTGGAAATCAAACTGTTCTTAACGTTAACTCCCACATTGTACTTAGCAGGCGGCAGATCGTCTACCTTGGAATATATATCCGGATACTGCTTAAAGAAATAATTACGAACCTCCGGCTTAAGAAAATCCATATTTGTACCGTAATAATCCTCGATAGAAGCTATATTTCTCCAATAGTCCGTAATCTTATATCCGTAAATACGCTTCACATCTTTATAGCGTATTAATATATCCCTCACAAAATCATATCTGTCCTCCTCGGCGCATCTCTCGATCATTTCAATGAGCTGACGGCGGCGAACCACATAAATACCGCAGGAAATCGTATTTGTCTTCGCCTTAAGGGGCTTTTCCTCAAGCTCCTCAATACGGTTTTCCTCGTTCATGCTCAGGGTTCCGAAACGCTCCACATTGGCGCCCGGCTCCATGTCCTTGCACACTACGGTAATGTCCGCCTTTTTATCAATATGATACTCAAGCACCTTATTAAAATCCAGCTTATATACACCGTCGCCGGAAGCTATCACCACATAGGGCTCATGACTGTTTTTCAAAAAGCTTAAATTCTGGTACATAGCGTCTGCCGTTCCTCTGTACCAATTACTGTTATCCGCCGTTACAACCGGCGTAAACACATAAAGCCCGCCCTGCTTACGTCCGAAATCCCACCATTTTGAAGAATTCAAATGCTCGTTTAAGCTCTTCGCGTTATATTGTGTCAAAACGGCAACTTTCTGAATATGAGAATTGGACATGTTACTTAGAGTAAAGTCAATGCTCCTGTAGCTGCCGGCAATGGGCATCGCACAAACCGCACGCTTCTGTGACAGCTCCTTCATCCTATGATTATTACCGCCCGCTAAAATAATTCCAATCGCTCTCACTATTCTTCACCTGCCTTAATCAATGTTTTGCCGCCTGCAAGATAGGAATCTTTATAATCAGCAGCAGATGTAACTCCAAAAATTACGGAATTTTTACCTACGCTAATGCCGTCGGGAATTACACTCTTTTCTCCAATAGTTACTATTCCGTGGTTATAAATATGAGGCGCCGTGTCGTTTTCTTCCTCCTCACCCACGCCCAGCTTGACGTTATTGCCAATCTGCACATTCTCGGCAATAATCGCCTTGTACACCTCGCAGCCGTCACCTATCTGGGTCTGATTCATAATAATGGAATCCCGCACTACGGTTCCCTTTCCTATGGTAACCCCGCACCCGATAACGGAATTATATACCTTTCCGTAAACGTCCGTGCCTTCACCGATAATGCTCCGTTCCACCACGCTGTCGTCGGCTATATACTGCGGCGGCTGAATCTCGCTCTTTGTATATATCTTCCAATATTCCTCATATAGGTTAAACTCGGGAACAATGTCAATCAGCTCCATATTAGCCTCCCAATAAGAGCTGAGCGTGCCGACATCCTTCCAGTATCCCGTAAATTCGTATGCATACAAGGGCGCGCCCTTTGCATGGCAATAGGGAATGACGTGTTTGCCGAAATCCAATGCCGGCTGGTCTGCCTTGGCAATCAACGCCTCCTTTAAGGTCTTCCAATTAAAAATGTAAATGCCCATACTGGCAAGGTTGCTTCTCGGATGCTCGGGCTTCTCTTCAAATTCGGTAATACGCTTATTCTCGTCGGCAATCATAATTCCGAAACGACTTGCCTCCTCAATGGGTACCGGCATAACGGCAATCGTCACTTCCGCCCCTCTCGCCTTGTGAAAATCAAGCATAACCTCGTAATCCATCTTGTAAATATGGTCTCCCGAAAGAATCAGCACATATTCGGGATTAAAGCTTTCCATATATTCAAGATTCTGATAGATGGCATTTGCCGTACCGGTATACCACTCGCTGTTGGAGCTCTTTTCGTAAGGCGGCAGCACCGTCACACCGCCGATATTACGGTCTAAATCCCACGGGATACCAATTCCGATATGAGTATTCAATCTAAGCGGCTGGTACTGTGTCAGGACACCCACCGTATCCACTCCCGAATTGATACAATTAGAAAGAGGAAAATCAATAATCCGATATTTTCCCCCAAATGCTACGGCAGGCTTAGCAACCTTGGAAGTAAGCACTCCCAAACGGCTCCCCTGTCCGCCAGCCAACAACATGGCTATCATCTCTTTTTTAATCATGTCATCACCTCAATCTCGCCTTCTACCTGTTAATGGTGTGTTTATTATACCATATTGTCCAACAAAATGGAATAATTATCATTGAAAAAATTGATATTTTTGGAAATTTTATATCTATTATTCATATATTTTTCTTTATTACAGGCAAATTTTTGTTAATTTATACTATTCCTCAGTTCCTTTCAAATATTTATTGTAGTCATTTTCTACATTTTCATTTATCATTTGTTTTTTTCCCATTATGTGTATATAATGTTAATAGAAATAATAAGTGAAATTAATCATATGAAGGAAGTGTCACCATGTACAAAGTAGACTTTAATCATCCCGCTTCTCTATACTTCGTGGGAATCGGCGGCGTCAGCATGAGCGGGCTTGCCGAATTTTTAGCGTACGCCGGCTTTAAGGTATCGGGCTCCGACCGAACCAAAACCGCTCTCACAGAAGCCTTGGAAAAGAAAGGACTTACCGTATTCTATGGACAAAGAGCGGAAAATATAACCGAAGATATAGATTGTATTATTCTCACCAGCGCCATCCCTGAAGACAATCCGGAGTTTATTGCCGCCAAGGCCAAAAATATCCCTACGCTGAGCCGCGCCCAGCTGTTGGGCCAGATTATGAAAAATTATCAGACTCCCATTGCCGTCAGCGGTACTCACGGGAAAACCACCACTACTTCCATGATAAGCGATATCCTTCTTGCGGCAGGAACCGATCCTACCCTGTCCGTAGGCGGTATGCTCAAAACCATAGGCGGTAACTTCCGTATTGGCAAATCAGGCATCTTTGTAGCGGAAGCATGTGAATATACCAACAGCTTTTTAAGCCTTTTTCCAAAAATAGGCTTAATCCTGAACATAGAGGAGGATCATCTTGATTTTTTCAAAGATCTTGCAGATATCCGACATTCCTTCCATGAATTTGCCGCGCTGCTCCCTGAAGACGGCTGCCTGATTATAAACGGCGACATCGACGCTTATACGGAGCTTGTTTCCGATTTGCCCTGTAAAATAATTACTTACAGCAACAATCCTGTCACAAGTGTCGGTACTCCCGCCGATTATTATCCCGATAATATCGAATACGACGAGCTGGGACACCCGTCTTTCCTTCTGCACGGTCCTTCTACGCCTGCCTACAGGATTTCCCTTCGCGTACCCGGAAAACATAACTTAAACAACGCCATTGCCGCTGCCGCACTTGCCGACCTGTTAGGAATAGACCGCGCGGTGACTGCGCGGGCTCTGCATGATTTTTCCGGTGCCGGGCGACGTTTCGAGTATAAGGGAACCATAGGCGGAGTTACGATAATTGACGATTATGCGCACCATCCCACGGAAATCAAATCTACCCTGCAGGCGGCAAAGGAAATGCCTCACGGGAAGCTTTGGTGTGTCTTTCAGCCTCATACCTACACGCGCACCAAGGCATTTATGAAGGATTTTGCTCAGGCCCTGTCTCTTGCCGACAAGATAGTACTTGCGGATATTTTTGCCGCCCGGGAGACTGATTGTCTGGGAATCAGCTCCGAAACCCTGCAGCAGGAAATTCTTTCTCTGGGAAAGGAATGCTACTACTTTCCCACATTTGATGAGATTGAAAATTTTCTTTTAGAAAATTGCATAAACGGTGATATGTTGATAACTATGGGGGCCGGAGACGTGCATAAAATCGGGGAAAATCTTTTAGGCATTTAGTTGTCCACATTATCCACAGAAACGGTTTCCTTTTTGGAAGCGGCTTCTGTGGATATTTTCTGTTTTTCTGTGGATAAAAAGAATTATATTTCAACGGTCCTATCAGCTCCCTATTCTATTTATCCACATTTTCCACTTATTCCACAATTTATTGAATATCCAGTATTTAATAGGGTTTCGGGAAATTTACTATTTCTTTTTTGCGTTTCGTATGCTATACTTTGATTTGCTTTGATAAAGCAATGGATTGGTGAAAGGATTGTGTTGCTATGGCACGTTTGACAATTTATAAGGATAATTATGTGGATTCCACCGTTGTGTCTAATCGTTTTATTGATGAATATATGAAGGACGCCAACGATGCTCAGTTGAAGATTTACTTATACCTGATTCGTATGCTGAACGCCAATCAGGCTACCAGTGTGTCCGATATTGCGGACAAATTTAATCATACGGAAAAGGATGTTATCCGTGCCTTAAAATATTGGGAGAAGAACAAGCTCCTTAATTTGGATTATGACGGAAATAAGAATTTGGTAGGAATCCACCTGTGCGACTTAGACGCCCCTGCCAGTTCTTCCCCTTCCTACGATATCGCTCTGTCCGCGGCTCCTGCCACACCGGTGGTACTGCCTCTGACCGGACAGGCCCCCGCTTCATCCTTTGCAAAGCCCGTTTACTCTCCCGATCAGCTTCGTGAATTTAAAAACCGGGAGACAACCTCCCAGCTTATTTTTATCGCGGAGTCATATATAGGGCGGCCCCTGACCCCCTCTGAGATAAAGTCCGTTCTTTTTTTCACGGATGTATTGCATTTCTCCGAGGACTTGATAGATTATCTGATACAATACTGTGTGGACCGCGGCAAAAAGGACTTCAAATACATAGAAAAGGTTGCCATAAATTGGGCGGAAGAGGGTGTTACTACCTCCAAGCAGGCAGAGAAATTTTCAACCAGATACGATAAAAGCATCTATGCCATTATGAACGAATTAGGCAAGAGCGGAAGCCCTACCGCCAAGGAATTGGAATATATTACCCGCTGGACCAGAGAATACGGATTTACCACGGACATTATTTTTGAAGCATGCGAACGAACGGTGCTTGCTACCGACAAGCACCGGTTTGAATACGCCGAGGGCATCTTAAGCAGCTGGAAGCGCGAAAACGTCCACCACAAGGCGGACATACGTAAAATAGACGATTTGTACCAGCAAAAACGCAAGGCAGCCTCAAAGCCTGTTCCCGCCAATAAATTTAATCAATTTACGCAGAACAGCTATGATTTTGACGCCCTAGAAAAAGAGCTCTTAAGCAATTAACCAAGGAAGGAAAATAACGTGGCATTAAATAACCTGCAGTACGAATCCATTATCAGAGGCTACGAAAGAACCAGAGACTTAAATCGCAAGCTTTTGGAGGAGCGAAGAGAATATGTATACGACCGGATTCCCTCCTATCAGGAACTGGAGGCTTCAGTGAGCAGCGTTGCCCTTGCGCAGGCGCGCTCCTTATTGGAAGGCAATGACGCTGCCATCGCCCAGCTCCGCTCTTCCCTTGCGAAGATAAGCATACACAAAAAGGACCTTCTTCGGGAAGCAGGTTTACCGGAAGATTATCTGGAGCCTATCTACACATGTCCGGAATGTGAGGATACCGGTTACGTATTGTCTCCTGACGGTCATAGGGAAAAATGCCGCTGCTTTCGCAGACAGGAGCTTGCCCTGCTCTATGAACAATCCAACCTGCAGGAAATGGTTTCCAAGGAGAACTTTTCTACTCTTTCTTATGAATACTATCATGGTGAAGATTTGACACGTTTTCAAAATGCCGTCAGGATATCTCAGAAATTTGCGGAAAATTTTGGAAACGATTACAACAATCTCTTCTTTTACGGTACGGTAGGCACGGGTAAAAGCTTTTTATCGGGATGTATTGCGCAAGAGCTTTTAAAGCAAGGTCATTCCGTTATCTATTTCAGCTCCTCGGGGCTGTTTGAAGCTCTTGCCCGATATTCCTTTGACACAAAATCAAAAGAAACCCTTTACAATTTTTATAAAGACCTTTACAATTGTGATTTGATAATTATTGATGATTTGGGTACCGAGGTAACGAATTCCTTTGTGACCTCTCAGTTATTTGCATGTCTGAATGAACGGCACCTTCGCAGAAGAGCATGTATTATTTCCACCAATTTGAGTCTGGAGGAACTGCGCGACCGTTATTCCGACAGAATTTTTTCTCGGATTACCAGCAATTACACACTGTGTAAGCTAACCGGCCCCGATATACGCATGCATAAAAAGCGTACTGCAAATTCATTGAACATATAGAAACGGAGGATATTTTTCATGGGCAATCGCGAAGAAAAGCGAAACTTAGAAACCATACCCGTGGGCTCTTTAGGAATTATTTCATTGGAGGGCTGCAGACCCTTAGGAGAAAAAGTAGATAAATACCTTGTCAGATGGCGAGCCGAGCGGGAAAGCGAACACAAGGATTCTCTTGCCTTTGCAGGTTATCAGCGAAATTCTTACCTCTTAGAAGCTAAGGTGCCGCGCTTCGGCTCCGGTGAAGCCAAGGGTATGATTTTAGAATCCGTCCGGGGTACAGACCTTTATTTATTGGTGGACGTATGTAACTATTCTATGACTTATTCACTATGCGGCCATGAGAATCGCATGTCTCCCGACGACCATTATCAGGATTTAAAGCGTATTATTGCTGCAGTGGGGGGCAAAGCCAGAAGAATTACCGTCATCATGCCTTACCTCTATGAGAGCCGTCAGCATAAGAGAACCTCCAGAGAATCTTTGGATTGCGCTCTTGCCCTACAGGAATTGGTTCATATGGGAGTTGATAACATTATAACCTTTGATGCGCACGACCCCAGAGTACAGAATGCCATCCCCTTAAACGGCTTTGAGACCGTTCAGCCCGCTTACCAATTTATCAAAGGGCTTCTCCGTTCAGAGCAGAATTTGCAATTTGACTCAGACCATATGATGGTAATCAGTCCCGATGAGGGCGGTATGAAACGTGCTATTTATATTGCCAATGTATTAGGTCTTGATATGGGCATGTTTTACAAGAGACGCGACTATACCAAGGTCGTGGACGGTCGCAATCCTATTGTAGCGCATGAATTTCTTGGAACCAGCGTACAGGGAAAGGACATGATTATTATTGATGATATGATTTCTTCGGGTGAAAGTGTTTTAGAGGTAGCCGCCGCCCTAAAGGAGCGCAAGGCAAATAAAATTTTCGTCTTTTCAACCTTTGGTCTGTTTACCGGTGGTTTGGACAAGTTTGACAAGGCTTATGAAAACGGCATGATTGACAGGGTGCTGACTACCAACTTAATTTATCAGACACCCGACCTGCTGAGACGGGAATGGTATGTTAATTGTGATATGAGCAAATATATCGCCTATATCATTGACACATTAAATCATGATTCCTCCATTAGTGATCTATTGAATCCTAACGAAAGAATTCAACAAATTGTAGCAAAATATAAAGCCGGCACTTTATAATTCACGGACCGGCAAGGGTTCTCCGCCATTTTACTATATTTCTTATAAAAGCTTTTTCGGTATAAGAAATACAGCAAAATGGCGGAGTTTTATTTTTGCCTATTGTAAACCTTTTATTTATATGTGTTGACATTTCTCTTTTAATACTGTATACTCCTATTTGTCAATAGTTTTTTAATATAGGTTAACATTTTATCATGGAACCTATAACACACAATTTGTGCTGACGTCCGTATATACAGGCTGTCGGCATTATGGAGGATTCTTATGCAAAAAATAGCTACAAAACAAATGGCGCTCATAGGGCTTATGGCAGCCGTTATCTGCCTTCTGGGACCCTGGTCCTTGTATCTTCCGCTGACCCCTGTACCAATCTCTCTCTGCACATTGGCAATCTATTTTGCAATCTCCGTTCTGGGTATGAAGCTCGGAACCGCAAGCGTCATAATCTATATTCTTCTGGGGCTGGTAGGGCTCCCTGTCTTTTCCGGCTTTAGCGGAGGCGCAGGTAAGCTATTCGGTCCTACGGGCGGCTATATAATAGGTTATATTTTTATGGCGCTAATCTGCGGTCTTTTTATTGATAAATTTTCATGCAGGCGCGGCCTTTCCAACAAACTGGTATCCTTTTTCGGCATGCTTATCGGCACCGCCGTGTGCTACCTGTTCGGTACCTTTTGGCTGGCATATCAGCTATCCTTGGATTTCCCGGCGGCTCTTTCCATGGGCGTCCTCCCTTACATACCGGGAGACTTAATAAAAATTATACTTGCCATGCTATTGGGTTATCAGATTCACACGCGGCTGCTGAAGGCCGGCATTATAGGAAAACTATAGCATAAGACTATTTATGGCTCAATCCATGAAAGCATCAAATTTGCTTTAAAATCAACTGCGCCTTGCACGTTATTTGGCATTATACTCGATTCTTTACAATTGGGATAGTTCCGGCGCTCCCAAAGAGCCCCTCTTGATTTATCAGATAGTATATGCCCACAGATTCTTAATCTGCCCATATAGCTTATCAAAACTCCATGTCATACTGCTTCGGGCAATGCAGTTTGGGTCATTTACCAAAAAACCGGTCTCATCATATCCGCGAATAACAATAAAGTGTCCTTCCGTAGTAAAGTCTCCCGGTCGCAAGGTACATATTATAGCCCCTCCTTCATCTAGCACCTCCTGCATTGCAGACTCTGACAGCGAAAGCTCCCTTGCAGTTACCCCCAGCTGCTGTGCCCCCTCCTTCATCAATGACCACGCAGTGCCCACTCCCGTCACATAGTAGCCTTCTTCCTCACTGAACTGCGCCACTCGCGCAGGCGTCCACTCTGCATTACCGGTCAGTGTAACTACTACCATTGAAAGGCATACTGGCCCACAACCCGACAACGCAATAATGCTCTCCCCATACGGCGCATAACCCCAACGCTTGTCCCACTGCAAAAGCAACGGATATCTCTCCTGCTTTTCCATGTCGGACAATTCCCCTATACTCTCAAAATCCGCCGTAGTATACCCCAGCATAAACTCTGCCATCTCTGTGTTGTTTACATATGCCGCCAAAAGCTTTTCCGGAAATTGCGCCCTTTCCTCATTTATTTTGGCCGCAGTTTTATCCGTTGCCGCCAGCTCGTCCAACTTCTCATAAATTTCCGCAAGCTCATGCCTCACCGGCGCCTGTGCTTCCATCCAGTAACTTTTTACAGGCATATCATCAGACTCACGTCCTATTACATGCGAACTCTTAGCCATCTCGTAAAAGATTAATATAAGCGCCGCTAACATGCCAAACAGGATGATAGTTCTTTTTACGGCCCGAACCCGCCTTCTCCTTCTTTTTATTCTTCGACCTGTATATCTCATACTTTGTTCCATGCAGATTTCCCTCTCCTCTTTATATACATCAGTGAATTTGCGTCTTTTAATCATCAACTCACTCTGTTTACATTATAGGGAAATCTTAAATGATTTTCTTAAAAAATCACTTATATATTTCTGACAGAATTCTTACATATTGCTTTAATCTTTTCTAACATAGGTTATAAAACAATTTCCGTTTTCATAAAACCATTCTGTGGCATCCTTCATACCCTTTTTATATAAGGCTCCGGTAGAAGGCTCCATAATCACTACATTAAATTCATTAAATCCTGTAATCAACACCGCCTCTCCGTTTTTTTGCATCGCCAGAACAGGAATGTCCTGATTAACATAATGAAGAACCGCATCCAGCGTACAGCCTGTCAAATCTAAAACCTGTACGTCATTCAGGTTATCCTCTAATATTTCAATGACGGTCTGCCCCTGACGCAAAAGATAATCTGCATTACTCATTAAGCCCTCAAATTTTAATATTGTGTCCAGACAGACGGCAAGGCTTCCCCCTTCATCGGAAATCTCGGGTTCTTTAATAGCCATTATCTGATTCCTTGTAACCCGGTTTCCCTTAATCCAGATACAATTTCCTTCCGAATCCACCACCACTCCGGATTTCTCATACGCCAGATTTACCGCCCTTGCCGGCGCACTATATACCCCCATAACACCATACGGTCCATAGACATAATATTTAATCGTTTCATTCTCGTTTTCCAGTAAAAGCTCTCTTCCCCCTTCAAACACTACTTCCTTCGGCGTCAATATTTTAATTGACTTGCTGTCAATGGCGCTTCTTGTTTGAATCTGCACATATCTCTTATAAATATCAATATCTGCCGCCACAATTGTATTTTTACCCACCTCTGCCTGCACATTGTTCATTATATGATCCGTGGGCGCGTCACTATAGCCGCCGCCTTCTGATTTTATCAGTCTTTCCAAAGTAATCTGATTGTCAATAACCGTACAGCCCGTCACATAATAATTACTTTGGCTGTACTCCTTTAGCAGCTCCCCGTCGGAATTGGCAATGCACACCTTATACATAGGGAAAAAGACATGGCCTGTATTTTCCTCCAGAATTTCCTCTTGTCTTGCAACTCCATAAATGATATCCTCTCCCATAAATCCCAAAGGACGTATGGCCTCGTCCATATTTACCTCAATCACCGTCTGTGTATCATTGTTTAAATCAAGTACATTCAGCTTGGTACAGTGATACATATCACTGTCCTCCTGCCACATCATAATCTTATGATTGTCGGACACCTGAATACTATCGTCCTGTATAATCTCAACTAATTTCTCATAGGTTTTTTCTATCAGGTCAATACCATAAATTATACCTTCCAATGAAAGATAAAGCTTCTGCTCTCGATTCAGGTATAAAAGCTGCTCCATCTGCGGCGCAAGAACGGCAAAGGATTTATTATAAGGAATGTAAACAGATTCCTCTATAGTGTTCAGCGTATGGTCATAGGAGTACAACTGGATTCCCACCTCTCCTTCATGCCTGCCCCTGTTCATATAACCATATACCGCAAACCTTATATTACCGCCCTCATCTACGTTTAATATTTTAATGGCATGCTGACCGTATAAGGTTCGCGTATCCATATTTTCTTTATCATAGAAGCAAAAAACTACCGTTAGCTTATTGGTCGTCACATTATAGCTGCACAGACAATTCTCTACCTCAAATACCACAACATTTCCGTCCTCGCTTTCCAGCATAGGAATATTTGTGTCCGTTATACCTAACAAAATCTTGTTATTGGCGTACATATGCTCCACATCTGCCATCTGAGTCATAGTACGTTCATAGTCCAACAGATAAATTCTGTCTGTAGTGTATCTTATGCGATAATATTCTTTCACTCGGTAATATACAGTCTTTCGTCCACTATCCGTAGCCACCATATAATCGACCACTATAGAGGCCGTCTGATTTGCAATCTCCTTCAGCTGTATTACCGGCTCCATAACCTCTCTTATAGGCAGCTCTCCCCATGTAATCTGTCTGAAGCTGCTATGAATATTTACTTTATGAAAAGAACGGTTATCCTCCAGAGAAGAATTGGTTTCCAAATATTTTGTCAGCTCCTTTGCCGCTTCCTTATCATATAATTTCTCATGAAAGTCCTTCACAAAGGCAAGCTTCTCCGCCGCATGAAGCGTATCGCTCCAAATCGCTCTGGTATAATAGCGAATCTGCTCCTCCCCATCCAGCTCTAAAATAATGACAAGAGCATATTCTTCATCCTTGTTAATTAAGTCTTTGAGCGCTATACGCCCTGTTATTTGATTTCTTATCGACTGATAATCCGTAATCTGCGAATTCTCTATTAATCTGGAACCGTCGGTGCTTCTGACCTCCACAGAGATTCCCGTCACATCTCTTCCAAAGGTCTCCACTGTAAAGCCTGCATCCCTGTTTTCTCCCAAAACAGTCATGGTATCCCTCTGAAATGCAGTGTCCATAGCCTCTACATAACCATGCAGCTCATTATAAGCTATTCCTGCTTTTTCCATGGTAATCACAGGCAGGCTTGCCGCCTGCATTTCCATGGTAAGATTATTATGCCCCTTGTTCATCAGCCTTCCTATTATAAAAAGGGAGGCTAAAAATATCACAGCAAACGCCGTTCCTTTAATAATTGTTTTTTTCATATATGCTTTTATTCCTTAAAGAGCCTTTCTAACGTTGGCTGAACCTGTAAAAAGCTTGTCACCTCCAAAATATCGTTCTTTCGGTTTTTAGGCTTCATTCCTTTTCCCTTTACAGCCCTGATTAACAGATTCTTAGGCGTATGTTCCATATCAATGAACTCGATAATCTGTGTTTCATATCCTTGTCCTTCCAAAAGATTGGCACGCAGTGCGTCTGTGACCAATGCCGACAAGCGCTCCTTTATCACCCCATACCTTAAAATCGGTTGCAATATGTCATTGCTTATCTGCCTGTTTATTTCATGCTGACAGCATGGAACCGCCATAATTACCCTTGCCCCCCACTTTACCGCCTTTTCTAATGCATAATCCGTGGCTGTATCACAGGCATGAAGAGAAACCACCATGTCCACATTGCGGGCGCCCTCATAGGTACTGATGTCTCCTTTTTCAAAACAAAGCTTAGCATAGCCCAGCTTATGCGCAAGCTGATTACACCTTTCAATCACGTCTGCCTTCAAATCCAACCCTGTGATTTCAATGTCTCTATTTTTCATCTGGTGCAAATAATAATACATGGCAAAGGTCAAATAGGATTTTCCGCATCCGAAATCAATTATACGAACAAGACGATTCAAGGGGAGCTCGTCTAGCACATCCTCTATAAACTCCAAAAAACGATTAATCTGTCTAAATTTATCATATTTTGCCTTTGTCACTTTCCCCTCAGGCGTCTGTACGCCCAGCTCCACAAGAAAATCTACCGGCTGCCCATCTTTTAAAATATATTGTTTACTGCGATTATGTGAAAGGGCAGAACTTTTTGAATCATCTGTCCTTTCCACCTTCGCAGCTGTTTTTATCCGGCTTTTCACTGTTATCTTCCCTTTTTTGCTTACCAAGACAACCGCCTCTCTAGTCAGTGCTTTAAGCTCTCCCTGTCTAAAAAGCTCTTGCAAATAATTCATAATTCTAACTTTCTCTTCTTCTGCCTTAAAATTTTCATGAAAAACCTGAGCTCCCCGATAAAGAGTTTCCTGAAAATACAGTTTTCCCTTTATGAGCACCGGTCTTATTTTTATCTTTGAAGCATGCCCTGAATTTCGGGAATTGCTTAATATAATCTGCGTCAGTTGGTCATTTAACATACTGTCTAATAATAATTTTAATTCATCCATTTCTGTACATCCTATCAATCGCTAACCCCGCCTTAAACCGCCGGAACAAAATCTAAAACGCCGCAAGCGCCGAATATGCCCTTATGGGTCATTGTCCGCAGGGATAAAAGCGTGTCACACTTGCCCTTTTTCCACCGTGCCTGCGTTTATAAATCTCATTACAGGTCAGCACATAAATCATATTTTCCAAATTATTCCACACCTGCGGCGGAATATCTTCCTCACACATTTCCTCTTCTTCGTTACGAATCATCTGGGTCACTGTCTTTGCCAGCTTCTGCAGGCAATATCTGTCCGGATATTCATCATAAATCATACTTCCCTCATAGTCCAATTTGTCCAATATTTCAGCCAGCCTACGCTGATATTTCTGCACCTTCGAGGGATAAGTCTGCTGTAAATACTCCAAATCCCTTAAATTTTCCTGCTCCTGTTTTTCTCCTAAGCATCCGGGATATGTCATATAATAGGGCAAGGGAATATTACTGGGAAACGTATGCAGCATTTTGGGATTAAAATCCATACGCAGTGCCTCATAGTTATTTTTTAATAACATATGCGCACTGCGTACAATTTGTTACAGCTCCGCCGGCTAATTTTGCATGGCGGGGCTGTAATATGATACCGGTAAAATTTTATTTTAACACTTGAATTCTGGCAATAGCTCTCTGCAAAGCAGTTTCCGCTCTCGCCACATCAGTCTCCTTACTCTTATGGCGCAAACGCTCCTGTGCACGATGGAGCGCCGCCTCGGCCCTCTCTTCATCAATCTCGCTTGGCCACTCGATAATCTCCGCCAAAATAGTAACCTTATCCGGCAAAATTTCCGCAAAGCCGGCGTGAAGCGCCGCCTCCTTCTCTCCTTCAGGCTCACTGATATTCAAAATTCCCGGTTTCACGATAACAGTTAGGGGAATATGACCGGGCAGAATACCAATCTGCCCTTCCGTGGTGTTGAATTCTACCATATCCACCTCGCCCTCATAAAATACTCTGTCGGGCGTGATAATATGCAACTGGAAGCCTTTGTTATCTGCCATAGCTTTCCTCCTATTTCACTTTTGCCAGAACGTCGTCAATGCCTCCGGCATTCAAGAAATAGCTCTCGGGGATATCGTCATGTTTTCCCTCCAAAATCTCCTTAAAGCCACGGATTGTCTCATTAATGGGTACATACTTACCCTCGAGGCCTGTAAACTGACCTGCCACAAAGAACGGCTGGGAGAGGAATCTCTGCACCTTACGGGCACGAGACACTACCAGTCTGTCCTCCTCCGAAAGCTCATCCATACCAAGGATTGCAATAATATCCTGCAGCTCCTTATACCTCTGTAGAATTTCCTGAACCCCGCGTGCCGTCTTATAATGCTCGTCACCTAAAATTCTGGGGTCAAGAATACGAGAGGTAGACTCCAGCGGATCAACCGCCGGATAAATACCCAGCTCTACAATGGAACGTGACAAAACCGTTGTCGCGTCCAAGTGAGCAAAGGTGGTTGCCGGCGCTGGATCCGTCAGGTCGTCCGCAGGAACATAAACAGCCTGAACGGAAGTGATGGAACCGTTTTTGGTGGAAGTGATACGCTCCTGTAAAGCGCCCATCTCTGTCTGCAGAGTGGGCTGATAGCCTACCGCGGAAGGCATACGGCCCAAAAGTGCGGACACCTCGCTGCCTGCCTGCGTAAAACGGAAAATATTATCAATAAACAGCAATACATCCTTGCCGCCCTTATCTCGGAAATATTCCGCCATAGTCAGTCCGGTAAGACCCACTCTCATTCTTGCTCCCGGCGGCTCGTTCATCTGACCGAATACCATGGTGGTCTTATCGATAACTCCGGACTCTGCCATTTCATGATACAGGTCGTTGCCCTCACGGGTACGCTCGCCTACACCGGTAAATACGGAATATCCGCCGTGCTCCGTAGCAATATTACGGATAAGCTCCTGAATCAGGACCGTCTTACCTACGCCCGCACCGCCAAACAGGCCAATCTTACCGCCCTTTTGATAAGGGCACAACAAGTCAACAACCTTTATGCCGGTCTCTAAAAGTTCGGTCTCCGTAGACTGCTCCTCAAAAGCAGGCGCCGGTCTGTGAATAGGCTCATAGCTTACCCCCTCGGGAGCAGGCTTGTTGTCTATAGGCTGGCCTAATACGTTGAAAATCCTTCCCAATGTATTCTCGCCTACCGGAACCGAAATTGGCGCTCCTGTTGCAATCGCCTCCATACCTCTCATGAGTCCGTCGGTAGTACCCATGGCGATGCATCTGACTGTATCGTCACCCAAGTGCTGGGAGACCTCTACCGTCAGCTCTCCTCCCTCTCTGGTAGGGATGCGGATTGCCTCATTAATCTCGGGAAGCTTACCCTCGTCGAAGCGCACGTCTAACACCGCTCCGATGACCTGAGTAACCTTTCCTCTATTTTCTCCTGCCATTTCTACCTCTTTCCTGCCCGCAGACGCGGGCATATTTTTCTATCCCAGTGCCTCCGCACCTGCGATAATCTCTGTCAATTCCTGTGTGATAGAGCCCTGCCTTGCCCTGTTATATTTTAGCGCCAAATCGCTAATCATTTCCTCCGCATTGCTGGTAGCATTATCCATTGCCTGCATGCGGGCGCCGTTTTCACTGGCTACCGCCTCCACCATGGCTCCGTATATAAGACTTGCCATATACTTGGGCACAATCATATCCAAAGCCTCAATATCCTCCGGCTCAAAGTTCATAATCGCATCCTGACTTGCGGAATCGGACGGCTGCTCTCCTTCCATCTCCACCGGAAGCAGCTTAAGCAGCGTCGGCACATGGCTGACCGTATTCTTAAATGAAGTATACGCAAGATAAATCTCGCCTATTTCTTCCTCCTCGAACGCCTTTAACAGCCTTTGCGCCAAATGCATTGCGTCTGCATAAGCCGGTTCTTCAATAATCTCCGGAAGTACCTCCTTTATTTCATAACCGCCTCTTTGCAAAAGCTCCCTGCCCTTATTACCTATTGCATAAATGAGCAATTCCTCCTTGTTCCAATTTTCGTTTCTGGTAACAAGCTTCACAACATTGGAATTGTAGCCGCCTGCAAGACCGCGGTTGGAGGTAATCACAATCACTGCTTTTTTGGGAGATTTTCCGGACATCAGGTATCTGTGCTCCATATGTCCCACACGGGATAAAATACTGTTCACCGTATTATACATACAGTTAAAATAAGTCTGAGAGCGCTCGGCATTGGCTCTGGCACGCTGCAGCTTAACGGTAGAAACAAGCTTCATCGCCTTAGTAATCTGCTGCGTGCTTTGTATACTGCCCTTACGGCGCTTTATATCACGCATTGATGCCATATTTTACCCTCGCCTTTACTTTAAAAACTGCTGTTTAAATTCTTCCAGCGCCTTTTGCAACAGCCCTTCCGTCTCGTCCGAAATCACTTTCTCGGAAGCAATATTTGCCGGAATCTCAGGATATTTTGTATCCAAAAACTCAAAAAATTCCTTCTCAAACCGGGTTATATCCTCCACGGCAACATCCAGCAGATACTTATGTGTTACCGCATAGATAATTATAACCTGATACTGCACCGGCATAGGCTGATACTGCGGCTGCTTCAATACTTCTTTAATACGCTCACCCTGCGCAAGCTTCTCCTTTGTGTCCGCATCCAGCTCGGAGCCAAACTGCGCAAAAGCAGCAAGCTCCCTATACTGTGCAAGCTCCACACGAATAGGGGCCGCAATCTTTTTCATAGCCTTAATCTGTGCCGCACCACCCACACGGGATACGGAAAGTCCTGCGTTTACGGCAGGGCGGAAGCCCGCATTGAACATTTCCGTCTCAAGATAAATCTGCCCGTCGGTAATGGAAATAACATTCGTAGGGATATAAGCCGAGACATCTCCTGCCTGCGTCTCTATAATAGGAAGTGCAGTGAGGGAACCTCCGCCGTATTCCTCGCTCATCCTAGCGGCACGTTCCAATAGTCTGGAATGCAGATAGAATACGTCGCCGGGATACGCCTCACGTCCGGGCGGACGGCGAAGCAGTAAGGAGAGTGTCCTATATGCGGTGGCATGCTTACTCAAATCGTCATATACCACCAATACATCCTCTCCGTTCTCCATCCATTCTTCGCCGATTGCACAGCCGGAATAGGGAGCGATATACTGTAGCGGAGCCAAATCACTTGCCGTGGATACCACCACCGTGGTATAGGCAAGCGCCCCAAACTCCTCCAAGGTTTTCACTATATTGGCAACGGTAGAAGCCTTCTGACCGATTGCAACATAAATACATTTTACATTCTGACCCTTCTGATTGATAATCGTATCGATTGCAATCGCAGTTTTACCTGTCTGGCGGTCGCCAATAATCAGCTCGCGCTGCCCTCTGCCGATGGGCACCATGGAGTCGATGGCCTTAATACCCGTCTGTAAGGGAGTGTCCACACTCTTTCTGGTAATAACGCCGCTTGCAACGCGCTCAATCTTACGGAATTTATCGGTCTGAACAGGACCCTTACCGTCAATAGGCTGCCCCAGAGCATTTACAACACGCCCCAGAAGAGCATCACCCACCGGAACCTCTACCACACGTCCCGTCGTTTTAACGGTATCGCCTTCGTTAATATTTTTGGCACTGCCTAACAGTACAACACCGACATTGTCTTCCTCCAGATTCAGCACCATGCCATATACATCACCCGGGAACTGCAGCAGCTCTCCCTGCATGGCATTTTCCAGTCCATGTACACGAGCGATACCATCCGCCACCTGAATAACCGTACCCACATCGGAAACGTCAAGCTGCGATGCATATCTCTTGATTTGTTCCTTGATTACGGAACTTATTTCTTCTGGTCTTAAATTCATGGATCTGTCGCACCTTTCTTCCGTTGGTCTAACCCAACTGGATTTGTAATAATTGTTTTGTCAAATCACTGATCTTTGTCCGGATACTGCTATCCACAACCCTGTCGTTAATACGGATAACCATTCCGCCGATCAGAGCTGCATCCACGCTAAAATGCGTCTCAATTTTCAAATATGAGGTAGTCTGAAGAAGCCTTGCCAAAACCTGCTCCTTCTGCGAAGCGGTAAGCTCCACCGCAGTGGTCACATATGCCACGCCTATCTTCTGCTCCTCCTTAACCTTATCAATAAAATATTGGAAAATAGAGGGCAGCTCCCCATACCTCTCTTTATTTATTACTACTTCCAAAAATCCAAGAAGCTCCTCGCTGATACGCCCTTTAAAAGTCCGCTCCATCACCTGAAGCTTCTCCTGCTTGGGAATGCCGGGATGCTTCATCAGCTTATCAAAATCCGGATTTTGTTTCAGAATTTCACCAAACTGACGTATCTCATCCATAAGCTCCTGCGCCTTGGCGGCGCCCTCTAAAGGCCTCGCCTCCATAGCAGTCTCAAACAATGCTTCACCATAGGTCTTTGAAACTAACTTAGCCATGTATCATCACCCATTTCTTTCAGTGTCTCGTCTATCAGCTGATTTTGCACAGAGACGTCAATGGAAGCAGATACCACCTTGCCCGCCATCGCCGACGCTACGGAAATAATCTCCTTTTTCACATCGTCCGACATCTTTTGCTTCTCAAGCTGTGCCTCTACGCGTGCTCTCTCAAGTATACGCGCCGCTTCCTCCTTAGCCTGAGCAATTATCTGATTCTCGTTGACAAGACCTTTTTTGCGGGCTTCGCTTAAAATGCTTTCCGCTTCTTTGTCAATAGCTTTTAATTTGCCTTCATATTCGCTCCGTAAGTTGTGCGCCTCCTCCATATTGGCCTTGGCGTCCTCAAGCTCACCCTTGATTTTTTCCTTACGGTCGTTAAGCATCTTTCTCGCCGGATTGAACAGGAAATAACTCATTATGGCAAACAGGGCAAAGACTGCAATAATAGTCAGCGTAGAATCCGAAAGCAGCTGCCAGTCTATACCAAACATTCTGTCATAGGTCTCTCCCGCAGTTAATAGTATCATTTTTGCCTCCTTTCCGGTATGTTATGGTTTCTTACCACAACAGAGGCTTTACAAATAATAACAGAATCGCAACCAACAGACCGTACAGACCGGTGGTCTCCGCAACAGCCTGACCAAGCAGCATGGTAGAAGTGATAGATGACTTTGCGCCGGGATTACGTCCTACTGCTGCTGCAGCATGACCTGCCGCAATACCTTGTCCGACACCGGGTCCGATACCGGCAATAACCGCCAAACCTGCACCGATTGCAGAGCATCCTAAAATAAAGCTTTCATTAAAATCCATTTTGTTTTCCTCCTGATTCTATCAAATATATAATTTGCCGAAAAGTGTTTTGCTTTTCGTAATCCGCATCCTGTGCGTTATGCATCCGCATTATCTCCGATTGCATTGGAAATATAAGTCATGGTCAGCATACAGAACACATAGGTCTGAATTGCTCCTGAGAACAAGTCAAAGTACACATGCAGCGCTGCCGGCCAAATTGTCGCAACCCAGCCTAGCAAGCCGTAAATTAACGCCATCATAATCGTTCCTGACAATATATTGGCAAACAGACGAAGCGACAGCGACACCGGAACCGCAATCTCACTAATAATGTTGATTGGAAGCCAGATAGGCAGCCACGGCGGAAGAGGCGAACACATGTCCGTCCAGATATCCTTTGGCTTCTGATACTTAAACTGATTAAAATGAATCAATATAAAGGTTATCACGCCCAACGGAAAAGTTACGCCGTAATCTGCCGTAGGGGGTCTTAAGCCCAGAAGTCCGGATATGTTGCTGAAAAGGATAAAGATAAAAACGGTACCTATATAATTATAAAATTTGGCGCCGCTTCTTCCCATCGTACCGTCTACCATGCCATCCAGCTTTTCTACGATTAGCTCTACCGCATTTTGAAAACCTCCCGGTACCTCGGCGCCTTTTTTAATCGCCCGGCCGGCGGCAATAGAAAAAACGATAAGAACCAACATTACAAGAAGCAGGCAGACATGTGTAGTTGTTATCCACACCTCATGACCGAAAAAGCTGTACTTCATCAGCCCGTGTACCATAACGTCGATTTCACCGGATGAGGATAACAGAATCCCATGCATCATATTTTCACCTCCTTTTTTTAATTTTTAGCGGAGAGTTCTCCCTCCTCATTTGAGACCTCATCCGAAACCGGCTCGGGTATCGGATCCGCCTCATGAAAAAACCTATTACATAATTTATGAGTAATCGGCCAAATCAATGCCGTTACCTTCAAGGTCATATACGCCATAAACACAATTAAAGGATTCATGACCTTTGTGTAAATAATAATGAGCAAAAAAGCAACAAGCAATACATAGCGTATCAAATATCCTCTGAAAATCACCTTCGCCGCCGTCTTCTCCTCCAAATCCAGCGCCCTGTCCAGCGTCCTGTACATATGCGCCGCACTTACCATGGAAAGCAATATACCAAACCAAAGGCTTTTGGCATAAAAAAACTGGTTTTTTACCAGAAGCGCGCCTACCGCCTGACAGACAATTCCCAGAAACAGTATGCCTAAATGCATCTCAAGAAGCGTCCTGTTTTTCTTTCTCAATGCTTCCACCATTTTCATCCGCGCCGCTTCTCTCCTTTTTGTTAAAATCGTCAGCCGGTGTATCAAAAATCCTTTTTGCCATTTTGTATATGTTCTGCGCCCCTGCTACGGCTCCCACAAAAAACAAAAGAATAGTCCAAAAGGAGGTATCAAACCTCCCGTCCAGATAAATGCCTAAAGCCGTCATCATACCGATAGGCACCAGCATATTAATTCCAAACTGCAAAATCAAAGCAAGCGAACGATATACACTTTTGTCATAAGGCTTGTCCTTGCGCATAACACACTCCCGAAATCCGAAATTCCCATACGACACATAACCATACACCCGTCGCGGACACACATACCGTCATGGAAAATTATACCCAAAATTTCGCCAAATGTCTAGGGAAACACTTATATGAAACCAAAAAATATGTAAAAATTGATTGACTTACTTTTTTTAAGGCTGTAGTATTTGTACAAACCCTTATTTTCGCAGAGAAAGGAGCTTCTATGAACCCTTTGCAGATTTATCGCAGAAGAATTATCCCTCCCGAATGCATTTTACTCAAAGGAGACGAAATTATCAAGGCGGACGATGAGATTATTATTACCAAATGGAATACCATTCGCCCTAAGAATGATTTTTCCCACGGCTGTTCCTGCTATTTTTTGAAGCAGGGAATCAAAGTCAGCAAATTTTACCGCCCCGATAATTCCCTCTTATATTGGTATTGCGACATTGTAGATTATGCCCTTGATTCCGCCGAAAACACTTTAATTGTCACGGATCTTCTTGCCGATGTGATCGTATATCCAAACGGCTCCATGAAGGTAATGGACTTGGACGAGCTTGCCGTCGCTTTGGATAAGGGGCTTATATCCTCCTCCCTGATGAGCCTGTGCCTAAAACGTCTGAATGCTCTCTTGACTCTAATCTACCGGGATAAATTCGACAGACTGCAGACGTATCTTGACAGTCTTAATTTATAACAGAAAGCGGCTAAATCCAATAATGCACCGGATTCAGCCGCTTGTTTCCTATCAATCAAATTTTTCAATGCTTTGACCCAAGCCAAAACCATGACCGCCTAATAAAATACATGACCGCCGATATTAATTCCTGTAAGTCCTTCAATGGGCGTTCTGAAATACACACAGGAGCCCACATTGGTAGCGCCCGACATGGCTTCGTCCGCCGCCTGATAGCAGCTTTGAGTCGCCTTATTATTTGCAAGGGCAATCCCTAATCTGCCGCTTCCTACCGGCGAAAACTGAGATTTCTGATATATGACTCCCACCACGGAATCGGGGTATACGGAACTTAATACCCTGTTGATAACAACGGCACCCACTGCAAGCTTGCCCTCATAAGGCTCGCCTCCCGCTTCACAATAAATAAGATTCGCCAAAAGATATCTGTCGCCCTCCGCAAAGTTAACTTCGGAAATGTCCCTCCATGTAGCGTTTGCCGCCGCCTGAGACATCCTAAGCTCCTCGGCAAGCTTCTTCTTCAGGTATTCCAGATCCTCCTCCTTTTTCTTGATCTCCGCCTCATATTCCCTTGCCCTCTGTTCCGCATCGGATATCTGATCCGCATAGTGCGCCATTGTATTGGAGGTCTGGCTGATAAGCCCGGAAACCTTATTTTTCTCAGCCTCTGCCGCAACCTTAAGATTGTCCAACTCCACCTTTTCCGCTTTAAGCCTCTCCTCGGTTTCCTCTATTAATATACGATTCTCTTTAAATTCCTCGAGCTTTTGCTTATCATAATCGGCTATCTTTTCAAAGCGGTCTGCGACATTGAGCATATCCGAAAAGCTTCCAACGTTAAGCAATGCATTTACATAACTGGTATCGTTGCGCTCATACATATCCCGCACCCGGATAACCATACACTTATACTGCCAGCTCTCCGTAGCTCTGGCCTCGTCAAGCGCCGCCTGCGTAGCTATGATCTCCTGCTCCTTTTCCTTAATCTGCCCTTCCAGCTCTTCCAAATGATTGCTGACAGCCGTCAGTTGTTCATTCAGCTTTTTCAATTCCCCCTGAAGAGTTTTTTGCTCTCCCTTCAGATCTTCCAGTTCTTCGTTGGTCTGTCCAAGCTGACTCTCCAGCTCATTCTTCTCCGTCTGGGTCTGGGTAATCTGCTGCTGAGTTGTAGTAGCCTTTGCCACAAGGACATCCGACGAAGAGGGAAATTCCCCCATCAGAAGCACTATTGACATCAATACAGCTATCTTTTTCCAACGCTTCAACCTTCACCAACCCACCTTTCCCTACACCGATATTACAATCTGCCTGCCCGTCCTTTTGTATGGAACATACTTTACACCGGCGGCGTCAAACATATGCTTCGCCGCCAAATTCGCCAAGGTTCCCTTATATTTGTCGCTGTCATAGACAACACAGGCAATCCCTGCCTGAATAATTGCTTTCGCGCATTCGTTGCAGGGAAACAGGGACACATACAGCTTTGTTCCCTCCAAGGAGCCTCCCCTATAATTTAAAATAGCATTCAACTCGCTATGGGTAACAAAGGGATACTTGGTGTCAAGCTCTTCCCCTTCCCGCTCCCATGGGAATATATCGTCCGAGCAGCCGCTCGGGAATCCGTTGTATCCCATTGACAATATTTTATTGTCACTGCTCACTATACAGGCGCCCACCTGTGTGTTCGGATCCTTAGAGCGCATTCCCGAAAGATGCGCCACTCCCATAAAATACTCGTCCCAGCTGATATAATCTTTTCTCTTTGCTCCCATAAGCCCCCCGCTCTATTTAGTACCGAAAATACGGTCTCCGGCGTCCCCCAGCCCTGGCACGATATAGCCGTGGTCGTTCAATTTCTCATCCATTGCACCAATGTACATGTCTACATCAGGATGCGCCTGCTTCATAGCCTCCACACCCTCGGGAGCCGCAATAATACACATAAAATGAATATTTTTACAACCTTTGTCCTTAAGCATCTGGATAGCTGCAACAGAAGAACCTCCCGTAGCAAGCATAGGGTCAACTACAAAAACCTCCCGCTCCGCACAATCCGCAGGAAGCTTGCAGTAGTACTCCACAGGCTTAAGTGTCTCGGGATCTCTGTAAAGACCAATATGACCAATCTTTGCGGCGGGAATCAGCGTCAGCATTCCGTCAACCATGCCCAGACCGGCACGGAGAATGGGAACTATCGCCATTTTTTTCCCTTTTAATTCCTTTACATGGGCAGTACAGATAGGCGTTTCAATCTCCACCTCGTCCAGCCTCAGGTCTCTTGTTGCCTCATAACAAATCAACATTGCAATCTCACTGATAGTCTGCCTGAAATCCTTGGTTCCTGTTTCCTTTCTGCGAATAAATCCGATTTTATGCTGAATCAGCGGATGATTCATTACAATTACCTTTGCCATCGCCTTTCCTCCTATTGTTCTATAAGGTCTACCCTTCTCTGATGTCTCTCTTCCCCCGAAAACTCCGTATTCAAAAAGGTATCAACAATTTCAATCGCCAAATTCTCTCCTACGAAGCCTGCTCCCAAGGCCAATACGTTGGCGTCATTATGCAGCCTCGTCATCCTTGCGGAAAGACTGTCCGAACACAGCGCGCAACGGATTCCTTTTGTCTTGTTAGCCGTAATGCTGATGCCTATGCCGGTAGTACAAATCACAATTCCCTTTTCACAGCTTCCCTGCGCCACGGCATTTGCCACCGCATGACCGAACACGGGATAATCGCAGCTGTCCTTACTGTTACAGCCCATATCCCGACAGGGTATGTTCTTCTCCTCCAAATGCTTTATTACCTTCTGCTTTAATTCATAACCGCCATGATCACTTCCTATTGCTATCATATAAGCCTCCTTGTCTTATTATATATTCACGGGCCGCCGCCCCAGTGCTCCTATCCGCATACCCACATTTAAACCGCCGCTTGGGGTCTCAATCCAATTTTATAACTTTATGCCCCGCCGCCTTCAAAAGCCTGTTCATAATTGCCTGTCCAAAATCTTTCGCATCAAAGCTCTCCGAATAAATCATCGTAACTCCCTCCTCGTCAAATTCTCTGAGAACGGTATACAAATGTCTGGCAATCATGTCTTCGTCATCCCTTCTGCCCACGCATTTCACCACATCGGCACAATATTCTCCCGAAAGCTCCTCGGTGGCAATCACCCCTACTCTGTTACCTGCCGCCATTGCGTCCTTCGCATGAGCATTGATGTACGCCGTCACCTCTTTAGCGTCTCCCTGCACAACGGTAAGCTCGCCCTTAGGCGCATAATGACGGTATTTCATACCCGGCGCCTTGGGAGCCTGTCCGCTGTCCGCCTTAAGTATAGTAATATCCTCTTCCACCGAACCGAGTATTCCGGACAACATTTTCCGGGTAATATAGCCCGGACGCAATATCTGGGGAGGGGATACCGTAAGGTCAATAATGGTGGATTCCAAGCCGATTCCCACTTCGCCGCCATCCACAATCACATCTATTTTATCCCGCATATCTTCGATAACATGTCTTGCCACGGTCGGGCTTGGGCGCCCGGAAGCATTGGCGCTGGGCGCCGCAACATACCCCCCTCCGTACGCTATCAATTTCTGCGCCACCGGATGGGAAGGCATGCGAACCGCCACGGTACCAAGGCCTCCCGTAGTCTCATAAGGCACTCTGTCCGACTTAGGCAATATCATGGTAAGCGGACCCGGCCAAAAGGCGTCGGCTATTTTAACAGCTTCCTTTGGCACCCTTTCAGTAATTTCATAAATATCCTTAAACCTGCAAATATGCACAATCAAGGGATTGTCGGAGGGTCTTCCCTTCGCCTCATATATTTTTCGGGCGGAGTTCTTATTCAGCGCATCCCCCCCCAGACCGTACACTGTTTCCGTGGGAAACGCCACCAATCCGCCGCAGCGTATCACACTGCCTGCCTCCTGCAGCAAATCCTCATCCGACTCTTCCTGTTCCAATTTGATAATTCTTGTTTCCATAAGCTGACACTTTCCGTGTACTCCACCATGACATGCACACTGCTTATAGTATAACATAAGTTAAAAAAAAGTTCTATCATTTTGTAACAATTAAGCCGCCCGCATACATTTCTTCGTCAATCATTCTTTATTCAGATACTGTAAAATTCCCATATGTATCGCCCATGCAACCCTCTCCTGATATTCCTGTGTACAGAGTTTTTCCGCCTCCGTATAATTTGAAAGGAAGCCGCACTCCACGATAACGATGGGTACCCCTGTCTTTTTCAGCAAATAATAGCTGTCGTTTGCCTTTATCTGTCTGGTATTCTCCGGGTCTGTTTTTTCCTTCAGCTGCTTTTGGATAGTCTCTGCCAACGCCTGCCCTTCCCTGCTCCCTGTATAGAAAAAGACCTGAGAGCCGTGTACATACTCCTCCGGATAACTGTTCTGGTGTATGCTGACCGTCAAATCAGGCTTTACCTCGTCTATAATGGCAATTCTGCGTTTCATGTCCTGTACCTTTTTATTCGTCGCTCCGGCATCATAAAGCCCCGATTCGGTTTCTCTTGTCAACACCACTTCAATGTCTTCAGCTTCCAGAAACTGCTTTACAAGCAAGGCTATCTTTAAGTTAATATCCTTTTCCAGCGAGTTGTTTATTCCTACCTTTCCGGGATCATCGCCCCCATGCCCTGCGTCAATTACCACACATTTTTTTTCTTCTCCCACCAGAATCCTGCTGCCGTTCACACTTTTTGCAGCCTCCCGGCTCACAAATAGCATAGATACCACCAAAAGCACTCCCATAACCATGGATAACAGCTTATATTGAAGCTTGCTCATACACAATCCTTCTTTTTTTTAATATGTATATGCCCTTTTTTATTTTACAATGAACAATACCTCCGCCGCCCCCCAATCTTAATTATTTATGAAACTGTTGCATTATCACGGTTTTATGACGTATAATATAGGCATGGAAAATACGCGGAAAATAATTACAATCATATTATGTATATTGGGCATGGGATTCCTTGTTGCCGCAGGCTTTCTATTTGTGAAGCATGTTCATTCGGACAGGCAGTCCGAGGCTGTTTTCGAGGACTTGCGCGAATCGGCGGAGAGCTATACGGAAATATCAAAAGAAGCTACTGCAACGGACGAATCGGAAACACCTGTTTCCTCTCAGGAGCAATCCGGCGAGAACCCCTCTTCTCCTGTAGAGCTTATGGAAAATCCTTATCAAGACAGCTTTCTTGCCAATGAAGATATGGCGGCATGGCTGCAGATACCGGACACCAATATTGATTACCCCGTGATGTGGACGCCCCGAGATGAGAATTATTATCTGTACCGGGATTTTGAGGGAAGAGACAATCAAAACGGCTGTCTCATTCTTGACACAGACAGCTCTCTTGACCCTTTGACTACCAACCTTATTATCCACGGACATAATATGCGTTCCGGCGCCATGTTTGGTAATCTTACCGATTATGAAGATTTTTCTTATTACGAGAAGCATAAGCAGATAATTTTGCACACGCAGGAGCGCATGCAAAATTATGAGGTAATTGCCGTATTCCGCTCTCAGGTTTTTAAAAAATCCGATGATGTGTTTAAGTTCTACAAATTCTTTCAGGCAGATACTCAGGAAGAATTTGACGACTTTTACAATAATATTAAGCAAATGTCCCTGTACGATACGGGAGTCACGGCACAATTCGGCGACCGTTTTCTCACTCTTTCCACTTGCGTGTATCATGTGGAGCAAGGTCGCTTTGTGGTAGTTGCCAAGGAGACGGACAGTACGGTTGAATACCGAAGCTTCCGGGATTAGTACAACATACAGACAATTTATTCAGGAGGGTATCATTATGAAATGTTTTAAAAAATTTGTAACACTTGTTGTCATAGCGGCTGTTTTAGCTCTGCTTCCGGCACAGAACACTTTGACTGCTTCCGCGGCGGAGCCGGAAAGATACTATGTAAAATATGTGGATTCCTTAAATGAGTGGAGGTACCAACAGGCTCAGTCTTGGGATAGCGAAAATAACGGCAGGGAATTGTACTATTTAAAGGAGAATATCAAGGACGGTGATATTCTGGTAATTGATGGTACCAACTCCGCATTGGGTCTGGAATTATCCGTAAGCCTAAGCAATCTGACTATCAAAAACACCAACTCCGCCGTAGTTACCGCCAAAAGCATTCAGGAGCTCTATGTATTACGTGACAGCGTCGCTGCTATCAACGGAGATATCGTTAATGCCAATGTTTATGACAATGCAACCTGTAATCTCAATAATAATGTAACCAATCTGATTCTATACGGGGATCCCGAGGTAGTACCTACCGTGGTTGTGGGTGGTACCGTAAGCTATGTAAAAATCAGTGATGTCCAGAAAACCTATTATGAATTTTATAACTTTGAAAAAGGCAGCTTCAGCATTGACAAAGGCATTATGAGAACCGATCCCTCCAAGTACAGCTCTACGGCTCCTGCCACCTCACAGCCTGCGCCTGCCAAGCCGGCAACACAGACCCCGACCCAGACTCCTTCTTCGTCAAACGCTAACGATTATGACGACGTTCCCAAAACAGGGGACAGTAGTCTCTATCTTATTCTGTTTGCCGCTTCCGCCTTATGCTTTGCAGGAAGCTACGCCCTGAAGAAAAAAAGGGCTTAACACCATAAATAATCACTTTATCAAAAGGGAGGCACAGCGCGATGTTGTGCCTCCCTTTTGATATTAATCTTTGTATCCTTAAACAAGATTTTTTTCACTTAGGCTTTTTACGAATTGCGCGAAATTTAAAAGAGTACGAAAATACCTGCTTCCTGCATTCGGCTACGCATACGCATGGTTAATAGCAAGATTAAAAGCGCCGTACTGACTTGAAATCAGTAAAACCGCGACTATGAATGCCACCAAAAACAGGCTTATGGTTTTCCTTTTTTACGTGATATGTAAAGCATAGCTCTCTATGTATAATTCATCAAATTTGTTCCGTTCCTTTCTTGCCGCTTACATTATGCGCTTTTAGAAACTCTACTTTCTCTTTCCGCATACCTATTGCTAATATTGTGAGGAATAATCCCAAGATAGCAAGGAATATTTTAGATGCCGCAAGCCAGCAGGGAATATGGAACGCCGGATCCAATGTGCTCAGGGTCAACGGAAATTGAGAGAAAAAGCTACCGAGCGAAAAACTAACCACTGAGGGCAGGGGCAATAGGGAGAGCAACAGCACCGCCGCCATGAGAGCGTAGAGCAGCACGGGATGGAGCCGGCTCAAAACCAGTCCAGCCCCCAGACAGAAAAGAACGGGCGGTATCAATGTCAGCAGAGCGGGCAAAATCAGCTCGCCGTAGTTCATCCAGCCAAACAGCGACACATAGAATGCGATTGCCAAGGCAACAACGCACAGACAAAGAATCGCTATGGCCGTCAGCACCGCCCCGTAGCGCAGGACCATATATGGCCGCTCTTTAACCGGGGTGGCCTGAGTCAAAGGTTGGAGCAAGCGCTCCTCCTTTAAGGAAAAGAACGCCAGAAAAAACAGCTCTCCCAAACAAATCAGCGGCATGGTCTGACTGAGATAATACCCAAAGCTCCAGGGAGAAAAGGGAGCGGTATTAGCCACACCCTGAATCACGGAGCCGGTAAGCGTCAGCCAGCCATATCCCAAAATTACCAGTAAAACACCGAAAAACAGCTTATTCCACAGCAAGCGCCGCAGTTCATATCCAAATATCTTACTCAATGTTCAGATCCTCCTCCGTCAGATTGCAAGCATCTAAGAAATCCCGATAGGTCAGATAGGGGTATTCCGGATCCAGTTCCCGGTTAAAAAGGCTGAACAAAATTTCATCCATGGCCTCCTCGCCGCCCACCAGTTCTTCCGCTTTTATGAGCTTTAGTGGCATTTCACTATATTGTCGCACAGTCCGCAAGCTGCCCACGATGTTGGCCTGATACTGTTCCGGCAAAAGAGACAGATACTCCGGATTGCGGACATAGAAATTGTCATTGTAATCCGCCAACTCCGCCTGCCATCGCTCTACATAAGCTCTGTGGGCGGTCTCCTCTCCATAAAACTCCTTTACGATGCGATAGGTTGTATAGCAGGTCAGGCCCTCACTGGACCAGAGGCCGTCCTCCCACTCGGGCGGGAACATATTTCCCAGACCCCACCACTGATGGACCAGTTCATGGATCATCACCTCTTCCGGTGTACCGCCCTTGGCAGCATCGTCCATATTTTGGGCGGTAAAATCCACCTCGTTGGCAAGACTGGCACCATAACCTGCATAGCCGCTGCTGCTGCTCCGTTTTTCGATAAGTTTAAAGACGCTGCCGTCATAGAAGACCAGCGGGCCAATATGCTCGGTGCAGTATTCGACAACCTTTCGGATAGCTCCGGCGGTATCCGCCTCCTCCATGAGAGGTTGATGCTTTCGAGCATAGTAAAACTGGATGGTAAGTCCGGCACTTTCAATGGGAATGTCCTCCCGCACATAATCCCCTACATAAAGAATGACACTGCCCCCATCTCCCTCAACTCGCCAAATGTTGGAACCGTCCGGTTTTTGATCCAAAAGCTCCGCCTCCTCCGTTCCGAAAGGAACAGGAATCATTTGGTCTGGCAGGGTAATCTCCACCGTGACCGGCAGGGTTTCTCCCGCCTGAAGCACATCGTAAAGTCTGGGCGCGAGCATAGCATTCTCCAACGCCATATAAGTATCGCTGATTTCCATATCTCCCTGAACCGCTCCGCCCTCCGAATTCCACTCGCGGGGATATCCTCCATAGTCAATGACCAGCTCAATGTTCTCGTCTGCGGGCAGCGTAACGGTAAGCCCTCGTTGGTTCATAACCTCCCGCATTTTCAAAGAAAAGGGAACATCAGCTCCATTGGCACGGACAGCCTGAACCTGATAGCCCGGATTCAACCGCAGCTCAATCCTCTGTTCCTCACCACTCAAATTGAGAAGCTGATACATAGCCGTTCCTTCCAGCCGTCCTGATGATGGTTTTGGGCGCACCTTGGCGGACCAGAAATCGCAGAATACAGCCTCCTGATACTCGGAGGCAAAAAGAAAATTGTAGTCTGGCTGTGCTTCACTGTGATCCAGAAAAGGCTGTTTCGCATAGGTAAACGCGGCGCAGACAGCCAGCAGCAACACCAAAACCAAACGGTAAAAGCGCCGAACGTTGTGACGCAGGGAAGCAAATAATCCCTTTCCGTACCGCCGCACACCAAGATAGGACAGACACCACAGCCCTGCCAGCGCTAGCAGCCAGCTAAGGCGCATATAGGCCACCGATCGGAGAATACGGTCATTGGAAAAGTCATCAGAAATCGCCAAGACACACGGATTCAACCAGCATAGCTGCCACCGGTTACTCCAGACCGTCAAACTGAGAGCAGCGAAAGCTGCAAACAAGATCAGCGACACATCCGTCCGCCGGCTAAACTGATGAGCGGCGGACACGAACAAGATGGCAAGAGGTATCGCACCATACATGAAAATCACATATATTAGAAAATAACTTTCAGCGTCAAAAACCGCCCCCAGCTTGAACATGGTATAAGGAAGCCATACCAGCATGGCGATGAGCTGGGTCAGGACAGAGAGGAACAGCAGTGCGCCCAGCTGGGTCAAAGAGGCTGTCATGGGGGATACCACTGCATGGAACAGCGCTTCCATCCCATCCCGTCGAAGCCTGTCCATACTCAAGACGGTGAGGATTGCAAATATGACAGCGCCAAGCACACCGCCTGCCAGGGCCGGATTTGCCAGATCCATCCCCTGCATGGTAGTGGCATAGCCGCTTTCGCTGACGGAAAGCAGAGGATGATAGACCGTCAGTCCCACAATGGGAGAGATGATGGTCAAAAGGATAGCCAGCCAGGTAAGACGGCTTTGAACCAGTCTGGTCAGTTCCAGACGAAATTGCCGCAGAATACTCATTGAACCACCCCCCCGGAAATGAGGTAGAGGTAAGCGTCCTCCAGAGTGGGTTCCGCCTGTTCCACAAAATCGGGCAGTTTCTCTGCAACAGCACGGCAGAGGATGCCCTGAGCCGTATTGATCCGGGATGTGATCTGCAGACCCGCCTCTTGTCGCTGATCTTTCTCCCGAAAGACACCTACATGTCCCACAGCCCCGGCAATCAGTTTGGCGGGAGAACCGACGAACCGAATACATCCCTGATGTATCACGATCAACTGATTGCATACCGACTGAACATCCTCAATGATGTGGGTAGACAGGAGTACCAGCCGATCCTGAGCCATTTGGGAAAAGAGATTACGGAAGCCGATTCGTTCCTCCGGGTCAAGGCCCACCGTAGGTTCATCGAAAATCAGAAAATGGGGAGCTCCTAAAATGGCCTGAGCAATTCCCACTCGCTGACGCTGACCGCCGGACAGAGTGCGGATTTTCGCTTTTTGCTTTTCCTCTAGATTTGTGCTCTGAATGACGGCGGAGATGGCTTCTTTGCTATTGGTGATTCCCTTTAGCGCTGCCATATAGTCCAGAAATTGCCAAACCGTCAGCTCGTCAAACAGCCCAAAGGACTGGGGCAGATAGCCCAGACGGGCCTTCAGTAGCCGCTCCTTCTTTATCAGGGGCTTTCCGTCTATCAAGATTGTTCCCTCGGTAGGGAGAAGGCCCGCCACCAGAAGTTTCATCAAAGTAGACTTTCCCGCTCCATTTGGGCCCAAAAGTCCAATCAGATTCGGACTACTCATCTTCAGGTTAATTCCCCGCAAGGCAGTTTTGCCCGACGGGTAGGTCATGGATAGGTTAGAAATTTCCACATTCATCTGTTTTCATCCTTTCTGCAATCTATCATTGCAGACCTATCATACAACCCGTTGATTAGTTTTTGATTTGATTTTCATAAGGCTTTGATTTGATTACATTGAAAGCTGTCAGCAACTCGCTGGCAGCTTTTAATTAGGATAAAGTTATGATCAACTTAAATAGAGATAAAAGGCTACGCCCTGCTCTGTGTTTTTTATACAATAGGTCATACTGTGCAGGTCAAGAATTGTTTTGACAATGTATAGACCCAGACCGCTTCCTCCAGTAGCCTTATTCCTCGATTTGTCTGTCCGATAAAAGGGGGTGAACATATGCGGAAGGTCGGCCTCCGAAATAGAAGCTCCGGTATTTTTGATTACAAGAGTATTTCCGTTTTCACAAGGCTGCATGGATATAAAAACATTTTCGCCGCAGGGAGAATGTCGAACGGCATTCCCGATAATATTAGACAAAACTTTATTCCAAAGATTGGGATTGACGGACAAAACTACATCTGTGAAGATATTTTGGTATATCTGAATATCCTTATCCTGTGCAATCGGTAGGATAGCCTGTATCGTGTCATTCACCGTTTGATTCAGCGAAACTTCCTGCAAGGTATCCTTTAAGTCCATACTTTGCATTTTGGATATGGCAATAATCTCTTTCACAAGATGCTCTATATCTTCCGTTGCTTTCAGTGCTTCGGGCAGATATTTTTCGTAATTTTGATAATCGCCGTATCCCAAAATCATATTTTCGATTTGCCCTTTTAAGATGGTAAGCGGAGTTTTCAGTTCGTGGGATACCGCTGCAAAAAAGTTTCTGCGTTGTTCTTCCAATATCTTGAATTTTTCAACATCATCCGTTAGCTGACTATTGGCATTTGTTAATTCTTCCATCGTTTCCTGCAATCGGCCTGCCATCGTATTCAGACTGGAAGCAAGTACGCCAATTTCGTCGTTACTTTCAACATCGCACCTCCAAGTCATATCAAGTGACGTCATCCGCTTAGAAATCTGACTGATTTTAGCGATAGGACTGACAATAACTTTGCTGCAAATAAAGGCACTTAACGACGATAGCAACAAAATAATTGCAAAGACAGCAGGTAAAAAACGAAGCATCAGGCTTAATATTATATCAGCCGTTTGTGATAGAGAAGATACCACCAATGCGTATTCTGTTTTGCTGTCTGTAAAAGTAACTGTTATTGCAATGCTTGATGTCATAACCATCCATTCATTGGTCTTTATTTCGCCAAAACTCAAAGTTTTGCTATCATCACTGAGTATTGCCGCCGAATTATTTTGAATACAGAAATTATAGATTTCATTGACCGCTTCCTCATAACGCATATTCTGCAACTTTGAAACAAGGATTGCAGTATTTTCGTCCAGTTGCTTATCCGATGTAACCTGATATTGTTTGGGCAGGACTGTCAATACAATTCCATAAATCAGCATACTGCAAATAGTAAGGGCGGTGAACACCCATAAAAACACTTTTATGCTTAAACTGTTTTTAATTTTCTTTCGCAATTCTATATCCCCACCCTCTGACCGTTTCAATATAATCGACACCCAGTTTCCTGCGTAAATTCATAATATGGAAATTTATGCCCTTTTCATCTCCTACAAAGTCATATCCCCAAACGAGATTAAGTAAGTCATCTCTTGTGAAAACACGCCCCTTATTTTTAAGGAACAACAATAATATCTCAAATTCCAAATGGGTAAGCGCTACCTCGTTTCCAGAAACAGTAACCTTGCGTTCTGTTTCGCTCAAAGTAATTTCCTTGTAACGGATACTGTCTGACACTGTACCTGACGATGTCCGTCGCAAAAGAGCTTCCACACGCTTTAATACGAGCTTTATGGAAAACGGTTTTGTGATGTAATCATCAGCCAGTTTATCAAATCCCTTTATTTGGGCATCCTCAGTATCAAGGGCAGTTAAAAGAATAATTGGGATTTGCGACTCCTGCCGTATCATTTCACATACAGTATATCCGTCAATCTTTGGCAGCATGATATCCAATAGAATAAGGTCAAAATTTTGTTCGTGAAAAGCGTTGATACCTTCCAATCCATCCGAAGCAGTAGTAACCTTATATCCTGCAAAGGCCAGCGGCTCAGAGAGTATTTTCTGTATTGCCGCTTCATCCTCAATTATCAATATTTTTTTATCCATATGCAGACCTCCATACTGACATTATAGCAAGTGTTTATTAGTTTTTAATTAGGCTTCGCTTTTTCTTCGCGAATCCGCAGCCTTTTGTGTCTTTTGGAAGAAAACATACGCAGCTTAGATGATTAACGCCCTTAATGTGTGGTGCTTTGCAAATGTTTGCGTCGTTATATTATAGTCAAATAGATAAGTTGCATCAATCGAACAGCTGCGGACAATTCGTGTGCCGGCCGTCAGAAGGGGGTTTAGGGGCAAATGCCCCTAACAAGCGAATTTGGATAGCCGAATTCAGTGCTTAGGGGCAAGACATAGATTTATATATCTAATAATTCTGGTGAAATGTCCTTCCCCCGTCAGGCGTTTTCTGCCTTTAGCTGTTTTGTTAATTCATCATATCCAACAACCATCACAAATTCTTTAAAACGCCGAAGGGGCGCTTCCTTATGTTAAGCGCCCCTTTATTTCCCTCTATGAATTAACATACGCATTTATAAGCTCCCATACCGCCTGATTACCGTAGCCCAGCCTCCACACTGCCACGCCTCCGATATTGTTAGTGTTCATTACGTTCAGCTTCACACGAATGGATTCCGCATCCTCAAGCCAAACGTTACGCAACTTATTCCCTTCCGTCCACTCCAAATAATTCTGGCAGGTCTCTTCATCCCACACGGGCTGCATACCCAGACTACTCAAAAACTCAGGTGTTCTGGCGATTGTCAGGTATTCGTCCGTAACGGTGGTTCCCTCCGTCGTCCACACAATTGTATAAAAGGGTAATGCATTGATAACCTTTTTTGCCGGTACTTTTTCCACCGTCTTGGAAATGCCGTTGGAAACATAATTAATACTTGCCACGCTGCCCGGATTACCACTGCCATGCCAATGCTCGTCGTACCCCATTATAATCACATAATCCGCAATCTGCCCCTGAATGTCAAGACGATAGTATTCATTAAAATTAAAGGGAACATAATTGTCAATCGAGAGTACCAGATTATTACTTCGGCACAAAATAGAAAGCTCTCTTAAAAACTGAACAAAATGTTCTCCGCAGTCCGCCCCCAGCTGTTCAAAATCAATGTTGATACCGTCTAATCCCAAACTCACAGCCGCATCGGCGATACCTTGCGCCAGCCTCTGTCTTCTGGTGGTGGAAGAGAGTACCGCAAAGCTGTCCACATCCGTTCCCGTTTCGTTCTTATAATTAAAATTATCCAAAACTCCCCACACCTTCAAACCCAGAGAGTGCGCTCTGGCAACATAATCAGAAGAGGCAAAGCTTCTAAAGCCTCCCTCGTTATCATTCATGCTAAACCATGTAGGCGCAATTACATTCATCCCCTTTGTACCCGCAATCATACTGTCCAATGTAGCGTTACCGCCTGTTCCTCCTATGGAATGCCAGCCCAAGGAAACCTTCCCGTCCATGGCAATGCTTGTATAATCCGGCGCTGTATAATCCGTTACCGGCGTCTCGGAGACAGTGTTCTCATTAATCAGAAATTTGTTTTCAATATAACCGATAATCGAATCCTGACTCTTTACTCTGCTCCATGTTTCCATCCGTTCCAAAAGCTCAACCGTATCCCCCGCTTTTACTTCGGATAAAATCGGACTCTTTATGCCTCCCTTCAGACGTATCTGGGTATTTTTCTTAATCTCCGCAACCTGTCTTGTTCCCCACTCGTTATAAATCTGAATATGCATATCATATATATCATAAGAAAAATTAGTATACCTTTTCACAAATTCGGCGGCAATATATACCGTATCGTTCTCCACAAAACCAATCACATATCCCGCATCCTGATTTCCTGAAGCGTCGTTATATGTTGAGCCTCCTAAGTCTGATTGAATGATTTCCGTCGCAGTTGTATACAAAAGCAGGTTTTCCGCTCTGTCCACATAGAAGATCTCATTGAGGTACTGATGTATTGTAGCCAGATCAAAATAGCAGATACCGTTTTTTAAAACAGCCTTCTCCTCCAGCATATCATCCTGTAAAATGATTGCCATCCGGTCGCCCGACACCTGAAAATATTCATTTAAATCAGCCCTCTCCTTGCTATAGGAGTATTTTTCCACAAGAAAGCTCCCTACAGCAATACCGGCAATTAAAATAATTAGAATCAACGCAATCAAAACCGGGAAAAATTTTTTCTTCATACTTTTATACCTTTCTTATAGCATTGCCGGAACATTCGCTTTTTAAACAATGCCGGCGACTGTCCGCTTACTCTATGAAATGAATGCAACCGTCCGGCAAAAATAGAACCGGACAGTTACATTCTAACATACTAACCCGACAACGTCATTACCAATTTTGACAAAATTCCACTTTCTGTCAGCATGAGAGGCAATCCATGGTATTATACTGTGGAATTAAAGCAGATTAATTTTGTCGAAACGTATTTGCTCTACCCTCCCTCCTTCCCCGATGACAAAGTCAGCCATATAAGGACTATCCTCCTTCACTGCCCTTGCCACGGCTTCTCTCGGAAGCATAAGCTCTCCGTCCACAAAAAATTCCGTTCCCGTTTTCTGCATTTGTTCAAAAAGGGCTAGCATTTGCTCTGCATTGCTATTTTGCAAAGATACCTCCCTTCCTTCTTAAACCGTTCCCCAAAAGGATATGTGATATATTATTGACGATTGGACGGCTTATTTAAGCAAACACCTTCGGCAGTACATTATAATTAACAAAATTTGTTAAAAAAATATAGTTTAAAATGAATTATAAAGGTGAAAAGTATTAGTTGAATTACTATGATCAAGCACGCATATGCTTGTAAGACATCCTGAAAAAAAATTAATTATGTCAGCAACTATATTTATGCCATATAATATGTTATAATGTATATACAATATAGAAGCATCAAGGATGAGCCGGAACGAATTGTTCCTGAAATCAACTGAAAATCAAGACTGCCTGCCCCCTTTCCGTACATGAGTACCGAAGGCATTCACTTGTTAAAGTATAACTGATATACCGAATTTTGGCAAGAGAAATTCTCAAATTTATTAAAAATTTTTAAACTATATTTACTCCTATTGACTTAAAAGTGATGAAAGTATAATATACTTTTATTCAAAGTAACAATTTTGATTTCAGCATCCTCCCGATGCAGAAAGGAAGGGTTGTCGTATTGAAAATCGAAAAAGTAAACGAAAACCAAATTCGCTGTACCTTGACCAGAGAAGACCTTGCCAGCCGCGAATTAAAATTAAGCGAGCTAGCCTACGGCACGGAAAAGGCTAAGAATTTGTTCCGCGATATGATGCAGCAGGCAAATTTTGAGTTTGGATTTGAGGCAGAGGATATTCCTCTCATGATAGAAGCCATTCCCTTGAATGCGGAATGTATAGTTCTTATAATTACCAAGGTGGAGGATCCCGAAGAGCTGGACACCCGTTTTTCGAGATTTGCCCCTTCCGCCGGTGACGAGGACGAAGACGAGGAGGTAACGTCCCAGTCTTCCGATGAGGTTTTAGACCTTTTCCGCAAGCTTCAAAGGGATCAGGTATCCGAGGATGTTTCCGTGGAAAAGCCTTCCGGTACCGAGATATCCCCTGCCGGCCACACCCGCATTTTCCTGTTTGGTACTCTAAGGCAGGCAATGGACGCTTCCGCTCTGATCGCCCCTCACTATAGCGGTATAAGCACTCTCTATAAGGATGAGCGTTCCTCCCGATACCTTATGGTACTCACTCAAGGTGAGGAAACCCCCGAAGCCTTTGACAGAGTGAGCAATATTCTTTCTGAGTATGGCGCTTTACAACGCGCCGTTCCCATAAGCCGTACCTATTTGGAGGAGCATTATGAAGCCTTGCTGACGGACAATGCGATTTCAATTCTGGGTAACATTTAAGCTGCTTTGATATATCTTCACAAGGGCTGCTTCACTAAAGGCGGTGACACCATCCATTACTATGGTATCACCGCCTTTTATAATTTTTCTTTTATTTAGTGTCGACAGCCGCCTCAATGGTTGACATAAGCTCGTCAATATCAATGCCGTGCACCATTGCAGCCTCCTCCAGAGATTCCCCCTGCGCCGAAGGACACCCCAGACAATGCATTCCGGCTTCTAACAGAATAGGCGCCACATCAGGATTGGCGCGTAAAATTTCACCAATTGTCATGTCTCTTGTAATTTCGCTCATAATATTCTCCTTTCTGAATTTTAATGCTTTTTATATAGGCGTTTGTGAAACGCCAGAACCCGCATAAATGCGAGATTCCTTTTGTCATAAAATAGAACATCTCCTCCATGGTATAATAGAGTTGTCAAGAAACTATCAAACAATCCGCCAAATAAGGAAATGCACTTCCATAATAGGGCATATACAGCTTTCTTTGGCAGATTGCCAAAATAAATTTGATAATGATAATTTACCCGATGCTTAAGGCTCTGTTATTACAGCTAATTTTCTCCGTTCCCACTTCCCCGCTCATTCATTATATCTTTTGAACGGCTGTACTTGGCAATTAACGTTTGTTATTCTGTATCCCTCTTCTTTTTATGTCTTACCAGAACGACAGCTGCGATAAGAGCAATGCCGACGATCACCAGAATACTGAGAGTAATGATATTGTTTTTTATCCAGACAATAACCCCATTCTCTTTTTCCTCGCGGGGAGGGTATTCCTCCTCTATTATTTCCCGAATTTCGTCTTCCATTCCGCTATCAGATATGATTTCCTTGATTTCTTCCATCTCTCCCTTTGATTCGTCAAGTGGAGTACCTGCATATTCCCCTTGATAATCCGTATAAAAATCATAGAACATGCCGGTATGTAAGTAATATTTGTAATGCCAGCTCCATAGAGCTAAAACTTCATCACGGATTACGTCACCGCCCTCAATATCCTCCAGCCCTTTTAGCTTACTCTCTACATTTTCAAGAAAATCTTTTTCGCTATCCGCTCCTTTAAACAGATATAATTTAGGGAGTGTATAGGATATGTGCAGGATATATCTTTCCGTCGGTGTCATGGCTTCCCACGCTTCTTCCGTATTTGTATCCTTATCCTTAAGATATTCCTGCTTGATTAACTGCGCAGAATATATATCGATATAATCCTCATAATCAGGATTGTCTTCCATAACAGAGCACACGCCGGTAAACCTTTCAAACACACTATCCGCACTTTCCAGACCTGTCAGCTCGTCTATGTCTATATCATTTTCTTCATGATAGGGAATTTCGGATGTACCATCTTCAGGGCTTTTTGTATCCTGCTGTTCTTCTGTGTTTCCCAATACATTAAATTCAACCGTCTGCTCGCTGGCAAAAGTATAGCTTTCTTCCATATCAGTTATGTAATCGCCGTTTTCTATAATAGGTTCTATAATATAAACGCTGTCACGCAGAACCATTATTGATCTGGTGTATTCTACACTTTCCGCAAGCCCTAATGTCTGTATGATATCTGTTGACTGGTTTGTGATTTTAAGAATGATATCGTGGTTAAATCCTTCCGGAACATGCGCTGTAAACGTTATGGTCACAGACGGGTCTTCAATAATTTCTGCCGCCATAACAACTTTGGGGGATGCTATGACCAAAAGGACTGTCAGTAAGCTTAAAAAAATCTTTTTAATTCTTTTCATTATTATCTCCTTTTTATAGTTTATTAACAAGCGTTTGCGAAACGCCAAAACCCACATAAATGCGGGATTCTTTTCGTTATAAAATAAAACGTATCCTCAATGGTTGATGGTATAATGGAGTTGGTTACAGGATACTCCCTTTGAAAAGGCATGATTCTTGCGCGCCAATGAAACTGCAGGGAACAAAACTGAAATTTTGTTTTGCAATTACCTATTTTAATGCTTTTTATAGTATAATACTTTCCCCACAATCTGACAAGTCATTCCTTTTTTTGTATTTATTTGCCTATAACAATTTGGTGCTTTTCCCCCCACGCCACCGAGAGATGTTTTTGCGCAGCCTTTACATCAAAGCTCAAAACAGCTGTGCGTCAAACCGTTTTTTTCACTTCAGTGCATCTATTACCGGTCACGGTGTGAATGGTGACTAAACTCCCGCTTTGTATAGAAAAAAGTACACTACTTTGCTTGACTGTGCCGACTCTTTTCAATATAATGAGAACTAAGGATTAGAGCAACTTTAGTAATTCATTTTATACTAATTCAAATTTTATAGGAGGCTATTTCAAAATGAGACCAGAATGGAAAGATTTTGTAGGCGGTAAATGGGACAAAGAAGTCAATGTCCGCGACTTTATCCAGAGAAACTATCATCCCTACGACGGCGATGAAGCTTTCTTAGCCGAAGCTACACAGAACACAAAGGATTTATGGGCACAGGTACTTGATTTGCAGAAGAAGGAAAGAGAAGCAGGCGGCGTCCTTGATATGGATACCAAGGTTGTTTCTACTATCACCTCCCACGGACCCGGCTACTTGGACAAGAGCAAGGAGACTATCGTAGGCTTCCAGACCGATAAGCCCTTTAAGCGCTCCTTACAGCCTTACGGCGGTATCCGTATGGCAGAGAAGGCTTGTTCGGACAACGGCTATGAGGTTGACCCCGAGATCAGCGAGTTCTTCTCCACTCACAGAAAGACACATAACGCAGGCTGCTTTGACGCTTACAACGCAGAGATGAGAGCTTGCCGTTCTTCTCATATTATCACAGGTCTTCCCGATGCTTACGGACGCGGACGTATCATCGGCGACTACAGACGTGTTGCTCTGTACGGTATCGACAGACTGATTGAGGATAAGCAGGCTCAGAAGGATTCTACGGGCCGCGTTATGACCGATGACGTTATCCGTCTTCGCGAGGAAATTTCCGAGCAGATGATAGCCCTTAAGATGATGAAGGAAATGGCTGCTTCCTATGGCTGTGATATTTCCAAGCCCGCTTCCAATGTTCAGGAAGCTATTCAGGCCGTATACTTTGGCTATCTGTGTGCAGTTAAGGAGCAGAACGGCGCCGCTATGTCCCTCGGACGTACCTCTACCTTCCTTGACGTATATGCAGAGAGAGATCTTGCAAACGGTACCTTTACCGAGCAGCAGATTCAGGAATTTGTCGATCACTTCATTATGAAGTTAAGATGTATTAAATTTGCCCGTACCCCTGAGTACAATCAGATTTTTGCAGGCGACCCCGTATGGGTAACCGAATCCTTGGGTGGTGTCGGTGTTGACGGTCGTCCTATGGTTACAAAGATGAGCTTCCGTTATCTTCACACCTTAACCAATTTAGGACCTTCTCCCGAGCCTAACCTGACGGTGCTTTGGTCTACCAGACTTCCTGAGAACTGGAAGAAATATTGCGCAAAGATGTCTATCCAGACCTCTTCCATTCAGTATGAGAATGATGACCTTATGAGAGTAACCCACGGCGATGACTACGGTATCGCATGCTGTGTATCCTCCATGGTAATCGGTAAAGAAATGCAGTTCTTCGGCGCTCGTGCAAACGTTGCAAAATGTCTGCTGTACGCTTTGAACGGCGGTGTTGACGAGGTTACCAAGAAGCAGGTTGGACCTAAGTACCGCCCTGTTTCCGGAGACGTTCTTGATTATGACGACGTAATGAGCAAGTTCATCGATATGCTGGAGTGGCAGGCAGATGTTTATGTAAATACTCTGAACATCATTCACTACATGCATGACAAGTACTGCTATGAGAGAGCAGAGATGGCTCTTCATGACAGAGACGTTAAGCGTTACTTTGCAACAGGTGTGGCAGGTCTTTCCATCGTAGCAGACTCCTTATCCGCTATCAAATATGCCAAGGTTGAAGTTGTACGTGACGAGGACGGCATTATCGTTGACTTTAAGACAACGGGTGAATTCCCTAAATACGGTAATGACGACGATCGCGTAGACGAGATTGCTCAGGAAGTTGTTCACAAGTTCATGACCGCAATCAGAAGACATCACACCTACAGAAACGGTGTTCCTACAACCTCCATTTTAACTATTACCTCTAACGTAACCTATGGTAAGGCTACCGGTAATACTCCCGATGGACGTAAGAAAGGTCAGCCTTTTGCTCCCGGCGCCAACCCTATGCACGGACGTGATACCCACGGCGCAGTAGCATCTCTGTCTTCCGTATCCAAGCTTCCTTTCAATGATGCTCAGGACGGTATTTCCAATACCTTCACCATCATTCCCGGAGCTCTCGGTAAAGAGGATCAGGTTTTTGCCGGAGATATTGAACTGGATTTAAACAAATAAGCAGATTTATGAAGAATCATTAGGAGGAGATACCATGGACGAGAAAAAAATGATTGACGATCTTGTAAAAATGCTGGATTCCGGCATGGCAAACGGTGTGGGACATGTAAATGTAGATACCGCTCAGACAAGCGAGCAGTCTAAAAACGTTCAGACAATGGGCTGTACGGATTGCTCCAGAACGCCGTTGGCCTGTAGTGTACCTACTCTTGAGGAAGGTTTGGATGACTACCGCTAAGCGGCAGTCATCCGGACAACATTTTTTGGGAATAAAATTTTGCTTTCTCACACATTATATAGGAGGAAATAACTATGGCAGCAAATACGGCACAGGTTGATAACCTTGTATCATTATTAGATGGATACGCAACAAAGGGCGGACATCACTTAAATGTAAATGTATTAAACAGAGATACCTTATTAGACGCGCAAAAGCATCCCGAGAATTATCCCCAGCTTACCATTCGTGTATCAGGATATGCTGTTAATTTTATTAAGCTGACCCCTGAACAGCAGGCTGACGTAATTTCTCGTACATTCCACGAGAACATTTAAGTTTTGCAAGAGCATATACTTATACGGAAAATGCATTGAGAACCCGGGAGGAATTCTTCCCGGGTTTTTTACCAAAAGAAACGAAGACCGAATTTTTTCAAAACAAAAAAGCTGTGGGTTTTCACAGGGCTGTTTGTTTGTGAGCGAAAGCAAATAGCCCTCACGGCAGAGACGCAAATCCTATATTCGCGTGGCCTTTTCGCCACATATCGCTCAGAAATGAGGAATATTATGCAAGGTAGAATTCATTCATTAGAAAGCTTCGGCACTGTTGACGGACCGGGTGTGCGTTTTGTAGTATTTGTTCAGGGCTGCCCCATGCGTTGTGCTTACTGCCATAATCCCGATACTTGGGAAATGAATGCCGGCACCTTGATGGAGCCATCCGAAATTATTGAACAGTATGAGCGAAACGCTGGCTTTTATAAAGGCGGCGGAATCACTGTTACCGGCGGAGAACCTTTGATGCAGCCGGATTTCCTGATAGAATTATTCACTTTGGCCAAACAAAAAAATATACACACCTGTATTGACAGCTCCGGTATTGCTTTCAATCCCGATAACGCTCCCTTACTTGAAAAGCTGGATCACCTTATGACCCTAACCGACCTTGTAATGCTGGATATCAAGCATATAGACCCAGAGAAGCATAAGGAACTTACCGCACAGCCTAACACCAATATCCTCAAATTTGCCGCTTACTTAAACGAGAAGCATGTAGATATGTGGATTCGTCACGTGGTCATTCCGGGCATTACCGATGATGATACCTATCTTTTCGAGCTGGGTTATTTCATCGGACAATTCACTAACCTAAGGGCGTTGGACGTACTTCCTTATCATACCATGGGAGCCGCGAAATATGAAAAGCTTGGCATGGAATATAAATTGAAGGACGTTCCCGCTATGGATAAGGATAAGCTTTTAGACAAAAAGCAGGTAATATTGGACGGCATCAAGAAGAGACGTACCCAGAGCTCATAAGTAGCTTTAACTATTATAAATTTTGTGAAATAGGTCTTGTATTAAGCTACTATTTATATTAAAATATAATCAGCTGTTGAGATTTTCTTTCAGGGCAATCGTTCCTGATAGAATATTAAGGAGGATTGAGATTATGGCATATGTAATTGGCGATGCTTGCGTAGCTTGCGGTGCCTGTGAGGCACAGTGTCCTGTTGGCGCTATCAGCATGGGCGACGGCAAGTTTGAGATTGATGCTGACAAGTGTATCGACTGCGGTTCTTGTGCAGGTCAGTGCCCTGTCGGTACTATCTCACAGGAATAATTCCTACTATAATACGAAAGGCATTTCAAAAAATGAAATGCCTTTTCTTTTTTCCACCTTTTCCTTGCATTTCTTCCATCAGCTTTTCGGTTTCCTTTTTTTCTTCCCGTTTTTGTGCTTCTTCGTTCTTTTTGACAGCCTCCACGCTCTTTCTGCTCTTTTTACGCAAAAGCTCGTCCATCCTTTGATAATATTTATCATTACGCTCTGCCTGAATGCGGTCTCTCTCCTCCTCACGCTCTTCCTGTGCCCTGAATTGATAATCCAGTTCTTTTATAATACTCTCCTTCATCTCCTGACACAGCTCCTGATTATTTTCACGCAAGGTCTCTCTAATCATCTGCTGTAAAAGCCATTGGAGGCGTTTAGCTTTCTCCTCTCTGTTTTCCTCCGCAATCGCCACGGGCTTCCTTTTTTCACCGGCGTCAACAATATCAATTGCCATATGAGGCTCCTTCGATACCACATCCAACTTACCGTCCTTTAAAATCATCTTAATAGCCTTCAACTGCAATCCCCTTTCCTTCATATTTTTAATTTGCTTAAATCTTTCCACGTCTTCCTCAGTATAGTAGCGATGGCCTAATTCGTTTCGCTTAATGGGCAGATGAAGTTCTTCTTCCCAGTAACGCAAAACATGGCTCTCCACCTTCACTTCTTTTGCAGCATCTGAGATTAATAAATAGTTATTCATATAATTCCCCTTTCCTAATATATATATAATATAGATTTATAAATTCACAAAAAGAGAACGCTCAACCCCTGCTCGTTCTCTTTTGTAAAAAGTTCTCAATATTCTACTGTTCCCGGTTCCTCGGTCGTTCCAAATTGGCAAATTTGGTATATTCAGGCAGCCATGCAAGCTCTACCGTACCGATGGGGCCGTTTCTCTGCTTGGCTATAATAATCTCCGAAACGCCTTTTTTATCCGTATCAGAATTATAATAATCATCCCTATAAAGAAACATAACCACATCGGCATCCTGCTCAATGGCGCCGGATTCACGCAAATCAGACAGCATCGGTCTATGGTCAGGCCTCTGCTCTACCGCGCGGCTGAGCTGGGAAAGCGCCAGCACCGGCACGCTCAATTCTCTGGCTATTGCTTTCAGGGAACGGGAAATATCGGAAATCTCCTGCTGTCTTGATTCCGTCCGCCCGGTGCCGGACATCAGCTGCAGATAATCTATAATAATCATGGATAAATTATACTCCAGCTTATATTTTCTGCATTTAGACCTCAGCTCCGATACGCTGATACCCGGAGTGTCATCTATAATCAAATTGGACTTTCCTATAATACCTGCACTTTCTATCAAGCGCTCCCATTCCTGATCATTTAACTGGCCTGTCCTCAGCTTTTGAGCGTCTACATTGGACTCCAAGGAAAACATACGGTTTACCAGCTGCTCCTTGCTCATTTCAAGACTAAAAATCGCCAGAGTTCTGCTCTGCTTAAATGCCACATGCTGCGCTATATTTAAGGCAAATGCCGTCTTTCCCATAGAAGGACGCGCTGCAATCAACACCAGATCCGAGGGCTGCATGCCTGCGGTTCGATAATCCAAATCCGTAAAGCCGGTGGCAATACCCGTAACGCTTCCCTTATTTTTAGCTGCCTTCTCGATTTTGTCCATGGCGTTCATTACTACTTGGCGAATCGGTATAAGTTCACCGCTATTGCGCTTTTGCACCAGCTGAAACACTCTTTTCTCGGTATCCTCCAATATGTATTCCAGACTTTCCTTACCTGCGTAACAGGTATTTGCAATCTCCTCGTTCAAACGAATCAATTTGCGAAGCACCGATTTTTCGGACACTATGGTAGCATAATATTTCACATTAGCCGATGTGGGTACCGCAGTCATTAAATCCCTGACAAACTCAAGGCTGCTCACCTCAGGCGGCACATCCTTCTCACGCAGGCGATTCTGCAGTGTTACTAAATCCACCGGACTTCCCTCGTCATTTAACTCTATCATAGTTTCAAACAAAACACCGTATTGTTTGTTATAAAAATCCTCTCCGGTAATTATCTCAGAGGCGGCAACTATTGCTTCCCCATCCATAATCATGGAACCAATCACCGACTGTTCCGCTTCTAAACTATGGGGCAGTATTCTCTTTATGACATTCTCGTCCATAGCCGGCATATTCTTACCTTTCCTGTCCTTCCCGCTTCATTAGTATCAACTCTCTTCCACCTTCACGGTCAGCTTCGCCGTTACTTGCGGATGAAGCTTTACAGCCACCTCATAAGCTCCGAAACCTTTTAGGCTTTCGGAAAGTAAAATTTTCTTCTTGTCTATTTCAATATTATGCTGGGTTTTGCAGGCAGCGGCAATTTCCTTGGTTGACACGGAGCCAAATGCCTTTCCGCCTTCACCGGCTTTAATTTTCACCACAACCTGCTTTTTCTCCAGCTCTGCCGCCAATGCCCTCGCTGCGTCAAGCTTCTCCTTGGCAAGCTTGTCCTCGTTTGACTTTTGAAGCTTTAAGTCGTTCAGGTTCTTAGGAGTTGCCTCCACTCCTATTTTCTTCGGTAAAATATAGTTTCTGGCAAAACCATCGCTGGCATCGATAATATCGCCTTTTTTTCCTAATTTTTTCTCGTCCTGCAATAATATAATCTTCATGCCGTCTCATCCTTTCTTCTGTCAACTATATCTCGTTATTATCCAGCATACTGTCTATCGTTCTCTTTAAAACGCCGATTGCCTCTGCAAGCCCAACATCCTCCATCTGACATGCCGCCGTGCTCAAATGACCGCCGCCGCCCATCCTCTCCATAATAATCTGTACGTTTACCTCATCAATGGAACGGGCGCTGACATATATCTTGCTCTGGTAATCGGTAAGTACAAAGCTTGCCTTTATCCCCTTAATATTCAAAAGCTCGTTCGCCGCCTGAGCGCCTATAATAGTAGGGCTGGGCAGTTCATCCGCGGTACACACGGAAATTGCAAAGCATTGCCGGTATATTTCAGCCTGACTGACTGCGTCCGCCTTCGCCTTATATTCCAATGCGTCTTCTCTAAACAGCTTACGCACTCTTGTCACGTCGGCTCCGCTGCGGCGCAGGAAAGCAGCCGCCTCAAAAGTACGCACGCCTGTTTTTGTCATAAAGTTACTGGTATCTATCATTATACCGGAGTACATACAATCGGCTTCCTCAGGGCGAATTTTAATATTGTCATATGTATATTGCAAAATTTCCGATACCATTTCACACGCCGAGGAAGCATAAGGCTCCACATATGAAAGCGTCGCGTTTTCAATGGTCTCCGTTCCCTGCCTGTGATGGTCCAAAACTACTACGGATTTACAAAATCTCAATAGATCCGGACATTCTGTTATGGAGGGCTTGTTCACATCCACGACAACCAGCACCGTATTACTGCCTGCCATTTCAATAGCCTGCTGACTGCTTATTATCATATCCTCCTCATACTCCGGATTGCTTCTGAATATATCCACCAGAGGCTGTATTGCACTGGTTGCTTCATTTAACACAATATTCGCTTTTCTCCCCAGTGTCTGTGCAATACGGTAAATGCCCACCGCAGAGCCAAAGCTGTCCACATCCGGCATACGATGCCCCATAACCAGCACCCTGTCCTTGGAGGTAATAATTTCTCTCAGGGCATGAGCCTTCACACGCGCTTTTACACGGGTATTTTTCTCCACCTGCTGACTCTTTCCGCCATAGTAAGTGATACTTTCAGGAGTTTTCACCACCGCCTGATCTCCTCCGCGTCCCAGCGCCAGATCAATAGCGTTTCGGGAAAATTCATAATTTTGCGCATATGTCAATCCGTCCAAGCCGATTCCGATACTGATTGTCACCGCCATCTCGTTCCCGATATTAACCGTTTTAACCTCTTCCAAAAGATCAAAACGTGTTTCCTGAAACTGAGAAATTGCTTTTTTCCGTAAAATTATCAGATACTTATCCTTTTCCAGCTTCTTGCTGATACCGTCTAATGCGGAAATGTACTTGTTGACCTTTCTGTCTATCAATGCTATCAACAGAGAACGCCTGACCTCCTCAACGCTTTCCAGCGCTTCCTCATAATTGTCGAGATAAATCATACCCACCGCCAGACTTTGGTCGTCCACCTCCTGCAGGGCGATATGCAGCGCCGTCTCATCGAACAGGTATACCGCTATCAAATAACCGTTATAATCTCCATCCTCAATCATATTGCTGTGCTCTACCATTTCCTTCAAAGAAATCTTGCGAAACTTTGCAATATACTCGGAGCCTTCATATTCAAGTTCATATTGAGCCTCGTCCACACCGCTGTCATCCGGCAGACGATCTCTGGTTATAGTAGGAAACAGAGACGTAATAGACTTATTATATCCCTTAGGCTGGTGAATTACATTCTCAAAGGCTATATTTGTCCAAATAATTTTGCCGCCGTCATCCAGTAATGCATAAGGAATGTCCAAATCACGCAGAAGCTTACGCTGAATTTGCCCGTATTCCGTGGCAAAGCTGATAAGCTCATTCATAATTATGGGCTTATTATAAAAATATAGAGTTAGAGTTATAATTAAATAGAAAACAGTATAACCGGTCAGAAGAAGCCCGGCGCGATAATCCACCATATACATGGCGGCAGCAACGATACAGAGAAGAATTCCTAAATAAATACCAAATTGTATATATGATTTAATTCTGCCCTTTAATTTGATTCTTTTTTTCATTATAATACCCCATGTGGGGAACGCCTTTTGCCGCGTTCCCGACGGACTTAAATTCAATAGTTGAACGGGCCGGATTTTGAGCAAGCACGCCCCATGGCAGATGATATTTCGCTCTGCCCTTACCGTACATTATACCAAATATCATAGCACTATGCTACAATTTAATTTGTCAAACGTTGAAAAGTTATGTAGAAAAATACTAATAATTTTTGTTTATTGCTTCCTCCTAGGGCCATACGCCGGGTCTGGGCCTGTTCACGGTGATAACTCTGCTCTTCTCCAAATTGGAAATAAGCAGAAGCCTTGCCTGATCCTTACACTCCGGTTTAAGCATATAAAAGCAATAGGTATCGATAATCTGAAAAAGATTTGCAGTACGTCCTTCAATTTTAAAGTTTCTGAAACCCATGGGCACATAAGTCTCCCAAATTGCCTCGGGAGACACAAAGGTAGGGTAATCCTGAATGGTATATAGGGAATTCATATCACCATATTTACAATACCAGCCCGGCACGGGAATCTGCTTATCGGCGGGAAGCTTTCTGTTTTTCAATGCAATGCGACCTTGTTTTCCCACTGTCTCATAATGCCCCCCCCTACGCGGACAGTTTGGCACACAACAAGAGTTTACCAGAATTTCGACCTTTTCCTTCTTTTCTATTTTACTTAAAATATCAAACTGGTTGTTTAGATTATAATCCAAAACAACCATGTAATAATCCTTATCAAGCTCCTCGTTCAAGGCTTCAATATCGCGAATTTCCTTACAGGTAGAGCTGTTCAGCTTAAAGCTGGGATAAGCTTCACGAATATACTCCTCCAAAATCGGAGAAAATATCATAACCTCGTTCATTCCGTTATCCGCTGCCTTCATACAAAAATTGCAATAAGGATCCTTTAAGTCCTCCTTTGTAAGCACCGGATTCGTATAAGTATAACGCACGGGAACGCCCTGCGCGTTAATGTTTTTTACCACCTCCGTGACAAATTTGGCGTCACACTGATCCCCGTTACTGTATCTTCCGCCGTTCCACAGAGAGGTGGGAAATTCCCCATAAAATGAAGCAATTTCAACTCCCTCGCGAAAATACTGCGGATACGCTTTTAACATACTCAGAAATAGCATATTAAGAGGGTAATTATATCTCAGACCCGGTAAATGAAAACGAACCTTTTGTGGCACTTCATTCATAGCTAACCTCATTTCTGCGCCGCTCTTTTTATAGCTCAAGTCTGCAGACGCGGCACAAACACAAGCTCCAGACTCAATCTCACTCTCATAGTCCTATTTTCACCACGGACTAAATCCCTTCCCACCTGTCTATCTAACTGTAACATGCCATAATTTTTGTGTCAAGCTGTCACACATTTCATATCATCATGCCATTTATGAACGGAGCACGCCTTTTATGAACCGCTGGATTTATAATGGCGCACGCCTACTCTCCACAACAAATAGCATGGAATCAAAAACAGGCCTGCTCCCAGCGGCAGAAATATATAGACCGGACTTGACCTCTTGCCCAGCAGATAAAGCAGCGGATAATATTGCACCAGCGCATAGGGAATGACAAAGGTAGTAAGCTGCAGAATCCTCTTACCATAAATCCCGATAGGATACTTACCATACTCTCTGGCGCCATCCGTCAATACATTCATAAATTCAAGTCCTTCCAGAGTAAAAAAACAAAGAGCGGCATATACCATAAAAAGCCCGGTAAACAGGCAGGCGCCTCCAACCAGCATAAACAAGACCGTACATATCCTTGCAAATGTCCATGAAATATCGCACTGAATAATCCCATAAATAAACATTACTATCGCCTGAAGCATTCTTCCTATTCTTGTCAATTCAAATTTACTTCCCAGTACCTGCAATATCTCGCTGCGCGGTCTGACCAGCACTCTGTCAAAGGAGCCGCTTCGTACCATACCCGAAAAGCTGTCAAAGCCTCGCGCCCACATTTCCGCCAATGCAAACTCCAACAGCATAATCGAAAAGCAAAGCAATACCTCGCTGTAGGAAAAGTCCTTCACTCTTGAAAATCTCTGAAACATAAAAAAGATACCCAGAAACACATTAAAGGACACTAAAAACTGGCCCATTGCCGTGAGCAGAAAGGAAGCCTTATACTGCATCATGCTTCGGACGTTAATGGAAATATAATGCTTATACAGCCGCAGGGAATTCCTGCACGCAGCCCCTCTTCTCCTTATCATTTTATCCTCCCTGTATCGTTACCTTCTTTTCCGCATACCGGCACAGACTGCTGCCTCCCGCTATAAGTACAACAAGCCATATACATTGCAGACACACAGCATTTACCGCCTCCCGCCCCCACATACTTCCGCCGTAAATACGCAGTGGTACGTTCTGCATGGAGGCAAAAGGAAGAAGCTCCATGATACGCTGTATTCTTTCAGGAAAAAAGGGTAACGGAATTACTCCCCCCGACAAAAATTCCACCGCCGAGGTGAACAATATCTGAAGTCCTTTGGGCGATACGGTAAAAAACGTGAGCGAATAAATAAGCATACAAAAAGCAACCGTTACCAGCAATCCCAAAGCCATTGTCAATAAAGACACAAGCAAACGAAGCATGCTTTGCGGTCCATGCAGACCGTACGGCGCAGGCAGCATCGCCGCTATAAGCAATATAGGAAAACAGCGGAGCAAAGCTCTTGACAGCCGATTCGCCAGACTGCGCGAAAACCACATATGATAAATACCTATCGGGCGACAAAGCTCGTACGCTATATTGCCGTCCATAATTGCATCAAAGATTTCATTTTCTATCATCCATGCTGCAAAAAATGCCAAAAAAGCCTGCTGCAGCCATATATAAGAGACGGTAGCCTCGAAGGTCATGGGGAAGCTCTCCGGCTCCGCCTCATAAAATGCTTTAAAGACCATTATTTCCATAGCTCCCCAAAAAAACTGAGTAGTAATTCCTGCCAGCGCCGCAGTCCTATATTGGAGACCCATGGAAAAACGTAAACGGAAAAAGGATAAATATTTTCTCATGCCCGCCCCCTAAATCTCATACGTGCGATAAAGCTCCGCCACAGTTTCATCAATATTACCGTCTCCCTTTTTAATGTCCTCCAAAGTGCCGTCTAATAGAATCTGTCCTTTTCCTATTAAGATAATCCTTTTGGTAAGCGCCTCGATATCCTGCATGTCATGGGTAGTCAGAATCACAGTGGTTCCATGCTTTTCATTTTGCCCCCGTATAAACTCCCTTACCGCCAGCTTTGACACCGCATCCAGCCCAATAGTAGGCTCATCCAAAAAAAGGATACGGGGACTATGTAAAAGAGAGGCGGCAATCTCACAGCGCATACGCTGCCCCAGAGACAGCTGTCTGGCGGGAGAGCGCAGCAGCTCCCCCAAACCCAACAATTCTGTCAGTTCGTCCAGATTTGACTGATATACCCGATGGGGAATGGAATAAATATCCTTTAACAATTCAAAAGAATCTATGACCGGAACATCCCACCACAGTTGGGAACGCTGTCCGAAAACAACGCCAATCTCACTCACATGACGAATTCTGTCCTTCCATGGAACTCTTCCGTCCACATAACACCGTCCCCCGTCAGGCGTCAATATTCCGCTTAGAATTTTAATTGTGGAGCTTTTCCCTGCTCCGTTGGGTCCGATATAGCCCACCATCTCACCGTCGTTAATGGTAAAGCTCACATCCTTAAGGGCGTGAATCTCTTCATATTCCCTGTGAAATAATGACTTACAGGCTTCTTTAAAGCCTGCGTTACGTTTTGCAATCCTGTACGACTTACATACGTTTTCCATCGTAATCATGTTGCTTCCTCCTGGTAGTTATATCGCCGTAATGGGCTTCATCACATAATATCTTGCCAAGTCGGTCCGGCCTTTGCTTGTCGGATGCTTCTATTTGATTATATCCTAATTATCTTCTTTCGTCCATATACAATTGCACGCGGCTCTGTATTATCCTGCATGTTTCCGAAAGCTCCTTATCGCCTTGAAAATATGCCTGCGCCTCCTCTAAAATAATCCCCCTCACCGTCTGTGCCTCAAGGGTATCGGCAACCGCATGTTTTAATAGCTGTTCCTGTTTTTCTTTCCCTTCTTCCGTAAGCGTAGGAACCGTCTCCTCCTCACCGGCATGGGAAAAAATCGTGATTTCTCCCTCCAGCGCCTCCGCCATAGAAGCTTCATAATCTGCTTTTTTCGTATAATAAGTACCGCTGCTTCTTTTGTAATTCATATAAAATTCCACAAAAGCAAAGGCGCCTTCCTTACAACTGCTTCTGCTCAGTATACTAAGACAGCCCGTATCCAAATAATATTTTGGCATATTGCCACTGCCGGGATAACCCACGTACACCATTTTATCCCCATAGCTAATTTCTTTATATAGATTATAGCCTACACAATTCCCTATATAGAGCTGCTCCAAAATAGGTTCCTCCTGACCCAGTATTTCACTCCAATTGTCATAATGGGAATGATCGTCCGTATCCAAAACGCTGATTGTTGCAAGCAGGTCTTCAAAGATTTCTTCTTCACAGAAAGCTCTCCCCTCTTCCCAATCCACATAGGCTTCCAAATTCCCCTTAAGGCAATATTCCAAAACAGCCGTTTTAGTCAGCCCCGACTCTGATTTGACTTTTGGATTGTTCTTCAGCCAATCCAGAAATTCTTCCACCGTCCAACCGGCTTTGTTCCCTAATTGTGTCGCCTTGCCGGCTAAGGTGTCGATGCTGAAAGAAACGGACATGCCGTATAGCCCTCCGCTCACCTCAAAGCATTCAAGAACCCCCTCTATATAATCTTCCTCTTTTATGAGTTCGGATTTTTCCAGATAGGGAGCTAAATCCTCTAAATAACCCTTGCTCTGATACCTTTCTATATCCCTATAATCAAATATATAGAAAAGATCGGCGCTCTCCTTTGCCGCAAGACGGGTGTTGGCGGACGCAAAGAAAGCATCCTTTCCAATATCATCGGTCATAGCTATGCCTTCCAGCACCACTTTGTATTCCTTGCTCTGTTTATTGAAATCGGCGATCACTCCGGCGTACTGTTCATTCATCAGCGGATTATCTATACAGAGAAAGGTAATCACTTTTTTTCCGTCCTTCTCAACCGTTTGTTTTTGTGTCTCCCTAAAGCTTATCAGCTCCACCGGAGCGCTCAGGTTTTGAATATCAAAGCATACCGTTATAAGTTTGCCATCCGCCAGTTGGACAATTGTCCGAACGTCCTTACCTATAATATCATAATCTGCAAATTCTAAAAGCCTTACTATACTTTCCGTTTCCGGTTCACAGGAATAAACCGCACTTCCATCGCAAAAAAGAAGCGTATTCCCCATTCCCCTTCCTAAGCTGCCGTTTCCCAAAACCCGTTTTTCCTCCGCCAGCGTTCGTTCCCGAAAACGCACCTCCGAAAGAACGGGCTGTCCTCCGTCACCTTGCTGATAGGTCGTATAAACCTTTTCCTCGCCACAACGGCTAATATCCACAAATGCCTTACCGGGGCATTCAATTTCTCCCTGATAGGCTCCCTTCTCATCAAACAAAAAAATCCTTTGCATGGCAAGTGCATAAAATCTGCCTTCTCCATCCTGTATCAGCCGGAACACTTCATTTTCCGGTAAAAGATTATTTAAGTACTCATCAAACTCCTGCCTCCACAATTCTTCTCCCTCACAGGAAAAAGCCGCTATAAAGCCCCCCTCAGACAGATTCATAGCAAGACAGTATACCACAGGGCTTTGCATGCTCCTACTATCTGTCGTAAGCGCCTTCACGGACGCCTCTCCTAAGTCAATGGGAAGGCTTTCCGGAACGGCTGTCTTTTGATAGGACGCTCTGCAAATACTTGACAAACCATCCGTAGTATCAATAAAATAAAGCTCTTCCTCCAACGGAAAAAATGAAGTGGAGAGCGGACGGTACCCGGGCGTTATCTGCATATCCTTATAATCCGACACATATGACTTGCCCGAGCTTTCCGTACATATTGACAGCGAAGTATTTTTCACCGTTCCCTCCGCTTCTTGTTCACATGCACACAGTACTAAGGTCAATATCAAAAATAAAATACAAACAATTCCTGTTTTTTTTAACCGTATCATTTATCTTCCCCCCTCACAGACAATATTAAAGCTTCATTAATATTCATTTTTTCATGCACTTCATAGGAACCTCCCTCGGGAACCACTCTTTCAGTGCCGCAATAACATCTTTCCAGTTTCATATCCTGTACCAATACATATATACACCAATGGTCTCCATGACGGTGAACATGCGCGTCGCCTATTGTCTGCCTCCCTGCATCGCTGACCTTACAAAAATTATGGTTTCCTCCACACACCGGTGTGACCGCGCGGACAATTTCACTTACGCTACACAACATAGACAGACACAGCACAAAGCAGATTAACATTTCTCTAACCCTTTTACTCTTCATAAAACTTTCTCCCTCAATTTATAAAATGAAATGCCTTTATTGGTTTTCCTTCACATACAGCTGCACGCGGCTCTGTATTATCCTGCATGTTTCCGAAAGCTCCTTATCGCCTTGAAAATATGCCTGCGCCTCCTCTAAAATAATCCCCCTTACCGTCTGTGCCGCAAGGGTATCGGCAACAGCGTATTTTAACAACTCCGTATGCTTTTCCAACTGCTTTTCTGTCATTGAAAAAACGGCTTCTCCATCAGGCTCATCATATAATGTAACCTTTTTTTCTAGTGCTTTTTCCTTTGCCGCCTCAAAATCGGACCTTTTAGTAAAATATGTACTTTCTCCGTATTCTTTATGCCCCATAACATATTCCAAAAAAGCAAAAGCGCCTTCCTTGCAATTGCTTCTGTTCAATACGCTAAGGCATGACATATTCAATAGATGTCTGGGCGTTTTATCCGCGCCGGGATAACCTATAAAAACAAGCTCGTCGCCATATCGATGTTCTGCCTCTATATTATTTTTTTCAAAATAACCCACGTTCACCCACTCCAATATGGCTTCTTTGCCGACCAGTATTTGAAACCAATCATCATAATGAGTCTTGTCGTCTGTGTCCAAAGCATAGATTTCTGACAAAAGCTCTTTAAAAGCTTCTCCCTCAAAATAGACATTGCCCGTCTCCCAATCCACATAACTGCTCAGATTACCTTTCAGACAATACTCCAAAACATTGACTTTATCTAATGAAAATGGTGATTTGGCTTTCGGGTTCTGTTTCATCCAGCTCAAAAACTCTTCCTGCGTCCAGCCTGAAACATCCCCCAGCTCCGATACCCTTCCCATCAAAGTATCGATTCCAAATGCTTCAGACATGCCGTAAAGCTTTCCGTCAACCTCCAGACACTTTAAAATTTCCTCTAAATAATCTTCCTTTCCAATTGTTTCCGAACGCTCCAGATAAGGAGTCAAATCCTCCAAATATCCCTTACCCTGATATTTTTCTATATCCTTATAATCTGCTATATACAATATATCCGCACTTTCCTTCGCCATAAGACGAGTGTTAATCGCCGAATCGGTATCTCCCGGCAAATCAATTACATCCAACACCACCTTGTAATCATTGCTTTGCTTATTAAAGCTGACAATCACGTCGTTAAAGTAGTCCTCCATAAAGGATGAATTAACTCCGATAAGCGTGACAGTCTGTTTTTCCTCTATCTCCTTTCCTTCAATCTCTCTGAAGCTTATAAGCTCCACCGGACTGCTTTGCTCTAAAAGCCTCCAATTGACCATCAAAATTTCATCCGCAGCGGTTTGCAGTAACGACCGGATTTCTCCGCTTACGATATTATAATCCTTTAAATCAAATAATTTTATAACCCTCTCACTATCCGTTTCACAGGAATAAACCGAATCTGAATCGTAGAGCAGCAGAGTATTATTTGTTCCCTCAAATATATACCCGTTTCCCAAAACCCGTTTTTCATCAGTCAGCTTCCCTTCCTGAAACCGCACCTTCGCAAGAAACGACTGGCTGCCGCTATCTCCCTGATAAGTCGCATATATCCCATTCTTGCCTCCTAGGCTGATATCAATAAACGCTTTGCCGGGGCATTCGATTTTCCCCCTATAATCTCCATCACTATTAAACAAAAAAATCCATCCCATTGTAAGGGCGTAAAACCTGCCGTCTCCATCCCGAATCAGCCGGAGCACCTCATTTTCCAGCAAAAGCTGATTTACGCCTTCATCAAACTCCTTCTTCCAAATCTCCCCCCCGTCAGAAGAAAACGCCGCCATAAAACCATTTTCCGGCATATTCATAGCCAGACAATATAATGTAGTTGTTTTTGCCTCTTCACCTTCTATAGCAATGGCCTTAACAGCTGCCTCTCCCAAATCAATCGGAAGGCTATTAATTGCATATGCATTTTGAAACGACAGCTCACAAATATTTTGTCCGGACATTTCTTTTGTATTGATAAAATAAAGCTTATCGCCGGTCAGAACAAAAGAGGTGGAAAGAGGTCTGTAATCAGGAGTTATATGGGAATCTTGCAAATCCGTTTTATACACTTTCCCCGCACTATCCACGCATATCGATAATGAAGTATTTTGTATCTCTTTAAAAGACTCCTCCTCACAACCCGACAATGTGAATGCCATCATGATAAACAAAATAAGAAATATTATGTTATTTTTTAAGTATGACATTTATTATCTCCCCTGCTCGTTACTTTTTGTATACTCTTAATATTTTCTGGAATAATCAACATAATGTACTATGTAAGGACCTCCGTCAGGAACCACTCTCTCAATTTCACAATAGCATCTCTCTAGCTTCATATCCTGTTTTTCCACCATAGAGCAATAATAACCATCATGATTATGACTAATGGCATTCCCGATTGTTATGGTTCCGGCGTTCCTGACCTTGCAGAAATTATGCTCTCCCCGACACACGGTTTGAACCGCATGGGCCATAATGGTACCGCTATACAGCATGCATAAACACATCACAAAACAAATTAACATTCCTCTAATTTTTTTCTTACTCTTCATAATTTTTCTCTCCTTTTTAACACATCTTTGTTTCTGCTGCCATACATTTTCTTATACTAAAACATGTATAGGCACGTCGCATTCATAATTATTATTGCATTTCTTTAAAGTGATTCTCTTTTCTCGTTACATTATATAATAAATATTTTATTATGCTGTAAATTGTAAAAAACAGTATACATTTATGTTATAATCAGACTAAAAAAAGGCGTTGCAAACCTACAACACCTTTTTCCCAAATATTTTATATAATATTATTTACCCGCATGTTCTTCTTTCCAAAACCGGGATATTTTCTGCCGCACACACTTTCTATATGGCCTGCTGACAGTCAGTATGGCGCCATTCATTAATTCTACCTCTTCATAATTGTATCTTCTCACAAAATTCACGTTGATCACATAGGAATTGTGAATTAATAAGAAATCCTCCGGCAATCCGGGAATAATTACCTTAAGCCTCCCATAAAATTCTTTTACTCCATCGCTTGTTATAATCTGCAGCTTTCTTCCGTTGCTGATAAAATATATAATATCGCCATAAGGAACTCCATAATATTCTTTCCCATGCCGATACCTAAATATAATATTATCCTTTTTTAAGATTTTCTCCGCAGCTTCTAAAGCGCTAATAACATGTTCCTGCTTTATCGGCCTTATCAAGAAATCAAGAGGCTGTGTCTTCAATAAATGTCTGACATCTTCCTCTTTTTCCGATATGTATATTATCTGTATATTTCTGTTTTCAAGCCGGTTACGGATAAAGCAGCCCACCTCAACGCCAGTCATTTCTATTAATTCAACATCCAGAAAAAGAATATCCAAACGATTTCCCTGTTGCAGATGCCTGCATAAATCCTTATCCAAGCAAAAAATTTCTGTCTCAAAATGCCTCCCCCTGCCTTCGGCATATTGCAAGACTGTTTTCTCCAAATAAGAGCAATCAACTTGCTCCTTACCACAAATCCCTACCTTAAACACCATACCCCACCTTTTACTTTATTAAAATTTATTAAAAAGACCAACCACCCCGAAAGATGATTGGCCTCTTTTTTTAGTTTGCTACAGAACCATTCTCTCGAACCCAAGAAACCCCTTTTTTACTTGGATCTAATCCTGAACATAAGGCATCAGTGCAACATGACGCGCTCTTTTAACAGCTACGGTCAATGCTCTCTGATGTTTAGCACAGTTACCTGTAATTCTGCGAGGAAGAATCTTTCCTCTCTCAGATACATATCTCTTTAACTTATTGGTATCCTTGTAGTCAATTACATTGTCCTTGCCACAGAATACACAAACCTTCTTTCTTCTGCGAACTCCACCCTTTTTTCTCATGGGGGAATCGGGCTTCTCTGCTTTATTATAAGCCATTTCAATGCCTCCTATCTAACAAAATCACTCTCTACGAGCAGCCTCGTATTTGTCAAAATCAGTTAAACGGTAATTCTTCGTCAATGCCGTCAGGGATATTCATAAATCCGTCGCCTGCGCCTGAAGGAGCCGGTGAACCGCCGCCAAAGCCGCCGTTATAACCGCCCTCATTGCCTGTGGATGCGTTTTTGCTCTCCGCAAATTCGATTTCATCAACCATAACTCGGACACTGTAAACCATCTGACCGTCTTTGTTGGTGTAATTGTCATTTTGGATTCTTCCACAGATAACAACCTTTACGCCCTTACGCAGATACCTCTCGATAAACTCAGCCTGCTTTCCGAATGCGGTACAGTTAAAGAAATCTGCGTCCGGTTCACCCTCGCGCTTAAACCTTCTGTCTACCGCCACCGAAAAGCGCGCCACTGCAGTCTGACTCGCCCCCTGTGAATATCTCACTTCCGGATCCCTTGTTAAACGTCCCATAAGAATTACTTTATTCATCTTTTCGTCTCGCTTTCTATTTATGCCTCGTCCTGTCTAACGCATAAGTATCTGATAACATTGTCCATAATGCGGATGCGGCTTTCAATTTCAGCCGGCGCAGTGCTATCAGCATCAAATCTGATGAAATAGTAGAAAGCTTCTTTCATTTTCTGAATTTCGTAAGCAAGTCTTTTCTTACCCCATTCATCCACTTCTGTGATGGTACCGCCGAATCTCTCAACCAGAGCCTTACACTTGTCAACAACTGCCGCTCTCTCATCATCTTCGATTTTAGCGCTAACAACAACGGCTAATTCATACTTGTTCATGCTTGTTACCTCCTTTTGGTCTCTGGCCCACATCTTATATGTGAGCAAGGAATTAATATATCACGAATTAGTATGATACCACAATCCCTGCACGGTTTCAAGCATTTTCGTTAATTTCCTTTACGTTTTTTTCCAAAAGCCTCCGTGCAATCATAATCTGACGCCCACACCCAAGACACTTAAGACGGAAATCTGCTCCCACTCGTAAAACCTCCCACTCCCTGCTTCCGCAGGGATGCTGCTTTTTTAACTTTAAAATGTCACCCACATTAATATCCATCTGTCAAATCCCATCCTTAAAGCTTACCTATCCAAAAATCCTTGATTACCCCTAAAAATTCCCTGAGCATATTATTGGGAAGCATGGCAGGATAAGAAGCCGCCGCCAGTCCTTCTACATGTGCGTAACCCATCTTCTCTGCAATCTTCTCTCCCCTGAATACATGAAAGTTATTTGTGACCAGAACCACTCTGTCTTTTTCCTTGTCTAACAGCGCCGCGCTGTAATAAAGATTCTCATAAGTACTAGTTGACCTATCCTCCAATAAAATACGCTCCTGTTCAATCCCTGCAGCTACAAGATATTCAAACATGCCCTGCGCCTCGCTGACAGGCTCGTCGCTTCCCTGTCCTCCCGATACAATGACGCTTGTGTCAGGATTTTCTCTCAAATATTCCAAAGACTTGTCCAGTCTCTTTTTTAACACATAGCTGGGCCCGTTCATTTTCCACTGTGCCCCCAACACAATTACATAATCCGCTCCGGGCTGGGCCTTCGCCTGAAACCTGCTGCAAATCAAGCCCTCCACTATACCAAAGCACAGTAGGCCTGCTGTAAAAATCATTACAATAAATACCTTCAACGCCCCCGGCAGCCTTTGCACCAATCTCCTGCGAGACAATATAAACGAGACCAGACCACACGCTGCCGCCAGTACGCCCCACACTGCAAAAAAAGAGGTGCCGTACCCCATAAACAAAGCAATGGAAAGGCAATATAGCAGACATACCGCACCCAGCGCCGCAAAACAGATGGAGCCTATGGACTTTTTCTGCCGCCTGCGTCCACGGCTCTCCAGATATATCACTTTTTTACTTTTTTCCAAGGGAATCAATTGCCCTTTTTTTCTCTTCCACATAGTTTCTTTCTACCTATTTATATGTCGCAGCATTCCTAGATATTATTTACTATATCATAAGAAACCATTTGTACTCAATAGCGTATATATTTTAGTTTCTTAAATTTTTCTTAATGTTGATTATCCTTCCCAAACGCAGTGCACATCGGAACAGGCAAAGGAGCATCTAAAGGCAATGATGGACTTATATATAGTGGCATGGTATACTGCTTATGTGGTTTAGAATGCCAAACGGAAATTTAGGGAGGATAAATACTATGAGAAAAACGATAATGCACATTCTCTTCGATTAGTAGAAAGCTTAAATAAAAATGTACAATATGATACGGTTATAGAATTTGAAGAAAAATATCCATTATCTAAAAGTGCGAATATCGAAAAGAAATACGAATGGGCAAAAGCTGCCTGCAATTATCTTGAAGAGCATTTTGATAAAGATACAATTATTAGAATTAGAAAAGATTGCAGATGTAATGATGGAAAATCAATTGCCAACAGGCTTCTACAATATCTGAACAAAGCGGATACCATAGAAGCGTTTGTAAATACATTTTTGAATATATATCTGACAACAACATTTTGTTTTGTTATCCTGAATGCCATTGCGCTTGTGTAAAAAGAATTCTACAAAAGTTATCTAAAACATGGTGTTATTGTACATTAGGTAATACAGACGGAATTTTTAGTACAGTATTTCAAAGGGATGTAAAAGTTACATTGCTTGAAGGCATAAAGACCGGCTCGGATAAGTGTGTAATTGAAGTAGAATGGTCATTTAGCGTGGAATAATTTTAGTTTAGAGTTAAAATGTTGCCATAAGGCAAGGAGGCAGGTTATGAAAGCAGTAGTTACACGTGTCACAGAGGCATCTGTTACCATTGACGGCAAGGTCAACGGAAAGATAGACAAAGGATTTTTGGTGTTGCTTGGCATTGCGCCAAACGATACGGAAAAGGAAGCGGTGTATCTGGCAGACCGGTTATGCGGCGTTCGTGTATTTGAAGACGAAAACGGGAAAATGAACCTGAATTTGGAGAAGGCAGGCGGAGAAATTCTGGTGGTATCACAGTTTACATTATTTGCGGATTTGAAGAGTCGTCGGCCCGGTTTTAGCGGTGCGGCAAGGCCGGATGTGGCAGTGCCTTTATATGAAAGGTTCATGGAAGAATGCCAAGCTAGAGGATTTCATGTAGAGCACGGGGAGTTTGGGGCAGATATGCAAGTGGCATCTGTCAATGACGGACCGGTAACACTGCTGTTTGATACAGACGATTGAAAATCGGATTTGAAAAGCTAATGGGAAACACATTGGAGCTTACGGCTTTCCGAGCGTACAACAGGCAATAATATTGGTGATATTCAGGGCAGTCATGATTACCCAACGGAAAATATTTTAGGGCAGTTACGACACCCAACACAGCAATGATTTTTAAGGCTTTGGCGCCAAAATGGCGCCCAATTTTGCAAAATAAGCTTATGCGGATATATAAGGCAATAGACAGAAATATGCGAGAAGGCCTTGATTTAAAGCGCCTTCAAGCGTTTTTTATAAATCCTTACAAGGGCTTATAAGATGGTTTTTATCTATATATCAATAAAAAATATAACCGGCACGTCCTCAGATTTTTCAGTTGCTTATAACGCTCCGTTAAGATATAATAATTATGTAATGACGTAAATTCAGAATCTAAAGGCGAGAGGTAAAATAAATGCAATGTCCAAAATGCGGCAGTAATCATATAAACAGTCAACCCGTCACAGAAACCACCACCAATACAAAAATCAAGGGCTTCGGCTGGATTAAGTCCTGCATCGGCTTCCTTCTCTTTAACATACCCGGCATATTGTGTGGATTATGCGGCATGGGTAAAGGAAAATCAAAGACCACCACAACTACAAGGATTATCCACATATGTCAAAATTGCGGCAATCGTTGGTACTAATTCTTGACTGGCTGGGAGAAGCCAGCGGATGCCATCGCATGAAGGACAGAAGCTTCTTCTATAAAGGATATCAATTTCCTGTCTGCGCCAGATGTACCGGTGTTTTTTTCGGTCAGCTCACTGCGATTTTATTACTTGTTTTTAAGAAGCTCCTCTCCATCCCTCTATCCCTAATTATGCTCTCCATTATGGGAACCGACTGGTGTCTTCAAGAGCTTGGTATTAAGGAATCTAATAATATTCGCAGATTAATAACAGGGTTTCTTGGTGGTTTAGGTTTGTTTTCTATATATATAAATATATTTAAGTATATTTTGAAATTAGTAAAAAATTGGCGTTTGCTGCACTTCTAAGAATGCCTTACATTCTTCTCTTTAAAGACGAAATTGCCTATATACCAAAAGATAAAATGTCGTCGCAGTAAAAGGTGTCGGCATTTTATTTTACCAATTTTACCAATAACCTGTCATTACAGGAAAACATGCCCGCACTTACATCCGTTTCATTTGCCGCGAAATTATAAAATTATGTTATCCGATATTTAAAGGAGGAGTTTATGGAAAATTATCAGAAAGCTGTTTTGGAATTAAAGAAAATAATCGAAAAATATGACAATATTGTCTTTTTTGGCGGCGCCGGCGTTTCTACCGAAAGCGGAATACCTGATTTCAGAAGCGTGGACGGACTATATCATCAAGAATATGATTATCCTCCCGAAACAATTTTAAGCCATAGCTTCTACCGTTCCCACACAGAAGAATTCTACCGTTTTTATCGCCGGAAAATGCTCTTTCTCAACGCCAAGCCAAATGCCGCCCACATAAAGCTTGCCGAGCTGGAGGCACAGGGGAAGCTGCGCGCCGTTATTACCCAAAATATTGACGGACTACATCAGGCGGCCGGAAGTAAAATTGTTTTGGAGCTCCATGGTTCCGTCCTGCGCAATTATTGTGAAAATTGCGGCACCTTCCATGATGTCCGTTGCATTACCGACTCTGAAGGTATACCAAAATGTCAAAAATGCGGGGGCATCATAAAGCCCGACGTTGTACTTTATGAAGAGGGGTTGAATCAGGAGACTCTTAACCTTGCCGTAAGCTACATAAGCAATGCAGATGTTATTATTATTGGCGGAACCTCTCTTGCCGTATATCCCGCCGCCGGTTTAATAGATTATTTTAAAGGAGAAAAGCTGGTCGTCATCAATAAATCCTCCACACCTCGGGATAATCACGCCGATTTACTGATACAGGGAGCTATCGGAGAAGTTTTTCAGTCACTTTGAAACAAATTGATCAATACATAAATAATGGGCTGATGAATTAGATAAATGAACAAGGAATGCCTCCCCATAAAGCTTAGGGGTGTAAGAAACGCCGGTATTTTCGCAAAGCCGGTTCGGAATGATTCCTCCAACAGCCCTTTATTATTAATCAGTCTAAACAAAAAATACCCTGATGTAAACAAAAAGAACCATGGTATGATTGAGAAATAATCCGTAGAACAGAAATCCTTATCCATGAAGCCTACAAATGTCATTAAATACCCTTTGTCATACCAGCTCTCCGGCAGAGCTAATATACTTAATCCCTCAAACCCCAATGAACCTCTATTTACATTTCTCGTTAAGGCAAACAGTACGATACTAAATACAAGCCCTCCTGTGGCGGGCGTTGCGCTTAACAGCTTATTCAAAGGAATCATAATTAACATACTGCTTCCCAGCATTGTAAGAACTCCGAACAGTACCATTTGCTGCGGTAGGAAAAAGATTGTCGCCGCGGAAACCAGCAGACCTGCTCCAAATACGATGAGTCCTCTTTTCAGCCTGCTTCTTCCCATTGACCAGCAAAACCCTGAAAGCAGAATAAATGTCCAGCATATACTTTGCTGCCAGATATAAGCGAAGCCGGAGTCAAACCATTCCAAAGAATAATCTGCTATGTAAACCAAATCCCAAACTCCGTGATAGAAAATCATACTCAATAAAGTAATTCCTCTTATCACATCTAGATATTCATATCGCTGCTTCATGTTCTTATGTTTCCTCTATATTTTATGAACATTATGCGTTTTCTTCACAGGTAATCACACAGCTTGCTCCTGCTTTCTGATGTTCATCCAAAATAATTTCTCCGATACTTTTAGCCTTAACGTAACCTGACACAGGATTTTTTACACTGATAATATGAGAACAAATATCGGCCTTCACATCGCTATACTCAAATGCCAAATCCGTATCTATCATCTCACACTCTTCCAAAACCAAGCCCTTCGCATAACATAACGGCTGCGTTCCTATTACTTTACAACGAATAAGATGCAGGTTCTCAGAATACCATGCCAAATATTCACCCTTGACAACGCTATCCCTCACCGTAATATTTTTGCTGTGCCAAAATGCGTCCTTGGTATCTAATATAGAATTTTCTATCAATGCATCTTCAACATATTGAAAAGAATACTTTCCCTTCATATCCACGTTATCGAGATACAGCTTTTTTGTTTCAAGAAAAACATATTCCGACTGTAGCTTACATTTCTTCAAGGAAATATCGCTACACTTCCATCCAAACTCCGGTGAAACAATCTCACAATCCGTTAGTGTACAATCTTTGCACTCTCTTAAAGCCTTAATTCCCCCCAAACTGCTCTCAAATATTTCCACATTTTTATCATACCACAATGCAGCCCTACAGGTTTCTGTCATTACAGAGTTCCTTATTACGGCTCCCTGTACATGCCATAAGGGATAACGAAGCCGGAAATTACATTTTTCAATTACAATATCCTTGCACTCCTTCAGCGCAGACTCTCCATCAGCGGGTCCGTCAAAGCTGCATCCGCTTACTACTATATCATGGCTTCCATATAAGGCCCTCTCTTCATCATAGCTTTCATTTTCGTATCTCATACAAATCTCCACTCCGAAGCGTTCCTGCACGCCGCGGACAGGTAAATCCCCATCCGCGTTTGCCATCAGACATGCTCATAACACTCCCATACAAATAATAATTTAAAATTCTTCATTCTAGCCTCAACCCTCATTCGGCTAATATATCATCAATCATCCGAAGCTCTTCTTCCGTAAAATTCGTTCTACCTATCACATCCATATTTTCAAGTATCTGTGAAGGCTTAGAAGCTCCCATGATGACACTACACACCCTTTCGTCGCGGAGCGCCCATGACAATGCCATTTGCGCAAGTGTCTGCCCTCGTTGACCTGCCAATATATTTAACTCATTCAATTTATGTAAATATTTCTCCGTTATAGCAGACTCATGTAGAAACCTTCCGTCTCTTTTAATTCTGGAATCCCCCGGTATTCCGTTCAAATATTTATCTGTCAGCAGCCCCTGCGCAAGAGGACAATATGCAATGATACCTATTCCCTCTGCAGCCGCATAATCAATTAGCCCGTCTGACTCAATATCGCGCTCAAACATGGAATAATTACGCTGATTAATAATAAAAGGAGTTTTCAAATCTCTTAAAATTGCTGCCGCCTCCATGGATTCCTTTCGGCGATAATTCGATATTCCTACATAAAGAGCCTTTCCGCTGCGTACAACCTGATCCAATGCCAGCATAGTTTCTTCCAATGGCGTACCTGTGTCCGGTCTGTGATGATAAAAAATATCCACATATTCCAACCCCAAACGCTTTAAGCTTTGGTCCAAGCTTGCAATCAGATATTTTCTCGAGCCATTATCCCCATAAGGCCCCGGCCACATGTCATAGCCTGCTTTCGTAGAAATTAAAAGCTCATCTCTATATCTTCCAAATCCGGCTTTTAAAATCCTTCCGAAATTTTCTTCTGCTGCACCATAAATCGGTCCATAATTATTCGCCAAATCAAAATGTGTAATACCACAATCAAATGCCATGTGACACAACTCTTCCATCTTAGAAAATGAAGCGTTACTTCCAAAATTATGCCATAAGCCAAAGGAGATTTGAGGAAGCTTTATCCCGCTCCTTCCACATCTTATATATTTCATTTTATCATATCTTCTATCATCGGCTATGTACATTTTATACCTCATTCTTCCATCTCTTTACTAAAAAGGCCTGCTTCAATCATTTTTTTCTTTTGTTCCGTAACTTAAAAACCTCGAAAACATATCGTTTCGAGGTTTTTAAAGGCGTCTGCCGGATTTGAACCGGCGATAAGGGTGTTGCAGACCCGTGCCTTACCACTTGGCTAAGACGCCATATTAATTTATAAATGACTCCAACGGGAATCGAACCCGTGTTACCGCCGTGAAAGGGCGATGTC
>CAMNSZ010000007.1 GCA_946557105.1 uncultured Lachnospiraceae bacterium | reverse complement strand
GTAATTCTATCTTACATCAGTTTGGAGGTTTACACAAACCTTGGGATACTCCCTTTATAACTGTTGTTTTCCTAACTTTAACTCAATCATTTTTTATCTTGTCGGCATTTGGAAATCTGCAAGCGCCTTGTTCAAATAGTCGTTAAAGGGCTTCATGATTCGGAAAAGTTCTACTGCTTTTTCAAGAAATATTTTTACGTCTTTCACTTCTTCGTCTCTTAGCGAATATTCCAGATACCAGTTTTTAAATTTTAGATAGCCTGCTTGGGGGTGTTCTTTTTCATATCCCGCAGGAACATTCTTTAATGCCGTTCCTTGTACAGTGAAATATTTCTCAAAATCAGGCTCGTGGATAATTTTTTCCCATTCATCGCCATTCCGGGATATATAATCCCGTATCATCGTTGTTGCGTCCTTAAACATATCTGCAAACAATCCGCCGCCTAAAAAGGAGCGATTTTCAGGTTTTATCATAAGATAGTAGCCGACGGGAACAGGCAGTTTCCCTTTTGAGGAAATATGGGCGCGGAACGCAGGATTATATGGAGATTTGTCATGGCTGAACCGGGTGTCCCTCACAAGCTTAAACGTAAGGTCTTTTGGACTGCTATGTAAAATGCTGCTGTCAAATTTCCCAATTTCCAATATTAACGTGTGCAATAGTTTTTCAAATTCAGCATTTGCTTTTTTATAATCGTCCTTGTTTGCATGATACCATTCACGGTTATTATTCGTGCTTAATGACGATAAGTAGTCAATAATAATTTGTGTATTCATAGTCTGTCATCTCCTTTATGATTTCTGGATAATGGAAAGCTGTGTGGAATCTAAAAATTCCTGTAGCAGATGCTTCATGCGTTCGGGAGCTTGGTAGGGCTTACAGAACGAAAAGTCCTGCGATAAATCGTCAATATCCTCCATAGCATTTTTTACATCTATCATAGTCTGAATGGGGATTTCCGTAGCTGTCATATAATCCAATTGTAATGGGTTTAGCCTATGGCTTTCTATTGCATAATTCACTCTGTCTTTGCATTTACATTTGCCGTTGCCATATTCTCCGCAGTATTCGCTTAAAAAACCTGCCATTTTTTTGCGTATCCGGGAAAGGCGTTGACGATACGCTTCAGGGGTCATTTCCAAAATATCCCCGGCAATTCGGCTGTCAATCTTAAACATTGTACCCAATATGAAAATACATCTGCTCTCCATATCAAGACATTGCAGCATAACATTTGTACAGGACATTTTCAGTTCTTCTGCCAAAATATCTTTTTCCACATTTTGTGTTAAATCCGGCACATCTTGTACTTTTTCGTTTTCTATGTCATTCCCATAATATTCAAAACTCAGCGGATAGTGGGCAAACATATGCTTTTTGTAGTTTTTTAGGTGATTAGCCGCAATACGGAACACCCATGTTGTAAATGAGCTGTCACCTCTAAAAGAAGAAAGATGCGTAATCATTTTCAACAGAATATCCTGCGTGGCATCTTCTGCATCTGCAAATGTGCCAAGCATCCGCAGAGATAAATTGAATACAATATCCTGCACACCTACAATAAGCGTTTCAAGGGCTTTTTTATCCCCTGATGTGGCTTTATCAACTAAAGCCTGTAATTCTTCATTCGTTCTTTTATTCATAGATTTTTACCTCCTATTTCATTAGACAACGCCCCCTGTCTTTGTGACAGAAAAGAGCTGTAATATATGAATTATTTTCACTTTTATTGTTCTTTTTCCAATGACATTTTAGCACATGGTTATGATTTTTTCTATCTTGTCCTTTTATCATATAAAGGGATGGAGAGTGAGGGGATTTCATAATGCGCTCTTTTTGTCTTTGGTTCGGAAGGTTTTAAGCTATGAAAGGTCATTGAAAAATCTGACAAACACATTGATATATTTGTTACATATTATAATATAAATGTGTAAAGGGGTATAAATTATGAATCATTGTTGCTCAGAACAAATGGATAACGGTGCAAATCCTTACGTAGTAAATATCCGGCAGAGGGCAGAGGAAAATCAGAATTTCAGAACTGCAATTTGGACGGGATGCCATTTGCAAATGACGCTTATGTGCATTCCTTCAGGTGGGGAAATCGGTTTGGAAATACATGAAGATACAGATCAGATTATCATGGTAGAACAGGGAGAAGCTGTGGTAAAAGTGGGAAAATGCAAGAATCAGTTGAATCTTTCCGATAAAATTTGTGAGGGGGATGTTGTTTTTATACCTGCAGGCGCATGGCATAATATTGTCAACACCGGAAACGAACCTCTGAAGGTCATCTCTGTATACGCGCCCTCCAATCACCCGAAGGGAACTATACAGCGGACAAAGGCGGACGCCGATAGAGAAGAGCAATGTAGGCAGGAATAACAGAATGCCAATCCCTGACGTTTAGCTGCATAGATAGATTCTATTTCCCAAGGAATAAATCCCAAGTATTTGTTCCTTGGGAAAACTTGTATAATAATATGCGAAATGATATAATTTTTACAAATATAAAATGCGGTTTTGGTTCATTGCAAAGCCGGTTAGTATCGGAGGTGTGGTTATGTGGTTTGTATTTGCACTATTGTCGGCAGTCTTTGCCGCACTGACATCCATTCTTGCCAAAGTCGGAATTGAAGGAGTAAATTCCAATCTGGCAACGGCGCTCCGCACTGTGGTTGTTTTGGCGATGGCATGGGGAATGGTTTTTTTGACAAATGCGCAGGGAGGGATTTCGGCAATCAGCAGAAAAAGCTGGGTGTTTCTCATATTGTCGGGACTTGCCACAGGAGCGTCCTGGTTATGCTATTATAGAGCATTGCAGCTTGGACAAGCTTCTAAGGTAGTGCCTGTAGATAAGCTGAGCGTGGTGATCACTCTTATTTTGGCATTTGTTTTTTGGCATGAGGAATTTACCGTGAAATCTTTTATCGGTACGGTCTTTATTGCAATAGGTACGCTGGTTATGGTCTTGTAGGGGGGCATATGATGGAAAGAGAAGCCTTGAAGGTATTGCTTAAGGATATGTCATTGAAGGAGAAGTGGACGAGGCCTTGATTGATGAAAGCGTGCTTCGTATTTTGGAGTTAAAGAACAGGCTGGGGCTTTTTGAAAAGCCTTATAAGGATGCGAATCCGCAAAAGGAGAAAGAGCTTCTTCTGTGTAAAGAGCATAGACAGCTGGCATTGGAAGCGGCGGAGAAGTCCTTTGTATTATTGAAAAATGACGGGCTCCTGCCCATTGATACCGGAAAGAAAATTGCCTTTTTAGGACCTTATACCAACAATAAGCGGATTATCAGCAGCTGGGCGGTGACCGGAGACGCAGAAAATTGTGTAACTATAGAGGAAGCGGCAAGAAAGATACTGGACTCTGCGCTCACAACCTATTGCTCCAAGGTGGCAATGCCGGAAAGCGGCAGTGAAGCGGAGCAAACGCTTGATGAAGCGCTGAGAGCCGCTGGGGAAGCGGATTTGGTGATTATGGCGTTGGGCGAGTATTTAGAGCAGAGCGGCGAATCGGCAAGCCGTGCCATGATAGATGTTCCACAGGAGCAGATGGAGCTTTTGCGTAATGTGGCTTTAGTGAACGAGAATATTGCGGTAGTATTGTTCGGCGGAAGACCGTTAGATATTCGGGAGCTCAGCCGGACGGCTAAGGCAGTTCTTGAGGTATGGCTTCCGGGAATGGAGGGAGGCCATGCTATTATGAATGTGTTGACAGGAAAGGTAAATCCCACAGGCAAGCTGCCTATGAGCTTTCCCTATTGTGTGGGTCAGGTGCCTGTACATTATAATTGCTATTCGACGGGCAGACCAGAGGTGAAAGGGCAGAGAGTAAAGTTTAAATCCGGTTACTTAGATATTCCTAACGAGCCGTTGTATTCGTTTGGGTACGGCTTGAGTTATACCACATTTGAAATTTCTCCGGTTTTGTTGAGCGGCAGTGTATTGACGGACAATGCTCCTCTTACAGCGGCCGTCAGAATAAAAAATACGGGGAAGGTTACGGGAAGCGAGGTGGTTCAATTATATATCCAAGATATTTCGGCTAGTGTAGTCCGTCCGATTAAGGAGCTTAAAGGATTTGAGAAAACAGAGCTTAATGCAGGCGAAGAAAAAACAGTCAGCTTCGTAATTAATGAGCCTATGCTGAGATTCTTACGCGCCGACAATACAGTGGGGAGCGAGGCAGGAAAGTTCACGGTATGGATTGGAAACAGCAGCGCCACTGAAAATGCGGCAGAATTCCGGTATGCCACATAAATGTACAAATAGATATTATAAATAATTGTTCTGTGCTTTCCGAAGGATGAATCTTACGTCATAGCCGAATTCGTCACATATGGAGCGAACAATGTTTTCTGCCGAGTCCTTTGCATTGTCATTTATACAAAAGATACAGCCGGACTTTTTACGACTGAAAAAGGAGGGCTTGGTCCAATAAATATAGTAAGAAATCTGATTTTTTAGAAGCTCACGTTCAATCTGTTGTTTACAGGTTAAATCAGATATCTCACATAATTCAATTTCGTTATTAACCGTTTGTGTAGAATATAATGATTGCATGAGTAAATGTCTCCTACGTATAATTCACTTAAAAAGTATCTGTATTTTTATGTATTAATATACTATAGCTATACGCGCTTTAGCGCGAATGGAATCAGAAGTTGAAACAACGTTTTTCTGTTTCAATATTATACCATAGCTGTACGCGCTTTAGCGCAAATGGAATCAGAAGTTGAAACAACGTTCTTCTGTTTCAATATTATACCACAATTGTAGGTGTGCGTGCAATGACATACTTGATACTTTAGACAGAAAATTATATACTAATAGCAGCGGTTTATGGGAGAAAAGGAGGCTTATACATGGATTTTTTCGAGAAGATAGGTGATACCATTAGCACTAAGGGAAAGGAAGCGGCGGACAAGGCAAAAGAGCTTGCCGAGATAGCAAGTTTAAGGAGCCAGATATCTACATGCGAAGAGGTTATAAAAAAGAAATATTTGGAAATAGGAAAGCTTTATTACGAGCAATATGCCGATGTGCCGGATGCCCCATTTGAAAAGCAATGCAGGGCGATTAAAAATGCCAAGGACGGTGTGGAAGACTTACAGAGGAAAATTAAAGAGATTAAAGGAATTTAGAAAGGGAAACGGCTCCGTATGTTGAATTTGTCATTAACATTCGGAGCCGTTTCTTTTTTGGCATAAATATTTTATTGTCCTTGTCCTTCGGCGGCCGCGGCGGCAGCAGCTGCAGCTGCCGCGTTGCGCTGCTCTATTGTCCAGCGCTGCTGATTGATAAGGGTTTCATAATCAGGATTTGCAAAAAACGTTGCGTCATGCTGACAATGATTGGTTGTAGGCGGCGTTTGAACCGTCTGTGATCCGTCAGGATTCGTTATAATGGTAGTAGAACCGCTTGCCAACGCCGGATCTTCTATTAACGGCAGTGTTGTAGTGCCGGCATAAGCAAAAGGACAATCCGCGCATGCGGGTAATTGGTCAAAGCCGCAGATATTGCCTTGATAGTGGATATCGCAGCTTTCGGTGGGCACCGTACCTTCCGCAAAATATTCCGACCGCACGCAATTTAGCGCATCGCAAAGTCCGGGAATGGGAAGCTTGCCGGATTGGGAGCATATTTGAGCCTGTACCAGCCCGCTGGGAACGGGAAAGCTTTCGTTCGGAAGATTTTCGTGAACGCGCTCCATTATGGAACGCCACAATGTTTTGGCAACGGCAGATTCGTCGTTTTGTTTTTTGGTGCTCATGCCAATATTATTGTCATAGCCTGCCCACACGGTACAGGTATAGTACGGAGTATAGCCTGCAAACCATACGTCATGGTAATCTGTGGATGTACCGGTCTTTCCGGCAATCGCCATCCCCTTTTTAAAGTTACATCTTGCTCCGGTACCGGTAGTAACCACATCTACCATTGCATCGGTTAATAGGAATGCGGTGGTGTCCTTGATAACCTGACGGGTGGTGGGAGCGGTATTATCCAAAATAACATTTCCGTCGGCATCGGTAACGCGGCTGTAAAGCTTCGGCTCCACATAGAGTCCCATATTGGCTATAGCGGCGTATGCGGCGTTTAGCTCATAGGTGGTTACACCCTTGGTCAGTCCGCCCAATGCAGCGGCCTGAATAATATCGGAATGCCATTCTCCGTTAATGGACTGACCTTCCACAAGTGTGGAAAAACCGAAATTAATCAGATAATCATAACCCACCTGAGGAGTAACGACAGTCAATGTTTTCACTGCAATAATGTTTAGTGACTCCCGAATTGTCTCGCGAAGGGAATTGATGCCGCGATAACCTGTTTTGTACCAGTTGTGGACGGGAGTGCCGTCCGCATAGTTGAAAGGAGCGTCATTGTAAACGGTGGCGAGCGTCTGGCCTGCACTGTCCAAGGCGGGGGCTACGGAAGCCAGAACCTTGAAAGTGGATCCGGGGGAACGAGGGGAGGAGGTTGCCCTGTTTAAGGTACGCCTTCCCTCCTTGGAGCCTCGCCCGCCGACCATTGCCACCACATATCCCGTAGTCTGATCCTCGATAACCAGAGCCGCCTGAGGCTGGGGCGTCATGGAAATAGTTTCATCGTAATTCTCTTCATTGTCCTCTACATTCAGCTCCGCGAGCATGGCGGAACGAAAGGTGACGATAGCGTCCGAGGCTTCGTCCTGAGAGGAAAAAATCAAATTAAAGTTTTTATTGACGTTGGCTTTGAACCATGTCATCATGTTTTCTTTGCTGTAATTATGTTTTTCGTTGTCTGCGTCCGTAATTGTCAGGGCATAATTCAGATACCACCTAACATTCGGCGGATAATTCTCCTCGTTTGCAAATTCTTCGTCGGCAATTTTCTGGATGGCGGGATCCATAGTGGATTCAATGCGCAGTCCGCCGGCCGTAAGCATGGTTTCAGCCAAAGTGCTGGAGTAGCCCGCAGCTATCAAATCTTCTTTTACCTGCTCGTATACGGCGTCGGAGAAATAAGAGCCGGAGGAGGTACTACCCACTCGATAATCTGTATCGTAAAGGTCGATGCGGTCATATACGGCGTCGGTATCCGCCATAGCCTCGTCATATTCCTCCTGCGTGATAAATTCCAGCTTAAGCATTTTGTTAAGACAGTCTTTACGGCGTCTTGCATTTTGGTCGGGATGGCGGATAGGGTTGTATTTGGATGGATTCTGCGTAATACATGCAATAACGGCGCATTCGGACAAAGTAAGCTCACTGCAGGACTTGCCGAAGTAGCGCAGGGAGGCGGCCTCAACGCCCAATGTATTCTGCCCTAAGTTAATGGCGTTCATATAGCGCAAAAGAACTTCGTCCTTGGTGAAATTTTTGGTGATTTCCAAGGCAAGGTATTGCTCCTGAAGCTTACGTTTTATCTTCTTGATATAGTTTTTACCCTCAGAGGTCCATTCCGTAAAGATAGTGTTTTTTAAGAGCTGCTGGGTGATAGTGCTGGCGCCCTGCGCCTCCTCGCCGCCTGTCTTTATAAATTGATAGGCTGAACGAAACAGACTCTTTACGTCAATACCGTTGTGCTGGTAGAAGCGCTCGTCCTCAATGGCAACAAAGGCTTGTCCTAAGTGCTTCGGTACTTGTTCCATGCTCACTTCGATACGATTGGAGTTAGTGCTCACGTATTGGTCTATCTCGTTACCCATACAGTCGTAGACGATCGTTGCCTGTCCGGAAGCCACTACATCACTGAGACGGATGCTTGGAGTGTTTGCTAAAATACCGTGGAAAGCGCCGATGCCGGCGGCGGCGCCGCAGATGCCGATACCCGCAAACGCTATCAAAACTACCTTGAAGCAGGTGAGTATGATTTTCCTTCCCCATTTTTTAGATTTAGAGTTAAGCGCCCTTTGTTTAGCCCGGACACCCTTTTTTCCATAATTCATACTGTCAATCCTTTCTTGTCCTGATTACAGACTTTATTATTATACCAAAAAAAAATATGTAAATAAAGGATTTCTTTCCTTTATTAAGAATTGTTTCACATTTTTTTAGATTTATGCTAGACTGAAATTAATATATACAAATTTTCAGAGTAATTGGAATGAGTCATAATATGAAACAGGAGCGTCATAATGCAAAAACAAAATAATATTTCTTCCTACCGGGTTCTGCTTTCCGGCGGCGAGGCCGAGATTACGGAAAAAAAATCCCGTTTTATTGCCACTGTGCGAAAATGCGAGACTGAGGAGGAGGCTGTTTCTTTCATTGAAGAAATAAAAAAGAAAAACTGGAATGCCAGTCATAACTGCTCCGCATTCGTAATAGGCAGCAGGGGGGAGCTGACAAGGTGCAGCGACGACGGGGAACCCGGAGGCACGGCAGGGCGGCCGATGCTGGAGGCGCTTTTGGGCGAGGGGATTCGTAATATTGCGGTGGTAGTGACAAGGTATTTTGGCGGAACGCTTTTGGGAACGGGCGGCTTGGTGCGCGCCTATACAAATGCGGTGAAGGAGGGGCTTAAGGCCTGCCGTACCGGAGTGATGCGCTACGGCTGTGAGGTGAACGTATCCACGGATTATAACGGCGTCGGAAAAATTCTATATATTCTGGGACAGCAGGGAATTGAGCCAATAGAAAGCGCCTATACGGATTCGGTTACATTAAAGCTGCTTGTTCCCCAAGACCTTATGGCAAAGCTCCAAAAGGATCTGACGGAGGCAACAAACGGAAGAGTGGGTTTTGAGAAGGTGAGGGAGATGTATTATGTCAGTGAGGAGAATTTCTCACATTGACAAAAAAATGAGACATGGATAAAATATAGAAGTAGCATAATTTGGGAAAGATAGCATTTTGAAAGGTGGTGGTTTTTTATGAAGAGCAGTAAATGTAATACGGACAATCCTCTTCCCGAACGAAGTTGGAACATAAAAAATCATCAAAGGAGAAAGTGCTATGGAAGAATTAAAAGAACTCGGAGAGTTGGTTGAGCTTCTTACATCCAAGCAGTATACCAAGCTTCGCCAATATCTTGCAGAGCTGAATGAAGCGGATATTGCAAGCCTCATGGAGGAGCTTGAGGAAGAGGACATGCTGAAGATATTCCGCATTCTCCCCAAGGATCTTGCTGCGGATGTGTTTTCCTATCTTGAGGTGGAGAATCAGCAGTTGATTATTACTTCCATGTCGGATAAGGAAGCCGCCAATATTATTGATAACCTGATGGCGGATGACGCGGCGGATTTTTTGGAGGAAATGCCGGCCAATATTGTAAAAAAGCTGCTTGCCAACGCAAGTACCGAGACCCGAAGGGATATCAATCATCTGCTGCGGTATCCCGAGGACTCTGCAGGCAGTATTATGACTGTGGAGTACGTGGATTTGAAGGAGAGCCTGAGCGTAAAACAGGCGATTGAGCGTATTCGCAAGGTTGGCGTTGATTCGGAGACAATAAATATTTGTTATGTTCTGGACGCGCAGCGCAAGCTGGTGGGAACGGTGGCGCTGCGCTATCTTTTGCTTAGCGATGGAGATGAAATTATTGGCGATATTATGCATGAAAATGTTATTGCCATTAACACCTTAATGGATCAGGAGGAAGCTGCGAAGCAGTTTAAAAAGTATGATTTTACCGCCATGCCCGTTGTGGACAATGAGAATCGTTTGGTGGGTATTATCACTGTAGATGATATTGTGGATATCATGGAGGAGGAAACCACTGAGGATATGGAAAAGATGGCGGCTATCGTGCCGAGCGATAAGCCGTATATGAGGACCTCGGTTTTCGAGACCTTTAAAAAACGTATTCCATGGCTTTTGCTCTTGATGGTGTCGGCAACCTTTACCAGTGCCATTCTTACCTCCTTTGAAGCATCCTTAAGCGTATGCACCGCATTGGTGGCGTTTATTCCCATGCTGATGGACACCGGAGGAAATGCGGGAGGTCAGGCGAGTGTGACGGTTATCCGAGGATTGTCTCTGGGGGAAATAACCTACAGGGATGTGCCCCGCGTGGTTTGGAAGGAGATAAGGGTAGCGGTTTTGTGTGGCGGGGTTTTGTCGGCTGCAAATTTTGCCAAGCTGATGGTATTTGACAGAACGGGATTTTCGGTTGCTCTGGTGGTGTGTCTGACGCTGCTGGCTGCGGTTCTGATGGCGATGCTGGTCGGCTGCCTTTTGCCAATCGGGGCAAAGAAAATCGGTTTCGACCCTGCGGTAATGGCGAGCCCTTTTATAACGACGATAGTAGACGCCCTGTCATTGCTTGTATATTTTCAGGTGGCTAAAATAATTTTGAGAATTTAAAGTTATTTTGCAGTGGAATTTAACCAGAGCAGTTTACTGCTCTGATACGGAGGAGTAGAATGGGAGAAAATAATTTGGAAAATGAGGCGGCGAAACCGGTTGAAGCCTACAGTGGGGAGAATGCCGCAAAACCGGGTGGAGCAGGTAAGCAGGAGGATAATGCTGTATCAAAAGAGCCTAATAAGCTTGCGGTGATGCCTGTGGGGAAGCTGTTGTTATCACTTGCAATGCCGGCGATTGCGGCACAGATTGTAAATTTGCTATATAATATGGTAGACCGTATTTATATCGGTCATATACCCAAGGTGGGTTCTCTCGCTCTTACGGGCTTGGGAATCACCCTGCCGGTGATTACGCTGATTGCGGCGTTTGCGGCTCTGATTGGTTTTGGCGGGGCGCCAAGGGCTTCCATAGCTTTGGGAAAGCAGGATAAGCAGAAGGCGGAGGAGATTTTGGGAAGCTGCGTTTTCACGCTGGTTATTTTGTCGGTTATTTTAACGGCGGTCTTTTCCGTATTTGCAAAACCGATTTTATACGCCTTCGGGGCGAGCGAGGACACAATTGTTTATGCCTATCCCTATATGCGCATCTATGTGCTTGGTACGTTGTTTGTACAGATTACCACAGGACTGAATGCTTTTATTACCTCGCAGGGATTTGCCTCCGTGGGAATGAAGACGGTAATGATAGGAGCCGGACTTAATCTGATTCTGGATCCTGTTTTCATTTTCGGCTTTTCCATGGGTGTGTCGGGGGCTGCGCTGGCAACTATTTTATCGCAGGCAGTTTCGGCGGTGTGGGTGCTTAAATTTTTGAGCGGAAAGAGAACTATTCTGCGTATACGCCGTTGTAACCTTCGTTTTTCGCCAAGGGTTATGCTGCCGGTGGTGGCGCTGGGTATTTCTCCTTTTATAATGCAGTCTACGGAGAGTCTTCTGTCCGTCTGCTTTAATACCTCACTCCAAAGATATGGGGGAGATATTGCGGTGGGCGCTATGACTATCCTTGCAAGTGTGATGCAGACTTCCATGATGCCCTTACAGGGCCTTTCTCAGGGAATGCAGCCTATTGTCAGTTTTAATTATGGAGCCGGAAATCTGTCCAGAGTACGAAAGGCGTTTCAACTGACCCTGACAAGCTGCCTGTGTTATTCGTTATTCTTATGGTCGATTGCCATGCTGTTCCCACAGCTGCTTGCCCGTATTTTTTCAACCGACGAGGCAATGATAAAATATACGGCGGGCGTTATGCGTATTTATATGGGAGCCGCCGGTATTTTCGGAGCGCAGATTGCCTGTCAGCAGACATTCGTCGCTTTGGGAAAAGCAGTACAGTCTCTGTTCCTTGCAGTGCTGCGTAAGATTGTTCTTCTGATTCCGTTGATATATATTATGCCCTTATTTTTTCAGGACAAGGTGTTTGCGGTTTTTTTGGCGGAGCCTGTTTCCGATTTACTGGCTGTGAGCACTACGGTTACCATGTTTATGTTGACGGCATGGAAGCTGATGAAACCGAAAAAAGAGTAGTAAAGCTTCTCTAAAAAGAATCGCTGTAAGGCGCTATGCCTACAGCGATTTCTCTTTTAGGGGAGTTTTACGGCCCTCTTAATTTTCCCTTCTGATTTGTTATTCTTTCAGAAAATCAAACTGCGACATGTACAGATTGTAATATTCGCCCTTCTGGGCAAGGAGCTCATCATGGGAGCCTCGTTCCAAAATGCCGCCCTTATCAATATACATAATACAGTCCGCATTTTTGATGGTAGATAATCTGTGGGCGATAATAAAGGAGGTACGGCCCTCTAAAAGGCGGTTCAGCCCCTTTTGCAGCAGGATTTCCGTTTCTGTGTCGATGCTTGAGGTTGCTTCGTCCAATATGAGGATTTTCGGGTCTGCAAGCAGTGCCCTCGCAAAGGAAATCAGCTGTCTCTGACCGGCGGAGAGACGGCTTCCACGCTCGTTTACCTCGGTGTAGTAGCCGTTTTCCATGGCGGATATAAAATCGTGCGCGCACACGGTTTTTGCCGCTTGGATAACCTGCTCGTCGGTAGCTTCACGGTTTCCGTAACGAATGTTATCCATGATGGTTCCAGAGAATATAAAGCTGTCCTGCATCATTACACCCATCTGCTCCCGCAGGGACCGGATCGTCACTGTTGAGATGTCCGTGCCGTCAATCAGGATCTGCCCGCTATCCACATTGTAGAAACGGCTTATTAGGTTCACGATAGTGGACTTGCCGGCTCCGGTGGGGCCTACAAAGGCGTAGGTCTCACCCTCTTTGGTGGTAAAATTAATTTTATTCAGAATCCGATGCCCTTCCTCATAGCTGAAGCATACATCCCGAAACTCCACCGTGCCCTTGATAGGAGGCATGGAAACTGCGTTGGGAGCGTCCTTTACCAGCACCGGCTCGTCGATTGTCTCAAAAATACGCTCCAAATAGGATATTGCGGTGAGCAGTGAATTATAAAAGCCTGCCAGCGTATTGATAGGAGCCCAGAAGCGGCCTATATATGCCGTAAAGGCGATAATAGTACCTACGGTCAGGGTTGCATCCGGCATTAGCATCCATTTGATACCCAGAACGTATACGAAGGAAGTGGTGATAGCGGAAATGATATCCACACTGGGTCCCATGGTAAAGTTAAATCTTACGGCGTGCATCCATGCTTTGCGGTAGCCCTGACTAAGATTGTTGAAAATATCGGTGTTTTCATCTTCGCGGACAAAGGACTGAGTTACCCGAATGCCGTTTATACTCTCGGCAATATAAGCGTTTAAGTTGCTCTGCTTATTGGATTGAATCTGCCATGCCCGGCGCTGCTTTTTCTTGATGAAAACAACTACCAGAGCAAGCAGAGGCAGACCGCAGAGACATATCAGGGTAAGCCGTACGTCGCAAATAAGCATAAAGATTATTATAAATATCAGGTTGCATAAATCCGTGATAGTGTTTACGATACCGTTGCTTAACAGGTCGCTTAAGCTGTTCACATAATTTACTACACGCACTTGAATTTTTCCGTGGGGTCTGTCGTCGTAATAGGAGAAGGGAAGCTCCTGAAGGTGACAGAATATGTCGGTTCGTATGGAGTGTATGATGCTCTGCCCTATAATACTCATCGTCTGTATTTTAAATCGCCATGTAATGGCGGTGTAAAGAGCAATCAGGGTAGTGAAAACACACATTAATATTATCATTCCCATGTCCTTGTCGGGAATGTAGCTATCCATAATCTGTTTGAAAAAAATAGGTATCAGCATGGTCAATGCCGAAGAGCTTAATAACAGAATAATGACAAGCAGCATCTTGTTTTTGTAGGGTTTTATGTAACCGGCCAGCCTTTTCAATTGGCTGACGTCAAAGCTGTCCTCCAAAATTTCGTCCATATCATATTTGTTGCGAGCCATGCTTATACGCCCCCTTTCTGATTTGCGGTATGTTCTTTGGAAAGTAATTCACCGGGAATTTCCCCGTATTGATTGTGGAATGCCTTGGCGTAATAGCCGCCCTTTTCAAGCAGGGAATCGTGGGTACCCTGTTCGATAATACGTCCGTGGTCCATTACCAGTATCAGGTCGGCGTCTCTTATAGAGGAAATACGGTAGGCAATAACAAATACGGTACAGCTGTTTTGGATATTTTTCAGCTGGCTTTGGATATAGCTTTCGGTCTCCATGTCAACTGCCGAGGTAGTATCGTCCAATATCAAAATGGCAGGGTCCTTTAGCAGCGCTCTTGCCAGAGAAATACGCTGCTTTTGTCCGCCGGAAAGTCCTACGCCGCGCTCGCCCACGATGGTGTCGTAGCCTTCGGGAAGGGCCGAAATAAAGTGGTTGGCATCCGCCATAATAGCGGCTTTTTTAACTTTTTCAAAGCTGCAGTCCGGTCTGCCGTAGGCAATATTGCCTTCTATGGTGTCGGAGAATAGGAATACATCCTGCATTGCCATACCGATATTGTCACGAAGCTGATAGAGGTCAAAATCCCGAACGTCTCTGCCGTCCACAAGTACCTGTCCGGAGGTAGTGTCGTAGAAGCGGCACAGCAGATTCATCAGAGTGGATTTTCCGGCTCCCGTAGATCCGATAATACCTATGGTCTGCCCGGCTTTAACCTTAAAATTAATGTCCATTACAATGTCTTCGTCATCGGCACGGTATGAAACGTTGCGAAATTCTATATCTCCCTTAAGCTTGCAGCGTCGGTCACCACAGCTGTGTGGCGTTTTTACGTTTGGCTCTTCGCTGTAGGTGCCGTATATCTTTTCCACGGAGGTGACAAAATTTTGGATGTCGTTGATCCACCAGCCTGCCATACGAAGAGGAGTGTTTAACATCCACAGATAGCCGTTTACTTTTACCAAATCACCCATGGTAATGCTTTCCTGAATGACCAAATAACCGCCGTAAAGCATCAGCACTATGGTTAGGGCGTTGGAAAGAATTTCGTAAATGGGTACATATTTCATCCAGACTCGGGAAGCCTTAATCTGGGCATCCTTAAATTTATCGTTTTCTTTCTGGAATTTTGAAATTTCATAGTCTTCTTTGGCAAAGGCCTTGACTACCCGGTTGCCGCTGACGTTTTCCTGAACGAAAGCATTCAGGGAGGAGAAGCAGTTGCGGTTTCTCTGGAAAGCGGGTTTTACGTCCTTTGCCTGCCTGTAGGTGGTGTATGCGGTAAAAGGCAGGACCACCAGCATGCAGAGAGCGAGCTTTACGTTGACGGTAAAAACCATTAAAAGTGCAAAAATAAATAAAAGCACATTTTGGTAAACTGCATATATGACATAGGCGACAAAATGTCTGATGGAGTCCATGTCACCTGTCTGGCGGCTCATCAGGTCGCCGGTACGCTTTTTATTATAGAAAGAGAAGTCCTCCTGCAAAAGCTTACGGTAAACCTTGTCGCGCATATTGTAGAGCAGCCCCTGAGAGGCAGTCTCAAACACAAGCTGATAGAGAAAACGCAAGACTCCCGTCAATAAGGTGACTGACAAAAGACAGATAATCAGCTTGGGCAGCAGGTCATAATTTTGTTTTCTGATAACGTCGTCCACAATAATCCCGGATATGTAGGGATTTATAATGGAAAGTGCGGCAATGATTGTTGTCAGAAAAATTCCCACACACATGAGACTGCGATATTTTTTTAAAAAGGAGTAGAACCATTTCATAGGTGTCATATTGAGTACCTCTCATTCCGGCTGAGCCATTGATGTTGTGATGTTATATCTCTCATTTTATAGAGAAAGGATAAAAAGGAAATGGAATATCTTGTGGGATTCATGTACGATTTTGACAAAAAGCATTTTACATTTCAGTTGGGAACAGTTAATATATATGTATTAAGAAATATTTACGATTGCAAGGTTGAAACATGCTTTCAACCTTACGTATTTGGGTATGTTCCTGTCCGGAAGAGCCCAAGCGGGAAAGGCAAGGGTATACAATAATGAGTGAACAAAAGAAAATAATAGTGGAAGATTTAAATCCTACCTTTCTTTTTACATGGAAGGGAACGAGACACGAGGATGAACCAAGTTATCACAGTCATGATTATCTTGAGGTAGCGTTTGTATTGTCGGGAGCGGGCAAGTATCGTATTGAAGGTGAAATTTATGATATACAGGAGGGAGATTTCATTATTTTCAACCCGGGAGTGAAGCATCAGGCTCTGTTTGTAAAAGAATGTGAGGTGCCGTCCACCGAATTTTTTGTGGGCTGCTCGGACATCCAGTTCTCAGGCTTTCCCACAAATTTCCTGCCGGTTCCGGACGGGGCTTATATAATGCATACCACAGGGGAGCTTCGCCAGAAGCTGTTCAAAATCTGTTCTTCCATGGAGGCGGAGAAGGCGGTCTGCAGGGAGGGCAGATATTTTATGCTCAAGGCATATTTGATGCAGATGCTGCTTCTGATTATCAGGGAACAATGTGAGCCGGTTGCCGCAACAGGCGGATACGCCTTTGAATCCATGAACAGAAAATACGTAGTGGAGCAGCTGGTGAACTATCTGGAGGATCATTATAACGAGAAGATATCGTTGGATCAAATAGCTGAGAATATGTATTTAAGCCCGTTTTATATTTCCAAGATATTTAAGAGCGAGACAGGGGATACGCCTATCAGACATTTGATTAATATACGTTTGGAGAAGGCAAGAGAGCTCTTGGAGAGCGGATACGGAGGAAGCGTTCAGGAGGTTGCGGCTACGGTAGGCTACGACGACGCCTATCATTTCAGTAAGCTTTTTAAAAAAAGATACGGAATTACGCCCACACAGGCAAAAAAGGGGGTTAATGCCTGATAATTTTTTGACGGAATGTTTTTTTTTCAATACTTGTGTCAAAACTGTTTGCAAGGGAATAATATTTTGATACAATTAGGAAAATCGCGTAGTGCGAAGGGTATAGCGAATGAGAGGTATATATGAGATATTTTTTTGAGTCTAAGCTTGAAAAAAAGGAAAAGGGATATATGATTAGGGTTCCCTTTAACGTGTGGGAGGTATGTAAGCTCAGGGATGTGATTCAGGGCGAGGTAGTGTTGGATAACAAGATTATAAAATGCGAGCTTCTTCCCATAGAAAAAGGAAATTATGAGATTCACATTCAGGACGAGGAAGCGGTAAATGTGGAGGCGGGAGTTTTCCACAAGATTTTGCTGCATATAAACGGTTCTTTGATTCGTATGGATCAAAACAGCCCTTACTCCTTTGATAAGCCTATCCGCAGAATAGACGGAATGCAGGTGATTATCCAGCCGGAGGATGGGCTTTGCGGTCAGGCATGCGTTGCAATGCTTGCCGGAAATACGATTGCCGAGGTGATCAGTATTATGGACTGCAGGGAGTGGCAGGCAACCATGGGACGAATGATTTCGGCGCTGAATTATTATGGCATCGACCATAGCGACGTACTTGTATATACGGAAGGAAGACAGACCGTGCTGCCCAAATGCTGTATTATGATGGAGAAGATGGGGCGTTTCTGCCACTATCTGGTGCATTATGACGGAAAATATTATGATTCCAATCTTGGCGTGCTGGAGGAATATGACATGAGTAAGCTGCTTGGATATTTGGAGATTAAGTGCTGACGTTTATGGTGTTAGTGAGCGAAGAGAACCGTTTTAAGGAGATATGGCGGTTCTCTTTATTGTTGCAAGAAAGGAAATGACGGTATCGGAAAATATCGGAAAGCCGGAGGCAATTCTTCCGACAGGCTATTTCAGTCGATGGATGCGCAGCTTAGCAAAGAATATTTTGATATTTTTTTGCGAGAGCTGTATAATTTGGGAAAAACTAACAAATGTATAAAAAAAAGAAAGTAATTATAAAGTAAATATTAAATTGATTGTGTGCATTCAAAGTGAGAAAACAAGAGAAAAAGTAAAAAAATGGAAGCAAACAAGAGAAATAGATATTAAAATAACGCTGAATGCGTTTGCAAAGACCTACATATAAACCTAATATATGGTTTAGTGATTAGCACTCGGTAACATTGAGTGCTAACAAAAGAAAATAAACAGCAGGGAAATAAGGAGGAATAGCTATGAAATTAGTACCTTTAGGTGACAGAGTAGTTTTAAAACAGTTGGTTGCGGAAGAGACAACGAAATCCGGTATTGTTTTGCCGGGGCAGAATAAGGAGAAGCCCCAGCAGGCAGAGGTAATTGCAGTAGGCCCCGGCGGTGTGGTTGACGGAAAAGAGATTAAGATGGAAGTGAACGTGGGCGACAAGGTTATCTATTCCAAATATGCGGGTACTGAAGTCAAGGTGGACGAGGACGAGTATATCATTGTTAAGCAGAACGACATTCTGGCTGTGATTGAATAGCCTGTTTGGCAGCGCCTAGGGCGCGGTAAAACGGTAAAATTATTTTAATAAATTTTTGGAGGTATACTATAATGGCAAAGGAAATTAAATATGGAGCAGAGGCTCGTGCAGCGTTAGAGTCAGGTGTGAATCAGTTGGCAGATACAGTGAGAGTGACATTAGGACCTAAGGGAAGAAATGTGGTTTTGGATAAATCCTTCGGAGCGCCCCTTATCACCAACGACGGTGTAACGATTGCGAAAGAAATCGAGTTGGAGGATGCATTCGAGAACATGGGGGCACAGCTGGTGAAGGAGGTTGCAACCAAGACAAATGACGTTGCGGGTGACGGTACTACAACGGCAACCGTTTTGGCGCAGGCAATGATTAATGCAGGTATGAAGAATCTGGCAGCGGGTGCAAATCCTATTATTTTGAGAAAGGGTATGAAGAAGGCTACCGACTGTGCGGTGGATTCCATTGCAAAGATGAGCCAAAAGGTTAACGGCAAAAACCATATTGCAAGAGTAGCGGCAATTTCCGCAGGAGACGACGAGGTTGGCCAGCTGGTAGCCGACGCTATGGAGAAGGTCAGCGGAGACGGCGTCATTACTATCGAAGAATCCAAGACCATGCAGACCGAGCTCGATTTAGTAGAGGGTATGCAGTTTGACAGAGGATATATTTCCGCATATATGGCAACAGATATGGATAAGATGGAGGCAACCCTTGACAATCCGTATATTTTGATTACGGATAAGAAAATATCCAATATTCAGGAGATTCTCCCTCTGCTTGAGCAGATTGTTCAGTCCGGCGCTAAGCTGCTTATCATCGCCGAGGACGTCGAGGGCGAGGCTCTTACTACTCTGATTGTCAATAAGCTGCGCGGAACCTTTAACGTAGTGGCTGTGAAGGCTCCCGGCTACGGCGACAGAAGAAAGGCAATGCTTGAGGATATCGCAATACTTACCGGCGGTCAGGTAATCAGCTCCGAGCTTGGTTATGAGCTGAAGGATACCACTATGGATATGTTAGGACGTGCGAAATCCGTTAAGGTTCAAAAGGAGAATACCGTTATTGTAGACGGCGAGGGCGACAAGGCTGCAATACAGAGCAGAATCGCCCAGATTAAGGCACAGATTGAGGAAACTACCTCCGAGTTTGACAGAGAGAAATTGCAGGAGAGACTTGCAAAGCTTGCCGGCGGAGTTGCAGTTATCCGCGTAGGCGCTGCTACCGAGACGGAGATGAAGGAGGCAAAGCTTCGTTTGGAGGATGCTTTGGCGGCTACAAGAGCGGCTGTGGAGGAAGGTATTATCTGCGGCGGCGGTTCCGCTTATATTCATGCGTCTAAGGATGTTGCAAAGCTTGCCGACACCTTGGAGGGAGACGAGAAGACAGGTGCAAATCTGGTATTGAAGGCATTGGAGGCTCCTCTGTATCACATTGTGGCCAATGCAGGTCTGGAGGGAAGCGTTATTATCAGTAAGGTACGTGAGTCTGAGCTTGGCGTAGGCTTTGACGCCCTTAAGGAGGAGTACGTTGATATGGTGGCAGCAGGTATTCTTGACCCGGCAAAGGTTACCAGAAGCGCGCTCCAGAACGCAACCAGCGTGGCAAGCACACTGCTTACTACCGAGAGCGTTGTAGCAAATATCAAGGAGGATGCTCCCGCAATGCCCGCAGGCGGCGGAATGGGCGGCATGATGTAAAACGATATAAACCAATTTAAAGACCGTATTCGGGTACAAAATCTCGGATGCGGTCTTTTTTGCAGTCTCAATAAAGTTTTCGGCGTATACTGGCGATATAATAACAAACGAATAACGGCGTTGGCAAAAGGATTTGCGGCGAGACAGCTTAAGGGCAGAATAAATCTCTGCCTGACAGGGAGGGTTAATTATGAAGGTCGGTTCAAGAAATTCTAACGTGCGGGAGATAACCGTCAAGGATATAACAGGAAACAGGGTGGCAACCATAAGAATCACAAAGCCTGCAAAGAAAAAGACAAAGCGGCTTAAATATAATTTTAAGGAAATTTCCAATCAGGTTCTGATGTCAAAGACCTCCGGAATCGCAGGCGGCGTGGCGGTTAGGGCAAGAGCAAAAATCGCCATACTCCAAAGACAGCTGAAATCCGGAGATTATGATTCCAGAGAGGTAGAGCATGCCATTGCTCATGCAAAGAAAATCGAGAGAATAGCCCGAAAAAGGATGAAGCATTTGAAGGAGGAGGAAAAGGCAAAACGACAAGGCTCCTGTATGGTAGAGACAGAGGAAGACAATGTGTTCGATAAATATAATTTGGATGGCGATGAAAGCCTTGAGCTGAGCGAGGAGGAATTAAAGGAGCTGATGCGGGAATTTAGGCAGCTTATGGAGGAGCTCATGGAGGAAATGAGAGAAGCGACAGAGTCTGAGGAGCTTACAGAGGAGCTGACAGGAAGCGCATTGGAGGAGGTCACGCCTGAGGAGCTTGACCGTTTGAAGAAAAAGCATAGGTCAGATGAGCTTAGGGAAATTATGGAAGCGGATATGAAGTATTTAAAGGCTTTGTTCAGTAAGCTGGAAAAGGAGCGGCAGGAGGCCGGCGGCGGAGTATCGTTGGAGCTTTCGGGAGTGGAAGTGCCTGTGGAGGCGATGGAGGCTCCCGTCGTCACAGAGGGAGGAAATCTGGATATTACCGTTTGACAGGGTTATCCTGCGGAGAACCCGTAAGGGTACGGCGGTCTGTAAAGCGCTGCGCCGAAATAATTAGTTTGGTGAGAAAGGAACTTGTACTATGAACCGATTTGAATATATAGTGGTGGGCATCGACGGCGATTACGCTCATTTGAAAAGAACGGATATAGATTCACAGGAAACAAAGCTGGTGGCGAGGGCGCTTTTGCCGGCGGAGATTGTTGAGGGAACAAGACTGCTTTACGAATGGATGGAATATTCTATTATAAAGTAAGTATTACAGCAAATTGTCTTATGACCGGAAAATGACTGCTTACCTTCCGATAAGCACCGCTTGCGCAAAGTGTATTTACATTAGGGAAAAACGGGTTATACTTTATTTATCAGGCTTGATAAATTGATTTTTATATTATAATTATGAGAGAGGGTCGTTATGAAGGTAAGGATAGAGATTGACGGTGAGCTTGACGAACCTGAGGTTTTAATTCGCTGTAAAGAGCTTGATGACTCCGTGCTCAGTCTGCAAAATTACATATCACAACAACGTGATGTCAGTCAGTGTATTCAGCTGCGCCGTGGGGAGACCGAATATTATGTGGGAATAAAGGATATCTACTTTTTTGAGACAGAGGGTAGGAAGGTGTTTGCCCACACAAGGGATATGTTTTTTGAAGCTGAATATAAGCTTTATGAGCTGGAGGAGCTGCTTCCTTCGGGGTTTATGAGAATATCTAAATCTACTATTATTAATTTGGATTATATTTATTCCATTACCCGTAATCTTACGGCGTCCAGCGTCGTGGAGTTTGAGGGGGCAAATAAATCCGTTATGGTCTCAAGAGGCTATTACAGGGCGCTTATAGAAAGACTGGGCATGCGGCGGTTGGGAATGTCGAAGTAAGCCGTCAATCGGCGAAATGAGAGGATGGTTAATAAAATGAAGCGAGGAAGAAAATGGTTTTGGGGAATTTTATTTATTTTAGGAGCGGTGGCGCTGCTTGCGGGAGCCATGGGATATATGAAAGAATTCGGCTTTTGGACGATTTTTGTATCTATTGTACTAGCGGGCTGGATGATGGAGGGGATATACAAAAGAAGCTTTGGCATGGTACTTTTTCCCGTTGCTTTGCTTGTAATTATAAACCGTAAATGGATTGGGATTCCTGAAGTTTCCCCATGGTATATTATTTTGGCGGCGGTGCTGGCGACGGTGGGGCTTACAATTCTGTTTCCTAATGTAAGGAGAAAAAAGAAACAATATTCAAGCTTTTATACAAACGGAAGTAGTGAGGAATATGTGCATGCGGGAATTGAGGGGGAGGAGATTCGCTGCGAGGTATCCTTTCACGAGGCTGTGAAATATGTGAACAGCAGTACGTTTAGCCGGCTGCATACGGAATGCTCCTTCGGCAGCCTGAAGATATATTTTGATAACGGGGCCTTGAAAAACGGTGTGGCGGAAGCATATGCCGAAACCTCCTTTGGTTCAACAATATATTATGTGCCTTCTACATGGCGCGTCGTGATGAATGTGAATTCTGCGTTTGGTTCCAGTGAGGAAAAGGGCAGGTGTAATCCTTCGGGAGAGAACACCCTCTACGTTAGCGGAGACGTGTCGTTTGGCTCCATGGTGATACAGTATATTTAAAAGCACAGGGATTTTGATAGTGTGCGTTTAAATTATAACGGAAGCAAAGAGATAGGATATAAGTAGAATATAAAAATGAAAGAAGCCTGCAGCGCGAGATTAATCGGCAGGGAAATAAAATTTGATAAGGATGGGTATAAGTATGTTTATTGATATTTTCGGTAAAAAAATTTATTATGAAATGTATGGGGCTGAACATAAGGATACTCTGTTATATCTTCATGGGGGACCGGGGGCAAGCTGTCTGGATTTTGTCAACCAAGCAAAGGCATTAAGCGAAAAAAGGAAGATTATTTTATTTGACCAGCTGGGTGTTCTTCGGTCAGAAGCCATTGGCGAAAACGAAGATTACGGTATGGAATATCAAATTGAAATGATTGAGGAGATGCGAAAGCTTTTTGAAATAGAAAAATGGAGTATATTAGGGCATTCTTATGGCGGCATGCTGGCGGTTCTGTATGCATACATGTATCAGGACTGCGTTGATAAGGTTATTCTGGAATGTCCTTCCTTATGCTTTGAGGATTCCGCAAGGTCGGTTGCGGAATATTTGAGTGAGCATATTCATAGTTTGGGGAATAAGCAGGCAAGCGAGCTTTGCGAAAAAATAAAATCTGTAGAGTATAGGGATAAGCGGGAAAGCGTATATGATTTAACAGGGCTGCTTCAGTATGTCACAGATATGAAGCTGCGCAATTATCTGCATGGTATTTCTTTTGAGGAATATCAGCGGAGTATGGACACCAGCGGCATTACGACCGAAATGTGGGCAAAGGGAGATAAGCATTTGATGAAGCTGCTGGAAACGGGGCCGATGCCAAATGCCGCTTCCGGAAAAAGAGTAACCATGACGGACAACTTTTTGCCAATGATTCAAGGGATAACTCTTCCGGTTCTGCTGCTCAACGGCAGATATGATCCCGCCTGTACCGTGTGTCAAACGGAGTATATTATAGGCAACGTGCAAAATGTGACGCAGGTTATTTTTGAAAATAGCGGACATTTTCCAAGAATTGAAGAAGCAGATAAATATACAAATACTATTTTTGATTTCCTTTTAAAGTAAACGGAAAATCTCATCTTGAAAGGCTCCGGGCTATTTTCGGTAAGAAAGGCTAATCGTTATAGATGAAAAAGAGAGCTTTTTGGGGGAGGCAGCTCAATTTCTATGCTGAATGTTTAGTGTAACATTGGGCGGATTATCGCAGGGGCTGAACAGGGTCGGCCGTTTTAATGTTTTTAGTTGACAAAAAATGATTATGGCACTACAATAATATTGCAAATAGAAATCAATATGAATGCATTCTATATATTCGGGCAATGTCCGCCGCTTTTTCGCATAAAACAGCTTATGATATTTGCAATAGTATTAAGATATTATAGGCAATGTGCCAAGCTGCAAAGAATTGTCGAAAAATGATGAGAAATCACGAAGAGATACGAAAAATTGCGAAAATCTGCGGGTATTGACGGGGAATAATTCATGGTTCTTGGAATTTTTTGCAGAATATTGTTGAAAATATGTGATTTATAAAATATACTATATTAAATTGTCAAGATGTGGTATGATAAAAAACCGTTTGCGACTGCATTCATTGAATAAAAACGAATGAAGTTATTTAAGGGATATCAAAATGAGCAAAATGACAATATACAAAAGACAAAAAAATTTTTCTCCTGCCGAGAAAAAAGAGTTTTCAAAGCTTTATCAGGAATACCAGCCGTTTTTAATGCGTTATGTGAATGCGGTGGTAAAGGATAAAAGTCTGGCAGAGGATATTGTTCAGGAGGCCTTTTGTGAAACACTATGCCAATTTGACAAGTTTCGTGACCACCCTAACCAAAAGGGCTGGCTGATAAATGTAGCTCGATTCAAGATAAGGGAGATTAGCAGAAAAATGCACAGCAGGGAGCTGCTTCCTTTGCAGGACGAGCTTATACAGCCCGGAAAAATGGAAATCGGTTACGAGATGAAGGAACTGGACGAGCTGATGTCGAAGGCTTTTGACGAAAACGAGAGAGAGTATTTTTTAAAATACTATTTGTGGGGATACTCGGTGAAGGAGCTGGCGGATACGGAAGGGGTGACGGAGAACAGTATGCGGGTTAAGCTGTTCCGGTTAAAGGAAAAGCTGAGCCGGTTAATGAATATAATGGTTGTGCTATGTGTAACAGTGAATTTTGTGTTTATCCAATGGATAGGAAAGTAGGGGAATAATTTATGGAAAAGAACAATTTGCAATTAATTGAGGATGTAAAGGGGCGTCTTTTGTGGTATACCATGGAGGCTTCCGAGGAGGAATTTAACGAGGAGGAAGTAGAAGCTCTGTTAAGGCTTCTCGAAGTGCTGGAGGGCGGTCCTGAGAACGCAGACGAGGACACCAAAGAGGCGTTAGAGCGTTTTTGGGGATTTCGGGATAAGCGTCTGGCAGAGGAAGGAGGACGTGCTCCAAAAGCAGTACTGTCCGAAAATATGCTTTCTGACGTTAACCGGAAAAGGAATGCGGGAGCGTTTCTCAGACGATGTCTTACGGCGGCGGCTATGATTGCCATTGTCTTTTTTATCTTTGCGGGCGGAATGAGCGGAAGTATAGCTTTTAAAAGTGACGGATTTTTCCAGTGGCTGAGCAGGGATAAGAGCGGTATTTCGTTTATTACCGCGCCCGAAAAACTGGATGTGACGGCGAACACCGTAAAGTCCGAGGAGTATGCCCCTGATCAGGTTCCGCAAGAGTACAGGACGGACATGGTTGAAGGCGATATGCTGGAAGCCTTGGAGGGATTAAAGGGCTTTGAGCTTAAGACGGTGGAATTATTAAGATCCGAAGACATAGACAGCGTAATGAGCTTTTTGGAAAATAGGGAGACAGGGGAGGAAATGACCATTGATATCACAATATATTCCCCCCAGATTTTTAATATCAGAATTACATTCGAGGATAAGGAGCCGGGCTATATTCATGAATACCATGAAGAGAAGGACGGCTTTGAGTATGATTTTTTTTCTAAGCCGAATGAGGCGGGGGGAAATGACTATTTGATATTCTTTTTTCACGGGTTTAGAAAATATACGTTGTCAAACCGTGACGATTCCGCCAAGTTATTGGAAGTGGCGGAGCAATTATACAAGTATATTAATGGCTAGAGCATAAAATTGGAAAAAAATGTAAAAAAATAAAAGTTGCCTGTAATAAAGGGCAGCTTTTTTGTCATATATAAGTGGAGGGATTGAAGTAAGTAAATCCAATTAGAAGAAAGGAGGCGTATCAAACCTTCCAAACTACTAAAGAAAAGGAGAATAACTATGATAAAAAGGAAAAGGAAAATGACAAAAAAGAAGAGAGTACTGCACTGCATCGTCAGTCTGGCGGTTGCCATAATGCTTTTAAACACATCAATGCCAACGGTCAATGCGGCTGCAGCGGACGAGGAGCCTGACCAAGAGGTCGAAGTGCTGGAAGCGGAAGCCATCGTTTTGGAGGAGGATGTTCCTGCGACAAGAACCCTTATAAGCGATTGGAATATAGACATTAAATCCGACAGCGACGGACTGGTGGTTGAGGTGCGGGTCGGAACAATGCAGAAGGCATCAGTAATAGGGGTTAAGGATATTAAAATTTATAAAAAGATGTGGTACGGATGGAAGCTGGTTGCCATATCGGATGGGGACGAGGCACTTGATTGTGTAAAGGTGGTAGTTACCGCTCATTACGGTAATGCAGAAAAAGGTTCGGATTATAAGGCTACTTGCGTATGTTATGCAAACGTGGACGGGCTTACCGAGAAAGAATTGGAATCACATACGTTTTCATATTCATAACGGGTAAAAGGCAGCAGTATATACGAAGGAGGAGCTTTATATGCATCGATTAAGGTTCGGCGGCGCTGCAATTGCGGCAGCCGGATATGATGCGCAATGCGCCCTGCTGGAGATTGAATTTACGCAGGGCGGACAGATATGGCAGTATGTAGATGTGCCTGAGGAGACGTGGTACCGGTTTAGAAGCGAGGAAGGACCGGATATGTTTTTTCACAGACATATCAAGGGATATTATGACGAGAAGAGGATATTGCCGGTTTAGTATTATAATCCATATGAATGGTAAGCAGAAGGGGAAGCTAGCCAAAAACAGCTGATAAAGGGGTCGGCTGTTTTTTTATAAATATTTTTCTATATTTATCTTCCCCAAAAAAGTGGAATATGCTATACTGTTACAGAAGTATAGTTTTAACAGGTTGATGGATTGAGAGAGAGTATGTCGGAAGGAAATCAGCGGAAGGATACCGATAGGCGAAAGCGCGTACAAGCTCTGAAAAAAATCATTATTCTGATGCTGGTACTGTCCATAGCGATACCTTGTGTGTTATGTATAATTTTGTTTGTCAGGGTTAGTATCCTTAATAAAAATATTAATTTGTTGACTTTGCAGCTGAAGCAGCTCACAGAGATTGTTTCGGAACAGGAAAAGAAGATTGAAGAATCGGCGGCAGGGCTTGGCGGCAATGGCGCCGGTGCGGCAGATGAAGAAAAATCTCCCGACGTCAGCGTAAACGGGGAGGCTTTACAAGATAAGGAGGAAACGGACAAGATTACGGGCGAAATCGCAGATATTGTTCGGAACCCTGCTGACAATTACAAGCACAAGGTCTATCTAACCTTTGACGACGGACCAAGCATTTACACTGATGAAATCCTTGACATATTGGAGGCATATGACATTAAAGCAACCTTTTTTGTGGTGGGTAAAGAAAGCGAATCGGCAAAGGAGGCGCTGTGTAGTATAGTTGATAAGGGGCATACCTTAGGTATGCATTCTTATAGCCATAAATACAAGGAGATTTATGAATCCGTGGAGGCATTCGGAGAGGATTTCGAGAAGCTTAGGGATTATTTATATGAGGTGACGGGAGTTAGGAGTAACGTGTATCGTTTCCCGGGCGGCAGCTCCAACACCATCAGTAAGATTGATATAAAGGAATTTGCGGGATATCTGGACAGTCAGGATGTGGTATATTTTGACTGGAATATATCTTCCGGGGATGCGGCGAGCAAGCCTTTGGATGTGGACACGCTGGTAAAGAATTGTACCGCCGATGTGACGCGAAAGGAAACGTCGGTTATCCTTATGCACGACTCGGCGGCCAAGCATACTACGGTGGAAGCTCTGCCGACAATCATAGAGAATATTCTGGCATTGGAGGATACTGTAATATTGCCTATTACGGAGGAAACCCGGCCGGTTCAGCATATAAAGGCAAGTAGTATAGAATAACAAGCAAAATCAATGAATGGAGGTAAGTTTTGTCATGGGTTTTTTCTCGGATTTGAAAGAAGATTTATCACAGGCAGTGAATGAGTTAATGCCTGACGAGGAGCAGACGGAGGTTTCAAAGGAGTCGGAGGAGGAAATGCTGTCGTTGGAGGAGATGCTGCAGAATATCGATTCCGTTAAGCTTCCCGAAGAAGAAGCGCAGGAGGAAGAAAGCACGGAGGCCGTAAGCTTCGATGTAAACGAGGACGAGCTTAAAGAAGCCGACGCGCAGGAGAGCGAGATTTCTGCAGAGGGATTAACGGAGTTTGAAATGTCGAAGGAAGAGATAACAAAGACTGACTTTTCGGAAGCCGAGATGTCCATGCCTGAGGAGAAAACTGCCGAAGAGGATGAGCTTGCGGCCGCAGTGGAGGCGGCAATGACCGAACCCAAAGCGGGGGAGAACCGCTATGCGGACGACGATACGGATATGGAAATGGAAGGTATGCTGGAGGATATGATATCGGCAAAAGCCGCTGAGGAAAATAGAGAAGAGAGCAAAGGAGCAGAGAAAATTATGGATAGCTATACAAGCAGAACCGTTTCCAACGAGACGGCGGTGATAACAGAGGGAATGACAATAACGGGTGATTTGGTTTCCGAGGGTTCGGCAGATATCATTGGCTGTGTAAACGGAAATATCGATCTTTTGGGAAAATTAAATATTACGGGCCATATAAACGGAAACTCCAAGGCATCCGAAATCTACGCGGAGGGTGCCAAGATCAACGGTGAGATTGTGAGCGAGGGAGCCGTTAAAATCGGCGCCAGCTCTGTTATCATCGGAAATATTACCGCTACCAGTGCAGCGATCGCAGGAGCGGTAAAGGGTGATATAGATGTGAAGGGTCCGGTGGTTTTGGATGCATCGGCAATTGTCATGGGCAATATAAAGTCCAAATCAGTACAGATTAACAACGGCGCGGTGATTGAGGGTATGTGTTCACAATGCTATGCGGATGTCAGCCCCACAAGCTTTTTTGACGATTATAAGCCGGAAGTTAAAAAGACAAAACAAAAGTAGGGGAACGGCATGGAGGATTAATATGCGAATCTTATTGAAGTTAAGCGGAGAGGCTTTGGCAGGTGAAAGGAAGATGGGATTTGATGAGGAGACTGTCAGAAAAGCAGCTCTGCAGGTGAAGGAGCTGACCGATGACGGCGTTCAGGTTGGTATCGTGATCGGCGGCGGGAATTTTTGGAGGGGGCGTTCCAGTGAAAACATCGACCGCACCAAAGCAGACCAGATCGGAATGCTGGCTACTGTGATGAACTGTATATATGTGTCCGAAATATTTCGGAGTGTGGGAATGCTTACCAATGTTCTTACGCCTTTTGAATGCGGCTCCTTTACAAAGCTTTTTTCCAAGGACAGGGCCAATAAGTATTTTGAAAAAGGAATGGTGGTATTTTTTGCGGGCGGAACAGGTCATCCGTATTTTTCCACGGACACGGGCGTTGTGTTGCGCGCCGTTGAGGTGGATGCGGACGTGATTTTGCTTGCAAAATCAATTGACGGTGTGTATGACGACGACCCCAGTAAGAATCCGGCGGCTAAGAAATATGACGAGGTCACCATCGACGAGGTAATTGCGAAGAATCTTCAGGTGGTGGATATGACTGCGTCGATTCTGGCAAGAGATAATAAGATGCCTATGTGGGTATTTGGATTGAACGAAGATAACAGTATCGTCAACGCCGTTAAAGGCAGATTTGACGGAACGAAGGTGACCGTATAGGATGAAAGACTTTATCGTTCAATAAAGTATGAAGGCAACATATAATTGACTGAAGGATATTTTATGGTATAAGCGGTTTAACAAAGAAATGACAGGCTTTACGGAGCGCAAGGGAGGAAATATGGACGCAAGATTACAGGTGTATGATGATAAAATGAAGAAAGCATATGATTATTTGGAGGCTGATTATGCTACTATCCGGGCAGGACGTGCCAATCCTCATGTTTTGGATAAGCTCAGGATCGACTACTACGGAACTCCGACTCCCATACAGCAGGTGGGCAACATTACGGTTCCCGAGGCGCGGATTATTCAGATTGCCCCTTGGGAAAAATCCTTGATTAAAGAGATAGAGAAGGCGATTATGACCTCCGATATAGGGATTAATCCGTCCAATGACGGCAGCGTGATTCGTTTGGTATTTCCCGAGCTTACGGAGGAGCGCAGAAAGGATTTGGTGAAGGAAGTCAAGAAGAAGGGGGAAGAGGGAAAGGTTGCAATCCGTAACATAAGAAGAGACGGTAATGACGCCTTTAAGAAGCTGGCTAAGGCAGAGGTTTCCGAGGATGAAATCAAACAGCTCGAGGAACGGCTCCAAAAGCTGACAGATAAGTACATTAAGGATATCGATACTATGGTGGATTCAAAGTCAAAGGAAATTATGACGGTATAAAAGTATGCTTTGCCTGTGGAGCCGGGTACATACCAAGACGCACAGGCGTATACAGAATATGTAGCATGGGGGCGGAACGCTGTAACAGGGCTTATCCGCCCCTGATAAATGTATCGGAAATAACCGATGAACAGTCTGCTTTATCGGGGTGAGGACATGGTGTTTGTATGGATGAAAATTTAAAGATGCCAAGGCATGTGGCAATTATTTTGGATGGCAACGGCAGATGGGCTAAGGCGAAGGGAATGCCTCGCAATTACGGTCATGTACAGGGTGCAAAGACGGTGGAGACAATTTGTGAAGAGGCATATAAAATGGGTATCCGGTACCTGACTGTGTATGCCTTTTCCACGGAGAATTGGAGCCGTCCGCAGGACGAGGTGGACGCCCTGATGAAGCTTTTGCGGAATTATATGAAAAATTGTCTGAAAACCGCGGAAAAAAACCGCATGTGCGTAAGGGTACTGGGTGAAAAGTCCGGACTGGATGAAGATATCCGTAAAAAGATTGAAGAGCTGGAGGAAGCTACCAAAAACAATGACGGACTACACTTTCAGATTGCCATTAACTATGGGGGGAGAGACGAGATAGTGAGGGCTGTGAGGAAAATAGCCGGCAGTGCCGCGTCCGGAGAGCTTCGTCCGGAGTCGGTCACCGAGGAATACATAAGTAATTCTCTGGATACTGCGGGAATACCGGAGCCTGATTTGCTTATCCGTACCTGCAACGAGCAGCGTATCTCCAATTTCCTGTTGTGGCAGCTTGCCTACACGGAGTTGTATTTCACTCCTGTGCCATGGCCCGATTTTACAAAAGAAGAATTGATAAAAGCTGTGGAGGCATATAATCATAGAGACAGAAGATACGGCGGGGTGAAGGAGGAATAGCCTTATGTTTTGGACTAGATTGGCCAGCGGTATAGTACTGGTAATCATAGCTTTGCTTACGATGAGCTTGGGTGGGCTTCCCCTTTGTGCCGTGCTGCTGTTGATTTCACTGGCGGCTTATAGGGAGCTTACTAAGGCGCTTGGATGTGCAACGGATGATAAAAGGCCGAATGCGTTGGAGATACTGGGCATTTTTGGAGTCGTTGCCTATTATGGAGCAATATATTTTTCCGATGCGGAGATTCTCTTACTTATGTGCGTCGCGGCGGTTTTTATGGCGCAAATGTTCGCTTATGTGATAGCGTTTCCTAAGTTTCAGGCGAATCAGGTGTCGGTCGCTTTTTTTTCCTTTATGTATGCACCGGTAATGCTTTCCTTTGTGTATCTTACCCGTGAATTTCCGCAGGGGCTATATATTGTGTGGATGATTTTGATTAGCGCATGGGGATGCGATACCTGCGCGTATGTGGTGGGTAAGCTTATCGGCAAAAAGAAAATTTTCCCTGTGTTAAGTCCGCATAAGTCCTTGGAGGGTTGTATTGGCGGCGTTGCCGGTGCGGCGTTAATCGGAGCGCTCTACGGTTATTTTTTTGTAGAGCAGATGTTTCCGCAGCAGCAGGTGGCATGGCTTGTCGCTTTTATCTGTGGCGCGGGGGCCGTTATGAGCATGGTGGGAGATTTGGCGGCGTCTGCAATAAAGCGTAATAATAATATCAAGGATTACGGTAAATTGATTCCCGGTCACGGAGGCATAATGGATAGGTTTGACAGTATGATAGTGACGGCGCCCATGATTTATTTTTTGACAATACTTCTGTTTCGGTTTTAGGAAGGAACTTACATTATGAAAAAATTAGCGATACTTGGTTCGACAGGTTCTATCGGCATGCAGACGCTGGAGATTGTGAGAAGCAATCCCGATTTGCAGGTGGCTGCGCTTGCAGCGGGGAGCAGTGTGGAGAAGCTGGAGGAACAGATTAGAGAGTTTAAGCCGCTGATAGCCGTTATGTGGAGTGAGGAAGCGGCGTCGGAGCTTAAGGTCAGAGTGGCAGACATGGCCGTAAAGGTGGTTTCGGGCATGGAGGGCCTTTTAGAGGCTGCCGTTATGCCTGAGGCGCAGGTTCTGGTAACGGCGGTTGTAGGGATGATTGGCATCAGACCCACTATAGCCGCCATTGAAGCTGGGAAGGATATTGCTCTTGCAAACAAAGAGACATTGGTTACGGCAGGACATATTATCATGCCGCTTGCAAAGAAACGCGGCGTTTCTATTCTGCCGGTGGACAGTGAACACAGCGCTATTTTCCAGTCCATGAACGGGGAGCCGAAAAAAAGGGTTTCTAAGCTTCTCATTACGGCCTCCGGCGGACCGTTTCGTGGTAAGACAAAGCATGAGCTTGCAAAGGTTACGGTAGAGGACGCATTAAAACACCCCAATTGGGCGATGGGCCGAAAGATTACGATTGATTCCTCCACCATGGTGAATAAAGGGCTTGAGGTAATGGAAGCAAAATGGCTCTTTGATATGGAGCTTGACAGGATACAAGTGGTGGTACATCCCCAAAGCATTATTCATTCCATGGTAGAATATGAGGACGGCGCCATTATTGCACAGCTTGGCACGCCCGATATGAAGCTGCCTATTCAGTACGCTTTGTTTTATCCCGACAGGCGTCCCTTGGAGGGAAAAAGAGTAGATTTCTTTGACTTAGGACAGATAACCTTTGAAAAGCCCGATTTGGAGAATTTTACGGGTCTTAGGCTTGCTTATGAGGCGGCAGGCGCCGGGGGCAGTATGCCTACGGTATTTAATGCGGCAAACGAGAAAGCGGTAGGCTTGTTTTTGGAGAGGAGAATTTCCTATCTGCAGATTACCGAGCTGATCGAGGAGGCTATGGCACGGCATACAAGCATTATAAATCCTACGGTGGAAGATATTTTGGAGACGGAAAGATCCGTTTATGACCATATAGAGAAAAAAATAAGAGCCTGAAGGAAACATAATTTCCGGATATTGAGCGGAGCCCGTCCGAGCGGGCAGGGAGGTATACAAATGGGAAAGGAATATGTAATGGGTAACGCCGCAATTGCGCTTGGGGCGTTGGCGGCAGGTGTGAATGTTGCAACGGGCTATCCGGGCACGCCCTCCTCGGAGATAATAGAGGCTTTGGAAAAGTATGCCTTTGGGAAGCTTCGTTACGGAAAGGGTGAAAGCAAATCTTTTCATCTGGAGTGGTCGGTAAATGAGAAAGCGGCGTTGGAGGTAGCTGCCGGCGCCGCTTATGCGGGAGCGAGAACGCTGGTCACCATGAAGCAGGTGGGCCTGAACGTGGCGTCCGATCCCTTGATGTCCTTGGCATATGTGGGCGTTAAGGGAGGGATGGTGGTAGTGGTGGCGGACGACCCGGGCCCCATTTCCTCCCAGACAGAGCAGGATACCCGAATTTTTGCTTATTACAGCAGGCTGCCCGTCTTTGATCCCTCATCACCCGAGGAAGCGTATGTGATGATTCAGGATGCTTTTGATTATTCGGAAAAATATAATACGCCGGTATTGTTTCGTCCTACCACCCGTATCTGTCATGCTTATGCGCCGATTGCCGTGGAGGAGGATTTAAAACCCAAGGAGTACGAGGGGTTTGTAAAGGATTCCAAGAGATGGGTGATCTTTCCCAAGCTTTCCTTTATGAACCATGAAATGATAGAGAAACGAAATCCCCTTATAGGAGAGGATTTTTCCTCTTATTCCGGTAATACTGTAACAGGAGAGGGGAAAAAAGCAATTTTTACTTCGGGTATAAGCTATGCCTATGTGCGGGAGTATACAAAGGATAGAGAGGACGTAAGAGTCTGTCGGATTGCAACGCCGTATCCCTTTCCGGAGACCTTTGCACTGAAATGTCTAAAGGGCGTGGAAGAGGCGCTGTGCGTGGAGGAGTTAAGCCCTTTTCTGGAGAGCGAGCTTCAGAGGTTAGCGGGAGTACATCATTTGAAGGTGCGCATTTTGGGTAAAATGACAGGAAACGGCAGGCTTGCCGGAGAGAATACGGCTGACGGCACGGCATCCTTGGTACAGGAATTTTTAGGAGAAGAAAACAGCAAGGAGAATGTTGATTCGAGGGATATGCCTCGTCTTCCGGTGCGTCCGCCGGTGCTTTGCGCCGGCTGCCCCCATCGTGCTTCCTTCTATGCGGTAAAAAAGGCATGTGCCGGCAGAAAAGCGTATTTTTGTGGAGACATAGGCTGTTATACGCTGGGCAACGCCATGCCTCTCGACATGGCGGACACCTGTCTGTGTATGGGCGCAGGGATTACCATGGCGCAGGGTCTTCATTGGACCGATGAGGAGGCCGTAAGCTTTGCCTTTGTGGGAGATTCCACTTTTTTTGCCTCGGGGCTTACGGGAGTGGCGAATGCCATATATAATGAAGCGGATATTATTTTATGTGTGCTGGATAATTCCACTACGGCAATGACGGGTCATCAGCCTCATCCCGGAACGGGCAGGAATATGATGGGGCATATAGTGGAAAAAATAGATATTGCAAAGGTTTTGGAAGGGCTGGGCGTCCAAAGGATTATGACGGTGAATCCTTTGGATTTGAACGAAGCGGTTGCCGCGGTGCAGGAATGCATGACGCTTCCCGGAGTAAAGGCAATGATTTTCAAATCGCCCTGTATTGCCGTAAGTAAGACTGAAAGCAGGATGCGCATTTTTGAACAATGCATCGGCTGTAAAAAATGTATCCGTGAAATAGGATGTCCTGCAATTATTGTACGAGAGGACAGGGTCACCATAGATGAAGGCATGTGCACCGGCTGTGGCCTGTGCGCTCAGGTTTGTCCGGTCGGGGCGATTGGAGGTGACGCTGATGAATAGGGATATATTGTTGTGCGGTGTAGGCGGTCAGGGAACGGTGCTTGCCTCTAAGCTGATTGCGGCTGCAGCCATGAGCAGCGGATATACGGTACATTCCGCGGAGACTATCGGCATGGCGCAAAGGGGAGGCTCCGTAACCAGTCATGTGCGCATTGGCGACAGGGCGTATTCTCCCCTGATACCTGAGGGAAACGCCGATGTGATACTTGCCTTTGAGCCGGCGGAGGCAGTGCGTAATCTGACGCTTCTCAAAAAGAACGGCGTTGTTATCGTAAACCGGGTGCCGGTGAAGCCGGTTACGGAATCACTGCAGGATACGGGCTATGACGGAAGCAGGATGATAGAATATCTTCAAAGTAAATGCGCAGGGCTTGTGGTAGTGGATGCGGAAAAAATTTGTGGGGAATTAGGCTCGTCAAGATATTTTAACGTGGCAATTCTTGGGGTAGCGGTGGGCCGCGGACAGATTGGTCTTTCGGCGGAAGCGGTTTTGCGGGAAATCGAAGCCAAGGTACCGGAAAAATACAGACAGATGAATCAAAAGGCTTTCTATTTGGGAAAGCGGATAGGAGACACGTATGCGGCTCAATAAGGTACAATTAGAACAGGTGGACCGTCAGATCAAGCGTATGATAGCAACGGACAGCTACTACGGCAGGCTGTACAGGGAGCGGAATATCACGGGGGTGACCAGCCAGGAGGAATTTGAGCGGCTGCCCTTCTCCGGTAAGGAAGATTTGAGAAATGCGTACCCGCTGGGGATTATGGTGGCTCCGCAAGAGGAGGTAGTGCGCATTCATTCTTCCTCGGGAACAACGGGAACACCGGTGATAATACCCTATACGGAGAAGGATGTGGACGACTGGGCGGTTATGTTTGCGAGATGCTATGAGACGGCAGGCATTACTAATAAAGACCGTATCCAGATAACGCCGGGCTACGGATTGTGGACGGCGGGCATCGGCTTTCAGAACGGCTGTGAAAAGCTGGGAGCCATGGCAATTCCCATGGGCCCGGGAAATACGGAAAAGCAGCTTAAGATGATGGTCGATATGCAAACTACGGTTATTACGGCAACCTCCTCCTACGCGCTGCTTTTGGCGGAGGAGGTACAGAAGAGAAAGCTGAGGGATAAGCTTTCCCTGAAAAAGGGAGTTATCGGTTCCGAGCGTTGGGGAAGTAAAATGCGCAATCGCATTAAGGAGCAGCTAGGAATTGAATTGTATGATATTTATGGACTCACGGAGGTTTACGGACCGGGAATCGGAATAAATTGTCGATATGAGACGGGTATCCATTACTGGGACGACTATATTTATTTGGAGATTATAGATCCTAAGACAGGTGAACAGGTGCCGGATGGCGAGGAGGGAGAGATCGTCCTTACAACGCTGGTGAAAGAGGGAGCGCCTTTAATTCGATTCCGGACGCATGATATTTCACGGATTATTCCGGGAGAATGTCAATGCGGGAGAAAGTATCCCCGTATTGATGTGATAAAGGGTAGAAGCGACGATATGTTCAAGGTGAGGGGCGTGAATATGTTCCCCAGTCAGGTGGAGGATATTTTGCGCGACGTGGACGGTGCATCCAGCGAATACACCGTTACCATTGCACGGGATGACGACAATAACTGTGACGTTATGCTGCTTACCGTGGAGGGTGAGGGGCGCGTCAGCTTTGAGCTGATGGCAGGCCAGATCAGGGAGATATTTAAATCCCGCATCGGTATGACTCCCAAGGTCATTGTGGTGCCTATCGGAACCCTGCCTAGAAGCGAGAAAAAAACCAAAAGAGTCACCGATTACAGAGTGGAATAAATAAGTAGATTATACAGCTTATCCTTGGAGAGGGATGTAAAAAACTACTACTATAAAATTAAGAGGTTCGGTAAGGGATTCATGGTTACACTTTTATTATTTATACTAATCTTTGGGGTGGTGGTAATTTCACATGAGTTTGGACACTTTCTTTTGGCTAAGGTCAACGGTATCCATGTGGTGGAATTTTCCATTGGCATGGGTCCGAACCTTATATCCTTCAGGAAAGGGGAAACAAAATATTCTCTAAAGCTTTTGCCTATCGGCGGGGCGTGTATGTTTGAGGGCGAGGACGGTCTTGAGAGGAAGGATGAGGAAGCGGGCGAGGGCGCTTTTCCTAACGCAAGCGTCTGGGCAAGAATATCCACGGTGGCGGCGGGACCGATTTTTAACTTTATTCTCGCTTATATAGTGGCTTTGGTAATGGTAAATCTTATAGTGGTTCAGGAGCCGGTGATATCTGAAGTTACAAAAGGCAGCGCCGCCATGGAGGCAGGGCTCCATCCGGGAGACCGAATTATATCCTTAAACGGAGGAAGGGTTTATCTGTATCAGGAGCTTTCTACCTTTAATCAGCTTAACAAGGGCGAGGAGGTGGAGGTTGTCTATGAGAGAGACGGGCAGCGCCAAAATACAATTTTAACTCCGAAATTTGACGAGACCTACGGCAGATATATGTTTGGCATTGCAAATACCCAGTGGGTTGAGCTCAAGGGTCTGGACGGTTTAAAATATGCATGGTATGAGGTAAGAGCAGGAGTAATCAGCACTTATCAAAGTCTGGGAATGCTGCTTAAGGGAAAGGTGTCGCGCAAGGATGTTGCCGGACCGGTGGGTATTGCCGTCAACGTGGTGGGTAAGACCTACGAGCAGACAAAGGAATCAGGCTGGGATTTGCTGGTGAATATGATGAATATTGTTATGCTGCTATCGGTGAATCTGGGAATATTAAATTTGCTGCCAATCCCTGCGCTGGATGGAGGAAGACTGGTATTTTTGCTGATTGAGGTCATCCGCGGAAAGCCTATTCCGCCTGAAAAGGAGGGAATAGTGCATTTTATCGGACTTATGTTTTTTATGATTCTTATGGTATTTATTTTCTTTAACGACTTATCGAATATTTTTATGTCCTAAAGGGTTTGCGGTCATATCGGTAGTCTTTCTAATATTACTGCCGATATGGCGTTCCTTAAAAGGCGTATCTAAAATTTGACGAATCTGAGTGTCTTATTTTCTTGACAATTATCCGGAGTAATATAAACTGGCGACTGTCCGTCTGACAGCTCGAATGATTACTTGTCCAAATCTCCTGACGCGTTCTTTTTATTGCCGAAGCCGCCGTTTCGCTGCGAAAGCCCGCGTTGAGGGTTCAAATTTACATTTATTTTAAAGAAAGGCGTTTCTATGGATTTTATTACATCTTATTATTGGCAGCAGGGGGAAAACGTACATAACTCCTCTTCCCTTCTGTTGCAACAGCTGTCGTTCAAAAAAGGTAAGGGGCAGCTGTTGCTTGCGTGTGTTTGTGAGGAGGAACAGGAAAGAAGGTATCCTAAAACGCAGATTAGGCGGCAGACTTATGGAGCGGGGTGTGTAAGCGGATATATGACGCAGCGGCTTGATGTGTGGTTCCATGAAAGGGTTGTGAAACATTTTGGAGGCAGAAAAAAAGGCTCTGTTTCTGCCTTGGAGGAAGAATTAAGTTACATTATCCAAAAAACCGACAGTGAGCTTGGAGGTATATGCGTGTCGCTGTGCGGACTGCTTTGCAAGGGAAGAGATTTTTTGCTTTTTTATCGTGGCGGAACAGAGCTTTATCTTTTAAACACCAGATTTGGCAGGGCAAATTTAAGGAGTCTGAGCGGGGAATCGGAAACGCTCAGTCTACAATGTGGTGAAATACGAAAGGGAGCAGGTGTTTTACTTGCCGTACGCGGCTTCTGCGAAGGGGTCGGCGAGCAGCCCCTGCGGGAATGCCTTGCCGCAGGGGAGACAAGCACCCAGAAGCGGGCGGACAAGAGACTGACAGAACTTGGATATGAGGCGGAAAGGAGGAATATGAATAATGTGGGAGCAATATTGGTATTTGCAAAATAATCTGATGAAAAAGGGCTTCGAGAATCCGGTTTTCCTAGGTCAGGGCGCATTTGGCAGGGTATATCGCGTGAGGGAGAGAGCTACCGGCAGACTGTATGCCTGCAAGGTAGGACAGGAGGGGCAGAAAGAGCAATTGGGCAGGGAAGCGGAGCTTTTAGAGAAGCTGCGTCATCCGCTCTTCCCGGGATATAAGGCTTTTTGGAAGGAGGAGGCCGTTTCCTGCCTTATCATCGAGTATGTGGCGGGATGCAGTCTGGAAAATCTGCTTCTGCGGCGCGGGCGTTTATCCGAAAGGCAGACGATAAGAATTTCCGTTGAGCTTGCGGAAGGGATTTTGTATCTTCATAAAAGAGGGATTATTTACAGGGACGTAAACGCTCGGAATATTTTGCTGCGTCAGGACGGAAGGATAAAGCTTGTTGACTTAGGATGCGCCTGCATAAAGGGGGAAAAATGCGGTGTGAGGGCTGGAACTCCCGGTTTTGCGGCGCCCGGACAGTTTACGGGGGAACGGCCGGATTTCGGCAATGATGTTTATGCGCTCGGAAGAGTTATGCAGTATATGCTGTCGGGGCGTAAGCCTTGTGCAGAATGTGAAGAGCAGCTTAGGAACGCATGGAAAAAGGTGCGCTGCCGGCGAGAAGTCAGGCGCATAGTGGAGGGCTGCATCAGGGAAAATCGGGATACAGGTATTTATGATATGTATGGGCTGCTGCGTCTTTTAGGGGAAATAAGCCCGGAAGGCAGGAAGATACGCTTTCATAAGACGGGTATTAAATTTGCAAATAATTATTTTCAGGACAAAAATATATGGAAAAGCGATTGCAACAAATTGTAGCTTAAAGGTAGAGAATACTTGTATTTTCTGCTAAAATATGATAATATATAATTTAATTAAAGGACATATCGACAGAACGGAATTTCCCGTCCGGAACGTGCAGGCGGGAGTAAAAAAGAGACAATTTAAAACGTGGTTTGAGGGTTATGCTATGGAAAATAGTAAGTTAAAAATTGCCACGGAGCAATTTGTAAGTTTGATTGAAGTGTTAGCCCCCTGTATGGATGACTACCTGTATATTTACGATATGCAGAATGATATTTATTGCATATCGCCCGGAGCCAAGGAACGCTTTTTGATACCGGGAGCCCAATTTAATAATGTCAATGAAACGCTTAGCAAGCTGGTTTATCCGGCTGACTGGCCAGTCCTTATGGAGGATTTGAATCAGGTTCAAAACAACAAAAAGAATTTTCATAATCTTGAATACCGCTGGCTGAACAGGGAAGGGAAGGCAGTCTGGATAAATTGCAGGGGTCAGGTTATCCGCGACGAAGAAGGAAATCCTGAGTTTTTGGTGGGCTGTATCAATGAAATCGGCAGAAGGCAAAAGGCCGATAATATCAGTGGGCTGCGCAGTGAGGTAGGGCTGTTTCAGGAGATCAAGGACAAGGATGAAGGCAGATTAAAGGGCTTTGTTTTGAGAATCGGGATTGATGGTTTTAAGGAGATAAACGAGAATCACGGTATGGATTACGGCGATATGATTCTTCAGAAAACGGCGCAGTGTATAGGAGCTGCGATATTGCCGGGTCAGAAGCTTTTCCGGGTGGTATCAGATCAATTTCTGGTTGCTGATTTTACGGGAAGGGATTTGGAAGAAGCAAAAAATCTGTATATACGCATCGGCCGTGAATTAAACCGTTTTATCCAGAACAATCTTTACGAAGTGTTTTACACTATATCCGCGGGTATCATGGCTTTGGAGGATTTGACCGACCAAAGCTATGCCGATGTTATGAAGCTGACGGAATTTTCGTTAAATACAGCGAAGGAGCAGGGCAGAAATCAATATTACATATATAACGAAGAGGATTATGCGACTTTCTGCAGCAGACGCAGGATGGTTCATATTATGAGAAAGTCTGTGAACAGTAAATTTGAAGGCTTTGAGGCATATTTTCAGCCAATTGTGGATATCAGGAGCAAAAGGCTGTGCGGTGCGGAAACATTGCTGCGTTTTCACAATGAGGAGACAGGGTATATTTCACCGTCGGAATTTATTCCTCTGCTGGAGGAAAGCGCGCTGATTATCCCTGTTGGAGTATGGGCGCTTGAGCAGGCGGTGAAGGCATGCTGTGAAATCCGCAGGTCCATACCGGATTTCAGGATATCTGTGAATCTTTCCTACATTCAAGTGCTGAAAAGCGACATCCTTGCAGAAATATTAGAGGTGGTGAACAGGTATAAGCTGGAGCCGGGCAGTCTGATGGTAGAGCTGACGGAGAGCGGTTTTCTGGAGGACAATCCTAAATTCGGGCGGTTTTGTGAAGGGCTTAAAAAGAAGGGTGTGCTTCTGGCGCTGGATGATTTCGGTTCAGGCTATTCTAATTTCCGTTATCTGTCCAATTTAAGCCCCAGCACACTTAAAATTGACAGAACATTTACCGAGAAGGCAATGAATAATGAATATGAGTACAATCTTTTACGACATATGGTGGATATGACCCATAATATTGATTTAAAGCTTTGTATAGAGGGGGTTGAGACCGAAGAGGAGTTGGAAAAAATCCGTCGGATAGGTCCCGACTACATTCAGGGCTACTATTTTGGAAAACCGTGTCCTCTAAACTCGTTTATGGAGAGTCATGTGGTTTTGCCGGGTTTGTCAATCATGTAAAAACTACTTGCTGTTTTTGCCGTAATTGATTATACTTATTATAGCTGTAGATATTCGGAACGGGCTTCCGAAACCATCTATAAATACATAAATACAAGAAGGAGAATAGGTTATGCGTTTTTTCATTGATACCGCTAAGGTAGAAGACATTAAGAAGGCAAATGATATGGGAGTTATCTGTGGTGTTACGACCAACCCGTCCTTGATTGCAAAGGAAGGAAGAGTATTTGAGGAGGTTATCGCCGAGATCGCATCCATCGTTGACGGACCTATCAGCGGAGAGGTAAAGGCTACTACGGTAGACGCTGAGGGTATGATTAAAGAGGGCAGGGAAATTGCAAAAATCCATCCTAACATGGTAGTTAAAATCCCTATGACCGTTGAGGGGCTTAAGGCTTGTAAGGCGCTTACTGCCGAGGGCATCAAGACAAATGTAACCTTGATTTTCAGCGCTAATCAGGCGCTTTTGGCTGCGCGTGCAGGCGCTACTTATGTATCTCCTTTCCTTGGACGTTTAGACGATATCAGTCAGAGGGGCGTAGACCTGATTCGTGAAATTGCCGATATTTTTGCCGCAACCGATTTAGATACTCAGATTATCGCTGCAAGCGTTCGTAACCCTATCCATGTAACCGACTGTGCTTTGGCAGGGGCGGATATTGCAACGGTTCCTTATTCCGTTATCGAGCAGATGACAAAGCATCCTTTGACTGACGCAGGTATCGCCAAGTTTCAGGCAGATTACAAGGCAGTTTTTGGTGAGTAAATAGCAATTGATCATGTATTATTGTCTGGCAGTGAGATAGGAAGCACAGGCAAAAAAGACCGGGGCGTATTATGCACCCCGGCCTTTTTATTTAAGCATGTTATTTCATCTGCTCTTCCTGCTTCTTAATCATACGACGAACCATTTCACCACCGATGGAGCCTGCCTCCTTAGAGGTCAAGTCACCGTTGTAGCCCTCCTTTAAGTTTACACCCAGCTCGGATGCAACCTCAGTCTTAAAACGATCCATTGCTGCCTTAGCTTCAGGAACTTCTACTCTATTACTTCTGCTTGCCATTCTTTTTCACCTCCAAAACATTTCTGATTTACCTTCTCTATTTTCAAGATAAGTGCAACATACACTTACCTGAAAATAGCTTTTCGCTTTTTTTAGGAGTGTTTGCTATCACTTATCTTGATAATAGTATTAGCGGGGAAAATAAAAATATTATGGTAAGTTTTTCAATTTTGTGATATGCTTAATACCTTAGTGAAACCGATTCCCCTATGGGAGATGAATTATGTGGATGAAAAAAACAAAAAAAATTATAGTATTAATTTTTGGAGCAGCCCTTATATGCGTATTGTTCATAATTCTTGGCAGACAGGGCGCTAAAGGCGGCGAGTCTGCCGTTCAGGGAAATATCAGGATAGGAGCCTTGAAGGGTCCAACGTCAATGGGCCTACTTTTTATGATGGAAAAATCAGAGGAAAACTATACCTCGAGCAAATTTGATTTTCAAATGGCAGCGGCGGCGGACGAGCTTTTTGCATTAATGGTAAAGGGAGAGCTTGACATTGCATTGATTCCGGCCAATATGGCGAGTATACTCTATAACAAGACGGATGGCGGCGTCTGCGTTATTGATATTAATACCTTGGGCGTGCTTTATATGGTGTCGGGGAACACAGAAATCAAAAGCTTTAACGATTTGTCGGGAAAAAAAATATATTTGACAGGCAAGGGAACCACGCCGGATTATGTTCTGCAATATCTTTTAAAAGAAAACGATATGGAACCGGAAGAATGCGTTTTAGAATATAAGTCCGAGGCGGCGGAGGCAGCGGCGCTTGCGGCCATGGAGCCTGACGCGGTGGGATTGCTTCCACAGCCCTTTGCGACTGCGGCATGCGCACGGAATGAAGAGCTGTCAATAGTGCTTTCCATGAATGAGGAATGGAACAAGGCGCAGGGAGGAAAGAAAAGCGGTCTTGTAACGGGAGTAACGGTGGTGCGCAGGGATTTTTTGGAGCTGCACGAAGAGGCAGTAAAGGATTTCCTTGCGGAACACGCAGAAAGCGTAAAAGCTGTTAACGAGGATACAAAAAAAGGGGCCGAGCTCTGCGTGAAGGCAGGAATCGTGGATACGGAGGCGATTGCACAAAAGGCAATTCCGGAATGTAATATTACCTGTATTACAGGAGAGGAAATGAAGCAGGCGTTATCGGGATATCTGCAGGTATTATTTGAACAGTCCCCGCAGTCGGTTGGCGGTGCGGCGCCGGAGGAAGATTTCTATTACCTATTGCCAGAATAACCTGTATGAACCCGGGTGTTTGGATGAAAGGAGCGTGTCATGGGCCTCCCTGATAAGGAAAAGAAGCAAGATAAAGGGAATATTTTCCGCAGAGTGGGCATTATCCTTATATGGATGTCAGTGTGGCAGCTGCTTGCAATGGCTGTACACAATGATATTCTGTTGGTTACACCCTTGGAGGCGCTTTTAGCCTTGCCGGAACGAATGATGCGAACCGGCTTTTGGCAGACGGTGGGAATGAGCCTTTTACGAATCGGTATGGGATTTCTGGCGGGAGCTGCCGCGGCGGCGCTGTTGGCAGTGTTGAGCTTTCGCTTTTTGTTTGTCAGGGAGCTGCTTTCACCGCTGATAAGTCTGTTAAAGGCAATACCGGTGGTTTCCTTTACGGTGCTGCTCTTGATTTGGTGGGGAGCGTCGTTTTTATCCTCTGCAATTTGCTTTCTGGTGGTGGTTCCTCATATTTATATAAATGTGCTGGCGGGCTTGGAAAACACCCCTCGTTCTCTGCTTGAGATGGCGCAGGTGTTCAGGCTGCCCCTTTGGAACCGCCTTTTCTATATTTATCGCCCGGCGTTAAAACCGTTTCTGTATACAGGGCTGAATATTTCTCTGGGAATGTGCTGGAAGTCAGGGGTGGCGGCGGAGGTGATTGGTACGCCGGATTATTCCGTGGGAGAAAGGCTCTATATGTCCAAAATTTATCTGGACACGGCGGGGGTGTTTGTCTGGACGGCGGTGACGATTCTTTTAAGCGTCGGCTTTGAAAAAGTGATTATGTACTTTGTGGGTAAATTTTTTGGATGGGAGCCGGCGTGCAAAGCAGTAGGCAAAAAAAACGGTGAAAGAGAGATTATTTGCCGTAATCTGTGTAAATCTTACAAGGACAGGCAGGTGCTTAAGAGCTTCAACGCAGATTATGAGCCGGGGAATATCTACTATCTCACATGGAGATCCGGAGGGGGTAAGTCAACATTGCTTCGTATTTTGTGTGGTCTGGAGCCGTTTGACAGTGGGGAGCTCAAGGCAAGGACGTCCTTCGGCATGGTATTTCAGGAGGAGCGGTTATGCGAGGAGTACAGCGCGCTTTTAAATGTAGAGCTGGTACTGGGAGACAGAAGGAAGGCAAAGGCGGCGTTGCTACAGCTTTTGGAGCCGGAGGATATTACAAAGCTCTGTAGTCAGTTAAGCGGCGGCATGAAGCGAAGGGTAGCGCTGGTGCGCGCCATGGAAGCTGACGCGGCGTGTATTCTTCTGGACGAGCCCTTTACGGGAATGGACGCCGAAACCAGACGGCATGCGGAGGGATATATAAGGAAAAAGGCTGGAGACAGGGTGGTGATAATCGCCACGCATATATAAGAAAATATTGTTTTTTTTTAAACAGTATGATATAATCGTAGAATGACTGTGACTGTGTTCTGTTTATATGTTTCAGGACAGCTTATATAGATTTGGCACAGGGTAATTGAAGGAGGAAATGTAACAATGAGTTTACAGGTAGAAAAGTTAGAGAAAAACATGGCAAAGCTGACTATCGAGGTGCCTGCTGAGGAGTTGGACAAGGCAATCGAGGGCGCATACCAGAAAAACAAAAACAAAATCAGCATTCCCGGCTTCCGCAAGGGTAAGGTTCCCCGTAAGATGATTGAACAGATGTACGGCAAGGAAGTTTTTTATGAGGATGCGGCAAATGCCCTGATTCCTGAGGCATATGAGAAAGCATTGGAGGAGTGCACCGAGGATATCGTGTCTTCCCCTAAGATTGACGTGACGCAGATCGAGGCAGGCAAGCCCTTTATCTTTACCGCGGAGGTGGCGCTCAAGCCGGAGGTAACTCTTGGCAAGTATAAGGGTGTGAAGATAGAAAAGGTGGAGGTAGAAATTACCGATGCCGAGGTTGACGCCGAGGTTGACAGGGAGAGAGAGAGCAATGCCAGAACCGTTACCGTCGAGGACAGAGCGGTAGCGGACGGCGACATGACCGTTATTGATTTTGAAGGCTTTGTAGATGGAGCCGCCTTTGAGGGCGGAAAGGGTGAAAATTACCCTCTTACCATAGGCTCCGGCGCATTTATCCCCGGCTTTGAGGAGGCGCTTATCGGCGCTAAATTAAATGAAGAGACGGATGTTAACGTAACCTTCCCCGAGGATTATCAGGCGAGCGAGCTTGCAGGAAAGCCGGCAGTGTTTAAATGTACGGTGAAGGAGATTAAAGAGAAACTGCTTCCCGAGCTTGACGACGAGTTTGCAAGCGAAGTGTCCGAGTTCGATACTCTGGCAGAGTATAAGGAGGACGTAAAGAAGAAGCTGACGCAAAAGAAGGAAACCGAAGCAAAGAATCTCAAGGAAGACGCAGTGATTGACGCTATTGTCGAGGACGCAAAAATGGAGATTCCCGATGCTATGTTGGAAACCCAGCAGAGGCAGATGGTGGAGGAATTTGCCCAGAGAATGCAGGCGCAGGGGCTTTCCATGGAGCAATATATGCAGTTTACGGGATTGACGCCCGCCGCCCTGTTGGATCAGGTTAAGCCGCAGGCGCTTAAGAGAATTCAATCCCGTCTGGTTATGGAGGCGGTGGTGGCTGCCGAGAAAATAGAGGCTTCCGAAGAAGAATTTGAAGAGGAAGTAAAGGTTATGGCAGAGGCTTATCAGATGGAAGCCGATAAGGTGAAGGAGCTTTTGGGCGAAAACGGCAGGAAGCAGGTTATGCAGGATGTCTGCATTAAAAAAGCGGTTGCTTTCGTAGTGGAAAATGCCAAGGAGACAAAGGCAGCGAAGAAGACCAAGAAGGAAAAGGCTGAGGAAGAGACTGCGGAGGAAGCATAATCCATTTGGAAAATGGATGGATAAATGACAGAAGTTGTACCTAAAATATGGGTACAACTTTCGTCTGTCTATAATTAAAAATTTATTAAAAAAAGGTTTTTTCGTTGAAAAAGCTATGTAGGTAGGATATGCTATAAGAAAATATTGGAACATGCTATGGAAAGGCAGGGTTATGAAATGAGCTTAGTACCTTATGTCATTGAACAAACAAGCAAGGGTGAAAGATCCTACGATATTTATTCAAGACTTTTAAAAGACAGAATCATTTTTTTGGGAGAGGAAGTAAATGAGACCAGTGCGAGCATCGTGGTTGCACAGTTACTTTTTCTGGAGGCGGAGGATCCCGAGAAGGATATCCATCTGTACATTAACAGCCCCGGCGGCAGTGTTACTGCAGGTATGGCAATCTATGATACCATGCGATATATCAAGTGTGACGTCTCAACAGTATGCATCGGTATGGCGGCAAGCATGGGGGCGTTTCTTCTTGCGGGAGGCGCAAAGGGCAAGAGATTTGCGCTGCCTAACGCGGAGATAATGATTCATCAGCCTCTGGGGGGAACGCAGGGTCAGGCTACCGAGATTGAAATTGCGGCAAAGCATATTTTAAGAACAAAGGAAAAATTAAACCGCATGCTCGCCGAGAATACAGGCAGGGATTATGAGACGGTCTGCGCGGATACCGAGCGCGATAATTGGAAAAGCGCAGAGGAAGCTTGTGAGTACGGGCTGATTGATAAGGTAATTACCTTCCATGATGTGAATAAATAATTAAGGAGTAAACGGATGGCAGGAAAAAATTCCGACAATGACATTAGATGTTCTTTTTGTAATAAGGCACAAAGTCAGGTGCGCAAGCTGATTGCAGGACCGGCGGGAGTATATATCTGCGACGAGTGCGTAGATATCTGTGCCGATATTTTGGAGGAGGAGTTCGAGGATGACGAGGTGCAGGCTACGGAGCATCCGGAGATAAATCTCTTAAAGCCCAAGGAAATCAAGAGCTTTCTGGATGAGTATGTTATCGGACAGGAGGAAGCAAAAAAAGTGCTTTCAGTGTCGGTATACAATCATTACAAGAGAGTGACCGCGCCCAAGGATTTGGATGAGGTTGAGCTGCAAAAAAGTAATATTATTATGGTAGGTCCTACCGGTTCCGGCAAGACCTATTTAGCTCAGACTTTGGCAAAAATCATTAACGTTCCGTTTGCCATAGCAGACGCTACGACCCTTACCGAGGCGGGCTATGTGGGTGAGGATGTGGAGAATATTCTGCTTAAGCTGATTCAGGCTGCAGATTATGACGTGGAGCGTGCTCAGTACGGCATTATTTATATTGACGAGATTGATAAAATTACTAAGAAGAGCGAAAATGTATCCATTACCAGAGACGTATCGGGCGAAGGCGTACAGCAGGCGCTTCTTAAGATTGTGGAGGGTACGGTAGCCAGCGTGCCGCCTCAAGGAGGCAGGAAGCATCCGCATCAGGAGCTGATTCAAATTGATACCTCCAATATTTTGTTTATCTGCGGAGGGGCCTTTGACGGCTTGGATAAAATTGTGGAGACAAGGCTTGACCGTAAATCCATAGGCTTTAACACAGAGGTTTCCCAAAAATCGGTTAAGGAGCTTTCGGATCTTTTGCAGGAGGTTACGCCGCAGGATTTGGTAAAGTTTGGTTTGATTCCTGAGTTTGTAGGTCGCGTGCCTATTTGCGTATCGCTGCGGGGTCTGGATAAGGATGCTTTAATCAGGATATTGACGGAGCCGAAGAACGCTCTGGTTAAACAGTATCGGAAGCTGTTTGACATGGACGACGTTGAACTGACCTTTGAAAAGGATGCGATTGAGGCCATTGCGGAAAGGGCATTTAACCAAAAAACAGGAGCAAGAGGCTTACGTTCCATAATGGAGAACGTTATGATGGATACCATGTATCAGATACCCTCGGATGACACTATCGAGGCTTGCGTGGTGACGAAGAGGGCTGTGGAGGGAAACGGTGAGCCGTTGACAATACACAGGAATAAATTCGGCAAAGAAGCGAAAGCAACATAAGGCGGCAGCGTCTTGTGCATAACGGGGCTGTCGCACTAAGCGGAGTAATCACAGGCTTTGAAAGCCCGGTGAGCTCAGGCTTAAGGCGGCAGCCCCGTTTGCCGGTTGACAGAGGAGTATAAAGCTATGGTTATTAAGAATGTAAGTCTGGAAACGGTCTGTGGGATTACCAGTAAGCTTCCGCAGACAATATATCCGCAGGTGGCGTTTGCGGGCAGAAGCAATGTAGGGAAATCATCACTGATCAACGCTTTGATGAACCGTAAAGCGCTGGCGAGGACAAGTTCACAGCCGGGTAAGACACAGACTATCAATTATTATAATATTAACGACGCACTCTATTTTGTAGATTTGCCGGGGTACGGTTACGCCAGAGCAAATGAAAGGGTGAAGGCTCAATGGGGTAAAATGATAGAGAATTATCTGTATAAGTCAGGACAACTCAGGCTGGTATTTTTATTGGTTGACATACGCCATGTTCCCTCCGAGAACGATCGCATTATGTACGACTGGATTTGCAGTAAGGGCTATGAGCCCGTTATTATAGCAACGAAGCTGGATAAAATTAACCGCAGCCAGATACAGAAGCAGGTAAAGCTTATCAGGACGACTCTGAATGTGCACAGGAATACCGTTGTGATTCCCTTTTCGTCAATCACGAAGCAGGGGCGCGAGGAAATTTACGAGCTGTTGGACGGATTATTGGAGGAGAAAACAGGCAGTGAGTCCGATAGACAGGACGCGGGGGAGTAGGGCGCCTATGAAAAAGTATTTGAAAGCATTGGTAAATCTTATCATTGCATTGATTATATTTTTGACGGTAATCATTGTAATGCCGAAGCTGCTAATTTTTTTTCTGCCGTTTGTGGCCGGCTGGATCATTGCGCTGATAGCAAGTCCCATGGTACGTTTTTTTGAGGAAAAGATAAAGCTGAAGAGAAAGGCGGGCAGCGTTTTCGTTATCGTTGCAGTTATCGGTCTTGTGGTTTTGCTTTTCTACTTGGTGGGCGCGAGGCTGGCGGAGGAAATAATAAGGCTTGTCAATTCACTGCCGGAAATGTGGGAGGGCATTGAAGCCGAATTTAACGAAATAGGTAATAATTTTAATATAATTTACCAGAAGCTTCCCCAGAATATACAAATTACTCTCAGTAATATTACGGAGCAGATTGGGAGCTATGTGGGAAGCTTTATAAAGGAGCTGGGCACGCCTACGATTGCGGCCGTAGGAAATTTTGCAAAGCAGCTGCCCTCCATTATTATTAATATTATTATGTCGCTGCTCTCCGCTTATTTTTTTGTGGCGGACAGGAGCGGGATAAATGCGTGGTTTAGCAGCCATATGCCCGAAGCGCTGCAGACAAGGTATCAGCTGGTGAAAAAGAGTCTGGTCAGGGCAGTGGGCGGTTATTTTAAGGCACAGCTCAAAATAGAGATATGGATGTATATTCTTTTGGTAATAGGATTTACTATATTGCAGGTGGATTATGCATTGCTAATAGCCATCGGTATTGCCTTTTTGGATTTTCTACCCTTTTTCGGAACGGGCACCATTATGGTACCGTGGGCAATTATTAAGATATTAAGCGCGGATTATAGGATGGCGATTGGTCTTTTGGTTATCTGGGGAGTGGGTCAGCTGGCCAGACAGGTGATACAGCCTAAGATTGTGGGTGATTCGGTGGGGGTTCCTCCCATACCTACTTTGTTTTTACTATACATAGGATATAAGCTAAGCGGCGTTATCGGTATGATAGTGGCAGTTCCAATAGGGTTGATTGTTTATACCATGTATGAGGAGGGTGTTTTTGACACTACAAAAAACAGTATTTTGATATTGGCTTCAGGAATCAATCGTTTTCGTCGTCTGCAAGAGGAGGACTTACAGCAGATTAAGAAGGAGGATGTCACCGGGAAAAACGCAGAAGCCGGAAAGGAAGACAATGAGAAATATTAAGCTGCTTTTGCAGTATGAGGGTACAAGATATCAAGGGTGGCAGAGACAGATGGCCTTCGACAATACTATACAGGGGAAGCTGGAGGCTCTCTTAGGCAGAATGTGCGGTGAGGCTATCGAGGTAATAGGAAGCGGCAGGACTGACGCCGGAGTGCATGCGAGGGGTCAGGTGGCAAATTTCCACACGAGCAGTAGCATGCCCTTGGAGGAAATGCTTACTTATATGAATACATATCTTCCCAGAGACATTGCGGTGACGGATATCAGCGAGGCGGCGCCTCGTTTTCACAGCAGACTTAACGCTTGTGGGAAATGCTACAGGTATTATGTGATAAACAGTAGAATTCCCAATGTGTTTTGGCACAGATATGCCATAGAGGTGCCGGAGGAGCTTGACATGGAAGCGATGAAAAGGGCGGCGGGATATTTGTTGGGAGAGCATGATTTTAAAGCGTTTACTTCGGCAAAGAAGGGAAAAAAATCAACCGTGCGCCGTATCGACAGGATAGAAATTGTGAAAAAGGAGGATTTGATTTCCTTTACGTTTGTAGGAAACGGATTTTTATATCATATGATACGCATACTTATGGGTACGCTTTTGGAGGTGGGGAAGGGAGAGCGCAGCGTTGAGAGTATGGAGGAGGTGATTGTCTCCATGAACAGAGAAAAGGCAGGCGCTCTGGTTCCGGCGAAGGGGCTTACGTTAATGGAAGTTTTTTATTAAAATAAATAAAAAATCAAAAAATAGAAAAATTTTAACAAAATATTTGCAAGAATGAAACATTTACCTTTTAAAATAGTCTTATATACAAAGGGTAAATGTTTTTTAGTTTCACAATCAGAGGTGGAGAGTATTATGGGAAAAAATAATTTAAAAAAATCTATATTGGTTTATAATAACAATACGGGAATTGCAGATGTTATGGAGCCACTGCTGGTCAGCGAAGGAATTCGTGTGGTGACGGTAAGCGGCGAGGGGGAGCTGCAGGAGAATATATTTAAGAGACAGATACAGCTGCTGCTGATAGATATTGAGCTGGACAGTAAAGGCTTTGGCGGCGGGATCAAGCTGCTTATGGAGCTAAGGAAAAGAAACCGGGTGCCGATCATTGTTGTTTCAAAGCAGAATGCGGAGGCGGCAAAGATTATGGCGCTGAATGCGGGCGCCGATGATTATGTGACGGCGGACTGTAACCCTCTTGAGCTTCTGGCGAGGATAAAGTCGCAGCTGCGCAGATATACGGAGCTTGTAAATATGTGCGCTAATATCGATAGCATCTACAGGGTTGACGATTTGGAAATTAACGATATTCAGAGAAAGGTTACGGTAGAGGGCAGAGAGGTAAGGCTTACACCCATTGAGTATAAAATTTTACGTCTTTTAGTAAAGGAGAGAGGCAGGGTTATGTCAATCAGCCAGATTTACGAAAATATCTGGCATATGCAGGCTATAGGAGCGGACAATACCATTGCCGTGCACATTCGTCATATAAGAGAAAAAATCGAGAGCAATCCTGCCGATCCCCGTTATCTTAAGGTGGTTTGGGGAACCGGGTATAAAGTAGGATAGAAGGCTTCAACGGTTAGGGAGAGTCTGTGCGGACTCTCCTTTATTGCTGCGGTCTTAGTTTTGAGCATGATAAAGGCCCCTGTGTTTTCATTTTTTTATTGACAAATTAAAAAAATGGCATTAATGTATTAATTAAATAATACACTTATATAGTAAGAGTATGGCTTAAAACAGGCAGGATGCGCAGTCGGACGAAGGCGCTTTATGTCGGAAAAGAGAGAGAATGGCATGACACAGTATAAGAGAGGGCTTTCGGGCAGTACGCTTAAGCTGATAGCGGTAATTACCATGTTTATCGACCATATGGGTTTGGGAGTGGTAGGCAGACTTATGATGCGCAAGCCATATCTCTACGATATTTATGCGGCTATGAGGGGCGTCGGAAGACTTGCGTTTCCAATCTACATATTTTTGCTGGTGGAGGGAGTGAGAAATACAAGAAGCATTGGCAAGTACACTCTGCGAATGGGGGTGTTTGCTCTGATTTCGGAGATACCGTTTGATCTTGCATTTCATGCGAAGGCTCTGGAATTCACGTATCAGAATGTATTTTTTACTTTATTTATCGGATTATTGGTAATCAGGGCGTTGGACGGCGTCGCAGGGATTGTGAATAATAGATTTATCAGATTATTGCTGCAGGCGGCTGTCTTGGCAGCAGGCGCAGCAGGCGCCGAGCTTATCAGGGCGGACTATGGAGCGAAGGGAATCCTGTGCATTGCGGTAATATATATTTTTTCTTATGACAGAAGGCTGCAGTTATTAACGGGATGTATGGCTTTCTTCTGGGAGTGGGAGGCAATATTTGCTTTCATACCTATTGCTTTTTACAATGGCAGCAGAGGGATTCGTTTAAAGTATATATTCTATATTTTTTATCCCCTTCACCTGCTGCTTATTTATCTTTTGTGCCTTGCCATGGGAATGAATTTCCCGATAATATAGAAAAGGATTATGCAAAGGAGGAGTAAGAAATGTTGGAAGTCATCAATGTATCAAAACAGTACCGGAATACATTGGCTGTAGACGGCGTCAGCTTTGCCGTTCCGGACGGGAAGGTGGGGATTCTGCTTGGACCAAACGGCGCAGGCAAGTCCACGATTATTAAGAGTATTGCAGGGCTGCTGCGTTATAAAGGAACTATCCGGATACAGGGATTGGATTCGGGAATGACCGAGGCGAAGAAGGTATTTGCATATGTGCCGGAGCTGCCCAGCACATATGAGGCGCTTACCGTAAGGGAGCATCTTATTTTTATGCAGAAGGCGTACGGTGTAAACAGCAGTGAGGAAGAAACAAATGAGCTGCTGCGCCGTTTTGAACTTGAGGATAAGTCGGATAAATTAGGAAGCGAGCTTTCCAAAGGTATGCTGCAGAAGGTAAGCATCTGTTGCGCACTGGTGATCAAGCCGCAGGTTATATTGCTGGACGAGCCTATGGTAGGCTTAGACCCTGCGGCGATAAAGGAGCTAAAGCAGGTGGTGCTGGAATTGAGGGATAAGGGATGTACTATCTTAATCAGTACCCATATGCTGGAGATGGTAAAAGAGTTGTGGGATGTGACCTTTGTTATGGATAAGGGACATATATTAGGAACATACACCAGAGAAAGCGTAGGAGACGAGAATCTGGAGGAATTATTTTTTGCCGTTACGGGCAGAGAGAACGAACAGGATGACACGCTTCCTAAAAGCGGCGGTTCAGGGAGGTGATACGGTGGAAGCAATATTTTATTTGTATCGCCGGACAATGGCTAACAGGATAAGGATGGCGCTGCGGAAGCCTATAACTTATGTATATCTGTTTTTTATTTGCTTTTATATGGTATTGCTGCCCTTTAGCTTTAGCGTAATGTTACAGGAGATAAGCTTTGATTCTCCTCAGGGAATGGCGGCTGTTATGACGGCGCTCGCTTTTTTTATATTGCCCTCAAACTTTATCACATATGCGAAAAGAAAGGGTCTGTTGTATCGAAAGAGTGACGTACATTTTCTTTTTCCGTCGCCGGTGGGGGCAAAAAAGGTATTGATATATGCTTATTTAAAGACTTTGTTGATGTCTGTTATCATGAATCTGCTGGGAGCCGTTTTAGGAGCTGCTTTGTTCCATGTGGTATGGTGGAAGCTGATAATTTATTTTGTATTTTCCGTTTTTGTGGAGGATATGCTGGAAGCCTGTATCATGATTTTTATTTATGGGAACGAATTTATGGGAGAAAGGGGAAGGAGGATTTTTGCGGCGGGTGTTTATGCCTTGCTTGGACTTTTGGTGGTTATCGGTATATATTATTATAGCGGATACGGGTTAAGCATGGAAACGCTTAGCTTGTTCCTGCACAGTGATCAGCTTCAGCTGGTGCCGGTTATCGGTTGGTATATTGCGGCGCTGCATCTGTTGTTTGTGGGGCCTACCGTGATAAATGTGGCGGGAACGGCGGCGTATCTGATATTTTGCGTGGTAATGCTCATAATTGTTTTCCGCATGCGCTGCAGGGGTGAATACTATGAGGACGCCATGAGCTTTGCGGACGATTATGAGGAAGCAATTGAGAGGAAAAAGAGCGGAGAGGCCGCCAGAATCGGCAAAAGAAAGAAATTCGGAAAGGCTTCGGTGGTTTATAAGGGAAGAGGCGCAAAGGCAATTTTTTACAGACAGCTTCTGGAGTATAAAAAGAACAGATTTTTTATATTGGATTCCACGTCACTTGTAATGTTGGGAGTCGGGGCGCTGCTTGCATATCTGTGTACCGGCAACGGGGGGCTGGAGGCGTCTGATTACATTCTGCCGTGCGCCAGCGCTTATATGGTCCTTATATTTTCTGCATTAAACGGGAAGTGGGGCAAAGAGCTTGCCTCACCGTATACCTATTTGCTGCCTGATAATAATTTTAAAAAGCTTTGGTACGCGACTCTGATGCAGAATATACAGGCGGTAATAAACGGAACGCTTCTGATGCTTCCGGCGGCGGTCATTATCAGAATGCCCCCTGTTACCGTGATGTTGAGTATTCTTTTTTATGTAATTCTCAATGCCAACAAGCTTTATGCGCTTGCCGTGGCGGAGGTGGTAGTAGGAAACGTGCTTGGAAGATTCGGAAAGCAGATGTTTCAGCTTTTTATACAAATGTTTGCGGCAGGTACAGCAGCCGTATGCGGAATCGTAAGCTATGCCGCCTTTGGGATTGATGTTGCCTACCTTTTAATGAATGTGATACTGGCATTAGTGACGGTAATATTTATGATTATTGCGGCGTTAAATTTTAATCGTATGGAAAAGGCATAGAGGAGGTCAAGTGTTAGAGGATATTCAGGTGCTCCAACAGTATTTTGCTTCCCATGAGTATCAGGATGATTCCGCCGGCAAGCTCAGCCTTGGACTTGTATCGTAATCCAAATACATTTCCTATTTTCACGCCTGTGGCGGAGAGGATGAAGGTGATAACGCCAATAAAGCAGATGGCGGGAATAATTTCCACCCTGAGAAATGCAAAGGTAATGCCTGCCGCCAGAGCGTCGATACTGGTGGCAACTGCCAAAACGAGCATAGTTTTAAAATCCAGAGAGGCGTTTTCACAATCATTTTCCCGTGAAAGCGCTTCTTTTATCATGGATATACCGATGAGGCAGAGGAGAATAAAGGCAATCCAATGGTCGATGGCTGTTATGTATTCTTTAAACCTGTTTCCCAAAAGAAAGCCGATAAAGGGCATAAGCGCTTGAAAACCGCCAAACCACAGTCCGACGATAACTGCGTTTTTAGGAGTGATTTTCGGAAGGGCAAGACCCTTACAGATAGATACGGCAAAGGCGTCCATGGATAGGCCGACGGCAATAATAAATAGAGTGAATAAGCTCATGTGAATTCTCCTTGTAGTATTGTATCGTATATAACAAAAACTCATAGACAATAAACGCCTTATGCGCATTGTCCATGAGTCTCATTATCACAAAAAAATTGCTTCGATAATGCCAGATGCCAGACATCATTATGTTGACATTATCACTGCTCAACGTATCGTACCATCTGTATTCTGCCGGAAATCTTTTTGAGATGTGGCGGATAGGGTACGGATATATCAAGCGGCTAACTACTCCCTCACAGGATTATATTAACAATTATTTTTTAGTATTAAGATTGGTATAATCATATATTAACAGGGAAAAAATGTCAAGTTAAATACAAAAAAAGCTCCGCAGACAGCGTAACAACTGCCATACTGCGGAGCTTTCGCACCGGAAAAACTGCATTATGCTACAACAGATACGTTGGTAGCACGAACCTTGCTGCTGTTCTGAGGATCACACTCGGTGTCGAAGGTAACCTTCTGGCCTTCCTCTAAGGACTTGAAGCCCTCTGCATTAATTGCGGAGAAATGTACGAATACTTCCTCGCCGTTAGCTTCGTTTGTAATGAAGCCGTAACCCTTCTGTGCGTTAAACCATTTTACTGTACCGTTATTCATTGTGGTACCTCCTTTAATAATTTGGGACAAAATCCCGTTTTAGTGTTAGTGATTCTAAAACGTAGGACAAAAAAATCACATATTTTTGTAAACCATTATTAAAAGTAACAATGACTTACAAAAATATGTGAGTTCAATGACTTTCATTTAGAATACGTATACAGTATATCATTTGATTTACGAAATGTCAACAATTATTTTTCGCATGACGGCTGTGCAGTCGAATGAAAATAATTAAAAATATGTATAATTTTCTTTATATTGAGAGAAATTATTTTTTATCGGAAGCAGATTGTTATCTTCGGTTTGTCGATTATGGGAAATACGAAGGATTTAAAAGAAAAATTGCGGAGCCTGTCCGGCAGTCAAGGGTCGGGGAACGCGTAAGGGCGCCGCGGAAGTGAGGCAGAATATGTATACGATGATGCAGGTTTGGAGTACGGTAAGCATTGGAATTGTGTCTGCAATGGCAGGATTTTGGTTCGGACGAAGCAGAAGGTGGCTTATGGAGGAGGCTTTGGCAGATACAAAGGAGTATGCTGCGGAGCAGGTAAGGTCCAAAGAGACAGGGGGATTTGCACAGAGCTGCCGGAGCAGAAGCGCGGACAGAAGAGTAGCTCTGGGAAAAAGCATAGGAAGCCCTGCTTCGGGAACGGTAAGCGCCGTCACGGAGGGGAGTAGTCAAGGAGTGCTCATACATTCCAATCAGGGGGCTCTCTATGCTCCCGCATCAGGAAAAATAACGAAGGTATACCCATTAGGCCATGGCTTTGTGCTTAGAACGGATTTAGGAACAGAGCTGTTTATGCAGGCGGGAAAGCCTGAGGACGAGCTTCTTGGAAGCTATTATCGTCCAAGAGTGGTACGCAATGAATTTGTAAATAAAGGGAAGCTTCTCTTGGAATTTGACAAGGAAGGTCTGGAGGCAGAGGGGGTAGACACCTCCGTATATATGGGCGTCAACGGTTTGGATACCGTAGGAGGGGTCACGGTAACGGACGCTGAGAGAATCAGGGTCGGGGAAACCGTATTATGGGTCAGGGATTATACGGTAGAAGCCTGACGCCTGTTTCATTATATGCCGAAATTCTTTATTTGCGGATAAAAAACGAAGGGTTCATAAGTTTTCTATTGACATTTTATGTTAATGGAGTTAATATCTAGTAAACCTACTAGAAAAGTAGGAATGAAAAGGAGGTTCATATGAGTAAAAAGGTATATGAGAAAAGAAATTTAAGGTTTGAAACCTTGCAGCTTCATGTAGGTCAGGAGACGCCGGATCCGGCGACGGACGCAAGGGCGGTTCCCATTTATCAGACTTCCTCCTATGTATTTTGCGATTGTGAGCATGCGGCGGCGCGCTTTGCCCTTGAGGAAGGAGGCAATATTTACGGGCGTCTTACGAATCCCACACAGGATGTTTTTGAACGCAGGATTGCGGCTTTGGAGGGCGGCAGCGCGGCGCTTGCCGTTGCCAGCGGTGCCGCGGCGATTGCCTATACAATAGAGAACCTTGCCAAGGCGGGAGACCATGTGGTGGCGGCAAACAATATTTATGGGGGTACATATAATTTTCTCGCACACACTATCAGGCAGTTCGGTGTGGAGACAACCTTTGTAAGCCCCTTTAACTATGAGGCTATAGAAGGCAGTATCAGGGAAAACACTAAGCTGATATTTATGGAGACGTTGGGGAATCCAAACTCGGATGTAGTGGATGTGGAGCGTTTGGCCGGGATTGCCCATAAGCACGGATTGCCTCTGGTGGTGGATAATACCTTTGCAACGCCTTATCTGGTAAGACCCATTTCCTATGGTGCGGATATTGTGGTGCATTCCGCCACAAAGTTTATCGGCGGTCACGGCACTACTATCGGAGGAGTAATTGTGGAGAGCGGCGCCTTTTGCTGGGAGGAAAGCGGAAAGTTCCCCCATCTTACCGAACCGAATCCCAGCTATCATGGCGTGACCTTTAGCAGGGATGTGCCGGATGCGCCGTTTGTAACTTCTATCAGGGCAATTTTGCTTAGGGATACGGGAGCAACGCTTTCTCCGTTCCATGCTTTTATTTTCCTTCAGGGTTTGGAAACTCTGTCTCTGCGAGTGGAACGTCATGTTAAGAATGCGCTAAGTGTGGTGGAATATCTGAATAAGCATCCCCTTGTGGAGAAGGTGCATCATCCGTCCGTGTCTTCGGACAAGGAGCAAAAAGAGCTCTATGCGAAATATTTCCCTAACGGAGGAGGTTCGGTCTTTACCTTTGAGATTAAGGGGGAAGAAAAGGAAGCAAGACAGTTTATCGACAATTTACAGCTTTTTTCACTGCTTGCAAATGTCGCCGATGCAAAATCGCTTGTGATTCATCCGGCGTCAACGACTCATGCACAATTGACAGAAGAGGAGCTTCAGGAGCAGAGAATTTATAAAAATACAATCCGTCTGTCCATTGGTACGGAGCACATTGATGATATTATCGAAGACTTAGAGGGCGGCTTTGCATCCCTGCATAGATAGGACACTTGACAAATACCCTGGCGGGGTATATTCTATTAACGAAATAAATAGATACCCCGCAGGGTATTTTTGTAAGTACATGGCGGAGTGTAGAAGTATGGCGGAAAGGATTGTGTCAGGAATATGGAAGATAATAAAGAATGCTGTCATCAGAAAGAAACGCCGAGATGTGAGAAGGAATTAAAGAAGCTGAAAAACCGGTTAAGCCGAATAGTGGGTCAAATGAACGGTATCGGGAAAATGTTGGACGAGAACCGCTACTGCGGTGATATATTGGTTCAGGTTGCGGCAGTGGAGAGCGCGCTCCAGTCCTTTGGATATGAGATTTTTAAGGAGCATATGGAGAGCTGTGTAGTGGAGCAGATACAAAGGGGGAATACCGCCGTAGTGGACGAGGCGGTGGAATTGATGAAAAAATTGAAATAAGAAGGGGGATATTTAGCGATGAAAGAAAAATATCATATATCGGGTATGACCTGTTCGGCATGCTCCGCCCATGTGGAGAGGGCAGTCAGAAAATTGCCGGGGGTGAAGACGGCAAATGTGAATCTGCTGACAGAAACCATGGATATTGAATATGACGAAGCCGGACTGAACCGGGAGGGGATAGTGGAGGCAGTAAAAAAGGCGGGATACAAGGCTTCGGAAATGGCGGCGGAGCCGGGAAGCTCGGAGGATAAAAGGGAGGACGGAAGGAATGTGTTGAAGCAAAAGGTCAGGGAGGAGGACAAAGCCATGAAGCTGCGGCTGGGTATCTCCGTTTTTTTCCTGCTGCTTCTAATGTATGTCGCTATGTATCATATGTATAGGGATTTATTTGGGCTTCCCGTACCGGATTTTATTATGAAGGCTTTCCATGGCGGAGAAAACGCCATGACCCTTGCGTTGACACAGCTTTTGCTATTGCTTCCAATATTATACGTGAACCGGAAATTTTTTGCGGTTGGATTTAAAACGCTTGTGCATCTGAGCCCTAATATGGACAGCCTTATTGCGTTGGGCGCTTCGGCGGCGCTGGGGTACGGTATTTTTGCCATGTATCGTATCAGCTATGGGCTGGGTCATGGAAATATGGCACTGGTGGAGCAGTATTCCCATGATTTATATTTTGAATCGGCCGGAATGATTCTGACGTTGATAACGGTGGGTAAGTATCTGGAGGGGCGCTCCAAGGGAAAGACAAGCGAGGCAATTACCAAGCTTATGGATTTGTCTCCCAAAATGGCGGTGGTACTTGACGGGAACGGCGGGGAGGTTATGATTCCCACAGAGCTTTTGCAAAAAGGCGATATTTTTCTGGTAAAGCCCGGGAGTCTGGTGCCTGCGGACGGCGTAGTGCTGGAGGGCGGCTCCAGTGTGGACGAGGCGGCAATCACCGGTGAAAGCGTTCCTGTAGAAAAGCAGGCGGGGGATAAGGTAGTTTCCGCAACCATGAATAAATCGGGCTTTTTGAAATGTCGTGCGGAACGGGTGGGAGAGGAAACCACGCTGTCGCAGATTATCCGTCTTGTGGAGGAGGCTGCCGGCAGTAAAGCCCCTATCGCCAGATTGGCGGACAAGGTGGCGGGAGTGTTTGTTCCGGTGGTTATGGGGATTTCGCTTCTTACATTGATTGGCTGGCTGCTTGCGGGAGCTTCGGCAGAGTTTGCCATTTCTACGGCGATTGCCGTGCTGGTTATCTCCTGTCCTTGCGCTCTGGGGCTTGCCACTCCCGTGGCAATCATGGTAGGTACGGGAGTGGGTGCAAGAAACGGCGTGCTGATAAAGTCGGGAGAGGCTCTTCAGACGGCAAGAGGAATTGATACGGTGGTATTCGACAAGACGGGTACTATAACCGAGGGACGGCTTAAGGTAATGCTGACCTCCTGTTATAAGGAGGGAGTAACCCCGCGGCAGCTTCTTTCCGCGGCGGCAGCCGTGGAAAGAAAGAGCGGGCATCCGCTTGCGGAGGCGGTCATAAAGGAAGCGGAGCTTCTTGACTGTGAAATTCTTAAGGTGAAGGATTTTCAGGCAGTTTTTGGCCGCGGTATTGAAGGAATATTGGAAAGCGGTTTAAATGCCGGAGCAAAGATTATGGTGGGGAACAGGGCATATCTGGAGGAGAACGGTATAAGCTTAAGCGAAGCGCAGATGCAGGCATCGGATTCTATTGCCGATGAGGGAATGACGCCTCTGTGGGTAGCGGCAAGATTTGAAGGAAAGGGTGAGCTTTGGGGATTAATCGGGGTGGCGGACGAAATTAAGCCTACCTCGCGGCAGGCAATCCGCATGTTAAAAAGGATGGGGATACGAGTGGTTATGCTTACCGGTGACAATAAACGTACTGCCGAGGCAGTCAGACAGTATATGGAGATAGAGGAGGTGATTGCGGAGGTGCTTCCGCAGGATAAGGAGCGGCATATCCGTACCCTGAGGGAGCAGGGGCATAGTGTGGCTATGGTGGGAGACGGCATCAATGACGCACCTGCCCTTGCGGCGGCAGATGTAGGAATGGCAATCGGAGCCGGTACGGATGTGGCAATGGAGAGCGCCGATATTGTCCTGATGAAAAACGATTTGCGGGATGCAGTGACGGCAATTCGATTGAGCAGGGCGGTTATCCGAAACATTAAGCAGAATTTGTTTTGGGCATTCTTTTATAACAGTATAGGTATCCCCTTGGCAGCAGGACTGTTATATCCGGCATTGCAGCTTCGCTTAACGCCGATGTTCGGCGCCGCCGCCATGAGTATGAGCAGTATTTTTGTGGTGGGCAATGCGCTGAGGCTGAGAGGCTTTAAAAGCGGTTTTCGGAACGATATGTCAGGGGGCGAAGAGAAGGAGACAAAGCAAGCGCGTCCGGAGGACCGGCGGTTGGGAGACCTGAAGGAAGCTAAGTATAAAGAAACAATAAATGCAGAAACCCGGAAGGGAAAAAGCAAAAACAATCAAATCAAAGACGAGAGGAGTAATACTATGAAAAAAGTAATGACAATCGAGGGAATGATGTGCGGTCACTGCACGGGAAGAGTACAGAAGGCATTGGAGGCCGTGGATGGGGTAAAAGCCGTTGTCATGAGTCTTGAGGAGAAGACGGCAACCGTCGAGCTTGCCGAAGAGGTTTCTGAGGATGTTTTAACCGCGGCAGTTACGCAGGCAGGCTACGAGGTGAAATGTATTCATTAAGATTTCTTTAGAATTATTGTGCTTCGGGTGCAAATATGGTACGTTGAAGGTGTACCGTATTTGCAGGCGGGCGCATGGAACAATGCGCATGGAAAATCGTGCGGGGGGCGGCATAAAGCCGCATCTTAAGGGCACGGGATAGGAGCACGGATGAAGAGTAAATTATATTATTCATTATTTTTATTTTATGTTTTAGTCGCAGCCTTTGTGCTGTATGTCAACGGGGTGTTTACGGGCGAGGAAGCTTCTCTTGTGAATCTGATGATAAATATCGGTTTTCTGATTATCATAGGAGTGCTTTTCCTTATTTCTACCATCAGCTTCGGACGGTTAAACCGTGTGACGGATGAATTGGAGACAGTGACAAAGCAGCTCAAAAAGGAATACAAGGAATCCGAGGGCAAAAACCTGTGGAGCGGCTATCAGGACGGCAGGGAGCCGTTTGAGAACGAAGAATTGCGAGCGGCGTTTCACAAATATCGTATGAGAATAAAGAGTTTTAAAACAAAAAGGGGCTATACCAATACCTGTGATCTGGAGGAATACATAAACGAAGACTTGTTGGACAGGGTGGGAATGAACTTTTTTAATTCAGGTATTTCGGGTACGCTTACGGGCCTTGGTATTTTGGGTACCTTTTTGGGCTTGTCCATGGGTCTCGGCTCCTTTAACGGTAATGATATTTATACTATTTCGGACAATGTGGGTCCGCTTCTTTCAGGTATGAAGGTGGCGTTTCACACATCGGTTTACGGTATTTTCTTTTCTCTGGTATTTAATTTCATTTACAGGAGTATAATGTCCGACGCCTATAATAAGCTGGAGAGTTTTCTGGTTGTTTTCAGGCAGACGGCTATGCCCGCCGCGGCTACGGAGGATGAAACCCTATCGGCAATGGTGGTATATCAGGCGAACATGTCAAATACAATGAAGCAGCTGTTGGAGCTTTTAAGAGGGAAATCCGACGAGCAGACCGCCGGAGTGGAGCGTATTGTGACACAGTTTACGGAAGGGATGCAGACGGCTTTGGACGTTGATTTTAAAAAGCTGGGAAATACACTGAGAGCTGCGGGCGAGGTGCAAGCGGGCTATGCGGAAAATGCCAAGAGCCTTATGGAGGTATATGCAGGGCTGGTGGAAGGAAACAGGAGTATTCAGGAAGCCCTTGTTAAGGTGATGGACAGACAGGAGCTGCTGACAAAGGAGCTTTATGCCCAAAAGGAAAAGCTTTCCGCAGCATGTGACGAAATGAGTAACGATATCGGTAACCAGTTGTATGCATTCAATCAGATGAGGAACCTGTATGAGAAATAGACAAAGGGGCAGGGAGGCATTTTCGGAACATAGCTACTGGCAGTCCTATTCGGATATGATGGCGGCGCTGCTGCTCATATTTATTCTGATCATTGCCATTACCCTTGCCATATACAAACAGAAGACAAATGATTTGGAACAGACAAGGCTTGACTTAAGTGCGGCGCAGGAGCAGCTGGATCTGGCAAAAGCGGATTTGGAGAATTCCAGAGTGGAGATTGAAAAGTCCAATGAAGAGCTTGCCTCTTCCTTAGCAGAGCTTAAACAGGCATATGCCGAGGCGGCGCTCACCAAGGAGGAGCTTAACAACGCTTATCTGGAGATAGAAAATGCCAAGAAGGAGCTTGCAACGACAAAGAGCGAGCTGCAGGACATCGTGGGAATCAGAACGGATATTATTGGCGCCCTGCAGGCGGCATTTAATAATTCCAGCATGAAAGTGGACGCTCAGACGGGTTCCATTACCTTTTCCTCCGATGTATTGTTCAGGTATAACAGCTCCACGCTTACAAAGGACAGCAAAGCGTCGCTGAAGGAGATTATTCCTAAGTATCTGGACGTGCTTTTGCAGGAGCAGTATAAGGGCTATATTGCGGAAATTATTATTGAGGGGCATACGGATACGGACGGCGGTTATCAGGGAAATATGGAGCTCTCCTATGACCGTGCCAATGCAGTGGCAAATTTTTGTCTGGACGCGGATAACGGGCTTAGCGAGGGCAAAATAGAACAGCTTCAGCAGCTTCTTACGGTGAACGGTAAGTCCTGCAGTAATCCGATTTATAAAAGCGATTCCTCGGGAAATCTCACGCAGGAGGTTGACATGGCGTCGTCTCGTCGTGTGGAAATCAAATTCCGCCTGAAGGAGGACGAGATGATTGAGAAAATATCAAACATACTGTCACAAGAAGTAAAATAACGGCAGCGTTCTCATAACGCTCTATGGCGACATAGAGCGCTACGGCAGATATAAGGAAATACCCATAGTATGAGAGGGCATTAAAAGGGGTATTCTGAATTTGGGCACTTTCCCGCAATCTATCCGCAGAATATATAAAAAATAGTATTTGATTTTATACTATCAAAAAGTCTCAAACTGCGCAATTCCTTGCAAATAAGACTTGCTCGCTTATTAGAGCACTTAACGTCACATTGATTTTGGATGTTTTGGTGCCCAAATGGTGCCTAAAATTTCTGTGGCAATAAAAATGATATGGTACATATAAGAAAAAACCGTAATATGCGAGGAAAAGCTGTCAAAGGCACGTAGTACAACGTTTACCATTGACAGCTTTTCTCGGCTTTGCTATCTGTTATAGCAATGTTGATTATTATATTATTCGATTACTTGCGTTGATACATTCAAAGGGAACAAAACGGATTTGACATTATATTGCAAATGTCGGGCAAGGCAAGGATAAATCGCCATATATTGCAAACCGCCAAATATATTATATGCTTGCCATTGCTTTCTATATGATTTAAGCAAATCTCATTTGCCCAATGCCAAGCAATGACTTAAAAGCATCATACATAGGCAAAGTAACATAATAGGGCAAGTTCAAATGTTGCTCTGTTTTTGTTAGTTCATCAAATATCAGAGAATTAACAATTTTAAAAAAATCAATGCGTTCAAGGACTTTCTTTGTATATGGTCTTTTTGCATCCAAGAACGCTATACTTGTAAGGAATCCTTGAACCTTCTTTGAATTTAACAATAGCATAGCAACATATGCCATATCATAACTGTCAAAACAGATAAAATAACTTGTGTCGTCTGTCATAACAGGTTTGTTGTCATCTGAATACAGTACAGAGAACAACGGCTGTTTGTAAAAACCGCTAACTCCAACTTTATATTTGGAATATGAATAATCGCCCACGCCAAACATAGAAAATAGAGGCGCACCACGATAAATTGAACTTTTTCTCTTTTCAAACAGTTCTATATTATCTTTCAGATATTCCCACGTTTTTGGCACTTCTTGTTCAAGATGTTCTGTATCTTCACGGGCTTTTTTTTGCGTTACAATGACGAATTTTGAAAAACTATGAATTACAGGTGCTTTGAACATGCTGCTTTTAATCAGAGGGAAAACAATATCATCTTCAATTTGAACCTCCTCTTTCTGCTTGTTTTGAAGCGTACCGTTTCGCAAGGTTAGTTCCATTATCTTTGAACAATCATGTTTTACTCCTTGCCGCCATTCAAAACAGCATCGACCGTCAAAATTTTCTGTGTCTGTATCTAAATTACTGTAAAACTGACTATTTAAATATCCAAACTGTGATTTAATTGTCTCAGGGTATTCAAAATCATAAACATTACAGATATCTGATGAAAGTAGTTTATCTGAGAGTTGAATAACCAAAACACAGGCACTTGCATTTATTCCAAATACCTTTGAGGCATCAAATTCTAAAATATCACATGACGTAAACGCAATATAGTTTCTTTTCAGTTCCTTGAAAACATTTCTTGCAACAGACGTTTTACACAGTATAGAAATGATGGTGTTCGTATTCCTATATTCGTTAATCAGTTGAAGGATAATATATTCACAAATGTCAAAATTACTTGCCCCTGTTATTGCGTCAATGCCTTTTAGCCCCTTGAAATTAGCTTTTATGGGCAGATTATCAGAACCTAGGGCAGACAATGTGCTATTAGTTATCCACGGGGGGTTGCCGATAACAAGAATTTGACGTTTGTCTTTGATTAAAGCTTTAGACGAGAAAGCAAAGAAATCTGAATTGATTACATTTACTTTACTGTCATTTATGAAATTTCTACATCTTTCACAGTATTCTGGATTTATTTCAATTCCGTAGTATTCGTTAGCTTCAAATAAAAGACTGCTTTTTAAGAAGTTACCTACGCCGCAAGTTGGTTCAACTATTGCAGATGGGTTAATATGGCGGTAATCTTTCAGATAATGACAAATCTTTTCTGCAAAGTCGATAGGGGTTTGATAATCACCATATTCGCGTTTACCACTCATAATTAATTACCCCTTGAACACTGTTGTCTAATGCGATAACCCTTGCGTATTGCAACCGCCATTGCAACGCATTACTAATAGTTAGATAACCTTGTTCCGGTGGATAATCAAGAATTTCATTGGCAAGGTCATTATAAACAATATCATCACCGGGAACATTTTTATCTTGCAAAAATCCGATAATATCTTCCTTGTTTGCACCGTCATGCATCATTTCACGCAAACGTCTTGTAATGGTGAAATCAGCAGTTCTTTCTTTGCCGATGAAAGTACAATGTGTAAAATGTAACGTGCAAGTGTCGTTTGTATCACGCTTGTCATAAACAAAAACCAATAGATTATAGCCCAAACCGAAAATCTTTTGACGAGCATTCTTAAATGGACAGCTTGATTGCGGTTGTGTAATAGAAGTAACTTTTATGTCCGTTTGAATTTCAACACCGGGCAGGTCAATACCCTTTGCGCTACTTCCAACGTCAACAATATATTGTGACTGGAGAAAGTGCTGGAATTTATGTTCGACATATGTTCCAACGGCTTTACCGTCGGTAACGCCTATAAGTTCAATGTGGTTTTCACGGCTTTCAATTTCACAAAAATGACGTGCAGATTCAATAAGTTCATCTATCTTCAATACTGGCTTCATGGCATCTATCTCCTGTCTGTATAGATACAATAATTTAAACCATATCATACCATAATGTCTCCTATTTCTCAATAGAAAATCTGCGCATAATTACTACTGTCATTTAATATCTCTTTACGGATTTAGTTAGGGGGGATATCTTACAATAAGCAAAATCGTTCTGCTGTAGACCGATAAAAAAATTTAATCTTACGGAAAAAGGTATCCTGTTCATATGCTTGCTACGGAACTGTTTACAAAGGAACAAAAGGAATGGATAATCTGAGCGGATAGCAGTTCTCCTTGAAATGTTACGCAGTTAAAAGGCATTTTTGAGGAAAAGGTATAAATACCTTGCCCTATCAGTTTTAGCGCCTGTAAAGCGCTTGTATGCAAGATTTATTGAACTTTTAGTGCGCAATATAATGTCATAAAAAAAGTAATATTAGATTGCCTTTGTGGGTATGATAACACTGCCCTGTGCCTATGTCCATTGTCTTATTTGTGCGCTAAAATGGTGCCCAACCTTATAAAACTAACTTGTGCGAAGATATAAAACGATAAGCAGAAATATGCGAAAAAACCTTGTTTTAAGCTACATTTTCTATGAACACTTACGAAGGATTATAAGACAATTTTCGTCTATAAAATTAATAAAAAATAAAATTTGATGTGATGTGGTATTTTATTTCTTGTTTTCACAGTTGCGCTTTCGTCTGAATATGTATAAAATTATATAAAATAATTGGAGGGTAAAAATGGCTGTATGGAATCCTTGGCGTGGCTGTCACCGTTACAGTACAGGCTGCAAATTTTGCTATATACATAAAGGGGATTATAAAAAAGGAATTGACACAAACATTATTAAGCAAACCGAAAAATTTTATGCCCCTATTGAAAAAACAAAAACCGGAGCTTATAAAATGAAATCGGGGCAAATTGTTTATGTATGCTTTTCATCAGACTTCTTGATAGAGGACGCAGATAAGTGGCGTACTGAGTGTTGGGAAATGATACGGGAACGCTCCGACTTACATTTTCTTTTTCTGACAAAGCGGATTGAAAGATTTTTGGATTGTATTCCGCACGATTGGAAAAATGGGTATGAAAATGTTACGGTTGGCTGTACTGTTGAAAATCAGGAAAACGCAGATTACCGATTAGGTATTTTTTCCAGCCTACCCATTAGACACAAAAATATCATTTGCCAACCGTTGATTGAAAACATCAACCTCTCTGCATATTTACACGATATAGAATTAGTTGTTGTCGGCGGGGAATCTGATAAAAATGCAAGACCGCTTCACTATGACTGGGTATTGCAGATACGGCAGCAATGTATTTCCCATAACGTACATTTTGAATTCCGGCAATGCGGTACACATTTTATCAAAGACGGTAAACTATATACATTAAAAGTTCATGATTTATGTAATCAAGCAAAAAAAGCAAATATAAACTTCTAATACTCTCTTTTTTGTACATGAAAAGAGAGGCGGTAAGGGGCCCAAAGAAGTATAATTATCACTGGAAGGAGTAAAAGAAATGGAATGGATAGAAAAACTAAATAAGACAATTTCTTATATTGAGGAACATCTTGCAGAAGAAATAAGTTATGATGAGCTTGCACACATAGCATGTTGCTCTACATACCACTTTCAAAGAATGTTTGCATATATGGCGGGTATTCCGCTTTCAGAATATATCCGTCGTAGGCGAATGTCTTTAGCCGCTGTTGATCTGCAAAGCGGAACTGAAAAAATTATTGATATTGGTATGAAATATGGGTATTCTTCCCCGACTGCATTTAACAGAGCATTTCAAAGTGTGCATGGCATAGCACCGTCAATGGCAAAAAAAGGAGGAACGCCTATGAAGTCTTATCCCCCTATCAGCTTCAAAATAACCGTAAAAGGAGTAGAGGAATTGAATTATCGAATTGAAGAAAAGGCGGTCTTTCGCATTTTGGGAGTATCCCAGCCACTGGATAAGGAAATAGAAAAAAATTTCACAGCCGTACCGCAAATGTGGCAAAATGCAGCTATGAACGGCACATTGGAAAAGATTATACCGCTTATGAATAGTCAGCCTATGGGCGTCTTGGGTGTAAGCGTTTGCAATGAAAAAGAGGAATGGCGATATTTCATAGCTGTATCTTCGTCCGCTGATACCGACAATGTCCTAGATGAATATGTTGTTCCTGCCTGCACATGGGCTATTTTTAGCGGAACCGGTACAGGTATGTCAATTCAAGAATTAGAACAACGCATTATAACAGAATGGCTTCCAACTTCCGGATTTGAATTTGACAACGCTCCCGATATTGAGGTCTATCTAAATCCCGACCCAAATAATATGCAATATGAAGTTTGGTTGCCAATCAGAAAAGTATGAGGTTACAATATGACAGATCAGAACTATGATGAATTTTTAGAAACCACAGGCGCAAGCAGAAATCTTGTAGAAGATATAAATGACCTTCTTCTGGATAGCAACTGCAAACGTGAAATCAAAACAGCTAAAAGCGGTTTTACTGTTTCCTATCTTTTACAGGATACAAAAAAGACATTAGTTACTTTCGTTTGCAGAAAAACGGGAATAAAGATTAGGATTTTCCCGCAGCGTCTTAATGAGTATGTGGAGTTTTTAGACACGCTTCCGGCAAAGATGAAAAAAGAAATTACAAAAGCGTCTGTCTGCAAACGCCTTGTGAATCCTAATGACTGCAATCCTAAATGTGTTATGGGATATGACTTTATTATGGATAAGGAACGCTATCAAAAATGTAGATACATGGCTTTCATGCCGTCTATAACCGAAGAAAGTACACCTTACATCAAAAAATTTTTACAAAATGAGCTGATTGCAGTAAAGCGATAAAACCGCCCAACGGAAAGTAAAAAAACGTTGTTCGGCGGCAAAGTTTTTATGCGCCTGACAGAATAAAGATAGCCTAATGGTGGTTTTGAATAAAATCAAAGCCGCCGTTTTTTTGCGAAAATCGAATATATAAAGGGGGTGTATCACATTCCAGAACGGAAGGAAGGCCCGGAATGGATACCTGATGAGAACAATCAGTATGAAACATCTGAAGAAAGCTTTGCATTTACCGGAGAATTTACCAAATTTAGGGGTGAGTGTCCGTTAGGTGAAAAATTCAGATGGGAATCGCTTAGTTATATGCGTAAAAGAATGATACATGTAGCAGATAAATATTCGGATTATGACAAGGTCGTTTTGGTTGGTCATGGGATGGTTTTCAGGTGCATGACATATATTGAAAAATGTATCCTGCCGAAATAACTGGGTGCGTCTATCAGAAGCTGCCAAATAGTATACTGTGACAAGCAGGGGCTTTTAGATTTTAACGAAGTAGAGTTGAACTATCCTTTGCCACCCGGCTATTCATTTGAAATACATGAGCAATGTAATATGGAAAAGCTGGTTGATATGACGTGGAGGGGATTTGATAATTTCGGAGAGCCGCAAGGCTCAGTATGCTTTTGCCATTGCTGCCGGAAACATATCACAATGCAGCGATAGGTATCATTCTATTTAGAGAAAATTTATAGTTTGTTTATTGATTTTTTTGCGATATGTGTTATATTAACAGTAGAACAAAAGCAAGGAAGCCGGCGGAATTATTTCATGCAAATTTATGTAATAGGTATTGTATTTGTGCCGGCAGGTAAAATAATCAACATAAAGGGCATATGGACATCACAAGTGCCTTGGCGAAGGAATGAGGAGGAGCGGCATATGAATATTCAGAAATTTACACAAAAGTCTCTTCAGGCGGTGGAAGGCTGTGAAAAGCTGGCTTATGAGTATGGCAATCAGGAGATTGAACAGGAACATTTATTATACAGTCTTCTGACGATAGAAGACAGTCTGATATTGAAGCTGATTGAGAAAATGGAGATTCAAAAGGAATATTTTTTGAATCGTGTGGAACAGGCGTTGAGAAACCGGGTTAAGGTGCAGGGCGGGCAGGTATACGTGGGTCAGCACCTCAATAAGGTTTTGATTGGAGCGGAGGATGAGGCGAAGCAGCTGGGCGACGAATATGTTTCCGTGGAACATCTTTTTCTTGCCATGATAAAGAATCCCAACAAAGAGATTGCCTCCATATGGAAGGAGTACGGTATCACAAGGGAGCGCTTTTTGCAGGCGCTTTCCACAGTCAGGGGCAATCAGCGCGTAACGAGCGACAATCCCGAGGCGACATATGATACGTTAGAAAAATACGGGCAGGATTTGGTGGAGAAGGCGAGAGCGCAGAAATTAGATCCTGTTATAGGGCGTGATAACGAAATTCGTAATATTATTAGGATTTTATCCAGAAAGACAAAAAATAACCCCGTTTTAATCGGCGAACCGGGCGTGGGTAAAACTGCAGTCGTGGAAGGTCTTGCCCAGCGTATCGTGCGCGGGGATGTGCCGCAGGGTCTTAAGGATAAGAAGATTTTCGCGCTGGATATGGGAGCGTTGGTTGCCGGCGCCAAATACCGCGGCGAGTTTGAGGAGCGTCTGAAGGCAGTGCTTGACGACGTAAAAAATAGCGACGGTCAGATTATTCTGTTTATTGACGAGCTGCATACGATTGTGGGCGCAGGAAAGACGGACGGCGCTCTGGACGCGGGAAATATGTTAAAGCCCATGCTGGCAAGAGGCGAGCTGCATTGTATCGGGGCAACCACGCTGGATGAATACAGGCAATATATTGAGAAGGACGCGGCGCTTGAGAGGCGTTTCCAGCCGGTAATGGTGGAGGAGCCCACAGTGGAGGATACCATTTCCATTTTACGAGGTCTCAAGGAGCGCTATGAGGTTTATCACGGGGTCAAGATTATGGATAATGCACTTGTCAGCGCGGCAGCCCTTTCACACCGATATATCAGTGACAGATTTCTGCCGGATAAGGCAATCGATCTGGTGGATGAGGCCTGCGCTTTGATTAAGACTGAGCTTGACAGTATGCCTACCGAGCTTGACGAAATGCAGAGAAAGGTAATGCAGCTGGAGATTGAGGAGGCGGCGCTGAAAAAGGAGGACGACCGGATCAGCAAGGAGCGTCTTGAGAATTTGCAGAGGGAGCTTGCGGAGCTTCGCGAGGAATTTACCAACCGCAAAGCGCAGTGGGATAACGAGAAGGCTTCTGTGGATAAGCTTTCCAAGCTTCGCGAGGAAATTGATCAGGTGAATAACGAGATACAAATTGCCCAGAGAGAGGGCAATCTGGAGAAGGCGGCGGAGTTAAGCTACGGCAGGCTGCCTTCTCTAAAAAAGCAGCTGGAGCATGAGGAGGAAAGAGTAAACGATTCCGATTTATCATTGGTGAGGGAGAAGGTCTCCGATGAGGAGATAGCCAGGATTATTTCACGCTGGACAGGAATTCCTGTAGCAAAGCTGACCGAGAGCGAGCGGAACAAAACGCTGCATCTGGACGAGGAGCTTCATAAGAGAGTGATCGGGCAGGAGGAGGCTGTAACCAAAGTTACGGAGGCAATTATACGTTCCAAGGCGGGTATTAAGGATCCTACCAAGCCCATCGGCTCTTTCCTGTTTTTAGGACCTACAGGTGTGGGAAAGACCGAGCTTGCCAAGACCTTGGCGGCTTCTTTGTTTGACGACGAGAATAATATGGTGCGCATTGATATGAGCGAGTATATGGAGAAGTACTCCGTATCCCGTCTTATCGGAGCGCCTCCCGGATATGTGGGCTATGAAGAGGGCGGGCAGTTGACGGAGGCGGTTCGCAGGAAGCCATACAGTGTGGTGCTGTTTGATGAAATCGAAAAAGCGCATCCGGACGTTTTCAACGTTCTGCTTCAGGTTTTGGACGACGGACGAATTACCGATTCTCAGGGGCGAACCGTGGACTTTAAGAATACAATCCTGATAATGACCTCCAATATAGGAGCCGGTTATCTGCTGGAGGGCATAAGCGATAACGGCAGCATCAGTCAGGAGGCAAGGGAAGCGGTTATGAATGAGCTGCGCGCTCATTTCAGACCGGAGTTTCTTAACCGTTTGGATGAAACAATTTTGTTTATGCCGCTTTCGAGGGATAATATCGGAGGTATTGTCGGTCTGATTATTGAAGATTTAAACAGGCGGCTTGCCGATAAGGAGCTGGAAATTGAGCTTTCTCAGGAGGCTATGCGGTTTATTGCGGAGAATGCTTATGACCCTGTGTATGGAGCGAGACCCTTGAAGAGATATATTCAAAAATACGTGGAAACTTTGTCCGCAAAGCTGATTCTTGCCGATAAGGTGGGGGCGGGTGATGTTATTTTGATAACCGTGGAAAGGGATGAGCTGAAAGCGGCGGTTAAATAAAAAGAGTAAGCGGAATAATAAAGTGAGGAGGCTGCACGACGGGCAGCCTCCTTCTTGTTTGGCTGAAAGGGTTACCGGCCGCATTTCGTATAGTTGAATTCATATATTAATTGTAACAATTTGCAAGACATAGGTAGATTTTTGTGAAAAAATAGTTTAAAATAGAAACAAATTCAGAGTGCTTTTGTATGGAGGTCATTATGTCTAAGAGAATTGCGATGTTTATAGGGCAATTAACTCAGAATTATCAAACAAATGTTGTGGAAGCTGCGGTAGCCATGGCGAAGGATTTAGGATATACGGCGGAAATATTCAGTGACCTTGGTACATACGGTGAGAATTACCTGCATGCCGAGGGGGAAAGAAATATTATCAATCTGCCTTATCTTGAGGATTACGCAGGCATTGTTTTGGCGCCGGATACCTTTAATGTGAAAGGAATGTACGAAGAGCTGGCTGATAAGATTCAAAGTAAGGCTTGTTGTCCGGTGGTGACTTTGCGCTATGAGGACGAGCGTTTTTATAATGTGAAAATCGACGATATTGCGGCTATTTCGGACATAGTGGAGCATTTTATTACAATTCATGGGTTCAGGAATATTTGTTTTATGAGCGGCAGAATGGAAATGCAGGACGCGCAAAGGCGTCTGCAGGGCTATCGTGAAACTATGGGAAAATACAAGCTGCCGGTTTCGGAGCATATGATTTTTGAGGGTGATTATTGGAGGAACAAGGGCGAGGCGGCAGTGGATTGGTTTCTCGGTGGGGAGCAGTATCCGGAGGCAATAGTCTGCTCCAATGATTATATGGCCATTTCTGTGATTGAAGCGCTTCGCGCAAGAAATATACGCGTGCCGGAGGATATTAGTGTTTCAGGATTTGACAATATCGACGAGGCGCAATATTCCGCGCCGCCCATAGCCACCGTGGATGTGCCGGCCAGAGAAATGGGGCAGGCGGCGGTACGGACTATACATGAGCTGATAAACGGCGGTACATCTCCAAAATATATTTTTGTTCCCGTGAAGAGAAAATATGAGGGAAGCTGCGGCTGTGGGAATGCTTCCAAAAACAATCAGATTACAGAGCTATATAATTATAACCAATATTTAGGGCATGCGGTACGCCAGATTACTTTTATGAACGTGGATTTTGAGAATTGCGATAATTTGGAAGAGTTATTGAATTCAGCTTTTATATATTCTCTTAATTTTGTGTATGATACGCTTTATCTGTGCGTATGTGATAATTATATTAAGACGGAGAAAGAAATATTGGATTCGGAAAAATATTCGGAAAAAATGGTGTTAAGGGCGGTTTTGTCAAGTAAGCGGGGGATCGATATTTGCGAAGAGAGTTTCGACAGGAGGGAGATTTTACCTGAGCGATACAAGGCTGAAGACGAAGCGCTCTATTTATTTCCTCTTCATTACAAAAACCATTGCCTTGGTTATCTGGCCATGCAGGCGGGAAAAATCGATTGTCTGAAGGAGATATTTTCTTCTTGGATTACAATGGTATCAAGCTTTATCGATAAAATAAATTTGTATGTGGAGAACCGCAGTTTGATGGAATTCAGGGAACAGTCTCTCAGGGATGAATTGACGGGTCTTCACAACAGGAGAATGCTTGAAAAGGTTTTAAAGGCCAGATGTCAGAATACGTTTGTTTCCAAGATTGAATTCTGTATTTTGAGTATAGATATGGACGGGCTTAAGTTTATCAACGATACGTTCGGGCACATGGAGGGAGACGCGGCTTTGTGTGCTCTTGCCGCTATTTTGAAGAGCTTTGAGAGTGATAAATTTATTGCAGCCAGAGTCGGAGGAGACGAATTCACAGTCTGTATTGATACGGGATGCGATGGAGAAATACAGGCTATAACAGGTAAGATTGAGAGTAAAATACAGGAGTATAACCGGCAGAGCGGTAAGCCATACAGGCTTTCTGCAAGCATGGGCTATGCCTTTTATCAGGAGGATAAGGATTTAACCGACTGTATGGACAGAGCGGATAAAAATATGTATACGGATAAAGCAAAAAAGAAGAAAGAAGGGAGCTGTAGATGATACCTAAGGATCCGGTGATGCTTCTCAGCTTTGTCAATTTAAAGCTGCGGGATTATTATGATAGTCTGGAAAAAATGTGCGAGGATATGGAGCTTGATAAAAAGGAACTGACGGACAGGCTGGAAGCGATTGATTATCATTATGACAAGGAGAAGAATCAGTTTGTATAAGAGTACGGCTATAAAGGGTGCACGCTGTCATATTTGTACCGGCTGCGGACGGTGTTCGGGTATAGGGAGCGGAATGAATATCATAAAAGATAATGTATTGTCTGCGAACTGGGAGAAAACGGCTGATTATGATTCGGCTTCTCTTTTGGTGACGGCGGATATCGGAACCACCACCGTTGCCATGCAGCTTTACGGGGAAGACGGAGCCGTAAAGGACTTCTTTTTGACGGTGAACCCTCAGGTAGTGTACGGAGCGGATGTATTATCACGGATTTTGGCGGCGGAGAAGCCCTCCGAAGCCGCCGATATGAAGCGTATGATAAGGGAGGTGCTCAGTCAGGGGCTGAGTCGCTTTAAGGAGAAGCTGCCGAAGGACAAAAAGCTTAGAATGGTAATTGCAGCCAATACAACAATGGTATATCTGCTAATGGGCTATAACACTGCCGAGTTGGGAAGAGCGCCCTTTGCTGCAGAACATTTAAACGAACTTCGATTTGACTTTGACGGGGTGTCTTGCTTTGTATTTCCAGGGCTCTCGGCGTTTGTGGGAGGGGATATTGTGGCGGGCATGTATGCCAGTGAGCTTGCCGAGAGGAAGGAGACGACCCTGCTTATTGATTTGGGAACCAACGGGGAGATGGTTTTGGGGAACAGGGAGAGAAGAATTGCCTGCTCCACTGCGGCGGGACCGGCGTTTGAGGGCGGGGCTAACAGGGGGATCTGGGGCGCGGATATGATAAGCCTGTCGGCGCGGCTTCTGCGCGAAGGAATAGTGGACGAAACAGGCCTGCTTGCGGACGAATATTTTGAAGGCGGCGTTATGATCGGTGATGTCTGTGTGACACAGCGGTCCGTCCGGAACATCCAGCTTGCCAAAGCGGCAATTGCCGCGGGCATATATATTTTGGCAAGAGAGTATGGAATCATGCTACAGGATATCGAAAGAGTGGTGCTGGCCGGCGGCTTCGGTTATTATCTGAAGCCTCAGGATGCGGCAGCAATCGGTTTACTGCCGGAAGCGCTCGTGAAAAGGACTGTGGCAGGAGGAAATACTGCACTTGCAGGAGCCGGACGGTTTGGAAGCCGGACCGGGGAAAAGGATTTTCAAAATAAGGCTCTGCTATGTACAAAAGTGCTAAATTTAGCCGAAATACAGGATTTTGATGAGTTATATTTACAAAATATGAACTTAAAAACGGTATAGAATTCGTTGCGAATAACAAAAAAAGTCATTTTTCTACATTTTTTTGTTTGAATTTTACAGAAAACAGTATATACTGTTCATATGAGGTATAAAGCAATGAATTGGGAGGACAAAAAGTATGAGCCGAAGTAGTAAGGGAACGAAAGCCAAAATGGCAGCAAATGCGTCTAAAGCTTCCGGACGGGAAAAGGAATCATCTGCTTCAGGCAGGCAGGCTGTTTTTTTACCGTTCAGTATCCGTAACAAAATTATATGCGGTTTTTTGGTGCCGATTATTTTTATGATAATTATCGGTGTAAGTGCTTATCAGAAGGCGGCGGAAGGTATGAACGAGAAGTTTACCGATTCCACTGCACAGACAATCCGTATGGCTACGGAATATGTGGATATGAGTTGCGCCTTTATTGAATCAGAGGGGGTGAAGTACGCCTTTGATAAGGAGTTGAGCAAATATTTTCTGGGTATGTTCGAGGGCAATGAGATTGACAGAATAAATGTCATAAATAACGTCAGATCCCAGATGCTTTCTTCCCAAACCTCAAATCCGTTTATAAACGATATACATATTGTCACAAAGAAGGGTATCAGTATGCTTTCAACAGCGGTGGCAGGCTCCTCCAATTCGACGGCTTCCTTATCAATGGAAGGTATATTGGCGGAGTATCGTGAGGAGGTATCCGGCGGAGGAAAGACTATAGAAAAGTGGGTTGACGGTCATACGCTTTTAGATCAGTCGCTTGCTCTGGACAAAGAAGAATATATTCTGGTATATGAGATTATGGGCCAGTCTTACGGAGCCTGTATCGTTATAGATATTAAGGCAGATACAATAAAGGAATTTTTGCAGGGGCTGGACTTGGGTGAGGGCAGTATCGTCGGCTTTATAACCAAGGGCGGGAGAGAGATTGTCTGTGAGAATTTGGAGGAAGGTAAAGAGTCTGTTTTGGTTCAGGACGGCAGCGCATTTTACGGACAGGATTTTTATAATTTAATTAATGAAGAGAATATGCAGGGGGCTACGGAAGTCGATTATATGGGAGGCAGATATCTCTTTATTTATAGCAGGAGCGGGGAAAACGGTTGTACGGTCTGCGCATTGGTACCGATAGGTATTGTCACCGGTCAGGCTGAAACCATAAAAACGCTTACTGTAGGCTTAGTTATTTTGGCTTGCCTTATCGTAATTGTCGTCTGCTTTTTTATTGTAGTTGGAATTCAGTCGAATATGCGGCGTATTTCAAGAAAGCTGGGAGAGGTTGCTAAGGGAGACCTGACCGTTCAGGTAAAGGCGAAGGGGCGCGACGAATTCAGAGGGCTTGCAGGCTCTGCCAATAATATGATAGCCAACACCAAAAAGCTTGTCAATAAGGTGGCGGCTTCGACAAAGGAGCTGGAGGGCTCGGCTACGGAGGTGAGGGAGGCTTCCGACGTTATTAACGATTATTCTATTGATATTACGCAGGCGATAAGCGAGATTAATGACGGTATGAGCAGACAGGCCGCCCATGCGCAGGAATGTGTGGCGAAAGCGGATATTCTTTCCAATGAGATTCAGGGCGTCAGCCTTGTGGTTGAAAAGGTTGAGAAGCTGGTGGGTGAGACTGACGAAATGATACGGCAGGGCATGGAAATTATTCAGGTGCTGGGCGGGAGAGCGAAGGAAACCACGCAGATCACGGCAAAGGTGGGAACAAGTATCGAATCTCTGCGCAGGGAATCAGAGATTATAAATGCCTTTGTCGAGACAATTACCGATATTTCCGAGCAGACGAACCTGCTTTCATTAAATGCGTCCATAGAGGCGGCAAGAGCAGGCGAGGCGGGGAGAGGTTTTGCGGTGGTTGCAGAGGAAATCCGTAAGCTTGCCGACGATTCGGCAAGAGCCGCCGGAGAAATCCGCAACAATGTAGAACATATCAGTGCGCAGACAATGAACAGTGTGGAAAGCGCAGGTCAGGCGCAATCCATGGTAGCCTTACAGACTGAATCCGTGGGAGAGGTAGTGGAGGTTTTCCGCCAGATGCAGGTCAGAATGTCTCAGCTGGTAGAGGGGCTGAATGAAATTGTTATCAGTACCGAGAAGGCGGATCATGAGAGAGGGGATACTCTGGTAGCAGTCAGAAATATTTCCGATATTATCGAAGAGACGGCGGTAAGTGCCGAAACTGTAAGCGAAGTCGCCAATAAGCTGCTTTATAACGTTGAAAATCTGAACAAAACGGCAGGTGTGCTTGGGGAGAATATGGAAGAGCTGAAATCTGAAATTATGGTATTTAAGATTTAAATGACAAGTGCTTGAGGCATGAATGCGAGGGTTGACCTGAACTTATGTTTCTTGTGTGGCAAATGCCTTTGAATGGAGGAAAAATGGTAGGATATTTATCGGTTATTACAGTGTGTATTACTTTGTGTATCAGTGTTTTACTTCCGGTGGCGGTTTTGATTGTGTACGGAGTAAAAAACAAAGGTAAGGGCGTTTGGTCCGCATGGTTTTTAGGAGCGGCAGGTTTTTTTGTAACGCAGATTGTTATTCGTCTGCCTGTATTGAATCTATTGGCGCGGAATCCGGAGTTTGCAAAATTTACGATGAATCATTATGTGTTGTACTGCCTGCTGCTTGCTTTTACCGCAGGGCTGTTTGAAGCGATTGGCAGATATACGGTGGCAAAGCTTATAGGGAGAAGGCTTACCTGTACGCGAGGAATTGCGGCTGGATTGGGTCATGGCGGAATCGAGGCAATGCTTATAGTAGGATTGACCTATGTAAATAATTTGATTTATATTATAATGATTAATTCCGGGCAATTTGATATTGTAGTAGAGCAGACAAGAGCTTTGGGGGTCGATGTTTCCGGCTTAGTGGCTGTTAAACAATTGTTAATCGATACGGATGCGTCCATGTATCTGTTGGCAGGCTATGAAAGGTTTTTGACTATGATATTTCATGTGGCGATGAGTCTTTTGCTGTGCTACTTTGTAAGCCGTAAAAAGGACGCTTTGGGAATTGTCCTCTGTATTGCCTGCCATTGTGCGGTAGACTTTGTTGTTCCGCTGATAAACGGTTTGGCTACTCCCTATTTGGGAAATCGGATTTCCCAAACTATGGCGTATGCGGCTGTATATGTTTTTCTGACGGCGGCAGCGATAATGGGAACCTTGTTGATAAAGGGTATAGGAAGAAAATGGACGGATAAGGCCATAGCAGAATAAAACATTATATGTGAAGGTGTGAAGCAGAAACTGCGGTAAGACCATAGGGGGAGGAATCTTATGGTTTTGCGGCAGTTTTTTTACGTTAAGTATATTAGGCAGGCGTCAAGGTATGTAACATAGAGCAGATTAAGAGGTTGTCTGGAATAGATATGTCAAGTGGGCGTGACGTTTTCATGCTTGAATTGTAGAGTAAATTCGGATATAATTAGTAACAAAGTGTTAAATGATACTACCACTTGTGGTTTTAGAAAGCATAAAATTAATTGTGTAAGGAAATGGAATAACTAAAATAGGAACATCAGGTATGGAGAGGTGAACTTTAGTTAGTTTATTGCCCATTGACAAAAGGTGTAAAATTTCGACAAGGGGAGATAAAAATGGTTAATGCACAAATTGGAGAAAGAATCAGAGAATTACGAGAGATACAAAATTATACGAGAGAAGCCTTTGCAGAAAAGATAGATATTTCAACAAAATTTCTGTATGAGATAGAAGTAGGCAAGAAAGGTTTTTCTGCGGAAACCTTATGTCGGATAGCACAGGCGCTTTCTGTGAGCTGTGATTACATAATGTTTGGAAAAGAGAAAAGGTATCAGGGGTCGGAGAAGGTTATTTGTGTGTTGGAAGCATTGGAACCTAAGCAGGTGAGTAAAATGCAGGATATATTAAAAATTTTGTATGATATATGTGGTTCGGTTTAAGGTGGAAAAGTGCATATTTAATATAGAACAGGCTTGTTTTTGCTTTCACGGCAAATAAATAAGCCTGTTTTTGCATATGTTTTTATGAAAGAATATTAAAGCGTGAATAATTGTTATGAAAAAATGGTGGACAACAGTATTGCTTTTAGATGTGATGGCAGGGCTGCTGCTTTTTTGTGCCTATGGCGCCAGAAAACAAGAAAAGGAGAGTGCGGCGTGGGTGTTTGCGACACAGGGGTCTGCCCCGGAAGGAAGCGGTCGATATCAGGCGGAGGGTGAGGGGCTGAAAAAAATTGCTTTGACCTTTGACGACGGTCCACATCCCTACTATACAAAACAGCTTTTGGACGGTTTGAAGGAGAGGGAAGTACATGTTACCTTTTTTGTTACCGGAGAGCATGCTGAGCTGCATCCGGATATTATTGAGCGCATGCATGAGGACGGGCATTTGATTGGAAATCATACATATAGCCATTTGCAGCTGAAGAAATCCAATCGGGATAACTTTAAGGAGGAGTTGATTAAGACAAATAAAATAATCGGCGATATTATTAAAGAAGACGTGGAGTTTGTGCGCCCACCGTATGGTTCCTGGGATAAAAGCTTTGAAAAGGAGCTTAATATGTTTCCGGTTTTGTGGACTGTTGATCCCTTAGACTGGTGTTCCAGCAATGTCTCTTGTATTACCGAAAAGGTTCTTGATAAGGTGGGAGAAAACGATATTATTTTAATGCATGATTATTACGAATCCACTGTGACGGCGGCTCTTAAGATTGTGGATGAGCTGAAGCGCGAGGGGTATGAGTTCGTGACGGTGGAAGAAATATTGTTTGACTGAAAAAATATGCGCCCGGTAGTTAAAACATAATTTACAACTTAGATACACATATATTAAAAGTTTGTGACAAAATTTAAATATTATCAAAAATATAACCGGATTGATGCATTATCCGGCAAAAATGTATCAATCCTAATATATACACGAAATGTTAAGGAAAAGGTAAGCAATATGACGGGTCGCAGACAAAATCAAAAGAGAACAAAAGAAAAAGGTAAGCTGAGAATATTTACGATGGTTCTGCTGGTACTTTTGGCGGTAAATATATTTTTACTGTTAAAGATAGAGATTCAGTTAAAAAGCGCAAATGACGCTCTGAAGCAGTTAGAATATACACGATATACCGGCATGCGGGATGAAAAGCAAAAAGACGTCATCCCGCAGGAAGCTCAAAACATTATCCAAGGAACGAAGCAGGAGCAGCCCCAGAAGTATTTGTCCGCATCAAATGATGCTCCGGTGGTAGGCACGCTGGATTATGTAAGCATGTGCGGGCTGCCCAAGGTGGATAAACCGGCAAAACGAAGCTATTACGAAATCCTTGAAAAATTGAGTGAATTGGGGAAGGAAAATACTGTTATCGGGCAGATTTTGAAGGAAAGCGAAGCGTATTCGGAAGAAATGCTTGGGGCATTGGCAAATAATCCCGAAATGGCCGATTTTGTAGGGAATTATCTGACAAGGAAGAGTGAGGCAGCGGGAGGCTTGACGGATTTGGAGAGACAGCAGGAATACCCCCTTTTCCTGCAGTGGGATCCCAGATGGGGCTATGTCCAATATGGTGATGACGGCAGTAATATAGGTCTATCGGGCTGCGGTCCGACCTGCCTTTCCATGATGCTCTATTATTTGACAAAGGATGAAGCACTTACTCCGGATATAATAGCGCAGTTCAGTATGGATAACGGATACTATCTGGCGGGAACAGGAACGCTGTGGACGCTTCTGGAAGAGCTTCCCATCTTGTATGGGGTGCGGGTGAGTCAGCCCCAAACCAGTGAGTATGTCATGAAGTCGGAGCTGGATAAAGGAAATATATTGATTTGTTCCATGAGAGAGGGGGATTTTACCGCAGGCGGACACTTCATTGTTATATATGGATATAATGAAGACGGTTTTCAAGTCAACGACTCAAATTGTGTGGCGCGGAGCAGACAAAGCTGGAGCTTTGGTCAAATAGAACATCAAATTAAGCATATTTGGTCTTATGAATATTAAAAATTCTATTCTATCATAGAAAACAGGATATAATCGCCGCTTGCCATATTGGTAGCATCAAAAGTATCAAAATAATAAAAGCCCATATAATTGGATTCATAGGAATGATCCAACAGGCTTTCACCGTTTACTATGAGGGCATCGATGTGTAATGCCAGACAACAGAAATTTTCCTTATCGTAGAAATAGTTGTCTTCGTTTCGTGCAAAATAGTCGTCAAGCTCTTTCTGTGTTATGCCGTATTCCGGCAGACTGTTTACGATATAATCGCAGGCGCTGCTTTCATAGTACTCGCTATAGGTGCCGTAATGGTAATTATCGCTATAGCTGTCGTGGGATTGATACCATATATAGGTTCCGTCGTCGTTAAAATAAATGACGGAGCCATCTGACGCCTCAAAAAAGTGAGTGGAAAAGGTATTTGCCTGATAGAGATTTTTAAAGTCGTATTCTTCCTCCAGCAGGGAGTCTGTATAAGGGTCGTACATTATATCTTCATACTCTTCCATGGCTTCGTTAAACGCATATACGAACACTACCATATAGACTATCATAAAAAGCCCGATCAGGACGCCAAGTGCGGAGGTAATGATTCCGGCAATTGCCATGCCCTTGCCGTCGTAATTTTTTGTAAGGGCGATAATGCCCAAAATAATGCCCACAATACCGAGAAACGTACCGCCGGTACAACACAGAGTCATGGATAAAAGCCCGATTACCAGTGCGGCGATAGCCATACCCATTTTAGGAGGCTGAGGCGGCTGATTATAAAGCTGATTGGGCATATTGTTATACATTGAGCCGGTGTTATCTATATAGTAATTGCCGTTGTTGCAGCCGTTATTAAAATTATTGTTATTCGCATTGTTGTTGTAATCCATATTGACACCCTTCCTCAAATATTCATATAAATTCCATTGTAAGAAGTATATTTATACTATAGCATATTAAATTTGGTAATTCAATGATTACATTTTAAAGCAAGGCATTGCGGGGGATAAGATTTTAAGGTTTGCGTAACCAATGGGCTTGTGGTAAACTGAAATTCAAATATAAAGAAAATTGCAGGGGGATGTTTGAATTGCGGCGCAAAATATAGAACTCTTGCGCGGCGTTTAGGCAGATAAGCTCCGGCATGGAGGTTTGATTTGAATAACAACAAAGAATTTACGGATTTATTTGAGTATATGCGAAGCTCCAATATGGAGAAGGAAGCGCCGTTAGCAGCAAGAATGCGTCCGAGGAGTCTTGACGAGGTGGCGGGTCAGGAGCATATTATCGGGAAAGACAAGCTTCTTTATCGTGCTATCAGGGCGGATAAGATCAGCTCGGTTATTTTTTACGGTCCTCCGGGAACGGGCAAGACTACGCTGGCAAGAGTGATAGCCAATACCACCAGTGCGGAATTTACTCAGATTAACGCCACCGTGGCAGGTAAGAAGGATATGGAGGAGGTGGTGGCGAAGGCGAAGGAGCTTCAGGGGATGTACGGTAAGCGCACCATCCTGTTTATTGATGAGATTCATCGTTTTAATAAGGGCCAGCAGGACTATCTTCTTCCCTTTGTGGAGGATGGCACGGTCATATTAATCGGCGCGACTACGGAAAACCCTTATTTTGAGGTAAACGGGGCTCTCATTTCCCGCTCTATTATTTTTGAATTAAAGCCCATTTCCAGAGAGGCGGTCCGGGGACTTTTGGAAAAGGCGGTCTATGATTCGGAGAGAGGTATGGGTGCATATGATGCTGTGATAGAGGAGGAGGCGTTAGAGTTTTTGGCGGATATTTCGGGAGGGGATGCCAGACAGGCGCTGAATGCCGTTGAGCTTGCAATCATGACTACCGGACGAGGGGAGGACGGCAAGATACATATAACGCTGGATGTGGCGCAGGAATGTATACAAAAGCGTGCAGTGAGGTATGATAAGAACGGAGACAATCATTACGATACGGTATCCGCCTTTATCAAGAGTATGCGTGGCTCTGCCCCGGATGCGGCGGTGTATTATCTGGCGCGGATGCTGAATGCGGGAGAAAGCGTTACCTTTATTGCCAGAAGAATCATGATATGCGCGTCGGAGGATGTGGGAAACGCGGACCCTAATGCTCTTATAGTGGCGGTGAATGCTTCCCTTGCGGTAGAGCGGGTAGGTATGCCGGAGGCGCAGATTATTCTTTCGCAGGCGGCTGTATATGTGGCGTGCGCTCCCAAGAGCAACGCCTGCTGCAGCGCGGTTTTTAAGGCGCTTGAAGAGGTGGAATGTTCGGGAAATCTGCCTATTCCCGCGCATCTTAGGGATGCTCATTACAAAGGGGCAGAAAAACTAGGGCGCGGAACAGGTTACAAATATGCCCATGATTATCCGAATCATTATGTGGAGCAGCAGTATCTGCCCTATGAGCTGGACGGAAAGGAGTTTTATCGTCCGACAGGGAACGGGTATGAGGTAAAAATCAAGGAGCATATGAAGCGAATTAGACAGGAAGCGCTCTTACATGGAAACCAGACGTTAAAATAAGCGTTAGAGCCTGACGGCGATAAAAAGCCGGGTACGGTGGAGACTGTTGGATGGCTGTAGCTGTCTGATTTTGGAAAGGGAGTATAATTTAAATGCAGAAAATTTTTTTTAACGGAACGATACTGACGATGAGCAGTCAATATCCCGCTCCTGACGCCGTTTTGGTTGAGGACGGGAATATTGCTTGTGTGGGAACAGAGGATGAAGTGTTTGCCAAAGCGAGTAAAAAGGCGAAGCTTATAGATTTAAAGGGCAGGACGCTGATGCCGGGTTTTTTTGACGCCCATGGCCATTTTATTTCCACCGCGCTGGCAAAGCTCTTTTTTGTAGACGTGCGCTGCGCGCCTATTGGAAAAATCAGAACCATAGAGCAGTTGATAGCCGTAATGAAAAATTCGACGCAAATGAGAAAAGGAAAGGGTATTATTGTAGGCTTTGGCTATGATGATACCCTTTGTGCGGATGAAAGAATGTTGGAAGCCGCCGATTTGGATAAGATTTCAAGGGAACGTCCGGTAGTGGTGATTCATGCTTCTTTTCATGTGGTGATGGCGAATACCATGGCTATGCGGATAGCGGGCGTGGACGGAGCGGATTTTACGCCGGAAGGCGGGGTGGTCCGCCGCAGGAACGGTAAGGCAGTCGGAGTGTTTGAAGAGGTGTCGGCAATAAAGCCTCTTATGGAGCTGATATACAGCAAAGATATGCTGGGGGATTTGCCGGGGAAGCTGGGCGAGGTGTGCGAAGAATATTTTAAACAGGGTGTTACCACTATCTGCGAGGGAGCAAGCGGAAACGATATGGCGGATCTGATTTTAAGGGCAATGAGGAAGGGAAGCTTTCCGGCAAGATATATTGTTTGTCCGTCATTGACGTCCACCGGCGAGGTGCCGGAAAGGATTCGGGGCAAGCATATTATCAACGGACCCGTAAAGCTTCTGATGGACGGAAGCATACAGTGCTATACTGCCGCTCTTTCCCGGCCGTATGCCGCTATGGCGCCGGAACATGAAGGGGAAAAGGATTACTGTGGGAGCGCTTATATGAGCGTGGAGGCGCTTCGGGGGAAGCTTGAGACGATTTTGGATTCAGGTCGCTCCTTTGCCATTCACAGTAACGGAGACGCAGCGCTGGACAAGATTATAGAGGCGCTGGAGGGCTGTGAAAATATCGTAAAAAACCGTTATAAAAGAAATATTATTATTCATTGTCAGGTGGTGAGGGAGGACCAGCTGGATAAGTTTCGTGAGCTGAACCTGTATCCTTCCTTTTTTCCGGCGCATTTGTATGTGTGGGGAGACAGGCATTATGACACCTTTCTTGGAAGGGAGAGGGCGGAAAGGCTGGCTCCCTTGGGGAGCGCCGTAAAGAGAGGGCTTTGCTTTAGCCTGCATAACGACTCGCCCGTAACGCAGACGAAGCCTTTAGAGGCCGTCTGGAACGCCGTGACCAGACAGACAAAGAAAGGGCGTATACTGGGGGAGGAGCAGAAGATTACGGTGGAGGAGGCGTTAAAGGGAGTCACCGTTTACGCGGCGTATCAATATAAAACGGAAGATATTTTAGGAAGCATTGAGCCGGGAAAGAAAGCGGATTTTGTGGCTCTTGACAAGAATCCCTTAACGGTTGGGCCGGATGGGCTTGCAAATATCAAAACGGAGTGCGTCTGGGTGGACGGAAGAGTGGTGTGGTCCGCCGCAGGCAAAAGGCGAAGGCGTCAGAAAAGCTCCCGTACCAAAAATTTATAGATCTCCTGATTTTTTTTCTGCCAGTTATCGCAGATGGCGGAAGCGGATTCCTCGTCAGGAACGGACAAGGTAATATCAATCAATGTGATATCCCTGTCTTTGGCGACCAGACGCGCTTCATATTCTCCGGAGGTGGATTTATAGTAGTTGCCCTGTACCGACGCTTCATTGCGCAGGGAAAATTCATTTTCCCGGAGATAGTCGTCAATATCCTTTTTAATAGCTTCGCTGACTCTGTTTTCAAAATAGTGCAGGGTTTCACGCCCTTCCTCTGTAATGGCAAGCTGCGTGCGGTTGCGCATGGAGCTTGCGGAAATCATGCCGGTGTCGGTCAGTTCTCCTATTACCTGTCGGAGAGTTAAAAAGCTTGTATATTCTTTTTCCAAAATGAAGTCGCTTACCTGCGCGGCCGTCAGAGGAAAGGTTACTCTGTTGAGCATATATAGAATTATTAATTTGTATAGAGTTAAGGGATCCTGTAACATGTTTCCTCCCATCCTGCCGATTCACGGCATAAGAATTAAAAAGTAAACTGCTTTCCCTGAAAGGAGTCCTGTTCCTTCATAAGCTTATGAAGGGTATTGAGTACGTCGCGCTTGTTGCGGCTCCAGTCAGGGGCGAGCAGGCTTGCCTTAGGTCCGTCGCCTGTTACCCGGTGAACCACGATTTCAGGGGACAATCCTTCCAGACATTGTATAAGCAGCCTGAGGTAGGCGTCCTTTTCCAGTACATTTATCTTGCCGGCACGGTATTCGGCGGCAAGGTCCGTGTCTTTCAAAATGTGTAAAAGCTGCAGCTTAATGCCGAAGATTTTCCGTTTATTCAGATAATCAATGGTTTGAAGCTGCATTTTTGACGTCTCATGGGGAAGCCCCAATATTATGTGGACAATCGCCGGAATATCCAGAGCGCGTAATTCTGCCAAAGCCTTTTCAAAGGTTGAGAGGGGATAACCTCTGCGGATATAGACGGCGGTTTCTTCATGGATGGACTGTAAGCCCAACTCAACCCAGATAAATTTATCAGGAAAAAGTTCCTTTAGCGAAGCAAGAAGAGCGAGAACATCCGTGGGCAGACAGTCCGGTCTTGTAGCGATGGAAATACCGCATATATCGGGGGAAGACAATGCCTGTGTGTAAACCTGCCTCAGATAGGGAACGGGGGCATAGGTATTGGTGTATGCCTGAAAATAAGCAATAAAGGTATTTCCCACATTTTTGCCGCCAAAGAAGGCCAGCCCGTTCGCCAGCTGGGTCTGAATGTCGAGAAGACGGAAACCGCAGGCAGCGTCAAGGACTTGAAAACCTGTGTCCGTATTCCTTTCCGCGGCGGGGGCTTGGTTTGATACGGCAAAATCCCCGCTGCCGCCGGCGCTACAGAAGATACAGCCCCGAGTGTCGATAAGACCGTCTCGGTTAGGGCAGGTCATATGGGCATTCAGGGCTATCTTATAGCATTTTCGATGAAATGTATTTTTGCAGTAAGCATCCAAGGAGTAGTAGGGCTTACCGTGCCATATTCCGGGCAGCATGTCTATCTGCGGATATGGGACTTTACGGCGTCGGCGACAAGCTCTGCGACCTTGGGATTAAACGCCTCCGGCATAATATTGTCCTCATTTAACTCGGACTCGGGTACGAGACCGGCAATAGCTTCCGCGGCGGCAAGCTTCATTTCCTCCGTAATCTGTGCGGCGCGACCCTCCAAAGCGCCCTTGAAAATGCCGGGGAATGCAACCACATTGTTCACTTGATTCGGGAAGTCGCTGCGTCCGGTACCCACAACCCTTGCGCCGGCCGCCTTAGCTACGTCGGGCATAATCTCGGGAACGGGATTTGCCATGGCAAAGAGAATGGAGTCCGGGTTCATGGAGGCTACCATCTCGGCAGTTACAATGTTGGGAGCGGATACGCCCACAAAGATATCGGCGCCCTTTAAAGCATCCGCAAGGGAGCCCCTTTCGTTCCTGAGGTTGGTAACTTCCGCCATTTTCTGCTGCATCCAGTTGAGCCCTTCGGTATCCTTGGAGACAATACCTACCTTATCACACATGATGATGTCGGCAAAGCCATAGGTCAAAAGAAGCTTGGTGATTGCCACGCCGGCGCTGCCCGCACCGTTTACCACCACGCGGCAGTCTTCCTTTTTTTTGCCTACAACCTTAAGGGCGTTGATAATCCCGGCAAGGACTACGATAGCTGTTCCGTGCTGGTCGTCGTGGAAAACGGGAATATCTAATACCGCCTTCAGGCGCTCCTCGATTTCAAAGCAGCGGGGCGCGCTGATATCTTCCAGATTGATGCCGCCGAAGCCCGGAGCAAGATAGGTAACAGCCTTGATAATTTCCTCGGTATCCTGCGTGTCAAGGCAGATTGGCACCGCATTGACGCCGCCAAACTCCTTAAATAACACAGCCTTGCCCTCCATGACGGGCATCGCCGCATACGGACCGATATTTCCAAGCCCCAAAACGGCGCTTCCGTCGGAGACAACGGCAACAGTGTTGGATTTCATGGTATATTTGTATGCCGCCTCCTTATCCTGAGCAATCACTTTGCAGGGCTCGGCTACGCCGGGAGTATAGGCAACGGATAAATCTTCTCGTGATTTGACAGGGGATTTGGATACGGTTTCCAGCTTTCCGTTCCATTTTTCATGCATCAACAGTGCTTCTTCATTTGTTGTCATAGGATACCTCTTTTCAATATGCGTTTATTTTTAATCCATTTATTTATGAAGTTGACAGTCTTAAAGGATTGTCTTAAAATCTTGCATATGTATCATATAATAGATTGCTTTACTTTACAAGGCTTTTTTGAGAGCGGCGGACAATCCTTTATGAAATGCCGGTTGCGCAGCCATGTATAGCTGCGGGGAGCCGTTTTGGGTAAAATCAGCGTAAGAGCCTTTGCCGTATCCGGTAAAATGAGGCGGCCGGGAAAGTATCTAAATTTTAGGACTTCCTATTTTATGGAAAGTGTACTATAATATAAAATGAGTGTGACTAATGAATCATGATGTTAATGTCGTCCGGCAGAATAACACGTCCATGACAAGTCTTTGTAAGACCCCCATTTAAAGTACAATTTATGAATAAAGCAGCCGAAACTGTTTTTAAATCAGGAGGAATATATGAGAGAAAAGTATGAATCGTTGGCATTGGTGCAGCTGAAGGAGCTGGCTAAGGTGCGTGGGATCAAAGGAATCTCCGCCATGAAAAAGTCAGAGCTCGTGGAAGCCATGCTGGCTGAAGACGAAAGAGAAAAGCGCGAAGGGCAGCAGTCGGAATCCAAGCCGGTTAAAAGCGAAGGCCTTGTTAGGAATATTTCCAGAAACGAGACCGTTAAAAGCGAGAATGCCGTGAGAAACGAAAACTCTTACAAAAGCGACGCTGTTTCGAGAAACGAGAAGCATGGCAGAGGCGATATGGCGGCAAGGAATGAAAGTCCTACAAAAGGCGAGGGCTGCGCGGAGGGTGAAGCGGCGGCAAGGACGGAGGGCGGCGTCAGGACTTATCGTTCCAATGAAGTTTATGACGAGAACCAGTATCCGAAGGAGCTTGACAGCGGCGTGGAGGCAAGCGGTATTTTAGAGGTCATGCCTGACGGATACGGATTTATCCGCTGCGAGAATTATCTGCCGGGTGAGAATGACGTTTATGTGGCTCCCAGCCAGATACGCCGATTCGGCTTGAAGACGGGAGATATCCTGTGTGGGAATAAACGTGTTAAGACTCAGCAGGAGAAGTTCAGCGCCCTGCTTTTTATCAGGAGTATTAACGGTTATACCATTGAAGAATCGGCAAAGCGTGTGGCTTTTGAGGATATGACCCCTGTTTTCCCAAATGTGCGCATTAAGCTGGAAACACCGGGGTGCAGCGTTGCAATGCGCGTTATGGACTTGGTAAGTCCGGTGGGTAAGGGGCAGCGCGGAATGATCGTATCTCCCCCTAAGGCGGGCAAGACCACTTTGCTTAAGGATGTGGCAAAGTCTATTCTTCGTACCAATCCGGATATGCATATGCTGATTTTGCTGATAGACGAACGTCCCGAGGAGGTTACGGATATCAAAGAGGCAATCAGAGGAAATAATGTAGAGGTAATCTATTCCACCTTTGACGAGCTTCCCGAACATCATAAGAGGGTTTCAGAGATGGTGATTGAACGCGCAAAGCGTCTGGTGGAGCACAAGAAGGATGTGGTAATCCTGCTTGACAGTATAACTCGTCTTACAAGAGCCTACAATCAGGTAGTGCCGCCCAGCGGACGTACTCTTTCGGGCGGTCTTGACCCTTCGGCATTACATATGCCGAAGAGATTTTTCGGTGCGGCGCGTAATATGCGCGAGGGCGGGAGTCTGACAATTCTTGCCACGGCGCTGGTAGATACGGGAAGCAAGATGGATGATGTGGTGTATGAGGAATTCAAGGGAACGGGTAATATGGAGATGGTGCTGGACCGCAAGCTTTCCGAAAAGCGTATTTTTCCGGCTATCGACCTTCAGAAATCAGGCACCAGAAGAGAGGATTTGCTTTTGTCAGGCGATGAACTGGAGGCTATCAATATAATGCGCAGGGCGTTGAACGGTATGAAATCCGACGAGGCAACCGACCGTATATTGGATATGTTTGCCCGTACAAGAAATAATATGGAATTTGTAGGAATGGTTAAAAAGAATAAATTTATCTAAATACTATATAAGCCGCCGGCGTTTTGCGCATAGAAGTATGAGACTGAGTCGGTGTGGACGGCGGTGAAGAATCTTTAGGCCTGACGCAGGACAAATACGGGGCTTTTGTGTATCAAAAGAAGCGGGCGTCTGACAGAGCGGACAGGAAAAGCTTTTTGACATAAAATATTTAATTTTAAAAATTTAAAAATTTGTAAATTTAGTATTGCAAGCCTTGTACGCTTATGTTACAATAATACCGCTGTTTGTGGTTCCATAGGCAGTGGGACGAGAACATAGAACTAATACTGATTTTTAATAGAGAGGTGAAAAGACATGAAAGAAGGAATCCATCCTGAATATTATCAGGCAACCGTTACCTGCAACTGCGGTAATACATTTGTAACCGGTTCTACCAAGCCGGAGATTCACGTAGAAGTTTGCTCCAAATGCCATTCATTCTACACAGGTCAGCAGAAGACTGCAAGGGCTGACGGACGTATTGATAAGTTCAACAAGAAATACGGTGTCAAATAAGAAGGTAATCGGAAAGGTTGAGGTATTTCTATCTCAACCTTTTATGTTATAAGGCGTTTTTAGCTTTGGAATGAGGAAAAGGTATGGCAAGAAAGAGATGTAATCGTTATTCCGGTATCGGCGGACAGGCGGTATTGGAGGGAGTAATGATGAAAAATAAAGAAAAATATGCCGTTGCGGTGCGAAGACCCAACGGTGAAATAGAAGTGGAAATAGAGAATTTTCAGGGAGTGCTTCATGAAAGTAAGTTAAAAAAGCTGCCCTTTATCCGCGGTATTTTCAATTTTGCGGATTCCCTTATACTTGGCAATAAGGTGTTGAATTATTCGGCTTCCTTCTATGAGGAGGAAGGGGAGGAGACAAAGTTCGACAAGACGATGGATAAAATAAGCGGCGGCAATGGGGAAAAGATATTGACTACTTTGGTGACGATTGTTTCCGTGATATTTGCAGTAGGGATTTTTATCGTACTGCCCTATTTTATTTCGGCACAGTTTGAAGGCTTTGTGCGTAATCGCTCTTTGCTGATGATTATCGAAGGAGCGCTTCGTATTTTGATTTTTCTGCTTTATGTGTGGGGCATCAGTGCCATGAAGGATATCAGGCGTCTGTATCAATATCATGGCGCGGAGCACAAGTGTATCAATTGTATCGAAAAGGGAAGGCCTCTGACGGTGCAAAATGTGATGAGGAGCTCCAGACTTCACAGAAGATGCGGAACCAGTTTTATTTTTTTTGTGTTGTTTGTGAGTATCATTTTATTTTTCTTTATCCGTGTGGACAATATGGTACAGAGAGTGGTCTTGCGTATTTTACTTATGCCGGTGGTTGCGGGAATCTCCTATGAGATTATCCGGCTTGCAGGTCGCAGCGACAATATTTTTGTGAGACTGCTTTCCGCTCCCGGTATGATGATTCAGAAGCTGACTACCAGAGAACCGGATAGAAATATGGTGGAGGTTGCTATCGCTTCTGTGGAAGCAATATTTGACTGGAAGAAATATCTCGGAGAGAATTTCGGATATGAAGCAGAGGACAGCCGGATTCGCAAGGCTTTGGAGGAAGAATGACATATCAGGCTTTATACCAAGAGGGCAGCGGTGTGCTGGAGCGTGCGGGAGTGGAGGAGGCGGCTTTGGATGCCAGATTGCTTTTGGAATATGTATGCGGAACAAACCGCAATGACCTTCTGGTACATGGACAGCAGAGTGTTGCGCCTGAAAAGGAGGGGGAATACCGTACTCTTTTGGATAAAAGGGCATCGAGGATTCCTCTTCAGCAGCTTACGGGAACACAGGAATTTATGGGCCTTAGCTTTGAGGTGAACGAGCATGTGCTGATTCCCAGACAGGACACGGAAATTTTGGTGGAAGAAGTGTTGAAGGAGCTTCAGGACGGCATGAGCGTGGTCGATATGTGTACCGGTTCAGGATGTATTTTGATAAGTCTTTTATATTACACCAACGGCTGCAGGGGCGTGGGGGTGGATATTTCGGCAAAAGCGCTTGCGGTGGCAAGGGAGAACGCAAAGCGGATATTTTGTGAGGAAAGACTGCCTCTATTGCCGGATACTGAGGCGAATCAGGCGGATATTACCTTTGTGGAGGGTGATTTGTTTACAGGGGTTACGGGAAGGTACGATTTTATTGTTTCAAATCCGCCTTATATAAAGAGCGGAGATATTCAAACGCTGATGCCCGAGGTGCGGGCGCATGAGCCGTCTCTTGCCTTAGACGGCGGCAAGGATGGTTTGCTTTTCTATCGCAGAATCGTAGAGGAGGGAAAGGCTCATTTAAATCGGGGCGGGAGGCTTTATTTTGAAATCGGATATGATCAGGCGGAGGAAGTTTGCGCTTTTATGCGGCATGCGGGCTTTGAATATATAGAAGTGATAAAGGACTATGCAGGGCTTGACAGGGTGGTCTGCGGAATATGGACGGACGGCGGCGTTCCTGCGGCCGATGCTTCGGCATAGATGCGTAGCCCGAGACGGAGGTTAGCTATGCCGTCGCAGGCGCCATGAATGAAAAACAGAAATTGAGAGGTAGTTATGTTTGATAAGTTAGAGGATTTACTAATTCGATATGAGGAAATTATGGGAGAGCTTCACGAGCCCACCGTGGCAAACAATCAGGAGCGTTTCCGTAAGCTGATGAAGGAGCAGAGCAATCTGGCTCCCCTTGTGGAGGCTTATAACGAATATAAAAAATGTAAGCAGGATATCGAGGATTCTTTGGTAATGCTGGAGGAAGAGAACGATGAAGAAATGCGCGAGATGATTAAAGAGACATTAAGCGACAGCAAGAAGCGCATGGAGGAGCTGGAGCAGGAGTTAAAGATTCTGCTGCTTCCCAAGGATCCTAACGATGAGAAAAACGTCATTGTGGAAATCCGTGCCGGCGCCGGCGGAGACGAAGCAGCGCTGTTTGCGGCGGAAATCTATCGTATGTATGTGCATTATGCGGAGGGGCAGCGCTGGAGGGTAGAGACCATGAACGTGGACGAAATCGGTATCGGCGGTATGAAGGAAGTACAGTTTATGATTACCGGGCAGGGCGCTTATTCCAAGATGAAGTATGAAAGCGGCGTTCATCGCGTGCAGCGTGTACCCGAGACGGAGAGCGGCGGGCGTATCCATACCTCCACCATCAGCGTGGCGGTAATGCCTGAGGTGGATGAGGATATTGATATTGTAATCGATGAAAAGGACATCCGTATTGACGTTATGCGTGCCTCGGGAAACGGCGGACAGTGCGTCAATACCACCGATTCTGCAGTGCGCCTCACTCATTATCCCACGGGAATTGTGGTTTACAGTCAGACAGAGAAATCACAGCTGCAGAATAAGGCGAAGGCTTTCGCTCTGCTGAAGGCTAAGCTGTACGACATAGAGCAGCAGCAAAGACATGACGCGGAGGCGGAAATGCGAAGAAGCCAGATTGGTACGGGAGACCGCTCCGAGAAAATCCGCACCTACAATTTCCCACAGGGGCGCGTCACCGACCATCGTATCGGACTTACCCTGTATAAGCTGGATAAGGTGATGAACGGCGACATTCAGGAAATTTTGGACGCCTGCATTGCGGCGGATCAGGCGGCTAAGCTGGCGAAGATGGGAGAAGCGTAACGTGTCCGGAGGATTGGATTTTAGCAGTCCTGTATCAAATTACGGTATAGTCGTTTGTGGCTATGCCGTTTTTCCTTTTTCTGAATGATTCCGTTTCAAGCGTTTTTGAAATATTTCCTTATATTTTCAACGGATGGAGATTTGATAATATCAACACCATTATAGTAAATGTCAATGGGATATACAGTTTTCCATCTATGATGTAATTTGTTCTTAACCGAAACGCAATATGATTTTCAATTAGTCATTGTCACTATCATTCAACCAGCCAGAAATAAAATGCAATTACCACAATCTATATCGAAATCCCTCTTATCACCCCAAAATGATATTCATTAGCAGTCTTTATAACCTGCTTCCCGATTGTCTTTTACCATGGAATTAATTATTACATAAGAAAAAGTAATAGAAACGATGAGGTATAGAAAGCTTTTCTCATGTTATTTCCTTCTCTGTAATATATTTAATGCTATTGTAGGAGTTATTCAATTTTTTGATAAGCTGGTTTATTTGGCTGTTCGCAGATTCCTTTGTTACTCTGGCTATATTTGTAATGATTCCAGTAATAGCAAGCGTATCTCGGAAGTGGATAATATTTCCGTTTTCGTGAAAATTAATTTCTTTTTTCCAATAATCGTCATAATAACAGCCGTTATTGATAGATTCCTTTATCAATAATTCTAGCTTCTTTCTTGTGCTTTCATTATGTTTAATGGATTTTTCCAATGCTATTTTTAAAAAAGGACTATTATTTTCAATCAGCATATCCAACAGTTGGGAGATATACGGAAACAAAAATTTGTGCTTACGGTTGCTGCCGTCCTTATATCGAATCCGGTCTTGGATTTCAAATGGCTCAGTAAAATAATTTAGTATTTTATTGCTGGACTTCGCAATATGGCTTACCATGTTTTTGTCATAATGAACATTGAAATCCGGGCATGTGCAGGACAAATAATGTGCTTTATAATATAATTCAGGGATTTCTCTTGCCCTCAATTTTTTCAGCATAGATAGGTCATTGTAATCTGCTGCAAACGAAATGATATACATTCTCAGCTGATCTTCTGTTGCAAGCTTGTATTGTAAATCATCCATATCGGGTTTGCGTATAAAAACACCATTATCACGTTCCTCAAATTTAATACGCTGAATATTCGTTCCCGCACCAAATGTCATAACATAATCGTTATCTTTTCGGCTGTCAAACCATATGTAGTTCTTGTTTACCAAAAATTTCAAGAAATCATAATTTCCAAACATGATTGCATAATCCAACACAGTTTTTCCATATTCGTCAGGATTGAGGATGGGCTTGTTCTTCTCCTCAATGTAAGCAATCCATTCTGCCTCGCTGTGTGATTGGGCAATGGTATAATTTGTCATTCTATTGTTTTGGGGTTCACCACATTTTCCGGCACTCAATATTTGTTCAAAGGAAACATGAAGCAACTCTGAAAAAAATGGCAAATCATGAATCTGGATTGATTTTCTACCTTCTTTTATTTGAGATATACGGTTTGCCATATTTTGGATATCACTTTCGGTAGGCTCTTTTGTACCGCTTGCTTGAAGATATTTTTTGCAAAATTGTCGTGCGGATTTAAATTCTCGTTCAATTAATCCTGAAATATAAGTTCCAATTTCCTGATTGTTAATTTTATAAGACATTTTTATTACTCCTTTTGAAAAAGATTTAAAAAGATTGTACCATGTTTTTTTAACAAAGTATATCATATATTTGTATATATAAAAAACATATATATTTTATAAACTACGAATCATATATACTTTTGGCATATATGATTCGTAGTAGTGATTAACAATGCCAAATAATCGCTTAAAGCATTAATTGTGAAGCGCAATTTTGAAATCCAAATTAAGTGGTATTCTTATCTGTCGATAAAAATTTTCAAAAACTTTTCGGAGAAGCATTGATAAGCACTTTTTCTATCAAGTATGTGAAAATAATAATGGTTTTTCTGATATTCTATGCTTTGTTTTGTTAAGTCTCAATTATCCCTGCTTGCCTAAATTTGACATCATGTAGTCTATTGTCAATTTGCAAGGAGTTAGCCTATGTCTAAATATACGGTTTTAAATCGGGAAACTGTGGTTACGCATAAGTTCGTCGGTGCTGTGTTCTTTCTTAAATATAGAGTAAGATGTTGTTTAGGATTAAAAGCAAAAATATAATGATTCATATTTATACTTAAGAAGAGAAATCTTAAAGTACGTTTATCATCGGATTGTAAATCATGTAAAAGGCGGTTTGTCATTTTTAGAGCAGCTAACAAAGCTTTTTGCAATCTCTGCGTTTTAGCTCTACAAACATTTGCTTTATTAAACTTGTTTCTATTCCTTAATTCTGATACTCTTTATGTAAAAGAAATAGTCTGGTTAGAAAAATATTTGGCGTAGATAAAACTGTAGTCAATGAAGATTTAGTGAATTTTTCATAGAAGAACGATTGAATATCAACCAAATGCGTTTTGTTCGCTTGATAGTTGATTATGCTGTTGCAAACCGAAATACTGGTAACAATAAAATTCTTATGGAAGAGCCATTCAGGTCAGTTGGAAATATTATTGCATTATTTAGAGCGGATATGTTTATATTTCTGCGAGTGTGGTTGCGATTGGAAGTGATGTGTTAGATGAATGTGTATGATAGGGAATTTTATTAGAAAAACAGAAAAGTAGATAAATAGTTGAAAATTATATAGTAAACTTTTGTTACAGGCGATAGGCTGGGTTGAAAATTTTCATGCATAGAAGCGAGGAATTTTATGAGAGACAAAATATTGATTGTGGATGACGAAGCGGATATCATATCAATGCTGAAGGACTATTTTGAGTATAACGGATATGAGGTGTTGACGGCGTTGGGAGGGCAGGAAGCGATAAAGAAAGCGCAAGGGCAGCCGGACATTATTCTTTTGGACATCAATATGCCGGATTTAGACGGTTTGGAGGTCTGTTCCCGAATAAGGGCTTTTGTGTCCTGCCCTATTTTGTTCCTTACGGCAAGGATAGAGGATAACGATAAAATCAAGGGATTCGGTATTGGGGCTGACGATTATATCGTGAAGCCTTTTTCCATAGACGAGCTTGGGGCGAGGGTTTCGGCTCATATAAGAAGAGAGCGCCGTCAGAGGGATTTGGCAAAGGTACGGCTTGACGATAAGCTGGCGATAGATTACACGGAGAGGAGCCTGTATTATGACAAAGAGACGGTCCTGCTTGCCAAGAAGGAATTTGACATTGTCGAGCTTTTGTCCCTGCATACAGGACAGGTTTTTAGCAAAGAGCGGATATATGAACTTGTATGGGGCTACGACAGCGATGGTGACAGTCAGGTGGTTGCCGAGCATATCCGCCGCATCCGTACAAAATTTTCTGCGGCAGGAATGAAGCAGTACATTGAGACGGTTTGGGGGGTGGGTTATAAATGGGTAAAATAAGGAGTGTTATTCGTAAAATGTCCATAAAAGCGTCCTTTATGGCTTATATGCTGGGCTGTATACTGATCGCTGTTTTTTTGGCGCTGTTTCTTTCTAACCTCTGTCAGGCAGGACAGGTTCGGATTTGCAAAAAATATAAGGAATTGATAAGAAAACATGAATATAAAATCAGCAATGTGGAGCATGGTGAGGACGGCGATGAAATATTCGAGTTTTATGTAGATGATATAGGGACGCTGGAGTTTTATGCGGAAAACATTACCTCATTATTCACGCCATTAGAGGACTTCCTATACAATGTGTTTGGTTTTTTGAGCATTGGCGTCTATCCCCTTTGCTTTGTGTTTTGTATGGGAATGACAAGTCTTTTATTTTATAGAAGGCAGCTGAAAAAACCTTTGGAAATTCTTGATAATGCCGCGGATAATATAGCAGGCAATAATCTTGATTTTAGAATCGTTTACAACAGACAGAACGAACTGGGGAAGCTATGCGATTCGTTTGAAAAAATGAGAGGGGCATTATATGACAACAATGTAGAAATGTGGAGGCAGATTGAAGAACGAAAAGCGCTTAACGCCGCCTTTGCCCATGATTTGAGGACTCCCCTGACTGTCCTGAAGGGGCAGAGTGAAATGCTTATCAGGTACGCCCCTCAGATGACTGCGGAAAAGATAGCCGCAACAGCGGAAATGATGCAGCGCCATATAATAAGGCTTGAGGCGTATGTAAATACGATGAATCAGCTGAAGCGGCTGGAGGATATTGATGTTAATAAGGCGCTCGTGAGCATAAAGGATGTTATAAGTCAAATGCTTTGCACCGGAGAGACGGTGCGCAAGGAGAAAAAGCTTTCGTTTTCGTCCGAAATAAGCAGCTTCGTAAAAATGAATCTGGATATGGAAATTATTATGCGCGTGTATGAAAATCTTCTTTCCAACGCACTGAGATTTGCGAAAGAGAACATTGTGGTTTCTGTTAAGGTCAGGGAGGATTTTTTTTATCTTATTGTATCCGACGACGGGAAGGGTTTTTCGGAGAAGGATTTGACCGATGCGGTAAAGCCGTTCTATAAATCGGCAAAAGAATCGGACGGCGGCTCCTTTGGCATGGGATTAAATATTTGTAAAATACTTTGTGAGAAACATGGCGGCTCTTTAAAATTGGAAAATGCTCAGGGAGCCCTTGTAACGGCTGTGTTCAAGCAGTAATTTTATAAGGGCGTATGCAGGAATCTTCTTACGGACGGTTGGTAAGAAGATTTTTTTGTGTAGATAAAAAGTTGAAAAATGCGATTCATAATAAAGTCGTCTGGCAGTAAGAGGAACGCACTTTGCGTCTGGGCGCCGCTTGGCGCAAAGAGGTATCTGCTCATGGTCTAAATAAACCAAATCATGAAAAGCAGCGCAGAAAGGAGCAGTTATTTGGCAAAAGGCTGAATAATTACAGAAATGAGGATGAAAATGGATGATATTATCGAAATCAAAAATCTGAATAAGTTCTACGGGAAAAAGCACGCCCTGCAAAACGTGAATCTCTCCATCGGGCAGGGAATGTTCGGTTTGCTGGGCAAAAACGGCGCAGGCAAGACAACGCTGATGAAAACCCTCGCCACCCTGCTTCCAAAAAAAGATGGGGAAATCATAATCTGTGGGATACCCATTGAAAATGTGAAGGAAATCCGAAAGATAATAGGCTATCTGCCGCAGGAATTTTCCCTGTATCCTTCTATGAGTGTGGGGGAGGTGATGAATTATCTGGGGATTCTCTGCGGCTTAAGCGCCGCCGAAAGAAAGGAAAGGACGGAAATGCTTTTACAAAAGGTTAACTTAACGGAACACAGGAACAAAAAGGTAAAGACTCTTTCCGGCGGTATGAAACACCGTCTTGGAATCGCGCAGGCTCTGTTAAATAATCCGAGGGTGTTGATTGTGGATGAGCCTACGGCGGGGCTTGACCCGGAGGAGCGTGTCAGGTTCCGTAATTCGTTGTCCGAAATCGCGCAGGACAGGATTGTAATTCTTTCCACCCATATTGTTGGAGACATTGAAGCTGCCTGTGAGGATATTGCCATATTAAACGAGGGAAAAGTTTTGTACAACGGAACGGTGGAGGGGCTTCTTTGTGCGGCGCAGGGAAAGGTCTTTGCCAAAGCGGTGGAGAAGGCGAAGCTTCCGCAGCTGAAGCGGGAGCTTATGATAACGGGTATGCACACTCAGGGAAAAGAGGTTCATGTGCGCTTTTTATCCGAAAGCGGCGACGATAACGCACAGGCGTGTGAACCAAATATCGAAGACGCATACATGCTGTATTTAAGAGAAAGCGGAGCTTACATGCCGCTATCGGACCAAGGCTCGGGAGGTGAAATATAATGTTGTTTTTGCGGGAGATGAAAAAAACGATTTTTAACGTTTCTTACGTTTTATTTGTCGTGGTGCTTATCGTCGCCTTAAACTCTCAAGAGGCGCTGGATTTTAGCGGCAGCAAAATGATACGGCCTAAGGAGGGAGAAAGCTATGGCGTAACTCACAAGGAGATTCCGGAAATCATCATGCCGAAGGCACTAGAGAAGCTGTGGAGTGAATTTTGTGAAAATAATTACAGGACATATCCCATTGGGCTGATTAAGCATGTGAAGCTAAATCACAACGAGCAGGGGCAAATTGCAAAAATCCTATCGGACATAACCGGTATGGACAAGGCGGCAGTTATGGAGGCTCAAGCCGAGTGTTCAGACGGCGACGAGGAGGGCTTGGCGTTTCATGTAGGTGAAGATATGGTGATGAACGACAACGGTGAATTTGTCTTTTCAAGACCTGATAATGAGACGAATCATAGTCCTGAGGAAAAGAATTTCAGGCTTACGGTGCGCGATGATATGGATTATTCGGAATTTAAAGCGCTTATGCAGAGGGTCGACGATATTTTGGGAGGAGGCTCGGATTATGATGCGGAAAGCCTGATTGGCTTTGGAGCAGTTCCGTTAAGCTATGAGGAAGCCCTCCGAAGCTATGAGCTCGCCGTGAAAAGCGACAGGATAACGGGCGGATATGCCCGGTTATTTTCGGATTATGCGGGGGCTATGGTGATGTGCGTGTTTCCTGTATTTCTTGCGGTCATCATGTGTATGAAGGACAGACGGGCAAGGGTGGAAGAGCTTGTTTACACGAAAGGGATATCGGCGGCAAGGGTAATTTTATCGAGGTATCTTGCCGTTATAGCAGCCGCAATGCTGCCCGTTATGATACTATCCTATATCTCAAATGCTACCGTGTGGGGTATGTATGGCGAGGCAAGGTTGGACTATCTTGCCCCCCTCAAATATGACATTGGGTGGATTATGCCCGGCGCTATGATGGCGGTGGCGCTGGGTATGTGCCTGACAGAGCTGACAAACACGCCTATAGCGGCGGCGGTCCAAGGCTTCTGGTGGCTGGTGGATTTAAATATGGGCATGCGGTCCGTGGCGGCGTCCTATTCCCTATTCAGACTGGCGCCGAGGCATAACGCGGGGGAAAGCTCATATTTCAGGACACAGGACTTTACGGATAATTATAACCGGTTGGCTGCCAACCGTTTGTTGTTTGTTTTATTATCCTTGCTTGTCGTTGCAATGACAATTATTATCTATGAATGCAAGAGAAAGGGGAAGTTGAATGGAAATTATAAAATCCGAAGGGCAATTTCTGGTCTGGGAAATCGCAAAAATAAATTTTAAGCATAACGCGCTTTTATCGGCAGCTGTGTCCGCCGCCCTGCTCCTTCTGACGCCTGTAATAGTCGGAACGGCAAATTTGGACAGCCTCACCTCGGCAGTGCCGTTGGAAATGTTTGTTTCATTAGTTGGAATCGTTATGCTGACTCCGGTGTTTTGGCCGGAGCAGAATGCCGATATCTGTGATTTGGTTTCATCGAAATATGTAAGCTGTATGAAAATATATTTCATCAGGACAATTTACTCGGTGATTATGATAGCCGTATTTGTAAGCCTGTTTTCGGTATACATGGGTATTAGAGGCTGCGATGTGAACCTTCTGCTTTCCGCAGGAGCCTTTGCCGACGCCGTATTCCTCGGCGCATTGGGGATGATTACCTCGTCAATATGCAACAACACGGTGATTGCGTATATGGCGCCCATGATTTATTATGCCCTCAATTACGGGGCGGGCGGAAAGCTTCAAAATTTTTATTTGTTTTCCATGACAACAGGATTGTTTGAGCCAAAGCTATGGCTGTTTGCCACGGGAGTCATCCTTATTATAGTGTCAATAATGCTTAGGGAAATACGCAAAAAATTCTGTTAGATAGAAAAATCCGCAGCCCTGTGATAGAATAAGGTATGGGTTATCCGGAGAATAAATCACGAGAGCCCATAAAAATAATAAGACAAAAGCGTGTTAAGGATATACGGAGCTGTCGGAAGGGAGATCATTTGGAGGAAAAGCGGTTTCATGCGTGCATGAAAAGAATCAAAGCAGGCGATAAGTCGGCATTGCGAGAGATTTATGAGGCATATGCAGGCTATATTTATTCCGTTGTCGTTCAGGTGACTATAAATAAAGAGGATGCGGAGGATGTGACAAGCGAATTTTTTATTAAGCTGTGGAAGCTGGCGGATACCTACAAGAGCGGTAACGGTCACAGGGCGTGGATTGCAGTGATTGCAAGGAATATGGCGATTGATTTGCTTCGCAAAAACAGGCGGGAGGTTTTGACGGAAGATTTTGCCGACGCCGTTACCGAGAGTCCGTCCGAAGAAGTCGAAGGTAAGGTGGTATCGGATATGAGTTTGCGGTCGGCGCTTGATATCTTGAAGCCAAGCGAGCGGGAGATAGTAAATATGAAGATAATGGGTGAGCTTACCTTTCAAGAGATTGCGGATATTTTAAAGCAGCCTTTGGGAACTGTTACATGGCGATATCAAAATGCGGTCAAGAAGCTTAGGAGGTGCGGATATGAGTAAGAATTTAGAGAAAGAATATAAAGAGCTTATGACAGAGGGCGCGCCTGATTTGTGGGAAAGAATAGAAGCAGGTCTTGAAGCGAAGGAACGGACGGCGAAAGGGAGCAGTCTTTGGAGAAAATATCGTATGTGGGGCGGAGCGGCAGCGGCGGTCTTAAGCCTTGCGGTAGTCGTACCTCTTGTATTCGGAACGGCTCACGGCTCTAGTAAAAGCGAATCCGGCGCACAATTTGATAATATGGCGGCTGCAGAGGCGGAAGACGGTATGGCATATGAAGAGGAGCCAAAGAATTACAAATGTGAGACATCTGCCGGGGAGGCCTTGCTTTCAATCCGGGCCAAGGTAACGGAGATTTCCAAAGAAGAAGGCAGGACGGTTTATACCGTTTTGGTGGAGGATAAGGGCAGCACAGGCTTTCTTGAGGGAAACTGCGTCAGGCTGTATGACGAGGGTATCTTGGAGGAGGAGCTTATAGAGGGGGAATCTTATTCGTTTGATTTCTCGGTTTTGATAATCGGCAGCGGAACAACAAAATACTCAATTCAAAGCATTCGGTGAGAGTGAACAAATATGTGTACTTAATTATGGCTTCAGGTGCGTGCCGCCGGGCAAAAAAATTATAATATTTTCCATAAAAATAAACTTCTTTGTTCGTGTATGTATTATAAGACAAATAAGCAGCCAGACAAGCGACGGCAAAAAGGCAGTGTTTATCACACGCTTGTGATTGCACCCGAATTTGCAGGTCGTTGGCGGAACGGAGGATTATTATGAAAAAGAAAAAAATGCAGGCAGTCTTAACGGCAATGCTTATCGCAGGTGTGATTCTGGGAGGCTGCGGCAGAGGGAACAAAAACGCTGCCACGGATAATTTGTATGCAGACGGTCAAGGCATGGCGGGTATGGAAGTGGAGGCGTTTGACGCGGCGGAAAAAGGGTTTGGCTATAACGACGTAGCCGTATTGAAGGAACAGGAAGATATTATGGGCCCCAATATGAATACGGAGGAGTATAATAGTCTTAAGGAGCTTGGCTATAAATCCGTAAAAAACGAGCCGTTGTCAACCTTTTCGGCTGATGTTGACACTGCTTCCTACAGTAACCTGCGCCGTATGATTACGGAGAACTGGTCTATGGAAAGCATACCGAAGGGTGCGGTGCGTATCGAGGAAATGCTCAACTACTTCTCTTACGATTATAACCTGCCGAAGGGGGATGCGCCCTTTGGAGTGACAACCCTTATGGGAGACTGCCCATGGAATGAGGACGCCAGACTTTTGCAGATAGGTCTCAAGACAAAGAAAATTGATTTTAGCGAGGCGCCCGAATCGAATTTGGTATTTTTGCTGGATGTATCGGGTTCTATGTACGATGATGATAAGCTGCCGCTTCTACAGAGGTCGTTTGCACTGCTTGTAGAGGAGCTTGACGAGAAAGACAGAGTGTCTATTGTGACCTATGCGGGCTCCGACGAGATTGTCCTAAAAGGAGTAAGCGGCGACGATAAGTCTACTATCATAGAGGCCTTAGAGACATTGAGGGCAGGAGGCTCTACAAACGGCTCCGACGGGATTGAAACGGCATATAGGCTTGCCGAAAAATACTTTATTGAAGGCGGAAACAACCGCGTTATTCTGGCAACGGACGGCGACCTGAATGTGGGCGTAACAAGCGAAAGCGAATTGTATGAGCTGATTACGGAAAAGAAGGAATCTGGCGTATATTTGTCTGTGCTTGGTTTTGGAACAGGTAATATTAAGGATAATAAGATGGAAGCCCTTGCCGACAGTGGCAACGGAAATTATGCTTATATCGACTCTTTGGGCGAGGCAAAAAAAGTGCTTGTGGAGCAGCTGGGCGCTACGCTGGTGACGGTGGCTAAGGATGTGAAGCTTCAGGTGGAATTTAATCCGGCATATGTAGAGGGTTACCGGCTGCTCGGGTATGAGAACAGAATGCTTGAAACACAGGACTTTGACGATGATAAGAAGGATGCCGGTGAAATAGGGGCCGGTCATATGGTTACCGCCCTTTATGAAATTATACCGGTGGGGTCCGGGCAAGAGGTGCCGAGTACGGAATTAAAATATCAGGAACAACAGGAAAGCGTCGGAGTGGAAAACGGAGAATGGATGAATCTAAAAATACGTTACAAAGCTCCCGATTCCGATAAAAGCCAGCTGGACAGCTATGTCGTAACGGAGGATATGTATATGGAGCAGCCTGCGGAGGACTTTTATTTTGCGGCGGCGGTGGCCGAGTTCGGACTTCTTGTACGCGACAGTGAATATAAAAAGGACGCTTCTTTTGAAAACGTACTGGAATTATTGGAAAAGGCAGATACCGACGCCGACGAATACAAGGATGAATTTGTGTATCTGGTAAAGAAGCTTAAGAAAAACAGCTAAGTGATGTGAAAGGGCAGTCAGCAATGACTGCCGGCAGAAGGCGTTTGACAGAAAGAGCCCGGAGGATATCACCTGTCTGGAGGTGGGAAACGGGATGGCGGTCTGCATTGCTCCGGCGATCTGAAGCATGACGTAAAACGAAGAAAAGAGGGGTTACATGGAAACCAGAATATATGATTATTTACATAAGGATGCGGAAGAAATAAGGCGGAGGGTGTTCGTGGAGGAACAAAAGTTTACAGAGGAATTTGACGATATTGACGACATGGCAACACATCTTGTAATGTATGACAAGAGCTTACCTGTTGCAGTGTGTCGGCTTTTCTCAAAGGACGAACCGCAGGTGTATGTTCTGGGGCGAATCGCCGTCATACCTTCCTATCGGAAAAGCGGTACGGGCAGAAGGCTTGTACAGGAGGCGGAAAGCACAATCAAAAAGCTTGGAGGCAGGAAGATAGTACTGTCTGCTCAGGTACGCGCCGTAGGCTTTTACGAAAAGCTGGGATATTCAGGCGGGGGCGAGGCATATTTGGAGGAGTACTGCCCGCATGTGAAAATGAGTAAGGAAATATAAATAATACCGATAAAGGCGGCGAGAAACCAAAGTTTGTTTTACAAAACATAATTCTTAAATTATGTTTCAAAAATGTTCACAATTTATTCATTTTTCGGACTAATCTGAGTCATATTTATATATTATAGTAAAACAAACAGAAGAAAACAGTTATTTTAACAAATATATTTTCTTTTTCATTTATGCCGGTAAGAATAAAATTCTTGCCGGTTCCTCCTTTTTAGGGATAAATTTTCAGAAATTGGGAATATTATCCAAGAAGGAGTATATTATGGAGTTATATGCGGTGCGGTACGGCAAAGATTTTAAATATGCCAATCACGGTACGGTATTTGAAGACGCCCCAAACCCCGGCGAGATGTTGGAGGAGTTTCCCTTTTTATATTATGTGGCGAAATATGACGGGCAGATTATTCTGTTTGACACTGGCTTTCGCGACTTAGAGAAAGCGGAGTATATGGGTATAACCCTTTTGGACATTGCAGGGGAGCTAAAGGCGTTATTCGGAAGGGAGCAGCCTCTGGCGGATACCGTGATTGTCACCCACAGTCATTTTGACCATATCGGAAATTTGGATTTATATAGAAACATTGATATTGTAATGGCAAAAGAAGGGTATGCCATCGCCATGGGCAGTACATCCGATGGGGTGAAGCGGAGGCTGGGTGAGGAAAATGTGATTCTTGTGGAGAAGGAGTATCTCTACAGGAATAAATTCTTATATCGCGTTATCGGCGGTCATTCTCCGGATTCCTCGGTGGTTTATTTTGCGGATAAGGGAATTAATTATGTTATTACCGGAGACGAATGTTATGTGTGCGACAATCTGCTGAAGAATATTCCTACGGGCGTATGCCGGGATAAGCAAAGGAATGCTGCGTTTATTGAGGCTACCCACAAAAAGGGTTATGTTCCGCTGCCCTTTCACGACGTTTCCGTTATGAGAAATCACAAGGCAATCTCGGAAAATATTGTACAGGTGATTTAGGAAATAAATTTATTTGATTTTTTCATAAAACCCCTAAATTTATTTTGTAATTCAGCCGAAAATATGGTAAAATATACATGAAAGTATTTATTGCGTATGTGGTGCCAAGCATCAGAACGGGTAGATATTTTAAGGGCACGGATGCCGGCATGTATAAGTCTGCGGGAGGATCGGGGCAGACGGGGATTAATTTATTTTTACAAGGAGGTAGCAGGATGAGTATTAATATTCGTGCAAGACAGGATATGTCTTTTTTGTTTTCCGGCCTGGGAGGCGGTGCGGCTAATGTTGCAAGCAGTAATTTCCTTGGGGAATATGCGAGCATCAAGAACGGCAGCTATGCAAAGCTGATGAAGGCTTATTATGCAAAGGACAGCAGCGATTCCGTAAAGGCGGTTGCCAAGGATACCAACAAGAATAAGGAAGTGACCTCGAAGGAGGTAAAGGCGTATACCAAGGTACAGAGCGCCACGGATGCCCTGAAGGAATCTGCGGATGCTATGCTGGTAAAGGGAAGCAAATCCGTATTTGAGAAGAAGGATATAATCACCACTGATGAGAACGGTGTGGAGACCACCACCAAAGGTTATGACACCGAGGGTATTTATAAGGCGGTAAACGGTTTTGTGACAAGCTATAATCAGGTGATTAATTCTCTTGATGACGTGAGCAACAGCTCTATAACCAACCGGGCAACCAGTATGGTAAATCATTCCATTGCAAATCTTAGGATGCTCAATAAGATAGGTATAAGTATCAATGCAGACAGCACCCTCTCTTTGGATAAGGATACCTTTATGAAGTCTGATATGACGAAGGTTCAGTCGCTGTTTCAGGGTAACGGCTCCTACGGGTATCAGGTTTCCTCACAGGCGTCCATGATGAATTTTGCCGCAGATACGGCAGCTTCCAAGGCAAGCACATATACAGGACGGGGAACTTACAGTAATTTTAACACGGGGAACCTGTTCAGCGGATATTTTTAGGTATTGGCGGGAAAAGGTTTGATTGTTATCTAAACTGTATAAAAAATTGAAAAAATATATTGACATTTGGCAGGAAACGATATACAATATGACTTGTTCGCAGGAATGGCGGAATTGGCAGACGCGCACGGTTCAGGTCCGTGTGGTAGCAATACCATGAGAGTTCAAGTCTCTTTTCCTGCACTTTAACTTATTATCAGCGGGTACAAGAAAAGATATCTGATGTTTTCAGATATCTTTTTGTTTTATCAACAATTACCGCCTGAGTTTTTATATCATGGAACTGCCGATAGATTTTTAAGAGATATCATGACAGAAGGGTTAAAACCCACGAGCCGTTTATATGCGCACTTTTCAAAGGATGTTGAAACAGCAGACAAGGTTGGAAAAAGGCATGGAAGGCCTGTGATTTTGAAAGTTTACAGCGGTGGGATAAGTCAGGATAGAATTAAATTTTATATGAGAAGAGCAATCTCCGATAAGAGCTTGCTCTTTAATTTTTGCTTAAATAAAGCCGACGGCGGACTATACGGAAACATTGGGTTGTATTTTATGGGCAAACAACGTAAAATAATAAGAAATATTAAAAACGTGGAAGCGGAAGAGATAAAAACACTTCGCTGAGGAAAGGAGAGACATGACGTTGTTTAAGAAAAAGCCGGCAGGGGAGAGAAACGAACGCAGAGATTGGTACAAGCTTGATTTGTCCGCCATTGTGTACCCTACCCTGCAGAGGAGGGATTTTTCTTCCGTCTATCGTCTTTCGGTGGTTCTGAAGGAAGAGATAAAGCCCGATTTGCTGCAGCGTGCAGTGGATTTGACGCTGCCCCGTTTTCCCACCTATAAGGCGGCGATCAGAAAAGGGCTTTTTTGGCGTTATCTGGAGCCGAACAGCCGCCCGGGCCCTTTCGTGCAAAAGGATGTGAAAAATCCTTGCCAGCCCATGTATTTTAAGGCAAATAACAGGTATTTGGTAAGATTTTATTATTATCGAAACAGGATTTCGCTTGAGGCCCACCACAGTCTGGGTGACGGAACCGGCGGTATGTGTGTGCTGATGACAGTGACAGCCGTATATTTAAGGTTATTGGGGCACGGAGAAATTGAAAGCGGAGGCTTTGTGCTGAATATTGCGGAGGCGCCCGATAAGGAGGAGCTGGAGGACGCCTACATGAAATATGCGAACGCTAAGGTGTGCCCGCCCAGACCGGCAGAGAAGACTTACCGCGTCAGGGGAACGAAGGAGCCCTTTTACACGTTAAATATTATAGATGGGATTATGTCTGTGAAACAGGTGCTTTCCGTGGCAAAAAAATATAATGCGACTATGACGGAGTACCTTAACGCGGTGCTTTTGCACGCACTTTTGACTAAGCAGGAAAAGGATTGGCATATTCGGTTAAAGCCGGTGAGGATTGCCATGCCGGTAAACCTGAGACGCTTTTTCCCATCCAAGACGCTTCGGAATTTTATTACTATGATATATCCCGGAGTGGATCCCAGATTGGGGGAGTATTCCTTTGAGGAGATTGTGGAGGAGGTGCGCAATTATATGCGTTTTTATGTGAACGAAAAGCATTTGCGCGGCGATATCACAACCAACGCAGCGACCCAGAGGAATCCGCTGATTCGTGTAGTGCCGCTTTTTGTCAAGGATTTTGTGGTGAGGCAGTTTTATACGAAGGTGCAGGATAAAAATTCCTCGGCGGGGCTTACCAATATGGGGGCGCTTAAGGTGCCGGAGGGCATGAAGCCCTATATTGAGCGTTTTGATATTTATATGGGGCAGCCTTTTTCCACCAGAACGAACTGCGCGATAATCAGCTATGAAGATATTCTGACGGTCAATTTTGCAAGCAGTATCATAGAAGCGGACGTGGAGCGCTATTTTTTCAGGAAGCTGGTACAGGATGGTATACATGTAAAAATCGAGAGCAATCGTGAAATGATTGCGGAATGAGAGGAAATATGTCATATTGTGTGAATTGCGGCGTTGAGCTTTCGACAGGTCAGGAGATGTGTCCTCTGTGCAATACGCCGGTTATCAATCCAAAGGATTTGTCTAAGGGGAAGGAAGCTTTTCCGTTCCCGAAGGAGAAGGGGCAGGTGGAGACCGTAAAAAGAAAGGATTTAGGCTTTTTGGTGTCGGCGGTAGTTCTTGCCACGGCAATTACCTGCGGGCTTTTAAATCTGCTCGTCTTTAACAAGACGGCGTGGTCGCTTGCAGTTATCGGCGTATGCGTGATACTTTGGGTGATTCTGGTACCGGTGGTAATTTATACGAAGCAGTCCATATATGTCTCGGTATTTTTTGACGGGGTGTCGGTTGCAGTCTATTTGTATATGCTTGCTTATATGATACGTCGTGACGATTGGCTCTGGGGCTTGGGTCTGCCTATCGTGCTGCTGCTTACGGTGCTGACAGAGGTGTTTATTCTCTGCGTGAGGAGGCTGCCCAAATCGTTTTTGACGATAGCGTTATATGTTTTTACGGCTATCGGTATTGGCTGTGTGGGGCTGGAGATATTGATTGACCTGTATGTAAACGGAGTAATTGAAATTCTCTGGTCGGCAGTTGTCGTAACGGTGTGCGTAATAGTGGACATTACCATTATTACAATGCTGTCCAGAAGAAGGCTTCGCAATGCGGTGCGCAGAAGACTGCATTTTTAAAGGAGAAGAATAAATGACTAAAGTAAGTAAGAGAAACCAGAATCTGATGCAGCTTATCAAGCGCGTGCACGGGTTGGTGGAAAATACGGATATCGAGAAGCACAGGCATTCACAGGATCAAATCGGCGCGTTTTTGGGCAATACAAAGGAGGTCAGTTATAGAGAAGCGGATATTATGGGTATGTACGGCGAGTGGATAAGCGTCAACAGAGCGCACATTAAAAAGCGGGTTATCCTGCATTGCCACGGAGGCGGATATTCTACCGGCAGCAGTCTTTATGCCAGAAGCTTGACTTCTAAGCTTGCCGTTTCGACCTCCATGGAGGTATTGTGCTTTGATTATCGTCTTGCGCCGGAAAATCCGTATCCGGCGGCGCTTGAAGATGCAATGAAGGCATGGAACTATTTGATGCTGCTGGGCTATGGGGCAAAGGATGTGATTCTTACGGGGGATTCCGCGGGAGGCAATCTCGCGCTTGCTCTTATGCTTAAATTAAAGGAGGAGAAGAGGTTTTTACCGGGAGGACTGGTATTAATGTCTCCCTGGACGGATATGACCTCTTCGGGGGCTTCATTCAGGGAAAAGGCGGAGCTTGACCCTGTGTTGGACGAACCTTATATCAATCGTATGATTTTGGCGTATGCAAGGGAGCGAAAATTGGAAACTCCTTTTATATCCCCGTTATTCGGAGATTTTGCAGACTTTCCTCCCGTGTATATTCAGGTAGGGGAGAATGAAATTTTGTTGGATGATTCCACAAGGCTTTATAAGGCGTTAAGGCGTGCCGGTGTCTTGGCGAGGATGGACAGCTTCCCGGGAATGTGGCATGTATTTCAAATGTCTCCTTTTAAGACCGCATATGAGGCAATGGACAAAATAGCGGACTTTATTTATCATAATGCGGAATAAATGGCGGAGATAAGAAATATGGCAATATTGAACAAACGGATATGCTTGTAATATTTGTAAAAATGGCATATTATATAATTAATTATGGTTTATAAGGGTGAAACACACGTATGATATTTGAGAAAAAAGAGGGAGAAGGCTCCCGTTATCAATTGCGTTATGCAGCAGGGCTTTATTGGCTGTTGGATATGGAACAGGACAAAATCCCCTGTAAAAAGCCCCTTGCCATAAACAGTGTCGGAGCTTATATCTGGCGGCAGCTTGAAAAGGGCGATATGCCCGAGGAAATTGTCGATAAGCTGAGCGAGGAATACCAGACCGACAGGGATGCCATGCGGGAAGATGTGTCGGATTTTTTAAGGCAGTTGGAAGAGTACGGCATCATGTGACAATTCTGTCTTTTGAAGCGGGCGCGTTGATGCGAAGCTGTGCGTAACGTTACGGTATATTTACAATAAGGGAGAAGAGTTATGAATGTTCTGCTGATAGGCGGCGCCGGCAGCATGATTAATAATTTGATTATCAAACTGAGTAAGGAAAAGCACAGAGTATATTTGCTGACGGGGGACAAATTCGGTAATCTGCCGTATCAACGGGTGTTTGAAAAATACCGGTTTACATATACCAGCAGCTGCCTGAACGAGATATTTGAGAGCATCAGCCCTGATCTGGTTATTTTTATGGGCGCTTATGACACAAACTTTAGCTGGAAGGACGAGGAGGAAGAGGCTGTCAAGTATTCCTCCGGACTGATGAATATCCTTATGGGCTATGCGAGGAAGGGGCTGGGGAGGTTCATTTATTTGTCCTCCCATGAGGTGTATGGAGGCAGCTATGAGGAGGATATTCCGGAGGAAGCCTTGGTCTCTCCGAGCGGCTTTCGGGCAATGGTTCTTGCACAGGCGGAGGAAATGTGCGAGAGCTATCGTAAAAGCAGGGGGCTGGATATTGTTACGCTGAGGCTGGATCATTTGTACGGAATCCCCGAATCTATGAGGGATGTGAAGGATATTTGTAACAGGATGTGTCTGGAGGCGCTCGACAGTGAATCCGTTACAATACGGGAAGATAATAGATTCTCCCTGCTTTTTGAGAGGGACGCCGTGGAATATATATACCGGGTGGCAGTATGCGCACAGCATAAAAGCTTTGTTTACAATATATCTTCTTGCAAAGAGGTATCCGAACGGGAAATAGCAGAGTTAATACAGTCTCATTTAAAGAATCCCGTGGACGTTGCGGTAAAGGAGGGGGAGCCAAGCAGGAAAATCCTTTCTAACCGCCTGTACGACAGCGAGTTTGGAAGCCCCTTCTTTTGTGAGCTTTCCGGGATTATTAAGAAAATTCTGGACAAGATGAAAAAGGACAGGCATATATTTTTGCACGGAGAAGAAAAGAGGCATTCCTTGTATCGGCGTCTCATAAAGAAGGCAGGATGGCTTCTTAAAGCGCTGATTCCTTTTGTGGAGAACCTTGCGGCGTTTATCCCCTTCTTTATGCTCAACAACCGTGCGGTGGGAAGCGAATATTTTGCAAGCCTTGATTTTTATCTGTTATATGTGCTTTTGTTTGCCATTGTGTACGGGCAGCAGCAGGCAACCTTTTCCGCAGTGCTTGCGGTGGCGGGATATTGTTTCAGACAGATGTATGACAGGTCCGGCTTTGAGCTTATGCTGGATACGAACACCTATGTCTGGATAGCCCAATTGTTTATTTTAGGTCTTGTTGTGGGCTATATGAGGGATAATATTTCCAAGCTGAAGAGGGAGAGTGAGGATGAAAAGGATTTCCTTTCCGTACAGCTTAATGACATTCATGATATAAACAGCAGTAACGTTCGGGTGAAGGACGCCTTGGAAACACAGATTATCAATCAGAACGACAGTGTCGGTAAAATTTATAATATTACCTCCGCATTGGATCATTACAGCTCGGAGGAGGTGTTGTTTTATGCGGCGGAGGTGCTTGGAAAGCTGATTAAAAGTAAGGACGTTGCAATTTATGTGATTTCCAACGCAAGCTATGCCAGACTGTTTTCCGCAACCTCCAAGAAGGCAAGGATGATGGGCAATTCTATTCGATACACAGAGCTGGGCGAGCTATATGATACTCTGCTGGAGCACAAGGTATTTATCAACAGAAGGCTTGACGATAGATATCCGTTAATGGCGAATGCCATATATGACGATCAGGCCTCCATGCAAATGATTGTAATGATATGGAGTATTCCATGGGAAAGCATGACTCTGGGGCAGGCAAATCAGCTTGTGATTATCAGCGCCCTGATTCAGAATGCGGTTATCAGGGCAAACAGATATCTTGCCGCATTGGAGGAAAAGAGATATGTGGAAGGAACCCAGACGATGGAAACAGAGGCCTTCACGGCATTGTCCAAGGCTTACTTAAAAGCGCAGAAGAGCGGTTTGACGGAATGTATGCTATTAAAGATACATGTGTCTTCTGCGGATTTTAAGGAAGCGAGTACGGCAATCATGAAAAAGCTGCGGCAGACGGACTATATAGGTACGCTGAAGGATGGCGGTCTGTATGTGTTGCTTGCAAACTCTAACAACAATGACGTGCAATTTGTTATAAACCGACTCAAGGAGATAGGATACGACAGTGATATTGTGGAGGGTGATGTGGAATGACAGGGCAAACGGCGGTGTTTATTTGTCTGTTGGCGATTAATACCTTGGCGAGCCTCTTCTATTTGTTATGGAGTATATCGCGAAAAAGCAAGGGCTATGTGTTTAGGTCGGCGGTTATGCTGATGTGTCCGGTGGTAGGAATCTGCTTTTTTGTGTTTTCTTATATTTGGTACAGGCTGTTTTTTTCGGCTCCCGTTGATTTGGAGGATGTGGTTTTCAGTAAGGAGAGAGTAAAGACCGTCACTCATGCGGAGGAGGAGCGGGAGCGCAACATGGTGCCTTTGGAGGAGGCGATTGAAGTCACGGGGGAGAAGGATTTAAGAGTTCTTATGATGAATGTAGTCCGGGGAGATATACAGAAATTTCTTGCGTCCATCGCTTTGGCGTTAAACAGTGAGGATACGGAAACCGCTCATTATGCCGCGTCCGTGCTGCAGGATGCGCTCAACGATTTTCGCATCAGTGTGGAAAAGCAAAGGCAGCTTGTTGAGAAGGGCGGGCCTAATATGTATGTTTATGCGGAGCAGTTGATTGATTATATGAATCAAGTGCTGGAGCAGAAGGTATTTACGGATATGGAACAAAAAAATTATGTAGGTATTATGGATGAAATATGTGATATTTATTATGACAAATATCCGGGTAAAATGTCGAGCAGCCAATTTGAGGCTATCAGCATGCGCTTGTTAGAGATAAAGGACTTTTCTAATTGTAAGAAGTGGTGCGACAGGGCGGGGTATCATTATCCCAATACGCTTTCCACGTATACCTGTCAGCTGAAGCTGTATTTTACAAACGGGCAGAAGAAGCAGTTTTTTGAGGTTATAGAAGAGCTAAAGAAGTCGGCGGTGGTGGTTGACAGCGAAACTTTGGAGCTGATTCGCGTTTTTAATTAACGAGTAGGAGAAGTAATGGTATCTCGTAGAAATTTTTTTAGCATTATTATAATGATGGTAGCGCTGCTTTTTATGTTTCAGTTCTCTCAGGTTATAAAGGAGAACGGAAATAACTATAATTTTAATGAGTTTGCGGTAGAGGACCCTGTGTCAGGAAAATACCGATGGAGCAGTGACAATGATTCCATGGAGCAGTTCGGTGAACGGAGCCATGTTTTGTTTATCGGAAATGAGGAAGACGGGCTGGGAGATATGATATTATCATGGTGTACTTATTCCAAGCGTCTGTTAAAGGTTTTGGGGAATACCGATAATTATGATTTTGATGATGATACGTCTTGGGAAATGATATTGATAGATTCTGAGAGCATTGATTTCGGGAAGGAGACGGACAGGCTTCTTCGTCTTGCCGACACGGGTACTCCGATTGTGTTTTGTAACCTTCCCGACGCTTCGTTAATTAAGAAAGATAAGCGTCTGGCGCAGCTTTTGGGAATTTCCGAAATACGTCAGGGTAGTGTGGAGGTTTTGGGGCTGCATATGTTTTCAGGCTTTTTGTTGGGAGGAGAGGCACTTTACCGGATTGAGAGACCTGAGGATCTGGAGCTTTGTGACTTTGACTTGCAGGTTCCGTGGTACGTGACGGGTAAGGGAACCAAAACATATATGGTAGGGATTATGGATGAGGATGAGGTAAAAAGGGAGGAGTTTCCAGCGATAATCTGGAGGAATGCGTATAAGGATACTTTTGTTTTTGCCGTAAACGGCGAATATATGTCAGGGCTGACAGGTATGGGTCTGTTGGATGCGATGCTTTATGAATTGAAGCCTTATGCGCTTTATCCCGTGGTAAATGCACAGAATGCCGTTGTGGTGGATTTTCCTTACCTTGCTCCGGAAAATGCGGCAGAGATGGAGGAATTATACAGCCGGAGTCCGCAGGCGGCGCTCCGCGACGTTTTTTGGTCGGGTTTGGTTTCCCTTGCCGTCAGCAACAAATTAAGACCGTCTTGCTGTATCAGCACAAAATATGACTATACTGACCCCGCGGCTGCCTCGGGGGAGGAGCTTCCCTTCTATTTGCAGCAGATGAAGGAGATAAACGCCGAGGCATGTCGGTCTTTGAATTTTAAAGAAGGCGTCACACTGGAAGAAAAGGCAGAAGCCGACGGGGCATTTTTTGCCTCGACTAACAGCACCTACAAATACAGCGCCGTATATCTTGAGAGTATGCCGGAGGATTTGGATGTGCTGTTAAGGGAAGAAAACGGGCTTGAAGATGTGCGTACCGTGGTGTGCGCGAAAAGAGGAGAGCTGCCGCTTATTTCTTATGTCAAGGATTCGGTTACTCTTCAAGGGGCAACGAATACGGCGGGAGAATACACATATTCCAAGGATTTGCAGCTAAGAAGCCTTGTCACCGCACTGGGGTATTCCAATCTCTTGATTGAAATGCAAAATTTAAGGTGGCCTTCCTCAAGGGATGACAGATGGGAAAATTATTCGGATGAAGTGTTCAGCAATATAGGAACATATTGGACGCGTTATGATGCTTTTGCGTATACGACGCTGTCGGAGGCAGATGCGAGAGTGCGTGCCTTTTTAAATCTGGACTATAGAGAGAAGGGCGATGAAAACGGGATTACCCTGTTTGTATCGGAGGGAAATCAAGACGCATGGTTTGTTCTGCGGCTGCATAATCAAAGGATTGCCGGAATAGAGAACGGAGAATATGAAGAACTGGAGGCAGGAGCTTATTTGATTCACACATTGTCGCGGCAGGTGGAGATTCATTTGGAAAAAGCGCGGGATGTACTTGAATATACAGGGGCTTTTGCCTCATAGGTATTACGAAAAAGAGGATTAACCATGAAGATATGCATTGTTGCGGAGGGCTGCTACCCCTATTTGGTAGGCGGTGTTTCAGGATGGATACACAGTATGATTAAAGCATTTCCATATGTGGAGTTTATTGTGCTTTCCATTGTTGCGGACCGTAAGCAGAGAGGGAAATTCGTATATGAATTGCCGGAGAATGTATCGGCTGTCTATGAGACTTATCTGGACGATTGCGATTGGGACAGAAAATCAAAGCGGAGAAAAAGGACAAATTTAAGCGCGTCTCAATACCGTTCATTGAGAAGTATTATATTGAACCGCGAGGTGGACTGGGAGCCTTTATTTGACTTGTTTCAAAAAGAAAAGTACTCTCTTGACGACATTTTGATGGGAGCGGATTTTTTGCATATAGTACAGGAAAGTTATGAAAAACGATATCCCCATATAGTTTTTTCGGATTTTTTGTGGACTATGCGCTCTATTTATCTGCCTTTATTTTTGATACTTAAAACAAAGGTTCCGCAGGCGGATATCTACCATTGTGTGGCAACCGGCTATGCAGGGGTACTGGGAGGAATGGCTAAATATTTATATGGCTGCGGACTCATTATTTCGGAGCATGGTATTTATACGCGAGAGCGCGAGGAGGAAATACTGAAGGCAGGCTGGGTAAACGGCATTTACAAAAATATATGGATTGAGCAGTTCCGTAAAATGTCTCAGCTTGCCTATGACAGGGCTGATAAAGTGACGGCATTATATGACCATGCCAGACAGTTGCAGATTGATTTGGGCTGCCCCGAGAGAAAGACGCAGGTGACGCCCAACGGCATCGACGTCAAAAGATTTGAGAATCTCTCCGGAAAGCGGCAGGAGGACGAAGGATTTGTCAACATAGGCGCCGTACTTAGGGTGACGCCTATAAAGGATGTGAAAACCATGATACGTGCCTTTGCGTTTGCGAAGGAAAAGCTGCCGTCTCTTAAGCTGTGGATCATGGGACCGTGTGACGAGGACGAGGACTATGCAAAGGAATGCTTTGAGCTGGTGGAGGCGCTTGGGGTAAAGGATATCATCTTTACGGGCCGTATCAATGTGACCGATTATCTGGGAAGAATGGACTTTACCATTCTCACCAGCATCAGCGAGGGGCAGCCCCTTACTATTTTGGAGAGCTATGCAGCTCACAAGCCGGTGATAGCCACGGATGTGGGAAACTGCAGGGAATTGATTTACGGCATAGGAAACGACGAGTGCGGCACGGCGGGAATACTGACTCATATCATGAACACGGAGGAGCTTGCCGGCGCCATGGTAGAGCTGGGAGCTTCTAAGCAGCTGAGAGAAAGAATGGGAGAGTGCGGATACCGCAGGGTGCTGAGCCGCTATCAGATTCATCAGATGCAGAGGACATACGAGGATATCTATGACGAGGCTTATGATATCATATATGAACAGAAATTTACGCAGGGTATAACGGATAGTAAAAAAGGAAACGGCAAACTTAAAAGGAAGTGACGGACAATGGCAGGAATAGGCGTCAGGCTGAACAAAATTTACAGTAAACATACGATTGTTACAAGTATAGCGGGTCTGGGCTACAGCACCGTCATTACTGTAGCGCCAATGTTTCTGGTTATTTTTGCCGTTATCATTATGCAGCAGCTGCTGGGTTTTTCCAAGCTGGGGTATGCGGACAGGGCGTTATATTCCAGTACAGTGCTTTATATTTTTGTCTTTGCACTTTTGACGGCGTCTCCCTTTAACGCAGTACTCTCCAGATATTTATCGGATGTAATTTACAGAGAGAGCTACGGGGATATTTTACCTTGTTATTACTTGGGAATGCTCATGAATGTTGTTTTAAGCTCTCTTTTGGGAATTCCTTTTTGTATAAGGGAGCATATTGTGGGAAAGGTTTCCGTTCCCTATGTGTTTGTAGGATATTGCGGGTATATGGCGCTTGTATTGGTTTTTTACTCCATGCTTTATCTTTCCATCTGTAAGGATTATAAAAAAATTTCCTTTTTCTTTCTTATAGGCATGGCGGCGGCTCTTTTTCTTTCGCTGATACTGGTGAAGCTGTTTCGGGTGGAGGTTACCTTTGGGATGATGATAGCGCTGACAGGAGGATTTATCTTGATAGCAAGTCTGGAGCTTGCGCTAATCAGAAGCTATTTTAGGGAAAATAGTGGGAAATATAGGGAGGTGCTGCAATATTTTAAATATAACTGGCAGCTCGTAGCCACAAATTTTCTATATATGCTGGGTCTTTATATCCACAATTTTGTTTTCTGGACGACCGATATGCGCATGGAGGTGGCGAAAAGCTTTGTATGTGCAGAGACATATGATATGGCGACCTGCCTTGCCATGCTGACAAATATTTCTTCCAGCGTTATATTTATATCAAGAGTGGAAATGCATTTCCATGAGAGATATAAGAAGTACTCCGAAGCGGTTATCGGCGGCAGGGGGATAGATATTAAAAACAGTAAGAAGCGCATGTTTGAGCAGCTTGCAGAGGAGCTGATGAATCTTGTGAGGGTTCAGTTTATTGTATCCGTAGTGGTGTTTTTTATCTGCATCATGTTTCTTCCAAAGCTGGGCTTCGGAGGTCTGGTAATGCAGATATATCCCTGTCTGGCGGCGGGCTACTTTATTCTGTTTATTATGTATGCGGCTATTATTTTCCTATACTATTTTAACGACTTAAACGGGGCGCTTATTACGGCGCTAAGCTTTACGTCGGTTACTCTGTTGGGAAGTATTTTTGCCACAAAGCTGCCTTCCATATGGTATGGCATCGGATTGGTCATGGGTTCTCTTGTAGGCTGGTGCATGGCATATTTCAGGTTAAGGGTAATGGAGAAAAATTTGGATACGCATGTTTTCTGTAACGGTAGTATTATGAAAAGGGGGAATGGAAAACGCCCCCCTGATAAGGTATATGAGAAAAAGTTTAAGATTACAAGAGAGGAAGGATGGTAGGATTTATGGAACCGGGATCAATTTTGCAGATTATAATGATTGTAGTGGGCCTTTATCTTCTGATAGCAGTGGTATCGTCTCTGGCTAAAAGAAAAATGACAGAGTCCTTTTGTCTGACATGGGGAATGATAGCCATCATTATTATTCTGGCGGGTATTTTGCTGCGGCCTGCGGAGTGGAACAGGTACATAAGCGCTATGGGTATGCTGCTTCTTTTGCTTATCGGCTTCTGCATTATATATGGAGCATATTTTATGAGCAGTAAGGTGTCAGAGTTGATGAGAAAGAACATGGAGCTTTCCATGCAGGTGTCGTTGTTAAACCATGAGAAGGACGAGCTGAAAAAGAAGCTTGAGGAAATTGTCGAAAGGCTGGACAATATCAACTAAAGCCTGTAAAAAGAGACTTTGGATGCACAATAGTCCGGCGGAGCGATATGAGGTATGGAAATGAAAAAGATTTTGTTTGTTATAAATACGCTGGGGCATGCCGGCGCCGAGACGGCTCTGTTGGAGCTGCTTCGCTGCATGGAGCCTATGGAATACGAGATTTCCCTATATGTGTTGATGGGGCAGGGAGAAATGGTACATGAGCTTCCGCAGAACGTTAAGCTTTTAAACAAGCGCTTTGACCCGGTATCCGTGTTGAGCAGTGAGGGAAAGGGCGGTCTTAGGAAAAATGTTCTGCGCGCGCTGTTTTCCCGGGGAACGGTGATACGGCTGTTTCCTTATATTATCAAAAACTTTTTTGCCATGCTTAAGAAGAAGCAGGTGCTTCTTGATAAACTCCTCTGGAGGGCGTTGTCGGACGGAGGAGAACGTTTTGACGCCCGTTTCGACCTTGCGGTGGCATATCTGGAGGGAGGTTCCGCATATTACGTTGCAGACCATGTGAAAGCGGACAGGAAGGCGGCGTTTATCCATGTGGATTATGAAAAAGCAGGCTACACCAGAGAGCTGGATAGAGTCTGTTACTTAGGCTTTGACAAGGTGTTTACGGTTTCCGATGAGGTGAGAAGCGCTTTTGTAAATGTATATCCCGAATGTGAGGACAGGACAGAGGTGTTTCATAACATAGTAAATCGTGAGAGAATTCGCAGTAAAGCGCAGCTGCCGGGGGGATTTAGAGACGGCTATGCCGGAGTGCGCATTTTGTCCGTGGGAAGACTTACAGTCCAAAAGGCATTTGAAGTATCCATCGATGCAATGAAGCTTTTAAAGGATAAGGGGGAGAGGGTACGTTGGTATGTTCTGGGCGACGGCGACCAGAGAAAGAGTCTGGAGGAAAAGATAAAGCAGCTGGGTCTGGAGGAGGATTTTCTGATGCCCGGAGCGGTGGATAATCCCTATCCTTATATGGCGCAGGCGGATATTTATGTACATGCCAGTCGCTTTGAGGGGAAAAGCATTGCAATACAGGAGGCGCAGATTTTGGGCAAGCCCATTCTGGTATCTGATTGCAGCGGCAACAGGGAACAGGTAGTTCCAGAGGTCGACGGGCTGATGTGCCGACTGACGCCGGAGGGAATATATTGTGGAATTATGAAGCTTATACATGATGAAGAAATGAGAATCCGTCTGGGAACGGAGGCACAAAAAAGAAATGCAGAGGATGAAATGCAGATAGAAAAGCTGCTTTCTATGATTTGAGAGGAGGAGGTTAAATGGGTGGCCAAAATAAGGAGCTGCTTGTTATTATACCGGCGTATAATGAAGAAAAGACCATTGGGGCCCTTCTGGACCGGCTTGAGCAGCCGGAGATTTCGGAGAAGGCAGATATTTTGGTTATGAATGATGCTTCTAAGGACAATACTGGGAAAATAGTTTTGGAAAGAGGCCATGCCGTGGTGAACCACGTGTATAATCTGGGATATGGAAGCGGGCTTCAGGTAGGGTATAAATATGCCGCGGAGAGAAAATACCGCTATGTGATTCAGATGGACGCGGACGGGCAGCATGACGCCTGTAACGTGGAAACGATTCTGCGCTGTCTGAAAACGGCGGACGAAAACGGGAAATATCCCGATATTGTTCTAGGCTCAAGGTTTGTGGAGGGGAGCGTAGGTTATCCGGTCTCCTTGGTAAAGAAAATTGCCTATAAGCTATTTAGGGCTCTGATTAAGATAGGAACGGGAAAGAAAATCATGGATCCCACAACAGGGCTTCAGGGCTTGAGCAGAAGAGCGTTTACCTATTATGCCCGCTATAATCATTTCGACGATAAATATCCTGACGCCAATATGATTACACAGATGCTGCTATTGGGCTTTAAGGTGGAGGAGATTCCGGCGCTGATGCATGTGAGAACCGAAGGTATCAGCATGCACTCGGGTCTTAAGCCGGTGATATATATGTTCCGCATGATGTTTTCCATTATAGCCGTCTGGCTGCGGATAAGATTATTTCATGTGGATACGGAGGTAAGGAATGAAGGAAACGCTTCGTAGGCTGTTTTGCGGAAAAGAGAAATGGGGGCTCCAGAAAGCGGATTTTACAGAGTCGACGGAGTTGCTTTATAATCCTCTGAGGGGCTGGTACAGTATCTTTACCTTTGAGGCGGAAAAAGATCCTGACTTTAAGCAGCTTGAGTATTGTCTTGACGAAAGCGAGACATTAGCGTTGATTTTGATTGACATTGGCAGTTTTCAAAGCAGGGATTTGGATTTGCCGTCTGTCGAGCGAATCAAAGCAATTCTGGCATTTTTTATCCGTAATAAAAAGGATATTATACTGCGTGTGACCTATGACCACGAGGGCAGGGCGATGGAGAAGGAGCCCTCTCTATTTTCTCAAATAGTGAGGCACATAACGCAGGTGGGGGAAATCCTTAAGGAGGTTAGTGGCGCTGTCTTTATTTATCAGGGGCTGCTTATCGGAAACTGGGGAGAAATGCACACTTCGCGTTTTGTGTCTTGTGGGTATCTGAAACAGATGGCGGCCGTTTTGCGAGAGAATATCGGAGAGGGAACATTTTTGGCAGTCAGACGTCCTGTTTATTGGAGAATGCTGAACGAACCCGGAGATTTGCCGGACATGGGACTGTTCGACGACGGAATGTTCGGTTCGCCCAGCAATCTGGGAACCTTCGGAACTCAGACGAGGGATACCGTGGGTGAACATAGCGCATGGAGCAGGGAGGAAGAGCTTGCGTTTGAGGACATATTATGTAAGAATGTTCCCAACGGAGGCGAGGCGGTCTACGGAGAGGGATATTCGGAGGGGATGAGTCAGGAGCAGCTGCTGAAGGACTTAAGAAGTATGCATATTACTTATCTGAACAGTAAATATGACGCCAAGCTTTTGGACAGCTGGAAAAAAACCGTCTATGAAGGCAAGGGGGTGTGGGCGGGAAGGAAGCTGTACGAATATATCGGCGCGCATCTGGGCTATCGTTTCTGGGTTAAAAGCGTTGCCATACTGCCTGTAAAGGACCAGTGCCCCGAGACTATGTGCCGGTTGGGGATTGAAATAAAAAATTTAGGCTTTGCCAGCCTATATCAGGAGGCGGAGCTGTGTCTGGAATGGAAGGACGGGGAGGGAAACGAGAAAAGTAAGCGGATTGACTTTGACATGCGGAAGCTTGCGGGAGGGAGCGCGGGGCAGGCGGTGTGTACGATAGAAGCCGACGAAGGCATGCTGTTTCTGAGAGCAAGGCTTAAGCGTGACGAAAGACCCCTGTATTTTGCAAACAGCTCCGGCAGGGCGGGCAGGATTGCTTTAGGCTGCCTTAAGAGACAAGGATAACGTTGGGAGATGGATTTTTGACTACATTATATTGGGCGCTGGAATACGGAAAAGTATTTTTTGCATATATGTTTATTATGTTTATCTGGCCTTGCGTAGTTTTCCGGAACTATCTGAAGGGAAGGTCCAAGACCTTTTATTTTGCCTTCTGTGTTACGGTACAGCCGATAGTTGTAAATACGGCGGTACTAGTTCTGGGACTGGTGCATTTGCTGTATCCTTTTACGGTGAGAGCGATATTTTACGGGATTTTTTTGTTCTGTATCGCAAGGCGGATAAGGATTGACAAAAGGACAATAAAAAAGCTGCATTATCTGACAAACGGAACCTATGGTATTAAGACCTTCTTAAAAGACGGCGTCATTCTGATAAGAAAGGGAATGCGTATATGCTTTAAGAGCTTTTGCAGTCTGGTAAAGGGCCATGTATGGGAATACGGGCTGCTTGCCGTTATTGTCGTGTATGGTATGATTTATTTTACCTATGGAGCCTTTCAGGATTTCTCCTACGGTTTCGGTGATATGTATCCCCATAATGCGTGGATTTATGGGCTTACCCAAGGAAAAATCTTCTCTGCGGGCGTGTATCCCGAGGGTATGCACTGTCTTCTTTACGCGCTCCATACTCTGTTCGGAATCAGGATTTACAGCTGCCTGCTCTTTGCGGCGGGCATTCATATCGCAGTATTTCTGCTGTCGGCATATATCCTGCTAAGGGAGGTGTTTCGCTGGAGGTATGCGCCTATGCTTGCGCTTACGCTGTTTCTTACGCTTGAAGTGGTATGTATTGACGAGATATACAGTATGTCCCGCCTGCAATGGACTATCCCTCAGGAATTTGCACTTTATACCCAGTTTTTGTGCGCGGCGTTTTTCTTGAAATATCTTCGGGAGGCAGGAAGGATACCCAAGGCAAAGCTGTTTTTTAAGAAGAGGACGGATAAGCTGACAAGATTTTATTGGGACGGAAATCTTCTTGTCTTTATGTTTGCGCTTGCCGCCTCCCTTGCCATTCATTTTTACGTCACTATCATGGCGTTTTTCCTCTGTGCGGCATTTGTTCCCATGGAGTTAAATAAGGTTTTTCGTCTCAAGCGGTTTGTACCGTTGGCGGCGGGGGTATGCTGCGGATTTTTTATTGCAGTGCTGCCCATGGCGGGCGCCCTTGCCTCGGGTATTCCCTTTCAGGGGTCCATAGGCTGGGCGGTGAATGTTATCAACGGCACGGACGGCGAGAGCGGCGGAAATATCGTGGTGGATGAAAACACAGGAGAGGAAATCACGGGCAATATTTTCGGCGGCGCCCAAAATAAAGAAAACGATGAGGTAAGCCTGCCACTTGAGGAAAAGCTTCCCGAACAAAGCGTTATACAGCCTGAGCCTTCCTTTGGGGAGAGGCTGCAGAATTTAGCCGGAAGGCTGACCCATGTAATACGGCAGAAGGCAAAAATCCTGTATGATAAATCATATGTCACTTTATATAGACGGACGAGCGCCGACGTGATACTGGGATTTACGGCGCTGGCGCTGGCATTATGGCTGGTATACAGGGTGATTGCTACTCTGCTTAAGCTAATATTGCGCAAAAGAAAGAAAATAGCCGCAAATTATTTTGACCGATATTTTTCCCTGACATTAGCCTCCGTGATTTTTATGGCGATGTACTGTGCAGGCGCTCTGGGGCTGCCGTCCTTGGTCGCCGGTTCCAGACTTTGTTCGGTGGCTCAGCTTTTGATTGTTTCCGTGATGGTGGTGCCGGTTGATCTTTTATTTACCGCCGTCAGTTTTGTGGTGCATCAGGGAGTCATGAAGGCTGCAGCGGCGCTTTGTGTGGCGGGAATTTATGCGGGGGCCATAATGACAGGAAGCTTTCACGGCTATCTGTATTATGAGCTGACAAGGTATAACGCTGCGGTTATGATGACCAGCGCCATTACGCAGGAACTGCCCAAAAACAACTATACCATTGTGTCAACGGTGGATGAGCTGTATCACATGATTCAATATGGATTTCACGAGGAGGCAATAGATTTCGTGAATAAAAGTCAGGATAAGGATTATACGCTTCCCACGGAATATGTGTTTATCTATGTGGAGAAGAAGCCTCTGGAATATGCGCAGAGTCATTTCTTCGGCGGTCCCGAATGGCTTGCATGGGAGAAGTATCCCGCATATTACAATTCCTTTGTAAGTCAGTGCCCGGATATTACGGCTTCGGATATAGAAAGAGGCGAGGCGGATAATTATCGGGGGAAATTTCAGAACTCCTCCCGGATATATTCTAATTTGGAAACGCGTACGGCTTTGGAAGCCAGACTGTATAATTGGTGCAGGGAATTTGAACGGCTGTATCCGGGAGAGTTGCACACATATTATGAGGATGATGATTTTGTATGCTATTATTTCAGACAAAATGTTTTAAGGCTGTATCAGCTGGCGATACAGTAGACGGAGGCGCCCATGAGGGAACATTGGTTGAGAAGAGGCATTATACGCGCATTTGTATTGATTGTCGTAGTCGTCCTTGCAGTATTATTGTTTAAGGCGGGAGACAGGCTCCTTCTTTCGAGGGGGCACGGAAACGTAATTACAGAGAGCTATTCCTTCACGGAATCCGCGCGCAGGCTGTATAATCCCAATAGGGGATTCTATTATATGCATGGTTTTCACATCAATGACGACGAAACAGATTTTCGACAAAATATTGCCGATAGGTTCTGCCGGGATGACGAGACGAAGCTGACTATGATAGAGTTTAATCTGCAATATTTCAAGGACAGGCCGATTTCTCAGCAGGGTCTTGAAAATCTGGAGGCGTTGTTTATGGCGCTGGAGCAGGTTGATAAACAGTTAATCGTTAGATTTCTCTATGATTGGAACGGGGAGAACGAGAAGTATGAGCCGGAAAATGTTGAAGTGATTTTGGAGCATATCCGTCAGGTGGGGCCTGCTCTGCGCAAGTATAAGGACAGGATATTTGTTATGCAGGGGTTGTTTATAGGTAATTGGGGGGAAATGAACGGTACGAAATATTCCAATCCTCAGGATATGCAGGTTTTGGCAAGGGAGCTGGCGGAGGCGACGGATGAATCTACCTTTTTGTCCGTGCGCATGCCCATGCAGTGGCGTATGGTAACGCAGATCAAGGAGGCGGAGGAGGTAGTGAGAGGAGACGGTTCGCTTGCCTCTCGGCTGGGCTTGTTTAACGACGGGATGCTGGGCAGCTGGAGCGATTACGGTACTTACGGCGAGCATACCAAGGAGGAGCACGGTTATTTTACATATTGGAACAGGGAGCAGGAACTGGAATTTCAGGAGATTCTTTGTAAAAGCGTGCCTATAGGAGGCGAGGTAATCGTGGATAATCCTTATAATGATTTTGAAAACGCAGTGCAGGATATGAGACGGATGCACGTCACCTATCTCAATAAGGATTATGACAGAAAGGTGCTTGATAAATGGGCAGGGGTAACGGTGGCTGAGGAGGGCTGTTTTCAGGGTATGGACGGCTTATCTTATATAGAAAGGCATTTGGGGTACAGGCTGTTCATCGACGATGCGTCGTTTGACTATGCGTTTGCCAAGGATAGGCTGTCGGTAGCGGTTGCTTTGCGGAATGTGGGGTTTGCTCCCGTTTATCACGAAGCCGGAGTATGGATTATACTGAAGGATAAAGTAAGCGGCGCCGTGCATTATTATGAGACTGACGGTGATTTGCGTGAGCTTTCCGGCGGAAACGATTCAAATATGATTTACACCATATTTCAGGAGATTCCTTTAACAGGGATGACTGCAGGGGAATATGAGGTTTATTTTGACATCAGGGATTGTGCTTCGAGGGAGAGGATCCTTCTGGCTAATGAGCAGGACCCGGAGGAATACGGCTATAAGGTGGGGCTGATAAGCCTTGAACCTGTGGAGACGTTTTTGGAGGGTTGGAGGCAGTGGAGAAGAGAACTGAAATGAAGGCTAATGAAATGCAGTATGATATAGATTTTGTGGTCACATGGGTGGACGGCGCCGACGAGGCATGGAACAGACAGAGAAAGGAATATAAGCAGGATTGTAAAGAGGATAATCATGAGGAGAGGTACAGGGACTGGGGGCTGTTAAAATATTGGTTCAGGGGAGTGGAAGAATATGCGCCGTGGGTCAGAAAAATCCATTTTATTACATGGGGGCATCTGCCTAAGTGGCTGGATATTCAAAATCCGAAGCTTCATATAGTCAGGCATGAGGATTATATTCCGGAGGAATTTCTGCCCACCTTCAACAGTAATGTGTTGGAGCTGTTCCTTCACAGAATAGAGGGGCTGTCGGAGCATTTCGTCTATTTTAACGACGATATGTTTCTGATAGACAGGGTGAAGCCCCAAGCTTTTTTCGAGGGAGCAAAGCCCTGTGATATGCTTGCGTTTCAGCCGGTAGTGGCAAATCCCAAAAATCCGGTGATGTCACATTTGTTTTTAAACAATTCGCTGGTGCTGTCCAGGCATTTTAACAAGAGAGAATGCGTGCGCAGGAATCCGGGAGGATATTTTAAAATAGGATACCCCTTTTTATATTTCTTTTATAATATATTGGAGCTTGCTTTCCCTCTGTACACAGGTTTTTACACGGTGCACGGACCTTCTCCCTTTGTCAGGGGAACCTTTGAAGAGCTGTGGAATAAGGAGGGGGAGCTTTTGAAAAAGACGTCTCATAACCGGTTCCGCAATGAGGACGACGTGACGCCGTATCTGTTCAGGGAGTGGCAGAAGCTGTCCGGTAATTTTAGGCCTAAAAATATATTGAAGGATTTTAAATATTTTGAGATTGCCTCCGATAATAAAAAGCTGGCGGAGGTAATCAGAAAGCAAAAATGCAGGATAATTTGTATCAATGACACATGGACGGGCGGTGAGTTTCAAGAAGCCAAGGAGGAAATACAAGGAGCCTTTGAGCAGATACTGCCCCGAAAATCAGCCTTTGAAATCATATAAATTGGAGGGAGTATGGCGACGGAGAAGAGCAGAACCGAGTACTCTGCACGGAACACTACTGTGGCTATGGCAGCGAGAATAAGCGCTATATTGATGGGGTTTGCGGCGAGAGTTGTATTTACCCATACGCTCAGTGAGGATTATGTGGGGATTAACGGGCTTTTTACGGATATTTTAAGCGTGCTTGCGCTGTCGGAGCTGGGAGTCGGCACGGCGATAACATATGCCTTATATAAACCGATATCCGAGAAGGATGTGGAAAAGCAGAAGTCCCTTATGAAGCTGTACAGGACTTTTTACAGAATAGTTGCCGTTATAGTGCTTACGGCAGGGCTCTTTGTTATCCCCTTTATGGACCTACTGATCAAGGATCAGCCCAAGGTAGGGCATCTGACACTGATTTACATTATGTATCTGACGAATTCGGTGGTTTCTTATCTTGGGATTTATAAAAGGACGTTAATCGACGCGCATCAGCTTAGCTATATCGGGGTACTGTATCAGACGCTTTCATGGGTGTTGCAGAATACTTTACAGATTATAGTGCTGCTCTCCACAAGAAATTTTATATTATATCTGTCTATTCTGATAATATGTACCATACTTAACAATGTGTGCATATCCCGCAAAGCGGATAGGATGTATCCGTTTCTTAAGGATAAAAGGGTTGAGCGCTTGTCAAATGAAGAAAGGCGGGGAATTTTCCAAAATATACGGGCCATGCTTATGCACAAAATCGGAAATGTGGTAGTCAACAACACGGACAATCTCCTTTTATCCGCGTTGGTCGGAACGGTCAGCGTGGGAAGATATTCAAACTATTTTTTGATCATAGGCTCTGTAAGGCAGGTTCTGGAACAGATGTTTCAGGGAATTACCGCAAGCGTTGGCAATATGGGAGTGGAGGCCGACAGAAGCAGAATTAAAAAAATATTCGAGGCCTCCTTTTTTATGGGTCAGTGGATATATGGTCTGGCGGCTATTTGCATGTATGAGGCGCTCGACCTGTTCGTAGGACTCAGCTTCGGAAGGCAGTATGTATTTGCAGGAAATGTTACATTGATATTATGCCTAAATTTTTATATTACCGGAATGAGGCAGGCCTCTTTGGTGTTTCGGGATTCCATGGGACTTTTTTGGTATGACAGATATAAATCTTTGGCGGAGGCCGTGATTAATCTGGTGGTTTCTCTGATACTGGGGAGGTATCTGGGAACCGCAGGCGTTTTTCTGGGCACTATGGCGAGTACGGCTGTCACATCGCTGTGGGTGGAGCCTTATATGTTGTACAAGCACAGGCTGCAGGCGCCCTGTAGATTCTATTTTCTGAGGTATTTACTGTATGCCTCCGTGACCTTTGCGCTTTGGTATGTTTTGGATGCGGTGTGCGGTAATATAAAGGGCAATCCGTGGGCAGTGTGCGTGCTGCGCGTGCTTTTATGCTTTGCTGCGGCTAATCTTGTTTATCTGGTTCTCTATCACCGCACAAAGGAATTTGGGCTGTTGTGGAAAAAGGCTGTGCAGCTGGTGAAAAAATACCGGCGTGAAAGGGCAGAGAAGCGCAAGGCCTGCGAGCAGGAGGACGCTTACAGGGATGCAGGCTTTTCCCCGGAGGAAAGGTGTCTGTTACAGCTGTTGCAGGGTGAACTTACCGGACAGTATAAGCAGACGGTTCCCTCAGATTGGGAGGAGCTTTCCCGCATGGCGCAACGACATGGGGTGCTGCCGCTTTTGTATCATTCTCTTGTCGAGGGGGAGAAGGTTCCGAATTGGCTGAGGAAGCAGGCGGAGACGAGCGCCCGGATGACGGTAAGGCAAAGCTATCATCTTCTTTTCTTAAGCCGGTATCTGATAAAGCGTCTGGAGGAAGAGGGAATTCCCGTGGCGCTGCTGAAGGGTGTGGGTACCGCCGGGTTCTATCCCGTACCGGAGCTCAGAAAATCAGGGGATGTGGATTTGCTGCTTTTAGAGCCAAAGAGGGAGGAGGCTGCCGGTATTGTATTGGAGCGCGCCGGCTGTGTATTGCAGGCAAGACAGCCGTCTCTGCATCATATTGTGTACCGTTCGCCGGAAGGAATTGAGATAGAGCTTCACACTATGCTTGCCGAACCCTTTGACAACGGCAGGATGAACGAGTATCTTGCGGGGAAGCTGGAGGAATGTGCCGAAAATATAAAACGGAAGCATATTATGGGCGTGGAGCTTCCCGTTTTGGATACGCCGTATCATGCCTATGAGCTTTTGCTCCATATGCTGCAGCATTTTTTGCGGTCGGGCTTTGGATTGAAGCTGTTGTGTGACTGGGTGGTATTTTGGAACCGGGAGATAACGCAAAAGGAGAGAGACAAGTATTTAACACTTGTGAAGGAGAGCGGAATAAAGGGATTTTCGGATATGGTAACGTTAGCCTGTATCAAGTATCTTGGTCTTAGCCCAAGCCGTGCGCAGTGGCTGGAGATACGGACGACCTATGATGCAAAGCGTTTCCTTCTGGAGGTGCTGGAGGCGGAGGAGTTCGGCAAGTCTGCCGCGGATAGGATGGTGGCTCTTAGGGGGAGCGATGCGTTTGATTATGTAAGGGAATTTCATCATCAAATGCATTTGAATTTTCCCAAGAGCGGAAAATGCGCTTTGCTGTGGCCGGCGCTCTGGACGGTTACTTTGGTACGTTTTATGCAGAATAACAGAAAAATCAGGAGAACCCCGACTCTGGCCATCTTGGAAAAAGCGGGACAGAGGGGCAGGATGATAGAACAGATGAAGCTTTTTAAGGCGCATAAAAATAATTCTAAGAAAAACAGGAGGTAGCGCCGCGGAAAAAATACGGAACCAAAGTTCTTTTGGAGGTAGAAAAAGTATTCGGTTTGAGAATTTTTACCAATAAATATTTAATAAAAACGGGTTTTTTATTGACATTAGCATAATAATTTATTATACTGATTATAATAATTAAGTTACATTTGACAAACATATATCGGAAGGAGTGGGAGGATGAAGACTTACGAAAAACCGTATGTATTAGTGAATGACGAGTTGGCGGAAGGAGTATACGCGGCAAGTGGATGCTATACTGTGGATGCAAGGATAACACAGTCTCCTCAGGCGGGACGTGAAACTTATACTATCCAGCTTAATGCGTCTCATGCAGCGTCGGACGGGCATCATGCTACTGTACAGATAGTAGAGTTATCCTTTAATCAGAGTGTTGATTATGTCAGCAGTAATGCAGCTAATGCATCGGGAAGCGGCAGCTCCAAGCTTATTCTGACGTATGCATACCATAGTAATGCATATGACAACATTGGTTTAGGCGACGTGTATGTATCGGCAGGTGAGGGCTTAGCCGTTGTAGGAGTGAGATGTACCTATTGTAACGCAGAATGTGATCAGCATACTTGGTAGGTTGTATCCGGCTTTTATGCATTTGGACTTATGTAGAATGAGAGGAGGTTATGTGTGCGCATAGCCTCCTTTTTAGCGAAAAGGAAATTATAGTGATAAGAAGGTATGTAAAGGGCAATGATGCGACCTTTGTTTCTTTGCCGGAGAATGGAATATGGGCGGAAGAATAAAGTTTTATATAGAGAGAATTAAGTCCGGCAGATTGAAGGAGATGCAAAAGCAGACGGTCTGGATTTATCATTATGCCAAACGTTATTGGCTGGCAATGGTTTTTTATACTCTGTTAGGACTGTTGGGAACGCTTGTTTCACTTGCTGCAAGTCTGGTATCAAGGGATTTGGTGGACATTATCACAGGACATGAGACAGGCATGGTGCTTAAGACATTTTGCATTATGATAGGGCTGAATGTGGGTACTACGCTGGTTAGTATGGCTTCGGATTATGCGTCGGGCTGGATTGGGATGAAGGTAGACGCGCAGATAAAAGCGGATATCTTTGAGAAGATATTGGTGACGGATTGGGAAGCCTTAACGGGGTATCATACGGGGGATTTGCTGACAAGGTGGAGCTCGGACGCTTCCAATATATCGAGCGGAGTACTGAACTTTCTCCCGAACCTTATTATTTATGTTTTTCGATTTATCAGTACTTTTGCTGTAGTAGCTTATCATGATGTGTCTTTTGCGGGCTTTGCGTTTTTAAGTATGCCGGTCAGCCTTATTTTGTCAAAGACCCTGATGAGGCGTATGGTAAACAATAATGAGAAAAGTGCGGCGATGGGAGCTAAAATGTCGGGCTTTAATCAGGAAACCTTTTCCAATATTCAGATTATTAAGGCCTTTGATTTGGTGAGACTTTATGCGGCAAGGCTTAAGCAGCTTCAAAAGGAATATATCAATATGAAGCTGGAATTTAAAAAAATGTCAATTGGCACCTCGCTTTTATTGTCCACGGTGGGGCTTTTGGTGTCCTATGCGGCCTACGGCTGGGGGATCTACAGAGTATGGAGCGGGGCGATTACCTATGGAACCATGACAATGTTTCTCAGCTTATCGGGAACGCTCACGGGGGCGCTGCATAATCTCACCTCTCTCGTACCCATGGCAATCGGTCTTATGACCTCGGCCGGAAGACTTATGGATATTGTGGAAATGCCCAGAGAGGATTATACTTGCGACGAAGCGGTGGAGAGATTTCGGAAGACCTATGCGAAGGAGGGCATCAGCTTATGCCTTAAGGATATAAGCTATGCGTACCGTACGGGAACGCAAGTATTTGAAAACGTATCTCTGGAGGCACATCCCCATGAGATTATCGGTCTGGTAGGACCCTCGGGTGAAGGGAAAACTACCATGATGCGTCTTATCCTGTCGCTTGTGACGGCGCAGGAGGGAAAGGCGGTTCTTTGCGGGGGAGCTAAAAACACGCAGTCGGATTCCATTCCCCTGACTCCCTCTACAAGAAAGCTGTTTTCTTATGTGCCTCAGGGAAACACTATGTTTTCGGGCACGATTGCGGAAAATCTGCGCAATGTGAAGCCGGACGCCTCGGAGGAAGAGATAATAAATGCGTTAAGGCTTGCCTGTGCATGGGATTTTGTAAGCAAGCTGCCCGACGGAATACACAGTGTGGTAAAAGAAAGGGGAGGGGGATTTTCCGAGGGGCAGGCGCAGAGGCTTTCCATAGCGAGGGCGCTGTTGAGGAAATCTCCGCTTTTGCTTTTGGATGAGGCGACGTCTGCGTTGGACGTGGCCACCGAGAGAAGAGTGCTGAAGAATATAATGAAGGACAATTATCCCCGCACCTGTATTGTCACCACACATCGTCCTACAGCGCTTAGCATGTGTAATCGCGTATATGCTATCAGAAGGGGGCAGTGCGCAGCGCTAAATGATGAAGAAATAGAAGCCTTGATTCGGGAATTTTAAGACGGGAGGATTCCAAGCGGAAGCCTTCCGTCAGGCGTCCAGAAAGCTGTCTATTTGCCTTTTGGCGGTTTCGGCGGCAGTATTTCGGGGCGTGCAGCACAGACGGCATATCATTATGTCCTGTGCGAGAGAATTTATGAGAGCGAGATTGCGGTTTAAGAGAGCCTTGGTCCATGAGGGGGAGATAAGGCGCTGCAGCACCAATAAACGTTTTTCGGCGTCCGGCAGGTTCTCCACATAATCTCCGTCAGCCTGTCTGAGCAGGATAATACCTCCCAAAGGATAGGTGTGAGTGTCAAATATTCCGGAGGTTCCGCACCAAGGTATCCCGTGAACTACCGCGTGCCCGTTTTCCATGGCGAGGAGATTTAAATCTCCGTTTATGATCGGAACATTATAAAGGGAGCTCCACAGATTGGTGTGGGTGGATTTGCCTGTTCCCGATGAGCCGGAAAAGAGCCATGCACGGCCACGGTATAAAACGGATGCGGAATGCAGCGCCGCCATATTGTGCAGCTGGGCAAGATAAAGCCAGACAAGGCGGATTGCATGGAACAAATCGCTGCGAAGACTGTCTGTCAAGGGAGGCAGGCAGTAAAATCTGGCGAGAGAGCCGCTCTTTGTAAGGTGTGCTTCCAGAATCCGGCATGCCGCCGGAAACAGTAAAATGTATTTATCTCCCCGCTCGATAATGGACAGCTCGTGATTCCTTAAGAGCAGTCTGCCGTTTTCCAGCGTTTCCGGAAGGTGGTAAAGAACTTCGATGTTTTGTATACAATCGGCGCAGGACTCACAGAAAAACGGCTTGAAGCTTTGAGAAAAGGCTTCCTTGGGTCCATAGAGCTTACACCTTAAGCCGGCAATTTCAATACATTTATAGAACGGGCTCTTTATATCCGTGACGGTATGCGACGGAACAAGGATGTCTTGTGCCGTCAGGGAGGAAACAAATTCTGCGACGTCATTCTCCAACTGGGGAAGCGTTTCTTCTTTGATGGAATAATGAGAGGCGCACAGCCGTATCAGTTCTTCAAGGGAGCGGTCCTTTTCCAGCAGCTTCCACAAATAGACTCCTGTTTCGTTAATTCGGATACTACGCTTAAAATCCCCTATCATTTGCCCGACGGGAAGAAGGTAGGGAACCCCCGCTATTCTTTTTAGCACATAACAATCATTTTGTTTCATCAATTCCTCGTTTCCGTCATATAAGCGCTATTACGACAATATGCGTATTTATCGCGCCAAAGCCGTTGTTTGTTAATGAAATTATTATAGCATTACATGGGGAGAAATGCTACAATGGAAAAAGGAAAATAAAGCTCTGACATGGAGGTTTAGTATGAAAGTGGATAAAAAGGATGTGGAGAGACTTTTAGCGGAGGGAAAAACCGTTCAGCTCAAGCCTTGGGGCTACAGCATGTATCCGCTTTTTGTGCCGGAAAGAGACGAGGCGGTCATAGCGCCCATTGGTGATAGGACGCCTAAGCGGGGGGATGTGGTTTTGTATCGCAGGGACAAGGGAATTTTGGTGCTGCACCGCATCTGGAGACGCAGGGGAGGGGCCTATTATATGGTAGGCGACAATCAGAGTGAAATTGAAGGCCCGCTGAACAGGGAGCAGATAAAAGGAGTATTGGTAGGAATTATAAGAAAAGGGAAAAAATTTTCCGTTAATCATATTGCTTATAGAACGGCTGCAGGATTGTGGCTCTTTTTGCGTCCTTTAAGACCGGCTTTGTCTAAAGCGGCGGCAAAATGTAAAAGATTATTTTTTTAAATATTTTTATAGGAAAAAAGGATTTCAAGGAATCGCGCAGAATACATAAAATAGGGCGATATTTTAAGCGTTTTAGCTTGAGGGATGTACAGGAGAAGTCTTACTTAGGCGCGTAAGAAGCGTCGGATAGGAGCTGACATGACAATCAGAGAGAGCTTAGAACAGTGGGAGAAGGACTATCTCAGTCCTTATGCCGCCTTGAGCATGAGGTCAAAGGGCAGGTCAAAGCCCGAGGAGCAGTGTGACATCAGACCTGTTTTTCAGAGAGACAGAGACAGGATAATTCACTGTAAGGCATTTAGGAGACTCAAGGATAAGACACAGGTATTTTTGACGCCGGAGGGAGACCATTACAGGACAAGGCTTACTCATACGCTGGAGGTTTCGCAGAATGCCCGTACCATAGCAAAAGCGCTAAAGCTGAATGAAGAGCTGGTGGAAGCGATAGCATTGGGACATGATTTAGGACATACGCCTTTTGGACATGCGGGTGAGAGAGCGTTGAACAGAGTATGTCCTCTTGGCTTTGAACATAGTGAGCAGAGCGTGCGGACCGTGGACAGGCTGGAGAAGGGCGGTCTGGGTCTTAACCTGACTTATGAAGTGAGAGACGGTATCAGGAATCACCAGACCATAGGAAAGCCCCATACGCTGGAGGGGAAGATAGTTCGGTTGTCCGATAAGATAGCCTATATCCATCATGACATGGACGATGCGGTGCGTGCCGGCATTTTAAAGGAGAGCGATGTTCCGAAAAGTATCAGAGAGGTGCTGGGCTCTACACCGGGAGAACGGTTGGATCATTTTATCCATGATATTGTGATGAACAGCATGGAGCAGAACGATATTATTATGTCGGAGCCGGTCGCCGATGCGATGAAGAGCCTCCGCCAATTTATGTTTGAGAGAGTATATCAGAATCCGGAGGCAAAAAGCGAGGAGGGGAAAGCGGAGGAGCTTATGGAGACTTTGTATCACCATTACCTGAAGCATATCGAAGCTCTGCCCGAGGAATTTTTAAATCTGGTAGCGGATGGAGAGCCCAGAGAGAGGGTCGTCTGCGATTATGTGGGAGCCATGAGCGACCGCTTTGCCATTGCGGTATATGAGGATATTTACATACCTAAATCATGGCAGATTTAAGGAGCCATAAAATGTTTTATCCGGAAGAACTTATCGAAGAAATCAGAATGAAAAACGATATTGTGGATGTGGTGTCAGGCTATGTGAAGCTACAGAAAAAGGGAAGCAGTCACTGGGGGTGCTGTCCCTTTCATAATGAAAAGACGCCCTCCTTTTCCGTGTCCGGTCCGAAGCAGATGTATCATTGCTTTGGATGCGGCGTAAGCGGTAATGTCTATACATTTGTAATGAAATACGAGAATTATACTTTTCCCGAGGCGGTTAAGCTTCTGGCAGGCAGAGCGGGAGTGAGCCTTCCCGAGCCGGAGTATTCGGCGGAGGCCAGACAGAGGGCGGACAAGAGGACAAGGCTTCTCGAGGTCAATAAGGAGGCGGCAAAATTCTTTTATTATCAGCTGCGTACGCCTCATGGGGAGGTAGGGCGTTCGTATCTGAAAAAGAGAGAATTGTCGGAGGAAACCATGCATAGGTTCGGGCTGGGCTACGCGGGGAAAAATGGGGCGCAGCTGGTGCGGTATTTACGTACGAAGGGCTTTGAGGACGAGTTGATAAAGGAGGCGGGGCTTGCCAATTATTCCGAGAGGAGCGGACTTGTAAGCCAATTCTGGAACAGGGTCATGTTTCCCATTCAGGATATCAATCACAGGGTGATAGGCTTTGGCGGCCGTGTGATGGGCAACGGTGAGCCGAAATATTTAAACTCGCCGGAGACTCTTGTTTTTGATAAGCGAAGGAATCTGTACGGGTTGAATTTTGCCCGGACGGCAAGGAGCGGTAATGTGATACTTTGCGAGGGTTATATGGATGTGATAGCCATGCATCAGGCAGGCTTTACTCAGGCAGTAGCTTCTTTGGGAACGGCTTTTACGCAGGAACAGGCCAATCTTCTTCGCAGATATACCGATAATGTACTGCTTGCATATGACAGCGACGGCGCGGGAATAAAGGCGGCGCTTAGGGCAATCGGAATTTTGCGGGAAGCGAATCTTACGGGGAAGGTTATAAGTATGAAGCCGTATAAGGATCCCGACGAGTTTATGAAAAATCTTGGGAGGGAAGCTTTTGAAGAACGTATTGCGCAGGCGGAGAACAGCTTCTTTTTTGAAATCCGCATATTGGAGGAGCAGTATGATTTAAAGGATCCGGAGCAAAAGACAAGATTTCACCGTGAGACGGCAAGAAGGCTTTGCGGTTTTCAGGAGGAAGTGGAGAGGGATAATTATCTGCAGGCAGTTGCGGAGAAATATTTTATCGGCGTGGAAAATTTGCGTAAGCTGGTGCTTAATTACGCGTCTTCAACAGGTCTGGCGCGTCCTATAGAGCGTCCGAAAACATTAGTGCACCAAAAGAGCAATCCGCAGGAAAACGCTAAGCGGGCGCAGAGACTTTTGCTCACTTGGATAACGGATATGCCAAATCTTTATGATAAAATAAAACCTTATATTTCGGCTGAGGATTTTACGGAGGAGCTGTATAGGCAGGTTGCCGAGAGACTGTTTTCTGATTTAGAGAAGGGAAATTATAATCCGGCGGGCATTATCAGCATGTTTGAGGATGAGGAAAAGCAGCGGGAGGCGGCGGAGCTTTTTCATACAAGTCTGCCGGAGCTTACCACTGTGCAGGAGAAGGAAAAGGCATTCCGCGATATTCTGCTTGCTGTGAAAAAAAATAGTTATGAATACTATACCGCTAATCTGGGGGCGGATGTAAATGCCTTAAAGCAGGCGGTTGAGGGCAAGAAAGCGCTGGAAGGGCTTGCAAAAACGCATATTTCTTTAGAATAAGGTCAAGAATAGGAAAAACAACAGAAAACGATACAAAAGGAAATGAAAATTCTGGGAAGGATGGAACCACGAAAATGGATGAAAACACACAGGTAAAGTTCGATGAAAAAGTGAAGGAGCTTTTGAGTACCGCAAAGAAAAAGAAAAATGTTCTGGAATATCAGGAAATCAGCGACTTCTTTTCCGATATGTCCTTGGAGGAGGAGCAGTTTGAGAAAATTTTAGAGGTATTGGACCAGAACAATGTGGACGTGCTCAGGATCACGGATGAGGACGATGTGGACGACGAGGAGATTATCCTTACCGATGAGGACGAGGTGGATGTGGAAAATCTCGATTTGTCCGTTCCGGACGGCATCAGCATCGAAGATCCCGTGCGCATGTATTTAAAGGAAATAGGAAAGGTGCCTTTGCTTTCGGCTGAGGAGGAAATCGAGCTGGCGAAGAGAATGGAGCTTGGCGATCAGGATGCCAAGAAACGTCTTGCCGAGGCAAACTTGCGTCTGGTAGTCAGTATTGCCAAGAGATATGTAGGCAGGGGTATGTTGTTCCTTGATTTGATTCAGGAGGGAAATCTGGGTCTTATTAAGGCTGTGGAAAAATTTGATTATCGTAAGGGATATAAGTTTTCAACCTATGCCACATGGTGGATTCGTCAGGCTATCACCAGAGCCATAGCGGATCAGGCGCGAACCATTAGAATCCCCGTGCATATGGTAGAGACTATTAATAAACTCATCCGTGTAAGCCGTCAGCTTCTGCAGGAGCTGGGAAGAGAGCCGTCTCCCGAGGAAATTGCAGAAGAAATGAACATGCCGGTTGACCGCGTGCGTGAAATTTTAAAAATCAGTCAGGAGCCGGTTTCTCTGGAAACGCCTATCGGTGAGGAGGAGGACAGCCATCTGGGAGATTTTATTCAGGACGATAACGTACCGGTTCCCGCGGATGCGGCAGCGTTCACCTTGCTGAAGGAGCAGCTTGTGGAGGTACTAAGCACTCTGACGGAAAGGGAACAGAAGGTGCTGCGTCTGCGCTTTGGTTTGGATGATGGGCGGGCGCGAACGCTGGAAGAGGTGGGCAAGGAGTTTAACGTTACTCGTGAGCGTATCCGCCAGATTGAAGCAAAGGCGCTGCGTAAGCTGCGTCATCCCAGCCGCAGTCGTAAGCTGAAGGATTATTTGGACTGATGGGAGCGCTAAAGGAAGTTACGCTTTCCGAGAGACTTCAGGCGCTTGCGGATATGGTGACCCGGGGGAACAGGGCTGTCGATGTGGGATGCGACCACGGCTTTTTGTCCGTTTATTTGATACAGAGGGGGATCAGTCCAAGGGTGCTTGCCATGGATGTGCGAAGGGGTCCGCTCTCACGGGCGCAAGAGCATGTGGCGGCTTACGGGCTGGGCGATTACATAGAGACACGGCTTTCCGACGGATTGGAGGCATACTGTGCGGGAGAAGCGGATACTCTCGTCTGTGCCGGAATGGGCGGGAGGCTGATGCAGAAAATTCTGTCCGACCACGAGGATAAGTCCAGAAGCTTCAAGGAGTTGATTTTGCAGCCTCAGTCGGAGCTTTATGAATTCAGGAAATTTCTCCGGGAAAGCGGATATGAAATACTCGGGGAGAATGTACTTTTTGAGGCTGGGAAGTACTATTTTCTTATGAAAGCGTCATGGGGCGGATGTGAGGGAGAGGAGCCGCAAGGAGCCGTGGGCAATCTGTCACGAGAGCCTGTAAGCAAGCAGCTTCAAAGTCTTTATGACAGGTATGGAAAATTGCTGCTTACAAAAAGGCATCCCGTGTTAAGGGCTTATCTGCTGGATAGGCAGCGTGCCGTCAGAGGCATTGAAGAAGGGCTTCTTTGTCAGGATACAAAGCGCGCGTCAAAACGATTGATTCAGGTGCGAGAGGAGCTTTTAGAAATTAGTCAGGCACTGGAGCTTCTGGGGGGAATATGATTATAGAAATCAATTAGCGGGGTTATATGAAGAGAAGGAAGGAAAATAAAATGTATACGATAACGATAAACGGAGAGCGCAAGCAATATCCTCAGGGAACCACTTATGAAACGGTAGTAGAACCGTATCAGGAGCAGTATGATGGTATGATTGCGGTAGTTGCCGCTAACGGCAAGATTCGGGAGCTCTTTAAAAAGCTGACGAAGGACTGTACCTTGGATTTTTTTACATTGAAGGATGACGTAGGCTATAAGACTTATGTGAGAACGGCCACTATGCTGTTTTTGAAGGGTGTGTTCGACGTATTCGGCGCCGACGCGGCACAGCGCTGCAGGGTGGAATTTGCCGTAGGACACGGCTCCTATGTCAATCCAAGAGGAAGCATTGCCGCAACGGCAGAAAACGCGGAAAAAATTAAGAGCAGAATGCTTGAGCTTTCTGCACAAAAAACTCCTTTTATGAAAAAATCCTGTGCCTTGGACGATGCAATGGAATTGTTCCGGAAGCATGGGATGAAGGACAAGGAGAAGCTTTTCCGCTATCGAAGGAGCTCTTTTGTCAATATTTATGAGATAGAGGGATATTATGATTACTACTACGGATATATGCTGCCTAATGCCGGATATGTGAAATGGTTTGATGTGATTGCCTATGACGAAGGCTTTATGCTCCTTTTACCTACAAAAAGCCAGCCTGCCGTGGTGGAGCCTTTTGTGGAGAGGAAAATGTTGTTTGAGACGCTTAAGGCCTCTGCGGACTGGGGAAAAAGGGTTGGAATCGAGACGGTTGGCGATTTGAACGACCAGATTTGCAGCGGTTCCATGAGCGAGCTGATTTTGGTGCAGGAGGCCGAGCAGGAGAGGAAAATCGGTGAGATTGCAAAGGATATCATAAAGCGTGGCAATGTGAAATTTATTATGATAGCAGGGCCTTCCTCCTCCGGCAAGACCAGCTTTGCAAACAGATTGTCCGTACAGCTGCGCACCTTGGGAAAAACGCCTCATCCCATCGGTCTGGACGACTATTTTGTGGACAGGGAGCTTACACCGCTGGACGAGAACGGAAAATATAATTTTGAATGTCTGGAGGCCATTGACATCGAGAAATTTAATGATGATATGGTGCGTCTTTTAGAGGGGGAGAGAGTAGAGCTTCCCACCTTTAACTTCAAGACGGGGAAAAGGGAATACAGGGGCAGATTTAAGCGGCTGGGAGCAGACGATATTCTTGTGATTGAAGGAATCCATGGCTTAAATGACAAAACCTCCTATGCGCTCCCTGCGGATAGTAAATATAAAATTTATATCAGCGCCCTCACAAATATTAATATTGACGAGCACAACAGAATTCCCACCACGGACGGAAGGCTGTTAAGGCGTATGGTTCGGGATGCCAGAACAAGGGGGTCTGACGCCAGAAGGACAATTGAGATGTGGCCTTCCGTGCGAAGGGGCGAGGAGGAAAACATTTTTCCGTTTCAGGAGGAGGCGGACGCTATGTTCAATTCCGTTTTGATTTATGAGCTTGCTGTGTTAAAGCAGTTTGCGGAGCCGCTTCTTTTCCAGATACCAAAGGATGTACCGGAGTATTACGAGGCAAAGCGTCTGTTGAAATTTCTGGACTATTTTCTGAACGTCACCAGCGAAAGCCTGCCAAATAACTCAATCTGCAGGGAATTTGTGGGCGGAAGCTGTTTTAATGTATAGCGCGTGCGCATTGCCGGCGTGCTATAATAACGCTTATGGGAATGAATGCGCATGGCTTCTGTAATTTTGTGAATCGTCTGGTTCAAGAAATAATTGAAGGATAAAAGCTTGTTTTTTTGAAAAATAATTTATATAATAAACAGGATGTAAGTAAGATAAATAATCGCGGCTGTGCCGCTTCTGCAATTTGCAGCGGCGGACAGGTGAGGAAAGTCCGGGCTTCACAGGGCAGGATGCCAGATAACGTCTGGTGGAGGCGACTCCAAGGCTAGTGCAACAGAAATATACCGCCACAGATTTTAGGCTTTGCCTGAGAATCTGGGAAAATCCCTTTACGGATTTTTGTGCGGCAGCGCAGCGCGCTGCCGCATGGTAAGGGTGGAAAGGCAGTTTAAGAGACTACCGTCCGTCCGGTAACGGGCGGAGCCATGTAAACCCCATCCGAAGCAAGACCAAACAGAAGGCTATAGGTTGGCCCGACCTGCTTTCAGGTAGGTCGCTTGATGCGGCTGGCGACAGCCGTACTAGATAGATGATTATTCACGACATAACCCGGCTTATCGTTTTGCTTACAATAAAAAACCCGGTAAATTGGCTTTTTACGTCATTTTGCCGGATTTTTTTGTTGTGCCATGCATAAATTTCGGACCATGTTCCGTATAAAATGTCGGCAATAGAAGATCGTCACTGACGGGCATGGAGCTTCGGTTATGCGGTCGCAGCCATGGAATTTGCTTACTTTGTATGTATGCTTTATAATAGCAATATAGGAGAGCAGTTTAATGAATAAATTACTGATTTTTATAGCTTGCATTTTGTGCATATCGGCGTTTGGCGGCTGCAGCTACGATAGTTTGCCGGAATTTAAAACCAAAGAGAGCGGACCGGCGGAAGACGGGCAGGGGGATGCCGATAGATTTAATCTGTCATGCGCTCCCTTAGTTGAGCTTGAAGCTCCAAATCAGGAAAATGCGGCGGACGTGCTGCAGAGGATTTCGGCGGGCATGATGGTGAAGGTAGCGGCTAAGGAGTTGTCGGGAAGCGGCGTTATTTACGGGATTTGTGATGACAAGCTGGTGGTGATAACCGCAGGACATATTTTGGAGCAGACGAAGGGAGCGGTATGGCTTACTTTTTTTGATGGCTTTTTGGTGGAAAGTACGGAATATATTGTTTCGGGCAATGCCGATTTGGCGTTTGTCAAGGTGGATATCGAGCGGATTCCCGAGGAGAATCTGCGGCAATATTATTGTGTAAATATAGATAAGGAAAGCTTTGACGCTTTAAAGACCGGAGACGGTATCATTGCCATGGGGTCAAAATCGGAGGCTGCGGGAGACGCATACGAAGGAAGCCTGTTGGAGCCTTGGATTTATGTGGAGGATTTTGCTCAGTACATGATGCTGGCAGGGGTGGAAGCATATCCGGGAATGTCGGGGGGAGGACTTTTTGATATGCAAGGGCATTTTCTTGGGATTTTGTGCGGAATGGATGAGGACGGAGAGACGGCGGCAGCAGTGCCTCTTAACGTTTTGGAGGCAGAGATAGTTTCGCACCGGATTTGATAAAACTTTTATAGTCCTTTAATAATCCCATTATTGACATTTCGGTAATTATGGTAGAAAATAGAGGTCAGTAAACGGACCGCCGAATTTTTACGGCAGCGGTATACCGAATTTATTATTTAAAGAGAAAGGATTGAGCGAAATGACGAAGATTGACGTAGTGTCAGGCTTTTTGGGAGCAGGGAAGACTACTTTGATAAAAAAGCTGTTAAAGGAGGCCTTGGATGGCAGCAAGACCGTGCTGATTGAAAATGAATTTGGAGAAATAGGCATTGACGGAGGATTTTTAAAGGAGGCGGGAATCGAGATTAAGGAGATGAACTCCGGATGTATCTGTTGTTCTCTGGTAGGCGATTTCGGCGCTTCCTTAAAGGAGGTTATCAGTACTTATGCCCCGGAGCGTATTTTGATCGAACCATCAGGAGTGGGAAAGCTTTCCGACGTGCTGAAAGCGGTGGAGGATGTGGCCGAGGATTTGGACGTACAGGTGAACAGCGCGGTGGCGGTTGTGGACGCTTCCAAGTGTAAAATGTATATCAAGAATTTCGGTGAATTTTTTATCAACCAGATAGCTTATGCGGGCACAATCATCCTTAGCAGAACGGACAAGGTGAATCAGGATAGAATTAGCGAGTGCGTACAGATGATTCGCGAGTATAATAACAAGGCGACAATCATTACCACGCCTTTGGAGCAATTGGACGGAAGGACAGTGTTAGAGACCATTGAGGGCGCCGATAAGCTGGAGGATATGATGAAGGAGATGCTGGAGCATGTCCATGAGGAGCATGAGCATCACCATCATGACCACGACGAGGAATGCTGCGGTCACGGCCATCATCATGACCATAACGAGGAGTGCTGCGGTCACGGCCATCATCACGACCACGACGAGGAGTGCTGCGGTCACGGCCATCATCACGACCACGACGAGGAGTGCTGCGG